>NZ_OESS01000001.1 GCF_900240285.1 Halobacillus sp. Marseille-P3879
CATTCCACCAGCGTCACCCCCGAAGGGGATCAGCTGGTTTCCTGCGCTCGACTTGCATGTATTAGGCACGCCGCCAGCGTTCGTCCTGAGCCAGGATCAAACTCTCCATAAAAGTTGAGAATGACTTACTTGTGCACGGATGCACTGACTTCAACGTTGCAACAGGACGTTGCGAACTTCGTTGAAGATCCTTTAGCTCTGCACACCGAATGTGCTTGTTTTACTTCCTTCTATATTATAAAAAGAATTGACGTACTGGTTGGTTCGTTCAGTTTTCAAAGATCAAATTTTCGTTTGCCGCTTCAAAATGGCGACTTAATTAATATATCATCATATCAAGTTGAAGTCAACAACTTTTTATGATTTTTTTGTTCCGGCTTTCTGTGCCGTTGCCGCTCTCTTAACGCGACAAGAAATAATATACCACGTACTCCAAAATATATGCAACCCTTTTTTAATAAAAAAATAAATTTCTCCAAACAAAAAGGCTGAGGAACTCCCCATGCCCTTTATAAGACCCATATGTGAATAGCTACCAGGGATAGCACTCCTGGAAGACCAAGCAATGCCGAAGCAGCTGTGGTAAACACATTAATCGGAATATGAAGTCCAAATTGAGCCCCAAACAGATTCACGAAAAACAACAATATCACGGCAATGACCACTCTCATTAATGCTCGTCCCACCCATTTAATTGGTGAAGCTGGCATTCCTACAATTAACAATAAAGGTATGGCAAGGCCTAGTAATAGAACGACTAATACCGGATCCATAAAAAATCCCCCTGTGCGAATAACTTTTCTTAGTACAAGTTATGTGCGTACACGAGAGGGTATGATCATTATTTATGATAGAGCGTTAATGTTTCGATGTCTTGCTTCTCTAAGTAAGTAAAAATATTTAGCTTTTGCCAGAGATAAGTCCAATAAGCCTTCTTCGCTAGGTTCTATGCTATGTTCAATTATGTTCTCGAGTGTTTCCCATTCATATTTCAATCGTTTAATGTCTGCTAATAACTTTTGGTCCATGGCTTTCTTTTTAACTTTTTTCTTCGTTAACAAGATGATCCACCCTTTATGTCACATTAACAAACAGCATGCTTTCCTTTTTCAACTATATAATGGATAAAGGAAGAAGACCACTACCTATCAATGTTCTTATGAAACTTTCCTATAGTATAAAAAGGAGAAACTTCCTCAATGGAAGTTCCTTTTTATAAATCCCGCCGTCCTTCAAGTGCTTTAGACAGCGTTACTTCATCTGCATACTCCAGGTCGCCGCCAACAGGGAGACCATGAGCGATCCTCGTCATTCTGATACCGGAAGGCTTAACGAGTCTTGAAATATACATCGCTGTAGCTTCCCCTTCAATATTAGGGTTGGTGGCCAGGATCAGCTCTTCCACCCCTTCATCCTTCAGCCTGTTGATGAGACTGGGTACATTAATATCTTCAGGGCCTATACCATCCATCGGAGAAATTGCGCCATGAAGCACATGATATTTACCGCTGAACTCTTTCATTTTTTCCATAGCGATGACGTCCTTAGGATCCTGAACTACACAAATAATAGAAGAATCGCGTGCTTCATCCTGACAGATCGAGCACGGATCCTGATCCGTAATATGTCCGCAGGTGCTGCAATGAGTTAGTTCCCGCTTAGCATTCACCAGCGCTTTCCCGAAGTCGAGCACGTCATCTTCTTCCATTTCAAGGACGAAAAAAGCCAGGCGGACAGCCGTCTTAGGGCCTATCCCTGGCAGCTTCGTAAAACTGTCGATCAGTTTTGATATTGGTTCTGGATAATACATGGAAACTCCTCCTAGAACATTCCTCCAGGCATCCCTTTCGTGAATTCACCCATCGTATCATTTGTTTTATCGTCTACTTGTTTTAAAACATCGTTTGTTGCTGCAATAATTAAATCCTGAAGCATCTCCACATCATCTGGATCCACTACTTCTTCATTAATTTCAACATCCGTAATTTCTTTCTTTCCATTGGCAGATACTTTCACCATTCCGCCGCCGGCTGTTGCCTCAAATGACATTTCATAAAGCTCTTCTTGAGCCTTCATCATTTTCTTCTGCATTTTCTGCATTTGCTTCATCATATTGTTCATGTTTCCTCCACCACGCATGGTAAAACTCCTCCTTTAATATCTTTCATTAATCTTGGATTTCAATAAGGTCATCGCCTGCAAGCTTTCTTGCTTCTGAAATGAGGGGGTCTTCTTCTTTACCTTCCTCATTAGAAGGTTCGCTGCCTTCTTCATCGCTGTTGTTTTTTTGTTTTCTGACATATTCTTCACGAAGCTCTTTCCATTTCTGAACGGGAATGGGGATCACCGTTAACGGTTTACCTGTAAATTCAGTGAGCATCGGTTCAATCGTTTTCTGATGTTCAAGAGCTAATGAACAATGAATATCATATCGGAATGCTACGATCAGCGCTTTAGAAGAAGCAGCACTCGGCTTGCTGTTTAATAATATAGCATGAGCAGGTGCATTACTTTGCTTAAGTCGATCCATAAAAGCGGGCCACTGCCCCTGAACCTGCTTCAATTCGTCCTTAGATGCTTCACTTAACACCATTCGTATCCGATCATAAGGAACATTATACCCGTTTTTGTTCGATCGTGCAGGTGTGCGCTTTTGAGATTGAGCCTGTGCCGCCCCTCCTGACTGTGCAGGAGGGTTTGCTTTAAGCTGTGCCAGTTCCTGCTCCATCTTCTCAAGCTTTTGAGAAAGCTTCGTTACAGCTTCTGAGTCATGACTCTCTTCAACAGCAGCGGGCGGCGTGTCGACAATATTTAAGATAGCAATTTCGATAAATACTTTAGGACTGGTCGTCCATTTCATCTCCTGCTGGCATTTATTGAACTCACGGATCGTCTGCTGAACCCATTGAGACTGTAAACGGTCGGCCAGACTTTTAAATGACTCATCGGGGATCGCTCTTTCCAGGTTGTGCTCAAGATCAGGGGCACTTTGGTAAAGTAAAATATCCCGAAGATAGTAAATGAGGTCAAAAACAAAGCGGCCGGGGTCTTTCCCCTGCTGGATCAGCTCGTCCACAATGCTTAACGCTTGATTAATCTCTTTATCGTTAAGGGCCTCAATCACTTCTGAAAGCTTCCGCTGCGAAACAGAACCTGTGACCGCCAATACATCTTCAACCAGAACTTGGTCTTCACTATAAGAGATTGCCTGGTCTAATAAGCTTAAGGCATCACGCATTCCGCCCTCAGCTGAGAGCGCTACGATCTCCAATGCTTCCCGGGCGATCGACACGTTTTCCGCGTCTACAATTTTCTCCATGCGGTCCACCATCGCCTGCTGGGTGATCCGTTTGAAGTCGAACCGCTGGCACCGTGAAATAATCGTAAGCGGAATTTTATGAGGTTCCGTTGTAGCTAAAATAAAGATGACATGCTTAGGAGGTTCTTCCAATGTCTTCAACAATGCATTGAAGGCTCCCATGGAAAGCATATGCACCTCATCAATAATATACACTTTATAAGAGACAGCGCTTGGGGCGTATTTGACTTTATCGCGAATTTCGCGGATCTGTTCCACTCCGTTATTCGAGGCAGCATCAATTTCAATGACATCTGAAATCGAGCCATCTTGAATACCAAGACAGGCGGAACACTCATTACAAGGCTCTTTTGCCGGACCCTGTTCACAGTTTACAGCTTTCGAAAAAATCTTTGCCGCACTGGTCTTCCCTGTACCACGAGGGCCTGAGAATAAATAGGCATGAGAAAATTTATCCTGGGCGATCGCATTTTGCAGCGTTCGCGTAATGTGGGCTTGTCCCACTACATCTTCAAAGTTTCTAGGCCGCCAAACACGATACAGTGCCTGATAACTCATTCAACCGCGCTCCCTTTTTAGTCTCTCATTTATTATAACTGATTTAAGGATGGGATGTGAACCTTTAGAAGCAAGGCCTGCTCCTTCCTTTACGGCGAGGGTTATATTTAATAATACCGGCGATTCGTCATGTGAAAATAAGGTGAGATTTCACCGTTTTTTATTTTTAAATTGTAAACGGGGTACTCCTAGTGAAAGCCGCTCGTTTTCCTGCCGCCTTTACAAAAAAAAGAGCTGCTATAACAGCAGCTCTTCTTTAGTATATGTAACCGTGCACCCACTTTCGATGGCTCGAACCCAAGCGTTACTCATGTTCATGGCTCGACCCAGGCACTCCCGCGGCACACGGGATGATCAGCTTACTGCTGCTTCCTTCCGGATCTGACAGGGTTCACTGGTTCCCGTTGCGCAGGACCTGGGTGTCAACACCACTCTCATGAGGCAGACCTTGAATTCGAACCACCTCGAGTGGGGATTCGGCCTCGCTATAGCGGATTGCGAGTACAGGGCACCGCTACCTCCCCGCTTAGCACGGTATTTTCAAGTATAGCGAGTTTTATCAAAAAATGCAATGGTTACATTTATATAATTGTTTCCAATTTATTTCTTTTTTCGTTTGGCTCTCAGTTCTTTAAAAAAAAGGGTCAGCATTTGGCCGCATTGCTCGCCAAGGACACCTGCCGTTACTTCAGCCTGATGATTAAACCGCTCTTCCTGCAGCAGATTCATTAATGTACCCGCACAGCCCGCTTTCGGATCAGAGGCTCCATAAACGACACGTGGTATTCTCGATTGAACGATCGCACCGGCACACATCGGACAAGGTTCCAGAGTGACATAAAGCGTACAATCTTCTAACCTCCAGCTTCCTATTTTCTGATTCGCTTCTTCAATAGCAATAAATTCTGCATGGGAGGAAGCTAATTGAGAAGTTTCACGCTTATTGTACCCCGCAGCTGCGACCTCGCCGTTATGTACAATCACGGCTCCAATAGGAACTTCACCGATCTCTTCTGCCAGACGGGCCTGATCTATAGCAAGTCCCATATAGTATTCATCGTTCGACAAAAAATCATCTCCATTATCAATATATTTTCGTATAAATGGCCCAAGTTCTTTCATATATTCATTGTAGTTGAGGAAGGAGTGTCTATATTATGCATATCCATGTTGTTTCCGAAGGGGAATCCGTTTATGCAATTGCAAATTTATATGAAGTCTCTCCAAATCAAATTGTGGAGGCAAATGAGCTCGAAACACCGTCCGATTTAGTTATTGGTCAAGCACTTGTCATCCCTATGGAAGGCCGGTTTTATTTTGTACAGCCTGGGGACACCCTTTATGAAATTGCCCAGCTTTTTAACACGAGTGTCGACGAGCTGATCCAGGTTAATCAGCTGCAGCCGGGAGCTATGCTGCCTGTAGGATACCGTCTCTACATCCCTCAGGAACCGAAGACGGATATTACATCTAATGCTTACATTGAACCAACCGGGGGTCAAGTATCCGAGAATTTAAAGAACTCAGCTGAGCGAAGAGCTGCCTTACTTACGTATTTGGGACCTTTTAGTTATCGAATAAATGAAGACGGTTCATTAGAAGCACCACCACTCGACGACTTTCCTGCGATTGCTCAAAATAATAACACATCCTTAATGATGATAGTGACGAATTTAACAGATGAGGGATTCAGTGATGAGCTTGGAGAAACAATACTTACGGATGAACAACTGCAGGATACAATCTTAGATAACATTATACAAACAGCTCAAGAGGTTGGCTATCAAGATATTCACTTTGATTTTGAATTCCTGCCTCCAGACCTTGGTGAACAGTACAATCAGTTTTTACGAAAAGCAAAACAGCGCCTGGCAAATGAAGGCCTGTTTATTTCGACGGCCCTTGCCCCGAAAACAAGCGCAGAGCAAGAAGGAGCATGGTATGAAGCGCATGACTATCAAGCCCACGGAGAAATCGTTGACTTTGTCGTGTTAATGACATATGAATGGGGGTACAGCGGCAGTGAACCTATGGCTGTGTCCCCTATTAATAATGTCAGGGAAGTCGTCGAATATGCTTTAACTGAAATGCCGCCTGAAAAAATACTGCTCGGACAGAATTTGTACGGATATGATTGGACTTTGCCTTTTGAAGTAGGAGAAGACACTGCTGAAGCCGTTAGTCCTCAACGCGCCATTCAACTGGCCCGGGAAAACAACGCTGCGATTTCCTACGACGATGAAGCACAGGCTCCATATTTTACTTACTATGATACTGAGGGGAACGAACACGAAGTATGGTTTGAGGATGCCAGGTCGATCCAGGAAAAATTCGATCTAATAAAAGAACTGAATTTAAAAGGCATCAGCTACTGGAAGCTCGGCCTCTCCTTTCCGCAAAACTGGGAGCTATTAAACAGTAACTTTAACATTGTAAAAAATGAATAAATCAGAAAGAAGGCAGCTGTATCAGCTGCCTTCTTCACTTGCCTACAAATGTTACAGCACGCTCACGGACTTCTGCATCGTGATAAGCTTTCTCTATCCCATGCTCCTCAACTTCACTCTTATATACAATACGATATGGAATTCTTACTTCAAACTCGTGCTCAAAAGGAAATGGGTCCAGAGCTACCCTTTCTTCATCCAGCCATTTTGGCATAATGCCTTCCGGTGCTACATCAAATTGCTGTCGGAAGCCGTTACGAAACCAGGAGACTTCTTCCACTTTTGCGATCCCGGGATCCTGCATGCAAACATACAAAGACAGGTCATCACAGAATTGAAGCCGCTCGAAGTGAAGCTGGTAAATGTCAGAAGGAACTTCCATTTTCATGGCTGCTTCCAGCTCCTGCCTTCGGTTCTCCTCCTCCTCAATAAACTGCTGAATAACCGGATCTTTATCATCTTTGGAAAAAAACGACTGATAGTGAGAGCTGCACAGCATAGCTGCATAGTTGGACCGTTCAGCTACTTCCTGAATTCCGTTTTGATAAGCCTGAAGCTTATCTGTTAAAGGATAATCAATAAATGAATAAGGACGTTCTTTCTCCTCATTCCACCTCGGATGTCGATCCAGCGGAATCCATGCTCGGTCGTGTTGAGAAACAGCCCAGTCAGCTTCTTCACGAAGTTTTGAACGAAGCAAGAATTTCTTTTTCCAATGCAATACAATTTCTCCGGATACTAAAGCGTGATCATGCTGTGCGATTAATAAAAAATGATCCTCTTTTTCATTTACAATCATATGACTCCCCCCGATCATTTTAATCCTTCTTTTTATCTTATTATAGTTTATTCGACGATCGCACACTATACGACTCTGGAAGATAGTTAAAAATTCTATAATTCATTGATAGTAATCAAGAAAGCCGCCAAGGAGGATTTCCCTGGCGGCTTTCCTTACATATTCCTTACTCTTATTGATATTAGTTAAGAAGTTTATTGGCTTCCTGATTGAACGCTGGGATATCATCCGGCTGACGGCTGGTTACTAGCTGATTGCCGCATACGACAACTTCTTCATCTTTAAACTTAACACCTGCATATTCCATATCGACCGCAATGGATTTAAATCCTGTCGCAGAACGCCCTTCCAGCGATTTTGCTGTAATGAGCAGCTGCGGACCGTGGCAGATCGCGAAAACGGGTTTCTTTTCATCCATGAAATGCTTCGCAAATTTAACAAATTTCTCATCACCGCGAAGCTGGTCAGGAGAGAAGCCGCCAGGAATAAACAGAGCATCGAAGTCTTCGGCTTTGACATCATCAATGGAAGAATCAATTGTAACCGTCGTTTGACCTTGTTTTCCAGTCACTTCTTTTCCTGCTTCCCATTCAATCGTAGTCACTTCATGCCCCTGCTTGGAGAAAGCATCAGCAGGCTGAGTGTATTCCACATCTTCAAACAATGACGTCATAACGCATGCAATTTTACTCATATTGCTATCACTCCTTGAATGTATTAAAGAAAGTCACAAATTTCATGTTCCCCAATTTATGGATATTAAACCTTAGATAACTCCAATAATGGAGGTAAACTTATGAATAATCTGCCATCGAAAATGTTTGAAAGGCTGAATGCTCCTGATTTTTATATAATTCTTCTCCAGCGATTTTATTGATTATATGAACATTACGATGCACTGATAAGCCCAGATTGGTGGCACCTGCGCCGTGGGAATGGACAAGGTTGGTTAGAGTGAAAAAGTGATGATCACGTTCATCTTTGAATTCGAGCTGATAATCCCGTGTCACTTTAAAGCTTCTTTCATCCTCCCACTTAATTTTCTCCCCAAAACGTTTCATAAACCAGTCCGGAATATTCGGTTTGTACCCTGTTGCGAGTATCACTTTATCCGTATGATAATTGAATTCCTGTTCCTCCTGCAGCTGTTCACATTTTAGATTATAACCTGATCCACTGCGTTCCACGGCCTTTACTTCCGTCATTGGATTAATCAAGACGTGACTTTTTCTGCCGGCAACTGTCTTGTGATACAGCTGAGTATAGAGTCTGGTCAGCGTTTCAGGATCTATTCCCTTTCTAAGAGCCCCGAGTGTTTCCAGGTTTTTCTGCCGCTGTTCAAAGGATAGGGAGTGAAAATAATCCACGTATTCCGGAGTAAAAAACTCCTGGGCGAACTTTGCTTGATCAAGTTGAAAAAGCCCTCCCGTTCTTGAAAGAAGCGTCAGTTCCATATCTTTTCGCTTCTGTTCCTCCAACAAATCTAAAAATACTTCAAGTGCGCTCTGACCAGAACCGACAACCGTTACATGCTTTGATTGAAGCAAGTTCTTTTTCTCAAATAAATATCGGCTCGTATGAATCACATCCTCACTCGGCAAGTCATCCATGCCTTCTAAAATGAGCGGTTTACTTCCTGTACCGAGGACGACGTGTTTAGAATAGTGGCTCTCCGTTTGGTTTGAGTCTTTGTCCAGAGCTACAACCTCGTAATGATCATTATGATCAATAACATCCACAACAGGATGGTTAAAATGTAATCCACTTAATTGTTGCGACACCCACTGCAGATAATGATTATATTCCTCCCGAGGGATCTTAAAATGCTTATGAAAATAAAAAGGGAACATACGATTATGCTCATGTAAATAATTCATAAACGTATAAGGGCTTTTCGGGTTTGCAAAAGTGGTGAGGTCGGCTAAAAAAGGGACCTGTAAATCCGCACCATCAATGAGCATACCAGGATGCCATTCCAACCGAGGGGTATCATCAAAAAATAAAGAAGATAATTCTGTTTCATCTAATAATGCAGCTAATCCTAAATTATAAGGACCAATTCCAATTCCTATTACGTCATATACTTTCGACACTTCTATCACTTCCTTTACACTAACTTGCGTATGTCGAGAACTCTATGTAAACAGTTGTCTATCTTGCATCTTTAGTTATTCCCTAATTGCCCGTCAAATAAGCTCATTTTAATAAATCCCAGAGAGTAGTTGTTTCACGTGAAACAATTTTAGACAAAGAAAAGCACACAGCAGTAAACTGTGTGCTTAATCTCGATTATTCTTCTAGTGTTGACGTATCTCCCGTCGGCAATCCAAGTTCCCATGATTTCAGGAGGCGTCTCATAATTTTACCGCTTCGTGTTTTAGGAATTGTATCTTTAATTTCAATTTCACGAGGAGCTGCGTGGGCACTTAAGCCTTTTTTCACAAATTGACGGATATCCTCGAGTAAATCATCAGATTCACTATAGCCCTCTCTTAAAGTGATGAAGGCTTTAATGATTTCACCGCGTTCAGGATCCGGTTTTCCGATAACTCCCGCCTCAGCTACTGCTTCATGTTCAATTAATTTACTCTCGACTTCGAACGGACCAACTCGTTCTCCTGAAGTATTGATCACATCATCAAGACGTCCCTGGAACCAGAAGTATCCTTCTTCATCTTGATAAGCACTATCTCCCGACACATACCAGCCATTAATAAAGTAGCTTTCGTATTTGCCCGGGTTATTCCAAATGGCTCTCATCATAGACGGCCATCCTTCTCTAATTGCCAGGTTCCCCATCTGGTTGGCAGGAAGCTTGTTACCTTCATTATCTACGATCGCTGCTTCAATTCCCGGTAACGGCTTACCCATCGATCCCGGCCGCATATCCATAGCTGGATAGTTACAGATCAGCATTGCACCTGTTTCTGTCATCCACCATGTATCATGAATGCGCAGGTCAAAAGCTTTAAGACCCCACGTAATAACCTCAGGGTTCAGCGGCTCTCCTACACTTAAAATATGACGAAGAGAGGAAAGGTCGTGCTTTTGTGCTGCTTCCTCTCCAGCACTTAACAATTTTCGAAATGCGGTAGGTGCGGAATACCAGACGCTTACGTTCTGATCTGCGATCGTGCCATACCAGTCATCCGGGCTGAAACGTCCGCCTCTAATCACATTCGTAACCCCATTTAACCACGGGGCAAAAATTCCATAGCTTGTTCCTGTAACCCAGCCAGGGTCTGCTGTACACCAATAAACATCATCCTCTTTAAGGTCAAGCACCCATTTCCCTGTCTGATAATGTTGAATCATCGCGTTATGAACATGATAGACCCCTTTAGGCTTACCAGTTGAACCAGAAGTATAGTGAAGAAGCATACCGTCCTCAAGATCCACCCACTCCAGTTCAAAGTCCTCAGAGGCTTTTTCCATTTCTTTTTCAAAGCTGATGTACCTGCTGTCATCTGGATCACCGCCGACAAGAACAATCTTCTCTAAGTTCGGAAGCTCATTCTGCGGTACACGATCAAGTAATTCCGGTGTCGTAATCAGCATTTTGGCTTCACTGTCCTCGAGCCTGTCACGTACCGCCTGCTCCATAAAGGCTTCAAATAGAGGACCAGCGATCGCACCCGTTTTCAAGATGCCTAAAAAAGCCGCATAGAATTCAGGGCTGCGGTGCATGAACAGAAAGACACGATCTCCTTTTTCAATACCTTGATCTTTTAATACGTTTGCAAATTGATTACTCTTTCTTTTTAATTGGTCAAAAGTTAATACTTCTTCCCGGTCAGGCGATGTGTAAATCAGCGCCGCTTTATCTTTTTTCGCAGGATCTGCAGCATGCTTATCAATCGTTTCATAAGCAATGTTTACTTTTCCTGTTTCGCTCCATGTAAAGTTAGCTTTCGCTTCATCCCATTTAAAGTTGTTGTACGTTTGTTCATAATTTTCTAAGTTGTGATTTCCTGATCTTGCTTTAATTGGTTGCATGTCCATAGTATCACCTCATAGAATGAATTTTTGTAAACGGTTTCTTCTGATTTCTGAAAAAAGCCCTGCTTGCATTTTTTGTTGAAACAGAGCTGCCTTCATGATTTTTTCAAAAAATTTCGTGAATTAATTACTATTTTAGTAGAAAGCGATTTATTTTTAAAGGGAAATGCCCGAAGATTTACATAATTAGTTCTTATTCACCTTTTCACACATTGACTTCCACACCCACGGTCCCTATAATAGACATGCTTCATAGGTGATTATTTCACTACAACATAAAGAAGGAGGGAACATCCTTTGGCAGGACGTAAAGATGAACAATTAACGGATTTAACCCTGTTAGGCAGCCAGAATAACGAATATTCCTTTGAATATAATCCAGACGTATTAGAGACGTTTGATAACCAGCATCCAAACCGTGATTATTTTGTAAAATTTAACTGTCCTGAGTTTACCACCCTTTGTCCTAAAACAGGTCAGCCTGATTTTGCCACGATTTACATCAGCTACATCCCAGACGTAAAGATGGTGGAAAGTAAATCGCTGAAGCTTTATTTATTCAGCTTTCGAAATCACGGAGACTTTCACGAGGACAGCGTCAATACAATTATGAATGATTTAATAAAACTAATGGATCCCCGCTATATTGAAGTCTGGGGTAAATTTACTCCAAGAGGCGGTATTTCCATCGATCCTTATTGCAACTACGGTAAACCAAATACCAAATTTGAAGAGATGGCTTCTCACCGCTTAATGAATCATGATCTCTATCCAGAAAAAATCGATAACCGATAAAAAAAAGATCTCCGGAGGTGGAGATCTTTTTGTTGCTTTTTCAAGCTTTTCCGCTGCCGGAGGGAGTGAAAAGGATTGTAGGAAACCACTCTTTACGATACACCGCTGTAACGGTTCATTTGATGACTATTGGCTGGTTTCGTTAAGATGTGTTTTCATTCTATCCCTGAACAGCGAAAACTTAATTAAGCATAAAAATATACTTAGACTTCTACAGGACAAGTGACTAAAGGCTGGCCCTGCAACGAGCTTTTTGGGGCATGGAGGGTCTTTTTATTTCTTCTTGTTGTTGTATTGCATATAAGCAACCTGGGTTACGAGGAAATCTTCCATGCCATGTTTTCCATCTGCTCCGCCGAGCCCGGATTTTCTCATGCCGGCATGATAACCCTGGACAGCTTCAAAATTCTCACGGTTCACAAAAGTTTCTCCAAATTTAAGCTCGTTTACTACACGCATAGCTTCGTTCAAATCTTCTGTATAAACAGAAGAGGAGAGACCGAATTCGGTATCGTTCCCTTTATCTATCGCTTCATCAAGGGTTTGAAAAGTGCTGATCGGGATTACCGGGCCAAAGATCTCCTCCTGCATCACGGTGGAGTCATGAGAGACATTCGTAAGGATCGTCGGCTTATAAAAGTAACCCTTCGCAAGGGAAGCTCGTTCACCGCCTACTGCAACTTGCGCTCCTTCTTTAATGGCATCAGTAACCATGCCTTCGACAGTTTCAAGCCGATCTTTACTTACGAGCGGACCAACATCGGCGTCTTTATTTTGACGCGGATCATCAATTGTAAGCTGTTCAAATGACTGCTTAAGCTTTTCTATTAGTTCATCAGCGACACTTTCATGAACATAGACCCGCTCCGCATTTGTACATGCCTGCCCATTATTTGCCAGCCTGGATGTTGTTATGCTCTCCACTGCTGTGTCCAGATCCGCATTAGCTGTAACAATAGCCGGGGCTTTCCCGCCGAGCTCGAGATTTACTTTTGTTATATTCTGTGCAGCAGCTTCCATAACCTTCGTTCCTGCAGGGACACTTCCCGTCATAGAAACCATCTGCACCTTCTCATGTTTGGCCAGACTATTTCCAATTTCTGAACCTGTTCCTGTCACCACGTTATACACGCCTCTTGGAATCTCTTCCATGGAATCAATGATTTTAGTAAATTCCATCGCTGTGTTCGGCGTTTGTTGACTTGGTTTAAGGACGATTGTACATCCTGTTACTAACGCAGTAGCTACCTTTCTCGCCAGAATAAATACAGGAAAATTCCATGGTACAATTCCAGCTACAACCCCAATCGGTTTTTTATAAATAAAAATGTTTTCATTTGGTCGATCACTTGGGACAATTTCCCCTTCTATTCGTCTCGCCCACTCTGACATGTAACGGAAATAATCAATAGCTAAATCAATTTCCCCGCTTGCCAGCTCATAATCCTTCCCTTGTTCTTCCTGGAGTAATTCGATGAAAGTATCCCGTTTATTTTCTATTTCGTCTCCAAGCTTTCTCACCATTTTCCCGCGTTCTATATTTGGTGTTAACTCCCATTCTTTTTGGGCTTGAAAAGCTGCCTCTACCGCATGATCTACGTCTTGAGAGGTACCTTTAGGAGTTTTGGAAATCACTTCTTCCGTCGCAGGGTTGACAATATCGATCCATTCCTCACCGCTTGATTCAGTATATTGACCATTGATATAAAGTTTGTGTTCGATCATAATAGTTCCTCCTCGTGACGTTCTACGTTGCTCATTCCACTTTCTGCCTTTTTTTAAACAGACAACACAGGTGTTCCATGAGCTCAGCAAAATTCGTTATACTAAAAGAATAGCAAGGGAGGGCTTCTTATGGATAAAGAAAATCAAATGTTTATTGTACTGAGTTTTGTTGGCACCGCGAATATTATTGCTGCTGTTATTCTTCTTGTAACGGTTCATAATCCGCTCGTTTCTGCTTTGCTGATCGTATCAGGAATTCTCCTCATCATTGGAGGTCTGGCTGACAAAAAAGCGCGCAAAAAAAGAAAAGGGAACTCCTGATCTGCCCTTTTCTTAAGTGACTACCATTCTAATATAAATCCTTTTACTTGTTTGGCACTGCCGCTGTCCTGTTTTTGTTGAGCAATGAAGTACGGGTTGTCCTCTTCCAGCTCATATTTAAGTGAGTCAGGCTCTAAGTACAGCTTGTACTCTAAGTCATTCACTTTATGAAGAGTGATGTCAGCAATTGTCTCTTGATTATTGTCTTCATCAATTAAGAAAATATCAATTTGATCATAGCCCTGACTGATCAGGCGGTCTTTTAAATCCATACGTAATTCCCCCAAAAGTCTCATAGTCAACTACTACTTATATACCCCATTTCCCGCCTTTCAAACTAAAGAAGCGTGAAATGATAAAAAGCGGGGAACCCCCGCTTTTTACTTAATAACCGTATCCACCGCCGCCGACGTATGCTGCACCAATAATAATTAATAAAATAAACAGCACAACCAACAGCGCGAATCCTCCACCATATCCTCCGCTCATATTGTGTACCCCCTTCCATACTTTCTTTACTACGTTATGTAGAAATAAGTATCCGGTAAGGGCGTTTGCGGAGTTCTCAAAATATTTTAGGAATCTACCCAGCTGCCTTCTCAAACGAGAAAGACCTTCTTCAACGCAAGCCAGGCAAAATACAAGGCCTGGGCGAAAAAGATGACACCGAATACAGGGGTTGGTATCAGCGGCACGATTCTTGCCAGGTTCGCTGCATCACCTGCCTGAGCAGGAGCAAAGAGACTAAGGATCATGATTTCAAATGCACTGCTAACCGCTTCTACCATAATTAAACAGGCTATAAATACGAGCACGTATTGAATTACGGTCTGATGGCCCGTGCGCAGCAGCCAAATAAAGCCCGCGCCAAACGTCACGATCCAAAAAACACCATAGATGTTTCGCACCCAAAATACAACATTTATAAGCAGGATAGCTAACAAAATATATACCATCCATCGGTAATGACCTTTGACGATGAGATAAAAAAAGAAGAATCCCATAAAAGACGCGAACACATACCCTGATAAACTAGTCAGAAATTGACTGAGCCATGAGGCGTGGCCCGTCATCGTCACCCCTGAAGTATTAGCGAACAGGGAAATGTTCCGGACTTCTCCCCCTGTTAACAGAGCCACTAGCGAGTGTCCTGTTTCATGAATCATCGTATTAATCATGGCAAAGTACTTTCCAAACACAGGAGCCTGAGTAAGTAAAAAAGCCAAAATAAGACTAATTATAATCTGCAGCTTCATAAAAAGTTCCCTTCCTTAAATCTATTTCTATTTTACTTGCCTTTTTCTCCTTCGTATAATAGTTACTAATGAAGGTTTGAGGAGACTAATCATGTATACGAATATAAAAGCGTTTTGTTTCATTGTGCTGCTTGTCCTGACAGGCTGCCAGCAGTCAACAGAACAAGAAGTGGAGCTTACGATCTCAGCAGCCTCCAGTACAATAGACGTAATGGAGGAAATCATAGAAAAATATGAAAGTGATCATAACGTAACGATTACATTGAATTCAGGGAGCTCAGGCAAACTAGCCCAACAAATTCAGCACGGCGCCCCTGTTGATCTATTTATCTCAGCAAATGAGCAGTGGTCCAACCGGTTGGCAGCGGGTGAAAATATCCGCCCTGATACTCAGACCTCTATTGTTAAGAATACGCTTGTATTAATTGCACCGGCTGAGAAACAGACATCAATCGATAATTTAAACCAGCTTACGACGAAAGAAGACCAAACTATTGCTTTAGGAGAACCAGATAGTGCTCCAGCAGGCAAGTACGCTAAACAAGCCCTTATGAACGCCGGAATCTGGGGTGAAGTTTCAGATCAGCTTGTTTACGGAAATGACGTAAGACAAGTACTCGCTTATGTCGAATCAGGGAACGCAGACTACGGACTCGTCTATGCCAGCGACGCCCAAATTACCGACAAGGTGAAAATCATTGCAGAAATCGACACGAATACCCATGACCCAATTATTTATCCAGCAGCTGTAACGAGTCAAAGTAATAACACCGAAGCGGCAGAAGATTTTCTTCGTTATTTAAAAACAGATATTCCCCAGGAAATCTTTAAATCTTATGGATTTAAGCTAGAACAGGAATGATACTTAATGTCAACTTCGCCTCTAATTCTATCATTACAAACCGCCAGCATCGCTACTTTGATCGTATTCATAACTGGAATTTCCCTGGCACGGCTGATCAGCCGGAAATTATTTCCCGGGAAAAGTATCATTGAATCCATCCTTTTGCTTCCAATGGTTCTCCCTCCTACGGTAATTGGATTTGGTCTACTATATTTATTCGGTAACAATGGACCGATCGGCCGGCTGCTGACCGACTGGTTTGGTATTCAGGTCGTTTTTTCCTGGCTTGGTGTCGTGATTGCAGCTATTGTCGTTTCTTTTCCTTTAATGTATCAGAGTGCATCGGCTTCTTTTCAAAACTATGATCCTCAAATTGAAAAAGCAGCGCTAACACTTGGAGCTTCAAAGTGGAAAGTCTTCTTTACAATCTCCTTTCCGTTAGCCTGGCCCGGGTTATTGGCCGGTACGGTTTTAACATTCGCCCGTGCATTAGGCGAATTTGGAGCTACGTTAATGCTTGCCGGTTATATACCCGGCAAGACAGATACCATCCCATTAGCCATTTACTTTGCTGTGGAATCAGGGAGAATGGAAGAGGCCCGCACCTGGGTAATTGTTATCCTGATTCTTGGATTCAGTTCGATTCTCTGGTTAAATTGGTGGAGTAAACGAAATATTCTTAGCTTTAGAAGCGGTAAATGAGGAGTTAAATAATGATGTTACAAGTACAAATAAGTAAAAAGCTGTCCCACTTCAGCCTGGACGTTTCTTTTAAGGTCACTGACGAAACCGTCATTTTGTTCGGTCCCTCGGGCTCCGGCAAAACGACAATTTTAAATTGCATTGCCGGGCTGAGTGTCCCTGATCAAGGGGAAATTCTTTTAAACGATACAGTTTTAACAAAAAACCACCGCTCTCTCGTCCCAGCGCAGAAACGGCGTACAGGCTATGTTTTTCAAGATTATGCCCTGTTTCCTCACAAGACAATAGTAGACAATATCCGCTACGGAGCCGATGATGAATACCTTGTCCACCACCTGCTTCAGATGTTGAACATTCATCACCTCCGCTCTCATTATCCACAGCAAATATCTGGAGGAGAAAAGCAAAGAGCCGCCTTAGCCCGGGCTTTAGCAGCTAAGCCCAGAGTTTTGTTACTCGATGAGCCCTTTTCATCCCTGGATGAAACAACTAAACACCATTGTCAGCAGGAGTTAATTCGACTGAAAGAAGAATGGAAGATTCCCATTATACTGGTCACTCACGATCAAAAAGAAGCAAAGCAGCTGGGGGATCGTATACTACAGATAGAAAAAGGGAAACTTATATAGTCGAACCACCTGCTTTATTACGATAACTCTTTTCTACACTTTTTAAAGGAGTGAGCATTCTGAAACCATCATGGATGTCCAATAAATATGTACGGTTGATTTTCCGGTGGATTATGATTGCTTTTATTTGTGCTATGATTTTAATAGGTGCTATTGTTGCTTACCTTTTTATTGCTGATAAATTCTATCAGGAAGAGAAAGATAACTTTAATGAAAACGGCGAAACTTCAATGATCCAAAAGAAGGACCAGCCGGTGTTCATCGAGTAAAGAGCCTCTCATAAAAGAAAGGCTCTTGAATTTAAACAACTTTTACGTACTTCTCATGGGCCGTAATGTAGAAGACCTGTCCCTTTGAATTCTTTACTTTATATTGACTGAATCCACTCACGGTAACAAGCGCAATAATTTCTGGAAAACCATACCCCTTTTGAACCTGTCCTGCCACCTCTTGATCCTTCCACGAGGGCGACTGGTAAAACCTTAAGTCTCCAGGGTAGATTGATTCCACTCTCCGCCCGATATACCATGACTGATTATCCTCTTTGCCTTTCTCGTGAAAGGGAACGTTAAAATAATTACAAATCCCTTTCGCGTGTTCTATCGCTGTTTCACTTTGAAACTGTTTGTCCACCATCAATAAAGCTTCTTTTGGATGGTCCATAAAACCACTCTCTGTTAAAACGGCAGGCATGGAGGTTTCACGAAGCACATGAAAATCAGCTTCTTTTATCCCGCGGTATTTTTGCTTTGTTCCTTGTTTTAGAGATTCTCCGATACAATGAGCCAGACGCCCGGCTTTTTTATTTAAGTGACCAGGGTAGACATAAATCTCGATTCCACTTGGGTTTGTTCCATTAAACGAACCATCAAATGCATTATAATGTACTGAAATATATGCATCTGCACCAGCTTGATTCGCAAGGTTCGTTCTCACTGCAAGCGGGACATCCTCATCCCCAGGAGCTACAAGCAATGTGCTGAAACCACACTTTTTCAACAATTTGTTTAATTGTTGAACGACCTCCCTATTAAACTCATTTTCTTTAACCACCCTGTTCAAGTCCTTAATATAGGGTGACTTCTTACCTTTTGTATTCATACCATGACCATCATCTAATGCAATCAATAGACTCAACCATCCACTCTCCCTTTTTCTTTTTTGCGCGTTACGCGTAACTATTAATATTAATAATATGTCGCCAATGTAGGCAAGTCAAGACTTTTTTCACAATACGCACAATTATTTACACAATTTGTGTAAATATAGTATGATGAAGCAAATGGCAAAAATGAAGGTGAAAAGAATGAACGCACTTGGAGAACGGTTAAAAGAAGCCCGCCAAAGAAAAGGATGGAGTCAGACCTTTGTCTGTGAACAGTTAAAGATTTCGAATTCCAGGTTATCGGGGTACGAACGAAATTACCGTGAACCTGACACAAAGATGTTAACGACGCTTGCTTCCTTTTACCAAGTATCGGTCGACTGGCTGACGGGTCTCTCTAATCAACATACTCACCCAAAGAGCTCTACGACTTTTCAAGACCCAGAGGTTCAACGCTGGTATAAGAATCTACCGGCTGCTAATGAAAACGATGTTAAGAAGCTTATGCGTATATGGGAAGTTATATCAGTCGATGAAAAAAGCTGAATCGGCGATCGATTCAGCTTTTCATTTATTTATAACATATAGTTTTTTGAAGATAATTTATTTGTCCTCCCGCTCTTTAGAAGATTTCGTAAAACCTTCTCTTCGATTCACGATCTCAAATAATCCGGTGCCCGACAGGCCTGCTCCAGCTCCTGCCCATAATCTCAGAATCAGTTCCATATCTGTCAGCGGGTAGGCTAAAGATCCAAGTAATAGTCCAGTCCCTACGCTTAGTAGAGGTACATAGTTTTTCGGAAGCTTAACCGTCCGTTTAACAACTTCTACACTTCCTGCCACGAAAGGACTTAACACGGTTACAAACAGCAGGAGATCCTGCATAATTGCATGCTCCAGGGGGTCCACCCCCTTTTATAAATCAAGACTGGATCGAATCACTCTCTCCCTGTCTTATATTAATATAGTACTCAGTTTAAAAGCAGATGTGTGAACGTTTGTCACTGTTTAGCACATTTTAGTTGACTTTTTCCTAAAAAATGAAACTTATGTTACCTTTATAATCATTCTCTTAAAACTTTCCCCTTATCAAACTTACCACAAGGGGAATTTCCTAGTGGCAGATCATTTTCTATCTGCACGTGGTTCATTACGTTTTTTCATTTCTGGGTATCCGCCTTTCCAATTCTAGGTATGAACACATAATTTACCTTATCGAATAGCTAAGGTGGTGAGCTTATGAATTACGGTTGCGGATGCGGTGGTTATGGCGGTTACGGCTACAAAGGTGGCGGCTTTGCCTTAATTGTTGTGTTGTTCATACTTTTGATTATCGTTGGGGCTGCAATTTGTTAAAGTTATGAAATAAAATACAAATCCACCTATAAATCATCACCCCGAAGCCAAGGATTCCTTGGCTTTTTTTATGTGTAAAAACATCAAATCCCTCACACAGTAATGACTGATTCAGTCAATCTTCGAACATGGTCTTAAATTGGTCGGTGCCTAGCGCCGAAAGACTTTTTAAGTAGAAAGAAGATAACGGTACAGCGAACTAAAACGTCATGATTCGCCTTTTCATCTACGTGTCGTTTACCATTGACTTCCCTATACCTTTAAACATTATAAAAAACGCTTTTTCGATTCTTGTAACAACAAGAACGAAAAAAGCGCCTTTTAGTATAACGTACACCCTATTATTAACGTTCAAAACCGCTCGCCCTCGTCTTTTACTTACGATAGTTTACACGGCTTAAACGCTGGTATTTCGCTGTTAAACGCCCCCGGCAGGATTCGAACCTGCGACACACGGTTTAGGAAACCGATGCTCTATCCCCTGAGCTACGGGGGCACATGAATTATATTATACAAAAGTACGCCCCAATTGAAAAGTGAATTTATTTGAGAAATCCATTCAATCTATTACTTCCCCTTCTTTCGTGTGGTAAAATGATACTTGTCTGTCTAAACGTATCGAATTTTGTTTTTTATCGGATATAAGGAGGATAAGAGATGAGACAATTACCTTTCATTGCTGTGGAAGGCCCAATTGGAGTTGGTAAAACGTCTCTGTCTAAAAAGCTCGCCTCCCAGTTTGATTTTCACTTACTTAAGGAAATCGTTGAGGAGAATCCGTTTTTAGGCAAGTTTTACGAAAATATCGATGAATGGAGTTTCCAGACCGAGATGTTTTTTCTGTGCAACCGGGTAAAACAACTGGAAGACATTGATCGTGATTATTTAACACAGGGCAAGCCTGTTGTAGCTGATTACCACATTTCTAAAAACATGATCTTCGCACGCCGTACATTGCGTGAAGATCAATTTCATAAATATGCTCAAATCTTTGATATACTCACGAGTGACATGCCAAAGCCTAATATGGTCGTTTACTTACAGGCGAGCCTTGATACGCTTCTAGAGCGCATTCGCATGAGAAGCAGGGATGTAGAAGCAAATATTCAGCCATCCTATTTAGAACAGCTCTCAGAGGACTATGAGGCCTTTATGACTCAATTTGAAGCCACTCATCCGGATATTCCTGTTATCCGTATTAACGGGGATGAACTTGACTTCGTTAAGCATCAGGATGATTTACACTATATCGTCGATCAAGTGCAGTACCACTTGAATAAAGGAGAAGTATTGAAATGAACGCACGTGAACGTTACGGAATTCCCCATGATAGTGTCATCACTATTGCCGGCACAGTAGGCGTAGGGAAATCCACAATGACCAACGCTTTAGCGGAGGCCCTCAACTTTAGAACTTCTTTCGAAAAAGTCGAAACGAACCCATACCTCGACAAATTTTATAATGACTTTGAGCGTTGGAGCTTCCACCTGCAAATTTATTTTCTTGCTGAACGTTTTAAAGAGCAGAAGAAGATTTTTGAATATGGCGGAGGTTTTATTCAGGATCGTTCAATTTACGAGGATACAGGAATTTTTGCCCAAATGCATTATGAAAAAGGTACAATGTCCGAGATCGATTACAAGACATATACGAACCTTTTTGAAGCCATGGTCATGACTCCTTACTTTCCTCATCCAGACCTGCTTATTTACCTTGAGGGCTCTTTTGATGATATTCTCAGCCGTATTCAAGAGCGAGGCAGGGAAATGGAGCAGCAGACACCCGTGGAATACTGGGAGGAAATGTTTAAGCGTTATGAGAACTGGATTGATAATTTTAATTCCTGCCCGGTGCTGCGTCTAAATATTGCAGATTATGATGTCTTAAATGATGACTCCAGCATTGAACCTGTATTAGAAAAAATCGGACACTTTATCCAGCAGTCCCGCAAATGGCGCTCCAGTCACCTATTAACTTAATACTATTGCATAAGTCCAAGCATTTCCTTCATGCTTGGACTTTTATTATTGAATTTTTATGTATATTCAGCTATCGAGAAGGTTAGTTGAGATCCGGTTTCGAGATGACGGGTGGAAATGCTCTTTTTTGAAACTTCATAAAGGTCTGTTCGTAGTTAAGTAAAGGAGGCTGTGTGGTGAGTAAATACATTAAATACTCGATAATTGCTGGATTAATTACATTCGCTTTGTGTTTGTTTGTTCTCTTAGCAATCAACTCTCCTTCTCCATATATAGGAAGTCTTGTTGTGGGCTTTGTAATATTTGAAATAAGTTTTTACCATTTCTTTGGAAGAGAAAAGGAAAAACAAAAGTTGATGTAAGGCTCAATATATTTGTGTTATTTGCGTATTAGAGAGAATATGCAATCTAAGCTACTTATCATACGAGAAAACATTGAATTAGGAAAAACCAGATCTGCGAAAAGTCTTCGAAATCATCTAGGGTGAGGTAAAATTATATACGGGGGCAGATATATATGATAGATTTCACACTGTTCGCTTTGAGTATTGTCATAGCTATATATATTATCTTTAACAACAGAAATAAAATCAGAGAATTAACATCATCTCAAATTATAGTTGTAGGTTTTTCCTATCTTATTACGGTTTTTATAGCGTTTATTTGTATTTATTATGGAGGGAATTGGATTGCTGAACAATTTTCAATTATCATCTTTAAATATATCATTTTCCTTATAATTGTTTTCATAACTATATACTTTTGCAAGAGTATTTTGAGAAAAATGATAAACAAGATTACAAATGGTGTTCTTCCGGGTAGTTGGAAGTAAACTTCTACAAATTGAGGTAAAAGCAAAAAATCAGTAAGACTGCTTCTATTCCGAGCCTTAAGCAATCAGGATGCTAATGAGGAACAAGGGAAAGAGAACAGATAATTCAGACTGAGGAATAAGAGATTTAATGAACTTATGTAGATATTAAGGAGAAGTAATATGAATAAGATACTTTTTTTCTTTTGTAATTTAATAGTCATTATAGGGATTTGTACGATATTTACTACAAGCATTCTGAATAAGGTGCTTCCTATGCTGGGAAAGGCTGCTTATCAAGCCGCAGCTGCTGGGAGCTACTTACGAAATGACTACATAATGAACTTCACTACTATCAACATATTTGCAATTTTATTGATAGCACTTGGCTTGGTATCAAGTTATAAGATTTATAAACAAGGTTTGTAGTAATTAAAATTTGTTCAAGAATAGGGATACATTTCACAATAGACTCGCTTTTATTACATAGTTCGAAGGGAAGAGAATAATGACAGTGAGATTAGACCGAATGAATTCAGAGGAATTTCAAAAATATTTAAGTTTTGCAATTAAGCATTTTGCCGAAGAACAAATAAAGTCTGGTAATTGGAAGCCGGAAGAGGCTGTTAGCAAGGCAACAGAAGAATATGAAAAATTGCTCCCTGAAGGACAAGATACGGAAAATAATCATTTATTCACAGTTCGAGATAGAAGCAAAGAAGTTGGCATGATTTGGTTTGCACAAATAACGAATGAAAAAGGTTTTATTTATGGTATAAACATTTGGGAAGGAAACCAAGGCAAAGGTTACGGTAAAAAAGCTATGCAAGAAATTGAAATCTTAGCTAAGAATTTGGGTTTAAAAAGTATAGGTCTCCACGTCTTTGCTCACAACAACATGGCACGAGATTTATATGAAAAGGTAGGATATACAGAAAAAAATATTAAGATGGAAAAAACTTTATAAGTCATAAAGCTTTTTAGGTGAAAGGGAGCTAAAGAATGAAACAAGCACTAATTTTTGATATGGATGGCACACTTTTTCAGACAGATAAAATATTAGAATTATCACTTGATGATACTTTCAGCCATTTACGGTCATTAAATAAATGGGATACGGCTACACCTATAGAGAAATACCGGGAGATTATGGGGGTGCCCTTACCAAAAGTTTGGGAAGCTTTACTACCCAATCATTCGATTGAGGAAAGAGAACAAACTGATGCTTTTTTTCTAGAAAGGCTGATTGAGAATATTAGAAATGGAAAAGGTGCTTTATATCCTAACGTAACTGAAGTCTTTAGTTATCTGAAAGAAAATAATTGTTCCATATACATAGCAAGTAATGGTTTAACCGAATATTTAAAGGCAATTGTTAGTTATTACAAATTAGATAGATGGGTTACGGAAACGTTTAGTATTCAACAGATTAATTCTTTGAATAAATCGGACTTGGTTCAAAGTATTATACAGAAATACGGGATTATTACAGGAGCAGTAGTTGGAGACCGGCTATCCGATATAAATGCAGCTAAAGATAATGATTTGGTTTCCATTGGATGTAACTTTGACTTTTCACGAGAAGATGAACTATCCCAGGCTGATATAGTAATTGATAATTTATTAGAGCTACAAACAATTTCATCTAAATTAAGCCAATAATATATTAAACAAACGAGCTTTAAAAAGAGCATAAAATAAGAAAAAACCGCTGCAAATGCAGCGGCTGTTGTTCTCTATAATCTCCAATATTTATGCGCGATTGTTGATAATAATGGCGGAGGAGGAGGGATTCGAACCCCCGCGGGCCGTGAAGCCCCTGGCGGTTTTCAAGACCGCTCCCTTCAGCCGGACTTGGGTACTCCTCCGTGTGACCGACAATAAATAATATATCATGGCTTATTAGATCCGTCAATTATTTTGTCGATTTTTTTGTAAAAATGTTTGCGAACAATCAGCTGCCTGCTTATTATACTAATTTGGAGATATAGAGTCAATACGGTGTCATGGCGAAAGTACATTTATTAAAAAAGGAACTGCCTCATCTTAAGAAGCAGTTCCTCTCTATCTATATTACTTAATAACGTCCTTGCCGCCCATGTATGGTCGAAGGACTTCAGGTACTACCACAGAGCCATCCTCCTGCTGATAATTTTCAAGAATAGCTGCAACAGTACGGCCGATAGCCAAGCCGGAACCGTTTAGTGTATGAACGAATTCAGGCTTTCCTTTTTCCTCGCGACGGAAGCGGATTGAGGCCCGGCGTGCCTGGAAGTCCTCAAAATTTGAGCATGAACTGATTTCACGGTACGTGTCGTTGCTTGGGATCCATACTTCGATATCGTACTTCTTCGCTGCAGTAAAGCCCAGGTCTCCTGTGCACATACTCATCACCCTGTAAGGAAGCTTGAGCAACTGCAGCACCTTCTCGGCGTGACCTGTCAGCTCTTCCAGTACGTCATAAGAATCCTCCGGCTTTGTGAACTGAACGAGCTCTACTTTGTTAAACTGATGCTGGCGGATCAGTCCACGTGTGTCACGGCCGGCTGAACCCGCTTCAGAGCGGAAATTCGTGCTGAAGGCCACAAATTTCTGCGGAAGCTGGTCCACGTTTAAGATTTCTTCACGGTAATAGTTGGTCACAGGGACTTCTGCAGTCGGCACGAGAAAATATTCCCAATCCTCAATCTTAAAGGCATCTTCCTCAAATTTAGGAAGCTGGCCTGTGCCTGTCATGGACGTGCGGTTAACAAGCTGAGGAGGCAGCATTTCTTGATAGCTATGTTCGTCAGAATGAAGATCCATCATGAAATTAAGTAAGGCTCTTTCTAAACGGGCGCCAAGCCCTTTATAGAATACAAAACGGCTGCCAGTCACTTTAGATGCACTTTCAAAATCTAAAATCCCTAAATCTGCAGCTACATCCCAGTGAGGCTTTGCTTCAAAGCTAAATTCCGGAACTTCTCCCCACTTGCGGTCCTCGATATTATCTTCTTCATCTTCCCCGACCGGAACGCTTTCATGAGGAATATTAGGAATCGACAGGAGCAGGGTTTCGAGTCGTTCCTCTACTTGCTTTAATTCGGTATCAAGCTCTTTAACTCGATCACCGACCTGGCGCATTTCTTTAATTTTCTCATCAGCATCCTGTTTTTCTCTTTTTAAAGCTGAAATTTCTTTAGAGACTTCATTTCGCTTCGCTTTTAGCTCTTCTGTTTCTTGAATTAATTCTCGGCGGCGGCTGTCCAGGTCGCCGAAAGTATCAAGCTCCGAGAGGTCTTCACCTCGATTTTGCAGCTTTTTTTTCACTTCGTCAAAGTTTTGACGTAAATATTTCATATCCAACATAGCCGTTGCCTCCTTTTTTTATTAAAAATAAAAAACTCCCGCCCCTTTTATAGAAAAAGGGACGAGAGCTTGGTTATCAATTTCCCGCGATACCACCCTGGTTGAAGGTACACTGACCTTCCGGCTTAACTCTCATAACGGTGAGGCGCCGGTTTATCCTACGTAAGCTTTCAGATAAACTACTCGAGGATGGATTCTCAAAATATTCTTCATCAGTTCCCACCAGCCACTGACTCTCTTAGGAAGAATGCATTTGATACTAGTTCCTGTCATCATATCTTCATATAGCATGATCTTTCAAATAAGAATAGCTGATATTCGATTAAGATGCAAGTGATTTTTTTGAAGCTTCCACCATTTCAACAAAATGCTCAGTTAATCTGTGGTCATCTGTTAACTCTGGATGGAATGAGCAGGCAAGGAAATTCCCCTGTTTTGCTGCCACGATACTGCCTTCGTAGGTAGCCAGCACAGAAGTTGTATCTCCTACTCCTTCAATATAGGGTGCACGGATAAAGACCGCGTTATACTGATCGGCGATGCCTTTAATATCAAGCGGAGCTTCAAAGCTTTCGCGCTGGCGGCCAAAGGCGTTCCTGCGCACCCGGATATCCATTAAACCTAAGTGGACATCATAAGACCCATCAATTTCAGAAGCTAACAAAATTAACCCGGCACATGTTCCAAAAATCGGCTTTCCCTGCTGCCCGAATTGACGAATAGGCTCAAGGAAATTGTATTTATCAATAAGACGACGGATCGTGGTGCTCTCACCACCTGGAATGATTAAACCGTCTATCTCTTCTAATTGTTCAATTTTCTTAACAACAATACCTTTTGCTCCAGATGCTTCTACAGAACGGATGTGTTCGCGAAAAGCTCCTTGGAGCCCTAACACACCAATTGTAGTCATGATGCATGTCTCCTTTTATATCATAAGATACCCTAAGCTTGCAGCTGCGGGAGGCAGGCTTGACCACCGCACTCCGCTTTCTTTAATTATTGACTTCTTTCCTGCATGCGCTGGTCGTCTGTCAGCGTGCTCATCTCAAGGCCTTTCATAGCTGTACCAAGACCTTTGGAGATTTCAGCGATTAGTTTATAGTCATCGTAGTGAGTCGTAGCTTCTACGATCGCACGTGCGAATTTAGCAGGGTTGTCTGATTTGAAAATTCCTGATCCGACAAATACCCCGTCTGCTCCTAACTGCATCATTAGAGAAGCATCAGATGGAGTAGCGATTCCGCCTGCAGCAAAGTTTACAACCGGCAGACGTCCTTCTTCACGGATTTCTAAAAGAAGGTCGAATGGTGCGCCGTTTTCTTTGGCGTATACCATGACTTCATCTTCAGACATGTTTTGCAGCTGGCGAATTTGAGACTGAATTTCACGCATGTGGCTTACAGCTTCAACGATGTTGCCTGTACCTGGTTCCCCTTTAGTACGAAGCATGGAAGCTCCTTCGCGAATACGGCGGGTAGCTTCGCCGATGTTACGGCATCCACATACAAATGGAACCGTGTAGTCATCTTTTTTAATGTGGTAGATTTCATCAGCTGGAGTTAATACTTCACTCTCATCGATGTAATCCACTCCCATGGATTCCAGTACACGAGCTTCTGTAATATGGCCGATACGTGCTTTTGCCATAACTGGAATAGATACAGCGTTCATTACTTCTTCTACAATTGTAGGGTCTGCCATACGAGCTACGCCGCCAGCCGCACGAATATCGGATGGAACGCGTTCAAGTGCCATTACAGCTACTGCTCCTGCTTCTTCAGCAATCTTAGCCTGTTCCGCGTTAACGACGTCCATAATGACGCCACCTTTTTGCATTTCTGCCATTCCGCGCTTTACGCGGTCTGTACCTGTTTGAGCCATGATAATTCCTCCCTGAGAATCTATAGTTGTCGATCATAATGATCTGAAATCATTTTTCCTAAACTCTATTGTAACGCATCCGGGCGTTAAATCCTACTAGATAAATTGGATTTTTTACAGTTTAGAACCAGCCCTTCACTACACTTACGGCGCTTGAGAAAATGTCACTGAAAAAGTCGCCGACCGCACCTATAGTTAGCATAAACCAGTTTGCTTTTTCTACCCCTGAAGAAGTTACAACATCTACTTCTGTACGGAGTTTCTCACCTGTATGAAGGTCGCTGTATGTTTCTTCCCCATTGTAGACAAGCTTTGCGGTTCCTACTTTTTCTCCTGCTTCAAATGGTGCTTCAAGCTGTCCATTCTTATCCAAGGCTTCTTCTGATAAGTTCACTTCAACTTCATACTGATCTTCTTCTCCGTTCTTCACCGGAGCAGAAATCGCTGCAGATGTTTCAAGCTCTACTGCATCTTCTTTTCCTTTTGAAACATCAAGCTCTGTTTGGCCGTCAATCTGGTGCCCAGCCTGAAACAGTTCTTTTTTTTCAAATTCACCAAACCCATATTCAAAGAGTTTTCTTGTCTCAGCAAATCGTGCTTCCTCACTGTCTGTCTTCATTACCACTGAAATGAGGCGCTGTCCGTCGCGCTCCGCTGTTCCTGTAAAGCAGTAGCCGGCAAGATCTGTAAAGCCTGTTTTAAGCCCGTCTACCCCTTCGTAGCTGTATTGAGCAAGCTGGCCAGGCATCCCGGGAAGCATGCGGTTCCAGTTAATAATATTCTGGTCGTCAAACTGTGTTTCCGGCACCGAGGAGATCTCCAGGGCTTCAGGATAGTCATTAACAAGATGATAAGCTAAAATCGCTGCAGATCGTGCAGATAAAAGGTTCGTATCGTCTCTTTCTGTGCCTTCAGGAACATTATCCCCAAGATCACTGTTCTCAAGGCCGGAAGAGTTGACAAATTGATAGTCTTCCATCCCCAATTCTTCGGCTTTCTCATTCATCATTTTGACAAATTCGCCTTCAGATCCTGCCACCAGTTCAGCAAGAGCGATTGAGGTGGCATTATCGGAATTAATCGCCATCGCTTCATACAGTTCACGGACTGTATAATCCTGGCCTTGTGTTAAGCCGACTCCGGAAAATGTAGAGTCAGCGGATATGCTATATGGATAATCACTAATTTGTGTTTCTGTGTCCCATTCTATTTCGCCTTCTTCTATTGCTTCTAATACGAGGTATTCCGTCATCATTTTCGCCATACTAGCTGGAGGTAATGTTAAATCAGAATCTTTCTCGTATAAAATTTTTCCTGATTCTGCATCCACCAGTATTGCTGAATCGGCTTCAACATCTACTGTGTCTGCGTATGTAGTTTCAGGATTTCCAAAAACCGTAATGACACTCAAAATCAAGGCCATCCCCAGGGCCATCGATGCTTGTAATCTTTGCTTCAACTCTCTCAACCTCCACGGAATATAAATAATATGCATCTTTGTTATTCTACCATATGCCACCATAAAAAAATAGACAGGGAATAGTCCCTGTCTACCTTTTATTTTACGGGTCAAATGGAGTAGTTTGGTGCCTCTTTTGTAATTTGAACATCGTGGGGATGGCTTTCTCTTAAACCTGCCCCTGTAATTCTAGTAAATTTGGCATCTTTACGAAGGGTCTCAATTTCACGGGCTCCACAATATCCCATGCCTGCCCGCAGACCGCCGAGTAATTGATGGATCGAATCTCCTAATGGTCCCTTATAAGGCATGCGGCCTTCGATGCCTTCTGGTACCAGTTTCTTCGCTTCGGATTCGCTTTGGAAATAACGGTCTTTCGAACCGGATTCCATCGCACCGACAGACCCCATTCCGCGGTAGACTTTAAAGCGGCGGCCTTGATAAATTTCCGTTTCTCCCGGGCTTTCTGAGACACCTGCTAGAAGACTTCCGAGCATCACAGCATGAGCGCCGGCAGCAATAGCTTTCACCATATCACCGGAATATTTAATGCCTCCGTCGGCAATTACAGGAATGCCGTGTTCAGCCGCTTCTGCTGCACAATCGTTAACAGCCGTAATCTGCGGCACTCCTACACCTGCTACGACACGGGTCGTACAGATCGAACCAGGGCCAATTCCCACTTTAACAACGTCTGCTCCTGCTTCTGCCAGTTCACGGGTGGCTTCCGCTGTAGCTACGTTTCCAGCGATAATATTTATGGCAGGATATTTCGCTCGAATACGTTTCACCTGTTCAATAACTCCCTGAGAGTGACCATGAGCAGTATCAACGACAAGAGCATCTACCTGAGCCTCAATAAGCTTGTCGATTCTTGTCATCGCGTCAGCTGTAACTCCTACTGCAGCAGCTACAAGCAAGCGTCCCTGTTCATCTTTCGCTGCCAGCGGGAACTCGATAACTTTCTCGATATCCTTAATCGTTATGAGCCCTTTTAACACACCCTGCTCGTCCACCATCGGCAGCTTCTCGATCTTATACTTCTGCAGGATTTTCTCCGCTTCATCCAGTGTGGTTCCTACAGGTGCTGTGACTAGGTCTTCGCTTGTCATCACTTCACTGATCGCACGAGAATAATCGTCCATAAACCGCAGATCACGGTTGGTAATAATTCCAACGAGTTTCTGTTCATCTTCGTTATTTACAATCGGAACACCGGAAATTCTGAATTTGCCCATCAAATGCTCGGCATCAAACACTTGATGCTCCGGAGTTAAAAAGAACGGATTGGTAATTACGCCGCTCTCAGACCGTTTTACACGATCCACCTGTTCTGCCTGTTCTTCAATGGACATATTTTTATGAATCACGCCTAAACCGCCCTGACGAGCCATACCAATTGCCATCGGAGCTTCCGTTACCGTGTCCATGCCTGCACTTATAATCGGCATGTTAAGCTTTAACGTGGGTGATAATTCAGTCGCTAGCGATACATCTCTCGGGAGCACATCAGACTTAGCCGGCAGCAAAAGAACATCATCAAACGTTAATCCTTCTTTTGTAAACTTATCCTCACGCATGCTTGATCCTCTCCTTAAATAGTTTGGGTAAATATGGGTAAAGTAAGTGGGTAATGGTTATACACTTTCTTATTGTTAATTACAATACGACAATAAAACTGCTTTTTCAAGAAGAAAATCAGCTGTACAGCTTGAAATAACAGGAAAGGAGAACAACGTTGACTAACCAGGGCCTGGCTTTTCTTACTTACTTAAAATCAACAGCTCATACGAGAGAATACTTACATTATTGTTATCGTCATCATGGAGAGGAACAGGCAAAACAGCTCGCTTATGAAAATGCGGAACGGTTTAGTTACGGTCTTCAATTAGGGGAAGAATTTCTAACGGCCGCTGAGCAGACCCCTTTTAGTGTAAAGCCTTTGCTTTATTACTATAGCTTAACCCATTTTCTAAAAAGCTGTATCGTAACAGTTGATCCTGAGTATCCCTCTACATCCAAGGTGCTCGCTCACGGCTTATCTACGCGCAAAAGAAAAAAACAGCATTACCGTTTCTTAGAAGATGAAATCCGAATCCAGCCGCATGGACTATTTCCTTATGCAGCTGCCAGCCTGTTTCACATTACGTCGTTTCCTAATAAAGTGTCTATGGATCACTTACTTCAGCCTCTAGATTTCATGAAGCCGATTTATCATTATAAACAAAAAACATCCATAAATGAGCCGTTTTTTCCAGACTTGGCCTCGTCATTTGCTGTGCTTTACAATTTAAGCATGCTTGTTCGGTATGAAGGCGAGTGGTGGGGGGAGATGATCCAGCTGCGTGACCGGGAAGATTACGTTTTTATTCATCACTTTCTTGCTTCGATCCCTGAACAAATTTATGATCTTACTTCGAATTGGTTAAAAAACCAGTCTCCTTATTAAGAGACTGGTTCAGAGTTAGTTTCGCTGAAAAGAGACTTCCGTGACCTGTTTTATGTCTCGTACACTTCGTCAATATGAAGATCCGCACGCTCCTTTAAAGCGACAATTTCTTCACTATCTTCCAGTCTTACCATCGGCCGGGCAGGATACGCGGGATCAATAAACACAATTTCCGCCATTTGATTGGTTGTTAACCTTACCTTCGTGCCTGTCGAATAATTAGTCATTTCATTGATGAAGGCGTTAACCACCTGGTGGTCATACCTTCCAAATTGCTCCTGCCTCATTTCCTCTAATACTTTAAACGGCGATTGCTTTTTTCGATAAAAGCGTTCAGAAGTCATGGCGTGATACATATCGCTGACTGCAATGATTTGACTAAATCGATGAATCTTTCCTTTTCTCAGCCCTAGAGGGTACCCGCTGCCGTCCAATCGCTCATGATGCTGCAGAACACCAAGCTTTGCCTGTGCTCCTAAGGATGCAATATTTTCAACAAGGCGATAGGAATAGACGGCATGCTTTTTCACTTCTTCATGTTCTATTTCTGTCAGCGGCTCTTTCTTTTGTGTGATCATTGGATCAATCCGGGCCATTCCGCTGTCACTCAACAGTCCGGCAAGCCCTGCCTGAATCCACTCTCCACGAGAGTATCCTAATGCCGATGCTATATAAGCTGAGATTAATCCCATGGCTACACTGTGATGAGCACCGTAGGTTTCCTTTGTAGAAAAGTGATGCAGCAAAAATAATTCTCGCTTAGACTCTACTGCTTTTTCAATGAGAGGGACCATAAATTCTCTTATTTCATGCATCTTAATGGAAGCACCGCCCTGCCAGCTCTCAAACCATGCTTCATATTTTTTTACAGCTTCTAAATAGTGATCATAGAAGGGGAGGGCATTTTGTGCTTGAGACGCACTGGCTTCTTTACTCTTCTCAACTTTTTGTTCAGTTGGAACGAAAGGTTTTCCATTTGATAATTTTGGCCCTACTTCGACTGTCTCCACCTGAAACTTATGTAATACTGAAAGATGAACCGACTGGACGATTGTGTTTTTAGGAATGATTGGTTTTTTTGTTTTACCCGTCACTTCTTGAATAATAAGGCAGCCTTGCTGCAGCTGGGATGGATGTACTTTCAAAATACTCACACCTCGTTTATATGTATAAAAAAAGCCGCCCTGCCTTTGAAGTAAGGTGCAGGCGGCATTTTTTAAAATGATTTATTGTTCAGTTGGATCGTCTGACTCTTCGATTTTCTCTTCATCCTCTGTTACATCAGCGGAGGATTCAGATGATTCGATCGCTTCTTCAAGCATTTCTTCTTCTTCTTTCTCTGATTCTATGCGAGCTACAGTCGCTACTTCTTCTTCTTCCTGAAGGCGGATCAGGCGGACACCCTGCGTATTTCTTCCGGTTTCAGAAATACTTTCAACCGGCATACGGATAAGTACGCCCTGAGCTGTAATAATCATAACATCTTCCTGACCGGTTACAGCTTTCGTGGCGACAACATGTCCGTTTTTCTCGGTAAGATTACACGTAATGATCCCTTTACCGCCCCGGTTTGTAATCCGGTAATCTTCCGCGGAGGTACGTTTACCGAAACCTTTGTTGGTTACAGTCAGTACCTGGAGATCATTACTTATAATTTCCATGGATACCACTTTATCATCCTCGCGCAGCGAGATCCCTTTGACCCCGGCTGCTGTACGGCCCATCGTACGAATCTGATCCTCGTTAAACCGGATCACGTATCCGTTCTTCGTACCGATCATAATATCCTGAGCTCCGTCCGTAAGTTTCACAGAGATCAGTTCATCATCCTCACGAAGACCAAGAGCGATTAGACCGCCTTTGCGGATATTCGCGAATTGAGAAATGCTCGTACGTTTGGTAATTCCACTTCTCGTCGTAAAGATAAAGTACCAATCATCTACGAAATCTTCAACGGCAATCACAGCATTAATCCATTCATCCCGTTCAATGTTCAGCATATTGATGATTGGAATCCCTTTCGCTGTACGGCTGAATTCAGGGACCTCATACCCTTTCGCTCTGTACACCTTCCCTTTATTCGAGAAGAACAGCAGCGTATTATGAGTAGAAGTGGATAAGAGATGTTCAACAAAGTCTTCTTCATGCGTGCCCATCCCTTGAACGCCACGCCCGCCTCTACGCTGAGAACGGTATGTGCTAGCCGGAAGTCGTTTAACGTAACCCTGGTGAGTTAATGTTACGATGACTGTTTCTTCCGGGATTAGATCTTCATCCTCGATGAAGTCGGTTCCGCCCAGCACAATTTCAGTGCGGCGCTCATCGTTAAAGCGTTCTTTAATTTCAAGCAGCTCTTCACGAATGATTTCAAGCACCTTCTCTTCATCCGCCAGGATCGCTTTCAGTTCAGCAATCAATGCTACAAGATCCTGGTATTCTTCTTCGATTTTTTCCCGTTCAAGACCGGTTAATCGCTGCAGACGCATATCCAAAATCGCCTGAGCTTGCTTTTCAGATAAGCCGAAACGCTCGATTAATCCATTTCTGGCAATCTCAGTCGTTTGAGAACCGCGGATTAATTGAATCACTTCATCGAGATGGTCAAGAGCCACGCGCAAGCCTTCTAATATATGAGCCCGTGCTTCTGCTTTTCTTAATTCGTAAGCGGTCCGGCGCTTAATAACAACCTTCTGGTGCTCTAAATAATGCTCCAAGCACTGTTTTAAATTTAAAACCTTAGGCTGTCCGTCAACGAGCGCCAGCATGTTAATTCCAAATGAGGTTTGAAGGGCCGTCATTTTGTATAAATTATTAAGAAGAACATTTGGATTGGCATCTTTACGCAGTTCAACGACAACGCGCAGTCCGTTGCGGTCGGACTCATCCCGCAAATCCGTAATGCCGTCAATCTTCTTATCTCTCGCCAATTCGGCAATTTTTTCAACAAGACGGGCTTTGTTCACCTGATAAGGAAGTTCCGTGACAATCAGGCGGGACTTGCCGTTCGCCTGTTCTTCAATATCCACCTTAGCCCGGATCGTGATCGATCCTTTCCCAGTTTCATAGGCTTTACGGATACCGCTCAGGCCGAGAATTTGACCGTGTGTAGGGAAATCAGGACCATAAATATAATCTTCCATTAATTCCTGAATCGTAATCTCAGGGTCTTTACTTAGTGCCAGCACGCCATCAATTACTTCTCCTAATTGATGAGGCGGAATGTTGGTCGCCATTCCTACAGCAATACCGGCTCCTCCATTTACGAGTAAGTTTGGAAATCTTGCCGGGAGTACAAGGGGTTCTTTTTCTGTACCGTCATAGTTATCGTCATAATCAATCGTGTCTTTATTAATATCACGAAGGATTTCCATCGAAATCTTTGACATACGGGCTTCCGTGTAACGCATCGCAGCCGCTGCATCTCCATCCACAGAACCAAAGTTTCCGTGACCGTCAACAAGCATGTTGCGATAAGCGAAATCCTGAGCCATACGCACCATCGTGTCATATACTGCAGAATCCCCGTGGGGGTGGTACTTACCGATAACTTCCCCTACAATACGAGCTGATTTCTTATATGCTTTATCTGCATGCATGCCTAAGTCGTGCATGGCATACAATATTCTTCGGTGTACTGGCTTTAAACCATCGCGAACGTCAGGAAGGGCACGAGCGACAATAACACTCATCGCGTAGTCAAGAAATGAAGTTCTCATTTCATTACTTATATTTACTTCCTCCACGCGTGGGCGTTCTGGTTGATCGACCATTTCATTACCTCCTAGTTACCTGTAGGGTGTTCCTGCTTGCTCAACTAAAGGAGCAGCTTCATTAAATATCTAAGTTCTTCACATATTGTGCGTTTTCCTGAATGAAGTTACGACGAGGCTCGACTTTATCTCCCATAAGAATATCGAAAGTTTCGTCTGCACTGATCGCATCTTCAAGATTAACCTGCAGCAGCGTACGGGTCTCAGGATCCATCGTTGTTTCCCACAGCTGTTCAGGGTTCATCTCTCCAAGCCCCTTATAGCGTTGAACACCTGGTTTAGGAGAGGCAGGCAGCTTGGCATATAATTCATCAAGCTGCTTATCACTATAAGTGTAGTACACAGCTTTCCCCTGCTGAATCTTATAGAGCGGCGGCTGCGCAATATATATATAGCCGTGCTCGATCAACGGGCGCATATAGCGGTAGAAGAATGTAAGCAGCAGCGTACGGATATGCGCCCCGTCCACATCGGCATCTGTCATAATAACAATTTTATGGTAACGGGCTTTAGAAATATCAAACTCTTCTCCAATTCCTGTGCCCAGTGCTGTAATAATCGTACGGACTTCATTATTAGATAAAATTTTATCAAGACGAGCTTTTTCAACGTTAATAATTTTACCACGCAGCGGCAGGATTGCTTGAAAATGACGGTCCCGTCCCTGCTTCGCTGAACCGCCGGCTGAGTCCCCCTCAACGATATATAACTCAGAAATGTTAGCATCCTTGGAAGAACAGTCGGCAAGCTTACCAGGTAAGTTGGATACTTCGAGCGCATTCTTTCGGCGCGTCAGTTCGCGGGCTTTTTTCGCAGCCATCCGCGCTCTTGAAGCCATTAATCCTTTTTCTACAACCTTTTTCGCTACATCTGGATTCTCAAATAAGAATTTAGATAATCCCTCAGAGAAAAGCCCATCAGTAATCGTACGAGCTTCACTATTGCCTAATTTTGTTTTTGTCTGGCCTTCGAACTGAGGATCCGGATGTTTAATTGAAATAATAGCTGTTAACCCTTCACGGACATCTTCCCCAGTTAAGTTGGGATCCGTTTCTTTAAACATATTATTTTTACGAGCATAGTCATTGATAACACGCGTCAAGCCTGTTTTAAACCCGGATTCGTGCGTTCCGCCTTCATACGTATGAATATTATTGGCATAGGAATAAAGGTTGCTCGCAAATCCATCGTTGTACTGCATCGCGATCTCAAGGGAAATACCATCCTGCTCATCTTCAATAAAGAAGGCTTCATGAAGAGGGTCACGGGTACGGTTCATATGTTCAACATAAGAAACAATCCCGCCTTCATAGTAAAAGTTCTGAGCTTCTCTTTCTTCGTCTCGCTTATCTTCAATCGTGATCGTAAGTCCTTTATTTAAGAAAGCCAATTCACGAATACGGTTGGCCAGTGTTTCGTAGTTATACTCTTGCGTTTCAGAGAAAATTTCTTTATCGGGTGTAAATTGAATGCGCGTCCCGGTAATATCCGTTTCGTCGATAACTTTCAAGTCTTCCTGAGGCACGCCGCGATGGTATTCCTGATAATGAACTTTTCCATCGCGATGGACAAAAATCTCCAGCTTGGAAGAAAGGGCGTTTACAACAGAAGCCCCGACACCGTGAAGACCGCCTGAGACTTTATAACCTCCGCCGCCGAACTTACCGCCGGCATGGAGAACAGTCATAATCACTTCTACTGCAGGGCGTCCGGCTTTTTCGTGCATACCAACAGGCACACCACGCCCGTTATCAATTACAGTGATGGAGTTGTCTTCCTCAATGATCACCTGGATATGATCACAGAATCCTGCCATTGCTTCATCAATACTGTTATCAACGATTTCCCACACCAGGTGGTGAAGACCTTTCTCGTTCGTCGAACCAATATACATTCCCGGGCGTTTACGTACGGCTTCCAACCCTTCAAGCACCTGTATCTGATTCTCATCATACGCCTGCTTTTCTTCTAGTATTTCTTCCTTCATGGTACGTTCACCTACATTCCTCAAGTGATATATGCCTAAGCTTCCGTTTCGTCCGTATAATCTTCTAATTTATTCAAGCTTGTCATCATGTTCGCTCGTTTCTTCAAGGTATAAACTGACAGCGGACTAAAATATATATAATCTTTCGTTATCACAACAGCCTTTGCTTCATTTTCATCCGTTTCGACCACCTGCTTATTCTTACGCTGGTTAAAAATCATCTCTTCAACAATGGAAGAAGATGATAATAAATTGTGGTCAATAATGCTTACAACATCTTCCGACTGGATCACATGGTCATCCCCAATATGAATGAACAACTTGTCACCTCATTTCTGAACTTCGATTGTACCGGATGAGACATGAAAGATTTCTGCTTCTTTCAGCGCTTCATGTTCAATCCCATCGATGCTCGTCGTCGATACAAACGTTTGTACTTTTCCTTGAATGGTATGGAGCAGGTGCGACTGTCGATAATCATCAAGTTCACTAAGCACATCATCTAACAAAAGAACGGGATACTCTCCAACTTCACTATGAATCAACTCTATTTCTGCAAGTTTCAAAGAGAGAGCGGTGGTCCGCTGCTGGCCTTGTGAACCATACGTCTGAACATCCTTGCCGTTAACGTAAAAAACCAGGTCGTCCCTGTGGGGTCCTGCCAGCGTAGTTCCGCGTTCAACTTCTTTTGCTTCTATATCATGAAACTTTTTTTCAAAGTTTATCTTTAGTGTTTCCAAATCCATATCCTCTGATACTTGAATACTAGCATCATAAGCAATTTCTAAAGATTCCACCTGCCTGCTGATCCCCTCATGGATCGGGACCGCCCAGGTTCGCAGGAGCTGAAGGAATTTAAACCTGCGTTCAACAATTGTAACGGCATGCTCAATCAGCTGATCTGTCAATATTTGAAGCATTGTCCGATCAGCCGATGGTTTGCGCTGCAGTTCCTTAAGCAGATGATTCCGCTGCTTTAGAACCTTTTGAAACTGTCCTAGATGGTAGATGTACCGGGGCTGAATCTGACCGATTTCCATGTCAATAAACCGACGACGCACCTGAGGGTTCCCCTTTACCAGGTTTAAATCCTCAGGTGCAAACATTACGACATTTAACGCACCGATATAATCACTCAGTCTCTTTTGCTCAATATGGTTAAGCTTTGCTTTCTTTCCTTTTTTCGAGAAAATGATCTCAAGAGGAAAACGCCGATTACGCTTAAACACGCTACCTTTTATTTTACCATACTCTGCGTCCCATTGTATGAGTTCTTTATCACGCGGCGTTCTATGGGACTTTGTAAAAGCTAATGCATAGATCGCTTCCATCAAGTTCGTTTTCCCTTGAGCATTTTCTCCAACAATTATATTTATCTTATCGTCAAATTTCAGTGAGAGCTGGTCATAATTTCGATAAGACCGCATCGATAATTCATTGATATACATAAAAAGGCCACTTCCGGCTACTCTTCCCGGACAACCTCATAATTTCCAAACTCTGGAATACTCACTACATCTCCCAGGTACAGCTTGCGTCCACGGCGCTGCTCTCGTTCACCATTTACGTAGACGTCAAACTCGGCTAGAAATACTTTGACCATCCCACCTGATTCCACTACATTGCTCAATTTCAGAAATTGACCAAGCTGGATATATTCTGTAGATATTTCTATACGTTCGTTCATATATTCACCCTATTTTTCATGGTTTGTCTTACTCTCTATTTTACTAAAGATAGGGCGGAAAAAAAAGAAAACCAAAAAATAAAACAAAAAATAGCTAAATTGCCCGCAATTTCATAAAAAAAAAAAAAAAACCGCCATGATTTTTAGATCACAGCGGTGTGAATTACTTTTTAATACGTACGAACAGGAAGAATGAGCTGCAGTATTTGGTCGTCATCCACAGGACGGATTAAGAAAGGACGCATTGCCCCGGTGAATTCAACTTTTACCTGATCATAATTGACAGCTTTTAAGGCATCCATCATATATTTGGCGCTAAATGAAATCTTTAACTCTTCTCCATCAATTTCATCAGCGACCACTTCTTCAACGACATTCCCTACCTCCGGCGAATTTCCGTTGATTTCAATTTGGTTGCCTTCTTTTGTTATTAATCTTACAACATTATTGCGGTTCTCTTTCGCTAATAAAGAAGCACGATCGATAGACTGAAGTAACTCTTTCGTATCAATTTTTACAACCGTTTTGCTTTGATCAGGAATCAGACGTGAAGTTTCTGGATAATTCCCGTCCAGTAAACGTGAGAGAAAATATAGGTGTTTCGTTCTAAACAGTACCTGGTTCTCTGTAACACTGATTTCAATAGGTTCATCGGAATCCGCCAGTATCTTGTTTAATTCATTCAAGCTTTTTCCTGGAATTACGACTGCTGGAATATTGCTTTCTCCATCTTTATTTTCAAGAGGAATTCTACGGGCAGCTAACCGGTGGCTGTCTGTGGCCGTAAAGTGAAGTTCTTCATTTTCTAACTTCACGTGAACTCCGGTAAGAATTGGTCTTGTCTCTGAAGAAGAAACAGCAAATACGGTTTGACGAATTAAGCTTTTTAATAGATCAATAGGAAGTTCAAAGCTGTCCTCAGTATGTAATTGAGGAAGCTGCGGATATTCTTCTGCATCCTGGCCATTTAAATGAAATTCTGCTTTACCGGAACGAATTGTTACATTTCGTTTGTCATCACTTTCAATATCCACATTTTTCTGAGGAAGTTTACGTACGATATCAGGGAAATACTTAGCCTGCAGTACGACACTTCCAGGTTCAATGTTTTCTACATAAACAATCCCATTCTCTTCAGCAGGGATAAACGATTCGATCGATATATCAGAATCACTTCCTGTCAGTTTTACCCCATTTGCTGTAGCTTCTAATTTAATTCCTGTCAGTATTGGAATAGTAGTTCGTGAAGATATGGCCTTCATTACATTTTGAACGCTTTCCATCAATTGTTCTCTCTGTATTGAAAATTTCATGGGAGAAACTCCTCCTGTATATATATTAATTATTATTAAAAAAATAGTAATAGAAGTAATAGGCACTGTGGATTTGTGGATAACCTATTTTTATTAAAGTCAACTCGATCTATCCACATGTGGACAAGTTGTTGATCAACGTGACCCACTTATTCACACTATTCAGCTAGTGTGCTTTCAGCTGTTCTGTAATTTCATCAAGTTCTTTTTGCAGCTGCTGATCGGTAGAAATCATCTTAGAGATTTTTTCATGGGCGTGAATGACCGTTGTGTGGTCACGACCCCCAAACTCCTCTCCTATTTTAGGAAGAGAGAAATCTGTTAATTCTCTTGATAGATACATAGCGATTTGACGTGGGAAGGCCACAGATTTCGTCCGTTTTTTAGCAGGAAAATCTTCCAAACGCACATTATACTTTTCCCCTACCATTTCCTGAATGGCTTCGATTGTAATCACTCGTGGTTTAGAGCTTGGAATGATATCTTTTAATGCTTCTGCAGCGAGAGAAGCATTAATATCATGATTAATTAAAGAAGAATAAGCAACAACACGAATAAGTGCACCTTCAAGCTCACGAATGTTTGTATCAATCTGGTTGGCTATATAAAGCATAACCTCATTAGGAATATCGAGCCCTTCAGCCTTCGCTTTTTTCCGTAAAATGGCGATTCTTGTTTCTAAGTCCGGCGGGGTGATATCGGTAATCAAGCCCCATTCAAATCTTGAACGCAAGCGATCCTCTAAAGTAGGAATTTCTTTAGGAGGGCGGTCACTGGAGATGACGATCTGCTTGCTTTCCTCGTGTAACGTATTAAATGTATGGAAAAATTCTTCCTGGGTTTGTTCTTTTCCAGCTAAGAATTGAATATCATCTATTAATAAAACGTCGACACTTCGATATTTGTTTCGAAAATTGACGGCTTTGTTGTCACGAATGGAATTGATGAACTCATTCGTGAATTTTTCCGAAGATAAATAAACCACTTTGGCGTTTGGATTATGGTCTAATACATAGTGGCCGATAGCGTGCATCAGGTGGGTTTTGCCCAGCCCGACACCCCCGTAGATAAAGAGAGGATTGTAGGCTTTTGCAGGCGCTTCAGCTACAGCCAGCGAAGCGGCATGAGCGAATCTGTTGCCAGAGCCAATCACAAATGTATCAAATGTGTACTTGGAATTAAGCATGCTTTGAGTCGACTCATCATTGCCCGAATTCCGTACATCAGGTGCTTTCTTATCAGCCAGCTTCACGTCATCAAGCTGATCATCCTTTGTTTCCGGAATAATAAATTTAGTGTTCAGCTCAGCTCCGGTTACTTCATGTAATGTTTCAATGATGAGGCCTTCATATTGATTTTCCAGCCAATCCCGTGCGAATTCATTTGGAGCTACGATGATTAAGGTATTTTCGTTTAGAGAATCTGCTTTTGTTGCTTTCAACCACGTTTCGAAACTAGGTTTACTAATCTTCTCTTTCATCTTTTCTAACGTGTTGTCCCATAATTCGTGTATATTCTCCAAGATTTCACCCCTTTCTCCCGTTTAAAGAAAACAAAAAAACCTTCCGTTCTCTTTTTCGAACGACGTCAAAAGATCGAAAGGCTATTGTACAATGTTTGTTTAATGTGTAAAGGATGCTCCTTCGTGATTGGATGTGGATGCATGCATACTTATACAAAGGAGAATCATCCAGGTTATTTTCATTATCCACACAGATGTTGATAAGTGTTTTAACAAGTGTGTTAATAAATGTCCACACGTTATCCACAGATTGTGTATAGTTTTTTGACTGCACGAATTTAATTCATGGTTAAACACAAATATAATACCAGATAAAATCAGTTCATGCAATGGTTTTAAAGAACTTATCCACAAGCCCCACAACTTGTAGACAATCTTTTTCCACAATACTAGATTTTGTGATTATCTTGTCGATATTTGTTGTGGATACTGTAAAATGGACGAAAAAGTTATTCACAGTCCGTGTGAATGTTCGCTAAAAGATTCTATCATTCGACATAATGTGTTATGCAACAGATACTGTTATATAACGGGTCGGTTTACTTAAATCAAGGGGCCTGTTAGTTGAAGAGCCATGCTGTAGGATCCGTACAATCAGATCATTTCCAGAAGAGTGATTAGAAGAATTTATTACAAACGATTGGACATTTTGGAGAAAATCAACACCATTTCATAGAGATTCTATCGAAGAAATTTTTATCCATTCACACCATCCATAGAGGAAAAGGCTGGCTGCCGTTTCTCTTTTCAGCAATAGAATGTAGTGAATCTATTCGGACAAATGGTGATTGACATAGAATGAGCAATTGATTATAATTATCGGGACTGCCTTTTAGATGTATGTTATGTAATTGGAATTTTCCTCAGGAGGTGTATATATAATGAAACGCACATTTCAACCAAATAAGCGTAAACGTAAGAAAGTACATGGATTCCGCAGCCGCATGAGCACAAAGAATGGTCGTAAAGTTCTTGCTCGCCGCCGCAGCAAAGGAAGAAAAGTTATATCAGCATAGGCCACTGAGATCTTCAGTGGTCTTTTTTCTAGTTTATGTGAAGGCGCGAGCGCTTTTCTGTTCGGAGGGGTCATAAGGTCATGAAGAAAGCTTACCGCATAAAAAAGAATAAAGAGTTCCAGCAAGTATTTCAGCATGGTCAGTCATTTGCCAATCGACAGCTCGTCCTTTATTACTTAAAGAGAAAGGAACAATCCCATTTCCGAATTGGTTTATCTGTCAGTAAAAAAATTGGACACGCCGTCATGAGAAACCAGATCAAAAGGTATTTACGCCAAGCCTTTCTCGAGATGGAAGATCAAATCAAGCCAGATTATGACCTCGTCATTATTGCGAGGAAACCAACTAATCAAATGGATTTCCATGAAATAAAGAGCAGCTTGACTCATGTTCTTCATAAATCAAAGTTATTGAACAAGAAGTCGCGAAACTGACAATTTTATATAGTCACTGCCTATCAAAAAGTGCTACACTATTTAATAGTGACAGTGAATGTGTAAGGAGGAAGGACGTTGCGTAACAAATGGATAGCATTACTTGCAATGACAGGTGTGCTTACGTTCTTATCCGGGTGTACCGAAATTAATCAGGAAATCACCGAGGATAGTACAGGTTTTTGGAATGAATATATTGTTTATCCCTTATCTCAAACATTACAATTTTTTGCCGATTCAACAAATGGAAGCTATGGTCTTTCGATCATTATCGTAACGATTATTATTCGATTACTCCTGCTTCCGCTTAACGTTAAGCAGCTGAAGAGCTCAAAGGCCATGCAGGAAATTCAGCCTCAACTTCAAGAGCTGCGTCAGAAGTACAGCTCGAAGGATCAAAAAACACAACAGCAGCTTCAGCAGGAAACGATGCAGCTTTTCCAGAAAAACGGTGTTAACCCGCTGGCTGGTTGTCTGCCGATTATCGTACAAATGCCGGTATTGATTGGTTTTTACCATGCAATTATGCGTACCGAAACGATTCAGACGCACGACTTCCTATGGCTGCAGCTGGGAACAGCAGATCCGTTCCTGGCGATTTTGACAGCTGCAACTACATTTTTACAACAAAAATTAATGATGGCCGGAGGAGCAGCGGCTCAAAATCCGCAAATGCAAATGATGCTTTACATCATGCCGCTTATGATCGGTACCTTTGCGTTCTTCTTCCCATCTGCATTAGCTTTATACTGGATCGTCGGTAACATCGTTATGATCTTACAAACTATTTTTATTCGTAAGCCTATGATGAAAGATACGACGGGAGGCACAGCCAAGTGAAGCAGCTGACTGCTACTGGAACTACAGTTGAAGAAGCGGTCCAATCAGCACTAGAACAATTACAGACATCAAAGGACCAGGTAAACGTGGAAGTCATTGATGAAGGTAAAAAAGGATTTTTTGGAGTTTTTGGAACAAAACCGGCGATTGTAAAAGTCGCCATTCAGAAGGATCCTGTGCAGGACGCCGAATCATTCATCTTAGAAGTAGCAGAACAAATGGGGGCCCCTGTTCAAGTGAAGTCAGAAACAAGCGGGCGTGAAATTTTTATTGAAATGACAGGCGAAAAAATCGCCATGTTAATCGGTAAACGTGGACAAACTCTTAACTCTCTGCAGTACCTGGCGCAACTAGCCGTCAATCGAGATAACGATCAGTATTTTACCATCATTCTCGATGCTGAAAACTATCGGGAAAGACGTAAAGAAACACTTGAAAATCTAGCTCAGCGCCTTGCTGAAAAAGCAGTGCGCATGAGAACATCAGTAAACCTGGAACCAATGCCGTCTTATGAACGAAAGATTATTCATGCAGCACTGCAGGATCACGAAAAAGTCGAAACAGCATCAGCAGGAAATGATCCAAAACGCCATGTTGTGATCCGTCCGGTTTAATAGAAATACTTCTGTCTCTACAGGCAGGAGTATTTTTTATTGTAAAAATCAGAGCAATCGCTGGATAGGATTGGCGGTTAACTAGATGCTGAAAGAGTTATGGGGAACAAGGGAAAGAACCTGTTTACCTGTGGATGAAGAAATTTTATTGCTCGTATAGAAAGTTATTCACATGTGGATAATTTGTGTTAAGTCTTCCCAAAACACCCCAATGTGTGATAATCTATTATGTTAGTGAGTTTAAAAATTTAACTAAACTGATCCCCATGTGGATAACTATATAGGATAACTAGTAAAGGAGGTGACCGCGTGTGGAAATGGATACGATTACGGCGATCTCAACACCAATGGGAGAAGGAGCTATCGCAATCGTTCGATTAAGCGGTCCTGAGGCTGTATCGATTGCAGACTCTTTATTTCGAGGAAAAGATTTAAATCAAGTGGAGACCCATACGATGCATTATGGTAAACTGATTGACCCTGAGACAGGAGACATTGCTGAAGAAGTAATGGTATCTGTAATGCGGGCGCCGAAGACGTTCACCCGTGAAGATGTTGTCGAAATCAACTGTCACGGCGGATTAGTATCGGTCAACCGCGTGCTGGAAATCGCGTTGGCGAATGGAGCACGGCTGGCTGAACCGGGAGAATTTACGAAGCGTGCTTTTATGAACGGCCGGATCGACCTTTCCCAGGCGGAAGCCGTCATGGATCTGATCCGCGCCAAGACGGATCGAGCGATGAACGTAGCTTTAAAGCAGATGGATGGACGACTATCCCACTTGATTCAGGATCTGCGCCAGAAGCTGCTTGAAACCCTCGCTCACGTAGAAGTAAATATTGACTACCCGGAGTACGACGATGTTGAGGAAATGTCGAATGAGATGATGCGTGAGAAAACGCGGGAAGTCCTGCAGGAAGTCGAACAGCTGTTAGAGACCGCACGCCAGGGGAAAATCTTGCGTGAAGGACTGGGTACAGCGATTATCGGCAGACCGAACGTTGGTAAATCTTCGTTGATGAACGCGCTCGTCCATGAAAATAAAGCGATCGTTACAGAAGTGCCCGGTACAACCCGGGATGTGATTGAAGAATACGTTAACGTCCGCGGCGTTCCTTTACGTTTAATTGATACGGCAGGTATCCGGGAAACCGAAGACATCGTTGAGCGAATCGGTGTCGAACGCTCAAGGCAGGTTTTACAGGAAGCCGATCTCATCCTCCTCGTGTTAAACTATGGAGATGAGTTAACCGAAGAAGATAAGAAGCTCTTTGAAGCAGTAAACGACCTGAACATTATTGTAATTGTAAATAAAATGGACCTCGATCCAAAGCTGGACCTTGAAGAAGTAAAAAGGTTAGCAGGAGATCATCCTGTGATTTCCACAGCACTCATTCGTGAAGAAGGCATCGATCAGCTCGAAAACGCCATCGCTGACACGTTCTTCGAAGGTGATCTGGATGCCGGCGATATGACTTATGTTTCAAACGTAAGGCATGTGCAGCTGCTCAAGCAGGCTAAACAGGCTTTAGAAGATGCACAGAACGGCATGGATATGGATGTTCCGATCGATGTTGTCCAAATCGATGTGACGCGGACATGGGAGCTGCTTGGCGAAATCATTGGTGATGCGGTCCACGAAAGTTTAATTGACCAGCTGTTTTCACAGTTTTGCTTAGGGAAATAAAAATTTATTAAAGGAGAGACAACCAAAATGACTTACAATGCAGGGCATTATGATGTAATTGTTATTGGTGCCGGTCATGCTGGAGTGGAAGCAGGGCTTGCAGCTGCCAAACGCGGCGCAAAGACGCTCATGCTGACACTAAACTTAGATTTGGTTGCATTTATGCCGTGTAACCCGTCTATCGGCGGACCGGCAAAAGGGGTAGTCGTTCGCGAGATTGATGCGCTGGGCGGCGCCATGGGGAAAGTTATTGATAAAACGCATATTCAAATGCGTCTGTTAAATACAAGAAAAGGGCCGGCTGTACGTGCGCTTCGTGCGCAGGCCGACAAGCCTTTATATATTAAAGAAATGAAACGAGTACTGGAAAGCCAGGAGAACTTAACGCTTCGCCAAGGAATGGTAGAGAAACTGCTCGTTGAAGACGATGAAATTAAAGGAGTTGTCACCGAAACGAAAGCAGCGTATTACGCGCCAACCGTTATTGTAACCACAGGAACGTTTATGCGCGGACGCGTTATTATTGGTGACCTTTCCTACGAGAGTGGTCCTAATAACCAGCGTACTTCAGTTTCTCTGTCTGAGCAGCTGGAAGAGCTCGGCATTGAAATGGTCCGTTTTAAAACAGGAACGCCAATGCGTGTTAACAGTCGTACCATCGACTATTCCAAAACAGAAATACAGCCCGGGGAAGAAGAGCCGCGTTTCTTCTCCTATGAAACGACGGAATTTATTACTGACCAAATTCCTTGCTGGCTGACGTATACGAACGAAGAAACGCACAAAATCATCAACGACAATCTTGGGTTGTCTGCCATGTATTCCGGCATGATTAAAGGAACCGGGCCGCGTTACTGCCCGTCAATTGAAGATAAGATTGTCCGATTTAACGACAAGCCTCGTCACCAGATTTTCCTTGAGCCGGAAGGACGTGACACAGAAGAAGTGTACGTGCAGGGACTTTCAACCTCCTTGCCTGAGTATATTCAGAAGGAAATGATGGAAACCGTTCCGGGTCTAGAGAAAGCAGAAATCATGCGAGCAGGCTACGCGATTGAGTACGATTCCGTTGTCCCAACAACACTTTGGCCGACGCTTGAAACGAAGAAAATCGGCGGTCTGTTTACAGCCGGACAAATCAACGGGACATCCGGTTATGAAGAAGCAGCAGGTCAAGGGCTGATGGCCGGCATTAATGCTGCGGCGAAAGCCCTCGACCTTGAAACACTGATTCTCGATCGCTCCCAGAGCTATATCGGTGTCATGATCGATGACCTTGTGACAAAAGGAACGGATGAGCCTTATCGTCTGCTGACATCACGTGCAGAATTCCGTTTGATGCTTCGTCACGATAATGCCGACCTCCGTCTTACGGAAATCGGCCATAAAATCGGAACGATCTCTGATGAGCGCTACGAACGTTTCCTTGAGAAAAAGCGTTTGATTGAGGAAGAGAAACAACGTTTGGAGAATGTCATTCTAAAACCAACAGAAGAGGTTCAGGCTGCTATCGAGGCATCAGGCGGAAGCCCGCTTAAAGAAGCAGTTCGTGCAACAGATCTTCTCCGTCGACCGGAAATGAAATACGATGTCATTGCAAAGCTTACACCAAGTGAAGTTTCACTAAGTGATGAAGTAGAAGAGCAAGTTGAAATCCAGGTGAAATACACGGGTTATATTAAAAAAGCTCTTGATCAAATTGAACGGATGCGTAAGATGGAAACCAAGACAATTCCTGAAGATATTGATTACGATGAGATACACGGTCTGGCAACAGAAGCCCGCGACCGCTTAAAACAAGTGCGTCCTCTGTCTGTAGGGCAGGCTTCCCGTGTGTCCGGAGTAAATCCAGCAGACGTTTCCATCCTGCTCGTTTATATTGAACAGGGGAATATCGCCCGCGTTTCCGGCGAATAAGGAAAGGATGACGGTATGGATAAGCAAACCTTTCTTACAGCATTAAAAGATCAAGGCATTGATCTGAATGAGCAGCAGGTAAAGCAGTTTGAACACTATTTTGAAATTCTGGCCGAGTGGAATGAAAAGATGAATCTAACAGCGATTACGGATCGTGAGGGCGTGTATTTAAAGCACTTTTACGATTCTTTAACGGCTGCTTTCTACTACGATTTCAGCCAGCCGCTCCGTATTTGTGATGTGGGAGCGGGGGCTGGTTTTCCAAGCATCCCGTTAAAGATCGCTTTCCCTCATTTGAAAGTAACCATTGTCGATTCTTTAAAGAAACGAATCACCTTTTTGAATCACTTAGCCCATGAATTAGGCTTGAATGATGTCGCTTTTTATCACGACCGTGCGGAGAACTTCGGCAAAAACGCGAAGTTTCGTGAAGGGTATGACCTCGTAATGGGGCGTGCTGTGGCCAGGATGTCCGTTCTTAGTGAATTGTGCCTGCCGCTCACTGAAAAAGGCGGCGTGTTTATGGCGATGAAGGGTCCCAACTTAGAAGAAGAAATGCAGGATGCTCAAACAGCCATTCAAACAGTTGGAGGCGAAGTCGTCGATGTTCATACGTTTGAGCTGCCGGAAAGTGGCGGCGAAAGGAACATCGCATTAATTGAAAAGCGTCGGAAAACACCGAAGAAATATCCGAGGAAGGCTGGCACACCAAATAAAGATCCGATTCAGTAACAAGTTCTTTTACAGCTTGCCGCCTGGATCCTGCAGTGAAGCCAATACTAAAACACCTTTTTCCCTGTCAGGGAAGAAGGTGTTTTTTTATTCATTAAGAATCTAAGAAAAACTACCACTTCGGCCATTGGCTTTGGCCGTTTCTGACATATCAGGAGAGCAGCTTTAATAATTCCTCGTTAAATTTGTCACGCTCATCATAAATGAGACCGTGTCCGCTTTCTTCAAATGCTATTAAATGGCTGCCGGAAATTCTCTGCTTCAGCTCGAGGGCAAAATTGTAGTCGCAGATCTCATCTTTCTTTCCATGCATAATCGTCACGGGAACTTGAATTTGATCCAGTTCCCCTCGTAAATCTTCATCTCTCAGCGATTCTGCGCATGCAATTGTTCCGTGGGCTGAAGCCTGGAGACCTAAACCAAGAAACCATTGATGCAGAGGCTCAGAAATAATGGACTGATAGAAATTGCTTCCGAAATCGTTGAGGGCGGCTGGACGATCCTGCTTAATGGAATGAATCAATCCGCTTACTTCTTCCTTCGGCATACCGAACTCATAGCCATCTTGTCTTGTGAAGCTTGGTGCGGCAGCCCCGATTAAGATTAATTTAGCCAGCTCTTCATTGGCATACTTAGTGGCATAACGTATAGAAACGGGGCCGCCCATGGAGAAGCCAGCCAAATAAAAGCTCTCAAGCTGTAAATATTCCACAATAATTTTCACATCGTTGGCCAGCGTGTCGTAATCGTAGCCAAAAGCAGGTTTGTCCGATTGTCCAAAGCCTCTGAGGTCAATGCCGATGAAGCGGTAGCCTTTTTTCGGCAGTTCGTTCATTTGATATTCGAACATTTGATGGTTTAAAGGCCAACCGTGAATAAAGACAATCGGCTGCCCTTCCCCAATGTCCTGTACGAATAATTCCACGTGGTGATCGACTTCTATAAAATGAGACATAGTATCCTGCTCCTTTTTTTCTTTTCATGTTCTTCTTCCCCGCTTTGCATATTTTAAACTTTTAGGTAGGATGACTAGAAAAGGAGGTCGTGGATTATGGAAATTGTGGTCGTTGCAGATACCCATCTGCCGAAAGGAAACAGAAAGCTTCCTGAGAGGCTTGTGGAGGAAATGAAAAAGGCGGACTTAGTCATTCACGCGGGGGATTGGCAGACCGTTGATATTTATGAGCAGTTCCAGCAATTTGGTGAACTGAAAGGGGTCTATGGAAACGTAGACAGTAAAGAAGTACAGGAAGCAGTTCCGCGAAGACACGTATTGCATCTCAATGGCTTTACGATAGGAGTCGTTCACGGCCATGGAGAAAAGAAGACGACGGAGAAGCGGGTTTACGAAGAGTTTGCCGAGGAAGAGGCAGACCTGATTATTTTCGGTCACTCCCACCTTCCCCTGCTGAAGTTTGTCAAACAAACGCTGCTGTTTAATCCAGGTTCGGCAACTGATAAGCGCCGCCTTCCTTATTACTCATTTGGAAAGTTGACGCTCGACGATCAGATCCATGCGGAGCATATTTTTTATTCTTCCTTGCTTTGACAACGTGGACAGAAATAGCATCGGCGCGAATTAGCTATTATTTTCCGGATTTCAGTTCCGCAAATTCGACAGGGCTGTCCCTCCCGGTTAAATACCCAGTGACGGTACTGCTCGCGTTCAGCCCCTTGTGCTTTTAAACGTTTCGCTAAGGCGAGATCATTGGTAATACCTCCATGCTCATAAGAGCGCCATATAAGCTCTATGCTCGCTTCGGCTGCTTTTGTTAGTTGGTTTTCCGTACAATCCATCGGGCGTAAATGAGGATGAATCCCGGCAGCAAACAAAATTTCACTGCGCAAATAATTTCCGACGCCTGCGATAAACGTTTGATCAAGTAAAAGTGCAGACCAGCGTCTCCGCCGGAACCGGTCGCTGTGGAAACGGCTGATAAGCTCAGCTGATTGAATGGGTTCATTTAATAAATCAGGCCCCGCCTTCATAATAAAAGGATGAACCGCTGCTTCTTCATGACGCATTACTTCAATATCGGAAGCACTGTAAAGTAAAGCTGATTTCTTCTCGTTATGCAGGGCTAAACGCAGCTGGCGGTTGGTCTTAGGATAATTATACGCGTTTCGCACATACCATTTTCCATACAGCTGGTTGTGGGAATAAATACTATATTGATTGGAGAAGCGAATCAGCATTGCTTTTCCTTTTGTATCTACTTTTATCACCTCTTCTCCCTTAAGGAGATCTTCGTAATCTTTCAAAGATGGAAAAGCAAAATAAACATCAAGCACAGGCCGGCCTTTTAACGCTTTTTCCACTTGATCAGCAGCTTTTCTTATCTCAGGTCCTTCAGGCATAATGATGAACTCCTTCGGTTAAATGTCTTTTTTATTTACCCCAAAGCCAGACAGAAACATTCTAAAAAAATTAAATTACTTTGGAAGTGCTTCAAAGGCGAGACATAAAAAATGCTTGCAGAGAAAAGTAATTTTTCCCTGCAAGCTGTGAACTTTAAAGGTTTGAGCATCAGCTTGTCATGATCATCCCGCCGTTTACGTGAATAAACTGACCCGTAATATAGGTGGAGTCATCTGAGGCAAGCAGTACATAGCTGCCTACGTGTTCCACAGGCTGACCCGGACGTCCCATTGGTGTGTTAGTACCAAATTCCTCAACTTTATCTTCTTCGAACGTAGAAGGAATCAGCGGTGTCCAAATCGGTCCGGGTGCCACACCGTTCACACGTATCCCCTTATCGACCAGCTGTTCAGCCATTGATCGGGTAAACGCCACAACGGCGCCTTTTGTCGCGGTATAATCCACCAGCTGCGGATTCCCTTTATATGGGTTCACAGAAGCTGTGTTTATAATTGCGCTGCCTCTCTTTAAGTGAGGCAGGGCGGCTTTCGTTAAATGAAACATGGAATAGATATTTGTCTTAAACGTGCTTTCAAGCTGTTCTGTCGATATATTCATAATGTCTTCCGTAGGATGCTGTTCAGCGGCATTATTGACGAGAATATCGAGACCTCCTAGTTCATTAATGGTCTGTTCTACAGCATCGCGGCAGACAGATTCTTCCCCGACATCTCCAGGGATCAATACGGCACGTCTGCCTTCAGCCTCAACTTGTTCTTTTGTATATTGTGCATCTTCATGTTCATCAAGATAAGAAATAGCCACATCAGCGCCTTCTTTGGCATAGCCAATCGCCACTGAACGTCCGATTCCGCTGTCCCCGCCGGTAATAAGGGCGATCTTTCCTGTTAATTTGTTACCGCTTTGGTAATCTTCATCAGCTTGTAAAGGGAGAGGCTCCATTTTATCTTCAAAGCCAGGCTGTCTTTCCTGCTCCTGCCCGGGTTGACCTTGTGTTTGTCGATTCATGCGATCCATTATAGATTCCTCCTTGATTCATTTAATGTTCTTTAGCCTTTATTCCACATGGCTGATTTTTCAAACTAACGGGGCGAGATAACGAAGTGAAATTATTTTAAAATAAAATAATTTAGTAATGTTTGTAACATAACGCGGGAATCTTTTGAGACAGCGCTTATTTTAAGCAGGTCCCTTCAGAATCCACTTGTAATAATCCATGAATATTATGCCAACCCAAGCGGAAAGTCTCGAAGATAAGGTTTTTATTTTTTTACATTTGGGAAGGTAATCTAGGAAGGTCAAATCACACATTTAAAGGATGGTGGAATTGAGCCGGAATGGAAACGAGAACAACGAATCACAAGGCATGCTGAGTAAAGTTGAAGGGGGTGTGAAGAAGACAACAAGAGCAGTAAAAAATCAATGGCCCCGCGTTTCTAGAGTACTAAAGAAATCCGATGATCCAATTGAAGCCAAGGAATACGCCGAAGAAGAAGTAAAAGATGAAATGGGCGATCAAGTACGCGAACAGTTTAAGAAGCAGCTGCAGTCGCAGGCCAGTGAATTAAGTGAAAATCTCCAGGAGAAGAAAGAAGAAAACGCTGATAAAGTTCACAGCAAAGCGGAAGAAGCGAAAGAAAAGATGCAGGACAATCTATTAGAGCTGAAAAAAGGGTTGTCCTCGTTTAAAGAGTCGGGCGAACAGCTGCAGGAAAAGATTAATGACAATAAGAAAAATAATCGTTCTACGATTAAAGGTGCGAATGATTTAAAAGGCGCACACAATCTTAAAAGCTATGATCAAGTGAAAGGACCCCAGGATATTAAAGGGGTAGACCATATAAAAACATATTTTAATTAATGGAAAGGAGCATCATTCACCATGGCTATACAGAAATCAACAGATAGTTCCAGCTTAGCAGAAGTTATTGACCGTATTTTGGATAAAGGAATTGTTATTGATGCCTACGCAAGAATTTCGGTAGTAGGAATTGAACTGATTACAGTGGAGGCAAGGGTCGTAGTAGCAAGTGTCGATACGTGGCTCCGTTATGCAGAAGCTGTAGGATTATTGCGTGATGAAGTTGAAGAAGAGGGGCTTGGCGGCCGATTAGGCGACCAAAACTATTCTTCTTCTCAGTCCCAGGATAATGAACGCGCGCAATTTAACATTTAAAAGGGATAAAGGGCTAGAGTTCCTCTAGTCCTTATCGTTTTATTGGAAGGTGAGGTTTTGAATCTATGAAGATTATGGATAATGTAACCCAGTTTTTCAGGGAGAATGTGGCCCCTCCTCATAAAATTATTTCAGTAAAGAAATTAGAGGAAGAAGAAGGCTGGAGAGTTCTCGTAGAAGTGATTGAAGAAAAAGAATATATGCGCAAGTACGCACACGACGAGATGGTTGGACTCTATGAAGTGATTGTTGATGCGGATAAAGAAGTGTCGGAATTCTCGAGATTGAGCCTTCGGTTCCGCAGTGATTTAGAGGAACAGCCTCAATAGAGGAGAGGAGGGCAGAGGATGACGAGCCTTAAGGACATCAAACCACGAGCCTCTTCAGGAGAGGATGTATACAACGAGCCCTATTTTAAAAGCCTGATCAAGCGGTCATTCCGTTATTTATCTGCAGGCTATCCCGTCCATTTCACCGGACCGTCGGGCATAGGGAAAACAACGTTAGCGCTTCACATCGCCAAGCAGCGTCGTCGCCCCGTACTGCTGATCAATGGCAATAAGGATCTCACCAACGAAGATCTAATTGGAGCTTATACCGGATACCGAAGAAAAAAACTAAACGACAATTTCGTGCGCTCCGTTCATAAAATTGAGGAAAATGTATCTGAAGAATGGGTGAATGGACGCCTCTATGAAGCTGTGAAAGAAGGATACACGGTTGTCTATGATGAGTTTACCCGCTCACAGCCGGACACGAATAATCTGTTTTTGTCGATTTTAGAGGAAGGGATTCTTCCGTTATACGGAACAAAAAGAACAGAATCCTATATCGAAGTCCACCCTGACTTTTCGGTGATTTTCACGAGTAATCCTGTCGAATATGCTGGAGTGTATCAATCCCAGGATGCGCTGTTAGACCGGATGGTTACTCTTTCGCTTGAGACGATGGATGAGCAGGCAGAAACGGCAGTTGTCGTAAACAAGACATCAATAAGCGAACAGAAAGCTGAAAAAATTGTGGCCTTCGTCAACCGGGTTAGAGACCTGTGTGAGGAAGAGGACAAGGCCTTTAGTTTAAGTCTGCGGGCTTCAATCATGATTGCGCAGATCGTTAAGCGATACGACGTGAAGGTAGATGGGGATAATGAAGAATTCAAAGATATTTGCTTAGATATTACGCATTTCCCGCTGCAAGCGTGCGGGTACGACAGCGAAGAAGTCCGTGAACGGATTCTTGAGGAATGCAGCAAGATTTAAGGGGGAAGCAACAATGGAACAAGAATCAGGTATTTATATATTCTGTGGAATTCAGACCGATGAGGAAAAAACGTTCGATTCGATTGAGTTTGAAGGTGACACGAGAGAAGTCTTTACCATTCATTATAAAGATGCAGCAATGGTTGCAGCCGAAGTCCCGATGAAGATTTATCATCCCAATAAGGAAAATTTAATGCTTCACCAACAGGTCATTTCTACAGTGATGGAAACGGAAGACACGGTGGTGCCGATCAGCTTTGGTAACGTTTTTCATTCCAAGGAAGACATTCAAGTACTGATCGAAAATTTATACCCACAGTTAAGCAAACTGTTTCCTGAAATTAAGAACAAAATTGAAGTCGGCCTTAAAGTCGTCGGAAAGAAAGATTGGCTGGAAAACCAGATTTCTAAGGATTCAAAAGTGATGAATCAAAAACAGCAGGTGGCTGGCAAGTCGAAAGACGCAGCCTATTTCGACCGCATGGAACTTGGGGAAATGGCACAGCGTTTTTTCAAGTCATTGCAGAAAGAAATCGAAGAAGACATTCATGAGCCTTTAGTAAAATTGGCTTCTTCAGCCAAGTCTAATGATCCGATAGGAGAGAAAATGCTGCTGAACGGCTCCTATTTAATCGACCGCAGTAAGGAAGAACAGTTTGATCAGAAAGTAAATGAACTTCACGACAAATGGGAAGATAAAGTTGAATTCAAATATACAGGTCCATGGCCGGCGTATAACTTTATCAACATTAAACTGAAAGTGGAGGAAACGACATGATTCATAAATTATTCACTTCCCCGATAGATCTGTTGATTAAGGTCGGTGAGCATGTCAAAGAAGAAGTGGATAAGGAATACTACGATTTAGAGCATATCCAGCAGAAGTTGATTCATCTGCAGATGATGTACGAGCTTGAGGAAGTTTCAGAAGAAGTATACAAAGAGCAGGAAGAAGAGCTGCTTCAGCGTTATGAAACAGCCAAGAGATTAGAAATGGAACAGTGGGAGAACTTGACGAAACGTAAATGAATTCAGGCAGGGGAGAAGGTAACGATGAGTCTATACGTTTATTTATACGGCATGATTCCTGCACCGGGGAATGGAAATCATCCTATTTCATCCTTAAAAGGAATCGACAATGAGCATGAGATTCAAATAAAAAATTATGAGGGCATTTCTGCAGTTTTTTGTCACGTCGACGAATCGGAATACGGAGAAAAAGTCCTGCAGGAAAAAACAAATGACATGGAATGGGTGCAGGAGAAAGCTTTTCATCACCATGAAATTTTAATGAAAATCAGAGAAAACGCGACATTAATTCCAATGAAATTCTGTACCATCTATCAATCTGAAAAGAATTTAGAGGACATGGTGAATCAACACCATGATCAAATGAAAGCTCTTATTGACCAGCTCGAAGGCAAGGAAGAATGGAACTTGAAAGTATATTGTGACCGGGAGCAATTGACACAATCTGTAGCCGATCACAATTTAAATATAAAGGAAAAGAAAGATGAAATTGCCCAGATGTCTAAAGGAAGGCAGTATTTAGAATCCAGGAAGCTGGATCAATACGTGCAGCAGGAAGCAGACAAGGAGCAGGAAGCGTTCGGCTCTGCCCTTCATGACCAATTAATAAAATATAGTGTAGAAGATACGGTGAAGAAGAACTGGAACCGTGATGTCACCGGGAAGGACGAAGAAATGTGCTGGAACAGCGCTTACCTCGTTCCGCTTGAGCAAGTAGAAAACTTTTTAGAAATCATTACGAACGAAAATGAAAAGCATAAGGATTCAGGCTGGATTCTGGAAGCTACCGGCCCTTGGCCGCCGTACCATTTTGCCAAATTAAATGAGAAGTGAGGTGGCAAGCAGGTGACACATCGAGAAGCCTATGAAAATAAGGAAGTAGGATTAATTGATATTTTAGATACGGTTTTAGATAAAGGGGTTGCTATCAAAGGAGACATCATTATTTCCATTGCAGGCATTGATTTGGTCTACCTTGATCTACGTGTGCTCATCTCTGCTGTTGAAACCCTCGTTCAATCGAATATGGATGCGGCTGAATCGTTATCATCTGAACAATTTGACCAGGAAAAGGAGGAGTTAACGAATGCCACAGAGCGATCTTAAGCACCAGCCGCCGCAAAGCGGGAGGATTAATTTAGATCCTGAAGGTGCGGAGCAGGGACTGGCCCAGCTGGTATTAACGGTCATTGAACTCCTGAGACAACTCGTGGAACGACATGCGATCCGCAGAGTAGACGGAGGAACATTGACAGAAGAAGAAATCGAGAACTTAGGGGTTGCTCTTATGAACCTTGAAGTAAAAATGGATGAACTAAAAGAAATATTTGATTTAGACGACGAAGATTTAAACATCGATCTCGGACCACTTGGAAACCTATTATGAGGAAGGAGAATGACGAACGATGAGTATTGAACATCCTACACAGTCCAGCAGTATTGTAGACGTACTGGAGACTGTCCTCGATAAAGGTGTAGTTATTGCCGGGGATATTCGAGTCGGCTTAGCAGACGTAGAGCTGTTAACCATTAAGATCAGGTTAATCGTTGCTTCTGTAGATAAAGCGAAGGAAATTGGAATGGACTGGTGGGAAACAGATCCTTACCTGAATTCCAAAGCAGCTGAACAAAACACGAAGCAGCTGGAGGAAGAAAACAAAGAATTGCAGAAACGAATTGAACAGCTTGAGAAAAATGCTGGTCAATCTAATCGTTTTGTATAAAAAAGATAAGAGGAGTGGATCAAAATGGGAGATAAGAACAACGAAACTTTTACGAGAGCAGTGATTGGCGGATTATTAGGAACGGCTGCCGGGCTGATTATGCGTCCCCGTAAGAAGAACCAGTCAGAACCGGAAGAGAGTAATGAGGAAAAAGAAGGACTAAAAGAAAAAGGAAAGCAGGCTGGCAGTAAAGTAAGCAGTGGAGTTAAGAAAGCAACAGATGCAACGAAAGAAAAAGCAGAACGTACAAAAGAAAAAACAAAAGAAACTACAGCTAAAACAAAGGAAAAAACGAAAAATGCTGCTGGTAAGCTGAAGAGATCAGACGATCAGAAAGAAGATCATCAGGAAGAAGACCAGCAGGAAGAACAATCAAATGCAGAAGCATCTGCAAATCAAGAGGCGGCGGCTACGACAGAAGCACCTGCCAGAGAAGAAAAACAAGATACCGAAGAAGAAGAGAACAAAGGTAAGGAACAGCAGCAGGAAGAAACCAAGACATCTTCGGAAGAGGAATCCGAAAAAGAAGAGAAAGAGGAAGATCAAAATCAACTGCAGGAAGAAGAACAGACCGAAGATAAAAAGAAACCAGTGAAAAAGTCAGCTTCTAAACCTGCAAAAAACACTTCAAAGTCTGCGGCTAAGCAGCCTAAGAAAAAGGATGAAAATTCCGAAAGCAAGACAAATGAATCATCCAGTAAATCTTCTGGTAAAGCAAAGACCACAGTAGCGAAAAATGACGACACGACTCAAGGCAAATAAGAGGAGGAAGCAGAATGGATGATATACTCGTAACATTCGTAAAAGCAGCGAACAATTATGATTTTTCCTTAGATATCACATTAAACATTAAAGGAGCTCTCGTCACGGGGACAACGATATCCGCTCAAGAATATTTAGAAGGGATTTCCCATATCTTTGAAGAAGGGAATGACGTTTCACAGGCCATCAGCGAGAAGCTTGCTGAAGCCAGCGATTCCGCGAAGGAAGAGTCAAATGGAGATATCTCCTACATTCATTTAAAAAATGCTCAGGTGTATAATGGAGACGCGGACCCTACGCCCTCCGATGGAGAATTCCAGTGGCGGGGGAAAATTGAAGAGGTGGATGGTTTTTTCTTGGGAAGAATTTCAGCTGAAGAATAAAATGGGGAAGCGGATCGGTCCCGCTTCTCTTTTTTTTGGCGGCAAAGAGTGGTAATTTAATAGATAAGAGATAGGTGAGTATGAAAAGACGTGTGGGTTCCTACGGTAACCAGGGAGGAAGGAGGAATCGGGATGTACCCATATGTCTTGATGATTCTAGTGGTGTTTATGTATGCCGGAAACATCTTAATGGGAAAGGCAATTAACGACCTCCCCCCGTTAACGATGACTTTTTTCCGTCTGCTTGTGGCTTTTCTTATTCTGCTGCCGATCGGATATCGAAGTGTAAGGAAACATAAGTCCTCTTTTTTGGAAAACAAAAAGCCGGTCTTAGCCCTGGCATTATCAGGGATTGCCTTATTCAATACGTGTATCTATGGAGCCCTGCAGTTTACTTCCTCTTCCAACGTGGCCATATTAGAATCGGCTATTCCGGCAGTAACTGTAATATTAAGCATTTATTTAGTGAAGGAGAAGATTAACAAGTTTCAGAGTCTTGGAATTTTGTTATCTCTATTTGGCGCTGTCTGGGTGATCGTGGACGGTCGTCTCTTTCAACTGGGAAATCTTCACTGGAATGCGGGCGATCTGATAATGATAGGAGCTATTGTGTCATGGGCTCTCTATTCCATTTTCGTAAAACTCTACATGTTTCGCTTCCCTCCTTATGGAGCGGTTCTCGTCATTACCGGCGTTGGTCTGGCTGCGATGGTGCCGGCTGTCGCTGTTGAATGGATCGCTGTCGGGGTGCCGGATTTACTTCGCATGGATTACATAGGCGGAATTCTGTATTTAGGTATTTTTCCCTCGTTTATTGCGCTGATTTTTTATAATCGTGCCGTGGAGCTGCTGAGTGCTTCCAAGGCATCGATCTTCTTAAACTTTCTGCCTGTGGTTACGATGGCAGGGGCGGCGCTTTGGCTTGGGGAACAAATCACACCTATGCATATTACAGGGGCAGTTATCGTGATTGCGGGAGTTTTATTGACGACCCAGGGGGGAAAATTAACAAACAGGGAGAAGACTATGAAAGTTTCCTAGATTCTTCACAAGAGGAGGCTGAGGAAAGAACGCATTATTGCGGAACAAGCATAAATTGGATGAATGTTGGAGCCAATTTGACGTTTTGCAGCTACAGATTAGGGTATCTTTTACATAACAAGGAGGAATGATGGGAATGTCCTTAACAGCAATCAGTCTATTAATTATTGCCGTTGCGTTTGCACTTATCGCAATTTTTGTTGTAAGAGTGCTAATAGCAGCTTCCAGTACAATGAAAAGCGTAGCTGGTACATTAGAAAGCGTAGAAAGTAAAATTGACGGAATCACAAAGGAATCAGAATACTTACTCCAAAAAACGAATGTCTTAGCAGAAGACGTTCAGCATAAAAGTGAATCACTAGACAGCCTGTTTACCTCGCTTAATCATGTCGGAACGTCAGTGGGACATATGGGTGAGACGATGAACCAGCTGTCTGCAAGCGTGTCTAAATCCTCACAGAAGCATTCGGAAGATATGGCGAAAGTAATGAAGTGGGGAGATACCTTTATAAACTTATATTCCAAATGGAAATTAAGAAAACAGACGTTCCATTCCCGGACAGATAACGAATAAATTCAAATTATAAAAGGAAATGAGGTAATCGTATGGATTTTTTAGGCATTGGAGTCTTCATCATCGGCATCGTTTTTGCCATCGTATCTATTTTTCTAATGAAAACTCTTAATAATTTGGCCAATGTGTTAAATGGCGTAGACAAAACCGTAGAGAAATTGCCAGAACAGCTTGATCAAGTAATGACACAGACAAGCGATGTGCTCCATACAAGCAATGACACACTCGCTGATGTGAATGAGAAGATTAAAGCACTAAGTCCGTTGTTCTACATCGTCGGCGATATCGGGGAGTCCTCCCGTAAATTGACCTCATCCTTAGTTGATGTGACTGCCAGTATGAAAAAGAACACAGAAAATGGAGAAACAAAAGTTAAAGAGAAAGATGTCAGCGGCTTATATGGCGCTGTGGCTTTAGGCTACTATCTAACTCAAAGACGAAAAGCTCTTAAAGAAGCGGCAGCAGCCGGGAAACCAGGTAAAACGGAAGCTGGTCAATCATGAGTCATACGATTGAAGAACGTAAGCAATCCAATAAATTAAGCATCGGAGCGGCTCTCTGTGCCGGTTTATTGGGCGGTGCGTGGCTGCGTTCGAAACTAGCGCCGGATGACCCATCCATTCGTAAAACAACAACGAATTACGTAAAGGATAAATATTCAACTAAAAAAGCGAGACTAAATGAGACAGGCAAGCGTAAGTATGAAAAGATTTTAATTAAAAAACAAGGATTAAAGTCTGCAGCCCGCAAAGATGCGATTATGAGAAAATAATTTTTAAATATAAAAAATGAGAATCGAAAGGGGAAAAAAGACATGCCAAATGAACAACAGTCTCAACAACAACCGCAATCCCAAAAAGGAAAGCTTTCCTTAGCTATTACGATTGGAGCACTTGTGGGAGGTGCCGTTATGTTAATGAAAAGCCCTTCCGCACGAACCCGCATCAAACAGAGCTCTGCTTCGACGAAAGAAAGTGTCAGTCAATACGTATCTGAGGTGAAAGCTGATCCTGCCGGAGCAAAAAACGATTTGCTCGACCGCATTCAGAAAACAGCCACGATTACTAAGGAAGCTCTGAACAAAATTCAGGAAATCCTTGATAATCAAGGAAAGGAAATTACGGATAAAGTTCAGGAAGTCAAAGATGAATCTGAGGACATCGTTTCTACAGCAAAAGATGCTGGAGATGAGTTAAAGGATGTAGGAGATAAAGTAAAAGAAGCAAAAGATGAGCTTACAGAAACTTCCGAGGATGAAGTGGCAGCCACGACTAGCAGTGAAAATCAAGACAACGATGAAGATGATACGGATCATACCGTAACAAAAACACCAGTAAACTAATGAAGCTTCGAGGAAGCTGAGGCTCTGCCTGCGGAAAGCGAAGGGTTTTGACGGAGCGATAGTAAAAATCTTTTATTGGCCCATATATAATCCGAACTGATTTCAACAAAATCGTTCGGATTATTTTATGCATTAATCAGTTTTGTCCCGACTCCTTTTTTCATAAATAAAGGTATGAGATAGAGAAATATCGAAATATAAAGATAAAGGAGTTGATGAGATGACTATAAACCAAACAGGGTCACCCGTCCGGTCGATTTTCGACAAATTTTCGCGTGAGAAAGAAGCCGGACTTGTATATGGAGAACCGATTGCAGCGGGAGCAAAGAAAGTACTTCCGGTTGCGAAAGCTTCCTATCACGTAGGCGGGGGAGGGGGCACATCTCATGGAAATGAGCATCATCCCGCATCCGACGGAGAAGGCGGCGGAGGGTCCATTAGAGTAAAACCGTTAGGCATTTATGAAATCACTGAAGAACGGACTACATACCTGCCCGCTTATGACGTTAATAGAATGGTACTGATTGCTGCTTTGCTGACAGGCGGACTGGCGTGGTGTTTTTCCCGAAAAAGAAAGTAGCTCAGGGTAACCCTGGCTGCTTTTTTACGTGAAATATTCAAGTGTGGCAGAAGGAAAGTGCTGTTCAATGTAGTCGCCAAGCGTATCTTTCATATCTTCCTGCTTGTCTTTTTTGTATACGTACTTGCCAATTCCGTAACGACCCCACTTATACTGCCTTTTCTCTTCATCCATTTCCAGCTTTGTCATCGGGTAATTCTTTTGAATAACTCGTTTCGCCGGCTGGGTAAAACGGTGCTGAATCAGCTCGAAAGTTAGATCTTTTGTCGCGTAGTCCGGCAATTTGGCTTCCAGCTTTTCAAACAACTCTTTATAGCCCTCTTTCCACCCCTCATATAAATAAATCGGCGCAATAATAAAACCTAATGGATAGCCGGCTTCTGCCACTTTAGCCGCTGCTTCAATACGATCATCCAGCCTTGACGTTCCCGGCTCCAGAAACTTAATGACATAATCAGCGTTTAAGCTGAAACGGAAACGAGTCCGGCCGTTATGGTCCGCATCAAGCAAATGATCCACATGAGCAAACTTTGTCACAAACCGGAGGCGTCCGTACTTTGATTTTCCGAAATATTCAATCGCTTGTTTTAACGTGTGAGTAAGATGGTCAACGCCTACAATATCAGAGGTACAGGAGGCTTCAAACCGTGTCTCTTCAGGGGCACGCTCTTTCATATAGCGTTCAGCCGAGTCAAAAATCTCCTCAACATTGACATAGGTACGGATGTAGGGCTTGCTTCCCATTGTCGTTTGCAGATAGCAGTAATGGCAGTGACCCATACAGCCTGTAGCAAAAGGGATTGCATATTCAGCTGATGGTTTAGACGTATCAAATTTCAATGTCTTGCGGACACCGACGACAAGTGTAGATTTAGCCACCCGGTATTTTTGAAAATCGTTCTCTCCAGGCAGATTTCTTACTTGATTATGAGATGTCGTTTCCCGTATTTCTATGTTCATCTCTTCAAATTTATCTTTTAGTTTACGACCGAGGGGGTATTCAAGTGCCCGTGGTTCAATATATACGAGCTGAGGAACAAAAGGCTTTACCACTCTAGTCCCCCCTCGTGGATGGAGCCGAAGCTTTCTTCGTACGCCATTTCTGCTTCAGCCAGCGAAGAATAGACGGCAATATTCTCATCTAAAGGAAAATACGTTTCATATAAAAACATAGCAAGCTCCCCGGGCTGTTCGGGGTGATGAACAACGGCAGCTTCCTGGACATTGGCTACGTTATACGTGTGAGGATTTCGGTAAATGACGTAAACAATATCGCCTGCCTGATAACTTTGATGACCCGTTTCCATACAATTCACACCTTTCTTCTTGTGCTTTCATTGTTCCACTCGAGAAAAATTATATGTATCTTGACTACTTTATTCGAAAAATATTGAATTATATATATTAAAAATATAGAATTAAAGAAACTTACAAAAAAGAGGTGGAACGATGGAAGTAATTCACTATAACTATAAAAAGAGAGAAACGTATGAGGTCCATATCGAGCATTCGATTTTATTTGAATGTGCACTCGGAATAGCCGCATTTACCAACCAGTCCCTGATCAATACGCTGGAGAGAAAGGATTGGAACTTGTCCCGTTTTTCTGAGTCGCTGCATCACGAATTGGAATACGTGACTATGCATAATACGTGGAAAGCCCTTCTCCAGATTTTACATCATGACGCCTTTTCTTCCCTTCACTCCTTTACTGAATTTCTTACCCATGCAGAAAGTGAAAAATTAAAACACCTCTGCCTGCCTTATGCAGGAGAAGCGCTGGAACAACTGCGAATAGAAGCTTCACGAGGACGCTTGGACGCCGTTCAGTCGTTTGCCGAAGAAGTAAATGACCACCCTTTTTTCCCTGCTTACGTTACATTTATCAGCGAAATCGATACAGAGAAGTTAAAACAGCATTTAATACGTGTTATGGAATTGTGGTTTGAAGCCGTCGTCCAGCCTGAAGAAGAGAAGCTGCGGGAATTGTTGCGATACGACCATGAAGCGAAAGAGAAAATGAAGCAGAAATTAGAGCCGGAAGCTTTTGTTGAATGGGCGACCGGCGGCCTTACCTATCGTCCAGAACCAAGTGTATATCAAGTTCTGCTGATCCCGCATTATACGTATAGACCGTGGAATGTAGAAGCCGACCTTAAAGGAACAAAGGTTTTCTATTACCCTGTGTCCAATGACAGCTTATACAAGGAGGACCCTTATATCCCCGGCCAGATGCTCGTTCAGCAGTATAAAGCATTAGGAGATGAAGTGCGCTTAAAGCTGGTCAAGTATTTATATGAGCGGGAACGATCGCTACAGGAACTGACGAACATATTACAAATGCGAAAATCGACCCTTCATCATCATTTAAAAATGTTAAAAGCGGCCCGCATGGTCGAATCAAATCATTCCACCTACCGTTTGAACCGCCATAAATTGGAGGCGATGCCGATTAATCTTGAGCAGTTTCTAGACAAGAAAGATGAACAGTAATATGGAAGAGCTGGCTCACGGAGACAGCAGACCGGAATGGAGAAAAAATTATCCGGCTTTTCGTTTAATCGGAGGAAATGTAGTCTCTTTTTTTGGTGACCAAATTTATTTACTTGCTTTACCGTTAATCGTACTGGCCCTGACGGATTCCCCAGTTGCAATGGGGATCGCAGCGTTCTTAGAAAGACTGCCGATTCTTTTGCAGCCGTGGCTTGGGGTTTTAACGGATCGGCTTTCCCGCAAGCGGATTTTGCTTGCGTGTGATGCGTGCCGTGCTTTCTTAGCAGGCGTAACGGGCGTACTGTTTATAATGGATCAGTTAACTGTCTGGCAGTTATTTTTGACTGCTTTTCTAATCGGATTGTTTACGCAGCTTTATAATACTGCCCAATTTACCGTCATTCCTTATTTAGTTCGCGAGCATGATCTAAAGAAAGCAAATGCTGTAAACAGCGGGCTTTTTCAAACAGCTGTCTTACTCGGTCCAGGACTTGGAGGAATGATCGTGAGCATCTATCATCCCGGATACGCCCTCATCATTAATGGGACAAGTTTTCTGGCAGCATGGCTTGCTATTAGAAGCCTTCCACTGCCCCGGGCAAGTGAGCATACTGCTCAACAGAAGGTATGGAAGCAGGTGGAGGAAGGGTTTCGATATGTTTTTAAACGAAAGCCGATTCTTTTTACTAACCTTGCGATGATGTTCTCAATTTTTGGTACTACGCTGTTTTTAACGATGATGGTTTTTCATCTTAAGGATGTTATTGGTTTATCACCAGCTGCGATCGGATGGCTGCTTTCGAGCGGTGGGGCTGCTGCGATTGGCGGGGCATTTCTGTCTCCAGTTTTAACAAGCAAGTGGAGCTATAGGCACATTTTGTTTACTGCTTCTATATGTGGCGGTATATCAGTCATCGGTTTTGGCCTCATGGGAGCCTTTACTAGTCTTCTCATAATGAATGCGATAGGAACATTTGCCGCTTCGATTCAAAGCCCTTGTATTATAACTATTCGGCAAAAGCTGACACCTAAACGATTACTTGGGAGGGTACAGGCAACCAGCCGTTTAATCAGCTGGGTCTCCATGCCCGCAGCAGCCTTACTTGCCGGATTTATTTCCGAATGGTTCAGCACCGACGTAACGATAGTGATAGGAGGCGTGATTACGACATTGGCCTCGTTTTTTTACTTACATCCTTCGCTAAAAACTGCTTAAGAAATGTGGCAGAAATGTGGGATTTAAGAAAAAGATCTTCAAAAGAAGGAATCTCCCTGTTTTAATGGAAATGAAGAGTAGGAGAAGATTTTTTCATAAGGAGAAAAACTTATATGAATATCACACACGCTACAAGAGAAGAGATTAACGAAATTATGCCTTATTTAGGAGAATCTCTTGAAGAAGGTTCCCGTGGCTACTACAAAATTGATCAGGATCAAGCAGCAAAAATGGTTCAGGACGTCTTAAGCGAAGATGGTCAAATACAAGTAGCTAAAGAAGATAACCAGGTAGTAGGCTGGGTCCTCTATGGCCATCAAAAGGACAGCTTTACTGGAGAGCTTATTGGCTTTATTTATGATTTGTTCGTTCTGCCGGATTACAGGTCTAGAGGGTTTGCCAAAAGCATGATGGAAAATGCAATGACGGAATTAAAATTACAAGGGATGACATCCGTAAGGCTTGTGGTTTACGCCGGAAATGAAGCAAAGAAGCTGTATGAAAAGCTGGGCTTTGCTGAAAACCGCACGATTATGAATAAACCACTTTAAGAGGTGTTCGGTTTGAGAAAGGCAGCCTTTTGTTGTATTCTTGCTTTTATTTTACAGGGAGGGGCAGTCTCAGCGGTAAGCTGGGCTTACCCTTTTGTAGTTTGGAATGGCGGCGTCTATCAAGTTACGGAGGAAACGGTAGAGGAAGTCGGCAAAGTCATTGGAGAAGTGGAAACAAAGCCGGATGAAGAAGGGAATTATCGAGGCAATGCCTCCAATGCGTATGAAATTGGGACAAAATATTACTCGATTTCTGACTCGGATCCAAAAGAAGAGATAGCTGTGGAGGATGGGAATCAATATGTGAAGGCCGTTTATGAAAATAAAGCCCCGAAATCAGCTTCTTTTTATATCTATACGTTTTTCCTTAGTATTGCAGTAATTGTGAGTGCTGTGCTTATCTACTTGCGTTTTCAAAAAAACTATTAAATGTTTCACGTGAAACATTATTTTAAGGAGGCACTTTATTTGAATCCCATTTCAAAACAAGTCGGAGCTATTTTTATTCCTGTTAAAGACATTGAAAAAGCTCGTGATTGGTATTGTGACTTGCTTGGAGAAGCAGCGGAAGGAGAGATTCCGTTCGGCCATCTTTATATTCTGCCGATGGAAAGTCCAAGAATTGTACTTGATAGTAAAATATACGCTGCCGATGCTGTTTATAAAGTGCCGTCTTTTCATTTTAATACGAAGAATATTCAAGCTGCCTATCAATTTATGAAATCGAAAAACGTCGAGCTTATGACGGAAATTCAACATGGTCACTGGTTTACCTTTAAAGATCCTGATGGAAATCTGCTGATGGTCGCGGAGTGTTAAAAAATGTCGATCCTATATGAGCCGATTGTGAAAAATGTCGGCGAAATAAAGATTGTCGGATTCAGAGTGTATTGTGAAGACGGGGATAGATACATAGACGAAATTCCGAAAGCATCCCTCGCCTTAGATAAAAGAAAACAGGAAATTTGTCATCTAATTCACCCCGTTTATCAAATCGGGGTTTTTATTATTGAAACGGCATATATCGAAGAAGAAGGATATTGGGTCGGATTCGCCGTTCATCAATTTGTTGAGGTTCCTAATGATATGTCGGCGCTTACGATCCCTCCTCAAACTTATGCGGCTCTAACGGTGAAAGGGTCTAATGACCAAATCCGTCCTGCTTATCAAAAGCTTCAGCAATGGATGGAACAAAACAATTATCCCCGTCTTTTACACAAATGGCATGTTGAAAAATATACAAAATGGGGAAGGAAAGAGAATATAGAAGTGGAATTACTGGATACCACGGAACTGAATGAGGGCTTTCATTCAAATTACTAAGGTAGAGGAGGGAAAAACGTGGATTTATTTATTTATGCTGTACTCATTCTCATGCTTCTCCTCTTCGTTGGACGGGGAACTTCCATGGAAAAAAGGGTAAAAAGACTTGAAGAGACACTTCGCCGTGTAACAGAGCAAGTGGATCTTCCTCCTTCATCTACTGATGAGGAATTAAAACAGCTTGTACGTGAAGGCAAGGATGTGCAAGCGGTTAAACGAGCACGAAAAGAACTTGGCTTATCTCTGATAGAAGCTAAGGAATATATCGATAAGTTATAAATGAGCAACGAAACCTTTGATCGTTCTTCTACGTATGTAGTTTGAAACAGCTCTTTTTTAATTTGTAAGCATACTTACTAGATTAAGGTGACGCTATATAAATTCAATCATTAGGAGTGGGTGTTATGGATGTTTTATTAGCTTTGGGAATTGCAGCAGCAGGCTATTTCATAGGCGATGGATTAAAAAATTTCAAAAATCCTTCCGCTCCGGATGTTTTAAGCAGTCTTAATGACGATGATGATCCTCAATTAGTGAAAGAAAAGGATGTGCATATTTATTTAGGCATGTCTAAAGAGGATGGCAGGCAGCTTCTCCAAGAATACCCCGATATTCCCCACGTCACGATTAACCAAAATATTTATTATCCAAAAGAGCAGCTGAAGGCATGGGTGAAGAAAATAGGAAATTAATTTTTTAATCAAAGGAGTCGAAAATTTGAATTTTTCCTTTTACAATAAATAATAGAAATTAATTTTATCAATGTATACGATACAGAAAAAGCGAACTTTCAATTATTCTATTTACTTCATGCTTTTAATAGTCAACTTGTGATAAAATAGATTAAGAGTGAAAAAGGCATACGCATGCGCAGCAGCACGTTTGGCCTGCAGCGCTTTTTTCTATTCTTATATGAATTGTTTCACGTGAAACATTTATGAATCGTGTGCTTGATCGAAAAAGGTGGTGTCTAATCGTGTTACATCCTTTTAGCCGTTTGTTCGGACTGGGGGATAAGTCGGACCCTGAGAATCACGATAATCAACACGAAGAAGAGTATAGTCCCGACGAAGTAATTCAAGTTCCTGTCGATCGTGTTCAACCGAACCGATATCAGCCGAGAGCTATCTTTAATGAGGAAAAAATAAGCGAACTTGCCCAGACGTTACATACACATGGGATGATTCAACCGATTGTTGTACGTCGACTAAACGAGGAACAATTTGAAATTATCGCCGGGGAACGCAGGTGGAGAGCCGTCCAGACGCTCGAGTGGGAGACAATACCTGCGATCATACGGGATATGAACGATGCAGAAACAGCATCAGTAGCCCTAATAGAAAACCTTCAACGTGAAGAGTTAACGGTTATAGAAGAAGCAACAGCTTACGCCCGGCTTCTTGACATTCATGAACTGACCCAGGAGGCGCTGGCCCAGCGGTTAGGAAAAAGCCAATCAACAGTTGCTAATAAGCTGAGGCTGCTGAAGCTTCCGGAATCTGTACAGCAGGCTGTAATGAACAAGGAGATTACAGAACGACATGCCCGTGCTTTAATTGCCGTGAAAGATGAAGAAAAACAGGAAAAATTACTTCAGGAAATTATTGAGAAGCAGTTGAACGTTAAACAAACTGAAGACCGGATTAATAAGATTAATGATTCTACTCCTAAAAAGAAAAAACCAAAATTAAAAGGCGTAAACAAAGATATGCGAATTGCCATGAATACCATTCGTCAATCGCTGGATATGGTTACAGATACCGGAGTTGATTTAGAAACGAATGAAGAGGACCATGAAGATTACTATCAGTTTACGATTAAAATACCGAAGAAAAAATCATAAATTCTCAGACCTCACCCATCTTAAACTGCAATGAGATGGGTGTTTTTAACAAAAATCGTACGTCAGTACTAAAGAAAAAGGCAGGTGGCAGCATGGGCAGAGTAATTTCTATAGCCAATCAGAAAGGCGGCGTAGGGAAAACTACGACAGCTGTAAATTTAAGTGCATGCCTCGCTTACTTAGAACACAGAGTTTTACTCGTTGATATAGATCCCCAGGGAAATGCGACCAGTGGTGTAGGTGTTGAAAAAGGGGGAATTGACCAGTGCATTTATGATGTACTTGTAGACAGTGTCAGTGCAGAAGAAGTATGCACAAAAACAATGGTGCAGAATTTGGATGCGCTCCCTGCTACCATACAGCTTGCCGGTGCTGAAATTGAATTGGTGCCGACCATTTCCAGAGAAGTCAGGCTTAAAAAGGCGATTGATGAAGTGAGACACGAATACGATTACGTGATTATTGACTGCCCCCCGTCTCTGGGACTGTTAACGATCAATTCGTTAACGGCTTCCGATTCCGTGTTAATTCCCGTTCAATGTGAGTACTATGCTTTAGAAGGGCTGAGCCAGCTGTTAAACACGATCAGGCTTGTCCAAAAGCATTTAAATAAAAACCTTATGATTGAAGGTGTTTTATTAACAATGCTTGATGCGCGCACAAATCTAGGGATCCAAGTTATTGATGAAGTGAAAAAATACTTCCAGGAAAGAGTCTATCAATCTATCATTCCCCGAAATGTCCGCTTAAGTGAAGCTCCCAGTCATGGAAAACCCATTATTTTGTATGATGCAAAGTCGCGTGGTGCTGAGGTTTATCTAGATCTAGCGAAGGAAGTGGTGTCTAATGGCGAGAGGGTTAGGTAAAGGTATTAACGCACTTTTTACAGATTTCAATGCTAAAGAGGAAGATCAGTTTCTGGAAGTGAAGGTGAAGGATTGCAGGCCTAATCCATACCAGCCCCGGAAGGAGTTTGCTGAGGAAGCCATTAAAGAGTTGTCGCAATCGATCCAGGAACATGGGGTTCTTCAGCCTTTAATTGTACGCAAAAGCATTAAAGGTTATGAGATTGTTGCAGGAGAACGCCGCTACCGGGCTGCGAAAGAGGCAGATTTAGAGAAAGTTCCTGTCATTGTCAAGGAGATGACTGATGAGCAGATGATGGAGGTGGCGCTGCTGGAGAATCTGCAGCGGGAAAACCTCACTCCGATTGAGGAGGCTCAAGCCTACAAGAGTTTAATTCACACGTTAGAGGTGACTCAGGAGGTACTCGCCAAAAGGCTTGGCAAGAGCAGGTCTCACATCGCTAACTCGGTAAGGCTGCTTGGATTATCCCCTGAAGTCATTCAAAAAATTAATGACGGTACGTTGTCCATGGGACACGGACGTGCATTACTCGGATTAAAGGATCAAGACAAATCCATGGCTGTTGTGGAACGGATTGAAGCTGAACGTTTAAATGTAAGACAAACTGAAAAGCTGATTACAGAATTAAACGAACGGAAAACAAAGAAAAAAACAAAGCCTCCAGAAAAAGATATATTTATTAAGGAAAGAGAAGAAACGTTGAAAGAGCGTCTCGGCACAGGTGTTACCATTCACCAGGGCAAGAAAAAAGGTAAGATTGAGATCGAGTTTTTTGACAATGAGGATCTGGAACGCATTTTAAATTGGCTGGATCACAAGTGATGGTTAAGATCACAGAAGACCTGGCAGGGAATCCGTCCAGGTCTTTTGTTTATGCCTGAGTCAATATTTCGAGCACGTTTTTAACGATTTACATAATGTTTCACGTGAAACATGAACATTGGAGAGAAAGCTATGGCACTATTAGGAACAATTGTAAACGGAATTTGCATTATTATCGGAACGCTTCTAGGTTTGTTTTTCACAAAAATTCCTGAGCGGTTTAAAGAAACAGTTATGAGCGGGGTTGGTTTAGCGGTTCTGTTAATTGGCTTACAAATGGGCTTTGAAACAGACAATATTGTTATTGTTTTGGTGAGTTTATTAACGGGAGCTATTATCGGTGAAGCTCTTCATTTAGAAGAAAGACTTGAATACATAGGACGCTGGATCGAGAGGAAATTCATTAAACCTGATCAGATGTCGACGATGGCCCAAGGGTTTATTACGGCTTCACTGATTTTTGGTATTGGAGCCATGTCGGTTATTGGAGCATTGGATGGAGGATTGCGTAACGATCACGAAATATTGATTACTAAGGCGGTTATTGACGGATTTGTCGCATTAGTATTAACGTCAACGCTTGGGATCGGTGTCATTTTTTCTGTCATCCCTGTCGTTCTCTATCAGGGATCGATTGCTTTGCTGGCCACCCAGATTAACCGCTGGATTCCGCAGGAAATGCTTGACCTTTTTATTGTGGAGATGACAGCCACGGGAGGACTTCTAATCGTGGCGCTAGGCTTAAATTTATTAAAGCTGACTAAGATACGTGTGGCCAATCTTCTTCCTTCTTTAATTATGGTGGGCTTAGTATTATATATTTCGCAGTTATTTTAACAGCAGTGAGGGGGCAAATCTCTCATTGCTGTTTTTTTGTTGCGGCCAGAAAGTTCTGATAGGGCTGATTTTTAAATCGCTCATTCATACGTTTGGCTTCTGTTAACCGAAGGGAGGCTGCTATTTTTGCTGCCATATTCATCACTAAGTGCAGTCGTGTATTTTGCAGCACGACGTATTCCATGAACCCGCCTACGTTTACTAATCCGCTTATATGATAGTCCCCCACAGCAGGTAAATTCTTGTTCAGAGCGGCACCAGGTGTAAGGGCTCCGCGTCCAAAAACGACAGATCCAATAGAAGCTTTTTTTCCAAGGCAAGCATCGATCGCAAGTATAGTCGGCTTAGGGTGCAGACGCTGGATCGATTGCATCGTTTCACTTAAGTTTAAAGCGTGCACAGGTTCTTCCAGCGTTCCGTAAATGTGAAAGCTTTGCATCGCCTGATCGCGCAGCATCGAACCGACTAACGGACCTAAAGCATCTCCTGTGGAACGATCGGTCCCGATGCATACGATAATAACGTTCCGCTCCACGGGCAGCACTTCATACAAACAATCGCTCAGCTGTTCACACATGAATGGATCATCGGATTGAAAACGGTGCTCGTTTTTTGAAAACTTGTCCTTCCTATTCATAGCTTCTCCTCCACACACATATTAGTAACAGTATATAAAGCCGTTAGAATTTCTATACGTAGCAAATACATAGAGTAAGGGAGCGGTTCTTACAATGATGTCAGGATTGAAGTGGATGTTCTTAATTATTGGAACAATGATCGGTGCAGGCTACGCTTCTGGCCGGGAGCTTTGGCAGTTTTTTGGACAAGACAGCAGTCTGGCCATTCTTCTTTTTACTCTTATGTTTATGATTTGCTGTGGTTCGATTATGAGCATAAGCTTTGAACAGCAGACCGGTCATTATCTGCCTGTATTACGGAGGATCGTAGGCAGACATTTGACAGGGATCTATGACTGGATGATTATTGTGTATTTGTTTACGACGACTGTAATTATGCTGGCAGGCAGCGGGGCTACTTTAGAAGCTTTCAACTTGTCCTACCGCCTGGGCGTTTTAGCCATCGCCATACCTCTCATCCTGCTGTTTATATGGGATATAAAAGGGATCGTTGCTGTAAACAGTCTCATTCTTCCCTTATTAATAGGTGGATTATTGTTTATATTGCTGCTGTTTATTACGGATCAGAAGCTTTCCTTATTTGGTCACCTGCATGAGACAAGCAATTGGTTATCAGCATTTCCATTTACCGCTTTAAATGTTCTTCCGTTAATTGCAGTCCTCGGGGCGATCGGCAACCGGATGACGAGTAAAAAAGAAGTATGGGTGGCAAGCATCGGCAGCGGGGCCGTGCTGGGAGCGGTTTCGTTTTTGTACAACAGCAGTTTAATTCAGATTGCAGATGAAATCCTCGTTTATGAAATTCCTTTGTTCGCCATTCTTCAGCATTATCCTTACTCGATTATGGTATTTATGTCGGTTATGATGTGGATTGCTATTTTTACAACGGCGGCATCAGGGACGTTGGGGCTGGTGACGAGATTTCGGGATTATTGGGACCAGCCGCTATGGATTGTAGCTTTTGGGATTATAGCCATTATGCTTCCGTTTACATCTTTTGGTTTTTCAACCCTTATCGAATATCTTTATCCTTTATATGGATTGCTTAATTTGTACGTCTTATTGTCTCTGCTCATTTATCCGGTTGTACATCGATTTAAAATCAGCTGAAAACCTGTTAAAATAGACCTCAGAATATGAGAGGCAGGGGAGAGCTGTGGAGGATGCTTTAACACAATGGGATGAAGCTGTAGACTATATTACTGGACCGGAGTTATGGTTTACGATTGGACAGGGTGCTTTAAAGATTATCGCCATCTTAATTATTTCCTACTTAATTATTAAAGTAGGCAACCGGGTGATCTCCCAGTTTTTCGCCAGGCGCAGAGAGGGTCCTTTCTCCATTACGGAACGAAGAGAAGCGACGCTGAAAAAACTCATTATTAACGCTTTAACCTACGTGGTTTATTTCACTGCGTTTATTATGATTTTAGAAACGTTTACTCTCGATATCGGGGCTTTATTAGCAGGAGCTGGAATTGCCGGGCTGGCCATTGGTTTTGGAGCCCAGAACCTCGTTCGCGACATTATCAGCGGTTTTTTTATCATCTTTGAGGACCAATTTTCTGTGGGTGACTATATACTTGCTTCCGGGGTCGAAGGGATTGTGGAAGAAGTAGGGATTCGCACGTGCAAAATTAAAGGATTTACCGGTGAAGTGCATATTCTGCCCAATGGCAATGTGACGCAGGTCACCAACTACTCGATTCATAATAGTTTTGCTATAGTAGATGTAAGCATTGCTTATGAAGAGAACATTGAAAAGGCGGAACAGGTGATCGCTGACCTGCTTGAAGAACTTCCTGACCGGTATCCTGAAATGATTACGGTGCCTGAACTGCTTGGTGTGCAGAACCTGGCCGCTTCTGAAGTGGTCATTCGGATCATGGCAGAAGTTGAACCGATGGAGCATTTCTCCATGTCACGCGCGATTCGCAAAGAAGTGAAGAACCGTCTCGATATGGAAGGCATCGAGATTCCATTCCCTCGCCTGGTGATGTATTCCCGTCATGAAGAAGAGACGGCACAAGAGCCATCAAAAACAGGAGGTTAACCAAATGGTGGAGAAAACCTATGAATTAAACGATGTAGTACAAATGAAAAAAGCTCATCCATGCGGGGAGAATCGCTGGAAGATTATTCGTATGGGCGCGGACATTCGGATAAAGTGCGAGGGCTGCGGACACAGTGTCATGATCCCTCGTAAAAAATTCGAATCCAAGCTGAAAAAAGTGATCGAAAAAAATGAAGCAAAGTAACATTTTTCGGGAATAGGACTCCTTCATTTTTCAGAATTTAATAAGGGAAATGAGAAAAACAGGCTCTATGAGGAGCTTGTTTTTTACTTTTTGTATAGGTTGTTATTTTTTTGTGTAGTATCTATAATTGGTATGACCAACATACATGTATGGAAATCCTTAAGGAGTGGAAGTTTTATATGGCACTAACAGCTGGAATCGTAGGCTTGCCGAACGTCGGTAAATCTACTTTATTTAATGCAATTACACAGGCAGGAGCTTTATCTGCAAACTATCCGTTTGCTACGATCGATCCTAACGTTGGGATCGTAGAAGTACCAGACTACCGTCTGCAGAAGCTTACTGAACTGGTTAATCCGAAAAAAACAGTACCGACAGCTTTTGAATTTACGGATATAGCAGGGATCGTTAAAGGGGCAAGCAAAGGGGAAGGACTGGGCAACCAATTCTTATCCCACATTCGTCAGGTGGATGCCATCTGTCATGTCGTGCGGGCCTTTGAAGATGAAAATATTACGCACGTCTCAGGTCAGGTGGATCCCATTTCAGATATTGAAACAATTAATCTGGAGTTAATCTTAGCCGACCTTGAAACTGTTTCGAAGCGGATCGACCGCGTGGCTAAAATGGCACGTCAAAAGGACAAGGATGCCCTGGCCGAGTATGCTGTTCTTGAAAAAGTGAAAGAAGCGCTGGAAAATGAAACACCTGCTCGTGCCGTGGAATTTTCTGATGATCAGCAGAAGATTGTAAAAGGCCTTCATTTGCTGACGTCTAAGCCGATTCTATATGTAGCGAACGTAAGTGAAGATGAGATTGGCGAGGAAGACAACGATCAGGTAAAGCAGATTCGTGAATTTGCCGCTAACGAGAACGCTGAAGTGATCGTGGTATGCGCTAAAATTGAGGCAGAAATTGCGGAACTGGATGGAGAAGAAAAGGAAGAATTCTTAGAAGATCTGGGCATTGCTGAATCTGGTCTTGATCAGCTGATTAAAGCGACGTACAACCTTCTTGGGCTTGCGACTTACTTTACAGCAGGAGAGCAGGAAGTACGCGCCTGGACGTTTAAGGAAGGGATGACAGCTCCTCAGTGTGCGGGTATTATTCATACAGACTTTGAACGCGGCTTTATTCGTGCAGAAACGGTCTCTTATGAAGATTTAGTAGACGCGGGGACTATGGGGACAGCGAGAGAACGTGGACGAGTACGCCTTGAAGGTAAAGAGTATTTAGTGAAAGATGGCGACGTGATTCATTTCCGTTTTAACGTATAAGCGAGGATCTCTCCGTTAACTATTGTTTTTATAATAGAGTTTTGATATAATACAACATTGTGAGTAATTAAAGTTGAATTACTCCTTGCTCCTTCCGAATTGGAGGAGGAGCCGTTAAGTCCACAAGGAGGTGAATACGGATGAGAAACTATGAAATTATGTACATCATCCGCCCAGATATCGAGGAGGAAGCCAAATCAACAGTAGTTGATCGTTTCAGCGGCATTCTTACTGATAACGGTGCGGAAATCGAAGAAGTTAAAGAAGTTGGCAAGCGTCGTCTTGCATACGAAATTAACGACTATCGTGATGGCATTTATGTTACAATTAACTTCAAAGGCGATCGTGAAGCTATCAACGAATTCGACCGTCAAGCGAAGTTCTCTGATGACGTAATTCGTCATATCGCTGTACGTGAAGATGATCAATAAGGAGTGGTTCTGATGTTAAATCGTGTCGTTTTGGTCGGCAGATTAACGAGGGATCCGGATTTACGCTATACGCCAAACGGAGTAGCTGTTGCCAACTTCACTCTTGCTGTGAATCGTCCTTTCTCCAACAATCAAGGAGATCGGGATGCCGATTTTATCAACTGTGTCGTTTGGAGACGAGCAGCTGAAAACCTCGCTAACTTTATGAACAAAGGCAGTCTTGTCGGAGTAGACGGACGATTACAGTCCCGCAGCTTTGACAATCAGGAAGGCAAGCGTGTGTTTGTAACAGAAGTTGTTGCTGACAGCGTACAGTTCCTTGAGTCAAAAGGCGGTTCTTCACAAGGTGGAGGCGGCCAGCAAGGATTCCAGCCAAATCAGAATCAACAGCCTAACTATAACAACAACAATAATAATGAGGATCCTTTCGCAGACAAAGGTGAACCTATTGATATTTCCGATGATGATTTACCATTTTAATCAAATGTAAGGAGGGAAAGCCATATGGCACGTCGTGGACGCGGTAAACGTAAAAAGGTGTGTTTCTTCACAGCGAACGGAATTACACACATCGATTACAAAGATACTGACTTGCTAAGACGTTTCATTTCCGACCGTGGAAAGATTCTTCCTCGTCGCGTAACTGGAACTTCTGCTAAGTACCAACGTAAATTGACTAAAGCGATCAAACGCTCTCGTCAAATGGCTCTTTTGCCATACTCTGCTGAATAACAGCAGACGAAAAAGCCTTGAAGTCTACGATAGACTTCAAGGCTTTTTTCTATTTCATATCCATTAATGCCTGGAGCTCATCTTTGTTGGAGAGCAGGTCTTCAAGCGTGTATTCATCAAGAACTTTTAAAAAGGCATACAAGGCATCGTTGAGGATGTGCTTCAATTTGCAGGCAGGTGTAATAACGCAGTAATTGGTATCACGATCAAAGCACTCGAGCAGGTGAAAATCGTCTTCCATCGCGCGCACGACATAGCCGATATTGATCTCTTTTGGATGCTTTGCTAATTTAATGCCCCCGCTCCGTCCTCTAATCGTTTCTAACATTCCCAGTTTATTCAGCTGGTGAATGATCTTTCCTAAATGATTTTCAGAGATATGAAAAACCTTTGAGATTTCTCCTTTGCTGGCCAGTTCACCATCGGGCTTTGAAGCCGTATAGATCATTACACGCAATGCGTAATCCGTATATTTTTTTAATCTCATAGGAATATCCCTCATTTAATAGATTGGTTACTTTCTATTCTATCATAGGGCTTCACAGCATGTCTTTCTTATTGATTAGAAGCTTCTTCCATCAATGTACCAAATCTGTCACAAAAGATGTATTTTAAATATTGCTTTAAACGTGTAATTGTTTTTATAATAAAGATGTAAAATAAATGCATCTTTAAAAAGGGGTTTTTACCATGGCTGTTGCACTTAGTGAAAAAACCATTCAAACTGTTAAGTCCACCGTACCGGTACTGGCTGAGCATGGAGAAGCGATTACGACTCATTTTTACAAGCGGATGTTTGAGAATCACCCGGAGCTGAAAAACATATTCAATATGACCAATCAAAAGGCGGGCCGGCAGCCTAGAGCCCTAGCCAATGCGGTTTATGCTGCGGCACAGAATATTGATAACTTAGAAGCCATTCTGCCGACCGTTGATCAAATTGCAGAAAAACACCGGAGCTTAAATGTGAAGCCGGAGCATTATCCTATTGTAGGGGAATACTTATTGTTGGCGATTAAAGAAGTGCTGGGGGAGGCGGCGACGGACGAAATTATTGAGGCCTGGGGAGAGGCTTACGGCGCGATTGCCGATGTTTTTATCAAGGTCGAGCAGGAGAAGTACCGTGCCGTGGAGGAGCAGACAGGGGGATGGAGCGGTTATCGTAACTTTACCGTGACTCACAAAGTAAAAGAAAGCGATGTGATTACCTCGCTGTACCTGCAGCCCGAAGACGGCGGAGAACTGGCTCCTTTTCATCCCGGGCAGTACATTACCGTACAGGTAAATATTCCAGGAAGTGAGTACACTCAATTGCGCCAGTACAGCTTATCGGATGCCCCTGGGAAAGATTATTACCGTATCAGCGTCAAGAGAGAAGAAGGAAATGGAAGTCAGCCTGATGGGATCGTCTCCACGTTTTTACACAACCATTTAAAAGAGGGCGATATCCTGCCGATTACAGCTCCTGCCGGCGAGTTCTACCTCAATGAAGAAAGTGTAAATCCGGTTGTTTTCATAAGCGGAGGCGTTGGTTTAACTCCTATGATGAGTATGCTCAACCAGATCGTTGAGGAAGGGGTTGAGCGGGATGTCTACTTTATTCACGCTTCTCAAAACGGTGAGGTTCATGCATTTAAAAATGATGTGGCTCAATTCGAGCACACGGTTTCAGCTGTACAGTCCAAAGTCATCTACAGTGATCCGCGTCCTTCTGATGAGGAATATGACAAGCAGGGCCATATTGATTTAGAATGGCTGAAGTCTGTCGTTCCTTACGATGCAGAGTTTTATTTCTGCGGCCCCGAAGGTTTTATGAAAGCTGTTCATTCCGCCTTACGAAATTGGGGAGTGCCTGAGGGTCAAATATATTATGAATTTTTTGGACCGGAATTAAGCTTACAGTAAAAAAACAAGCAGCCGCTTTATGCGCTGCTTGTTTTTTTAAAATTTTTTATTCTTCAACATAGGCCCATTTGAATTCTAGTTCAGGTCCCGTTGCTGTGGTGAATACGCCTTTAATCGAAGGACGGAAAAGCTGTGCTTTAGAATCCTGGTACATCGGCGCTACTGCTGCATCTTCTTCAAGAAGAAGTCTTTCTGCTTCCAGGAAGGTTTCAAAACGCTGATCAGGATCTTGAGCATATTCCCCGTTCGCTTGCTCGATAAGAGAGTCATATTCTTCACTTGAGTAGTTCATATTGTTATTTTGTCCATCGGTCAGGTACATATTGAGATACGTGTTCGGGTCAACATAGTCAGGACCCCACGTAGCGGCTTCTATCTCAAATTCAGAGTTCTGGTCACGCTCGACACGCTCGTTAAATGGAACTTCCATAACATTGATGGTAAGGCCGTCCAGAGTCGATTCCAGCTTTTCTTTATAATAAGCCATGACGTTACTTACGGTTCCAGTATCATCACCGAGAAGTTCAATTTCAACTTCATCGGTTCCAAGCTCTTCAAGGGCTGCATCCCAATGTTCTTTTGCTTTTTCTTCATCATATTCAACTAAAGGACCCTGTGCATCGCGGAAATCTTCGTCACTGTCCGGCATGTTGACAAAGTTAGAAGGAACATAGCCTTCTGCAGGTACAGAGCCATCGTTTAAGATCGTGTCCACGAGGGCTTGACGATCGATGGAATAGGAAATCGCTTTACGCACGTCCACATTGGCTAAAGCTTCGTTTGCTTCCTGGTTAAATTTAAAGAAGTACAGGTATGGCTTCTCAGCAATGTTGAAATCTTCCGTGGTGCGGTATTCATCTACGAATTCGGCGTTAAGCTCGGTTTGGTCAAGATCACCAGATTCGTACAAGTTAACACCTGTAGAAACTTCTTTTACCACCTGAGCATTTACCGCATTTAACTGCACTGTGTCTGCATCCCAGTATGTGTCGTTCTTCTCAACGGTCCATCCTTCTTCATGATCCCATGAAGTCATTTCAAAAGGTCCGTTAGCCAGGGTGTATTCAGCTTCCGTGCCGAAGTCTTCGCCGTGTTCTTCAACGAAGTCCTGGTTCAATGGCATAAAGGTTACAAATACAGTCATTGATTCAAAGTATGGTACAGGTTTTTCTAATTGAACTTCTAATGTATGTTCATCTACTGCTGTAGCGCCAAGCTCGTCCAACTCTGCTTCGCCGTCAGCAATTTCCTGAGCGTTTTCAATGACTCCGCCTAAGAAGTAAGGACCGTATTCAGATCCCGTATCAGGATCAACGGCACGCTGCCATGCATAGACAAAATCATCTGCTGTTACAGGATCACCGTTAGACCATTCGGCATCCTCACGTAAATCAAAGGTCCATGTCAGTCCATCATCGCTGACGGAGCTGTCTGTTGCAATTCCTTCCGACAGGTTGCCATCTTCATCCAGGCGGTAAAGTCCTTCAAGTGTCTCACCGGCCCACTGAAATCCAACCGTATCTGTGATTAAGGATGGATCCATGCTGGAAATTTCACTTTTAGCAGTTACGGTGATTTCCTGGTCGCCGCTTGCTTCCCCTGACCCTTCGCTGTCTCCTCCATCGGAATCACCCGTTGATTCTGTTTCATCTCCACCGCTGCATGCCGCAAGGAAAAGAGCTAGTACCAGAGCGAACATCAGCCACAGGCTTTTGTGCTTTCTCAAAAAAATCTCCCCCAATTATTAATTTTCTGAATAATAACCACCTTTTAATTATATAGACAATTCCAAATTCTTTCATTATTTAGTATAAAGAAAAAAAAGAAAAAAACGTTTTGTTTAGATTGCTTAGTTTACATTGACAATGCCTGTTCATTTGATAGGATAAAGGAATATTAAAAATTTTCTACCGTAGGTACTAGTTTGTACGCGTAGGATGTACAGGAGGGAAATGTTCACCATGAATCGTGAGTGGGAGATATTGCAAATACCCGGCCCGACACCTATACCGCCAAGTGTAGAGCGGGCAATGGTTCAGCCGATGATCGGCCATAGAGGACAAAAGTGTAAAGAGTTAATTGAAGATATCGCACCGAGGCTGAAGCCGATTTTTGGCACAACGGGCGATGTTCTTGTGCTTTCAAGCAGCGGGACTTCTGCTTTAGAAGCTGCCGTAGTCAACACGACGGCCCCTGGAGATGAAGTGATTGTAGTCGTAGCGGGAGCTTTTGGAGACCGTTTTGCAAAGATCTGTAAGACGTACGAGCTGAACGTTCACCGTATAGATGTAGAATGGGGTCGAGCGGTCGATACAGCTGCGATTGAAGAACAGCTTCAGGCACATCCTGATGTGAAGGCGGTTTTCGTCACACATTGTGAAACGTCTACCGGTGTGATGCATCCGATTGAGGAAATTGCTGAGCGCGTTCATCAAGCAAGCGACGCATTAGTGATTGTTGATGGAGTATCTTCCATTGGCGGAGCAGAGGTAGATATGGATGGTTCTGGAATCGATCTCTTAGTCTCTGGATCTCAGAAAGCAATGATGCTGCCAGCTGGACTGGCATTCGTGGCTGTCAGCGATCAAGCCTGGAAAGTAATCGACGATAATCCGCGTCCTCGGTTTTACTTAGATCTGCGCAGCTATAAGAAGAGCATTGATAACGGGCAGACTCCGTTCACCCCTGCTTTATCGTTGTTGTTCGGCCTGCAGGAAGTATTGCGTTTAATTGAAGAAGAAGGCCTCCAAAACGTTCATGAGCGTCACCAGATTATGAAGGAAATGACGCGTGCAGCTTTTCGTGCTGTCAATGTGCCACTGTTAGTTTCAGATGAGGATGCTTCTTCAACCGTAACTTCTGTACGTCCTCAAACGTTCGAAGCTGAGCAATTTAGAAAAATTGTTAATCAGGAATTCGGTTTAATGACAGCAGGAGGACAGCAGCACATGAAGGGTGATATTTTCCGAATCGGCCATATGGGGTATTCACGCCCGGCCAATGTTCTCCAATATATCAGTATTATTGAAATTGCATTAAAACGCCTCGGCCATGATTTTGAACAAGGTGCTGGAACGACAGCCGCACAGGAAGCCTATTTACAAGCAACAAGGGAGATGGATTAAATGTACCGCGTACTTATAAGTGATCCGCTAAGTGAAGAAGGAATTAAGCCTTTACTCGAAGCATCAGACGTAGAAGCCGTTATTGATCCGGCATTGTCCCACGAAGAGTTATTCAAAGAAATCAGTACGAGCGATGCACTGATTGTCCGCAGTCAAACCCAGGTGACAAGAGAACTGATCGAAAACGCACCCCGGCTTAAGGTGATCGGCCGCGCTGGAGTAGGAGTAGACAACATTGACCTCGATGCAGCGACGGATCATGGTGTCGTTGTAGTGAACGCTCCGGACGGCAATACGATTTCAACAGCGGAGCACACGATGGCGATGTTGATGTCGCTCGCCCGTAATATCCCGCAGGCGTATCACCAGCTCAAGCAGAACCGCTGGGAGCGCAAGAAGTTTGTCGGGGTGGAATTAAAGGGCAAGACGCTTGGAATTGTCGGGTTTGGACGTATTGGTAACGAGGTAGCCCAGCGTGCCAAAGGCCACCGCATGAAAGTGATTGCTTATGACCCGTTTTTAACGCAGGAAAAAGCAGACAAAGCAGGTGTGCAGCACGGAACATTAGAAGAAGTCCTGCAGCAGGCTGACTTTCTAACTGTCCATACCCCGTTGATCGAAAAAACGAAGCACTTAATCAATAAAGAAACGATTCAACTGATGAAGCCGGGCGCCCGCATTTTAAATTGTGCCCGCGGCGGTATTGTAGAAGAAGATGCGTTGTACGAAGCGATTGAAAAAGGAAAAATTGCCGGAGCAGCGCTTGATGTTTTTGAAGAAGAGCCGGCAATTGACCATCCGCTGCTCTCGCTGGAAGAAGTGATTGCGACTCCCCACTTAGGAGCAAGCACGATTGAAGCACAGGAAAACGTTGCGACCGACGTGAGTATTGATGTAATGGATGTCCTGCGCGGGGGAGCTGTGAAACACCCTGTAAACATGCCTTCTGTATCTTCCGAAGTAATGGAACAACTGGCTCCTTACTTTACGCTCGTTGAAAAACTAGGAAGCTTTATTTCCAACGTCACAGATGGTGCACTTGAGCGCGTTAATGTCTATTATTCTGGTGATCTGCTGGATGTAGATACGACGCCGCTGACGCGAATTTCTGTAAAAGGGATTCTCAAGCGTTATATCGGTGAGCGTGTGAACGATGTTAACGCGTATAAGACGGCATCCGATAAGGGAATCGTCATTAATGAACAGAAATCCACATCCACTAAAGGGTTTACAAACCTTGTGACGATCGAAATTGAAACCGACAAGGAGAAACGTATGATTTCAGGTACGCTCCTAAACGGTCTGGGTGCTCGTATTGTAAAACTAGATGAGTACTCCATTGACGTCGTACCTGAAGGGCATTTAATCGTCGTTCACCATACGGACCAGCCAGGTGCCATCGGACGCGTCGGTAGTCTGCTTGCTGAACACCACGTCAACATTGCGACGATGCAGGTTGGACGTACGAATCAGGGTGGAGAAGCTGTCATGGTCTTAACCGTTGATAAAGCGGTAGAAGAAGATTGTCAGGATCAGCTCGGAGGAGTTGCTAACATTCACCAGGTACAGTGCTTAACGTTATAAAATAAGTAACAGGCAGGCCACGGGTCTGCCTGTTTTTTTAGTAGAAGTAGATGCCTTACGATAATGAAGGGGTCTTCGTTCCTGGCGGCAAGAAAAAAGCTTGCAGAAAATCAGGAGATTCTCCACAAGCAGAAGGCTGTCGAGTGGATCTCGACAGCCTCTTAAGTATGGGGTGTGCTTTTCAGGACAAGCTTCCCGGGCCCATCAATCAATTTTCTCAACGCGGGCTTCGCGCTGCGTAAATACATGGACTTCATCGTAACCTACAGAGCGCGCGAAATCGATCGCATCTTCGTAGGCATAGCCAATATGGGCCGGCTTATGAGCATCGGAGCATAGCACAATGCCGATTCCTTTTTCCTTGCAAATGCGCAGGAATTCAGGGTCAGGATACATTTCGCCGACCGGCTTGCGTAATCCTGCTGTACTGATTTCGATGCATGTACCGCTTTTTGCCAGGGCCTCAGCAGCGCGTTCATACTGCTGAAGTAAAAATTCGCGGTCGTCGGGACGGTAGCCGAATACTTTAATCACATCAATGTGGCCGACGAAATCAAATAATCCGGATTCAGCAAGCGTTACCACCCGGTCAAAATATTGGCGGTACACTTCTTTCAGGTCACGTTTTTCATATTCTTCGCGGAAAATCGCAAGGTCAATGCCCCACTCATCAATCCAGTGGACCGACCCGATCACATAATCAAAGGGATGGGCTTCAATGAAAGCTTTCATTTCCTCCTCTTTGCCTGGCATGTAGTCCATTTCAATCCCCATTTTAATAGGAAGACCTGCTTCATTCGCTTCATCAAACATTTGCTGGTAGGTTTCAAAATCAAGGGTTCTGCGATTCTCAACCCACTCATTCGATAAAATGTCTCTCGTTTCCTGGAAGAAGTAGGCGTGCTCTGAGATCCCGAGCTCTTCGATGCCTTCCTCTTTCGCTTTTTCAATATAAGTGCGTAAGTAGTCGACGGATAGGTCGCCGGTTTCTGCCATATGAACATGATAATCTGTGCGCATGGTAGCCTCCTAGGTTCTAAGTGTTTCACCTATCATATCAAACTACCAGAATAGAAACAAAAGCTTGTGTCAATAAGAGGTTTGAGGAGAAGAAAGTGGGTTTTCTATGTTAGAATAGGGAAGTTAGCATAGAACATTGAGGAGCATGAAATCATGAATGATACAAGAAAAATTACAGAAGGGGCTTTAATGACGGGGTCTTACCTGCTATTATTGTTGATAATTCTATTTACACCGGGATTTATCGGGTCCTTCTTCCTATTTATTTTACCCGTTCCGTTTATTTTTTACAGCTACCGGCATGGGTGGAAGCCGGGACTGCTTATGCTTGCGGCAGCCATGGTTTTTTCATTTATTTTTGCGACGGTCTTTTCGCTGCCCGTAACCTTGCTTTCAGGGATCGGTGGTTTGTTTCTTGGGGGAGCGATGTTTAAGAAGAGGAGCGCTTATGAGACCCTTGCCGCTGGTTCGCTTGGTTTTATTATCGGTCTGGTGGCCGTCTATTTAATTTCTCAGTTATTCTTCGGGCTAAACTGGGCAGACGAGATCCGTACAGCGATCGGGGACGCTTTTTCCACGACGGAAGGATTAATGAACACGTTTGGAGGCAGTGAAGGAGCCGAGGAGCAGCTGACAGCCCTTCAAGAGCAGTTTACATCCCTTCCTGACTATCTGCCGAGTATCCTGGCTATCTTGGGGCTCGTTTACGCTTTCATCAGCCAGTGGCTCAGTTATAAAGTGATCAACCGTGTGGAAGGCAAAAAGTTTCATTTCCCGGCTTTCCGTAACTTTAACCTTCCTATCTCAGTATTATGGTATTATTTTTTTGCGTTAATTTTCACCTTTATCTTTAATGATAGTGATAACATCTGGCACTTAGCTGCGATTAACGTATTTACGCTTGCGGGGGCCTTTCTCGTCCTTCAGGGCTTTGCGTTTATTTTTTATTACACACACGTGAAAGAGAAGTCAAAGGCACTTCCGATACTGGCAATTGTTGGTTCGTTACTTTTCCCAACAATTCTGCTGTATCTTGTTCGAATCTTAGGTATAATTGATTTAGGATTCTCGCTTCGTGAACGATTGCAGAATAAATAAAGATCGCCCGTATTTGATGGCAGGAGTTGAATGACATGCCGAATTTTTTTAAACAACCGACCATGAGCGGCCATTTATGGATCATTTATACAATCTCTCTCATTCTTCTCGGGTTCATCTGGTATTACCAGTGGATGCTCGGGCTGATGATGACGCTGCTTCTGGCTGGTTCGATCTTTTACAGTGTTCGAACAGAACAAAACATGATTAATCAAACGGAAAATTATATATCGACTCTCTCTTACCGTGTGAAAAAGGTGGGGGAAGAGGCGCTTTTAGAAATGCCGATCGGAATTGTTCTCTACAGTGACGACTACAAAATCGAGTGGGCCAACCCGTATATGAATAAGTTCACAAATGAGGACACGATTGTTGGGGAGTCGTTGAACAATCTGTCGGAAGACCTCATTCCCTATATTAAAGAAGACCATGGGGAAGTATGGGTTGATATTGATGAGTACAAGCTGCAGACATTGGTAAAGCGGGATGAGCGGCTGCTGTACTTCTTTGATCGGACGAATCAGACTAAGATTCATAACTTGTATAAGAATGAGCAGACGGTGCTGTCGATCATTTTCTTAGATAACTATGAAGAAATTACCCAGGGCATGGACGATACAGCGAAAAGCCAGATTAACTCGCAGGTGACGTCCATTTTAAATAAGTGGGCAAGCGATTATGGGATTTACTTGAAACGGACGTCCCAGGAACGATTTATCGCCGTAATGAATCAGGAAATTCTGCAGCGGCTTGAACGGAATAAGTTTGAAATTCTTGATGAAGTTCGTGAATTAATTACCGATCAAAATGTGCCGTTAACTCTCAGTTATGGCATCGGTGTCGGTCCGGTACCTCTGCCTGAACTGGGCGAGCTTGCGCAGTCGAGTCTTGATTTAGCGTTAGGCCGCGGCGGGGATCAGGTCGCCATCAAGGATGATAGTGGAAAAGTCCGTTTCTACGGAGGAAAAACAAATCCGATGGAAAAACGTACGAGAGTCCGGGCCCGCGTGATTTCCCACGCGCTGAAGGAGCTTGTGCAAAACAGTGAGCGCGTGCTTATTATGGGGCATAAATCTCCTGACATGGATGCCGTTGGGGCGTCGATCGGGATTTTAAAAATCGCCCAGGCGAACCAAAAGGAAGGCAGTATCGTGCTCGATCCGGACGAAATCGATACAGGTGTTCAGCGGATGATTGAAGAGATCGAGAAAGACGATGAGTTGTGGTCGAATTTCATTACTCCTGAGGACGCGATGGAGCTTGTCACAAACGATACGCTGCTCGTTGTCGTCGATACACACAAACCTTCCCTGGTGATGGAGGAAAAACTGCTATCGAAAACAGAGCACGTCGTCGTCATTGACCACCACCGCCGGGCAGAAGAATTTATTTCTGATCCGACGCTTGTATACATGGAACCTTATGCTTCCTCTACGGCTGAACTTGTGACAGAACTGCTTGAGTACCAGCCTAAGAAGCTTAAGCTATCCATGCTTGAAGCGACCTCCCTGTTGTCAGGAATTATTGTGGATACGAAAGCATTTACGCTCCGTACAGGTTCGCGAACGTTTGATGCTGCTTCCTATCTCCGGTCAAAAGGCGCCGACACGGTGCTTGTTCAGAAGTTCATGAAGGAAGACCTTGATGTGTATGTCAGGCGCAGTCGGCTGATCGAAAAAGCCGACATCTACCGCGACGGCATTGCGATCTCAGCAGGCGAGTCTGGAGAATTGTATGGTCCTGTGGTCATTGCCCAGGCAGCGGATACACTGCTGACGATGACTGGGATTGTTTGTTCCTTCGTAATTTCTGAACGAAAAGACGGACGAATTGGCATCAGCGCCCGTTCCCTTGGGGATGTAAACGTACAGGTGATCATGGAGCGCATGAACGGCGGCGGTCACTTAACCAATGCTGCTACCCAGCTTGAAGATACAACGATTGAAGACGCGAGAGCTTTATTGCAAGATATAATTGATGAGTATTATGAAGGAGGAGACGAAGAATGAAAGTCATATTCACATCTGACGTTAAAGGAAAAGGAAAAAAAGGGGAAATCAAAAACGTCTCTGATGGTTATGCACGTAACTACCTTTTAAAAAATAATTTAGCTGTGGAGGCTACAAGCGGCAACATGAAAGCCCAGCAGGCAAAAGACGCAAAGAAAGAGCAGGAAGCGGAAGAAGTGAAAAAGGAAGCTGAACAGCTAAAAGAGAAGCTTGCCGATATGGAAGTGAAGCTTACAGCTAAATCCGGAGATAATGGAAGATTGTTCGGCTCTATTACGAGCAAACAGATCGCGGAAGAGCTTAAAAAATCCCATAATATAAAAATCGATAAACGCAAAATTGAACTGGACGATCCGATTCGTAACCTCGGTTATACGAACGTACCCGTTAAGCTTCACAACGATGTGACAGGAACGATTCGTGTCCACGTGGCCGAGAAATAAATGTTCGTTTTCGTTTCGCAGGTAGAGGAGGAAACAGCTTGTGAGTGAATTATGGAATGACCGTACACCGCCGCACAACATTGAAGCTGAGCAGGCGGTTCTTGGTGCGGTCTTTTTAGAGCCTGAAGCGATGTCTACGGCTGCGGAATATTTAATCCCGGAAGATTTTTACCGGGCGAGTCACCAGCGGATCTTTGAGGTAATGCTTACGCTCTCTGACCGCGGAGAGCCGATCGACCTGGTGACCGTGACAACGGCATTATCCAATAACAAAGTGTTGGAAGAAGTCGGCGGTGTGTCTTATTTAAGTGATATCGCCAATTCCGTCCCGACCGCTGCCAATATTTCGTATTACACAAAGATTGTCAGTGAGAAATCAACGCTGCGCGGCTTGATCCGGACGGCCACCAACATTGTGACAAGCGGATTCGCCGAGGAAGAGAATATTGAGGATGTCTTGAATTCCGCTGAGAAAGAAATACTCGAAGTTTCCCAGCGTAAAGATTCAGGAGCCTTTAAAAATATAAAAGATGTTCTAATCGATGTGTACGATAACATTGAAATGCTTCATAATAATGACGGCAGTACAACGGGCATTCCTACCGGGTATCGCGATCTGGACCACATTACGTCCGGGTTTCAGCGGAATGACTTAATCATTATCGCAGCCCGTCCTTCAATGGGTAAAACGGCGTTTGCCTTAAACATTGCGCAAAACGTTGCCGTGAACTCAGATGAAAACGTAGCGATTTTCAGTCTTGAGATGGGAGCTGACCAGCTCGTATCAAGGATGCTGTGTGCAGAAGGTAACATTGACGCGCAGCGGCTGCGTACGGGAGCCATGGAGGCAGAAGACTGGAACAAGCTGACGATGGCGATGGGAAGTTTATCGAATGCCGGGATTTATATCGATGATACCCCTGGCGTCCGCGTTAACGAAATCAGGTCTAAATGCCGTCGTCTCAAGCAGGAGCACGGGCTTGGAATGATTTTAATTGATTATTTGCAGTTGATTCAAGGAAGCGCTAATTCCAAGGAAAACCGACAGCAGGAAGTGTCGGAAATTTCCCGGTCGCTTAAAGGGTTAGCCCGGGAATTAAATGTGCCGCTTATTGCCTTATCCCAGCTTTCCCGTGGGGTGGAATCCAGGCAGGACAAGCGTCCGATGATGTCTGACCTTCGTGAATCCGGGTCGATCGAGCAGGATGCCGATATTGTCGGATTCTTGTACCGTGATGATTACTATGACCAGGAATCAGAGAACCAGAATATCATCGAAATTATTATATCAAAGCAGCGTAACGGCCCGGTCGGCAACGTTGAGCTTGCCTTTGTAAAAGAATACAACAAATTCGTCGACCTCGACCACCGCTACACCGATGCTGATATACCGCCGGCATAAAGGCAAATAAAAAGCCGTTCATCACAATTAACTGCGATGAACGGCTTCTTTTATATATTCATCACTTACCGTTACGCCTCCCGCTATCATGGAGTTACGCCGGCTCATGAATGAACGCTGTTTAACCAATGCGTAATCGCGTGGGCTACGCCATGCTCATCATTCGTTTTTGTAATAAAATCACATACTTCCAGTACAGCATCTCTTCCATTGCCCATCGCTGCTTTATGCCCTGCGACGCTTAACATCGATAAGTCGTTCGGACTGTCGCCGATCGCGGCCGTATCGCGTAAATCATAGCCCAGGTGCGTGGCGAGCTTTTCTAATGCGATTCCTTTTGAAGCATACTTGTGCTCAAGCTCAAAGTTATGCACACCAGAACTGACAAGGGTAAGGTGCGGGTAATTTTCAAAATGGCGCCAGCCTTGGTCGCGTTTTTCTTTTTCAAAAGTGAACGCAAGCACGTTATAAAGGGGAGCTCCAGATTCTATAATTTCCCGGTAAGACGGCACCTTTTTAAATCCGGTCTGACCGAATTGTTTTTTAAGCGCATGCTCAAGCTCCGCGATATTGGCATCCGGGTTCGCCGTACGGATCCGGTCAAGTTCAATATAAAGCAAATCACGGCCTTTTTCCGGCGTAAGAATCGCATCATCACTGAACACTTCATAATAATAGTCTTCGGCTTCAAGCCAGCTTAAGATCTCTTCGGCGTCCTTAGGCTGAATTGGTACAGAATCAAACAGTTCACCTTCCGGGGTATGGATGGTCGCCCCGTTCGCCCCGATCACCCACGTGGAGAGCCCCGTTTTTGAGAAAACTTCCCGAACGTCGAATTCGGCGCGTCCTGTGGCCACAACCACCTCTACGCCTTCGTTTTGAGCTTTTTTGATCGCTTCCAGGTTTTCTGCACTGATTTGACTTTCATTGTTTAACAGCGTGCCATCCAGGTCAATTGCAATCATCTTCATCATTTATTCCTCCTCTGTCACCAATAATTCCACTTGATTATTTTCTAAAAGCTGTTGAAACTCTTTGCTGGGCGTCTGATCGGTAATGAGGAGATCGATATCGGCCAGCTCGGCGTACTGGTAAAAATCTGTGACTCCGAGTTTTGTATGGTCGGCGAGCACCGTTACCTGCTGAGCCTGTTCGGTCATCTTCCGTTTGACCATCCCGTCTTCCTCGTGGGCACTCGTCAGTCCGTATTCGGAAATCCCGACGACCCCGATAAAGGCATGATCGACATAATATTTGGACAGCCGGTCAATCACTGACGTTCCAAAGAGGAAGCGGTGCTCTTTGTTCAGCTGCCCTCCTAATAAATGAATATCCACCTGCGTATTGGCAGAGAGCTGGTCAGCTAAATTGATCGAGTTCGTAATCACAGTGATGTCGATGTTATCCATTTGGGCCGCACATGACTGGACCGTCGTGGATGCGTCGAGAATAACTTTATCTCCGGTACGTAAAAGGGAAGCGGCTTTACGACCGATGGCCAGCTTCTCTTCAGAGACCGTCTGCAGGCGGTTAGAGTAGTCTTTGACCTCATTATGACTCGTAGGCAGGATCGCCCCGCCTCTCGTCCGCACAATCGCCTGCTGTTCCTCCAGCTTGACGAGATCTCTTCTTGCCGTATCGCGTGAGACATTAAATAGCTCGCAGATTTTATCCACTGAAATCCGCTTCGTCTGTTTAAGATAGCTCAGGATTTCAATCAGCCGTTCCTCTTGATACAAAACATCCACCGTCCTATGATTTAGTATATAAGTCATTTTAAGTAATTATGATAATAATATCAAGTATTTTAAGTTTTTTTAAGTATTTGTAAGTAATTACGAATTTGAGATAAATCGAACATTAAAATAATTTTAAATTAAAATGTTCGTGTTTTGCGTTGACGGATGGCTGTAAACTTGATAAACTGACGTTGGAATTAATGAAAAAGTAAATTTAACAGGCGGAGGTGCCTTATGTCTTCAGTAGTAGTCGTCGGAACCCAGTGGGGAGACGAAGGTAAAGGTAAAATAACAGATTTTCTATCACAAAATGCCGAAGTTGTGGCACGTTATCAAGGTGGAAACAACGCCGGCCATACGATTAAATTTGACGGAATTACGTATAAGCTCCATTTAATTCCATCAGGGATATTTTTTGACGATAAGGAATGCGTGCTTGGCAATGGCATGGTGATTGATCCGAAAGCCTTATTAGAAGAACTTCAATACTTACATGACAGAGGTGTGTCTACGGATAATCTGCGTATCAGCAACCGCGCCCACATTATCCTTCCATACCACTTGAAACTAGATGAACTGCAGGAAGAACAAAAAGGTGCAAATAAAATCGGGACAACGAAGAAAGGAATTGGTCCGGCTTATATGGACAAGGCAGCGCGTACCGGTATTCGTATCGCTGATCTGCTTGATAAAGACGAGTTCCGCGAGAAGCTTGAGCAGAACCTTGCCGATAAGAACCGTTTCTTTGAAAAAGTTTATGAAACGACACCATTTACAGTTGATGAAATTTTAGAAGAATATTACGAGTATGGACAGGAAATCGCGAAATATGTATGTGATACGTCCGTAGTGCTTAATGACAACCTTGATGAAGGACGCCGTGTGCTGTTTGAAGGAGCCCAGGGTGTAATGCTCGATATCGACCAGGGAACGTATCCATTCGTGACTTCCTCCAACCCGATCGCAGGCGGAGTAACGATTGGTTCCGGAGTCGGACCTTCGAAAATCAAGCATGTTGTTGGTGTATCTAAAGCCTATACTACACGTGTCGGTGACGGACCTTTCCCGACGGAATTAGAGGACGAAACCGGCGATCAAATCCGTGAAGTCGGTAACGAATATGGTACAACCACCGGACGTCCGCGCCGTGTCGGCTGGTTCGACAGTGTCGTTGTCCGCCATGCCCGCCGTGTCAGCGGGATTACGGATCTTTCCCTTAACTCCATTGATGTGCTGACAGGGATCCCGACGTTAAAAATTTGTACCGCCTACAAATACCGCGGAGAAGTTATGGAAGAATTCCCGGCTAGCCTGAAGATGCTGGCGGAATGTGAACCCGTGTACGAAGAGCTTCCTGGATGGGATGAAGACATCACTGGAGTCCGCTCCCTGCACGAACTTCCGGTAAACGCGAGAAACTACCTGGAGCGAGTATCTCAGTTAACAGGCATTCCGCTATCGATCTTTTCTGTCGGTCCAGACCGCGCACAGACAAACGTTGTCCGCAGCGTGTACAGCGAATAACTTTCATAGAAGGACACGTCTTCCTTATACTATAGGAAGGCGTGTTTTTTTGGTTACAGATGGACGAGGAGCGCTTCTGACCAAAGAGGAGGAGAACATATGAAGCGAATCAGTGTGTTTGCCGGGGCAAGTACGGGACATGACCCGGCATTTATCGAACAGACGAAAAAGCTGGGTAAAGCCTTTGCGGAAAAAAAGATTGAGCTCGTTTATGGAGGAGCAAAAAGCGGCCTTATGGGAGCCATGGCCGATGCGATTCTGGAACATGGAGGCAAGGTGACAGGCATCATGCCCACCGCCTTATTTGAAAAGGAAATCGTGCATCAAGGGGTGACGACCTTTATCGAAGTCGATACCATGCACCAGCGTAAAGAGAAAATGAGCCAGCTGGCTGACGGGTTTATTGCCCTGCCGGGAGGGTTCGGTACGTTGGAAGAATTATTTGAAACGATCACTTGGGCGCAGATCGGACTTCACGAAAAGCCCGTCGGTTTGTTTAACATTCAAGGCTATTATTCGCCGCTGCTGAACTTAATGGATCATGCGATCGAGGCGGGGTTTGTGTCTCCTGAGAACCGTACCATTCTATTAGAATCAGCCGATCCTCATAACCTGCTTTCTTTACTGGAAAACAAGGAAATTTAAAAATCTATTGCGTATTTAAAAAAAGGTATGGTATGATATTCTTCGTTGCAGTTAAGAAGAAATATCATACACGGTCCGGTAGTTCAGTTGGTTAGAATGCCTGCCTGTCACGCAGGAGGTCGCGGGTTCGAGTCCCGTCCGGACCGCCATTTCTACTTAATACAGCTTAATAGAATATGGTGGCTTGAAGTAATCGGCAGAGAAGCCCTTCCTTAAAAAACCTATTACGGCTCGGTAGCTCAGTCGGTAGAGCAACGGACTGAAAATCCGTGTGTCGGCGGTTCGATTCCGTCCCGAGCCACTCACAAAGAAGTGTCAGTGAACCTCACGTTCGCTGGCGCTTTTTTATTTTATAGCAGGTCAAAAAACTATGTAATCGTATCGCAAAAATACATGAATATTATTCCAATTTAAGGTGTAAAATTACACAAAAAGAGTAGATTATTAATTTGAACATGAGATTTTTGGAAGCAATATTATAAATACATTACATCCTTTAATAACGGTTCATTAGACTTTATTACTATGGTAAATTGATAAAGTGTCAATAAATACGAGAAAACTACACAATATACAGAAAAAGAGAGAGAAATTGTCATAGGGGGAAGTGGACGTGAAAGAGACGACGGGGCTTTGGAAGAAAGCTGCCGCCATCGCTTTGCTTGCTGTAAGTTTAAGTTTTGGGACGGTTTACGCCGAAGATAATCTAAAGACTGTATACCACGTATATGTAGGGGATAAACATATTGGTATCGTCGATGACAAAGAAACAGCCGAAGAAAAGGTTCAGCAAAACTTAGATGAAGAACAGGCGAAGCATGAGGAGTACGATGTGGAGCTTTTAGAAGATGTGTCATACGTACCGGAAAAGATTTTTTCTCCATCGCATGATTCTAAAGAAACGGTGCGCGAGCTTGAAGAATCCATAGAAGTGGGTGTATCTGCTGTCGAACTGACTGTAGACGACGAGACGGCAGCTTTTCTTCCAAGTGAACAAGAAGCTGAGGAAGCGGTGCGCAGTTATAAGGAACAGTATGTGGATGCTGAGGACCTGAAGGAAGCAGAAGCAAGAGACGAGAACGAAGAACCGGAGATTAAAGACAAGACCATTGTCGATGTCGAACTGTCGAAAGATGTGGAGCAGACAGAGAAAATTATTGAAGCATCGGATATGAACGATATCGAGGAAGCGGTAGAGATTCTGCAAAATGGTAAGAATAAAGAAAAGATTCATAAAGTAGAAGACGGTGAAGTTCTTGGAGAAATTGCTTCTCAGTATGATCTTTCTGAAGACAAGCTGCTGGAACTCAATGAAGAACTAGAGGAAGAAGAACCATTGCAGATCGATCAGGAGGTCACTGTAACCGATACGGAACCTTTAACTGAGGTGCTGATTAAAGAAGAGGGAATAAAAAAAGAGAAAATCCCTCATGAGACAGAAGTAGTCGAAACCGACGACTTACTTAAGGGTGAAAAAGAGACAAAACAAGAGGGTAAAGACGGCGAGAAAGAAGTACATTACTACAAAGATAAGAGAAATGATCGTACGACGGACGAAGGGACGATAGAAGAGAAAGAACTATCGGAACCGAAGAAAGAAATCGTATTAAAAGGCACAAAAGAAATTCCTTCTAAAGGCACCGGCGATTTTGAATGGCCGGCAGTAGGAGGAACCATTACGAGTAAGCAGGGTGAACGATGGGGCTCTCACCACAAAGGCATTGACATTGCAGGCGTTTCTGACCGGACGATTAAAGCCGCTGATAATGGCAAGGTCATCGAGGCTGAAAAGAGCGGAGCGTATGGCAACAAAGTAGTCGTCGATCACAATAACGGCTACGAAACGACTTATGCTCACCTGAAATCCATGGATGTTAAAGTAGGAGACACCGTGGAGAAAGGCTCCTCCCTCGGGGTGATGGGCACTACCGGACGTTCCACCGGTGTTCACTTACACTTTGAACTTCACAAAAATGGTTCTCTGGAAAACCCATTAGACCATGTTCAACAATAATACGCTAGGCCGCTATGATAAGAATCGTAGCGGCTTTTTTGCTGGAGTAAGACATTTTTCATGAAATAAGTTAAAATGAGGGAAAGAATAGAAGTTGACAAAAAGGAAGTGACTGAAAATGGCACAGAAAATTTTAGTAGTAGATGATGAGAAGCCAATTGCAGATATATTGAAATTTAATTTAGAGAAGGAAGGCTACGAGGTGGTGTGCGCCTACGATGGCGATGAAGCGATCCGTAAAGCCGATGAAGAAAAGCCGGAATTGATTTTGCTGGATATTATGCTTCCGAGCAAAGATGGAAACGAAGTATGCCGTGAAGTGCGTAAAAATCATGCGATGCCGATTATTATGCTCACGGCAAAGGATGCGGAAATCGACAAAGTTCTCGGCCTTGAAATGGGAGCCGATGACTACGTAACGAAACCATTCAGCAACCGTGAACTAATTGCCCGCGTTAAAGCTAATCTGCGCAGGCAGCAGCAGGAGCCTGAAGACCAGGGGCAGCAGACGAAGGACATTACCATTGGACGCTTAGCTATTCATCCTGATGCCTATACGGTGACGCGAGACGGCTCATATATTGAACTGACACATCGTGAATTTGAGCTGCTGCATTATTTAGCCCGTCATATCGGACAAGTCATGACCCGTGAGCATTTGCTGGAAACGGTATGGGGCTATGACTATTACGGTGATGTGCGTACGGTGGATGTAACTGTTCGCCGTCTGCGTGAGAAAATTGAGGAGAATCCAAGTAACCCGGCGTGGATCGTAACACGAAGAGGGGTTGGGTATTATTTAAGAAATCCAGAGCAGGAGTAGTGTTCGTGTATGAAGAAGGTAGGTTTCTTTCAGTCGGTTCGGCTGAAGCTGACAATTGTTTATATACTTCTTCTTCTGCTTGGGATTCAAGTCATCGGATCCTACTTTGGCGGAGAGCTGACAGAGCGGTTAGAGCAGAACTTCAACGATTCGATTGACGGAAGGCTGAGGTCTTTAGCCTACAGCGTCCAGAATTCGTATGAGACTGACCGCAGTGACTCGGATTCTTCTTTAGAATCCGACGTCCAGGTGTTAATCAATGAGTTTAATGAAAATGACATTCAAAAGGTGATGGTTGTCGACTACTCCAACAGGCGGGTCATTGCTACATATGACCGGGACTTGTCCGAATCGGATGTCGGGAAAAAAGCCAACAACCCGATGATCACGAGTGCCCTTCTTTATAAAAATTCCGACTGGGAAATGAAAGTCGATCCCGCTACGGAAAATCGCCTCAGAGTAGGAGCCAGGCCGGTAGAGAGCAGTGATGGAGAAGAAGTCCATGCTGCTATTTACTATGAAGCCGATATGAGTTCAGTGTATAACCAGCTTCAGCAAATCAATAACATTTTTGCCCGCGGAACGGTGTTAGCCATCACGGTAGCGGCGCTTCTTGGCATCTTAGTGGCCCGTACGATTACGAAGCCGTTATCTGAGATGAGAAGACAGGCTCAGATTATGGCGACAGGAGACTTTTCCCAGAAGGTAAGTGTTCATGGAAACGATGAAATCGGCCAGCTCGGGATTACGTTTAACGATTTGAACGATAAGCTTAAGCAGTCTCAGGCCACAACCGAAGGGGAACGGCGGAAACTGAGTTCGGTGCTTTCCAACATGTCGGACGGCGTTATAGCAACTGATCGATCAGGAGCCATTACGCTTATGAATGCTCCTGCTTCAAAGCTGATCGGGCAGAGCTTTGAAGAAGTACAGGGGCAGTCGCTCGTCGATATCCTTGATCTTACCGATCAGGTGAACGAGATCAACGATGTGGAAACGATCGGTTCGATCATTGTCGATTTAAGCAACGAAGACCAGCAGCTTCTGTTAAAAGCCAACTTCTCCGTTGTCCAGGATGAGAACGACGAAATGGACGGCTTCATCACCGTGATTAGTGATGTAACAGAACAGGAAAAAATCGAACAGGAACGCAGAGAGTTTGTTTCCAACGTGTCACACGAACTGCGGACGCCGCTTACTACGATGCGCAGCTATTTGGAAGCTTTAACCGACGGAGCCTGGGAAGATAAAGAAATCGCCCCGCGTTTCCTCGATGTGACACAGAACGAAACTGACCGGATGATTCGTCTTGTCAATGATCTGCTGCAGCTTTCGAAGATGGACCGCAAAGACACCGGGCTGTTTAAAGAAAAAGTCGAATTTATAGAGTATTTCAGTCATATTATTGATCGATTTGAAATGAATCGTGACGAAAAAAATACATTCAGGCGGGAGTTATCGAACGAGAACCTTTTCGTATGGATTGATAAAGATAAAGTGACACAGGTTCTCGACAATATTATTTCCAACGCGATTAAATATTCCCCAGAAGGCGGAACCATCACCTTTAAAGCGGAAACGCTGAAGAAGCAGCTGCTCGTCAGCGTCAGTGATCAGGGGATGGGAATGCCGGCAGACACAGTTGACAAGATTTTTGATCGATTTTACCGAGTCGATAAAGCCCGCTCCCGGGAAATGGGCGGTACGGGGCTTGGACTGGCTATTGCCCGGGAAATAATTGAATCCCACCATGGTCAAATATGGGCGAACAGTCAAGAAGGGAAAGGTACGACCGTATTCTTTACTCTTCCGCTCATTAACCAGAAGCGGAGGAAGCGCAAATGAATGTAGAAACACTTAAATCCATCATACTTGTGATCCTAATAGGATTCAGCCTGCTGCTTACTGTCGCATTATGGAACTTCCAGCCGGAATATGAAAATTTAGAAAAAGAAGAAGGCTTAATTGAGGAGACGACTATTGGCGGGGAAGAACAGGATGTTTCGTCCCTCGTTCGCCCCAGTCAGTTTGTCTTTCATCAGTCCGGGGATTATTATGATTTTGAAGATGCAGAAGATATTGAATTAACGTATAGCAGTATGAAGAATTGGACGATCAGAAATTTCAGAAGTACGGAAAGCCAGGATCCTCCGACCGGGGAGGAGGCAATGGTAGAAGTGATTTTTCCAGCGGAGGTGCCGGCTCAGGCCATTCCTGACATTTTTACCTTTGATGACTCCGAAATGGAGCCTCCCTCCGGACAGTTTAATCGGATCTTTATTACATTGAATACAGAAGGGAATAATGCAGAACTGTTGTTTACTTCAGATCAAGCCGGCTCGACATCCTTTAGAGCTTCGATCGGAAGCAGTGATGCGGCTGAGCTTAGTAATATGATGAATGATGACGACCTGCTTCGTGAAAACATTATGTTTGATGGAGATGAAGAAAAACGTATTTTTATCCCTAAAGAAAGAGTGGAACTGCCGGAAGACCAGATAGATTCTACAGAAATCGGGCTGCTTCCGTTAACGAATGAATTATTTGGAGAATCTCCCGTCGTAAGAGAACACTCCTCTTCCACTTCAGATCAGAGACTTACAGATTATAGTAACCGACTTGAAGTCCTGGGAGATGGGAACCGCCTGGAATTTACAAAGCTGAACAGCAGCTCAGCATCAGGGGTGCAGACAGCATTGAGCTCGTTTGATTTATTAAATAACAGCATGGATTTCGTGAATACTCATGAAGGATGGACGGATACTTTCCATTTAACATCCTTAAATCCATCCACTTCTATGGCTCAATTTCATATGTATTTTAACGATCTTCCTCTGTTGGAGAGCTCTGATGATCTTCACAAGATAGAAGTAGAATACGATGGGGAAGAATTAGCGAGATATATGCGGCCTTTACGTGATTTCGACACGTCATTTCCTCCAACAGGATCAACGCAGGAGCTTCCTTCAGGTGAATCAGTTGCTTCTTACCTCATGGAGTCCAGGCAGTATAATATGAACTTAATTGAGGATATCCAGATCGGCTATACTCTTGAGCCGCAGGATGCTTATGAGGTGTACAAGCTGGTACCGGCCTGGTTCGTTTTAGAAAACGGCAGCTGGAAGGAAATTTCGGATGTATCCCCGGCTGAAGAGGGAGGGGTAAGCAATGCAATGGGGTCAAATTAAAACCTTGTTTATTTTGAGTTTTCTCGTTCTTGATTTGTTTCTGCTGCAGCAGTTTTTAACAAAGCAGGAGGATGCGTCTATCGGTACGATCGATGAAGGGTCGATGTTTGAAGAGAGTCCGGCAGAGGATAATGTATCTATATCAGATGATGTCCCTCAGGAAGCGCCCGAAGTCGATTTCCTTATTGCTTCCCTTAGTGAATTCTCCCAAAGCCAGTTAGACCGAATTGGCGAGTTGGAAGGGCAGCGGGCAGAGGTTTATGGAAGCGAGCTTCTTGTCTCTACCTTTGAGGAACCGGTCAGCCTTGGCCAAAGCGAAGAGTCTATTAACGAAGCTGTAAGTGAGCACGTACCGTTCAGTGATCAGTATTCGTACTGGGGCTGGAATGAGTCAGAGGACCGGCTTTTGTTTTTCCAAACGACAGATTCACGAACCGTTTATTTTAATCCAGCCGGAGTGCTTATGATTGAAGTGGAAGACGGCCGGATGACTGGTTATCAAATGTCCCAGCTGCGGGAAGACGAAGATGAAAATAGTGATCAGCGGGAGTTGCTGGATCCTCGTGATGTGATTGATATCCTGTATGAAGAGCGGGAAATCTCTTCAGGTGATGAAATCACAAATATGAAAGTCGGCTATCACTCGGCAGCAGGATTTGAACCCACTCAAGTGTTTGCGCCGATCTGGAAAGTAACCGTGAATGATGAGGAAGATTTATTCCTTAATGCAGTGACCGGGGAAGGACAGCTGCTTGACTTAGAAGAAGAAGATTTTATTGGGGATACATCAGAGTATTTCCAGGAGCTGATTTCTGACAATCAGCAGGATATTTTCTCAAATGAAGAAGAGGTTGGAGAGGAAGAAAATAACTCTGATGAATAGAAAAACATGGAGTGTCATACAATGACGTTACAATTTAGCGTGCTTGCCTCCGGAAGTACAGGCAACGCCTTTTATATTGAATCAGGAGAGGAAAAAATATTAGTCGACGCCGGACTCAGCGGCAAGAAAATTGAGGGGCTGTTTGATCAGATCAACGTTGATCCTCATGAGTTGTCCCGTGTTCTTGTGACGCACGAGCACAGCGATCATATTAAAGGGCTCGGTATTATGGCCCGCCGCTATAACCTGCCGATCTACGCCAACGAAAAAACATGGCAGGCGATGGAAGGGCAGCTCGGCAAGCTTTCTGTTGATCAGAAGTTTCATTTTAATATGGAAGAAACGAAAGACTTTGGCGGCATTGACGTACAGTCCTTTGCCGTATCGCATGACGCTGCAGAGCCGATGTTCTATACGTTTCATAAGGACGGCAGAAAAATCTCTCTCGTCACCGATCTAGGCTACGTGTCTGAACGAATTAAAAAAACGGTCGAAGGGTCGGACGCGCTCATTTTTGAATCGAATCATGATGTAAGCATGCTGCGAATGGGCCGTTATCCGTGGAACGTTAAACGACGGATCTTAGGAGATTCCGGCCACGTGTCGAATGAAGATTGCGCGCTCGCGCTTTGTGATATTATGGATGACCAGACGAAACGGGTCTACCTCGCCCACCTGAGTAAGGATAATAATATGAAGGATTTAGCCCGCATGTCAGTAGAGGATGTGTTAAAAGAACGCGGATTTGAAATAGGTACACGGATTGAAGTGCACGATACAGACCCTGCGGAAGCGACACCTCTGTATAAAGTATAAAAAGGTTTTAAAAAACAGGGTTACGGTAACAATAAAATAAATAAGATGTGGAAAGAAAGGAAAGGTGATAGCCGTGGGCTACTACGACGATCATTCACCAGCCACACAGCAGCAGAAAAAGAGCCGCAGATTTATGATGCCTACACTGATCGGCATCGTCCTCGGTGCGGTTCTTATTTTGCTGGCGTTACCTGCGCTGGTTCAAACCAATTTGCTCCCTTACAGCATTACAACGCCAAACGAAGAGAATGAAGCAACAGATAATGAAGGAACCGGGATCAGCAGTGAGAAGGTAGAAGTCGATGTGAATACACAGATTACCGAAGTCGTGGAAGAGGTTACCCCTTCTGTCGTCGGAGTGGTCAACCTTCAATCTCAGTCCAACTTCTGGGATGAACAAAACGGCTCAGAAGAAGAAGCAGGCGTTGGCTCTGGAGTGATTTATAAGAAGGAAGGCGGAGAAGCCTACGTAGTCACCAACAACCACGTCATTAACGGGGCCAGTGAAATAGAAGTGGTTCTCTCAGATGAAACAAGGGTACCGGCTGAATTAATCGGAGGCGACGTATTCTCGGATTTAGCTGTATTAAAAATGTCCGATGAACACGTAACGAAGGTAGCGGATATTGGATCTTCGGAAAACTTAAAAGTCGGCGAACCGGCCATTGCGATCGGAAATCCCCTGGGTCTGCAGTTTGCCGGGTCTGTGACTAAAGGAATTATCAGCGGCAAACAGCGAGCGATCCCGCAGGACTTTAACAATGACGGTCAGGAAGACTGGCAGGCCGAAGTTATTCAAACAGACGCTGCGATTAACCCTGGAAACAGCGGAGGAGCCTTAATTAATGTGGAAGGCCAGCTGATCGGAATTAACTCAATGAAAGTCGCCCAGTCTTCCGTAGAAGGAATCGGTTTTGCTATTCCAATTGATTCTGCCCTGCCGTTAATAGAAGAATTAGAGCAGGACGGCCAAGTGAGCCGTGCATTTATCGGAATAGAGGCCTACGGATTAAATGAAGTCCCTACCTCAGAATGGGAGAATACGTTAAACCTTCCGGATGATGTAGAAGGCGGGTTATATATTCGAAGCGTGTCACAAATGTCACCAGCCTCCAAAGCAGGGCTGGAGCAGCTCGATGTGATTACCGAGCTTGACGGCGAACCTGTAGAGGATATCATTGATCTGCGTAAGTATTTATATGAAGAAAAAGATCCAGGCGAGGAACTAGAGGTTACCTATTATCGAGATGGTGAGCCTAACCAAACGACACTCACCCTGGATACGCAGGAATAAAGAAGAATGGTCACACCCGGGCTGTCGAGAAATTAAATCTCGACAGCTTTTTTACTTTCGTCGTCTTAATTATACGGAATAAATGCCCTTATATGAGTCAAGCTCGTGGTCTCCCAAGCCCTACAGCCAGCTGCTTGGCGGAACCTGGAGTAGAGTCTTACACAAACGGCATGTGCTTCTCTATAAGTAAACGTTATTTAGTTATCCCAAAGTAAATTTTCATTATCCACACCATGTGCATATTGATCTGGACAGGGTACATATATGGTAGCGAACATACATACGAAATACCATATACATGATCTCTTTTGTGTATATGTGGATAGTTTTGTGGATAATGTGTTTATACGATGGGATAACTTGTGAATAGCTCGAAATCAGAAAGTTCTGTGCATAAGTCTGTGGATAATTGTGGGTAACTCATTTCGTTAGTTGAGTTACCCACATATTCACAAAGATATCCACGGTACACCTGACTTTATTAAACATTTCTCGACATTATTCAACTTTCTTCACAAATCAATACTAACGACTCCCGAGACTGAGTTATCCACAGCAAAAAAGTTGTCCACGTTCCTCATGTTTCGTAAAATGAAGCTATTGAGGAGGAATACATATGATAGATTTACGAAGCGATACCGTCACAAGACCCACTCCCGGGATGCGGCAGGCCGCCTTTGAGGTAGAGGTCGGGGATGACGTATATGGCGAAGATCCAAGTGTCCTAAAGCTGGAAGAAACGGCGGCACGGCTGCTTGGTAAAGAAGCAGCGCTATTTGTCACCAGTGGTACACAAGGCAACCAAATTGCAGCATTAACGCACTGTCAGCCTGGAGACGAAGTTCTGCTGGAAGCTAATGCTCACCTTTTTCTCTATGAAGGAGCTTCGATGAGCGCTTTAGCGGGTGTCCAGCCTCGCACGATCGAAGGCGACCGCGGGGCGATGGATCCTAATAAAGTGCGTGCGGCTGTACGCCCTGACGATATTCATTTTCCAGAAACAGGTTTGATTTGTGTGGAGAACACACATAATAAGGCGGGAGGGGCGGTTGTATCGCTTGGCAATATGCAGGCGATCTATGAAGTGGCCCGGGAAAATGGGATTCCCGTTCACCTGGACGGAGCGCGTTTGTTTAATGCTGTGACAGCATCCGGCGTATCGGCCAAGCAATACGCATCGCAGGCCGATACGGTTCAATTCTGTTTATCTAAAGGATTAGGAGCTCCTGTCGGTTCGATCATTACCGGCTCTGCTTCATTTATTGCCCGCGCACGCAAATGGCGCAAGCGCCTCGGAGGCGGACTTCGCCAGGTCGGTGTGATCGCAGAACCAGGCTATATCGCTCTGACGCAAATGGTAGACAGACTTGCCGATGATCATGACAATGCCCGTCTGCTGGCAGATTCAGTCAACCAAATTGCCGGGCTGAGGGTCGAGTGTCCTGTAGAGACCAACATCGTGCTCGTTAATGTCGAGGGAGCCGGCATGACCGCAGAGCAGTTCCTCGACGAGCTGAAAAAAGAAGGCATACTCGCTGTGCCGTTCGGAACGCATACGGTCCGGTTCGTCACCCATTTTGATGTCAGCCGTGAGGATATTAAAGAAGCGATTGATCACATGAGGAAGATTATATAGAAGATCGAATCTCGGCAGTCTCCGTATACTTTTTTATTAAATTAGAGAGTTCTGCCCATGATTGGCGAATTTTTAGCTATAATAAGAGAAAAGGCTTTTGACCGTGAGGAGGTCTGTATCATGAAATCGAAAAGATGGTTAATCATCGCAGCCACTCTATTACTTATCAGTATCGGGATAAACATCTATCAATACCAGTCGCATCAGGCGGTTCTGACCGAGGCAAAATCAACAGATCTGACAGCCATCCGCGGTGTCATGACGGAACTCGCTGTGCGCATCGGCGATGAGGATGCATCAGAATCCGAGATTGAGGCGCTGGCTTTTTCATTAAACCGCCTGACGTCCGACCTCTCTTCATCGGTCTCTTTATACCCGGGCAGCACGGCTGATTACGAGTTTTACCAAAAAACCGCCCGCACATTGATGACTTTTGTAAACAATCATGAAGTCACAGAGATGAGCATTCAGAAGCGTGATGTGATTTTTCAAACGATTATGAGCGGTGTCGGCTCCAAAGATGCAGACTTCATAGAACAGCAGTTAACAGAACTGTCACAAGACGTTGAATAGGATGGGAAACAGTAAGGATATCATATTGACATTAAATGACAAGCATCTATAATTGATTATAACGGCCGATACAAACGACTTGTATCGGCTATTTTGTGGAAAAGGATGGATAAATTATACTTCTAAAGTAAATTTTAAAATAACTTTTCTAAAAAATTATAATGAATGAAAACTTTTTCCCATGTTCGCAGGTATATAAAGTGAGAGTGCTTTAAAAGGTGGAGTTAAGCTATGGGGACGGACGTCGAACGGAAACTGATTCAGAAGGTGAAAAAAGGGAATCAAAAGGCTTTTAAGAAGCTGTATGATCTCTATTCAGGCTACGCTCTGCGAACCGCTTTTGCGATCGCAAAAAGTGAAGCCGACGCCGCTGATATTGTTCAGGAAACGTTCATCCGCGTATACCGCAGCATTGACTCCTATGATGCAACGAAGCCCTTTAAACCATGGTTCTACCGCATTCTCATGAATGAAACCCACCGCCTTCTAAAAAAACGGTCGGACCCACGAAGCGTGATTATCGATGTAGAGACAGATGAAGCTCTGCACCCGGCGTCTTCCATTCAAGGAGAGTACGAGGACTTACAGGAAGCACTCGACCAACTTGACCATCATCATAAAACCGTATTGGTCCTGAAGTATTTGCACGGTTTTTCGGAAAAAGAGATCGCAGCGATTCTCGACGAAAACCAAAATACGATCAAATCCAGGCTTTTTAAAGGAAGAAAAAAGCTTAAACAGGTTTTAGGAGCGATCGAACATGAATAAGGAAAAAGTAAGCATGGAAGAGTTTCTAAAAAAGAAGACCGACGATGCTGAAGAGTTGAAGGAAGCAACGTGGGCCGGCATAGAGAAGGAATTATTCCCGAAGCCGAACAAGCAGTTTCTTTGGGTGAAAGCCGCCAGTTTCGTTGCGGCCATTTTCATTCTCGGTCTGTCTTTAACGACCCATAAAGGGCAGGCGCTGATTCAAAACATTTGGGATTTGTTTGAAGAAGAGAAGACCGTTCAATTCGAGCTTGAGGGCCAGCGTGAGATTAATTACGCCAAGCTCAATGCGAATCAAGAGCTGGATTACGTCATTTATGTGGATGAATCACGTTACAGACTGGAAGAAGGCGAGGAAAGCGACCGGATTGTTCCTGAAATGGAGCTGGGGCCGCAGTATCCCGAAGTCTCTATGGAGATTGAGCCGGTGACAGGTTCTACAGCAGATCAGGAGGTCGAACGCATCAGGCAGTCACTGACAGACAGGGACTTTCGCATCATAAAAGATTCCGAAATTGTGAAACCTGTGGACGGCTCAATCGTTATAGCAAGTGAGGCAGAAGCAGGTGAACAGCAGTGGGACTCCGTGATGGAGAAGTATTACGTCACGGAAAGCGACAATCAAGCCTTATTTGTCATTAAACAGAAGTACTTTCTTGAAGCGGAAGAAGGGCATGGGGTTCGATTTGACACCATGCTGGAAAGCTTCGAAATTGTAGATGAATAAAGGAATCCCGTTAGAAAAAGATAAAGGGATTCCGCATGTTTTAGGAAATACTATTAAAAAGGGGATATCTATTAAATGTGTGGATTTATAGGTATTTTACACAACAAAGGTCAATCTGACAACGAAGATTTTGTAAAAGCGTTTGAAGCAAGCAATGAACTGATTAAGCACCGCGGGCCGGATGACGAAGGTTATTATCACGATGATCACATTTCCTTAGGATTCCGCCGGTTAAGCATTATCGATATTGAAAGCGGACACCAGCCATTTCATTTTGAGAACGAGCGCTACTGGATGGTCTTTAACGGTGAAATTTACAACTATGTCGAGCTTCGCAAGCAATTAATCGAAAAAGGATATACCTTTGAAACCGAATCAGACACGGAAGTCATCGCCGTCCTCTTTCAGGACAAACAAGTGGAGGCGTTTAACGACCTGCGCGGCATGTTCAGCATCTTAATCTGGGATAAGCAGGAGAAATCCCTGTACGGCGCACGCGACCCATTCGGCATCAAACCGCTCTATTACAGCGATGCGGACGGCATGCTGAGCTTTGCTTCGGAGAAAAAAAGCCTGGCCAAAAAGGGCGATGAAGTCTCCACGCTTGCGCTGCAGCACTATTTAAGCTACCAATTTGTACCCGAGCCACTGACAATGACAGACGGCGTACATAAAGTAGAACCCGGGCACTACTTTGTGAAAAAAGCGGATCAGCCGCTTGAGATGGAGCGCTATTTCCATGCCACATTCAAGCCCGTGATCACAGAAGAGAAACGCCAGATCAAACAGATTCAAGATGTGATGTTTGACTCGGTCGGCGTGCACATGCGCAGTGACGTACCCGTCGGCTCCTTTTTATCCGGCGGCATTGACTCCTCACTGATCGTATCGATTGCCAAGCAGTATAACCCGAATATAAAAACGTTCTCCGTCGGATTTGCCCGCGAAGGCTATTCTGAAGTAGACGTTGCCCAGGAAACCTCAAACGCGCTGAACGTAGAGAATCATTCCTACTTAATTACAGCCGAAGAATACGTAGAGAAGCTGCCGAAAATCATGTGGCACATGGATGATCCACTCGCCGATCCATCCTGTGTACCGCTTTATTTCGTCGCCCGTGAAGCCCGTAAAGACGTCACAGTTGTCCTCTCAGGGGAAGGCGCCGATGAATTATTCGGCGGCTACAACATTTACCGTGAACCGGAATCCCTAAAAGCGTTCCAGTCCATGCCGGAAATGCTGAAAAAAGCATTGAACAAAGTCGCGAATGTACTGCCTGAAGGCGTAAGAGGAAAAAGCCTGCTTGAACGAGGCACCACTCCGCTGAAGGACCGCTACATCGGCAACGCGAAAATGTTTGAAGAAACCGAAAAAGAACGCCTGCTGACACAGTATGCGAAGGAACATCCATACCAAACCGTCACCAGGAGCCTGTATCAGAACGCTGGTGAATATGAAGCTACGCACCAAATGCAGTACGTGGACATCCACACGTGGCTGCGCGGCGACATTCTGTTGAAAGCCGATAAAATGACGATGGCCAACTCGCTTGAGCTGCGCGTCCCATTTTTAGACAAAGAAGTATTCAACGTCGCCCGCGAGCTCGACGTCAGCCGCACGATTGCTGACGGAACAACCAAATCAATCCTGCGAAAAGCCGCCCGCGGCATCGTCCCGGATCACGTGCTCGACCGCAAGAAGCTCGGCTTCCCGGTCCCTATGCGCTACTGGCTCCGCAACGAGCTTTACGACTGGGCGAAAGGCCTGATTGAAGCAAGCGCCACCGACCATCTTGTTAGAAAAGACGTCGTCCGCGACCTGCTTGAAGCCCACGTACAGCAAAAAGGCGACTATTCCCGTAAGATCTGGACCGTGCTCATGTTCATGCTGTGGCACCAGATCTACATCGAAGGCGTCTACTCCTTTGATGAGCTTCGCAAAGAGGACGAAACCGAAAGTAAAGTCCTCGAACAGATGCAGCTCGTTTAATTTGGTCAGCACCAGGGTCTGTGGCTGATTTATTGAAAAAATCGCCAATATAAACAGAAAAACGCTGATATTAAACAAAGGTCCGCTCTCTCTGGCATCAAGCTAGAGAGAGTGGACCTTTGTTATAGTTCCAGTGTTTCCTTCAACATCTGCAGATCATTCGCTATCATCGCTGCATCCAGCATGAAATGATCCTCCGACATCTCCGGCAGCCGGAATAACGTAAACAATACCTCGCATCCCGGACCATTCGGAATCACCCGCATCGGATTAAGGATCTCCGCCCCACCACCTATCGTTACATAATGATCCAGCACCCCATATGGATTATCATCAACAAATCGAATTTTGGCCGGCCCATCCTCCGTCTCTACCATCCACTCGTCATTCCGATTCGCCACCGTCAGACAGAACGATTTCGCCCATGCCGGCAGGTTCATCGGCTCATGCACAAAACGGTACACCTCCTGCATCGGCCTGTTGATCGTAACACTTATCGTTTTCGTCTCAAACATAGTCAGCAACTCCTTCACCTATCCATACCCTGTTTTGAGAAGAAAATATCCTGAATTATTGTTCTTTCTGGCAGCGAAATTCCGGGTATTCAAATTACAAATAATGTCACAACATGACTGTCAGTCGTATTCTGACAATAAATGGGAACAAGAGAGACAGATCTCCTTATCACTCTGGTGATTTTTTCCAACAAAAAAGCCAGCTTTATAGCTGACCTGCGATGCATTCGATGGTATGTACTGTTTATGGATAAGAGTTGGAATGGTTTAGAGTTTCTTGCTTGTAAGCTCTAAAGGAATGGTTTCTTTTTTCTCACCCCATTCAATCGTAAGTTCAAGAGAAGCATCTTCTTTTAAGTAAGCTTCAGATCCATCTGTCTCATGCAAAGCTTCAGAAGAAGATAAGATACCTAATCGTGATTGGAAATGACTCAAGGATGCTTGTGATTCTACTATCTGTTCACCCTGGATTTCCCAACTAATCGGATAATCGTCATCATTCTTCTCTTTTTCTTCCTTATTCTCTCCAATATATTTGATCACTGGTTTTTCAAGATAATTATATTTGCCATGGGACTCTTCATTGGGAGATTGCTGAACTTCAAAGACCACTTCCCAGTTCGAGTTTTCCCCTTCAAACACAAGCTGAGCAGGAATATTTCCTTCACTACTGGTTGTTTCAGTGTCAGAACAGGCTGTAAAGAATAACGTGATCATTCCTAATAAGAGAAAAGTGTGCTTCAATATTTTTATCACTCCAAATACGTCTAAAAGCATAACTGCTTTGAATAAACAGTTATGCTTCTATACGATCGATTTCTTTATTTAATGGTGGTAATTTTAGCAGAGCTATCTAAAGAAATCCATGGCTCACGCAGGATAGAAACTGAAAAAGAAGACAATAAAAACTAGCCTTCTATTTGTTCAACGGTCTCCTTCAGCCGCCGCAAATCATCAAGCAGCAGCGATCCATCCAGCAGGAAATCCTCCTCCGACACCTCAGGGCGGCGGAACAACGTCGCGACCACCTCAGAGCGGTCTCCATTTTCAAGCACCCGCAGCGGATGATTCATCTCCTCACCCGTCGCAAGCTTTAAGTAAAAGTCCAGCACCCCGTACGGATTATCTTCGGTGAACCACACGCGGGCCGCTCCGTCTCCCGTTTCGACGAACCACTCATCGTTTTTATATGCGACCGACAGGCAGAAAGACTTGGCCCAGGCTGCCAGGTTCATCGGCTCGCGCACGAACCGGTAGACATCCTCTGCGTGTGCATCTATCGATATACTGACTGTTCTTGCATTCAGCATTTCATCCCCTCCACAAACAACAAACATTTTCTACTTCTTTACCCCATCATCCCCTTATGGTAAAACCTCTATTCTACCCAGGAGGGAAAAAAGGACATAAAAAAGATTCCGTTCCAAAATACAATAAGGAATCCCTTTCTACAAAAGATATGATTTTCGTTATAGTGCACCCCGTTCATACAGAGTCCAAATGTCCCCCGATTGGAAAAAGCCTGCCCCGACTTTTGCGGGAACAGGCTTTTCACTTACTGATAATTGATAATCGCTGGATTAGGATCCATTTTTAAAACATCTTCAGGCTCCATGACTGGCTCATCTTTATCATAAAAGATCTTAAACCCGCCGTACTGGTTCGGTTCATCCCGCACAAATTTGCGGTAGAGCGAGTGTTTGGCGTCAGAGTTGCCCCAGCCGTCATAATTGAGGGCAACTTGAACATTGTCCGTTGGCTCAATCGCTTCTTTATTCGTCAGCGCCGCATCGGTAAACTGGTGGACAAAAACGAATTTATCCGGAAGATCGTTCTCTTCCGTCAGCTGTGAGACATACTTAACGGCTTCCTGCACTTCCGCACCATCAACCTGGCCGAGATCCTCTCCAGGGGTTTCTCCTTCCCCGACATGGAATTCCGTATCAATCGCCAGATGAACATGAGGGTGCTTCAGCCACTTCTCAATCGATTTCACCTGATTCATAACAGAGTCCGTGCCAAGCTGAACATCCAGCATCACAAGCGCATCATGCTCCTCCGCCAGCTCAACATACTCCTCAATATTCTCATCCGAGGTCTTACGCACATAATCCCCATCCGGACCAGGTTCACTCTGAGCCATCGTCGTAATCAGCTCAATCGTCGGAACCGCCGGACGTTCCGGATCCGCATCCGAATACGCCTGCGTCTGCTCCTTCAGTTTCTCCATATACTCATCCGGCTCCATCGTACCCAGAATCCCCATATTCTCAGATTCCGGCGTCCCATAAAAAGCGACAAGACGATGGTCCTTCAACGGCCCGTCCGACTCATCTTCAGCCCCGGCAGACAGCGTTTCCCCAACAGGAATCGAACGCTCAGGATCGCCGCCCTGCGCCTGCGCTTCAGGCATCTGCTCCCGCTCCTCCTCAGACAAGCTTTCCTTTAAAGGCTCAGCATCCTCCGAAGGCTCTACAGGCTTAAACGGCTGCTCCGGCTCTTTACTTTCTTCCTCTTCCTTCTCATTTTCCTTTTCTTCCTTTTCACCCGGATCGCTTTCTTCTTCAGTCGAATCCTGATTCTCATCATCCGAAGAAGTCGGAGACGAATCCGTACAAGCCGCCAACAGCACCATAAGTCCAACAGCCGCTAACAGCAGCAAGAATTTTTTCATCAACGCATACACATCCTTTTTCATAAGCAGTAAAGCTAACTATAAATAGAATATTGAGGAAGTGTATCACATTTTTTCTAAATTCAAACCCATGTAAACAAATTGATAGAAAACCTTCACAACACACTAAAAAAGCACTCAGAAAGCACCCCCTCATTCATGGTAAAATAGAACGAAGAAAAACAAGCGGGAGGACGAACCCAATGAAAATAACCATCGTAACCGTCGGAAAACTAAAAGAAAAATACTTAAAACAAGGCATTGACGAATACATCAAACGCCTCACCCCTTATGCGAAAGTCGATATCGTTGAAGTCCCCGACGAAAAAGCACCCGAGAACTTAAGTGAAGCGCAAATGCTTGAAGTCAAGCAGAAGGAAGGGGAGCGGATTCTATCAAAAATCCAGCAGGATACATACGTGATTACGCTTGAAATCGAAGGCAAGCAGCTGACTTCTGAAAAACTCGCCAAGCAGCTTGATGACCTGGCGACGTATGGGAAGAGTAAGGTGGCGTTTGTGATTGGCGGATCACTTGGCTTGAGTGACGAGGTGCTGAAGCGGAGTGATTATGGGATGTCATTCTCGAAGATGACGTTTCCTCATCAGTTGATGCGGTTGATGTTGGTGGAGCAGGTGTATCGGGCATTTAAGATTATTAGGGGGGAACCTTATCATAAGTAAGTACAAAGTCATCTTGAGATAAAACGTCAAACAACAATTTAATGCCCATGGCGCTTTTTTTATCTGGCGAATTATTTTCATTGACTTTATTTTATTTATAATATTATGAAAAAATTCTTTTGTTTTTCAGGGTTTATTTTCGATATCACCTCTGAAATCGCGTTTAATTTTGTGCAAAACTTTTGAACTAGAATATGGACTTTTTTGAACTATAAAGTACGGGAGTTTTAGCTTCTGGTTTGGCTACTGAAATAACTATTTCTGGCGAACTAGTATATTCAGATTTCGATAAGACAAAATCTTTTCTTCTTATAATAGAATTTATTTTATCGTTTGTTTATGTATCGTTATATTTAAAGAAAAAGTAAACAAACTAATAGATATTAATAAACAATTTATTTGAAAGAGGACAACTAAAAATATAAAAAGCGATATTGATGAAATAAAATCTAAGTTAAATAATGAGAATAATCAGCTGACCAATATTTGTGATTTAACTGAAATAAATTATCGATTCAATCGTAGAAATTATAATTTTCTGATTATAGATAAAGTTTAAAGGGCGAGTAAATCGCTCTTTTTTATTTCTTGGCTCTAAAATATTTCTTATTGTATTAAAAACGTACAGTTAAAAAAAATGATGTAAAAGTTACGAAGAGGTGGTAGTGTCTACAGGCTATAACCTTGCTCCAATTATGACAGAACTGACTTTTCCTGACGTTTCTTTAGCTTATATGCATGTACAAAAAGGCTCAAAGTCAATTAACTTAATTCAAGTGGTTCACAAATATCATAGGTGGATCTTTTTCTTGTCCGAAGTGGGTTGAAAAGATGTCAGTGGTGGCTACCAACCATGTCTCTCTAAAGTGTTAGTATATAAATTAGAAAGAATAAGTAGAAGAACAAAACATTTGATTGAAATGTCATACCTATTTGCTTAGAAAGAAGTAGCCTTATCGTTACAAAACCAATTTGATACAGTACCACGATGGGTAGATTCTTCTTTTGTACAAGGGCAAGTATAGTGGAACTTAAAAGATGTATACCAGAGAAAAAAACAAAGCGGGACTTGAATCAACAAGAGCAAGAAGTCATAAAAGTGGAAGAGCAAAGAAAGATAAAAAGGAAATGGTTTAGACACTCATTATTTAAGATGAGTGTCTTCTTCTATTGGGGGCGCACGACAACAAAAGCTAAATTAATTTGTAAAGAATACTACCACAGGTGCGAAAACAAAAAACAAAAATGCAAAAAATACCATACCATATGTCACTTCAATATTCATGATATCTTGAATTAAACTTTTCTTCATTTCCTTCACTTCTTGGACAAGATTTTTTTTCTTTTTACATTGACGTCTGGTTATTTGATGTGGGTTTTCCATTAACATATTTCTCCTCTCTATTAGTGGGATTTTTATATCATTACCAAGGATAATTCCTAATTATACATTATTTTCATTTGAAAGTACCATTTAAGATTAAATAAATGGTAATGATGACCTACTCGACATGGCACAGCTGAAGAAAGGAGCTCTTGGTACATCCCCACAACGTCCTGAAACCTTATGGCTCCTCCCCGAAGCATCGACACTCGTCTCCAAACCTCAGTATTCACTTCTTTCAACATCTCCTCTAGAAACACAGGGAATGAGGTATTTTTGAGGTGACTTTCATAAAAGGTATGGGATGGAAGCGGCTTACGAAGTGATGTGGTCTAATCAAGTGGGCATAAACTGTGCTTTTGGTATGTGTGATTATTCCTAAACTATACAATTGGTGATGCTATAGTAGGTAAGTAAACGGCAAATGACCTAACTTTTTGATTATGGTCTTTACCTAGGTTTGCTTGTTTTAGAAGTTAAAGATTATATCTTACTCACCGCCTTAATCACGATGAATATATGATTAATAGCAGTACTAATAAGCTAGTAACAGTAATATCTCCTTTAAAACAATCAAGGGATTAACATGTTTCATATTCATGATTTGCTTAAGAAAGACGGAAAGCTAATTAATCAAGAAGGGAAATATCTAGGTAAGTTAAAATTCCCATGTGGTTTTGGAACTGTACTTACACATCTTAGCCAGAAGCAATGAATAAAAGTGCCTGCCCCCTATCTGTTAAAGCGATAAAGCGGTGGGGTAAGGGCCTTTAAAGGTAAGCCGTACACCAAAATAGGGCACTTACGGTCTGATAGGGGCGTTCCTCTCACCACGCAAGTCGTCTCTGTCAAACATAAAAAGACGTCGTTTATCCTTAATGGACAAACAACAGCTTATTCAAAGGGGTGGGGATGAAACGGAAGGGTACCCCTCTTGTTATATAAATGCAGGTACCTAGAGAATTTATATACTATTTTTTCCTTTTCTATTGTGTTACTTCAGTACTATCTATAAAATAAAAAATAAGTATAAAAAAAGTAAGAGTAGGTGACTTCAACGTGGAAGTTAAACTGTTTCAAAGAACACAAAGGGATTTAGCGGCGTCTATTAATCTAGTAATCGATAAATACTGGGAAGATTCTATTAGTGAAGAAGACATGGTTAAGTTGATTAATAAATTGTACATAAATAATGAAGAGAAATTTAAGAGAAATGGAAATTACACAACAGTACTTCGTCAACAGTGTGGGAAAAGAAGGTTATCTGTTGTCAGTAAAGTCCTTCAACCAAAAGAAGTATCGTAAGGGAAACTAATGGCTTAGGAGTTGTAGAAAATGCAAAAAGTATTAGACAACAAAAGCTTGGGATTGATAGGGGATACGTTAAAAGAAGATATTCGTTCAAATTCTAAATTAACTATTATGTCAGCGTACTTCTCCATCTATGCATTTCAAGAGCTAAAAAAGCAATTGTTAAAAGTAGATAGTGTGAAATTGTTATTTACCGAACCTACTTTTACAAATACAAACGAGAAATCAGAAATGCAAATGTTTAGAGAAAAGGGTATTGCAGGATTTGAAGATGAAGCCAAGTTTAGAAATCAGCTCAACCAACATAAAATTGCAAAAGAATGCGCAGAATGGTTGAGAGATAAAGTCGAAGTCAAATCAATGAAACACAGTTCTCCAATGAGTATGATAAACATTTTAAACCCAAGACATAATGACGTGAATTTATTCGGAAGTACTCATTTTACAAGTGGTTACTTAGGTTTCACATATTCTAACGTACCTACTGCCGCCAATTACACAAATGATAATGTAGCGACCGAACAGTACGTTAACTTATTTGAATCTCACTGGAGTGATCCGGTGCATTTAGAAGAGGTGAAAGAAAGCCTATTAGAACACCTAGAAGTATTACATAAAGATCATTCTCCAGAATTCATATACTTTGTAACGCTATATCATATATTCAAAGATTATTTAGACGAGCTTGATGAAGAGGCGATTGTTAAGTCGAAAACGGGCTTCCAGGATACGTCAATATGGAACAAACTTTATAAATTTCAGCGTGATGGCGTACTTGGAGCTATCGATAAATTAGAAAAATATAATGGTTGCATCATTGCAGATAGTGTTGGACTTGGGAAAACCTTTGAAGCACTAGCTGTCATCAAATATTACGAACTAAGAAATGATAGAGTGCTCGTCCTAAGCCCGAAGAAATTACGGGAAAACTGGACAATTTATACACAAAACGATAAAAGAAATCTATTGGCTGATGATCGTTTCAATTATGATGTATTGAATCATACCGATCTAAGTAGGTATCAAGGGATGTCTGCGGATATCAATTTGGAAACGGTGAATTGGAGCAATTATGATTTGATTGTTATAGATGAATCTCATAACTTCCGTAATAATGAAGCACGGAAAGACAGAGAAACAAGATATCAACGTCTGATGAATAAAGTTATTAAATCAGGGGTTAAAACAAAGGTTTTAATGCTTTCAGCTACCCCCTTGAATAATCGAATGAATGATCTGAAAAACCAAATGGCATTTATCACTGAAGGTAAGGATGATGCTTTGGAGAATGCAGGTATTAGTAGTGTTGAATCATCATTGAGAAAAGCACAAGTGGCTTTTAATAAGTGGCTTAAGTTAGGTGATGAGGAACGAAATACCGATAAACTATTGGAGATGTTAAATACAGACTATTTTAAGCTATTAGATTCTCTAACAATTGCAAGATCTAGAAAGCATTTAGAAAAATATTATGACCTTAAAAAGATTGGGAAGTTTCCGAAACGGCTAAAACCGATAAACATTTATCCCCCAATCGATAATAAAAATGAATTTCCATCGATGGAGCAAGTGAATAAAATTATTAACCGATTGAATCTCAGTGCATATGCACCATTAAGGTACTTACTGCCAGAAAAAAGAGCTGAGTATAGCAAGAAATATGACACTGTGGTTAAAGGTTCTACCATATTAACTCAAGCAGATAGAGAAAACAGTCTTATTCATTTAATGAGAGTTAATTTACTTAAAAGAATGGAAAGTTCAATTCATTCTTTTGGTTTAACGGTTTCTAAGTTATTGCAATCAATTGATAACTTATTAGATAAACTTGAGCATTACAAAGACTATTCTGCTCAATCAATGTCTATTTCTGATATTGATTTAGAAGATGATGCATTTGAAGATATGTTGATTGGCGCTAAAGTAAAAGTTCTTATCCAAGACTTAGATCGTATCAAGTGGAAACAAGCTCTAGAAGATGACAAAGAGAATCTTGAAGAAATTTTAAGAGAGGCATTTAAGGTTCAACCTGATCGGGATGAAAAGCTACAAAAGTTGAAAACACTCATTCAAGATAAAGTAAACAATCCTATAAATAATAACAATAAGAAAGTTATAGTATTTACAGCATTTGCAGATACCGCTAAATATCTATATGACAATATTGCGGATTGGTCAAATTCGAACCTTGATGTCCACTCAGCTATTGTTACAGGATCTGGGCAAAATAAGTCGAATATGAAAGGTGTGAGAGCGAAAGACATAAATGGTGTCTTAACGCATTTTTCACCTAACTCAAAAAATAGAGATACCTTATATCCAGATATGAAAGATGAGATTGATATTCTTATTGCTACTGACTGCATCTCAGAAGGGCAAAACCTTCAGGATTGTGATTACTTAATAAACTATGATATTCACTGGAACCCTGTACGAATTGTTCAACGATTCGGACGTATCGATCGTTTAGGTTCAACTAATGAGCAAATACAGTTGGTTAATTTCTGGCCAAATATAGAATTGGACGAGTACATTAATCTGGAAGCTCGTGTCACTGGTAGAATGGCCCTGATGGATGTTTCTGCTACGGGAGAAGAGAATGTAATTGAAGGTAAAAGCGATAATATGAATGATTTAGAATATCGTCGTAAACAATTATTTCAATTACAGGATGAGGTTATTGATTTAGAAGAAATGTCTGGTGGTTTATCTATAACAGATTTAACTCTAAACGACTTTAAAATGGATTTAGTTTCATATATGGAAGAGAATAAGGAACTGATAGAACAAACACCAGCAGGACTACACGCATTAGCTAAGATTAATTCAAATGAGATTGATGGTATAGATCCAGGAATCATATTCTGTTTACGTCAAATTAAAGGCGAAAAGGATATTAAAGAACAAAGTGCTTTGGAACCATATTTTTTAGTCTACATTACAGAGGATCGAAGGATTGAGTTTAGTCATGTGAAAAGCAAGCAAATCCTTGATTTATACAGGCATTTGTCGTTAGGAAAAAACCATGTTTACGACAATCTAGTTGATGTATTTAAAGATGAAACAGATGATTATGAAGATATGGAAAAGTATCAAGCCATGTTAACAAGTGCTATTAATTTTATTGTTGGTAAAAATGAAGAAATGGGAATGGCTTCATTATTTAGTATTGGAGAATCTAGCTTGTCCAATGATTCTTTTCAAGAAGCGGACGATTTTGAGCTCATAACGTATCTCGTAGTTAAGTAGGTGAGAAAATGAGAAAGGAATTGATTGCAAAACTGCAAATGCCTAAAAGGACTGTGTTGAACCGAAACATTCCAAAGAAACAGTTTTACGAACAGGCTGAATTATCCAATCAAGAGAAAGAGCTTATAAAAGATGATATAGAAAGCATTTACTTACTATCAATTTGTCGTCAGGATACATTAAATGTACCTAAATATGTGGAGGAAGATCTACATTACGAGGAGATTTATTGGGTATTTGTATCACTTAAATCAACGAAACGCTTTGAAAAAGTTTGTAAGGCGATACATCGAGCATTTCCAAACCCAGTGGTTCTGGTTTGTTCTAATGCAGGACAAGAAATTGCGGTAAGTACTGGACATAAACGATTGAATCAAAACGTTTCTAGTAAGTCTGTGGTAGAAGAATTAAACTTATCACCTTTTATTGATCCATATAGTCATGATGAAGGAGTAGTCAGGTTTATTGAAAGGTTGAGTTTTCCATCTCTTTCTCATCAAAATTTGTATCTATTCTATGATGATTTGTCAAAAGCGACTGAGGCTAGTCAAATTATAAGTCTCATAGGAAGTTACCCTAGCAAAGAACTAAGTCTTCTTGATTCCACAAGGGTTATTAAAGAGATTAATTTAAATGCAGAAGAATTGTTACGTTTGAAAAAAGAACATGATGACCAAACAGATTTTGGTGAAAAAATGAACACTCATATAAAAGTTAAACAAGAAGAAACAAAAAAAGAAAAACTGATTAACCAGTTGAAGGAGTTGTGTTAAGTGGAAAAACTAGATGGAAAAACATTTAATGTTATTAACGACAATATTGAAAAATTAAAAGAGATATTTCCAGAGGTTATAACCGAGGAGAAAATTGATTTTGAAAAACTTCAACAAGCATTAGGCGAAAACATAGAAAAATCTAAGGAACGCTATGACTTTACATGGAACGGAAAATCTGAGGCGATCAACATGGCCCAAAAACAAACAACTGGGACATTAAGGCCCTGTAAAGAAGAAAGTGTCAATTGGGACACAACTCAAAACCTGTACATTGAAGGGGATAATCTTGAGGTATTAAGGGTACTCCAAAATTCTTATAGAAATAAAGTGAAAATGATTTACATTGACCCACCTTATAATACTGGAAATGATTTTATTTACGAAGACGATTTTAAAAATAATGTAAAAAATTACTTGGAAATGAATTTTGAAAATCTAAAATCAAATGCTGAAACTAGTGGGCGTTATCATACAGATTGGTTGAACTTAATGTATCCTAGACTAAAAATTGCTAGGAACTTATTAAAAGATGATGGGGTCATATTTATGTCTATTGATGATGTAGAGGTAAATAATCTAAAAAAGATTTCCGATGAAATTTTTGGTGAGTCAAATTTCATATCTATAATTACAAGAGAGGCTATAAAAGGTGGATCCCAATCCAGACATATTCGTGTAACACATGATTATATTTTAATATATTGTAAAGATATTAACTCTGTTAATTTAACAGGCATAGAGACTGAGGGAATTAAATTAAACCTTGAAGATGAAAAGGGTAAATATGCTAAAGGAAGAGAATTGAATAAATGGGGAGCTGGTTCTCGAAGAGAAGATTCTCCTAGTATGTGGTTTCCAATACCTGGCCCAAATGGTGAAGAGGTTTATCCTATTAGAAATGATGGATCAGAAGGAAGATGGCGGTTAGGAAAAGCAAAAATGCAAAAGTTAGTAGAGGAAAATGATGTTTTATTTGAAAAAAGAGATAATGGTACGTATATCGCTTATCAAAAGATTCGTGATGATTCTCCAAAAATAAAACAATTTACTACGCTATTTACTGATAAGTATATAAACGCTAGAGGTACTGAAGAGATAAAGTCCTTATTTGAAGTGGAACGAACATTATTTGATTATGCGAAACCAGTTGAATTAATAGAAGATCTTATAACAATGTCGAACTTGAACGAACACGATATTGTACTCGATTTTTTTTCAGGGTCTGCAACCACAGCACAAGCATGTATGAAAAAAAGTTTGGAGGATAATAAAGCTATTAAATATATCCTAGTTCAACTTGATGAGTCAACAGGAGAAAATTCAGAAGCAAGAAAATTAGGGTATAGCTTAATACCCGAAGTCGCAAAGGATCGAATTAGAAAATCCGGGAATAAATTACTTTCTAGTGTGTCTGGAAACGATAATAAATTGGATATCGGGTTTAAAGTGTTTAAATTAGATGAAACAAATTTACATACATGGGACTCGGAGAAGGACAATTTAGAACAAAATCTCATTGAGCTAGTCGAGTCCTTAAAAGATGGTAGAACTCAAGAAGATGTTGTATATGAGGTTCTACTTAAATTTGGTGTAGATTTAACTGTTCCAATTAATGAGAAGGAAATTGCAGATAAGACAGTATATGATGTTGGAATGGGATACTTGTTCATTTGCTTAGAGAAAAACTTAGAATTATACGTAATTGAAGAAATAGCGAAAGTAAAACCTACTCGAGTGGTTTTTTATGATGAAAGTTTTAAAGATGATACTGTACGAACTAACGCCCAACAAATATTAAAACGTTATGGTGTAGAGGATGTTCGTGTTATTTAAAAGGAAGGAGGCGTAATTTTGAAAATTAAGTTTGATGAACAACAATATCAATTAGATGCAATTAATTCCACTGTAAATATATTCGAAGGACAACCTGTTAAAGTATCTAATTTCTCAGTAAGCGCTGAAGAATTTTTAGGTCAAGAACAGACTGAATTAGGTATTGGAAATAAACTTGAGTTATCTGATATAGATCTATTGGAGAATGTTCAAGCTATACAAAAAAGAAATCGTCTGACAAAAAGTCAAGATTTACAAGATCGTAACTTCACGGTCGAAATGGAAACAGGAACTGGTAAGACATATGTTTATACAAGGTCTGTTTTTGAATTAAACCAAAGATATGGTTTTTCGAAATTTGTTATTGTTGTGCCAAGTGTAGCAATACGTGAAGGTGTTTATAAGTCATTTCAAATGACAGAGTCACACTTCAAAGAATTATATCCTAGTCAGCACTGCAATTATTTTATTTATGATTCTTCAAAGTTAGAAAAAGTTCGTGAGTTTGCAACTAGTAGTAATATCGAGGTTATGATTATTAATATTGATGCCTTCAAAAAGAGTTTTGAAGACCCTGAAAAAGAAGACAAGGCTAACCTAATTCACCGCGAACGAGATACGATGAATGGGAAAAAACCAATAGAATTTATACAGGAAACGAATCCAATTGTTATTATTGACGAGCCTCAAAGTGTCGACAACACTGATAAAGCAAAAGAAGCAATTGCATCTTTAAACCCTTTATGTAAATTACGTTATTCAGCAACACACAGGGATACTTATAATTTGATGTATAAATTAGATCCTGTGGCAGCATATGAAGAACGGCTCGTGAAGAAAATTGAAGTATTGTCTGTGAAACCTGAAGATGACTTTAATGATCCTTACATTAAGTTAAAGAATGTTTCGAATAAGAACGGCTATCAAGCCACGTTAGAAATGGATGTTCAACAGAAAAACGGTGTAGTTAAACGTAAAAACATCAAGGTTGATCCGAACAAGCGTAGCGATTTGTATGTCTTATCAGGAGAGAGAGACATATATCAAGGTTATTATGTTGAAGGAATAGATTGTTTACCTGGAAATGAATCTATTGAATTTGAAGGGAAACAACCTCTATACCTTGGAGAAGCCATCGGAGAAATGAATGATGCAGTATTAAAACGTTATCAAATTCGAGAAACAATTCGCGCTCACTTAGATAAAGAACTTCAATTGATGCACAAAGGCATTAAAGTATTAAGTTTATTCTTTATTGATAAAGTAGCCAACTATCGAATTTATAATGATGATGGTACTTGGAGTCACGGATCGTATGCGGAGGTTTTTGAAGAAGAATATCTAAATATGATCAAAAACCAGAAATATCAAACGTTATTTAAAGAAGACAGCCCTATTGCAAATTTTAACGTTTCAGAAGTACATGGTGGTTATTTCTCACAAGACAAAAAAGGTCGCTTTAAAGATAGTAATCTTAAAAAAGATGGAACACTGCGTTCGAATAAAGACGATGAATCGTTCTTTGAGTTAATCATGAAGAAGAAAGAAGAGCTTTTAAGCTTCGATACACCATTGAGATTTATTTTCTCTCACTCTGCTTTGAAAGAAGGTTGGGACAATCCTAATGTCTTTCAAATTTGTACACTAGTTGAAACCAAAGATACGTTAACGAAGCGTCAGAAAATTGGTCGAGGTCTGAGGTTACCTGTTAAGGATGACGGTCGTCGTCATTTTGATGAAAATGATAACGTTCTGACTGTAGTAGCGAATGAATCGTACGAAGAGTTTGCTGATTCACTACAAAAAGAAATGGAATCAGAAACGGGTGTGCGATTTGGATTTATCGAGAAACATACATTTGCACCGATCACTTATACGAATGAAGACAATGAAAAAGAGGCCCTTGGTTCAGATGAGTCCGAGAAAATTTATAATTATTTTGTTGCTCAGAACTATATAGATAGGAAAGGTAAAATCAAAGATTCACTCAAGCAAGATTTAGCTCAAGGAGTTATGGAAATACCAGAGGAATACAGTGTAGTTAAGAAAGATATTGAAGAAACCTTAAAGAGAGCTATCAAGAAGCTACCAGTATTTAATTATGATGATAAAGTTAAAGTCCAACCTGATAAGCAAGTTTTACTTAGTGATGATTTTAAGCAATTATGGAATCGCATTAAGCATAAAACCACTTATTCTGTTGACATTGACACCGAAACACTGATTAAGAAGAGTGTGGAGGAAATTCAAAGACTCCCAAGATTTCGAGCGCGTAAAATAAGGCGTGAAACAGCTAACTTAGACATTACTGAAGCTGGTGTTAAAGGTGAAGGCGGGGGAGTAAGATTCTATGAAGCTGAAGAAGAAACCAGACAACTACCAGACATCTTAAGGTACTTACAAGATCAAACGAATTTAAAGCGCCGTACAATAGTCGATATACTCATTAAGTCTAAACGCTTGGATGATTTTAAGAAAAACCCACAATCATTCATGGAAGAAGTCATGAAAATTATTAATAAAGAAAAACGTAAATTAATCATTGATGGCATCAAGTATGAAAAGATCGGAGACCATGAATACTTTGAGCAATCATTGTTTGAGAGTGAAGAATTGATTGGTTATTTGAAGAAAAATGCAATTGAAGTGGGTGAACACAAATCTGTTTATGATCACATTGTGTATGACTCAAATATAGAAAAAGAGTTTGCTGAGCGGTTAAATAGTGATCCGGATGTTAAGCTCTTTGTTAAATTACCTAGCTTCTTTGTGATAGACACCCCTCTTGGCAACTATAACCCTGATTGGGCTGTTTTAATAGAAAGCGATGGTATAGAGCAGCTATACTTTGTGGTTGAAACTAAAGGAAGTACTGACCAAGAAGACCTGAGGATAGCCGAAAACGGTAAAATTATCTGTGGTCGTAAACATTTTGAAGCACTCGAAGATGGTGTCGAGTATAAACTAGCTAGTACTTATGAAGAGTTAAAACAAGAAGTATAGTCACCTAGATAAACCCCCCTATATCATTTGAAATGAATAGGGGGTTTTAAAAAATTCTTCACGAGCTTGAATACTACAAATAATTTCCATAAGTTACTTAGCTCACAACTTTTATAAAGATGTTTCTTGTTTAGTTCCAATTTAAAAGAGTTTTAATTTCTTGGTAAATATTCATTTGTTTCTACCCCTTTAGTCAAATTTCTTGGATTGAATAGAAGGAGAGTTGTTATGTATTTAAGTAGATTAAAAATATGGAACTATAGAAAATTCAGTCAACACGAAAATAACACTCCTGGGATAATTGTACCTTTCCATAGAAACTTTAATTTACTAGTTGGAGAAAATGATTCTGGTAAGACAGCTATTATTGATGCAATAAAAATAGTATTAGGAACAACAAGCTCTGAATCGATATCTATTGATGAGGATGACTTTTTTATTGATGAGAATGGTAATAGGAGCAGTACCTTTTCTATCGAATGTTTATTTAAAGGATTATCTTCTCGTGAGAAGGGACTTTTTTTGGAATGGCTTACTTTTAATGAAGATGGGAGCTTGGAACTGAGAGTTATCTTGAATGCTGAAAAAACATATGACTTTTCAAAGAAAAAACAAATTATAAATAAAACTATAAAAGCTGGAACTGTCGGAAGTGAAAAGACGTTGGATAATGAAGCGAGAATCCTATTAAACACAACTTATCTAAAGCCTTTGAGAGATGCTGACAATGAATTGAGATCTGGAAGGCAATCTAGATTTGCGCAGATTTTAAAGAATTTGGAGGAGTTTAATCAAGACGATTCCGAAGCTAAGGACAGAGTGGAAAGTGCATTTAACGAGGCAAATGATGTTTTAGAGCAGTTTCTGAAAGAACCAGTTATAGACAAAATGAAGGAGATTGTAAAAGACTTTTTTATAGAAGGTGCTGTAGATAGAGAAGAGTATTTACCAAAAGCAACACCTAAGAAAATGGAACTTTTAGAAATATTACGCAAGCTCGATTTAAGCATTTCTGAACCTTCATCAGGTTTAGGGAGTTCTAATTTATTATTTATTGCTGCAGAGTTATTACTTTTAAACACTAGAGATTTTGGAGCAAACTTAGCACTAATTGAAGAAATAGAATCCCATATTCACCCTCAAGCGCAGCTAAGGCTAATTGAATATTTTACTAATGATCAAGAATTAGGTCAGTACATTTTAACAACACACAGTACAGTCTTGGCTGCCTCTACACACTTAGAGCATATTACATTATTGCATGATAATAAAGCTTTTCCTATGGGGGAAGATTGGACAAAACTTACTTCAGAGGATTATGCATTTCTAGAAAGGTTTTTAGATGCTACGAAGTCAAACTTATTCTTTGCTACAGGTGTAATATTAGTCGAAGGTGATGCAGAAAACCTATTATTGCCTACGTTATCAAGGGCTATTAACAAACCCCTACATAAATATGGAGTTTCAATAGTTAATATTGGAAGCACAGCTTTTAACCGCTATTTACCGATATTTCAAAGATCAGAAAAAAATAGTGAACTTAATATTAATCAACTTACGCTACCTGTTTCGGTAATAACTGATGTCGATATTAAGCCATATGAATATTATGTCGAGGAAACACAAGCTCAAAATGCAATTGTTCTTTCAGAAGAGAAAATAAGTTCTATAAAAGAAACTTTAGAGTTAGAAGACAATTTTGATTTTACTAGTTTAATAGGTATATATGATAAAGAAAGAGACTTTAAAGATAAACTAATGACATATGGGATTGACCCTAATACTTGTATAATCAATTCAATCATTGAAGATATAAAACAAGATTTTAACGAACAAGATATTCAGAACCTAATAGATAGAAAGATTACAAAGTTGAAGGACAAATACAATACAAGTGAAAATGTTTATGTGAGTGTGTCGCCCACTTGGTCGCTAGAACATTGTATCGCAATGAGTAATTTACAACCTTTACTTATGGAATCAATAGTACAAGTTCACTATAAATCAGATCGTTATAGACATATGAAAATAGAAGAATGGAATGACATTGAGGATCATGGGCTCCGTGCTTATAAAATTTATAAATTTATGCTTGATCAAAAGGTATCAAAAGCAATGGTAGCTCAATTTCTAGCTACTAAAATAAATGAAAACATGAGTGAAATTTCGAGTAATATTAGAGATGACAGTTACTTGAATTATATTTTTCAATCAATCTACCACACAACTAATTCTTAACCTAATGATATGCTGAGGTGAATAATATTATGGAGGAGTTCGGAAATGAAGAAATAGCTAAAGTTGAGAAGGTGCTTTTAAAAGGGGGAAACTTTAATGAAGAGCAGTTAGAATTCATTAATTTAATGAGGTCTAGCAACATTTCTGCCTGTCCTGGCTCAGGCAAAACAACATCATTAGTTGCAAAGGTTATCCTTTTGATGAAGAAATTAAAAAATGAAGAAAAGAGTGGTGGCGTATGTGTAATTACGCATACAAATGTAGCTGTGAATGAGATAAACTCTGCTTTAACCAAACTGGGAATGGCATCAATTACATACCCTCATTTTATTGGTACAATCCATGAGTTTTTTAATTATTACATATCAATAAATGCATATGTAAATTACACTTCAAATCCCAGTTCAAAAGTGATTTTCCTTGATGATGATTATTATGATTTGTTCGCTAAAGAGTTTTTAAGAATTCACTCTTGGTGGGATTTTAATCCACCTACATCAATAATAAAGAACTCAAAACTTATAATAAATTCAAACTCAGAATCACCATTGGAATTAGTACCAACTAAAGAAGACCCCGAGTTTTTAGAAAAATTCACAAGGAACTATAATAGGGTTTTAGAGGTTGTCGAACACTTATATAATAATGGGTTTCTGCGTCACTCTGATACTTTTTCTTTAGCTGAGTGGTATTTAGAAAGCTTCGAGGACGATATAACAGATGCTTTGAACAATAGGTTTGATTATGTATTAATTGATGAAGTCCAAGACACGGATGCTATGGCTATACAATTGTTAAATAGATGCTTTCATAACAGTGATACTATTTTTCAAAAAATAGGTGACCCTTACCAATCAATTTACTTTTTTGAGGATGAGTTAGACAATAATGATATTTTTGAAGATAGCAGAGAAATTCTCACTTTACCTAATAGCAATAGGTTTGGAAATAGTATTGCAAGTTTGCTAAACAATGTTATTGATAACAATATAATAGGAAATGATGAGGTTAATTCGCTCGATCCTATTTTAATTCTTTTTTCGAATGAAGTTAGTCAAGATATCCTTAACGTGTATTCGGAGATAATAAACTTCTATGACTATAATAATGCTGAATTCAAAGGAATCAGCAAAGAAGATTATTTAGTTTGTCAACATAAAAATCAAATCATAGCACATTATTATAATGAGATGATCACTCAAAAAAACCTTCCCAAGGTTGAAGGTGTGGGTACAACTTGTTATAAAATGTCTTTAAAGTGGATTAATAAACTTTTAACTTATAAGCTGAATACTAGAGCTCTAGAGGAATTATTAAAAACTAATTCAACATATGAATGGGAAGATTATAAAATCAACCTCGCAAGTTTTATTTCAGATGTCTTGACTGGTAACGAAGACAATGAAGAAATTAGACTAGCAATAGAAGCGGTTATAAATGATTTGCAAAATTTTGTTCTACTAAAAGAGATGAATGAAGAAGAAAAAAGTAGTTTTATTAATTCTTTTATTGTGAATTTAACTAGCATTATTAAACAATTTAGTTCAAACAACAATGAATCCATTAATACATTTAATCATGAGGACTTAGGTACAAGAGTTAGAATTGGTACAATACATTCAGTGAAAGGTGAAACACATAGGTCGACATTATTAGTTGAATCATTTAATCGCTGGGGTAGAGACCTTCCTGAAAAAGATCCACAAATTACTCCTGTAGTCAAATCAATCATTTCAAACCCCGAGGTTGCAGTAGAAGACGCTACAAATCAGATTAGTTATATAGAAAAACAAATATATGTAGCACTTAGTCGCCCAACACATTTAGCAGCATTAGCATTGCCAGTCGAAGAATTCAACACTAATGATATTGAGGTTTTAGAAAATATGGGGTGGCGTGTTCTAAACCTAAATGAATTTAGCTCATACGAGAGTTTTGGTTATAGCTGTAATGATTGGATAAGTGAAAAACTGGGTAGTTAGATTTGAAATTCGATGTAGGGTTATTGCTATTAATAATGGTGAATATAATTTAGAAAATACTCGTAAACCTTCTAATGGAATACGAGTATTTTTGCATAAGTGACGTTATCCCGCTGATAATTTATTTTACCCTAAAAACCGGTACGGTGAACCGTACCATAAATAAACGTAACTGTTAACCAAAAGTGTTTTTACCTCATTTATCCCCACATACCACAGGTTGCAGTTGGACAAGATCTAATTATATGATTATTGTATACGTACGTCAGGTTTACATATAGGAGGCTGTCATGCCTAGAACTAAATTTATGGACATTTACGAAGATCTAAAGGACAAAATCGAACGCCATGTATTTGAGTATCAGCAGCTGATTCCCTCAGAAAATATGCTTGCGAAAGAATATAATTGTTCACGGAACACGGTAAGGCGGGCGATCGCAGAACTTGTTTCTAAGGGGTATCTTCAAACGAAACATGGCAAAGGGGTCCGGGTTATTTATCAGGAATTTAAGCAGAATGAATATATGTTTGGAGAAACGGAAACCTTTAAACAGTTTGCTCAGAGAAACGATAAGCAGCATCGCACAGAGGTTGTCCTTTTTGAAGAAGTCACAGCGGATGAACAAATCCAGGAAATCACTTCAATGCCGCTAGGAACAACGCTTTATCATTTACAGCGGGTGCGTTATCTTGATGGAAACCCGGTGATTATGGATCATAACTATTTTCGGGCCGATGTGGTCAAAGGGTTAACAGTGGAGATTGCTGAAGATTCGATCTATGAATACCTGGAGAAAGAATTAAATCATCGGGTGGTAACGGCGAAGAGGCAGATGATTGTTGAGAAAACAACGCCCCTTGATGAGAAATATCTTAATATGGATGGGTATAATTGTGTGGTTGTCGTGACGAGCTATATTTATAACGAGAACGGCGTTATGTTTGAACGGACACAATCGCGCCATACGCCAGGAAATTTTGTGTTTTTTGATCAAACGCAGCAAAGATAAAAAAAGTGTACGGGAATCCCAAAGGGGGAAACTCGTACACTTTTTTTTATTGTTTCTGTCTAGCCGCTAAATGGATGAATACACTGGAGGCCCATGTATGGGCTAAGTCTCTTAACCCTTCGCCGGTTTCTGCATGGAATACCTCTGCAAATCCGCTTTGTTTACACATTTTCAAAAATTTCTCCGCCACTTCTGCTGCTAATTCATGTTCGCCGCATTCCTCAAAGGCATCAACGAAAAGGAGAGTGGTTGGAGCCCAGATTGGTCCTCTCCAGTAAGCGTCTTCTTCATAAAGGGGACTGTTTAAGGCCTCTGAGGCGATTCCCCAATCCGTTAAATACTTATCGCTGCTGAGTACGTTAATTATATTGTCTCTTGCTTGTTTTGGCAGCTTGTCCGCCAGGATGATAGAGACGAGCGGCAGGATGCTCTGGCTCTCGATAATTTCACCTGTTCTCATGAAACGGGCTACAGGGAGGTCGTCCACGAGGAAATAGTCGCAGAACTTTTCTGTGACTTTCTTCGATTCTTCTTCCCAGTACGCTTTATCCTTTTGTCGATCCAGCTTGTCAGCTACGACGGCAAGCATATCCAAGGATTTAATTAAAAAGGCGGTTAAATCCGGGGAGTCGATCACGTCGGCATTTCGGAATACCGTACTGTTATCCTGTCCTGAATCGTTGCCGTGATGATATTCGCAAATGCTGTCTCCATTGGAATCTTTATAAGTGAAATAGTAGCTGACATGTGCCTGAATTTGGTCATACATCTGTTCTAACTGCTCCGTCGTCAGCTCCATGCGTTCCATCAATTTTAATATAAAAAATCCTTGAATGGGAGGCTTGGAAAAATTCCAGCGGATGGTTGAATCACTGACGGATCCAGGGATTTGCCCTAGTTCGTCCTGATGATCAAAGAGCAGCTGAAACTGGTCCCAGGCGAGCTGGTTGTCAACACCTGCTAGTGCTAAACCATTAAACGCGTTGTCCCAGCTCCATACGCCAGGGAAGTTGCTGTTGGACATATAAACGGCTTTTCTTTTTAGAAGCCCCTCTGCGTTAACCGTACACGTCCAATTGAGATAAGCCGCTTCTCTTAATGTCTGCTCATACTCTTGTGGAACAGACGGCTGTTTTGATAAAAATTTTTCAAAATGGCTCGTGCTCTTCTCAAGTGCTTTTTCAAAGCTGTATTCCCGATCGATCGGTACTGCACCGTTAGTAGGAATATCTTCGATGACACATAAGAAATCGTCACGGTCAGATTCAATCTGGAGGCTGGATAAATTATCGGCTTTATTTGTGCTGCCGGTGGTGTCCATAAAGACATTCTGCTTTAAAGAAACCGATCCTTTTGGAGCAAAAATCATATACTTTGTCAGGTTTTTGTAGCTGTTGACAATGCAATATTCTTCGCCGGGTTTTCCAAGCAGATAATTATATTCAAAGTTGTAAACAGGCTGGGTGTCTAAAGAAAGCCCGACACCTTCCCCGCTTCCTTTTACAAAAATCCTTCGATCATCTTCAAAACAAACTTTAATTTCTCCATTTTCAAAAGAAATGGAAATCTGGAACTCGTCTGCTTGATACTTGTACTCCACGGGTTCTCCATTTTTTGTAGGAATAATCTTCAAAGCATTCTGGTGCTGCTTCGATTTACCTCTAACAGCGTTTACATACAAACCATTTTTTTCGGCCTTCTCGCTTACCTGATAGGTCAGCGCCATATAAGAACCGAAGTGGCTCATAGGGGTCGTAATTATATCCAAATGACAACACTCCTTACTCGAAATATCTTGACAACAATTTATACTGTACTATAATGAACTTGTTTAAACAAGTGGTTCATATCTTTTTCAAAGCGATTAAGGAAGTGGGGGATTTTTTTATGAGTTTTAAAGAAAACGTTACCAAAATTATAGAAAATGTCGGTGGCGCCAGTAACGTAAACAGTGCCACACACTGTGTAACGAGGCTGCGTTTAATGCTTGAAGATGAAAGCGCTGTAGATGTGAAGAAATTAGAAGAAAATGATTTAGTCAAAGGGGTGTTCTCTGCGAGTGGGCAATTTCAAATCATTATCGGCCCCGGCACGGTAGAAAAAGTATACAACGAATTTATGAAACAGACGGGTGCGGATGAAGTCAGTAAAGATGAGATGAAAAAGAAGAATGTGGAAAAGGGGAACCTCCTCCAAAAAGGGGTGCGCATTCTGGCGGATATCTTTATTCCAATCCTGCCGGCAATTGTAGCGGCTGGTTTGCTGCTCGGGTTAAACAACTTATTGGCAAACCCGGGGATCTTTTTTGAAGATCGGTCTTTATTGGATGTTTATACCGGATGGACAGGATTTGCTGAATTTATAGCTGTTGTGGCCAACACCGCCTTCACCTTCCTGCCCGTATTGATTACCTGGTCGGCAGCCAGGAAGTTTAACGGGAGCCCGCTGCTCGGGATCGTGCTTGGCCTGCTGTTAGTCCACCCTGACTTAATGTCCGCTTACGCTTATGCTGAGAACCCAGGAGACGTAGAGTATTGGAACATGTTTGGCTGGGAAGTTGCAAAAATTGGTTATCAGGGACAAGTGCTTCCCGTTATCTTTGCTACATGGCTGTTAGTCTGGGCGGAAAGACATTTGAAGAGCTTTATTCCAGGAAACCTGCAAATGATCTTTGTCGCACCGCTTGCCCTTATTTTTGCAGGCCTGCTGACCTTTATCGTTATTGGACCAATTACGATGACAGGATCGAATTGGATTACAGATGGAATTCTATATCTATTTGAAGTATCTCCAGCATTCGCCGGAGGAGTTTACGGATTTATTTCCGCGCCTCTTGTTATTACAGGTATGCACCACATCTTCCTTGGAGTCAACCTGCAGATGGCCGGATCACTAGGCTACGTTACGCTGTGGCCGGTAAGTGAAACGGCTACACTTGCGCAAGGTGCAGCTACGTTGACGATGTTTTTCCTTCTTAAACACAATGTAAAACTGCGAGGGGTATCGTTAACAGCAACAATATCAGCTTGGCTCGGGGTTACAGAGCCGGCGATTTACGGGATTAACCTGCGTTTTCGTTACCCTTTCATTGCCGTCATGGTCGGGAGCGCACTCGGAAGTGCCTTCATCGCCTTTCAAGGAGTAAAAGCAACTTCAGTGGGAGTAGGGGGAGTTCTCTCCTTCCTGTCTGTCTATCCTGAACACTGGGTTTATTATTTCATCGGGATGGGCATCACGTTCGTGGTTACTGTAGGATTAACGTTGTTCTTCTCTAAAGCTAAAATGTTTCACTCTAAGAGTGAATAGTTATTTGGAAGGGGTTACTACACTACATGAGCCAGGAATAATGGGATAAAAAAGCTTTATGCAGAGACTTTGCTAAGAATAAACCAATGAACTTTACGGAGAAACTCTTCAAAGAGAAGATGAAGAAGCAGAATATAATATAAGTGCTTGGCCCCGCTCTGGTAAAGCGATAACGCGGTGGGGGTCAGGCATTTTTTTAGTTTCAACATATAGTCACTGGTGAAAGTGGTGTTCGAAAAGAAGAGAAAGATTCAGATTAAACCTAGCGGCACTTAAAAGTCAGGTGAAATAAGACATGAGAAGGCCCTAACAAGCATAGACAGATACAGGAGATTACGTATTGACTGAAGAACAGATTTGAGAGATATTCAGGATGAGACATATATTTATAAGACTAAAGCACTTAAGTTATTGATTTATTCAAATTATCGAAAGCTTTGTTTTTAAAGGAGGCAATTAATTTGTATCAACCTGAACCGCAGTCTATCATATTTTCAACTTTAATTAGTGATATAGATAAAGGGATTATAAAGATTCCTCAATTTCAAAGAGACTTTGTGTGGTCTCTAGAACAGTCTGCTAAACTTATTGATAGTATTGTCAAAGGTTTTCCGATAGGCACATTTATCTTATGGGAATCTGATGAAGACCTACGTTCCATTAGAAATATTGGAGGTGCAAACCTTCCGTCTACACCTCCAGGGTCAATGTGTCAGTATGTTTTGGATGGTCAACAAAGAATGACAAGTTTATATGCGAGTCTAAAAGGATTGAAGGTAAATAGAGATAAAAAAGAAGAGGACTTTTCTAAGATTTATATAGACCTCATGGCAGGTTCAGAAGAATCTATAGTGATTACTGATATAAGTGATAGAGATCAGAGTGAATTTGTATCAATACAAAAACTATTATACGGGGGATTTGCTGAATTAGGAGCATATCCTCCATCTTTGCATGATGCTTTGCAAAAATATAAGGATATACTGACAACCTATCGTTTTTCTACTATTTTATTACGTGGTGCTTCTCTGGACGTTGCCACGGAAGTGTTTACCAGATTGAATATAGGGGGGAAAAGTCTGACTGTTTTTGAAATTATGGTAGCAAAAACTTACGATGCAGATAGAGAATTTGACTTAGCGGAAAAATTTGAAGAATTTATTACTGACTTAGAGCAAGTAGGCTATGAAACAATTTCTGCAAGTACAGTTTTACAAACGATCTCAGTGTTATTAAAAGGTGAATGTACCAGAAAAGACATATTAAAACTTGATAAGAAAGCGTTTATAGATATTTGGGAAGAGGCTATAAATTCTATCCATAAAGCCATTGAGTACTTTAGAAATTCCTATAGGATTCCTGTTTCAAAAATATTACCTTATAATGCATTAGTTGTTCCATTTGCTTATTTCTTTTATAGGCATCCCAATAAACCAGTAAATGATATGAAAAAATATTTGGATGATTTCTTCTGGCGAGTCTCTCTTTCAGAAAGGTATTCAAGTTCATTAGAGGGGAAAATTGCTCAGGATATAAAAAGAATTGATCGAATACTAAAAAGTGAATTTCCTAGATACGAGCATCAGTTGGATATCAGTAAAGAATCTATAATAGAGAATGGTGGTTTTAATGCAAATAGAAGCTTTATAAAAGCTATTTTATGTATAATGGCTTACCAGGAACCTAAATCTTTTAGTGATAACTCTATTGTAAGAATAAATAACGACTGGTTAAAGAGAGCCAATAGCAAGAATTATCATCACTTTTTCCCTAAAGCTTATTTAAGAGGAGAAAAGGAAGATTTCTATATTAATCATATTCTTAACATCACCATAGTTGATGACTTTCTCAATAAAAACAGAATTAGAGCTAAAGCGCCTTCTAATTACATGGGTGAGTTCAAAAAAGAGAATAATGAGTTAGATAAAACTATGGAGACCCATTTAATCAATGATTTAGAAGAATTCGGTGTCTGGGAGGATGATTATGACCTATTCTTTGAGAAGAGAGCAGAAGTTTTTAAAGAAGAGTTTAAGAAAAGAACTATAAGTATGAGAAATGTAAAAAGTAAAAGTTAAAATTAGTTGGTTTTTAAGAATGAGTTGAGTTTAAAATCTTATTCAGCCAAGAGAAGCCTAAATGATTTAGTGATTGTATTCCTAATTCATTTAGGCTTAATATTCTAATGGTTTGTAAAGGGAGGAGAAAACACTGTCTAATATAGAGTGGCTATTGCCAGAAGTATCTAAACTTCTGTTTAAAGAGTCTTACCATGAAAATTTTTATAAAAGAGCTCTTCGCTCCTTCTTGTACATGCTCAATGTTATACATAACTGGCTGTTTAAGGAGTTTATGAAGATGGAAAATCTAAAAAATGAACCCTCTCAAGAATTTACTGAGAGGGTTCATTTATTAAATTAGTAGGATAGGCCGTGACCATATTCGTATAACTCTGGGATGGTCACCGGCAGTTTTCCTGCAGGGTTAACTTCTCCGGTCAATACTTTGGCTAATGCTTCTACTGAAATTTCTTCGAATCCGTAGGTCAGAACGTTCGCTTCAATATCAGGGAAAGCCATAATATCATAGGGATTTCTCATAGAAGTAACGATGACCTCCTTGCCTGTGCTTTGCAGCTCTTCCACAAGTCGCTGCTGGGCTTCATTTGTATTAGCTGTATATGCGGTAACGATCACTTTGTCTGCTCCTTCAGCTTGCTCCACTGCATGTTCGATCTCACTGGAAGTGGGACTTGTCCCTGTGGCCAGTAAGCGGGAGTCTACCCCTTCATTGTTCAGCAGATCGGCTAGTAAATCCGGACTTCCTATCGAGGGGCCAGTGATAAACATTTCGTCGTCAGCTTCCAATGGCAATACGTCTTCATTTTTTACAAGTGTAATACTGTCTTCTGTCATTTGGTCCGCTAGGGCCAGGTTTTCTTCCAGCCCAATATTTTGAAGGGCGTCCTCTGAAACACTTGGATCATCAAACAGACCTCGTTTAAATTTCATTTCTAATATACGGAATACGGATTCATCGACTCTTTTCTCTGAGATTTCTCCTTCTTCCACAGCTTCAAGCATAGCGTCGTAGGCTAGAGGTACATTTGGCGGGTTGAGCAGGATATCGGCGCCTGCCTTGAAGGCTTCGACGGGCACTTCTTCCGGCGGAACGACATTCGCTCCTGACATTCCTAAGCTGTCCGTGATGATCACTCCTTCAAAACCCATTTCCTCCCTGAGTAAATCGGTCAGAATAGGCTTGGATAGAGTGGCAGGAAGTCCTGAATCATCCAGGGCCGGTACGACAATATGGGCGGGCATGATGGAGTCGATTCCTGCATCGATAGCGGCTTTAAAAGGTTTTAAATCCACTTCGTGAAGTGTTTCTAAATCATGGTTAATAATAGGCAGACCGTAATGAGAGTCTACGTTTGTATCCCCGTGTCCAGGGAAGTGTTTGGCGGTGGCTGATACATTTTCACTTTGGAATCCAGATACTTGAGCAGAGCCTAGTTCCGCAACTAAATCGGGATTTTCTGAATAGGAACGCACGCCGATGACAGGATTCTCTGGATTAACGTTTACATCTAAATCGGGTGCTAAATCCATGTTGATGCCAAGGCTTTTTTGTTCCATTCCCATGATTTCAGCGGATTGCTTTGCATATTCTGCTGAACGTGTGGCGCCTATGGCCATGTTACCCGGGAATACGGTCGCAGGTTCCGTCACACGGGCTACGACACCGCCTTCCTGATCAGTAGCGATCATTAAAGGAATAGGCATTCTTTGCTCCATGGCGATGTCCTGCAGGCCGTTAGACAGTGATTGAACCTGCTCAAAATCAATCGGGGTGCCGATGTTATCTGTCCAATTAAAGTAAATCACTCCACCTATGTGATATTTTTCAATGGCTTCTTCAAAGTTTTTTGCCCCACGGTTTTGGTTGATATTCGTTTCCTCATAATTCGGGTCCGTGGGGGTTTGTCCATAAACATGGATCATGAATAATTGGCCGATTTTCTCTTCAAGAGTCATGTGCTGGATTTTGCTTTGAATCCATCCTCTTTTTGGTTCTTTGCCTTCCCATCCGGGCTTGCTGCTATCATTCCATGAGGCTTGTGTGACACTAGGAAGTACAAGGAAAAGAATCATTAAGCACATCCATGAACGTAACAAATGCTTTTTCATAGTTAGTCACTTCCTTTTAAGATTTTTCCATTATTTCCGCGCTCTACGGATAAATCTGCAATTACAGGTAAGTGGTCTGAGGCTTCGGATTGGATAAGGTGTGCATCCAGTACTTCGATATCATCAGAAGCATAAATGTGATCAATTCGATTGTTAGGACTAAGGGAAGGATAAGTGTAACCGGGAGTAGTGTTCACAGTGTTCCAGACGTCTGTAAATTTTTCTGAAAGAGGACGGAGTTCATTCGCTTCAGGAGAAGCATTCATGTCTCCCATCAATACTTTAGAGCCTGGCTGTTCTTCAAATATTTGCAGCATATCATCTACTTGCATTTCACGGATGTATGGATCCCCGCGGTAATCTAAGTGTGTGGAATAAAAGGGAATGAGTGATCCTTGAACGTTAATAATCGCTTCTGCAAATCCTGGGGTAAGTTTAGGTTCTGGTGAGGCATCCTGGGTGGAAAGTCTGGTGATTTCTTGATTGGTTTCTTTTAGAATGGGGTACTTGCTCATGATGGCGACGCCGAATTGCTGTCTCGGACCGTTTTCTTCCAGAGGGGCATTATCATAAATCGGAGCAAAGGTGTAGTTCATATCTAGTTGGTCAGCTAATCGGTCCACCACGTTTTCAAATTGGCTGCGCGCGCCCCAGTGAACATCAACCTCCTGTAAAGCGACGACCTCAGCCTGGCTTTCTTTAATAACGTCTGCGATGTGGTCAGGATCGTATTGACCGTCAGCTCCCATCCCTGCCTGAATGTTGTAAGTCATCACACGAACATCTACAGATTTACCATCTTCAGCAGCAACAGGTAAAGCAATTGAAACGAACACGAAAACCACTGCGATAATAAAAAACCAGCGGATTTTCAAATCATCCTCTCCTTTCAAATTATTGTTTTTCTCTCATTAAGCATAATGCAGAAGGTATATAGTTGTCTATACAACAAATTACCTTAATTACCCATCTTATTATTTAAAATGAGTCTCTTTTCCTCTCTTTTTATACTAATGACTAACTTTTGGGCTGAGTATAAGGAACTATTTAAAATAACAATCATAGGAAGGATGATTCTTATGCCAGACTTTTTCAATAACAGCTCCAGAAATGTAAAGAATGGTTAGGATAAAACTCTGCCTAAACGAAAAAACACATGAAACCAGATGTAAGAATCTTGGTTTCATGCGTTTTTTTTATCTTGAGTCTCTGACAATTAATACTTATGCCAGAGCATCTTTCTCTTTTAATTACCTCTCTTATTCTTCCCTGGCACATCATCAGGCGGGCCATTGCCCGGTTTATTGCCGCCTTTTATAGGCTTATCGGATTCTACTACAGCACTTCCGCCGCCTCGTCGTACAGCTTCTGCGGTCGGAGTGACTTTCCCATTTTTATGAAATGCTATGCCGGTCGCTGCACCAATTCCTTGGACCGCTGTTGCAGGAGAGAAACGGTGGCCCATTTCTTCCCATTCATTCTTCATACTTTCAAACTCTTCATTCCAATAATTCACCTCATAATCAGCCCTGCTGTCAAAATTATTCCTCTGGCTGACTCTTGGTTCCGCAAACGCTTCTGGCAGAGGCATATTGAAATCCAGATGGCTCATCATAATCTGTGATACTGTTGTTAAAATAGTATCACTGCCAGGGGCTCCAAGGGTCAGGACGGGCTTTCCTTTTTCCATAACCAAAGTAGGGGACATACTGCTTAACGAACGCATGCCCGGTCTAGGATAGTTAGGGTGGGAAGGATCTTCGGACGGTATACGTCCGTACAAAGCGTTATTTAATAAGAACCCATGATCAGGGACCACCATTCCATTTCCACCAATAGAGACGATCGTCGTTGTATAGCTTGCAATATTTCCATCTTTGTCCGATACAGAAGCGTGGATAGTGGATTCATCTGCTTCTAGTGTTTGTTCAGTGTGCTCTTCTAATCGTTTTTGTTCCTCTTCAATTATTTCTTCTTCTTCCTCAATATTAGTTGATGGATTCGGGGAAGAGTTAAACAGTTGAGCATTTGCTTCTGCTGGCTCTGCAGGTTCCTCTTTGTTTTCCCACTCCTGGACATGAATGTTCTCCATAAAGAAGTCAATATCGGAATTGGACTCAAAATTGATGCCGCTCAGCAAGAGTTTCCCTTCCGAATAAGAAAGTTGATCTTCTTCACTCAATGGGTGTACAGCGAGCCATTCACCTGGTTCTTCTTCGCCTTCTTCCCAAATGCCTACTTTTAAGTTATTGTCCTCTTCTACAAAACGGACATTATGCCACTCTGTGGTCAAAGGAAAATCCAAACGTTTTAGAGTAGTAAAACTTGAATCCTTTGAGCGAAGCAGAACGGCTTCTTCTGTTTCTGTGTTAATTTCTAAGCCATACCCATTTTCAGGAATGGAACTGCCTGATCTCCAAACGTCTCCCTGAAGCCAAATTCTAAGCCGCTGATCATTGCCTATATTTGAAGCTCGAAAGGACATCGTAAGTTCTGGATTTTCAAATGTGTCCATGTTTGCTGTAGCACGTCCGTACGCACTGCCCCTTCCTTCTTTCTTCTGTTTGAGAGAAAGCTTTCCTGTATTATTTTCCAGGACAAGGGAAGCATCATCCGGGCTGCTTTGTGGTCCGGTATCCAGGCGGTGAAACTTTTCTTTGCTCCATAGGTCTCCGTCATTTCCATTGAAATCATAGGAGAAATCCGTTTTTTGAACAGGCTTGCCTGGTTTCCTATTAGGATTCTTTTCGTAAGGCCACGGATTTCCAGGTGCAATTTGCCCGTGGGCGGCTCGGTCATCTTTAATTTGCTGATTTCTTTCCTGGGCAAAGCCTTTCGACAGCAATCCTTGGGTTGGAACATAGGCTTTTTCCGGATCTCCGATATATTCGCGGCGGTCCGCAACAGCAAGCCGCGTTGCTTCCATAAAATAGTGGTACGCTTCGGTTTTAGACATTTTACTAATGTTGTACTGGTCTAGAATGTTAAACGTTTCTCCTATAGTGATGCCGCCGCTTGAAGATGGCGGGACGCCGTAAATATCATACTTTTTATACTCGGAATGCGTAGCATCATAGGTTCTTGTTTCATAATCAGCCAGATCTTGAGGGGTTAGGTTTCCCTCTATGATGGTTTCATCTGTCCAGAGAGAGCTGACATCAGTGAAGTCAGGGTTTTCTACTAGCGGTGGCTGGTTAATAGTCTCTATGATTTCACCCGCTATGTTCCCTTCATAAAAGGCGTTGCTTCCTTCTTCGGCTATGGAACGGTACGTATTGGCAAGGTCCTGATTTTTTAGAATATCTCCTTGTCCAGGCGGGTTGCCTTCTTCATCTAAAAATAGTTCACGGGTGGAAGCGAAAAGCCGAAACCTTTCCACATTTTCTTCTACTTCTCTCACGAAGTTCGCATCGATCTCAAATCCTTCTTCCGCGACCTGGATAGCGGGGGCCAATACCTCTTTTAGAGACATCGTCCCATAAGAATCTAGAGCCTCTTCCCAGTTCTTCACAGTGCCGGGGATGGAAAAGGCAGCTCCACTGGAGATGCGCTGGGCGGAAGGAGCGATCAATCCTGTCTCTTCATCCGTATAGGCTGTCTCATCAAAAGCCTGGGGAGAAATAGAACGACTGTCGATCGCCACTGGATTTTCTTCTCCCTCCATATGTATAAGCATCATGCCGCCCCCGCCAATACCGCCTGAAAACGGGCGGGTCACGCCTTGAACGGCTGCAACTGCTATTGCAGCATCCACCGCATTGCCCCCCTGCTCAAGAATGTGCATACCCGCATGTGAGGCTTCTGGATCCTCAGAGGCCACCGCCCCTCCATAACCAGTCACAGAAGAACCCTGCTCCTTCATCCCTGATGCCTGGCCATGTCCGGGAAGAAAAAAAGCCGAACTCAGCATAAGCACAGCGGCTGAGGATGATATCCATTTTTTATATTTCAATAAACCTTCCTCCTCTTTTTTCTTAATATTCTTACATTTTATAACTAAAATTGAAATATATGAAATAATAAGTAGTGATATATTTATTTGCCGAGCTTATATAAGCCTAAGGTCTTGTGTCTATTGGTCGGGTATTTTGTTTTGAATTTTAGATCTTTATTTTTTATTGATAATAAAGAACTATTTGATTAAGTGGTAAACAGTATTAAAAAATCACTTATTTTAAATTAATTGTGGTAAAAAAGAATTGATTTTTGTATAATAATGGATAAACAGCTAATAAGTTGAATTTACCACTAGGTAAGGATGAAGAAGTAACTAGTTCTGAGAAATTCACAACGAATCTTGTTCTATCTTGGTTAAAGACTGATTTTTCCTTAAAGAGATTAGTTGGTTTGCAACCTAACACCCTATTGGGAGTTTTTCCTTTTGGGAAAAGTAAGGTTTCATATCCATTAAAAAATGTAGCAAGCGTAGGGGTTTCTACAAAATTACATTTGAGAAGACTGGGAGACTCTTTCTTAGGCGGGCTCATACTATTAGCTATCGGTTCATTACCACTTCTCAATAGCTATACTAGTAGGATGATCACCCCAAATAATGCTGGGCATCCGGTTCGAATAGAAATTTCTATATTAGAAAAGGATAAAGTCCAACAGTTTGTGAACAAAGTGATCTCCGATGTAGCATAGGAAAAAACCACTTGGCATCAAGTGGTTTTTTTATTGGGTGAAAGTGCCAGGCTTCGGTCTGCTAAAGTGATAAACGGTAGGAGTGAGGCCGCTTTGTTAAGTACGAAAGAGGGTGGTGCGCAGTAATTAGGAACAACAAGGATATGTGTAAAAGCCTTCGGTTGCCTTATGAAAGCTGACAATTATGAGAAAACCCCATTTGAAAATGATAATTAGAAGCTCTTGAATTGAGAGAAGAAGCGTATTTTGTGATTGAACCTGAAAATATCAAACTCGGATAAGAATTTCTCTGAGGGAACGGAGCACGATAAGTACTTGTGATAAAATGGAAGAAATGATTGAAAGAGGAGGAAACAGATGAGTATATGGTTGTTCCGTGCTGGGAGGCAGGGGGAGTACGAGAACAAGTTTTTAGAGGATAATCGAGTGTATTTGACCTGGGACGATCTAAATACAGATTTATCCATGATCAGCGAAAAGGGAGAGCTTTATCAGGCACTTATTAACCTCTATGATCTTGAAAAAGAAAAAAAGGCGGTAAACTGGGCTTCACAGATCTGGCCGATTGCTCACCGGATGGAAATTGGAGACTGGGTCGTTCTTCCTTCGAAAATGAACCGAACGATACATATTGGGGAGATTACTGGTAATTATCAGTACGAAGAATCAAATGGGAGCCCTTATTATCATTTTCGTGATGTAAGGTGGTTCGCGAAGGATATTCCGCGGGACCGCTTTGACCAGGACTTGTTGTATTCATTTGGCGCCTTTATGACAGTTTGTAAGATCAAACGAAACGATGCGGAGAAAAGAATACGTGAGATGTATCGGAACCACTGGCATATCAAAAAAGACAAAACGATCGAGGATCTGGTTGACGAAAATGAAGACCAGGTTACGTTTGATTTAGATGAGTACATTTATGATCAGATCTCCAAGCGCATCATTCAACGGTTTAAAGGACATAACATGGAGACATTAATTGAAGAATTACTTAAGGCAAAGGGGTTTACCACTTATCGAAGTCCGGAAGGAGCAGATCACGGTGTTGATATCCTGGCTGCCTCTGATACGCTCGGCTTCGGGCATCCGAGAATATGTGTACAGGTGAAAACGTCAGATACTCCTCTTGACCGACCTACATTAGACCAGTTAATTGGTACGATGAGTAACTTTAGTGCAGGTTTTGGTTTACTGGTTTCATGGAGTGGCTTTAAAAATTCTGTAATGAGGGAAGTTCCTAAGCAGTTCTTTAAAGTACGCTTATGGGATTCGAAAACGGTAATCAATGAGCTCTTCAAAAATTATGAGCATTTAAGTGACGAAATAAAAAAAGAGATTCCGATTAAGAGAGTATGGATGTTGGATGAGAGTGATAGCTAAAAGTTATTCCAGGGGTTAAAACCATATCACAGGTTTTAACCCTTCTTTTAATGAAATTTTTAACTCCTCTGTATATAATAACGATGAAAGCTTTATGACGAATCAAAATAAGTAACTCCAGAAAGGAGTAACCAGCCATGTCCCAGAACCCCATTCTCAAAATAGAAAACGTAGGAAAAGTCGAAGCCGATAAAGTATGGTTTCGTCCCTTTCAATTTCAATTAAACCAGGGCGAAGTAGCCGCTATCCAATGCGATCACATAGTGGGCCGGGTATTATTTAATGTGTTAACCGGGGAAGAAGCGGGATCTGGAAGGATGTCTTACTTCGATCAGCCTCACCCTAAAGACTGGAAGCGATATAATCATCGTATTGGGCTGGTGAGTCATGAGGAAGGGGTATATGAGCGCTTGACTCCTTACGAATATCTCCAGTTTTTCCAGCAACTTTACGGTAGAAAAGGCGATATTGATGAGTTATTACATAAAGTAAACATATCAGGTAGTAAGTCTCGTCGGATTAAGCTGCTGAGTTATTCGGAGCGGAAGCGGCTGGCTTTTGTGAAGGCGCTCGTTCATAAGCCGGAGCTGATCATTTTAGAAGAGCCTGATCAGAACATTGATTTAGAAAGCAAGGTGATCTTGCGGAAACTGATCAATGAGCATACGGCCGAGGGCGGCGCGGCTTTAGTGATTACGAGCAATATGGAGAGTGCGGTAATTTTAACGAATGACGTGTATCGTTTGAATGAAGAGGGTTTAAAGAAAATGGATGTGCAGGAGCCTGATGACGTGTTGGTGAACGATAAGCACGATCAGGAAGAGGACAGCCGGCAGGAGCCTGAAACGAGTGCGCATGTCCAATTGGAACGGATTCCGGCGAAAGTGAAAGAGAAGATGATTCTTTTTGAGCCGACGGAGATTGATTATGTGGAAAGCGTAGATGGGACGGTGCAGCTGCATGTTAAAGGCGGGGTGTTTCCGTGTACGATTACGTTACAGGATTTAACGGAGCGGCTCGAGCCGTTTGGCTTCTTTCGCTGCCATCGTTCGTATATCGTGAATCTGCAGAAGGTTCGCGAGGTGATGACGTGGACGAGAAACAGCTACAGCTTAATTCTTGAGGATCATCATAAGAGCAATATACCATTATCGAAAGGAAAGCTCCAGGATTTAAAGCAGGTATTGCGCATGTAATAGAATATTTCCCGGGAAATTTGTCGGGACAAGTCGTTTAATTCACAGCTTATATTCTCCTCTGGCTCTTTGGGATGGTACATTCATAGTTTCATAGCTCCATTCAACCTGTAATTCTCTCTTTTCACGCTTATTTTAATGCTGGGGTGACGAGACCGTTATAAGCTTAAGTCATCCAGTTGCGAAAGCAGAAAAGGGGAAATGAAGATGAATCACATTATTGACGTGGCGAACGTTCGTAAGGAATATGAGGGGAAGAAGGCGTTGGATGATTTGTCGTTCTCGATCCAGACGGGAGAAACGTTTGGCTTCTTAGGACCGAGCGGGTCTGGGAAAACGACGACAATTAAGCTGCTGACGGCTCAGGAGGGGTACCAGGCAGGAAATATTCACGTGTTTGGGGCTCCTGTTGAAAAGTTAAAAGATCCACAGCAGATGAAGCGGATTGGTGTATTAACGGATAATACCGGGTTGTATGAGCGGTTAACGGTCGAAGCGAATTTAAGATTATATTGTAAGTTGTATGATGTATCTTATCAGCGCATCGACGAAGTTCTGGATGAAGTGGGATTGACAGGGGAAGAATCTAAGGCGATCAGCAAGCTCTCCAAAGGGATGAAGCAGCGGGTGACGTTGGCGCGGACGATTCTGCATAAGCCGGAATTGTTGTTTCTGGATGAACCGACGTCAGCCTTAGACCCTGTCAGCACCGAGCGGATTCACAGCATTTTACGGAGGTTAAACGAAGAAGGCACGACGATTTTCTTAACGACTCACGATATGTATGAAGCGGAAAGGATCTGTGATCGTGTCGCTTTTTTAAATAAAGGACACATCCAGCTGCAGGGTCCCCCGCGGGATTTGCGGGTGAGCCATTCCGATTCTTCGATCACGATCTTGTTAAAAGATGGAAGAGAACAGCTCGTCGGCAATGATGAAGAGGGAGCGGAACGCATTGGTGCAGCGATCGCGAGTCAACAGCTCGCTTCGGTGCATTCCAATGAGCCGACCTTAGGTGATATTTTCGCTCGAGTAACAGGAAAGGAGCTGTTCTAATGATATCCGTCAAACGAATTCAAGCAGTGGTTATGAAGGATTACCGGGATCTTCTAAAGAATGCGTATATGCTATCTACGGCTGTCGTCCCGCTGTTCTTTGCTTTCATATTAAGAAGTCAGGGAGAAGAGGTCGAGACAGGGGCCGTCTTTATGCCGATCACGCTTACGATGGTTATCGTGGGGGCATTTATCCAGGCAGCTGTGATTGCCGAAGAAAAAGAGAAGAACACGTTAAGAGGGCTGCTCCTGTCTCCGCTTAATACAGCGGAAATTTTCATTGGAAAAAGTGTACTTTCCGCCGTTGCAAGCATCATTATGATTGTGGCGGTCATCCTGATTGGGAATATTACGATGCCTGATCAGATGCTGCTCACTGCGGCAGTGATGCTCATTAGTCTCACGATTTTTATCAGTATCGGGACGATTCTCGGACTGGTTTCTCGTACGGTAATGGAAACGTCTGTCATCGGTATCCCTGTGTTGTTTATTTTCGGCATGGGCGACATTTTTCAAACGATCATTGACTCCGAATGGCTTCTTAATGTGATGGGTTATCTGCCAGATCAACAATTCGGCGAGCTGCTTCTGCAGTTGAAGAACGGCGAGGCGGTCGGTGACCACTTCCTCGTCTTATCGATATGGGCGGCTGCCAGTGTGTTAGTCACCATCTATATTTTTAAAAAGCGCCGGTTTGATTAATATGGGGTAAGGAGCTGCAGCGGTATCATGGCTGCAGCTCTTTTGTTATTGCGGTTGATTGTAGAACTCCATTTCCCGCTGTTTGTTTACATGAGCTGGCATAGTATACTAGGGGAAGAGGTGGTCAGTTTATGGAAGATATAACCTTTGGATCGCTGCTTGAGACAATAGGTGAATTATTTTCGGATGAAATTTCAATCGCTGTTTCCAATACAAAAGAATATATCTACTATCGGCCAAGTAAGCGGATTGATTTAAAGATCAGCGCCGGAGATCCTGTAAAGGAAGGGACAATTGCGCATAAGGCATTGGCGACGAACCAGAAGGTCTCTGAGTTTATTAACCGTGATGTCTTCGGGGTTCCGTATCACGGCATGGCTGTACCTTTTTTACATAATGGACAGGTGGAGGGCTGTGTGACAGCGATTTACCCGGCTTTAGCGGATGGGAAAGCCGTGGTGACCGTAAAAACGCCCGATGGGTGGATGCCTCTTCCTTATTCAAAAGTGGAGTATTTAGAAAGCAAGGAGAAGAAGACGTACGTGTATTCGGAAGACTTGTCAGGAACGCATAAACATTCTCTGCAGGAATTTGAATATTTGCTTCCGATGGACTCCTTTATTCGGTGTCATCGTTCTTTTATCGTGAATGTGAATCATATTCAGGAGATCTACCCTGATACGCATTCCACCTTTTTGCTTTCTATGGATAATGGCGAGCAGGTCCCTGTGAGTCAGTCCTATTCCAGTTATTTTCGCAAACTGCTGGGCTTCTAGTTTTTGCTGCTTGAGAAGCTTAATTTACTGTTTTATCAGAAAATTCCGTATCCTGTTCTGTAATTCCCTATCCAGGTAAGGATCATTGATAAAATGAAACTTACAACTATTGAGTAGGAAGGGGATTGGATGATGGAGAAAATCATGGAACGAATTAGGGATCCTCGCTTGAGGGACTGTGTGGTTACACCTGAGGAAGCCGCTTCCTGGATTGAGAACGGCATGACCCTCGGCTTAAGCGGGTTTACACGTGCGGGTGATGTGAAAGCGGTACCAGATGCGTTGGTGAACCGCGTAAGGAATGAGGAAGACTTTAAAGTCAATGTGTATACAGGGGCTTCTTTAGGTTCCGATGTAGATAAACTGTTTGCGGAAGCCGGAATTCTAGGAAAAAGACTGCCGTTCCAGGCCGACCCGACGATGCGTAAAGGAATCAACCAGGGGGAGTTTTTATTCGTCGACCAGCATCTCTCCCATACAGCGGAGCATATTAGAGCTGGGGTTATGGATGTCGATATCGCAATTTTGGAAGCGGTTGCAATCACAGAAGACGGATTGGTAGTCCCAACCACTTCGATCGGAAACTCTTTGTCGTTTGCTTTAAATGCCAAGTCAATCATTATTGAGATCAATATGGCTCAATCTACACAGCTGGAAGGCCTGCACGATTTATATGCACCTGGAAAACAGGGGGAGAGAGAACCGATTCCGCTAGTTAAAGCTGATGATTCTATTGGAAAGAAAGGAATTCAAGTTGATGTGGAAAAGGTGAAGGGAGTTGTATTTACCAACCAGCTTGATTCTCCGTCCACCATTGTACCGCCAGATGAAGAAACGGTGGTTATGGCGGAGCATTTAATCGAATTTCTTCAAAAAGAAGTACAGGCAGGGCGGTTAACAGAAAGCCTCGCACCCTTACAATCGGGCATAGGTTCAGTAGCCAATGCGGTGTTACATGGAATGATCGAGTCCGATTTTCAAAATCTAGAAGTGTATTCTGAGGTATTACAGGATGCGGTCTTTGATTTAATGGATGCGGGCAAAGTCCGTTCGGCTTCCTGCTGTTCGATCACGCTTTCCGAGGAAAAAATGAATCACGTGTTCTCTAACTTTGAACACTATCGCGACAAATTAATTATGCGTCCTCAGGAGATTTCCAACCATCCTGAAATCATTCGGCGTCTTGGATTGATTTCGATTAATACGGCTTTGGAATTCGATATTTACGGAAATGTTAATTCCACGCACGTATCCGGGACAAAAATGATCAATGGCATCGGCGGTTCCGGCGATTTTGCCAGAAATGCCCGTCTTGCCATTTTCGTCACAAAATCGATTGCGAAAGACGGTAAGATTTCAAGCATCGTTCCGTTTGTCTCTCACGTCGACCATACGGAACACGACGTCGATGTGGTCGTTACTGAACAAGGGTATGCTGATTTAAGAGGACTGGCGCCTAGGGAAAGGGTGTCTCGGATTATTGAGAATTGTGCCCATCCGTTGTATCGGGAGCAGCTATGGGCCTATTACGAGGAAGCAAAGACAAGAGGCGGGCAGACACCGCATGTTCTAGAAAAAGCGTTCTCCTGGCATCAGACTCTTGCTGAGAAGGGAACTATGCTTGAAGCCGAAGCAGCGACGGTATAAGTTTCAACTGCCCAGGATTTCGTGCATTACCAACGAAGCTGAACTAAATAGATGGAAGCAGAATAAAAACTTCACATTGAGGCAGAAAGAATCATTAATAACACTAGATAAAAATTTAGTTTGGGCTTATGTTCAGACTCTCACTTTTAACCTGGACGTAAATAGTTTATAATTTAATTATCAGACAAGAATGATTTTTTAATTTATAAACCGCTATCACAAATGTAAATTAATAACAGAAAAGGTGTAACTAGTTAATGCCTGCATCTTTTCACCAAATCTTTAAGATGAAGGATGGTAAAGATGAGCAACAGAGAAGCAAATACAGATGTGATTTTAATTGGTGCAGGAATTATGAGTGCTACATTGGGGTCACTGCTGAAGGAATTAGTCCCGGACTGGAATGTGAAATTGTTTGAGAAGCTTGATAGTGCAGGGAAAGAAAGCTCGAACGTATGGAATAACGCAGGTACGGGCCATGCTGCATTGTGCGAGCTGAACTATACGCAGGAACATCCGGACGGTACCATAGATATTACGAAAGCGATTAAAGTAAATGAACAGTTCCAGGTCTCTAAGCAGTTCTGGTCGTACCTTGTGAACAGTCATATGATCCGTAATCCGCAGGAGTTTATCCTGTCCCTGCCTCATATGAGTTTTGTGCAGGGAGAGAAAAATGTTTCGTTTTTACGAAAGCGCTTCGAAAAAATGTCCAGTCATCCGCTGTTTCAGGGCATGGAATTCTCCGATGATCCCGAAAAGCTGAAAGAGTGGATTCCGCTTATGATGGAGAATCGCACCGTCAGCGAACCTATTGCCGCGACTAAGATCGATTCAGGTACGGATGTGAATTTCGGAGAATTAACGCATAAATTGATTAATCATTTAGAGCGCAGTAACAGCCTTGAAATTAACTACAAGCATAGCGTGGAGGATATCACGCGTACAGAAGATGGCTTGTGGGAAGTCAAGGTTCATGACCACGAGAACGAGAAAATCGAATACCATACGGCGAACTTCGTCTTCATCGGCGGCGGTGGCGGCAGTCTGCACCTTCTGCAAAAAACCGGCATTCCGGAATCGAAGAATATCGGCGGTTTCCCGGTAAGCGGGCAGTTCATGGTCTGTAAGAATCAGGAAGTTGTCGAGAAGCATTATGCGAAGGTGTACGGCAAAGCCAAGGTAGGGGCGCCTCCTATGTCTGTGCCGCACCTCGACACACGCCTGATCGACAATAAAACGTCGCTGTTGTTCGGGCCATTTGCCGGCTTCTCGCCGAAGTTCTTAAAAACAGGCTCCCTGTCTGATTTATTAACATCGGTCAAAAAGGATAACTTCGTCACGATGGTCGCAGCAGGCGTGAAAAACGCTTCACTGACCAAATACTTGATTGAACAAGTGATTCAGTCGAAAGAACAGCGCATGGAAGAGTTGCGTGCCTTTATCCCGGACGCGAAAAGCGAGGATTGGGATTTAGTTACGGCTGGACAGCGTGTGCAGGTGATTAAAGATACGAAAGCCGGAAAAGGCGTCCTTCAGTTTGGTACGGAAGTCGTCAGTTCAGAAGACGGCTCGATCGCAGCACTGCTCGGAGCTTCCCCAGGGGCATCGACTGCGGTTTCCGTTATGCTTGAAGTGTTGGAACGATGCTTCCCGCACCATATCAAAGAGTGGGAGCCGAAGATTAAAGACATGATTCCATCTTACGGCGAATCCTTAGCGGAAAATCCGGAGCTGATCCGCGAAGTTCATACAACAACTGACCGGGCACTCCAATTAGAAGATCAAGAATTGGCAGAATCGGTTTAAATCGTAAAGGAAGCCTCGTTTGCTTTAAAAGCAGATGAGGCTTCTTTTTTATTTAACTTTTTCCAACTGGTGGTGTTGATGAGGAATCACCATCAACCCATCGTTCTCTAACCACTCGGCCAGCAGCACATCCTCGATTCGACTAACGCCGTGACTGGTCAATTCCCTTTTCAGCCAATCTCTCTCTTTGTTGATTTCCTCTAAATTCTCCCAGATCAGCTCGCCGTCTTTAATTAAAGTGACGGGCAGATAAACAGGGTGGGGCGGCATATTAAAGTCTTCCAACGTTGTCTTCTGATACTGCGCTTTCTTTAAGACGCTAATCGACCCATTTGATTCGACTAAGGCGAATGCGACTTCACGAATCGAGAATATTTCACTCTGGCGCAGCAAGCCTTGCAGCTGATTAATGTTCATACGGGCTTTGTTAAGTTGTTCAAAGTCGATCTGCCCGTTTCGAATTACTATCGTAGGCTGCCCTTCAAAAAAGTGCCTGAATAAAAGCGATTTTTGTGCGATGTATTCAAATACAAATAATAGACCGCCCCAGATGACTGTCGTGTAGACAATCGAGATCACAGGAATATTTTCATCATAAACGGCATTCCCTAATAATTCGCTTAACACAATCGCGGAAATAAAGTGGAATGGAGTGATTTGATCGATCAGCTTTTTACCGATCACCCGAATTAGGAAAAACAGCAGTAGGAATCCGATGACGAGCTTAATCGATAATTGCAGTATGTCCATTGCCCATCCTCCCCATAAAACTAGTACTCTATTATCTTCTCCACAATTTCAAGAGTCCATACTTTGGATAGGGAGGATTTCTCAGCTATGGATTAACGGTCTGCATGTAGTGATCATCTTTCTTCACGGGAAAACCCTGAGCCTCCAGCTGCCTCCAGAAATAACGGTCAAGCGCATAAGGTCCTTTCTGTTTTAATTCATAGATTCGATGGACGGGAAGGTGAACGTCATAGGAAGTTCCGCTCGCTTCGATAATAAAACGATCCTCTTCTACTTTAAATTCGTAGTCTTCCTCATACTCTTCCAGTACGCTTTGAATCGTTTTCTTAAAGTGACGGGTCAGCCGCTCCGTCGTTCCCTGTTTGGCAATGTAGCCTCTTGCCATTCCGTTTGCATTCATAATCCTCTCTCCTTTCGTTTCAATATACACGTAAAGAGGGGGAGACAAAAAAATCCCCACTTCCAATGAATGAAAGTGGGGATGCCCGACTATTGCATTCATTAGTCCAAAGCGTTGCGCTAGGGCTGGTTGGGGCACCTTGCATGAGGCAGGTTGCCGTGGAGTCGCTGAGCCAGTTCTCTCGTCCACTCTTTATAAATGTATATTGTTACAACTATTGTATTTCGGCTGCTTCCTCTTGTCAAATGAAGCTCGGTTTGAGCGTGCATCAGGAACCAGGAGCGACACTTTCTCCTGAAGACGACTTTGAATAGAAATAACGCTTCGCAAAAATAAAAAAATTTTCACAGGAACGACACCATTCCCTGCGCTCATTTCGATTATAGAAATGCAGGGGTTTTTTTATGCCCTGAATAAAAGGGGGAAAAATGAAAATGAATTATTTAAAAGAGTTAAACGCTTTTCATGATCAAGTGGATATGGATTCACTGTCGCCATCTGCCGCCTTACTTTGGTTTACCTTAATGCAGCTTAACAACAAGACAGGCTGGAAGAAAGAATTTGCGCTCCCGGCTTCGGTCATTTTAGGGAAGTCCAATTTGCCGGAGACGTCTTTTAAACGTGCTCGTAAGGAATTGAAGGAGAAGGGATACATCAAGTATACGTCCCTTGGCCGGAACAAGGCGCCGGTTTACGAGATGATTTCAAGAGTGATTGAACCTCAAGTGAACGAGGAAGCGGTCCCCCATGTGGACGTACAGACGGACCATTTCGTGGATGAACCAACGGTCCCATTATTTAAAAGAAATGAAATGAAAAGAAAAGAGACAGATGATGAAGGCGCGAGCCCTTCCAACCCTCATGAATTCTACCAGCGAAATATCGGCATTTTGAGTCCTTTCATTGCGGAGCGGATTACGCATTGGTGTGAGGAGATGTCGGATGAACTTGTAATCGAATCAATGCAGCGGGCACTGCAGCACAATAAACGTTTTTTTCAGTATTGTGAAGCGATCTTAAACCGCTGGCAGTCGCTTGGGGTGAAATCGCTGCAGGAGGCGCGTTTCGATAAGCTGGAGGGCCGGTCGAGAGTGAGACATAAGGCGGTCACGGGGCAGTCGAAGGAAGAGTTTAATGATATTTTTGAAGAGTTGCGAAGGGAGCGTAACGTATGAATTATGATCAAGCCGTTGAAGTGTTGCAGATGATCCGTGAGTTGTATCCGGGCAAGTTTGAGGTGTCGAAGACGAAGGCCGCGGTTATGATTCCACAGCTTGAGAAGATGGAGTTTGAACCTGTGAAGAAGAAGCTGTCTGAGTATGCAGGACAGTATCCGTTTCCACCCACCCTTGCTGATATTGCGGTGTATCCACCGATTAAGAACCCCTATTTAGAAAAAATGAAAAAATGGGATCAAGAGGCAGAAGAGGTCAGCGACGAAACGAAGCAGCTCCTTCAGGAGAAATTAGATGAATTGATAAGGAAGGTGTCCAAATGATTAAGAATCCAGCCGCTGAACAGTCTGTAATCGGCACTATTTTGCTTGAAGGATCGCTTATGAAGGATGTTACCCTCCTGCCTGAGCATTTTGCGGAGAAGAGGCACGCACTCATTCTTACCGCCATGAAGAACATTCATGAGGCAGATGAGCCGATTAACCTGGTCACCGTCACTACCGAACTAAAGGATAATATAAAAGCCGTTGGAGGGGTCAGCTATTTAAGTGACCTGGCCGGCTCCATTCCCACAACCTCTACCCTCAAACACCACCAGCGCCTCGTTCTCGATGCCTACCGCCACCGTAAAACGAAAGAAGCAGCCATCCACTATGCGAAAAGTCCCAGCGATCAGGCATTTGATGCACTCGTCCGGCATGTGGAAACATTCAGCGGCATGGGAGTGAAAACCGAGGAGCCGACGAAGTATGAGACTCTTGTGGAAATCGCCCGTGATGTTGCTTTCCCGCCTGAAGATGGAATGACTGGGTTTGCAACCGGGTACGCCGAACTCGATCACATGACCGGAGGCACCCAGCGCGGCGATTTGATCATACTCGCAGGACGGCCTTCTATGGGCAAAACGGCTTTTGCCTTAAACCTGGCAGCCCATCATTGTAAGAAGGGAGGGAGTGTCCAGTTGTTCAGCCTTGAAATGGGAACCAAACCACTGCTTCAGCGCTTCATCTCCGCTGAAGCTACAGTGGATGGGCAAAAATGGCGATCGTTTAAATTTTCCGATGCGGACTGTCGTCAGGTGATGGATGCCATCGGTGAAATCGCCCGCTGGCCGCTTGACATTCATCAAACCGAACGAACCATCGGAGACATCCGTTCTAAAGTGAGGGAAGTTGTGCAAAAGGATGAAAACGGAAACCACATGATTATCATTGATTATTTGCAGCTCATGAGCACTGCAGGACGTTACGAGCGCCGTGACCTTGAAATCGGTGCTATGACCCGGGAGTTGAAGCTGCTGGCAGTGGAGCTTAACGTGCCGATCATCCTGTTGTCTCAGCTCTCCCGCGGTGTCGAGCAGCGTAAAGACAGACGCCCACTCATGTCTGATCTGCGTGAATCTGGAAATATCGAGCAGGATGCAGATATGATTGGCTTTTTGTATCGCGATGATTATTACGACTGGCATAAGGATGAGGGAGAGGTAGAATTAATCCTGAGCAAACAGCGAAATGGCCCTGTCGGGAATGTGAAGATGAAGTTTAGAAAGGAATTTGGTCAGTTTGTGGAATTATAGTTAATAGAACACGGGGTAATTCCGCTCCCTTCAATAATAAACTGACCTTGAAAGGAAAAGTCCAGCTCTCTTCTAGAAAGCTGGACTTTTTTCTTATACGAAAATATACCAGAGCACGGATGTCACTGCGATAGCGACAATCCCCTGCAGCAGCGTTCCCATGGTCTGCGCTTTATACGCCTGCGTAATCGACATGCCGCTGAACTCCTTAACGACCCAGAAATAGCTGTCGTTGACGTGAGAGACGACCATCGCTCCGGCTCCTACGGACATAACGACGAGCGCGAGCGGAAGAGCTCCTTCTATGCCGACCTGCGGCAGAAGTGGTGCAACGAGCGTTGATGTAATAACAATGGCCGCGGTGGATGAACCTTGTGCGCTTTTTAACGCGGCGGCGACGATAAACGGGATAAAGATAAACAGCGCTCCTGCGGCGGCATCATTTTGGGCGATGCCTTCAATAATATCAGCGATGTCTGTTGAACTGATCACGGAACCAAACGCGCCGCCGGCTCCAGTGATAAGCAGAATCGGAGCGGCTTCTTTTAAGCTGATGCCGATCCAGTCGTTCATCGTTTCCTTATCGAACTTCGGCAGCAGCGTGAAGGCGCACAGTACTCCCACAAGCAGGGCTGTAACCGGCGAGCCCAGGAACAGGAAGAAGCTGAATACGGCGCCGGACCAGCCGGCAAAGGTGATAATAGAATTAAAGCTGATTAATAGAATAGGGACGAGAATCGGCGCAAACGATTTAAACGCAGACGGCATTTTGCCGAATGAGCGAACGACTTCATCATACGAGTAAGCGGAGTCGTCTTCTCTCTCTTCCACGTGAATCTTTGTGCCTGCTTTCACCGCCCAGATGTACCCGGTAATAATCGTCGGAATGGCGACGATGACACCAATTAGAATTATGGTGCCTAAGTAATTCTCGGCTCCGATGTTTCCCGCGGCGGCAATCGGCCCCGGCGTCGGCGGAACGAGCGTGTGAGTTGCAAACAGGCCGGTGGATAATGCGATCGCCATAGAGGCTACGGTAACTTTTGTTTTGTTCGCAAGCGCTTTCTTTAAGGACGATAGAATGACGTACCCCGAGTCACAGAAGACGGGGATACTGACAATGCTTCCAATTGCACTCATCGCCAGCTGCGGGCGTTTTTCCCCGACCAGCCGCAGGACTACTTCCGCCATTCTCAGTGCGGCTCCTGATTTTTCTAAAATGACACCGATGATCGTTCCGAACACAATGACGAGACCGATGCTTCCCATTAACCCGCCAAATCCGTCATTGACCGTGGTTACGACGTCTTCTAAAGGCATCCCGCTCAGGATTCCGATCGCAAATGCGGCGATCAGCAGGGAAAGAAACGGGTGCAGATTAAACTTCGCCGTGGCAAAAATAACGAATAATACGCCGGCGATAATAACTAGTATAAGTCCAATTCCACTCATGAACAGTTCCTCCTTTATGTGATCATCAGACGGGCAATCTGCCGCGCTGTCTGATAAAGATTATGCTCAGCATGCTCAATGCATTCATCCAGCGAAGACGGCCGCTGTACGATAGAGAAACAGCCTGTAAACAACTCGTTCAGCTGATCTAAGTCCTCGCCGAGACTGCCGGATAAAAGAATGACGGGCTTCGCGTGCAGACGGGCCAGTTCAGCCACGTAGCCCGGGGCTTTTCCGTAGATGGTCTGCTCATCGCTCTGGCCTTCTCCCGTAATGACGAGGTCGGCCTGTTGAATAGCATCTTCTAAATCCACCGCTTCGGCGACAAGCTTGGCTCCTGACTGCAGCTCTGCGCCAATGGCCAGGAAGGCAAACCCTAAGCCGCCGGCCGCTCCGGCTCCCGGTACATCGGCTAATTCTTTGTTCAATTCTTTTTCAACCAATTGACCGTATGTTTTAAGTGCCTGATCATACTCACGTACCTGCTGCTTTGAGGCTCCTTTTTGCGGGCCGTAGACGTGACTTGCGCCGCGTAGACCCGTCAGCGGATTATCCACGTCACAGGCGATACGGATCGTCGCTTCCGCAAGCCGGGTGTCGAGCCCTGAGAAATCGACCTTTTGAACGGTAAAAAGATCTTTCCCGAACATGCCGGCTTCCTTCCCGTCAGCTGTTAAAGCCTTCATGCCGAGCGCCTGCAGCATGCCGAGGCCGCCATCGTTGGTGGAGCTGCCTCCGATCGCAATGATCAAGTCGCGCTCACCCCGGTCTAAAGCATGACGTATCGCTTCACCGATCCCGTAAGTCGTTGTCCGGTCAGGATTTTGTTTTTCCTGCGGAACGAGGGGAAGCCCGGCAATATTTGCTCCTTCAATGACGGCGCGGTGGTCACTGAGACTGATATACCAGCTTTCTGAAGGCTCTCCAAGCGGTCCGGTGCACGAGAGTGAAACCTTTTCGTGCTTAGTGGCCTGCGTCAGCGCCTCAAGCGTTCCTTCTCCGCCGTCGGCCATCGGCTTCATCACAGGCGTAACCTCAGGGTCTGCCGCTTGAAAGGCTTTCCCCATAATTGTAGAAACTTCAATTGAAGACAGACTTCCCTTAAATGAATCAGGGGCACATACAACGTTCATTATCCATCCCTCCAACAATTCGTCTTACCCCCATTTAATAGCAAAGAAAGGCACAAAACAATTGATGAAAAAAACAAAAATGAAACCGTTTACTTGTGCAAATGCACAAATAAACGGCGTTAAAGTGACTCTTTTAATAATATCGTTTTTAAAATGATGGCATCTTTAAAGCGGCGGGGATCGAGCCCTGTTTTTTTGCTGAGCTGATCCAGCCGGTAGATGAGAGTGTTGCGGTGGATGTGCAAGTCATTGGCGGCGACGTTCATTTTCAGATTGTTATCAAAAAAGCAGTGCAGTGTCTCGACGTAGGAATCCTCCAGCTCGTTCAGCCGCAGGACATACTCCGTTGTGATTTCCTCATAAACCGCAGTATCAATATGGTTCATCAATCGTTCGGTTTTTAAAGAGGAGCTGTACACCACTTCTCCATGAACGCCGGCCAGTTCAATCGCTTCGCTGGCCTGTTGATAGGACTGACGCAGGCCATCCAGCGAATAGCCGGGTTCGCCGACTCCGGTCAGCACATCGGCTTCGCTTTCAATCGGCAGCGGCTGATCAGCAGGTAATGCTGCCACCACCGAATGATCTTCGTACGGGAGGACAAATAGGGGGGCCAGATATTCCAGGGACGGACTTAATCTTTCTGCCAGTTCATAGGGGCTGCTTGCCTGGTAAACGACCACCTTCCACTGCTTGTGAATCTCAACCTGAAGGGTATAAATGGCTTCGCGCTCCAGTTCCTGGGTATCGACCTCTGCCGGCTGCAGAAGCTTCTGCAGCCAGTGGTTCCACTGCCGCTCCTGGAAGAAGGCTTCCTTCTGCAGGCGCATTTGATCCAGTGTGATTTCCACCGACCCCTGTGTCATCCGGGCCGCCTGCATCACATCCTCCGGTTTTCCAGTCAACCCCACGACCCCCGCCAGCTCCCCGTGGTGAAAGATCGGCAGGTTCACTCCCGGCTTCACATTAGAAAAATCATCGGCGTTGCCGTTGGTAATGATGTTCGGCTGCTGTGATTCGATCACAGCCTTCGCTCCGCCGTGAAGCTGATGGAGACGCACGGGATCGGTACTCGCCACAATTCTTCCGTGCGGATTCATCAGGTTGATCGGAACGTCGATGTATTTGGATAAGCGGCGGATAATTTCCTGTCCGAGTTTTTCAGTAAGTTCCATGAGGGCGCCTCCTTTTTTGTTCTATCTTAACAGAAACGTTTTGTACGCCACGAAAAAATTTATATAGGTATTCGACACCTCCCACTGTACCGCTTTCGATTAGAGAAGTGCAGAGGTCTGTTATGCCCTCAATTCAAAGGAGGAAAATAATTATGAATGATTTAAAAAACTTAGCTCAAACTCATAGAACCTGCTTGTTAACGTTAGGAACAGCATTTTGGCTTACACTGGAGCAGTCTCCCGACATGGAGCGGAAAAACTCTTCTAAAGTCCAGCTTGAGTGAGAGCTCACGTTTCTTTGTTGTGCAAAGAATAAACCATTTCCGAGAAGCGATGCAGGCATTGACTTTTTAAATGATTTCCAAATTGAAGGCTGGGAAGGAGGACGGGCTGAAGGTTGAGAAGGGGGTATTATTTAAAAGAAAAGAAAATAAAAGAAAGAGCAGGTAGTAACGACTCCTCAACTTTCAAATAAATGGTTGAAGCTGCTTCTGACAGACAAGCAAAATGACCTGGTCGGAAAGAATGACGTCGAGGAAAACGTATGGGCAGTTGGTGGGGTGAAGTTGAGAGACGACAGGGCATCCTTCCTCCTTTTTTATTTTAAGATTAGTCATAAAATACTGTTATTTAGCAAATTTGGAAGATAATGTGTTAATTTTCAGAATAGTATGCTACCGTTTAACTAGAATTATTTTACATTTTGAAGAATAGCTCAAGAGGAGGATAAAATGGTCGTTCTAAATAATATCCAGATTACGTTACTTGGGTGGTTTTACGCTTTAAAAAATCAGCTCGCAGAAAAACATCATGATGTCGTCGAGAACAAATGGATCATTTGGGTTGTAGTGTTAATTGCTGTCATCGGGGGGATTGGCTACGCGTATTACTGTACAAGCAAAGGGTACAGTTTCTCCGGTCAGGTCAGGTGGAACTGGCCTAGAGTGTGGGATATTGGCATAGGCTGTAAACCGAATTAAATTAAACTAAAGAGCTATTCTTCAAAATGCAAATTGACTACTTTACATTAGGATTGAATCTATGATTACTATTTCAGAGCTTCAGAAGTCATATAAAGACAATAGGGTGTTACAGAAGCTGTACATCGAGTTTGACCCCGTCGGCATTGACATCATCGTCGGGATCAACGGATCGGGTAAGACGACGCTCTTAAACTGTATATGTGACATTACCCCGTTTGAGAGCGGATCGATTACAGTCGATTCCATCGACCGAAAAGAAAAACAAGCGAAAGAGAAAATGTATTATATTCCTTCAGACTTTTATCTGCCGGAATATTTATCCGGGAAGGAATACGCTGACTTTGTGTTCTCCAGGTATCCTCATAAAGATCTCAAGCAGTTTAACTTCGTGATTCGATTGTATAATTTAGAATCCGCCTTACATAAAAAGATAAGTGATTACTCCTATGGAATGAAAAAGAAGCTGCAGATTGCAGTCTCCTTAGCACTGGATGTTCAATACGTTTTAGCTGATGAAATCTTTAACGGGCTCGATTATGAAAGCTACCTGCTCACGGAATACTTGATTAATACATTCGCAAACAGCCGTAAATTTATTCTCGTGTCTCATAATATGGATTATATTAAACGGAATACGAGGGCTCGTGTCTATTTACTAAGCGCTGGAAAGATGGATCTGGTTGAAGATGTTTATCAAATTGAGGAAATCGTAATCAATAATGGAGAATTAAAAAAATATTATGATGAAATTGACAGATTCTTATACGATCACAAAGGTTCTATTGAATGAAGTCTTTCACAATATCCTCTCGAACCATATTTTCAAAAAGAAAAGAAATCGATATCTCTTATTGGCTGTCCTGTTTGTGGTTTATGTCGCTTACTATCTCTTAAATTTGTCGCAGTTGAATCAAATCTTTATTACCGAAGAGCAGACGAATGCTTCCCTTCAGAATATGCTGTTTTCCAGTTTAACGAATGTCATCATTATTATCTCGGGGTTTATCTATTTGATTGTGACCATTTCGTTTTCTTTAACGAGCCGTATGCAGTATCAGCTGAAGATTCTGCCGTTTGAACGGGGGAGTATCTGGCTTGGAAGTATATTGTTTAAGTTGCTGTTAGGGTACGTTTCTTTTTTAATCGTTTTCGCTATTATTATCCCTCTACTAAATTTGTTTTATTTTTCGTTAAGTCTTAATTTACTCGTTCTCGTTTACTGTCAGCTGTTGTTTTTCTTCAGCATTTCGTTTTATTATTTGTTTTTTCATGTGATCAGTGTGAAATTGAAGCTGACTGCTTTTAACATCAACCACATTCTATTAGTGGTTTTTCTGTTCTTTTATTTATTTGTTTTTCGGTTTCAAATCGATCAGGTCGTCCGGTCGCTGAACTTTGAACTTACGATTCTGGTGGTGTCGGGCTTCATCGTTCTGCTGGCAGCAGGGACGCTGTTATCTGCCTTACTCATATCCGGGCTTCAGACCGATCGTAGTGAAGACGTCTATTCATCGAGTGATTTTTATTCGATGACGAGAATTCCAATTCCGATGAACCACATGTCCCTTTTATGCTTAGGGATGTTTCGCAATAAATTAACGCTGCGGTTAAGTGGCATCGTACTTCTCTTCTTTCTGCTGTCATGGATCGATACGAGGAGTTTGTATACGGCGATGACTACGCTCGTTTACCTTTATCCCGTCATTTCATTTTCAGCGATCAGGTATTACAGCACGACGATGTCCTACCGTAAGATGAACCCGTTTTTTGCTCTGACAGCCTCTAAAGAGACGCTGATGACGGCTTTAATGAATATCATGATCAACCTTCCCGTAATTATAGCGGCGATTCTATGGTCAGGAGATTACATCAAGACTACTTATTATGCGCTCATTATCTTTGAATCCGCCTTGATGATGGGAATTATCTTTCCAAAAAATAAGAGCTCGGTGAACGAATTTTCCGCTTCCATCCTATGTGTCGTACTGGCCCTCTCTTTATATTTGATTTCGAATCATATGGTTATTTTCCTGGTGATTTTTACGGTATTGTCTTTCATAAAATATTACTTATTAAGGAGGAGCTATTACGTTGAAATTAACTAAGTTTATTTTTATCGGGACGGTCGTCTATCTCGTTCTCTTTTTAATCGATTATCTTGTGACCTTGTTCTCGATCGACGAATCCGGTGAATACAAGTCGACGTTAGGATTGAACATTGATATGACGATGAACGAGGAAGAATTATTCACCAACTTCTCTTTAACCCCTCAGGTATTAATCACTTTTGTGTCATGGCTGCTGATCGTATGCCTGGTCTATTTAGTCGCAAAACGTATAAGCCAAAGAAGAGTGTTTGATAAGTAACGATGGACAATTATGTGATGCTGATCGAGGTGTTATTTTTTCTCTATCTTCTTTTGTTTGTGGTGTTGCTGCTTCATGAGCTGATTCACCTGCTGTTTATCAAACTGTATAAGAAAGAGATCCAGTCGTTCGCCATCTATCCCTGGGGCGGGAAGGTCGTTTATGTGAATGATCGCAGCTATGCTGATATCTTAGTCATTTCAGCTGCGCCCAATCTCTTTCTTCCGATGCTTGGCTTTGTCGTCTTTTACCTGGATGGAGGGCTGTACTCTAACGCCTTTGCCTTCTTTTGTTTGATCAACCTCTGGAACCTGCTTCCGTTTACTTCGGACGGCTCTGCCATCTTGTATAGTGTGATGAATTTAGTCGAACGAAAGAAGGCTTGACGAAAGAAAAGAGTGCACCGGATAAGGCGCACTCTTTAAGATGTTTATTATCTGACACGTTCAATCGTGTAGCTTCCCCGCTCCGTCACCAGCGAAAAACGATCTCCCTCAAACTGATACTGAGTCGAATCCTCCAGCGGAATTTCATACATTGAGGACGGAAGCGGCTGAAGTTCCTGCTCATTCGTCTGTGTAGTGCCCGTGCCGTTTAAATGCAGGGCGTGCATCGGCTCATACTCATCGAGTCTTCTTGTATCGGTTTCATACGAAATATCGTTCAATTGCATAATAATCGAATCCTCATCCTCAAGCTCCTGCTTCGTGATCTTGATCGTCTCGCCACTCCATTGCTGCAGCAGCTGATTAAATTCTTCAACGGTTAATGTTCTTTCGGTCATCTTGATCCCTCCTGCCTATAGAATGGCCTAATGGGGGGAGGAATTATTCAAAAGGGATCCTTCGAGTTTCAACAGTGCTTCTTTCATCCGTAAACCACCTGCATACCCGGTCATCGATTGGTTCTTCCCAATGACGCGATGACACGGAACAACAATCGGAATCGGGTTCAGCCGGTTCGCGTTGCCCACAGCCCGTACCGCTTTTGGACTGCCGATCTTCGCAGCAATGGCAGAGTAGGATTTCGTGTCACCATAGGGGATGGCGTGAACCTGCTTCCACACTTTTTTCTGAAAATCGGTTCCTTCCGGGTTAAAGGGGAAGCTGAATCGGACCCGCTCGCCGTGAAAATATTCTTCGAGCTGTTTTATGATCGGCTGAACCACATTCACCTCAGTTCTTATTTCCTTATGTTTGTTTTGAAACTTTTCCCAGAGCTCGTCGGTTAAGCAGATCCTGACCAGCTCTCCAGATTCACCGGCCACAATTCGCAAACGGCCAATCGGTGAATCGTAATCAGCATAATACATGGTTGTGCTCCTTTCTATACTGCTTCGGTGTCTGACTGGTATGACGTTTAAAGGCCTGATAAAAGCTGGCTGCGTTTTGAAAGCCGACGTGATAACAGATGTAAGTATTGGTATGGCTGGTGTGCCGGAGGAAATGCTTCGCTTGTTCAATCCGGAGCCTTTCCACATACGCATGAGGAGTTGCTGATGTATGAGCTTTAAACACCCGTCCGAGGTGAAACGGACTCACTTGGATATGAATGGCGATCTCATGAATCGATAAGGGCTTCCAATAGTTTTCCTGTAAAAACTGCTTCGTGTTCTCTACCAGCCTGGCGTTCAACTGGTCACCTTTCTGCTGATCAGGACGGCACCGCTTGCACGGACGGAAGTCGTCTGCTTCTGCTTCAGCCGGATCGTTGAAAAAAAGCACATTCTTCCGTTTCGGCGGCTTCGACGGGCATGACGGCCTGCAGAAAATGCCCGTCGTTTTCACGGCATAATAAAACACACCGTCGTATTCCTTATCACACGCAATCACGGCTTTCCATTTCGCTGCATCATCCATCCTCTACACCCTTTCCGAGAACCTTTCTGTCTTTGTTATACCACGAATTGAATGAAGAAACATTTACTTTCTTGCGTTCTAATTGAGAAAAATATGGTAAATTAAGGATAGAGGAGGAATGCTGATGATTGAACGAATTGATACGTTGTGCATGATCGTAAGTGACGCTGAAAAATCCACACGCTGGTATGAAGAGGCGTTAGATTTTAAGGTTGTATTTAAAGGAGAAGGCTACCGTGTCCTGCAGGTAGGCAGATGGAGGCACGCCACTGACGATTGAAGAAGGGCAGGTTCAACCTGTAACGAACCAGACCTATCCGATTTTCTTTTCCACACAGATCACTAAGCTCCATGAGAATCTGCAGAAACAGGGCGTCCGGGTTAGCGATGTACATAACGACGAAGTGAACCAATATTTTAACTTCTATGATCCTGACGGGAATCAGCTGCAGGTCTGTTACTTTGAATAAAATCAGAAAGGTGATGAATTATTAAAAATTTCGTTTTTTTGATCATAGGCTTATGGATAGGAGCGGCGCTGGGGTGGGGGGTTACCAGTTATTTCTCACCCGATTTAAATGAGATGAACGAACTTGAAGATGAAGTAGAGGCTTACCTGCGGGAGGATCAGGGATATGACAGAGATGAGCTGGAAAGTGTAAAGGCGGCCCATAATAAAAAATTCATAGGAAATCCTGCAGAGTACCGGGCGGAAGTCGTATTTACGGATGAACCGAGCCAGGAATACTTTTACTATACAGACGAAAGCGGGGATGTCTACCAAAGCACAGCCACGGAAGGAAAGCATACAGAGACTGAGCTCTAATGTTAAAATATTAGGCAGTTGAATGTTAAATTATAGAAGCTCTTCTTGTTTGAAAGGAGACGGGTAATCAGGAGTACCATGATAGAGGAAGGAGTGTGGAAGGTCAGATTCGAGGTAGAACGTCTTTTACTTAAGAGATAGTGGAGGACATTAACTCACCAATGAGATAATTATCTACTAAAATGAATGAATTGACCCTCCTTTCCCCTAATAAAAGACACTTACCATTTAGATAAGTGTCTCCATTAATCGATAAACCCGCACTTCAAACGGCTGCAGCAGCCCACCTTCCACCGGATCATAGTTACTCAGGCAGATCTCCTCTGCACTTCCCCTAACGGACTCCTCCCTAACAACAGCAGGTTCTTCCGTTAGATTGGCCGTGATAAGAAACGTCTCACCCTCAAAGCTTCGCGAATAGGCAAAGATTTGGTCGTGGTCAGGCAGTTCAAGCTGGTAACTTCCATATACGAGAGTGGGGTGGTCCTTTCGCAGTTGAATTAAGCTTTTGTAAAAATGGAAGATAGAATCCGGTCGTGCCATCGATTCTTCGACATTGAGACTTACGTAATTCGGATTTACATTCATCCATGGATCGCCTGAGGTAAATCCAGCATGAAGATCGGAATTCCACTGCATCGGTGTCCGTGAATTATCGCGTCCGCAGTGCCATATCGATTCCATTACTTCCTCGTGCGCTTTGCCGTTCGCTGTTTCATGGGCGTAGAGATTCTTGGCCGCAACGTCATCATAGTCATCGATCGATGGGAAATGCACGTTGGTCATTCCAATTTCCTGGCCCTGGTAAATAAACGGTGTGCCCTGCATGAGAAAGTAAAACGCAGCTAAACATTTGCTGGAGACGGCATGGTACTGATCATCATTGCCCCAGACGGAAACCGAGCGGGGAAGGTCGTGGTTTTCTAAAAATAAAGCATTCCACCCCGAGCCATCAAGTGCCGTCTGCCATTTAGTGAAAATTTGCTTTAAAGCGTGGATATCTAAGCTTTTTCCAACTTCATTGCTCCACAAATCGGTATGTTCAAATTGAAAAATCATATTGAATTTCCCGTCTTTCTCCCCGACCCACTCGTCGGCTTCCTCAACACTGACACCATTCGCTTCGCCAACGGTCATAATATCGTAGCGGGAAAAGGTTTGCTCATTGAGTTCCTTTAAATACGTCTGAATTCCTGCCTGGTTACGATGGCCTTCAAATGAACAAACGTAGTCCTTCTGCTCCGGGTTCGGAAGGTCAGGAAAACCGGGGGACTTTCTAATATGCGAAATCGCGTCGATGCGGAAACCGTCAATGCCTTTATCAAGCCACCAGTTGACCATCTCGTATAACGCCTCGCGCACGGATTCGTTTTCCCAATTTAAATCGGGTTGCTTTCGGGAAAAAATGTGCATATAATACTCTTCCGTCTCCTCGTCATATTCCCAGGCTGACCCTTCAAAAATGGAGGCCCAATTGTTCGGTTCTTTTCCGTCTTTCCCGGGATGCCAAATGTAAAAGTCGCGGTACGGATTGTTTTTTGACGACCTCGATTCAATAAACCATGGATGTTCATCGGATGTATGATTGATGACTAAATCCATAATCAGCCGCATACCCCGTTTATGAACTTCTTCAAGTAGGTTATCAAAATCTTCCATCGTACCAAACTCCTGCATAATTCCCTGGTAGTTACTGATGTCATATCCGTTATCATCGTTTGGAGATGAATACACCGGGCAAATCCAGATGACATTGATGCCAAGCTCCTGCAAATAATCCAGTTTGGAGGCGATCCCCGGGAGATCACCGATTCCGTCGCCATTTGAGTCCATAAAGCTGCGCGGATAAATCTGATACGCTACCGCTTCTTTCCACCATTTTCTTTCCATTTCCTGACCTCCTGCTTCACTCTATTCATCACTTCACTGCACCTTCAGACACTCCCGCAATGATTTGTTTCTGGGCAAAAAAGTATCCGATGATTACCGGTATGATGGCAATCGTTAAACCTGCTAGTGCCAGGTGCCACTGCTTCGTATACTGACCGAAAAAGAAAAACATCTTCAACGGAATCGTTGCGTTTGCTTCACTTAATACAAGAGATGGAAGCAAATAGTCGTTCCAAATCCAAATCACATTTAAGATCCCAACCGTAACGGATATCGGTTTTAATAAAGGGAAAATGATCCTCCAGAACAATTGGAACCGGTTCGCTCCGTCAATAATTGCAGCTTCATCCATCGACTTCGATACACCTGTCATCGCTCCGTGATATAAAAAGATTGATAAACTGCATCCAAATCCTAAGTACATGAAAATTAAACCGCCGGCGTTCAGCATATCCGCCTGTCCAAACAAAGCGACCAGCGGGATCATGACCGACTGAAACGGAATGAGCATCGCTGCTACAAATACGAAAAACATAACAGCGCTCAGCTTACTCTTATTTCGTGCAAGGGCATAGCCAGCCATGGAGGAAAAAATAATAATAATGCCCACACTTAACCCCGTAATCAATACCGAATTAAACAACGACTTAAGAAACTCAAGATCGATAAATGCTTCAACAAAGTTCCCTGTAATCCACTCTTCTGGTAAACCGAGCACGCCAGTGAAAATATCACGCTTTGTTTTAAAAGCATTCACAATCATCAAGTAAAAAGGGGCGATCCATATGAGGCCTAGCAAGAGACCAAACACTTCAATCGAGATTAAATTCCGCTTTTCATTGTTTTTCTTCATTACATTTCCACCTCTCGTTTTTTGTTGTAGTACACCTGTGTTAACGCAACAACTGAAACGATAAGGAAGAAGATGACCGCTTTCGCTTGAGCGTAAGCCATGTCGTTATCGGAGAACGCCGTATTGACGATGTCCATGGCCACCATCTGCGTTTGACTCGCAGGACCGCCGTTCGTTAATGACAAATTCTGATCATAAATTTTAAAAGACATCGAAAGCGTCAAAAACATGCTGATCGTAAACGCAGGGGCTACAAGAGGGAAAGTAATATTTTTAAAACGCTGAAGAGGGCTCGCTCCGTCGATTTTTGCAGCTTCAATCAAGTCTTTCGGAATATTTTCAAGATAAGCGATGTAAATGATCATAATGTAGCCTGCCATCTGCCAGCAGGTTAGAATAACAATACCCCAAAAACCCGTGTTCGCCGTAGAAAGCCAGCCGTTGAACCCTTCAATTCCCGTGAGGCCGCCGATATCTCCAAATACACTGATGAAAATAAACTGCCAGATGAACCCGAGAATCAAGCCGCCGATTAAATTCGGCATAAAGAAAACAGTACGCAGCAAATTATTCGACTTGATGTTACGGGTGACGATCAATGCAAGCCCAAGCCCAAACAAATTCAACAAAAGAACGACGACAAAAGCAAATTTTGTTGTAAACCACACTGCCTGCATAAATTCATCTTCCTGAAACAAACGGATATAATTCTCCCAGCCAATAAAAGTCTCCGCCCGAAGTCCATTCCAATCCGTAAACGAATACACCAGTCCATAGAGAAAAGGAATGACGACTACAATGCCTAGACCTAATACAACTGGAGTAAGAAACAACCAAAATGAAAGCGTCCGATTACTCATAACAGCCTCCTCGTGTTTGTAAATGCGGAGAGCTAACAACCTAAGCTGTTAGCTCTCATTCTTTTTTGTAATTATTGACGATAGTTTTCCCAGGTGTTGATGGACTTTTCTTCCACCTCGTCCCACGTCATATCTCCACTTAAATACTGCTGAATATAACCACCAATATCTTCGCCCCATGTTCCAGGATAGCCAAGTAGAACCCAGCCGATTGTGTCTCCTTCAGACGCGTATTGATAAATTTCTTGTGACAACGGATCTGCTATTTTTTCCGTTTCGAAGCCTTCATAAGCAGGGATAAATTTTAATTCTTCAAGAACTGCTTCTTTACCGGTTTCAGACGTGTACATAAAGTCAATGAAATCCTTTGATGCCTGCACTTCGTCTTCCCCGCTGTTCTTGTTCACACCCCAGTAGTTCGGAATTCCAACTGGCATTTTTCCTTCGAGCCCTTCGACCGGAATAGGAATAATCCCTATGTTTTCTTCGGCAAATTCAGGATCCATTTGTTCAACCGACGGGTAAATCCAGTTTCCTTGTTGAATGATTGCCACTTCTTCTAAGGAAAAATATTGTTCAACCTGCTGAGAGTAATCCAGCGTCAAGCTTGGCTGAATTGAATAATCATTTTGCAAGTCAATCATTTTTTGAAACTCGCCGCCTTTTTCAAACTCTACACTGTCCGCTTCATAAGCGTTCAAAACTTTTTGATCAAATTCGGGTGCTATAAATACATTCGATAAATGGCTTCCAGGCACCCATTTTTCTTTAGCGGGGAAAGCAAATACGGCTTCCAGTCCCAACTCTTCTTTTTGGCTGTCCAATTCTTCCACGGCACTCTCTAAATCTTCATACGACAGAAGCTCATCAGCATTCACGCCTGCTTCTTCAAATACACGCTTGTTGTAAATCAATCCATACCCTTCCTGGTTAAAAGGGAGACCACGCACTTCCCCGTCTTTTGTTACAGGCTCCAGGCTGCCTTCAAGAGCTGCATCTGCTGAGGCCGTATCTGATAAATCGGCTAAATACTCCTCAAAACTTTCCGATTCGGTCGGGCCGGCGACACTGAAGATTTCCGGTTCATCTCCAGACGCAAGTCGCGTTTTTAACGATCCTGCATAATCATTTCCTCCACCCACACTCGTGATTTCGATATTGACATTCGGATTTTCCTCTTCATATTTTTCAGCAAGTGCTTCGAACTGATCTTTAAATTCGACTTTTCCCTGATAAATTTCCACCGTCACTTGATCGCCTGAACCTTCATCTGAACCCCCGGAGGAAAACGAGCACCCGGCCAACGATAGAGCCACTGCAATTACAATCATCACTTTCTTCATTTACTCTCCACTCCTTTTTTGATGTGATATCGGTTTCACAAATGTGTAAAAAAATATAATCGACATCTTTTTAAATTCTTAACCTCCCTGTACTGATAAAGCTAAACAAGATGTGTATGCACATATATGATATCGGTTTCATATTGGCGTAAAAATAAAACCCGACAACATGTTCTAATTTGAAGTATACGCCAAAATGAAATCGGTTTCAATATTTTTTTGAAATTACGTAGATTTTCTGACAAGGAGTTCCACAGGCAGTTCGATCTGATTATAATCAGTGTCTTTACTGTTCATCAGCGCAATCAGCTGCTCAACCGACTTTTCCCCAAGCTCATTGATCGGCTGGCGGATCGTCGTCAGCTTCGGCTCAATAATTTCAGCAATGGGCTGATCATCGAACCCGATCACCGCGAGATCCTCAGGAATACGCACACCGTTTTCCTTTGCTTCCATAATGACACCTGCCGCGATCTCATCGCTGCCCGTAAAAATAGCAGAAGGGCGTTCGTCCATCGACAGCATCTGTTTCATCACTTTTTTTCCATCATTGATCGTATGCTTATTGATAAAAATCCAGTTTGTCTGAATGCTTAGCCCCGCTTCCGTCAAAGCCTGCTGGTAGCCATGGTTACGGTCTTTATCTTTACCATCATCCGCAAATAAGCCCCCTGTACAATAGGCAATCTTCGTGTGCCCTTTATCAATCAAATGTTTCGTTCCAATATAGGCGCCTTTCGCCTGATCCAGCCGGACAATAGGTGCTTTAGAATGTAACAAGTATTCGTTGCACAATACAATAGGACCGAATTCTGTATAAGGTTGAATAACATCCCAGTCATTTTCGATCGAGGTCATGATCAATCCATCTACCTGGCGATTTTTAAGCAGGTTTAAAAAATACAGTTCTTTATCTTTATTTTCATTACTTTGAAACATCAACACTTGATAATTACTTTTATACGCCTCTTGTTCAATCGAGTTGACCAAATAGGAAAAAAACGGATTTACAATTCTCGGCACAATTACACCAATTGTACTTGTCGTAGACCCTCGTAGTCTTCTAGCTGACGGATTCGGAACGTATCCAAGCTCTTTCATGGCTTGCTCGACTCGTTCTCTTTTTTCTTTCGCTATATATGGATGCTTGTTTATGACTCGAGACACGGTAGCTTTCGATAATCCTGATAATTTCGCGACGTCTGAAATCGTTGGCACGTTCTATCACTCCACTCCACTACACTGGTTTATGAAATCAGTTTCATATTTTTAGTTTAATGAAGTTATGGAGTTAATGCAATGAAATATAGGTATTTTGGTTTTGAAAAGTTATTAAAAACTGCAAGATCGAATGGTGCGTTTTCGTTATAATGAAACGATTTACTGATGAAATCGTATAGTTGATAAGGGAGGGGCGCAACATGAAGAGGTTCTTATTGATTTTGTTATTAATTGTGAATTTACTATACATAGCGGCTGTTTTAACCGGCTATCCCATGAGGTTTTCTTTCGGATGGAATGTAGGTCTGGGTCTCGTGTGGATCGGCTGTTTACTGCTGTCCGGTATTTTTTTAATCAGATCGGGAAGAAAGAGCGGCTATTCTCCGTATTTATCTTTGACGGTGTTTTCCCTGAGCCTGGCTAGTTTAGGGTGGCACGCTTTTATTAATTATTTATTCTTAATTATGGGTTGAATACGCTAACAACATGATTTTTTATAGAAAAGGAGGAGGTAACATGCTTGAAGACATACTATCAATTATCCTTGCAGTATTCTTAGTTATATCAATTGCTTGGACTGTTAGGAAAAGAAAGAAGCTCGGATATAAGGGAATCAAAAGTGCGCTCACACCGATTTGCTTTTATCTAATGGCCATGATTCAGCTGTTTGCCTTCTGGTTTAACTTGCTCGGGATCATCAGCTGGGTCCTGACTATAACTCTGCTGCTTTTGGGTGCTTATTTTACGAAGTATTCGATTCAGCCGAAAGAGGAGTCTTAGTGGGGTAGAGAGAATAAAGGCAAATGACGGAAAACTCTAAATGCGATCTGTGCTATGAATCGGGGTGGAAGTAACTATTAAAAAAACGTTCGCTTTTTCATTCCTACTGATAATATTAATAGCTGGATGTAATACATATGAAGATATCGATGAGATCGGTCGAGAAGTACCTGACGGGGAATATAGGTTTAATGAAGGGTATATATTAGTAAACTCAGATACTTTAGTAGCAGACTCTGATTTTGAAGTCGAACATATTAACCTGGAGATAAAGGGTTTGCAAAAAAAATATGAGTCAATTGTTCTTTTAAGATATGAAGACCCCTCAATGCTCCAAGGGATTAAAAGTGGGGACAAAGTTAAACTTCAATATAGTTTGATATTGGAATCTAACCCACCAAAGGCTACAGTAAGTAAAATAAAAAAATTACTCAAATAACCACCCAATCTGAAAAAGTGGGCCATCCGTATATTATCCAGGCACGAAATACATAGGATGAAACGCTTTGAACGATCCTTTTTACGAGGTGATCAAGATGTCGATCAAAGGACTTAACCATTTGTTGTTTTCAGTTTCCGATTTAGATCAATCCATCGAATTTTATGAAAACGTCTTTGAAGCTCAATTGTTAGTCAGAGGAAAATCCACAGCCTACTTTGATTTAAATGGAATATGGCTTGCTCTTAATGTTGAGAAAGATATCCCTCGTCATGAAATAAACCAATCATACACCCACATCGCTTTTACCATTGAAGAAAAAGATTTTGAAGAGGTGTACGAGAAACTTAAAGCATTGAAAGTAAACATTTTACCAGGCCGACCAAGAGATCAAAGAGACAGGAAGTCGATTTACTTTACGGATCCTGATGGTCATAAGTTTGAATTTCATACAGGCACTTTACGAGATAGATTAAATTACTACAAGCAAGAGAAACCACATATGGAGTTTTTCGATTAAAGGATTGGATCATGATCTGCCTGGTGGCAGGTGCGACAGAGTTAGTGAACTGGCCAACTAAGACTCGTAAAGACTTTACATAACTTTTATCAGGGTCATTTGTTTTAGGTTTCGCCCCTCAAGGAGCGTTTAGTAAGAAAATAGAAAGAAAATCTCTATTGCGATGGTGAGGACATTTGTCCAACACACATCGTATTTTTTTGCTTAAATTTTGTAAAGGTTGTTCTATCTATTTCCGCCGGCGGGGAAGAAACGGTTTTGTAAAATCTGCTTTTCCTTAACCCATTTCACCTGTTTATTTTCGCACAAATCTGCAAAATCCGACATATATCCGAGCATTATTAGTAATAACGGAAGTGAATCCTTCTAAGAAGAATATATAGGACTTAATCTTTAGGAATGCTTGTAAATCGCATGTGATCCGTACAACTGTTATTGGTAGACTATTTAAGTGTGTGCAAAAATAATAAATTTGCTGGATGATTAATTTTATATTTATCTCAAATAGTTGATTGTTAATGTAACTATTAAGGGTGAATAATAACAAAAAGGAGTTATTTATAAAATATGAAAAATGCGTCGGTTGTTTTTTATACTTCGCTGGGAATTCTGTTATTTCTTGTTCTTATGGGTGTATTGATGCCTGAATCGTTAGAGAGTGTCACGAGCAGTGCCCAAAGTTATATTACCAATTCCTTTGGCTGGTATTACTTAGCTTTAGTTTCAGTTTTTGTCATCGTATGTATTTACTTATTGGTAAGTCCCATTGGTAAGATCAAACTTGGCAAACAGGATGACGAGCCTGAGTTTTCACGTCTGACCTGGATCTCCATGCTTTTTAGTGCAGGCATTGGAATCGGTTTAATCTTCTACGGTACGTTTGAACCGCTTAGTCACTATGCGATCAGTTCTCCTACAGGGGAGCTTGGTACTGATCAGGGCATCAAGGATGCGATGAGGTATACATTTTTACACTATGGAATCCATCCATGGGCGGTCTATGGATCTCTCGCCTTAGCTCTAGCTTACTTTAGCTTCAGAAAAGGGGAACTTACTTTAATTAGTAAGACACTACGACCGCTGATCGGCAAACATGCAGATGGTGTAGTTGGTAAGGCTATTGATATTATCGCAGTGATTTCCACGGTCATGGGGGTTGGAACATCACTCGGATTTGGCGCGATCCAAATAAATGGCGGACTATCTTATCTTTTTGGAGCGCCGAGTAATATGACGATGCAAAGCGTGATCATTGTTGCTGTTACTGCCCTGTTTATGATCTCTGCTTTAACTGGTATAGGAAAAGGGATTAAGATCTTAAGTAATCTGAATATGGGTTTTTCCCTCATCCTTTTCTTATTCGTACTGGCTTTTGGATCGACACTTTTCACGTTAAATTTATTTACAGATACGGTCGGCTCCTACTTGCAAAATTTAATCGATATGAGCTTCCGAATTGCACCGCTTAATGAGGAAACTCGGAGCTGGATTAATGGATGGACCATCTTTTACTGGGCATGGTGGATTGCCTGGGCTCCATTTGTCGGTGTATTTATTGCCAGAGTATCGAAGGGAAGAACAATCCGCGAATTTATCGTGTATGTTCTCCTTGCTCCATCACTTATTAGTTTTCTCTGGTTCACGACGTTTGGAAGCGCAGCGATCACCACAGAGTTATCTGGTCTGATGTCCATATCTTCTCTATCTCCAGAAGAATCCCTGTTTGGTGTATTAGAAGGTTATCCGCTTGGCATGGCCTTCTCGATTTTAGCAATCGTTATTATTGTGACATTCTTTGTGACATCCGCGGATTCCGGTACGTTTGTTTTAGGCATGATGACGACCAATGGATCTCAAAATCCTAGCAGGCAGATTAAGGTGATCTGGGGAATTTTCCTTTCCCTTACTGCACTCGCACTGCTTTATTCCGGTGGTTTACAAGCTCTGCAGAACACGATGATCATTGCCGCTCTTCCGTTTTCCGTTATTATGGCGATGATGGTAGTGAGTTTGCTTAAAGCTTTACAGCGGGAAGCTAAAGAGCTGGGGATTGGTCAACTTAGAGACACGGTAAACAAAACATCGGCGAATAATCGAACGAAAAATCCAAATAAAGAAGCTATGTAAAAAAGGAAGTCTTGTGTCCACCTGAGGGAGACAAGACTTCTTTTTATGTATAACGCGCATGACAGTCTGGGGAAGCTCAGCTGGTTCGTGAATTTCCTTATAATATTTAAATTAGTGAAACTCTACATAAACAATTTCGTATGAAAGATATAGAGTAGGTAGGAGGGGATTCTTTATGAGTAAAGAAAAGAGGGGTAAGGTAAGTGATGCAAAGCTTCATTATTTAATTGCGGTAGCAGCCCTGGTTTCCTGGTTGTTACACTTTGCCGCAAATCTTGATTTCTATGATAGAGAAAAATTGTATTCAGGGATCACTTTTATTTGTATTGCCGTCCCTTTATATGCCGCCTGCGTTTTCCTATATCACTATTTTAATAACAATCATACATAAGCAGGAAGTAGTATAGACCGTATAACCGAGTCTTCAAATTAAGGGAAAAAACCTGTTCCCACGTCTTATCTTTTGCACCAGACTGAATATAACTGTAAAGAAGGAGAAATGTTTATAGAGGAGGGTGAGAAAAATGGTATACCTAGGGCAGAAGCCAATTATCATGGGAGAGAAAGTTATTCTAAGACCTTTTAAAAATGAGGACTTCTCTTATATTGAGGAATGTTTAAAAGATTCCGAAGTAATAAAACTCACAGGAAGCACCTCAGATTTTGATCAGGATTCAGTTCACCATTGGTACAATACAAGAAATGAACAAACTGACCGCTTAGACCTTGCTATTGTGGATCAGTCCCAGCACATCTTAGTGGGAGAAGTGGTCATCAATTTATATGACGGGAAAAGCAACAGTATGAATTTTAGAATACTTATTGGGCCAAGAGGGAGAAACCGTGGTTTAGGAACGGAAGCATCCCGGCTTATTATTGATTATGTATTTAAAATCACTAAACTCAATTATTTAACTTTGAGTGTTTATGACTTCAATCCAAGAGCTGTAAACGTGTATAAAAATCTTGGGTTTGCTGAAGAAAGCGTAGAAGAAAATGAGTTAGAGTTCGAGGGAGAATGGATAGACTCTATAAATATGAAATTGACAAGAGAAGATTGGCTGCAAAAACAGAAGGGATTTTCAACTTAAAAAAACGAGGGATGTTATTTAGAAACCATCCGAAGGTGTCTTGAAATTAAATCTTTCCTTTTATTGGAGGCCATCCGGGCTTTAGTAAACAAGCAGGCCTGTGAAAGTGTAAGCAGGCCTGCCAACGGTCATTCAGACGTTCACTGTATTAGTTTTCTAATTTGATGATTTTCTTTTCTTTGTTTTTTTCATCGCTTTTAACAGGTATCCTCCCTTAAACTTACGCGGTTCATAGGAAATGATAAAAGCATTTGGATCATATTCTTCGATTGTACTCATTACGTTTTCCTCCAGGCTTCTTTTTGTCAAAATCTGAAGCTGATAACGGACACCATCTCTCCCCATTCCTTCAAAGACAGTTACGCCGTATCCATTGTTCCGAAGAGTGGAAACCAGTTCATCATTACTATTTAGTAAGTTAACCGTAAGAGTGGTATATCCTAATGCCAATTTATTTTCAATATAGTTTCCTAAAAAGATTCCTGCTGCAAAACCGAGGGCATAAACAAGCATCTCTGGAATACTCTGCTCGCCACTTAGAACAATAGATAACCCAAATACATAAATTAACGCTTCAATAAATCCAAAAATAGAAGCAAGTATGCTCATATTCTTAACCACAAAAATAATTCGAAGAGATAACGTTGGCACTAATATAATTTGTAATATAAAAATTAAAAGGATGTTAGACATTGATTTAAACCCTTTCTAAAAATAAGTATTATTAATGATTTATCTTCAAATTACCAAAAATGAGAAATTAATGGAAGGCTCCTGCCTCGGCAAGGTGGGAAGTGGTCGAATGGTTATAGCTCTCCTTATTTCTATTCTATGAAGAAGTGATTAATATGTATTCAAACTGAAGCACCAGCAGGGGATTTTACTTTATAATTAGTTAGTATAGCTGATCATCATGAAAGTGAGGGAATTAAATTAGTTGTATAATTAACCTCAACTTGTTTGTTTCGCCTATTGGCGCGATAATGAATAAGTTCGATGGCTTTCGTTGGCTGAAGCAAAGTGGTTTGAAATATATATCAATTTGGAGGGAATTTAATGGAAATCTATCAAGCTACAATTGAAGATTTAGAAGGCGTGTCTGAATTATTTAATTTATATCGAGTGTTTTATGAACAAGCATCAGATGTAGAAGGTGCAGCAGCTTACATAAAAAATCGCCTGGAAAATAAGGATTCTGTAATATTTTTTGTGAAGGACAACCAGGAGTATGTTGGTTTTACGCAGCTATATCCCACATTCTCATCCATCTCTATGAAAAAAGCATGGATATTAAATGATCTATATGTAGAGGCAGGTGCGAGAAACCAGGGAATAGGGGAGCAGCTCTTACGTAAGGTAAAGGAATACGCTATGGAGACAGGTGCTCATAGTATCAGCCTGAGTACCGCACCAGATAATTTCTCTGCTCAAAGGCTCTATGAAAAAAATGGTTACGTGCGTGACTCTCAATTTTTTCATTATGAACTAACAGTAGATTAATAGATTTTCATTTCAAAATAAAAGTTTAGCGATCCGGTGTAGTTAAAGAAGAAATTAGTTGCTCATACGAAGGTTTCAGGAGGATAAAAATGGCCCTGATATTTATCATTTCATTTGTATTAATAATCTATCTTAGCTTTAAAGTAAGTTATATTGAAAAGCTGCTAAAACAGCAGCAGGCTGATCATGAAGAGGTTAAATCTCTTTTAAAAGTAAGCCTCAACAAATCTAATAAGTGAGGGTGACCCTCTTCATTTAAGCCGCTTGCCGGTTTTATGCAGATAAAAACCCACAAACGTAAACATCAACGTTTACGTTTGTGGGTTTAGAAATACATATTAAGGATGAGCAGTAAGCCGCCGATTATAAATATATAAAGATGGGGGGTTATCTATGAAAGACAAGCTTATTTCTCTTGTTGCAGCTAACATACTTTTAGGGATCATCATTTACTGGATTTCCTATGTTCCCGCTTCTCAACGGAATGAGGGCACGTATTTTTTTGGGTTTGGCGAGATCGTTACGCTGGTCATCATCTATGCAGGACCGGCTTATCTATTAGCCGGCTTACCGTGTTCATACATAATTGAAAAATATACGAAGCGGAAAAATGGGGTGAAGGGCTATTTCCTGCGGCTTGGGCTTTATTCAGCAGCAGGCTTAGCGACCGGTTTGTTTTACTCGCTTATTGTATTTCGGGAAATGCCTGTCCTCATTGAAGGGGGGATCATTTTTTTAGGTTTGAGCTTAATAGCCTCAACTGTTTATTATCATATCCTGCTGGTGGTTACGTGTAGAAGTAATAGGCGGGAGAATCAATTGAGGAACATCATGTAAGCTGCTTTTTCATAAGAGGGGGGAGTCTTTTTAACTAGTAAAATCTTATGATTACTTTTCCTGGATGAAGTGCTAAAGTTGAAATTGTTGTATTTTTCTATCAACTCATGAAATCGATTTCAAAGACATCTAAGGAGGAACGCATATGGAGTTTAGACAAAGATTCGGACTGGTTCTTGGTCCTTTGCTGTTTGCTATTCTGTTCTTTATCCCGGCTATTACAGGGCTTGAGAGCGAGCCGAGGGCCGTTCTGGCGGTCACAGCCTGGGTTGCGACCTGGTGGATCACCGAAGCGATGCCGATTCCGGCGACATCGCTGCTGCCGATCTTCCTGCTACCAATTACAGGTGGGACGGATCAGGGTACGGCGTCAATGGCGTACGCAGACCCGATTGTGTTCATGTATATGGGTGGTTTTACCATTGCCCTTGCGATTCAGAAGTGGGACTTACATAAAAGGATTGCAATGACGATTATTTCGTTCGTCGGCACCGGCAGCCATCGGATGATTCTTGGTGTAATCATTGCGACGGCCGGACTGTCGATGTGGATTTCGAATGCGGCGACAGCGCTTATGATGCTTCCCATCGCGCTGGCGTTAATTGCAGAAGTAAAGGAGAAGAATTTCTTCGATGAGCCTTCCCTGCACCGTTTCGCCAAGGGGCTTCTGCTATCAGTTGCTTACGCCGCCTCAATCGGCGGGCTTGCGACAATTATCGGTTCTGTGCCGAACGCGGCATTCGTAGCCGTTGCGGCCAACAATCTCGATCGTACGGTTTCTTTTTTTGACTGGTTTATCTTCGGGTTTCCGTTGACGATTATATTGTTAGTCGGGCTGTATTTCTACCTGACAAAAATACAATTTAAGGTGAAAACCCAAAAAGACATTTCTACGGATTTTGCGAAAAATCAATTGAAGGATCTTGGACCGATGTCCTATGAGGAAAAAGCGGTGCTCACGGTATTCAGTGTGGTGGGTGCGCTCTGGATGACGAGCGGCTTTATTCCTGAAGACTATAGGCTTTCTGATACTTCAATCTCTATGATTGGTGCCGTCTCTATGTTCCTTTTCCCGGCCAGGCAGGCAAAAGGCGGGCTTATGGTCTGGGAGGATATGAAAGAGCTGCCGTGGGGACTGTTGTTGTTGTTCGGGGGCGGACTTTCTCTTGCCGCTGGATTTGAATCCTCGAATTTAACGGAATGGATTGGGGATCAGCTGCAGGGTCTTGAAGTACTGCCGTTCCTGCTTATCTTAATCACCCTTGCGACGATCGTGCTCTTCATGACGGAAATCATGTCCAATACGGCTGTTTCCAACATGCTGATCCCGATCAGTATTGGCCTTGCGCTCGGTATCGGAGCAGATCCGTATGCGATCATGGGGGTTGTGGCATTAACCGCTTCCTGTGCATTTATGCTGCCCATCTCGACGCCCCCGAACGCTGCTGTGTTCAGTTCGGATTATTTAACGATTGACGATATGGTGAAAGCCGGATTCTGGATGAACGTTCTGTCGATTATTGTGATTGTGCTGTTCGTTTATCTCTGGCAGCCGGTGGTATTGAATTAATACGAGGTGAAAGCTCTCCTTAACGGGGAGCTTTTATTTTTGGAAAAAGACTTCATTGTGAGAATGAGCGGGTTTCCATCAAGCAGGAAGAAATAGGGGGGACCTCACGGGAGAAGTGAGGTCCTGGTGGTCATTATTCTACTGCTCCTCACTAAATTGGTTAGAAAAGTGAGAAGAAAGGTCACCTCAAATTGTAGTACACTTATACTTTAATGTAAACACGCTTTAAATAATTAAAGTATTAATCTCTTTACTTATGGACCTGTAAAGTCCTTTGAAAAAGCTTCAGCTCGAGGCTGAAGCTTTTCGAAATTATTGCTTGAATTTATCTGGAAACTGTTTCACAACACCTTCCGAGATGGCATCCGACATTAAGATGATATGAGTAACCCCTTCATCAATCGCAACGATTCTTTCATCCCATTCTTTTTCTAAGCTAGCGGCTAAGTCATCGGCTACTAATTCCAAATGTTCATGCAGCATGTTTAATAATTCATCCTTATTTAAATGAGGGTTGGCCTCACTAAGGAAAGACGCTATATCATCAGCATTTCTATACCATTCTTCGTTGAGCTGACCCACCAGATCCTGCTCCCCGTTCTTAGCCGCATCTACAATCTTGCCGGCAATAACGATATGTTCCTTAAGCAGATCCGTAAGTTTACTCCCGGCTTCCTCTCCGTATATCGGCTTCACCGCATTACCGATATCCTCCTGATTTCTTAGAAGCCTCTCCAGCACTTGCTCTTGATCCTCCGCACCTGCAGTGGTTGCACTTGTAATATAATTGCTTGTCCACAATACATGATCAATCCAAAGCCTTCTGAACTCATTTTCGAATTCTACTGCTGCCGGACTCATGAATTGTTCCTCTGCTTCACTATTGGCACTAACAACGCCAGGTAACAGACTTACGAGAAATAATACAGTTAACACCGTACACAAATGTTTTTTCATTAAAATTTACTCCTTCCAAATTAAAAAGTCATTCCTATTATTGCTGCGTTAATTTTTTTCATTCGTCCAAAAACCGTACGTACCTTTTAATGACGGAAATCACCAATCGGGGATTTGACGAAAAAATAAAGAAGGAGTATGAAGCTATTGGTAGAATCTAGATAATGATAGCAAAAGTCTAAAAACAGGAGGTCATCATGGGCAGATTAGTTCATTTTGAGATTCACGTGGATGACATGGAACGTGCAAAGACGTTTTACGGAGAGGTATTTGGATGGACATTTGAAGATTGGAGCGATTATGCGGGCATGCCTTATTTCGGTGCCGTGACGGGCGATGAAAAGGAGATGGGAATTAACGGGGCGTTAATGCAGCGTCAAAGTGCTCCTCCCGAACTAAACCAGCCTTTGAATGCTTTTGCTTGTACGATGGGGGTGGATGATTTCGATTCTGCTGAATCGAAAATTATTGATAATGGAGGCAAGGTTGCCATGCCAAAATATGCGCTGCCCGGGATGGCCTGGCAGGGATATTTTATGGATACGGAAGGAAATCTCTTTGGTGTTCACCAGCCGGATGAAAACGCAAAGTAGTCGGCGAAAGGGAGGAATGAGATGAAACTTGGTGCATTTTCTATAAGTTTAAGTGTAAAAGACATTCACAAATCAAAAGCATTTTATGAAAAGTTAGGGTTTGATGCCCTTGGGGGAGATCCTGCCCAAAATTGGCTCATTATGAAAAATGAAAACTGTGTGATCGGGCTGTTTCAAGGAATGTTCGAGAAAAATATCCTCACCTTCAATCCTGGATGGAACCAAAATGCCGAAAATATTGATTCGTTCACCGATGTTCGGGAACTCCAAAAGCAGCTGAAAGAAAACGGTATTAACATTTTGGCTGAGGCGGATGAAACGAGCGAAGGACCCGAAAGTCTAACCATTGAAGACCCGGATGGAAACCCTATTCTAATTGATCAACACAGGTGACGTTAAAGCGCTATTTTTTTTGTTAGGTCGTTATCCCTAAGCGTTAAGTCGTTATCTTCCAACGTTACGTCGCTATCTTCCGACGTTAAGGCATTATCCTCCGCCGTTAAGGCGCTATCCATATACTTAAAGAATCGTTCTCCTGGCCGCGGCGACCCTGTTGCACGAATAAATTAAGGGAAATCATCTAACTCTACAAAAGAACGTGCAAAAAAGGATAGGATGGAGGATCGTCACATGAAGATAGACAATATGGAGGCCGTCATGGAAAACCTTAACGATGCCCACCAGGCTGTTCAAAGAGCTCAAGCGGATCCAAATGGCTATACGGAGGCGCAGCAGCATGTAAAACAAGCGGAAGAAATGCTTAGTGAAGCAAGGCGTAATCCAAACATCAACAACGCAGCCAATACATTAGAATGGAAACGTGCAGCCGATTTACTACGTATGATCGAAGAGACGAGTCAGGCGATCAGCCGGCGCTAAACACACATTGCTGATAAAGCAACGTGTGTTTTTTTGTCTCATTCGGGGATTCCGCGCTGCAAACACTCTCAATTGTGATAATCTCTGAGCTGTGGAATAGATATAGTACAAGCCCTCATAAAAGTAAGGAGTGAAAATATTGGGAGTGTTTTTGAGCTATATTTTTCTTGGGTTATCTTTAGCCGCCCCTCTCGGACCAATCAACGCCGCACAGATTAATCACGGGATCAAAAATGGATTTTTCCATTCATGGTTAATCGGGCTGGGCTCCATCGTGGCTGAAATTTTCTTCATTCTTGCTGTTTTTTTTGGTGTCGTCCATTTCCTGGAAACTTCTTTTATGAAGACGTTTCTTTGGTCGTTTGGCTCTTTTGTATTGTTCTATACAGGCATTGAGAGCATTACAAGTTCTCAAAAGCTTGAACTGAGCGAAGACCGCACAAAGGATTCATTAAGGAAAACATTTACCACAGGATTCCTCATCTCCATTAGTAATCCCCTTTCGATTTTGTTCTGGCTCGGTATTTATGGTTCGGTATTAGCGAATACGATTGATAAATATGATAATGCTCATCTTCTCCTCTATGGCGGTGCCATTTTAATCGGTGTGATGGCATGGGATATCACGATGGCCTCGGTTTCCAGTGGATTCCGTAAGTTCTTAACGGAACGAACGTTAAAAAGAATTGCTGTTGTGACGGGAGTATCTTTACTCGGCTTCGCAGTCTACTTCGGTTATCAAGCCATCCGGCTGATTTTTCACCTTTAAATATGTGCCTTCGATTGAAATAGTAAAGGCAGCACGAATACATAAAGTTCCAATTGGAGGGTCGAGCTATCAGGTTCAAGGCTCACTAGCGGGTCCAGCTGTACGTCGGTTGGGCTCTTTTTTATATATCAGGAATATAATTGGTCGTTAAAACAAATAAATAAAGTGGATTTTAAAAGGTGCGACCTTGCCGCTAATCATGTTTTCGCATAAAGGAGAAAGATTATGAAGTGTTCGACCACGAATAACCAGACGTCAAACTCTGAATCTAAGGGGAATTTAAAATGGTGGCAGCTCTCTTTAGTCGGAGTAGGGTGCACGATTGGAACAGGTTATTTTTTAGGTTCAAGTATCGGAATCGGCCTGACAGGACCTTCCATTGTCTTTTCCTTCCTATTGGCAGCGATCGGTACGTATATTGTTTTTAATTTATTGGCCAAAATGACAGCAAAAGATCCTCAAGAGGGATCCTTTTGTTATTATTCAGGCAAAGCCTTCGGACGCTGGGCGAGGTTCAGCTGCGGGTGGAATTACTGGTGTTCCAATATCCTCATTATGGGAAGCCAGCTCATCGCCTTATCCATTTTGACGCAACTGTGGCTGCCTAACGTTCCTTTATGGATATTTGCAGCGGGGTATGCTGTCCTTTCCATTTTTGTAGTTTTCTTAGGCACAAAAAGTTTTGATAAAGTCGAAGATATACTGGCTGTCATTAAAACAGCAGCGATCATTATGTTTATCCTGTTAGGAGCGGCCGCTTTATTAGGGTGGGTATCAGGGGGACCGCAGGAGAAGCCGGATTTTCCCAACACCGGGAAGGAGCTTTTCCCAGAAGGATTCCCGGGGTTCTGGGCCTCGCTGATCTATGCTTTCTATGCGTTCGGGGGCATTGAAGTTATAGGGCTTATGGCAATCCGTCTGAAAAAGAAAGAAGAAGCTCCAAAAGCCGGATCGATTATGTTGTTGCTGCTTGCCGTCATTTATATCTTGTCTTTAGGGCTGGCGGTGACGATGGTTTCCTTCCATGCTTTTGACCCTAATGAAAGTCCTTTTGTTACGGCATTAGACGATTATAATCTTTCTTTTTTCCCTCACGTTTTTAACGCAGCCATCATCATTGCCGGTTTTTCTACGATGACGGCTGCATTGTTCGGGGTGACGACCCTGCTTGTCACCATTGCGAAAGATGGAGATGCTCCAGCTGTATTTTCTAAAAAAATAAAATTCAAAGAACTCCCTTTAGCTGCTTTAGGACTTGGAACAGCGGGTTTGCTTGCCTCCGTAATCACGGCTTTACTTGTTCCTGAAAAAATATATGAATACATCACGACGGCTGCCGGCATTTTACTTTTATACAACTGGTCTTTTATTATCCTGTCTGCTTTCCGTGTGCTTGGCAAGGAAAAAATGATAAGCAGAATATTCTCGATCGGAGGCTTAGTGTTACTTTTGGCTGCAGTGAGTGGGACGTTAGTGGACAAAAGTGTGCGTCCCGGTTTTTTTATTAGTTTGTTATTAATTGTAATCATTGGCGGAGTTACAGTCTGGATGAGCAGAAGATGGAAGAAATCGAATCAACCAGGTTAAACCATGATTACGATCCGACAAATTCACCACCATTAATATGGATGGTCTGCCCGGTTATATAAGACCCGTCACTTGAAGCCAGCAACACATAGACAGGCGCTAGTTCGTACGGGTGGCCAGCACGTTTCATTGGAACGTCGCTTCCAAAAGTTTTGACCATATCCGGTGTAAAAGAAGCCGGAATAAGTGGCGTCCAAATGGGACCAGGAGCCACCGCGTTGACCCGAATTCCCTGGTCGACTAGATTGTTGGCAAGAGCACGTGTAAAGCTGACGATCGCTCCTTTCGTCGTCGTATAATCAATTAAGTCTTTTCTCCCGATATAAGCATTAATTGAAGTGGTGTTGATGATGCTTCCTCCTGCTTTCATATGAGGGACTGCAGCCTTCGTCATGTAAAAAAACGGGTGGATGTTTGTGGCAAAGGTGGTGTGCCACTGTTCATCACTAATATCTGTGAATCGATTCTGGATAAATTGAACAGCTAAATTATTAACAAGAATATCGATTCGGCCGAACATCTCAAGAGTGTAAGAGATCACAAAACTGCAGTGTGCATTACTACGAAGGTCTCCTGGAAGTAATACGCAACGCTGCCCTAGCTGCTCAACAGCCTGCTTGGTTTCCTCCGCATCTTCATGTTCATCAAAATACGCCAGAACCAGATCGGCTCCTTCCTTCGCAAACGCAACAGCTACTGCCCTGCCAATACCACTATCCCCACCGCTTATGACGGCTACCTGGTTGTTCATTTTTCCAGTCCCGATATAGTTAGGGTTATCATAAATAGGGCGGGGAACCATTAAATATTCCATGCCTGGCTGTCTAGTCTGCTCCTGGGGAGGAAACGTATAATTGATTTCTTTACATTTTATATCTGAACCATAGGGGGAGGGCTTTGAATCCATGGGAACACCTCTTTATTCGTTTATCCTGTAATGTATTCGCATGGGGAAATATCGTTAACGTCGCAGCAGTGGCCGGCTTCCTGTTTAAAAGCAGGAAAAACTCTATAAATTGCGCCTTTTGTAGCAGAATAAGGGGGAGAACGTCCAACCATCGTAGGGGGGAGCAGGTGGAGGGCATTCTTGTGTGAAGGGTGTTTAAGGCGTCACTTGGTAATATCCCCCCCCATATCGGTTATATGGATCTAGGAAACAATGGAAGATACGCGATATGAACAAGCGATATACTGAAGAGACAAGCGCTAGGGTAAGGAAAAAGACTCATACTTTTGTGCATATCGCGATACGCTACGGCTTGCAAAATCGTCGAAAAACCTTCATATTTAAAGTAAAGGAGGTTCGACAGCTTGCGACACGATATTCAACCGAATGAACGAGCTTATACGACAAAAGAAGCGGCAGAAGCAGTAGGGATCGCTACGCCTACAGTACGGAAATATGGTCAGGTTTTAGAACGCAATGGTTATGAGTTTTTCAAGGATGGGGATCGTCGTATCTTTGTGCGAACCGATATCGAAGCGCTTAAAGCGATACGCGATACGGAGAATCCGATTGATGTCACAGCTAAGTTCCTGGCAGAACAGCAAAAGGACCGGCTGGAAACGTCAAACGAAACCGATATATCGCTTACCGATACATACGAACAGTCGATACAGGATCCAGAGCAATTACGAAGCTTCTTAAAGGTAATTGCCAACGAATTGGCTGCCTCCAGGGAAATGAATGTTCAATTGACCAATGATATGGCCGAGTTGAAAACCACAGTTTCCCGCCTCCAGCAGGATCACCACGTCATCAGTTCCGGAGTAGGTAATTTTTCCAAAAAAACTCACACGAGAATCGAGCAGTTATCCTCTCAGCAGCAAAAACATTATGAAGAGCTGCTTGAGAAAGAAAAGGAAAGAAGCGAATCTCTCCGTCAGGAACTGCACCACCTGCGCGAGGAGCAGAAAAAGGAATGGCAGGCCCAAAATGAGTTCAACAAGCGTCTCGAGGAGTCGGTCCAGCAAAAGCCTCAAGGCGGGTTGGGGAAATTGTTTGCTATGTTTCGTAAATAAATAACCTTCTCTCTATCCCTTAGCGATCTAAGGGGTTTTATTTTTATTGCTTTAAACACGCGTTTCGGTGCCCTTCATAAACTAATGCCAACATGCTTAAAAAGGAGAGAAGTTTAGTTGCGTTATGAAGAACATCTCACGTGTCCTCCGCGGCCCTCACTTCATCACTATCCAACCAGCCAAAGTTGGAGCTGCGGTATTGTAGACTGCCGACAGTCACTTCTATCCTCGCTTAGAGAAGGCGGGTATATTTTATACGTCAGGCATGCCGAAGCTACTGCAGGCGAAGATACACCCATGCTTAATTTTTCCGATTGTTCCACACAGCGAAATCTTTCTAATACAGGAAGGAACCAGGCTGCAGCCTACGGTCAAACCCTTCGCAGGCTGCGCATACCGGTTTCCCTGCCTGTTTTCGCCAGTCCATTTTGCAGAAGCAGAGAGACGGCTTTTCTAGCTTTTAGTGAAGAAAATGTGTACACAGACCCTTTTTGGTTCCATGTTTACTTACTAAGTGCCGACTTATCTGATTATGAAAAAGCCTCGATCATAAATTCATTAACGAGCAGGCTGGAGCTGCCCCCTCCCGAAGGCACCAATACTGTCATTATTGCGCATAGTTTCCCGGAAGGAGTAGGACTGGGACCTATAAGCAATATGGGTACCGTCGTTGTAAAGCCGCTTGGGGAAGGGAATGGATTTGAAGTAACTGGACGTCTATCCCTGCAGGAGTTTATGAACCTATGAGGTGACTGAGGGGAAAATCTATCAAACTCTCAGTTGCTTTTTATAAACAGGCTTTGGTATGATAGTATTGATCGTTATAACGAATGAACGGAGATGAATAACAAATGAAAAAGGTAGCTGTTTTCATACTTGTTGTTGTGTTCTTTGCATCAATCCCGTTAACTGCTTCTGCCAAAGGACCTGTGAAGAAAGAGATGGACTATGTCGCTCTTGGAGATTCACTCGCAGCCGGAATTACGCCGTACAATGAGAGCGGAACAGGATATCCGGATTATTTTGTTGAGCGTTTAAGACAGTCCCAGTACACCGTCGACTATAGTAATTTTGCCTTTCCAGGTGATACATCTACAGACCTGACATTCGTTCTTAATAAAGATCGTGTTCAGGCTGATATTGAAGAAGCCGAGTTTGTCACCATCAATATAGGAGCGAATGATCTGCTAAAACTCTTAAACTTAGAAACCCAGGAATATCCTTCAGAAAGTGAAGTTTTTACGGCTCTTTCCACACTGGGTCAGAATCTAAATGATGTGCTTACGACAATAGAGGAGCTTAACCCGCAGGCAAAAGTCTATATCATGGGATATTACAACCCGTTTCCTTACCAGCCGCAGGAGCTCCAGCCTCAGCTTGAATCACTCCTTGACTCTTTAAATCAGGTGATCGAGTCTGCAACAGACAGATTCGGCCATACGTACGTGCCGACCGAAGAATTGATTGAACGAAAGTACAAAACCTATCTGCCTAATCCTTCGAACATCCACTTGAGTGAAGCGGGTTATCAGGAGATCGCTAAAGAGTTCTGGAAGAAGCTCGATAAAAGCAAAAATAAGTGAGCAGAAGTGGACCAGGTGAGGGTCCGCTTTTTCTTTTCGCCATAAGCTATATTCTGTAAAGACTCTGTACATCCTCGTATAATAGAAGAATGAATAGTAGGAAGAGAAGGTGACGGTATGAAGAGAGAAGCCATTGAGAATAAAATGAAAAACCATAAGCCTTCTATAATCGGCCAGAAGCAAATTACGAACTATTCGATTCTCCTTCCTCTAATGGAAAAAGAAGGGGAGCTTCATTTAGTGTTTGAAGTTCGTTCGCTCCAGATGAGAAGGCAGCCGGGGGAAATATGTTTTCCAGGTGGTAAAGTGGATCGTCAGGATCGTCAGGTGCTGGATGCGGCTGTGCGGGAAGCGAAAGAGGAGCTTGGCATCACAGGTCATGACATTGAAAAGGTTTACCCATTTGATTACATGGTTTCCCCTTTTGGGATGATCGTTCACACTTACGTAGGTTTCCTTAATTGCCCGGAGGACAGGATTTCCCCTAATCCGGCGGAGGTGGAAGAAGTGTTCACTGTTCCGCTTTCTTTTTTTCAAGAAAATGAACCGGATATTCACTATGTCAACTTTGACGTGATTCCTGATGAAGGGTTTCCTTTTGAATTGATTGCTAATGGAAGGGATTATGAATGGCAGACGCGTAAAATGGAAGAATTTTTCTATCAATATGAAGACAAAGTAATTTGGGGACTGACCGCGCGCGTTTTGCACGCATTTATTGAGTCTTTGGATTAAGATGTTTCACGTGAAACATAGAAAATCTCCAGCAATACCGCTGGAGATTTTTCCCTTTTATAAAGCTTGCTTTATTACTTTTTTATAATAAAACACCGACAGCAGTCCAAAGATCGAGTAAAGGGCGGTGTACACTCCCATGACGATAAACATTGGTGTCCACATTTCCGTTCCGAATAAAAACCAGCCTGATTGGACAGCGAAGCAGCTGTGCAGAAGTCCAATCATAAGCGGGATGCCAAAGTTAAACAGCTGCTTGCCTTGAATCCCTTTTAGCAAGTCGCCTCGGGTATATCCGAGCTTGCGTAAAATGGTATAGTTCGGTTGTTCTTCATCTCCTTCATCCATCTGCTTAAAGTAAAGAATACAGCCGGAGGTGATTAAGAATGTTAAACCGAGGAAGCCTACGATGAACATAATCAATCCCATGTTCTGTTTCTGCATCTGATAGGTCGCATACTGAGAGGAGTTACCAGGTGTTTCGCTCAATTGCATACTTTGAAAAAGTTGATCTGCTTCTTCTGCAGACGTTTCCTCATTCAGTGTCAGGCCAACGAATGTATTGGATTCCCGCTGAATGTCGGGATCCGCATCGCTTGCGACCGTATCAAATACGCTGTCATCTACAACAGCAGTCGGGAGACCAGTTGTAATAAAAGTAGGAAGGACATCGACCTTCTCTGTCCCTAAGTAGGATTGATTGATTTCTTCGTTTTCACTGCGTATTGTGATTTTGCCGGAATCGGCTAGATTCATCATACGATGGAGCGCGTCATTATAACCGGCGAACCGGGTTTCCTTTTCACTGACGTCGATTTCTTCCACACTCTCGTCACTAACTACAGCCATGGTCGTCCAGCTGCCATCCATATTTAAATCTTCGGTACTGACACCAACAATCTCTTCAATATAAACTTCAGCTTGAACAAACTCTGTCGTTTCTTCATTGTATTCAATGCCGTGTTCACGGAGTTCGTCACCAAACGCAGCGGCATCTTCTGTACTAACAAAGGTAAAATCATCAGGAGATTCTCCTTCTGCTGTCTTTCCTGCCGAATAATAAGAAATATAGCTTAACGACAAAAGCCCGATTGCAAGAGCTGATACCGTCGTGATAATAGTAAGCAGTAATGCATTTGATTTCATCCGAAACATAATGGACGAGAGCGAAAGGACTTCATTGATTGATAAGTAGCCGTCTTTCTTTTTGCGGATCAAGTTGGCCACAAACCGCACGGAGCCTTTATAAAAGAAGTACGTACCAATAATGACGGATCCTAGAATGAAGATCATCGCCATAAACAAGCTGTTCATCGACGTGAAATTCCCGTTAAACAGCTTCGAAGAGACATAGTAGCCTGTTAAGATCAAGGCAATGCCAAACACACCCATAATAATTTCGAATACAGATAACTTTTTCACACGGCTTTCTGTTTTTTGTTTCACGTGAAACAATGCCAGAATGGTCTGCCGCTTTACGAATACGTAATTGAGCAGCATGATCAGAATATAAATCGCCGCAAAGACCACCAGCGTCTGGAGGAGTGCTTCGGGAGAGAAGTTCAGGCTGGCGACGTTGTCAACACCGGTCACTTTAAACACAATCATCGTCACTAATTTGGAGATAGAGAATCCCAATAAGATGCCGATGATGAGGGATCCGAAATATATAAACAGGTTTTCGACGCTCAACATGTAAAAAATGCGCTGTTTAGTCATCCCGATGAGTTGAAATAAGCCGATTTCTTTACTTCGTCTTTTAATGAATAAATTATTCGCGTAGATGAGGAAGACTGCAACAATCGAAATGAGCATAATCGAAGCAGCTCGCAGGGCAGCTGCCCCTTTGATCGTTCCTGTTGCTTCATCCATGGACGGATCATACTGCAGCGTTACAAAGGAAAAATAAAGCGCTACGCTGAACACCAGGGCAAACACGTACAAATAATAGTTGGCGATGTTCTTTTTCATATTGCGAAAGATAAGCTGATTAATGCTCATACTGCACCCCGCCTAAGACTCCCTGTGTTTTCATGATGTCCTTTAAGAAGGTCTGCCGCGACTGGTCCCCTTTATTCAACTGTGTATAAATGTGACCGTCTTTAATGAAGACGACCCGGCTGCTGTAGCTTGCGGCAACAGGATCGTGGGACACCATCACTATGGTAGCCTCGCGCTTATCGTTTAAATCACTTAATTTGCCAAGCAAACCAGAAGCTGCTTTAGAATCAAGCGCTCCTGTTGGTTCATCAGCGAAAATAATACTCGGCTCGTGGATGAACGCACGAGCTGCCGATGTCCGCTGTTTCTGTCCGCCTGAGATTTCATTAGGATATTTATGGGCAATATCCTCGATACCGAGCTCGTTTGCGACAGTCTTGAATTTCGCATTGGCTTCCTTCTTCGAGGCTTTCGTTATCGAGAGGGGCAGGAGGATATTCTCTTTCACCGTCAGTGTATCAAGCAGATTATATTCCTGAAAAATAAACCCTAGGTGCTGCTTTCTGAATTCGGCGAGCTGCTTTTCCTTCTGTGTCGTAAGTTCTTTTCCTTCGATTTTAATCGTTCCCTGGCTGACTCGATCAATGGTTGACAGCACGTTAAGCAGCGTCGTCTTTCCCGAGCCGGACGCCCCCATAATTGTCAAAAATTCTCCTTTGCCGATGCTTACATCAATGCCTGTTAATACGTCCTGCTTCGTGAATTTATTTCCATAGCTCTTATAAATTTTTTCAGCTTCTAATATATTCATTGTCATACCCCCGTTCACTTGATATCCCTATTGTATAAGCTCTTCCTGCTTTAAGTCCTTTCATTCGTCGAACAAAAAAGAAAAGCGAGTGACACTTTTGTCACACGCCTTGAATCTCGATGAATTCGTTTGCTTTGGGGAAGGTGAGGGTGAAGGTTGAGCCGTGTGCGAGCTTCGATTGAACGTCCATACTGATCTGTAAGGGGGACGCTGCTTTTTTCGCCAGGTACAGACCCATGCCGGTTGCTGCATGATCTTCATGCTTAGTCGTAGAGGTAAAGCCTTTATCGAAAATACGCGGAAGGTCACGTGCGTTAATTCCGCGTCCGCTGTCCGTAATGCTGAGCGTCGCTTGTTCGTTTTCCTTGCTGCTTGAGATCATGATTTCCGAGCCTTCCTCACTATATTTTACAGCGTTCGTCAGCAGCTGGCGGAGGATAAAGCCAAGCCATTTGGCGTCACTAAGTACGGTGGTCTCCGTAAGGTCCACGTCAAAACCGACCCCTTTTTGCAGGCACCATGAACGTAAGGTGTTAATTTCGCTGAAAAGAAGCGGCTCAAGCTCCACTTTTTCTACATATAAGTCATTCTCAATAAACGGCATCCGTTTCTGATGCAGCTGCTGGTCCAGCAGTAAATGAACGCGCAGCCATTCGTGTTTAAGCTGAGATTTCAGCTTTTGATCGTTAATCCGGTCGATGATGAGATCCATCGCTGTCAGCGGTGTTTTTACTTCATGAATCCAGGAGAGAAGTTCATCTTTTTCCTGCTCAAGCTGAATGGTGTGGGCGGTGGACTGTGCCTTGAGCTGCTCGATCGGCTGGGTGATGTTTTCTTCTACAATGAATTCGAACGGCCGATCGGGGTCAGGGATGGTCGTTAAGTCCAGGTTGTGGTCGCGTTCCGCCAGTTCTTTAAAAAACTTCGTCTCCCGGTGATAGCGGAAAACGAGAAATAGTACAAAGATGACGGAAGAGAGGAGAATGTAATATAAGATCGCCCGATACGGAATCGTCGTGTCGAGATAGGCAATGAATAAGGCAACCAGCTGGAGGGTAAGAAACAGAAGAATCCAGCTGCGCCTTTCTTTTAAATATATTCCAATCATCGGCTCACCTGATCAACAGCTATGTATCCCTGGCCGACCTTTGTTTCAATCGCGTCCCCAAGCTTTAAATCGACCAGCTTCTTCCGCAGGCGGTTAACGTTGACGGTCAGGGTATTATCGCTGACAAACCGCTGGTCATCCCACAGCCGATTCATCAAATCCTCCCGGCTGACGATCTGGTTCTTCCGTTCAATTAACAACCGCAAAATGAACATTTCATTCTTTGTCAATTCAATGGCGCCATGGTCATTCGTCACGCGGCTGCGCTCAAAATCGATAGTTGCCCCCAGCCACGTCTTAAGCTCCGGTGCTTCGGCGCTATAGTTATACACCCGGCGCAAAATCGCCTGGATCTTCGCGATTAGGACATCAAAGTGAAACGGTTTTTGAACAAAATCATCCGCCCCGAGATTCATCGACATCACCATATCTGTCGGGTGGTCGCGTGAGGATAGGAAAATAATCGGCACATTTGAATGCTGGCGGATCATCCGGCACCAGTGAAAGCCATCAAACTTCGGGAGCTGAATATCTATAATGACGAGGTCGGGCTCGACTGCTGTGAAAGTTTCCATAACACGCTGGAAATTATCGATGCCTGTGACCTCATATTCCCACTGTGCCAGCCGGTCTCTCATTTCATTAAACAACGATACATCGTCTTCAATTAGTAATAGGGTAAACAATGAACTCACCACGCTTTCTATATGGAAATTATAGCAAATTTATGGGGAAGACGTCGGGGAAGTTGTGTGAAAAAATTATGGAAAATATTCAGCCCTTTCGGTTACAATCAAGTAAACGCTGTCAATCTATTATCAAGGCTTAAATTAACGAGCCTTCAATAAAGGAATGAGCCTATGTATAAAACTATAATTGACCCTCGTGTCTCTGAAACGGATGGTGTCGGGCATATTAATAACACAGTCGTACCGGTATGGCTTGAAGCGGGGCGCAATCCGCTGTTTAAGCTGTTCACTCCCGATCATAACTTTGATAATTGGAAAATGATCATCATTAATATGAATATTGATTTTAAAAGCCAAATCTATTTTGGCTATGAAGTGGAGATCTATACGTGGGTGGAGAAGATCGGCAATACGAGTCTTGTGTTATATGAGGAAGTATGGCAAAGCGATACGCTATGCGCTTCAGGGCATACCACGTACGTGAATTTCAATGTGGAAAAGCAGGCATCTGAGAAGATTCCAGACGATATAAGAAGCGATTTAAAAGCGCACCTTAGAGGCGTATCGTCCAGCGATACAACCGCATGAGTATACCAGCGAAAAATCTGCGTTTTCGCTTCAGACAAAAACTCCGGCTATCATCCAGCCGGAGTTTTTCTATTTTCTATATTAATAGTTTACCGCATCTGTCTCCTCTTTGCGTTCGTATGCTTTTTCAATCCGCTTAATATCAAGCTTCATGAGAATTGAGACGATCAGCGAGAGTGTAATTAACCCGAGAAATACGTAAAACACAGCGGTATACCCGTCTGTTCTTTCTCTAATTTGTGAGACAAGCATCGGGCCGAAGACGCCTCCTAAGGACCACGTGGTTAGGAGATAGCCGTGAATAGAACCGAGCTGTTTCGTGCCAAATAAGTCGCCGATAAATGCTGGCAGGTTTGAGAAGCCTCCGCCATAACAGCTGACCACAAGCAGGATTAAAATCTGGAAGATGATCGCGTTTGTCGTAATCGGCAGTGTAAAGAAAGCGACGGTTTGAATGATAAAGAAAATCAGGAATACATTGGGTCGTCCAATGTAGTCGGAAGCGGCAGCCCAGCCAATTCTTCCTCCACCGTTAAAGATCCCCATGATCCCGACCATTGTTGCTGCTGCCGCTGCGGATAAGCCGACGACTTCCTGAGCCATAGGCGAAGCGACTGATATCATCATAATCCCGGCGGTTGTATTAATCAGCATCATGATCCAAAGCAGCCAGAATCGGCGGGTTTTCACAGCTTCTTTTGAGGTAAGCTGCTGTAAGTCTTTTTTGAATACTTTTTTTCCGGAGGCCATGTCCTTTTTCATTCCAGCAGGCATCCAGCCTTCCGGGGGCGGCGCGATGTATGAAGCGCCTAACGTAATAAACACAAAATAGGTTAATCCCAGGATATAAAATGTATTGGCAATCCCAACAGTACTCATGAGGCTGGCGGCTAATGGAGCGGTAATAAGCGCCCCTGTTCCAAAGCCGAGAACGGCCAGTCCTGTAGCTAAACCACGCCGGTCAGGGAACCATTTCACCAGGGTGGATACGGGTGAGATGTAGCCGATTCCAAGCCCGAGGCCGCTTGCCAGTCCATACGTAAGCAGGAATAAGATGAGGGAATCCACAGCAATGGCCACTCCAGCACCTGCTTGTCCTACTCCGAACAGAACAGCTGATACCATCGCTGACTTCCTCGGACCGCTTTTTTCAACGAATTTTCCGAATAAGGCCGCTGAAGATCCGGCCAGCGCCATCATAATTGTAAAGGCGATCGTTACTTGAGTCGGGGTCCATCCCATCTGTTCACTGACGGGAGTGGTGTAGACGCTGTAAGCATATGCGCCCCCGATGGATAGGTGAATGGCAATGGCTGATAAAGCGATCAGCCATCTGTTTTTTGTGGTGTTCATGTACGTCCTCCTCTGTTCCTTATAGTGTAAGCGCATACAAAAAGGATACATGGAATGAGTGGTAAAATCAAACTTTTTAGAATAATTTAAACAATCTGTAAAATGACTGATAAGGATAAATTAAATTGTGAAATCCCGCTGAGAGCCGTATAATTGAAAATGGATTTCAATTGTAAAATGAAGAGGGGTTTCATGGGTGTTAGCACGATTTTTTTCTTACTATAAACCATACAAATGGTTGTTTATACTAGATTTCAGCTGCGCGGTGCTGGTCGGGATCTTAGAACTGGCCTTTCCGCTTGCGGTGAATTATGTCATTGATAAGCTGCTGCCGCGCGAGAATTGGACGATCATTATCATCGCCTGTATCGGGCTGCTGCTTGTCTATCTCATCAATACCGGGCTTCATTACGTGGTCACTTACTGGGGGCATAAGCTTGGCATCAACATTGAGACGGATATGCGGCAGAAGCTTTTTACCCATATGCAGAAGTTGTCGTTCGGCTATTACGATAACAGCAAAACCGGTCACAGCATTTCGCGGCTGACCAAGGATTTAGAGGAAATCGGCGAAGTGGCTCACCACGGACCGGAGGACATGTTTGTTGCTTTTATGACGCTGATCGGCTCGTTCGTTATCATGCTGACGATCAACTGGAAGCTGGCTGTTCTTTCCTTTATCGTTATTCCGCTGCTTATTGTACTCGCCATCTATTTTAATAAAAAAATGACGGTTACGTTCCGTCGCATGTTCCATAATGTCGCAGAGATCAACTCGCGGGTAGAAGACAGCATCGGAGGAATCCGGGTGGTTCAGGCGTTTGCCAACGAAAAGCATGAACAGAGCAAATTCCAGGAGAACAACGAGCATTACCGTACGACAAAGCTTCAGTCTTATAGAATTATGGCACAGAACGTTACCGCCAACTATGTGCTGATGAGAATGGTGACGCTGTTTACACTGCTGTTTGGAACCTATTTTGTCATTGCCGGCGAGCTGACTTACGGTGAATTTGTTGCGTTTATCCTGCTTGCGAATATTCTCATTGGACCGATTCAAAAAATTAACGCCGTGATTGAAAGCTATCCTAAAGGGATTGCCGGTTTTAAGCGGTATACCGAGATCATGGACACAGCTCCTGAGATTAAAGATAAAGACGACGCGGTTCATCGAGAACTGCGTGGTGCGATCGATTACCGGGACGTCACGTTTGGCTACGAAGGGCTTGCTCCTGTACTGGATCACATCAGCCTCTCCATTGATCCCGGAGAAACAGTCGCCTTCGTCGGTCCTTCGGGCGCTGGAAAAACGACCCTGTGCAGTCTGCTGCCGCGCTTTTACGAAATACAAGACGGTGCGATCGCTGTTGACGGTACCGACATCCGCGATATTAAGCTCGATTCCCTGCGCAGCCAGATCGGAATCGTACAGCAGGATGTCTTCCTTTTCTCAGGAACGATTCGTGAAAACATCGCCTACGGGAACTTAAAGGCGACGGATGAAGAAATAATGCAAGCTTCGATTCGAGCACGACTCGATGAATTTATCGCCAGTCAGCCGCAAGGGCTCGACACCGTCATCGGAGAAAGAGGTGTGAAGCTCTCTGGAGGACAGAAGCAGCGCTTATCCATCGCCCGCATGTTTTTGAAAAATCCGCCGATTTTAATTCTGGATGAAGCGACGTCGGCTCTTGATACCGAAACGGAAATTGCGATCCAGCAATCTCTTGAAGAGCTGACAGAAGGGCGCACCACGCTCGTTATTGCCCACCGGCTTGCGACGATTAAAAACGCCGACCGGATCATGGTGGTTACAAAAGAGGGAATTGCGGAGCAGGGTAATCATGAAGAACTGCTGCAATCTGAAGGGATTTACAGCCGGCTGCATGCCGCACAATTTAATTAATCGATCATTGAGTGATTCTTTTCAATTACGAATATGAATAACAACAAATAGACTAGTGATACCGAGAGAGGATGACACCCTGCCACAGCAGCAGGAGGAAATTTGTGTGAATGTGAAGCGGGTGTTTGACTGGGTGCATTCTTGTATAGAAAGAGAAGTGACCATTACCGCCGGGGACCTTGCGTTTACTTTGTAATTTTAACTAGCCGGCAAACCTGAAATAGCAAGAAAATAAAAGAGCGGAGACACACTCTTCGCTCTTCTTTATAATGGTCGACTTTACATATTTTCAATTTATTGTAAGTTCTCGTGCCTTTTTGTGATAAGGTGGACGTAGACATACATACCTGCATGAGTGCTGAAGTAAAAGGAAGGCGCAATAGCAAAAAGGAGGTGGGACAATGTATAAGTTTTTAACTCAAATCGGTATTTCATTCTTTTTATTGATTTTCGCAGCTTTTGCCTCCTGGTACGAGGGGAGTGCGATTTTAGAAAATCCCTGGGAATGGAAATACTCAACGCCTTTCTCGGAGCTTTTTTATGGAGAAGTTCACAGCCAGGCTCACATTTCTCAACTTGACTATTTTGTATATGCAGCAAAATTCCAACCCGCTTTTCCGATCTTGATGGTAGTCAGTAGTATTTATATCATTCTATTGATTGGAAATTCCTTATTTAGAGACCGTCTAAAAACGTTAACTCTATATCTATGTTTCTGGGGAGCATCGTTTATATCTCTCAGTTTACTTATTAATCATTCTCCTACAACAGGAGGAAAAATCTTCACATTCATTTTTTTAATAAGCGGAATTTGGTGTTGTGCTAAAGCTGCGTATGTTTCTTATAAGACCAGAGGGAAACTGTCCCATCATATTGTTCATTAGTTGGAATTCAGCACGATGATGACTTATGATAATAAAAGAGAAGTGCTGCAACACTTCTCTTTACCTCTTATCCAGAGGACTCACTTTAAATGGGCCACTTTGTATCTTCGTTGATAGGGTGGTTCTTTTTTTATACTATTTAGGAATCCTATCATATACCCACCTCGTTATTTTCTTCTACTTGTCTGCTGCGTAAATAAAAGAGTCAGCCACAACCCAAGTCCGATAATGAAGAATACCATAAACGAACTGATGGCAATGAATACTTCTCCGGTGGCTAAGCCTGACGTAAAAGCGACAAAGAGACTGAATAAAATGATGCCGATCGCTAACGCATAAAGCAGCGCTCTTCCTTTTCTCATGGCGTAATACTTTCTTGTCTCTCTCGTCAGCAGGCTGTAAGTTACCAGTGCTCCTCCAGCCACGACGAAAATGGCAGGCCCGGTTACAGCTACACCGGGGAGACCCATGAAGTACAGCATCGCAGTAGTTAAGGCTCCGAAAACGATGACTAAGATTCCGACGATTAATCCTGCAGCTGATACTCTTGAGGCCATCGATGTGTAGATCTCTTTTTTCGTTTGGTCTTCACCATGGCGGCGCATATCTTCTTTAAGCCCGGTTAAGTCTCCCATCGAATGGGTTGCTTGTTTAAAGGCTTCATCTTCTGATTTTCCTTCTTTTTCGAAATCGCGGGCTTTTTCTTTGAGATTGACAGTTAGTTCTTCTTTTAGTTCATAAAGCTGCTGACTTTCGCCCACCCCGGAGAATTCCTGATCAAGGTAGGTTTTCACTTTTTTATCCAGGTTATTCTGACGTTTCATTCGAGTCGTTCCCTCCTTTAATTAATTTGTTTAGAATTTCTTTTGCAAACTCCCAATCTCTTTGGTTCTGAGCGAAGCGTTCTCTGCCTGTATCCGTAATTTGATAATATTTGCGGCGGCCTCCCTGGGTTTCATCGCCCCAATATGAAGCAATGTAGCCGTCTTTTTCGAGACGACGAAAGGCTGTGTAAAGGGTTGCTTCTTTCAGTTCATATTGACCGTTACTTAATTCGAGGATCTTTTTATAAATCTCATAACCATAACTATCGTGCTGCTGGAGAATGTTCAGCACAATAGTATCGGTGTGTCCGCGGATCAAGTCATTGGAGATTTTCTTTTCCAACGCTTCCCCACCTCCTTTATTACAATATATAGCACATTACTTTGTCTGTCAAAGTAATTTATTAAGAATAGTAATTATGAGGCTGTAGAAACCCGTTTACATAAATTTGGAAATGGACTAAAGTTATAGATAACAGCGCTGACGGTAAAGGAGAAAAAGCAATGAATAGTCAATGGATAGCAGAAAGGTTCCACCATTTCGCTTCTTTTGAGTGTGAAGGTTCCAGCGAGCTTTATAAAAACTTGTCCTTACATATTGCGAAGGATGATCCATTACGGCAACTGTGTTTACATGCGAGGGAAGACCAGCCGATTCCAAATTTACTCTTTGGAGCGGTTCATTATTTATTGCTCCAGGGTACAGATCATGAATTAAAAGAGTACTATCCAAGCTTAAGGAATGGGAGCAGGAGGGAGAAGGACCCTTTTCCACTGTTTAAAGATTTTTGCAGTGAATACAGGGATAAAATAATGTCCATCCTTCAAACCAGACGTGTGCAGACCAATGAAGTACGTCGTTGCGCTTACCTGTATCCTGTCTTCTGTTACATCTACCAGCAAACCAATAAGCCTCTTTCGCTTATAGAAATTGGAACGAGTGCAGGCCTGCAGCTGTTATGGGACCAGTACGCTTATTCGTACGGAACTGACAGCCTTTATGGCAGCAAGCATTCTTTTGTTCATCTAACCTCTCACGTACGACACGGTGAATTATCACATGATTTACTGTCTACCCATCCGCCAGTCAACGATCGGTTAGGCATTGATTTACACTTAAGCGACCTCACCTGTGAAGAGGATTATTTATGGTTAAAAGCTCTCATCTGGCCGGAACACAAGGAAAGACGAAGAAACTTTGAAAATGCAGTAAAGCAATTAAAGTTAAATCCTCCTCCTCTAATAGAAGGAGATGGAGCATCCTTATTACTGAAAGCAGCTGAGGGGACTCCTGCAGATACGACGATTTGTCTCTTTCATACTCATGTGGCTAATCAGATGCCAACGTCTGTTAGAAGCGAGTTCATTCAAAACGTTCATAAAATAGGCAGTTATCGAGATATCTTTCATGTTTACAACAATATAGAGGATAGGAAGCTTCACGTGGATTCGATCATAAACGGAAAGGTAACGAAGCGGACTGTCGGTGAGACCGATGGGCATGGAAGCTGGTTTGATTGGAGTTTGTCCTGATTTACAACGTAAAATCAGCTGGTTCTGGAGGGGTGGAATAAGCAGATAAAATAAGGGATACAAGGAGACGATTTTCAATGGTGAATCGTACAATGAACATAACTGTGAAAGACTATGATGAAAACTGGATCGAATTATTTAAAATAGAAGCAAGAGAAATTAAAGATATATTCAAAGATGAGCTCGTTGACATTCATCATATCGGTAGTACAGCAGTCCCCCATCTAAAAGCTAAATCGATCATCGATATCATGCCAATAGTAAAGGATATAGCCGCTGTTGATAATTTTAATGACGAAATGATGGAAAGGGGTTATGAGGCGCTTGGAGAGTTTGGGGTGAAAGGAAGAAGATACTTCCGAAAAGGTGGAGAAAACAGGACTCATCAGGTACATATTTTTCAATACGATAATAACTTTGAGATCGAACGCCATCTTGCTGTTCGAGATTATCTTCGATCCCATAAGGAAGATGCAATTGAATATGGCCGGTTGAAGGAACAACTTGCTCTGCAGTTTCCTAAGAATATTGAAGGCTATAGTAATGGTAAACATGATTTTGTCCAGAACCTGCAGCGAAAAGCACTGGAATGGAAAAGGAGGGAGTGAATCACTGATCACAAGCCCTCTCGTTGAAGCAGCTTGAAAAGGGGCATCAGCCTTAACGATGATCGGTATGATAGGGACAGGTTATGAGATGATCATCAATAACACCAATGGCCTGCAAAAAGGAATAGATCGTTACAGGACCGACAAACTTAAAGCCGCGTTTCTTTAAGTCTTTGCTTACTTGTACGGAAAGCTCGTCTTGAGCCGGTATCTGTGATGACTGCTGCCGGTGGTTAATGATAGGGTGATGGTCGGTAAACTGCCAGAAGTACGCTGACAGACTGCCGAACTCTTCCTGTATTTTGAGCGCAGCCAATGCATTGGACTTTACGGCTTTTATTTTCTGAGGGTGACGGACGACTTCCCCTTTCTCCCGGATGGCTTCAAGATCAGATTCTGATAAAGCGGCACACCGGTCGAGATCAAAGTGGTGAAAAGCTCTGCGATAGCCTTCCCGCTTATTTAAAATCGTTCTCCACGATAAGCCTGCCTGAGCTCCTTCTAAATTCAGCATTTCAAATAAATAAGTGTCGTCATGGCTGGGCCGTCCCCATTCTGTGTTATGATAGTGCGTCATATTTGGATCGGATTGCGCCCATGGACAGATTTCATTTTCCGTCATTTTCTATTATCCCCTTTTTTTATTCTTGAATTTCTTCTTATCTTATACCTCTTCTGTCACATCAACAAGTAAATCTGTAATAAAAACATGAAGCGCCCGTAATAATTATGAGATTATCAAAACATAGAGGAGAATAGTTGATCAGTTTAAGAGGTTCCCTATCTAAAGGAGGAGATTATTGTGAAGAAACACGTTTTGTTTATTCATAGCGCAGGCCCCCAGGAACACAATGAAGGCAGCAGTAACCTAATCACCTGCTTGCAAAAGTCTCTTCCCGAGAAGTACAAGTTCTCAGCACCCGCTATGCCTCAGCCGGAAAACCCGAACTATCAAAGCTGGAAGGATACGGTAAAAAAAGAATTCAGCGAGATAGAAGACGAAGTGATTCTGATCGGGCATTCCCTTGGAGGCTCTGTACTGCTGAAATATCTCTCGGAAGAATCGTGCGGCTTGTCGATCACAGGGTTATTTTTACTTGGTTCTCCTTACTGGGGTCTGGATTCAAATTGGCAGTTTGAAGAATTTGCACTCTCAGAAGATTTTGCTGCAAGACTTCCTCGCCGACTGCAAATTTTCCTTTACCACAGTCTTGATGATAATGTTGTTCCTTTTTCGCATTTTGAACACTATGTGCAGAAGCTTCCGGATGCGCAGACGCGAAGGTTTGAGGACTACGGGCATTTATTTAAGGAAGGCGTCCCTGAGCTTTTATGTGACATTAAATCTTTGTGAAACTATAAGTATTTGGAGGGCGGGCGGAATTCTGTTTTCCATAAAAGAGGGACGGGGACATAAGTAACACAGTGATGTCAAAAAACGAACATTCATATAAACGCAGATGATTAGCGTAGTTAAAATGCGAAGACTCCTGTGGGAACAGCACGAGCCGAAGATCCCGCAGGAAAGCGATCTTTGCTTTCTGAGGAAGCTTAAGGCCGTGCCCACTTAAAAGCGAAGCGTTTTGACGGAGCGATGGTGTGAATTCTCTTTAACATAAATAATCCGAACTGATTTCAACAAAATTGTTCGGATTATTTTATGCTTTATTCAGTTTTGTCCCAACCTCTTTAGATTAATTGGTTTTTGCTTTGGTTTTATAGGATAGCTCCTCGCCATTCGTTTGAATAACCTGCTTATACCATTCAAATGAATCCTTCTTGGAGCGCTTCATGGATCCGTTCCCTTCATTATCACGGTCGACGTGAATCATGCCGTAGCGTTTTTTCATTTCACCGGTTGTGAAGGAGACGATGTCGATGATGCCCCACGGTGTGTAGCCCATTAAGTCGACTCCATCATACGTGACGGCTTTTTCAAGGGCTTCAATGTGTGACTTTAAATACTCAATTCGCGATTCGTCATGAATGGCTCCGTCTTCTTCTACCGTATCTACAGCGCCAAATCCATTTTCCACGATAAACATTGGAATCTGGTAACGGTCGTAAAAGCGGTTGAGCGTATAGCGCAGGCCGGTTGGGTCGATCGCCCAGCCCCAGTCGCTCGATTGAATGTACGGGTTCTCTACACCATTTGGCAGCCCGCCGTTGACGATATCTCCGCTGTTATCTTGTTCTACGTCACTTTTTACTGTCGTTGACATGTAATAGCTGAACCCAAGGTAATCAACGGTGCCGTTACGTAAAATTTCCTCATCACCGTCTTCGAAGGGAATGTGGTAGCCTTCACGCTCAAACTCTTTTAACGCATAGCTTGGGTAATACCCGCGTACGTGCACGTCAGGGAAGAAGTAGCGCTGTCTCATCATTTCTTCAGCCAGCATGACATCTTCAGGGTTGGAGGAGTAAGGGTAGATCGGCACGTGCGATACCATAGCTCCAATCTGCAAATCCGGGTTGATTTCTTTTCCTTTTGCAACGGCTAAGGCGCTGGCCAGTAATTCGTGGTGGCCGGCCTGGTACATGATTTCTTTGGCATTTTCTCCTTCTTTTACGGTAACCCCGGAGTTCGTCCATAGAAAAATCGGGTTGCTAACGTCCATTTTGTTGTTGATTTCATTAAACGTCATCCAGTATTTCACTTTGTCTTTGTAGCGGTCGAAGCAGACTTCTGCAAATTTAGCGAAGTAGTCGACCACTTTGCGGCTGCGGAATCCGCCGTATTCTCTTGCTAAGTGAAGCGGCATTTCAAAGTGGGAGAGTGTAATTACAGGCTCGATATTATGCTTGAGTAATTCGTCAAACACGTCATCGTAGAATTGCAGGCCTTCCTCGTTCGGCTCTGTTTCGTCCCCTTTAGGAAAAATCCGGCTCCATCCGATGGACGTGCGCAGGCATTTCAATCCCATCTCGGCAAATAACGCGATGTCTTCCTTGTAATGATGGTAGAAATCGATGGCTTCATGATTTGGATAAAATTCATTTTCCTCAATGTTTTTCGTGATTTTTCTCGGCACGCCGTGAGCCCCTGCAGTCATGACGTCAACGACACTCGGTCCTTTGCCGCCTTTGTTCCATCCACCTTCGAATTGGTGAGCAGCTAACGCACCGCCCCATAAAAAATCTTTTGGCATTTGTGTCATATTTAATTCCTCCTTATTTTACGACTGTCATTAGTTTTTGATTGAATGTGCTTTGCTTAAGGTCTTCAATGATCACTTCTTCATATGCCCCTGCATTCGTAATGATGACCGGGGTGATCGTTTCCAGCCCTTGACTCTGAATGGCTTCTTCATCAAATTCGACTAGGATTTCTCCTTTTTTAAATACAGCTCCGTCTTCTACATGTAAGTTGAAAGGACTTCCGGCTAATTTGACCGTATCGATTCCGATATGCACGAGTAATTCGATTCCAGTTTCGGAGCGTAAGCCGATCGCATGCTTGGTTGGTGCGATCATAACGACGGTGCCGTCAAACGGCGCATACAGTTTGTTTTCCGTCGGCTTGATGGCGACACCTTTACCCATCGCTCCTGAACTGAATACTTCGTCAGGCACATCGGAAAGTGGAATTACATTACCACTGAAGGGAGAATCCACGATTTCTTCATTGTTTTTCTGACCTTCCTCTGGAGAGCTCCCTCCGGGCTGTCCCTGTTCCTCAACTAACGCTTCACTGCCGGCTTGTTTCGCTGTATCTTCTCCAAAACCGAAAACTTGGATAAGCACAACAGGCAGGACAATGGCGATAAGAGAGCCGATAATAATGCCCCACACAGACATCGGGTAGGCACTGTCTATGCCATTAACCATCGTCAGTGGACCAGGAAGGCCAGCATAGGCAAAATAATAAGGGTTAAAAAAGCTTGCCGTAATGGCGCCCACGGCCCCTGATATACAGCCAAAGATAAACGGTTTCTTAAATCTCAGGTTAACCCCGTAAATCGCGGGTTCCGTAATACCGAAAATACCAGTCACTCCGGCGGACACTCCGACTTTTTTAACTTCCTGGCTTTTCGCCTTGAGAATGACACCAAGCACGGCACCAATTTGGGCGATAACAGCTATCGTCTGATACGCCTGGAACGAGTCACGGCCGTATAAGTCGAAGTTGGCCAGCACCATTGGTGTAATGCCCCAGTGCACTCCGAAAATAACGAGCACCTGCCAGAAGGCCCCAATAATCGCACCGGCTAAAGCTGGCGCATTTTCCGCTAAGAAATTGTAGCCGTCTGCAATTCCGTTGGCACCTAAAGTGGAAAGCGGGCCGATCAGCAGAATCGTTAACGGTACCATAACGATCATACAGATGAATGGTACGAATAGCGGACGTACGACTTCGTTCATGTTTTTATTCAGGAATTTCTCAAGATAGGATAAGAGCCAAACTAAGAAAAGCGGCGGCAGTACAGAAGAGGTATACACCGTCTCTGATAATGCAATGCCGAGGAATGAAATCGTTTCTCCTGATGCAATCTGGTCAGCCATTTCTGTCCATGTCGGACTCACTAAAGCGGCACTACAGGCAACGGCAATGTACGTATTGGCCTTAAAATGCTTCGCTGCCGTCATTGCAATAAATATCGGTAAAAAAGTAAACGGCGCCCATGAAATAAAACTTAATACCTCATAAGTTCCTGTTGCTTCAAATTCTTCAAATAACAAATTAATCAAAATTAACGAGCCCTGCAAAATACCAGCTGCGGCTAGAATATAAATAAATGGTGCGAAAACAGCTGACATCGTGGCGATGACACGGTTGACGACGGTCCCTTTATTTTCACTTTGGTCGTCATCGGAAGTATCCATGTTGACGAGACTGGCGAATTCCTCATAAACCTCACCAACATGCTGACCAATGACTACCTGGAACTGTCCATTGTTCTCGACGACAGTAATCACTCCAGGCAACGCCGAGACTTGTTCCTTTGCCTGCGGATTAGACCGCTTAAGCACCAAACGAAGTCTCGTCGCACAACGGGAGACCTTAATTATATTCTCTTCGCCGCCGACCGCCTCTAGTATATCTCTTGCAAGCTTAGGGTAATCTCTCACTTTTTCTGCCAAAATAAAACCCTCCTTTTTTGATGTGTTATACGCTTACATTATAATTGTACCGATACAATTTATCAATACCCAAACAAAATAATTAGCAATTACTAAAAATAGTGAATGAGCCGAAGGAACGTTTGTGCTATAATTCTGGTAATGTAAGGACAAAAAAGGTAAAGAGGAATGTTTATGCTAAAGTATCAGCAAATTGCAGTCGACATCGAAAAGTACATTGAAGATAACGCCCTCCAGCAAGGAGAGAAACTCCCTGTCCTTGAGAAGCTGATGGCCCAATTTGATGTGAGTAAAAGCACGATTACGAAATCCCTTGATCTATTGGAAAGAAAAGGGGTCGTGTTCCAGGTGAGGGGCAGCGGTATTTTTGTCAGAAGACAAAACAGGGAGGGGTACATCAGTCTGCTCTCAAATCAGGGGTTTAAGAAAGATCTTGAAGAGTTTAACGTTACGTCAGAGGTGCTCGAGTTAACGCCATGTAAACCAACCGAAGAAGCGGCTCAGAATCTCAATATCAATCTTGATAACGATGTTTACTATGTGAAGCGCATTCGCTATATTAACGGAGAGACGCTCTGCTTAGAAGAATCCTATTACAATAAAACGATTATTCCTTATCTGAACAGAGAGATCGCCACTGAATCGATTTTTAATTACATTCAAGAGGGACTCGGATTGAAGATTGGTTTTTCAGATATTTATCTTCACGTGGACAAGCTGAATGATGAGGAAGCTCAGTATTTAGGCCTGGAAGAGGGAGACCCCAAGCTTTTCATGGAAAGTATTTTTCATTTAACGAACGGACAGCCGTTTGACTTCTCCAAAGTCACGTATAACTTTAAACAATCCCAGTTCTTTCTTCAGGCGAACAGTCATTTATTATAAAATAGAAAGCTTGATTTCCACGTTAAGAAATCAAGCTTTTAATATTCTGGTGAAACAAATCCTGCTTTGAGCCGTAATATAAGTATGGAAAGAAAGGAGTTTTTTTTATGGGCGTTCATAATCCAGCAGGCTTCTGGAATAGACTGGGAGCAAGAATCGTAGACGGAATTTTATTATCTATTGTACTTGGAACCATTACCTTAGTAATTCACGGGCATTTTTTCTATGATGGGTACAGTGCTGTTGATTTAATTGGGTATGTTTATGCCATTGTGCTGCCTGTCGTCTGGTATGGGTACACTATAGGGAGAAAAGTAATCGGGATCCGCATCGTACGAATGGACGGTCAAAACGTGGGATTTGGCACGATGTTGTTAAGAGAACTCGTAGGAACACTTGTTTATGTGGTTACGCTTGGGATCGGGCTGATCGTAAGTGCATTTATGGTAGGGACGAGAGAAGACAAACGCGCGATTCACGATTTCATTGCCGGCACCTACGTCACCCACGACCGGCCGCCGGAAGAGACCGAGGCCGCAGCAAAATAAGTAAAGCAGGGGGCATCTATGATGAAAAAGTTATACCGATCCACTAAGAATACTCAATTTGCAGGTGTGTTAGGTGGTATTGGCGAATTATACAGCATCGATGTCTCTTTACTTCGCATTCTTACAGTCGTTTCAGGTTTTTTCACAGGGGGAATGGTCTGGCTGATATATATTATTGCCGCAGTCGTGATGCCGACGGACAAGGAACTGGAGTAGAGGTGTTTCTCTCCCCACAGAAGGAAAAAAGTGGGGAGGTGGCGCCTTACAGGGGAAGATAACACCCTAACGCTGGGGGATAACGCCATAACGACGGGAGATAACGCCTTAACGGGGAAAGATAACGCCCTAACAAAGGAAATAGTGTCCTAACGGCAAAACATTCAACCCTAACCCCTCAGCACTACAATTGTGAACAGGAAGTTGGCTGAATATGAAGAGAAATACGATAATCTATGCATTGAGCGGCCTGGCTGCAGTCGGTGCGATTGTCATCGTTATAGAGATGAACACATCGTGGGAGCCTCCTTATTTTTTTCCATTCTTGATTGGGTATGTGGTACTCCTGCTTGGCTCTGCGTTATACATATTGATTCTGTTTCTTCTCTCCATAATGAAAATAAACCGCGCTGAATTGGGCAGAAGACTATTAAAATTTATTGGTCTTTTTATAATCTTCTCTCTAGGCAGTCTTGTTCTGGATGAGTTCTTTAAAAGTGACGGGCCGAGGGTGAACTATGGGCTGGCCCTCGGAATGGCGTTCAGCTTCAGTTTTTTTGATTTAATTCTATCTGACCAGAAGGAAAGGACCGATTATGAAATATAGTGTCTTAATCATTCCTGCGTAGTTTCTATCGGGTTGTACAGGGACTACACGCTTTGCTGGCAGCGGAAGTAGTGTTGAGTTTTTGACTGATTTTTGAAATAATTGACAGTATCAAATAAGCTAAAGGAGTGCTTACCATTCCAAAGCTGCGTTGGACGCTATTAGCTATGTTCGTGAGTGCAGGGGTCATAGGCTGCAGTACGGTTGGAGACACATCCTCAGCCGAAGAAGAGCAGGAAAGCGGATCTCAAGATATGAGTGTAACCTTTGAATCGGGAGCTTACACAATGGTCGGAATTGAGGACAAGGCTGGTTTTATTAACGGTAGTACCGAGCTGCCGGTGAACACCCCCAATAAATACATGTGGCATGTATGGGGAGAGGACGTGGAAGGCCGGTCGTTTACAGTAACCGGCAAGAATCTCGACACCGGGGAGGAGGAAACCCTGGTCGATAGTGAACTAGCGGGTCCTAACAACGAGGCAGATGCCCACGCTCCTTCGATCATGACATTTCCAAGTGCAGGGGAATGGGAGCTTATCGTTTATGTAGGAGACAACCAATTTGAAACGATGAGGATCACAGTGGCGGATTCATAGATGGCACGCAGAGAAGCAGTCCAAGACAGGGCTGCTTTTTTCTGACTATAAATTTTTAAGCCGGTTATTAGAAATGGTGTTAGCCATAAGGGTGGGCATCGATCTTCTTTTTTTCTTCTTATGATAGAATAAGTTGATGGTAGTCGCCTTATTGGAGGTCTATGAAAAGTGAAACGATTTTGGAAGATCGCAGGAATAGTGGCTGCAGTGCTGACAGGGTTCATTTTTATAAATAACAGTTCACTCTTTGTGAAGAGCGAAGAAGCAGAGCCAACGCTGCTGGCCCATAGAGGAATGGCGCAGACGTTTCCTATGGAAGATCTGGAAAATGATACGTGTACGGCAGAAAGGATTTATGAGCCGGAACATCCGTATATTGAGAATACGATTCCCTCAATGGAAGCAGCATTTAAAGCAGGAGCTGATCTTGTAGAATTTGATATTCACCCGACAAGTGACGGTCAGTTTGCTGTTTTTCATGATTGGACGCTTGACTGCCGCACAGATGGGACAGGCGTAACGAGAGAGCACAGTATGGAAGAGCTGAAACAGCTTGATGTCGGATATGGATACACGGCAGATGAGGGAGAAACGTTCCCTTTTCGCGGTGAAGGGTACGGGTTGATGCCATCACTGGATGAAGTGCTCGCTCATTTTCCAGATGAGGAATTTCTCATTCACGTAAAAAGCGATGACCCGGAGGAAGGTAAGCAGCTTGCCGAATATCTTTCAGAACTGCCTGAAGATCGGATGAGCTCCCTGGCCGTGTATGGGGGCGATCAGCCTATACAAGCATTGAAGAACGAACTTCCTGAATTGAGGGTCATGTCGATGGACACATTGAAAAGCTGTATGATCCGATATATAGCCATCGGCTGGACAGGACATGTCCCGGAAGCATGTGAAAACTCGCAAATTCATATGCCTGAAAAATATGCGTCCTGGATGTGGGGATGGCCGGAGAAGTTTCAAGCTCGAATGGCAGACGCGGATGCCCGTCTCATCCTCGTAGCTGGAGACGGGGAATGGTCGGAAGGGTTTGATCATGAAGAAGACATAGAAAGGCTTCCTGACCAATACAGCGGAGGGTTATGGACGAACCGGATTGATCTCGTTGCTCCTTTAATAAAAGAAGAGGAAAGGTAAGACAGCACGAATGCAGGACGTGCTGTCTTTTTTATTTGTTTCATTATTTCAACAAATCTGAAAATTGTGTTAGTATAGCTTTAATATTAGAGAAGGAGGGCTTTCAATGAACGTATTATCGGCAGAAAAAGTAAACGACCTTCTAACAATGGATGAGACGATCCGCTCCATTGAACAATTCTATTTAGATGAGGGCCAGGGCAGCGTGATCATGCCCGACCGCATGCATATCGAGGATGGCAATAATACAAGTCTGTTGATGCCTTCTTATTACGGAGACTATTACGCGACAAAGCTCGTGGGGGTGGCACCGGACAACACGTCACTTGGCAAGCCGACCATTCACGGATTGATGGTGTTGTACAGCAGACAGACGATGGAACCCCTTTTAATGTGTGACGCGATGCCGATTACGGCACTTCGGACGGGAGCGCTTGGCGGACTTGGCATGAAATATTTAGCGAAAGAGGATGCTGCTTCGCTTGGCATTATTGGCACGGGGACGCAAGGGTGGAGTCATCTGCAGGCGGCCAGTACGGTCCGTTCCATTCAATCGGTAAAAGTGTACAACCGCAGCCAGGACAAGGTCGCGGCTTTTATTGAACGGGCCAAAGCAACTTTTCCAACCCTACATATTGAACTAGCTTCCCCGGAAGAGATTGTCCGCAATTCTGACATTATTGTCACGACCACTACCTCAGAAAAACCTGTGCTTCCTGAACTTGACGCTGAGAGCTATAAAGGCAAGCAGATTGTCGGTGTCGGCTCCTTCCGCCCGGCGATGCAGGAAATTCCCGACAGCGTTCTGACCGACGCCGACGAAGTGTATGTGGATGCCCCGAGTGCCTTTCGGGAGTCAGGCGATATGATTCGTGCGCAGGAGCTCGGCGTTGACCCGGAACAAACGCTGTCGCTTCAAGAGATCATTGAACGCAATCACCGCCCGCAGAATCCGGAGGAGCAATCGATCATTTTTAAATCCGTAGGGGCGGCGATTTTTGACTTGATCGTAACGAAAGCTTTATATGAAAAAATCCGTTAAGAAAGGGTGAGTCCGTATGAAGGAAGTGACGAAATCGAAATGGAAGGACCCCGGCATTATCATGGTTATTGCGCTCGTCTTCATCTCATCCATCGTGTGGATCTGGTGGCCGACGGATGTATACTGGATGGGCATCTCTTTGGCCGGGTGGCTCATGTTCTTCTGCTTTTTCATCTGGCTGCTGTTAACTTTCATCTACGTTATTTGGATTGAAAAAATTGAAAAACGATCGAACTAAAGGAGTTGTAGACGATGAAAGGAATGGAAACTTCCATATTAGCATTCTACTTAATTTTCATGACACTCATCGGTATTTATTTTGCCAGGAGAGCCCACTCCTCTGAGGATGATTATTGGACAGCTGGACGTAATATTAATAGTTTCGTAGGTTCCTTTGCTTTATTCGCAGCCGTGGCCAGCTCAAGCTCTCTGATGGGTGCGGTCGGGTCAGGAGTGGCGCTTGGTCTTCCGTTCTTATTTGCGTATGGGTTCGGAGCGGTTGCCATTCCGTCGTTCGCGCTCTTCCTGATCGCGGGACAGATCCGACGATCCGGGGTAAAAACGATGCCGGAATTTTTCAAAATCCGCTTTGGCCGGCCGGTTCAAATTGTGGCTGCTGTGATCGTCGTTCTCAGCATGACGTTCTATATGGTCCCGCAGCTAACCGCCTCCGGATTAATAGGCTCTTACGTGCTCGGCATTGAGTATACAACTGCCGTTATTTTTCTCGGAATCGGATTTACGCTCTATGCTGCGCTTGGTGGAATGTGGGCGATTACATATACCGACTTGATTCAAGGGGCAGTGATGGTCATTGGGATGCTCGTCTTATCGATCATCATTCTTATGGATCACGAAGGCGTAGGGACGCTGATTCAGGATGCGCTTGCTGTCGATCCTGCCTTCGGTGAAGTGACCCAGCCGTGGATGTCCTACTTTGGCTTGTTTCTCGCCTTCCTGTGGTTTGGAGTCGTTTCCCCCTCAGCGGTGATGCGGAACTTCGCTTCCCGCGATGCTAAAACCGCCAGAAGATCTGCGCTCGGAGCATGTATCCTCTATTTATGTGTGTTTATTTTCGGAGCGATCATTGCTTCAGCGGGGGCGAGTTTAGACATCATTGACACCCTCAATAATCAGGATATGATTTTTATTTCCGTAATCGAACACTACATGCCGCCGATTCTTGCGGGGATTATGCTAGCGGGCCTTTTAGCGGCAATTATGTCCTCTGCTGACGCCATGCTGCTTGCGGTATCTGCAGGCGTCGCCCATGACCTGTATAAAGGCTATATAAATAAAAATGCTTCAGAAAAATCAGTGACCCGGATTGGCTTCGTTGTGATGATTCTGGCAAGCCTCGTCGGCATCTATTTTGCCATCGATCCTCCGCAGCTGATTGCGATCATGGTCGGATGGGTGAGCGGTGCCATGCTGTCTGCATTCGGCTTCCCGCTTGTCCTCGGCATCTGGTGGAAGCGAGCCAACATGGCCGGGGCTTTAGCCGGTATGATCGGCGGCTCAATCGCTTTTATTATTATGGCTGCCCTTCCATTCGCCCTCGTGGCCGAACCTATCGTTGCAGCACCAGTCTCAGCCATTCTCGTGATTGTCGTCAGCCTGATGACCGCACCGCCATCTGAAGCGATGCAGCGCGAAGTAGACCGTTACCATACTCACAAAGGATGAAACCAATGGAACCAGTGAAACAAACTACGCTCCGCCTAATTGGGACGGGCGAAGGTATTCAAGAAGAAGATCTGCCGAAAGCGATTTATAAAATGCTTGGCGTCCAGGCAAAAATGAATCGCACCATTGATACCCATTACATTAAACAGCATATCAAGGTGGCCAAGCGTTTTTACCATCCCTTATGGGTCGCCAAACTGCTCGTCATCGCGGACCGTAAACCTTTTCCCCCAAGGAAAAAGCCCAACATGGTATTCGTCGACGCCGTATCCGGCTACCGCGGTCTCTTTCCAAGTATTCCGCCGATGAATGAAACCCAGGTGGAACGAGCAGAAGCTGCCACCCCGCAGATAACAAAGCAGCAGGTCGAACAAAAGTACATTATCGATGTGCAGCAGAACCAGATTAACCGCAGTTATGTGTTGAAAAAACCCCGTTACCATCTAGAAGACGTATTCCTCACCTATCTGCCGCTGTGGGAGGTGGAAGTCGACTCGGCCTATCTCTCAAAAACGTTTGTGATCAACGCCAATACTGGTGATTCCGAGGAGTATATGAGCGGGTTGTGGGGAAGCGGGGAGCTGTTGTTGTAAAATGTGAGTATCCTGCCCCTTTATAGAAGGGACAGGGTACTTTTTTATTAAGTAGTTAAGTGATTATTAGTATATTTATTATCATCTCTCTGTAAAAATCTATAGATCGAGTACGATATTACATATATAACTAATTTTTACAGGAGGGAGAAAAGTGAAAAGTAATCAAAAAGTAAAATATATATCAACTACTGCACTTTCGAAAGAATTAAAGCTAGGAGTAAAAGAGGTATTTAAAATCCTCCTCGACCATAAACTAATTGATCGAGCTAATGAGAACTGGGTTTTAACCCAGAAAGGAAAAGAAGCAGGGGGGACAGTTAAGAAACATCCTAAAGCAGGTGAATACATAGCTTGGATAGAAACTATTAAAACAGACCCTATATTTTTAATAAAAGAGGAGAAATTGATTAATGCTACAGCTTTAAGTAATCATTTTAGAATTTCTAGGTTTAAAATGAATCCAATCTTGTCGGAGCTAGGGTTTCTTGAAAAAGGAGTTAAAGGATGGAAGTTAACGAACTTAGGGAAAACCGTCGGAGGTAAACAATTTGAGCATGAAAAAACAGGCGTTCCTTATGTGAACTGGCCAGAAACCATCCTGACTAATAAACGCCTTGTTGAAACAATGGAAGAACTTCAAGGCAAAGAAAAAGAAAAGGAGAACTCTGAGACCAAAACTCTTGAATTCAGGGGAAAGTTTGAAGCTAAACATAGAACAGCTGATGGACATTATGTGCGTTCGCGGGCAGAAATGCTAATAGATAATTGGTTATATATGTCTGAAATTGTACACGCATACGAAAGAAAACTACCTGTAGAGGAAGACGTTTACACTGATTTTTATTTGCCTATTGGAAAAGTATATATTGAATACTGGGGCCTTGAAAATGACCCCAAATATGCAGAAAGAAAACAACAGAAGTTGAAGGTCTATAATAAGTATGGGTTTAATTTAATAGAATTACACGATGCTGATATTCAAAACTTAGACGACATCTTACCTAAAAAATTATTAAAGTTTGGCATTCAAGCGTATTAATAAAGTGAAGGTGAGGTTATATAATGAATGAAAAGGTCTCTGACGTAGTCACGGGCGCTTTTGTGCTGGTTAATTTATATGTGTATTGGATGGTTTTTAAAAGCACGAATGTTTATTGGTTGTTCGGAATAATAGTTGCAACTATTTTATTAAGAATTATAGTTCAGTATATACTGCACAAAAAGAAAAAAAGAACAAAGAAAGAATCATCTAGAAATAAAAAATATGGTAAAGGTTCCACATTTAACCGTTTAAGGGAAGATGGAATTATTATGAAAGCTCCATTAGAGGAATTATCCTGGAGGGAATTTGAAAGATTGTGCTTCTTGTATTTTAAGGCAAAAGGTTTTCGTCCAAAAGAGACGTCTAAAGGAGCGGATGGCGGAGTTGATCTAATTATTTATAATAAGAAAGATGGGGGTCATGAAGCTGTACAAATAAAGCATTACATAGCTTCAAATAATCAAATCACTGTTAAAGAAATAAGAGAAATCAATTCTGCAAAAAGAAACCATAAGTGTATATTTGCTAAATTTATTACCACGTCACATTTTACGAATGATGCATTACGAGAAGCGGATAACTATAAGGTGAATTGCCATAGTATTGAATGGGTGAGAAAAAATATAGATAAATGGAGAAAAATGCAAGCAGAAAAAATCTCAGTGTAAATTATTTTGGAGTAAAAAGCCGTGCTAACTCTAAACAGTACAGTATTGGTTAGTCAAAACTATAAGGGAAACCCTCTTTCACTTTTTGAATAAATCAAGCCGGTCGACTACATGTTTTTCTAACATTTGGCGCATTATATCTAAAACTTCCACTTCTTTTCTTACACTACCGCTCAAATTTACACTAACAAAAAAATTTTCCTTACCCGTATCTTTTTTCAGCCTATATCCGTTATAGAGGTGAGAGGACTAAAGGAGGGATGATGGTGGAAAACAGGTGGAATCGGGAGCAGCCTCAACCCGAATCTTTTGAAGAAACCAGGGAGAAGCTTCATCGTTATTGTCTTTTTCTCACAAAGGATCAGTGGGATGGAGAAGACCTTGCTCAGGAAGCTATCCTGAAAGCAGTGAACAAGTATGGAAAGGAAGGCGATTTTACACCAGCGCTGCTTAAGAAAATCGCCTACCATTTGTGGATTGATCACGTTCGGAAATATGAGAAGGAATTCGTAGGTTATCCAGCTTCAATAGAAAAGGAAGCAGAAAGCCAAAAAGAAGCAGATGAAGAGCTTGTTGAGAAATTACTCAGCCATCTTACGCCGAAGCAGCTAATTTCCTTCGTTCTGAAAGAGGCCTTTCAGTATAAGATTTCAGAGATAGCCGATCATTTACACATGTCCGAACCAGCGGTGAAAGCATTATTAAATAGAGCGCGTACGAGGTTGAAAGTACTGGCGCATGTGGAGAAACCTGAAATCTTATGGACAGCAGAGGACCATGAAAGAGTGAGCCAGATCCTGATGAACGCTTTAACCGAACAAGATCCTGCCATACTTATTCAGTCCATCCCGGTTCTGATCCCGTCATCCCAACGCACCCGACAACCCTATTGTGCTTCACCTGTCCTCTCAATGGCTGCATAACCAATTGACGGGGAGGAAGAAAAATGAATACGATTCCGTACGTAGTGGAACAAACGACTAAAGGCGAGCGTTCCTACGATATTTACTCACGGTTGTTAAAGGACCGGATTGTCATGGTCAGTGAAGAAATCAATGATCATATGGCCAACAGTATCGTAGCCCAGCTGTTGTTCTTAGCAGCTGATGATGCAGATAAAGACATTTCCTTGTACATCAATAGTCCGGGAGGGTCCACGTCAGCGGGCTTCTCAATCTTAGATACGATGCAGTATATTAAGCCGGATGTTCAGACGATTTGTACCGGAATGGCTGCGTCTTTTGGAGCGATGATTTTACTAGCAGGCGCAAAAGGAAAGCGCTTTGCGTTACCGAACAGTGAAATCATGATCCACCAGCCCCTGGGCGGTGCCAGAGGGCAGGCGACAGATTTAGAGATCTCCGCCAAACGGATCATCAAGCTGCGACAGCATATTAATGAAATTATCGCAGAAAAGACAGGTCAGCCGATTAAAAAGGTTGCGGAAGACACGGATCGTGATTACTTTATGAGTGCTTTGGAAGCGAAAGACTATGGAATCGTGGACGACATAATCGCAAATAAAAAATAAAAGCAAAAAAAGGAGCCGGGCATCCGCTCCTTTTTTGCTTTTATGTTCTATAATTATCTTTATAAGTAAAATTCTTACATCTACTAAAGGAGGCCCCCATGGAAGTATTTATCATTAGCCTATTTACGTACCTTTTGATTTATCTGATAGTCTATCGTTTGATCCAATTATTTAACATGGCTTATAAAAAAGAAGAGATTAGCGCTAGTAAATTCAAGGTCTTTGTGTTGGCTTCCATCACAACAGGCTTTCTCATTGCAACCAGCCTTCCACTACTTTACCAATCAATTTGGAATGGACTCACGGGGTAAAAATATAACCAGTGTATCCCTTCGCAAAACATAACTCTTTTTTCGCTTGTTTAAGGGAGCGATAATGTAAGCAAACCCTGACATAAATCCACCCATCGCGAGACCAATAACCACCGCCCAGCGGGGTTCGGCGCCTGGCAGAAGTATACTCATTATCCAGGCTGTAAATGCAAATACAATCGATGTGACCAGTCCACATTAGCATCTTTTCTTCACGCCCCATCTCCTGCCGCACTCAGGTTACTGACGTCTATTCCTTCTGGCTGAGGTTAAAAAACCTGTCCGGAATGTAAAAGCCAGCCTTACAGGTGTAGTAAGGCTGGTTTTTACGTCGTTTCCCCTTCCACAAGACGTACATCAAGCACCGTATTTCTCGGTATCTCTTTTCCTTCCTGCTCTATTTGATCAATCAGCGACGAGCATAAATTTTTTCCGATGGCATCGATCGGCTGTTTGATGGTTGTCAGCCGGGGGTGCTGCAGCATCCGTGTAAAGCTGTGGTTGTCGTAGCCGATAATTTTAAGCTGCTCTGGCACGTTGATGCCATGCTCTTTGGCATAGGTGTAGAGCGCATAGGCCATAATGTCGTTGCTGCAGAAGACTCCATCATATTCTGTCAGCATGGCTGAAATTTTTTCTTCGATGAAGGCCCAATTATCCTGAAAGGTGGCTTTAACGTGGGCGCCTTCCATGTAATCCCATGACACCCCTTGCTTCATGCAGGTCAGCTGCGAGGCGTCATTTCTGCGGTTTGCGAGCAGCTCGTATTGTAACGGACCAGAAATGTGAAGGATTTTTTTGCAGCCTTTATCAATGAGATGTTGGGTAGCCAGCTCTCCGCCTCTGTAGTTATCTCCAGCTACGTAAGGAATCTCAGGAGAGAGAATACGGTCGAAGGAAACGATCGGCATGCCGACATTTCGATAGGCCTCCACCTCGAGTGTATGACTGCACATAATAATGCCGTCCACACGATTCTGGCGCAGCATGCTGATATAGTTAAGTTCTTTTTCCTTATCCTGAAGGGAGCTGCAGAGAAGCAGCTTATAATTTTTTTCACTCGCATAGGTTTCGATCCAGTGGATTAATTCTGAGAAAAGCGGGTGACTGAGATCGGGAACAATAACCCCGATCACATGAGACTGGCTCTTCAGCAGGGCCCGTGCGATTTGGTTTGGCTGGTAGTCGAGCTGCTTCATCGCGTCTTCTACTTTCAAACGGGTTTCCTTCCCTATATATCCTCTGTTGTTTAGTACTCTGGAAACGGTGGTTACGGACACTCCTGACAATTTAGCTACATCTTTAATACTGACCATCTTTTTTCTCTCCTATCTAATAAATCCCGTACAGCTTGTGCTTTTTTATTATAACAGACTTATTCACGCAAATATATGTTAATCGTTTTCATAAAGATAAGATCAATATATGGGTTGATTACTTATAGATTACATCCGCAATTATATGAAAACGATTGACATAAAAATAACACAAGATATAATGAGTTTATAAAAGCGATTACATCATCCGGAGATGGACCGCGCCAATCATTTAAATATCGGTGTAGGAAGATTTACTATTTGAGAGGGGTATTACATGAGTAAGAAGAGAATTCTTAGTTCATTATTTGCCGGTAGTTTGTTGTTAGCAGGATGTTCCTTTTCCTCGGGAAGTTCAGGTTCTTCTGATGAAGATCAAATTACGATTGAGGTTTTTCAGGGAAAAGTAGAATTTAACGACCAGTTTGAGGAATTGGCGGAAGTTTATGAAGAAGAGAATCCAGGGGTGGATATTAAAATTACGAGCGTCGGCGGTGGGTCCGATTACGCGGCTTCCCTGAAGTCTAAGTTCTCTTCAGGGGACGAGCCTGAAATCTTCAGCATTGCCGGCCCTACAGAGGCAGAGCAGTATGAAGATTATTTAGCGGACATGTCGGATACCGAAGCAGCAGATCTTGCGATTGAAGGCAGTCTGGATGGGGTAACAGTAGACGGTAAAGTCCAGGGGCTCCCTTTTAACCAGGAAGGATACGGTCTAATCTATAACAAAGAAGTGTTCAGTGAAGCAGGAATTGACGCTGAAGAGATTACAACTTATGAAGATTTAGAAAGTGCTGTCGAAGAGCTGGATGCCCAGAAGAACGATCTTGGCATCGAGGAAGTCTTTGCCTTCCCTGCGAAAGAGCAGTGGGTACCGGGTAATCATCTGTCGAATGCCTTCTTAGCTCCAGAGTTTGATCAAAACGTGTTAGACGCCTTTAACGCGGATACGGTCAGCTTTGAAAAAGGAGAAGAGCTGAAGCGGATGGTAGATTTGCAGAATGAATATTCCATTCAGCCTACGTTGAGTTTAGATTACTCTCAGCAGGTGGAAGAGTACTTTTCTCTAGGGGAAGCAGCCATCATTCAGCAGGGCAACTGGATTTACCCTTCTGTTGAACAAATGGATCCTGAATTTGCCGAGAACAATATGGGGATCCTTCCGATTCCGGTTGAAGGCCATGAAGGCAAGCTTCCTGTCGGGATACCGAACTACTGGGGAGTTAACAGCAATAGTGAGGATGAAGTCGTTCAGGCTTCGAAGGATTTCATCGACTGGATCTATACATCTGAGGAAGGAAAAGACGCTGTAATTAACGACTTTAACTTCATACCAGCCTATGAAGGCTTTGATACGGCTGAAATCTCAGATCCTGTCTCTAAAGAAATCTATGAATACTCGCAGAATGAAGATACGATTGGATGGGTGTTCCTAGGCTACCCGGGCAGCTGGGGCGACGATCTGGGAGCGAACATTCAGCAGTATTTAAGTGACGATATGACGTGGGAGGAAGTAGAAGAAGATTCCATTGCAGATTGGGAGAAAGCAAGACAATAGCGAGAAAGAGACCTGTTCCCTGGCTGGGGAGCAGGTCTCTTTTATAGGTTTGTTTGTTAAAATTATACAGCAGTCATTTGTAAATGGAAGTTCTATGTTAAGATGAGAAAGAGCTTAATGAGAAAAGGTCGGAGTTAAAGTGGATATTGGACTGTTTATCATAATTATTATAGCTGCATCAGTACTTCAGACGAGCACAGGGTTTGGCTTCTCCATTTTGGCCACGCCTTTTTTATTGCTGTTGTTTGAACCGAGAGAAGCCATTCAAATCAATTTGATCTTATCACTGCTGATTTCTGTAGTGTTCATCCGCAAAATTTATCAGGACGTCGATTTCGGTATCGTCAAACGCTTCACGATCGGAAGCATTGCTGGCCTGCCGCTAGGAATTGCCGTGTTTTTATGGGCGGATATTGCCAGGCTCAAGCTTGGGGTCAGTTTCATTATTTTACTGCTGACGGTGCTTCTGATTTTAAAGTTCCGTATGGCACAGAAGAAAAGTCGTGACATTGGAGTCGGCGGGCTCTCCGGCCTGTTAACGACGAGCATCGGTATGCCGGGACCGCCGCTTCTGCTTTACTTTTCTGGAACGGACACGATGAAAGAAAAGCTGCGGGCGACGACGCTTGCTTTCTATCTGTTTATCTATTTAGTAAGCCTGGTAATTCAAGTGACGTTCGCAGGGACGAACGCGACCGTTTGGATATGGAGCGGTGTGGGCCTGCCGCTTGTAGGTGCCGGTATGTATGCCGGCCAGCTGTTATTTCGATTAATCAATCCGCTGCTTTTTCGAGTTTTTACCTACTGCATCTTACTGTTTACAGGAATCTATTTGCTGGCGGAGAACCTTTAGAGAGGGGAAAACGATGATAAAAGGAAAAAAGATTTATATCCGACCATTTGAAGAAGAGGATGCACCGGCTTTATTACACTTGCAAAGCAAAAACCGTTCGTTTTTTGAGCGGTTTTCGATGGAGCGGAAGGATCACTATTATACGGTCGAAACCCAAAGAGAAAAAATTAAGCAGTTTATTGAGGAAGCCAAGCAGGACCGGCAGTACAACTTTGGCATCTATACATACGAGCACGATGCACTTATTGGAACAATCAATCTTTTTCAAGTTCAGCGCGGTCCGCTGCAGAGCGCCTTTATCGGCTATTTCCTCGATCAAGCCCATAACGGAAGAGGGTTTATGACGGAAGCGGTCAAACTGGTGGTGAAGTATGGATTTGAATTCCTGCAGCTGCACCGGATTGAAGCGGGTGTGATGCCGCATAACATTGGTTCCATGCGCGTTCTTGAGAAAGCCGGTTTTCATAAAGAAGGGATTGCGAAGCAGAACGTAAAGATTAATGGGAAATGGGAAGATCATCAAGTGCTTGCGCGAATCAACCCTGCGGATTTAATAAATACCTGAATATCCTTGTTTTTATCAAGTAGCCCCCTTATGATGGGGGAAAGTTACTTTTGTTCGCTAATGTATAAAAGCATGTAAGGGGGAGATTAGCGTGAACGCAAAAGCAATGACATTGGCCTTAACAACTATCCTTATTTGGGGTTCGACTTTTGCAGCGATTCGAGCCAGCCTCCACGGTGGGTACACGGCAGGACACCTTGTGCTCGTCCGTTACCTGGTTGCTTCAGCAGTGTTTTTGTTGCTTGCCTTGTGGCCTGGCATTCGTTTTCGGATCCCTCGTAAAGAGGATCTGCTGAAGATTTGTCTGCTCGGCTGGACGGGAATCAGCTTATACCATATTGGAGTGACCTTCGGAGAAAAAACGGTTTCAGCAGGTACGGCCGGTATGCTGATCGGTTCTGCTCCTATATTTACGGCATTAATTGCTGTTTTGTTTCTGCGCGAGCGGCTAGGACTCCCGGGGTGGCTCGGCTTGAGTGTGGGGTTTATAGGGATCATTTTGATTACCGTTGGCTCTTCAGGGGAAGCTTTTGCGATCTCAGAAGGAGCCCTGCTCGTTTTAATGGCGGCTGTAGCTACATCGGTTTTTTTCGTGTTTCAAAAACCATTGTTTGCCCGCTACCGCCCCCTTGAGCTCACTGCCTACTTTACCTGGGTCGGTACGCTTCCCTTCCTGTTCTTCTCACCGGGCGTATGGGACTCGGTAGCTGGTGCGACACTTGAAGCAAACCTGTCAGCTTTATACGTCGGAATCTTTCCAGCAGGAGTGGCATATGTGACGTGGGCCACGGCGCTCTCTCTAGGGAATGCAAGCAGCGTATCAAGCACGATGTACTTAGAACCTGTAGTTGCAATCTTCGTCGCCTGGATGTGGCTGCAGGAATGGCCGAGCACGCTTTCCCTAATTGGTGGAGGAGTCGCCATTCTTGGGGTCGTCGTCGTTAATGGATTTGGCAGAAAGAAGGAAATGCCTTTAAGAAAGACGGCTTAACGGAGGAAAAGAGTTCAGGAGTCCTGAACTCTTTTTTAAATGACTTCTGTAATAAATTGAAAGAAAAAAAACACGCTGTAACCTAACAAGGCCATCCCGCTTAGAAACAATACGCCCTGCCGTCGTTTTCTAGTTAACCACCGTTCTCCTGCGTGCAATAAAACAGCCAGCAGTGCAAACCAGACGAGAGCTCCCCCGATCACAGCCAAAGGATAGCTAAGGTTGAGACCATGTGACGAATCCATAATCGGGGTTAACAACCCCATCCACCATAGGACCGTGAACGGGTTGAACGTCGTAATCGCAGCACCCGTCCAGAATGCTTTTAAGAAATGTTTCTTTGGAAGGTTTTGTGACTGTCCATTTACTGTTGCGGTTACGCCTTGTACGGTTTTCATTTCTTTAAAAATACCCAAGGATACATAAAAGAGGATAAGCCCTCCAAACAACCAGAGCATGGTAATGACGAGCGAGTTTTCGTTGATTAAAGGCATCAGCCATAACAAAACAGCCGCCAGTACTACCGCGTCGCCAAACACAGCCCCCGCCCCTACGGTCAATGACGAGACAAATCCATACTTTGTTCCGTGTTTAATCTCTTCCCCATTGCTTGGACAGGTCGGAGAGGAGGCAAAGCCTATAAGGAATCCACTTATGAGTAGTTGAAACATTCGTGTCCCTCCTTAATTCTACATTTCGAAAATATTCGAATTGTTAACTAAAAAATTATTTTCCCTCCTTAATTTGTTTAAAAAAATCGATCAGCCCTTCTACCGAGCTTGGTTCTACCCAGCATTCAATGTTCTTTCCTTTGCGCTCCATTCGAATAAGCTTAGCATGGCGGAGTTCCTTTAGGTGGTGAGAAACCGTCGAAGGTACGATGCCCAGCCCTTCTCCTAATTCTCCTACCGTCATTCGCATCTCTTTCTCTGTGCTCAATTCTCCTGGATAGCAATTTTTCGCCAGATAAAGAAAAATATTTAACCGGTGAGGATTGGATAAAGCCTTAAATCTTTCACTATACGCGTCCAAGTTAACATCATTATAGTTCGACATATTTCGAATTATAAATAAAAATGCTGTAGAAGTCAACTTATTGTTTCACGTGAAACAATAACATAAAGTTTTATTTTCTTATAGGCACGTTATACACTAGAGGAAGCAGCCAGGACGGGAGGGAACGTATTGTCAAAGAGATTAATTATTTTATTCATAATTGTTTTTACAATAGGGTGTGTGATCGATTATATCCGATTTGAGAGTGTAAGCTGGGTGATGAACCTGATTCAGGCTTTCTTTTTCACGCTTGTTTACAGCATAATGCTAAGGTTATTCGGCATCACTAGACACAAGCCTAAGGACTGACAGGCCAACACTATAATAATAAGGAGTTGAAGATGGTGTCAGAGAATCATTGGGACGACCGATTTGATGCATCTGGATTTTTATATGGGAAGAAGGTTAATGAGTTTGTCCACGAGCATGCCGGACGACTCCCGGCTCAAGCAAGGATCGCTTGCTTTGCAGAAGGGGAAGGACGGAATGCAGTGTACCTGGCTGGTCTTGGCCATGAGGTGACTGCGTATGACCAATCGCAGGTCGGTCTTGATAAAATGGGAAAACTTGCGCGTGAACAGGGGGTTCAGGTAACGCCTGTAAAGCAGGATTTAACGAAGCATCGTGTCAGCGAATCTAGTAATGATGCAGCAGTGATGGTATTTGGCCATGTACCAAAAAAGGACCAGCCCTTTTTAATGGAAAATATCCTCGGGTCTGTGAAAACGAGCGGACTGGTCATCGTAGAGGTTTATTCAGAGGAGCAGCTGGATTATCGAACGGGCGGACCTCCATCAGAAGAATTATTGTATACCCCGACTGATATGCTCCACTGGCTAAAGGGATGGAAGATACTCCATTTCTATTATGGGGAAGCCGTCCGTCATGAGGGAGAGAAGCATACCGGTCTTGGGCATGTCATTCAAGTGTTGGCGCGGAAACCTTGAGGTTTACCATCAAACAGGCTGTCGGGTTCGGGAATGAATTTCATTATTACACAAGGAATGGGGAACGAGATGCAGCGTATGTGGAAAAAGGAGGAGGAAGAAAGGCACCATTTTACATCTTCTCTTCAAACCGTGAGAAACTTGGCACAGTCCAGAACGTCTCACGGCTGGCAATTCAATTGAATGTACAACAAGCGGACGGCAGAAAGTCTGCTGTTATAAAAGGCGATCAATTCGGAAATCAGATGGAAGTAGTTGGGGCTGAGGGACAGCTCATTGGTCGGTTTAATAAAAAAAGGCTGCCTGAGCAAATCAACGAGTGGACAGCCTCTGGTGATCAATATGAAGTTGATGTCGTACGTTCGGAGCTTCCAAACGAAGTCATGCTTGTTCCTCCAGTGATTTTTCATGTTCTGTTCTTTGGGGATACACAGGTTCCAAAGGCTTAACCGGTGCTTACTTCTTCTGTTGTCTGTACAGGTCCAACGACTTATACCCTTGTGATAACACTTCAATCATTTGCTGCTGCCGTTTTTCACGGGTCTTTTCCTGCTTGGCTGAAAAAATCTGGCGTGCCCAGTCTTTCTGATATCCAGGAGTAAGGTTCTCATAGAAAGTTAATTCCTCAGGGTGTTGAAGTAGCAGTTCTTTGACATCCTTTACCCGTTCTTCATAATCAGCGACACATTGACTGGCTGCGGTTGACTTGGCTGCTGCTTTCTTTTTTTGCCGCTTGAGTCCGACCACGGTGAATGTATCGTCCATACTTACCATCCGCGAAAATTTCACATCACTTCCCTTTAAATAGCCGCCTTCCTCAACTTGTAAGGCTGGAAAAATATCATCCCTATGAATGTAAGTGTCATAACGTTTATTTCCCTTTTTCGGATAGGCGAAAAAGAGATAGCCGTTCTCTAAGAGGAGGTTGTTCTGAATGATATGATCGGCATGGTTGTGCATTTCTTCCGTCGTTTCGGTAAAAATAAAAATAGCATCATGCTCGTCGGACAGGGTATGTCCGTAGGTTGAAAAAACATTGTAATCATTCGGTTCGTTAAGCACAACTACGTTCGAATAGCGGTTAAGCTTTAATTTATCGATAATTGTCATGGAAAGACTCCTTTATACAGGTGAGATAGTAAAATTATAACAGATTTTAAGAGGCCGACCGATTAGGCAGCGCTCGATAATATAATTTTTCACTGACATTGTCTTACAGTTTTCGCCAAATTACGCTATAATGAATAGATGAGAAAACAAGACCTTGGGGGTACATAATACGAATGAATAGAAGAGAAAGAAAGAAAAGACAGAGGAAAAAAGGTCGCTGGTGGAAGGTTCTCCTTTTTGTAATGGCCTTGTTTATTGTTGGAGGCAGTGCAGTCGTATATTCGATTTATCAAAATGTAAAGAGCACAGTCGATCAGGATGTACATGAATCTGTAGACTCAATCGACAATGAGGTAACGAAGAAAAAGGTAGAAGATCAGGAACCGCTGAACATCCTATTGCTCGGAGTGGATGAACGTGAGAACGATCGTGGACGTGCGGATACCATGATCGTGATGACCCTTGATCCCGATAATGAGAAAATGCAGATGGTGAGCATCCCAAGAGATACACGTACGGACATTATTGGGCATGGCACAGTAGATAAGATTAATCACTCCTATGCGTTTGGCGGCAGTGATATGGCGGTAGATACGGTAGAGAATTTCCTGGATATTGAGATTGACTATTACTCCCGTGTAAACATGGAAGGCTTGCAGCAGCTCGTGAATGCGGTAGATGGCGTAACGATTGACAACGAGTTTGCATTTACCAACGGAAGCTACTCGTTCCCTGAAGGCGAGCAGCATTTGGACGGCCGTGAAGCCCTTGCTTACGTGAGAATGCGTAAGGACGATCCTCAGGGAGATGCCGGACGTAATGAAAGGCAGCGTCAAGTGATTGAAGGCGTGATCAGAGAAGGAGCCAGTTTCAGCGGCGTAAATAAGTTCAATGATATCCTTGAGGTACTGGGTGATAATGTCAGCACTAACATGACTTTCTCTGATATGAGAAAGCTTGCAACTGATTACCGGGCGGCACGTAAAAATGTAGACACATATCAGGTCGAAGGCGATGGCACGTACATTGGAGAAGTATGGTACTTGCTCGTTCCGGACAGAGAAGTGCAGAAGGTCCACCAAATGATTAATGATTATGCAGAAACATCTTAAGCTAAAGCCGGTTCTTTAATAGGAGCCGGCCTTTTTCCGTTGATGGGAGTGAATTGTCATTTTTAATAAATATGGTAGTATTTTACTTATCGGTGAATTAAAAGAGGCAAAGGACCATCCTCACATTTTCAGGCATCGTTTTACCTGTTGGTGGAGCATCTGTTCTTTTTATTAGAAAACAAAAATACATATTAGAGATGATTATCATCTATTCCAATGTTCAATTGTCTGATTAATTCCAATGACATAATCGGGCTGAGGGAGGTACATATGAATAGAAAAATTATAATGGTTATGGCAGTCCTTGTTTTGTCCATAACAGGATGCGTAAAAGGTGATTTTGCCGTGAAAATTAATAAAGATGGAAGCGGCGTTAATACAATTACGGTTGGTGTAGAGGAATCCACTTTAGGGCAGTTCGGCGGAGGCGACGGACTGCTGGAAGACACTAGTGCCGATCTTGAAACTCAAGGATACACCGTGGAGTCCCTTGATGAAGAAGGGTACATCGGAGTGAGAGCAACGAAGGAATTCGAAGATGCCGGGGAAATGGACTTTATTCCGGAAACCGATGCTTTAGACCAGGAAGCGGTTGATACATCAGCGGCCGAGGATGATATTGATCTGAATGTTGAGGAAGGCTTCTTTACAGATACTTATCACCTGGAGGGTACAGTTGACCTTAGCGGAACCTTTGATCTGGGCGGGGTTGAGGAGATGATTGCCAGCCAGATGGACCTTACGTTTACGCTTGGCCTCCCGATCAAAGCAGCCGATCATAATGCTGACGAGGAAGACGGGCGTATGCTGACGTGGGCTATAAATCCAACGGGCAGCAATGATATTATGGTTGAAGCGAATGTACCTAATGTGAGGAATATTATAATTGTGGGGGCATTGGCCCTTCTCCTCATTGGAGCTGGAGTTTTTCTGTTCCTGCGTAAGAAAAAGAGTTAAGAGGGAGCCTGTGTCTGCGGACATGGGTTTTTAATTTTATTGACAAATCGTAGGATCCTGGCGTATAAATAAAGCATACCATTCTGCAAATATGGTATCGATAAGGAGATAGTTTTATGAGTGTGGCTGTTCTTAACTAATACGTAATCGTATAATCCTTGCTCGTTCAAAAAACACCTGATCGCCAGGTGCTCTTTGTGTTGAACGAAAGCAGGGGTAGTTAAGAACAGGCATACCCGGAGATCAAAGGGAGAACTATGACGCGCCTGTCGTAGTTCTTTTTTTTATCTTTAAACTGCAGAATGGTTGGAAGATCAGCCACAGCAGGGAGGAGTGTATCCGCCTGCTGTGGCTTTTTTGTATGTAAAATTCATAAAATGAAGGAGATTTTCCCATTGAATAAACAAGCAATTCATAAATTAGGGTTTGATCAGATCGTGAAAGAGATCAGCTTTTATGCGTTAACGAATAAAGGAAAACAAACGATTCAGGCATTGGAACCTATCACAGAGCGGCGGCAGATTGAACGGTCTTTTCAGGAGATTAAAGAAGCGGTCGAAGTCTTGAAGTTAAATGCAAGTGTACCGATTTATTCGCTTGATTCCGTCACTCGATCTTTAGAGGAAGGTGAAAAAGGAAGGTATATCCGCGTAGGAGCCCTCAGCCGAATGATTGAATTCCTCGATCACTGCCGTAAGCTGAAAAGGTTTATGGATGATAAAGGATATGCGGCACCGACGATCTCTGTTTACGTCGATTCCCTGGAGGATCTATCAGACCTTGAGGAAGAACTGCGCCGCTGTTTAAAGAATGGTCAGATTGATGACTTTGCATCCAAAGCGCTGCTTAAGCTTCGCAGAGATCTGCAGCAGGAGCAGACGAAGTTGAGAAACCGGGCGCAGGAGCTTTTAAAAAAACGTACTTCGGTCTTGCAGGAGCAGATGATTGTTGAGAAAAATGGAAGGCTCACCTTACCGGTTAAAAGAGAGAACCGGCAGAAGGTGAAAGGGGCCGTGATAGACCAGTCTTCCTCAGGAACGACCCTTTTTGTCGAGCCTGAGGAGCTTGGGGAGCGGCAGGCGGCCATCGAGCAGTTGAAGCTGTCAGAGCAGCACGAAGTCGAGCAGATTATGTACTATTTAACCGGACTTGTCCTTGAGCATAAGCCGGCGATCCAAATCGCGATTGACGTTATGCATCAGTATGATGTGATTTTTGCCAAAGGGAAATATGCCATGGAGATCAATGCCCATCCCCCTCAGCTGAATGAAGAAAATGTCATATCGCTGATCGATGCACGGCATCCGCAGCTAGGGCGAGAAGCGGTACCTTTAACGATTACCATGACGGAAGAGGATCAGGCTTTAATGATTACAGGACCGAATACCGGCGGAAAAACGGTTACGCTGAAAACGACAGGACTGCTGACCATGATGGCACAGGCCGGTTTATGGATTCCGGCAAGTCCCGAATCCAACGTAATGATCTATGACGATATCTTTTGTGATATTGGCGACGGGCAGAGTATCGAAGCCAACTTAAGTACGTTCAGCTCCAGGCTCGTCAATATTATTGACATACTCCGAAAAGCGGGGCCAAACACACTTGCTTTAATCGATGAGATTGGGTCAGGAACAGAGCCAAATGAAGGAATGGGTCTGGCGCAGGCGGTTTTAGAGCAGCTTGTCGAGAAAAAAGCGAAGCTGATGGTCACGACACACTTTACAGAAATGAAAGAGCTGGCCAATCAGCGGGATGATTTTATTAATGGTTCAATGTCATTTGATCTAAACACACTGCAGCCAACATATCGGCTTGTAATTGGCGAAGCAGGAGAAAGTCAGGCCTTTCAAATCGCATTAAAGCTAGGTCTGCACCCCTCGATTATTGAGCGGGCCCATGAAGTTTCCTATCATGAGAAGCAGAAATATGAAGCGGACGAAGCGGTTGTAAACAGCCTTGAAATGAAGCAGCAGGTCATCGTGAACCATAGTGGGAAAAAGAAGGTCAAAGCCAAAAGAGAAAAGACTGCCGCCTATTTCAACATGGGGGATAACGTGAAGGTAAAAGCTACAGGAGAAACCGCGATTGTTTATAAAGGTCCGGATGAGAATGGCGATTATATCGTTCAGCAAAAAGGAGAAAAGCTGAGAATCAACCATAAGCGTTTACAGCTCTATATCCGGGCAGAGGAGCTGTACCCGGCAGATTACGATTTTGATATTATTTTCAAATCGAAAGAGCACCGCAAAATAACAAAGCAGCTTGATCGCAAGCATGTGGAAGGATTGACAATTGAAGAAGAGGACCATTTTAATTAGCCAGCAGCCAGCCAACGATGAAAAGAAGCAGAAAGAGACCGACGCCAAGAAGAGAATAACCATACCCTTTCCATTCGGCGACTTCTTCTCCTTTCCAGCGTTTAAAGTCAGGGTAAAGGAGACCGATCCCCCAAAGGGCGAGCGTGCCGATCATCATAAAGAAGGCTGTTAAAATTTCCAACTCATTCACATCCTTTCTAAATGAATAGCCGAATATGGAAGGGGGAAAACCGGTTTTGATAAAAATAATGAACCTCCTGATATCAATGTTTATAAAAAATTCTGATTTTTACTGTTGACTTTCTTATCTGGCTTGTGTATATTATTTACAATTATAGAACATTTTCACGACAACAAAAGATGCAGCTTTAACGGTCGGCAGTTAGTGCAACCACACGTTACCAACGCACTCGTCCCTTATAAATAAGGGATGGGTGCGTTTTCTAATGGTAAAAAGGACGAGCTGGCGATTTGGTCAAGGTCAGGTTTGAAGTACGTTCAGTATTGGAAAAGACATTGCTATTTTTCCAGAATCAGCATACAATAGAATTATAGATCAGGTCATCAGATGACTATACTTCTAAAACGCTGGAGGTTTTTCGCATGCTGCTTCTCATCGCTTTTAGTGCCATTATTACTCCGTTTATATTTCTTGTATTGTTAAGGATGCCTGCTAAAAAAGGCATGCTCTTTAGCGCTCTCATTGTACTCGGTTTAGCTTATTCTGTGTGGGGCGTTGAAGGCCGCGTAATTGCCGCTTCCGTCCTGGAAGGTACTCATAAAACGTTAACGATACTGCTTATCTTGTTTGGTGCCATCGTGCTTCTGAATACTCTCCGCCGGACGGGGGCGGTCGATCGTATTAATCAGGGATTCCGCAGCATTACTACAGATATGCGGGTTCAAGTAGTGATTGTGGCATTTTTGTTTGGTTCATTAATTGAAGGGGCCTCCGGGTTTGGTACTCCTGCGGCGGTCACGGGGCCTCTATTGGTCGCACTGGGCTTTACCCCAATGGCTGCTGCTGCTCTGGCGTTAATCGCTGACAGTTCTGCGGTTTCCTATGGGGCAGTAGGTACTCCGATTCAAGTTGGTTTGAGCAATGTTCCTGATGCGGGGTTGTCATTGTATAAGGAGATTGGTACACAAGTAGCGTTTATTGATCTATTTACAGGGTCATTTATTCCGTTTGTTCTTGTGCTTGTACTCACTTTGTTTTTTGGCAGACGAAAAGGCTTTAAGGATGCTTTCGAGCTGTTTCCATGGGCGTTTGTTGTTGGAATAACCTATACGGGGTCAGCCTGGATATATGCTGCGTTATTTGGTCACGAGTTTGTAGCTATTTTAGCTTCATTGACAGCATTAACAGCTGCGACTGTAACAGCGAGTAAAGGATTCTTGCTTCCAAAGAACAGCTGGAAGGATGCCTTAGCGGATGATGCCCGGGAAGTGAACGAAGTGTCTTCCATGTCTTTGTTAACAGCCTGGTCTCCTTATTTGATCGTCGTAGGTTTATTGCTAGTGACACGGATTATTCCTGCTGTGAAAACAGCCGCTATGACTTGGGTGGATCTAACTTGGAGCAATATTTTAGGAGTCGATGGAATTACGTCTAATTGGGCAGTGCTTTATTCTCCAGGAACGGTGCTTGTCGCTGCCGCTTTGCTTGCTATCGTGTTACAGCGTGCGAGCTTCCGTCATTTTACAGCCGCATCGAAAGAATCCGTACTCACGATGAAGGAGGCAGCACTGGCGCTCACAGCTACGCTTGCTCTTGTTCAAGTTTTCACAAATTCAGGCATTAACACCCACGATCTCGTCAGTATGCCTGAATTCATTGCCCAAACTCTGGCAGGCAGCTTCGGGCCCATGTGGATTTTCGTCGCTCCCTTTCTAGGTGAGTTAGGATCGTTTATTACAGGGAGTGCTACAGTTTCGTCGCTCACCTTTTCGCCGATCCAATATAACATTGCACAGGCGACAGGACTGGACGTGAATACGATTCTCTCTCTTCAAGTAATCGGTGCTTCTGCAGGGAATATGATTTGTGTGCACAATGTCGTCGCCGCAGGAACTGTTGTCGGCTTGGCTGGTAAAGAAGGCGACATTATTAGAAAAACGCTCGGTCCCGCGCTTGTATACGGAATTGCAGCCGGAATCGCGGCCTTTATTTTAACATTATTTATGTGAAATATTGAGCAGGTTATATATACAGCCTGCTCTTTTATGTGCCTTGTTTTTTCAAGTGAAAAAGCATACAATAACAATAAGCAGGTCATCTGATGACCTAACGATAAACGAGTAAAAGAGGTCTAAGTCATGAACTACAAACCGGTTCGTTCGAAGAAAATTTATGAGCAGGTCGCTGATGCACTGTTGGAATCGCTTAAGAAAGGTGATCTCAAACCAGGGGACAAGCTTGACAGTGTTGAGCATTTAGCCAAAAGCTTTGATGTCGGCCGGTCCGCAATCCGCGAAGCGTTAAGTGCATTAAGAGCCATGGGAATTCTGGAAATGCGTCAGGGGGAAGGGACGTATGTGAAAGCGTTTGATGCGTCCAGATTCTCGCTTCCCGTGTCCGTCGCTTTCTTAATGAAGCAGAATGACTTAAAGGATTTGCTTGAAGTGCGTCATGTACTTGAAGTAGGTGCGGCCGGGGCTGCTGCCCTTCATCACAAAGATGAAGATTTACAGCCGATGGAGGATGCTCTGCTTGCGATGGAAGAAGCAAAAGGGAATGGTGAACTGGGAGAGCAGGCTGACCTTGATTTCCATGTGGCCCTTGTGGAAGCGACGCATAACCAAATGCTGATTCATCTGATGAAAAGCGTCAGTGACATCATGGTGCAGGCGATGCGGGAAACGCGAAAGCTATTGCACACCGAAGAGGGAACCGAACGTCTGCTTGAAGAACATCGTCAGATCTTTACCGCGGTCGCTGATCGCAATGAGCAGCGGGCGAAGGATGCAATGTTTAAGCATTTAACCAATGTTGAAGCGTCATTAGAAGACTACTTGCCATCTTGATTAACGAGGAGAAGGGAGAGGAAAAAGGTGAAGGTTTCGCTGTTTATTACATGTTTGTGTGACACTATTACTCCTGATGTCGGGAAAGATACGGTTCAGCTTTTAGAACGTTTTGGCTGTGAGGTTGATTTTCCGCAGGGACAGACGTGCTGCGGACAGCCGGCTTACAACAGCGGGTACGTAAAGGAATCAAAGCAGGCAATGAAGCAGATGATTAAAGCGTTTGAAGCGAGTCAATACGTAGTCGGCCCCTCGGGATCGTGTGTTCACATGCTGAAGGAATATCCAAAGGTGCTGAGCGATGAGCCTGAATGGAAGGAGCGCGCAGATGCTCTCGTTAATAAAACGTATGAGCTGACGCAGTTTCTCGTCGATGTGCTTGAGGTAAAAGACGTAGGATCAACTTTTCAAGGGAAAGCGACTTACCACCCTTCCTGCCACATGACCCGCCTGCTCGGGGTCAAAGATGCCCCGCGCATTTTGCTTGAGAATGTGGAAGGACTAGAAATCATCGACCTTCCTTTAAAAGAAGACTGCTGCGGATTTGGCGGTACCTTTGCCGTAAAAAATGCAGCCGTCTCTGAACAGATGGTTCATGAGAAAGCAGAACATATTAGCGAAACGAAAGCCGAATACTTAATTGGCGGCGATATGGGCTGTCTTATGAATATGGGCGGCCGTTTAAGGCGCAACGACGAGGATGTTAAAGTACTTCATATTGCGCAGGTATTAAACAGTCAATAAGAAAGGGGTGGAAAGATGAGCATAAAAATTGGGAAGAAGACGTATGCGGAGCGGATTCAGGACGGCATTGACAACGCATTTATGCGACAGGCGGTTTCTTCAGCACAGGGACGATTCCGGTCCGGGCGCTTGAAAGCAGCGGAAGATCTAGGTGACTGGGAAGAATGGCGGACGCTCGGAGAAGAAATCCGCAGCCATACGATGGAAAACCTGGATTATTATTTGCACCAGCTGAGCGAACAGGTGGAAAAGCGCGGCGGCACGGTGTATTTTGCCAAAACGGCCGAAGAAGCGAATCAATACGTTCAGAAAATTGCCCGTGAAAAAGAAGCAAAGAAAGTCGTTAAATCGAAATCGATGGTGACAGAAGAAATCGGCTTGAATGAAGCGTTGGAAGAGAGCGGGTGTGAGGTTGTTGAGTCTGATTTAGGAGAATGGATTCTCCAATTGGATGAAGATCCGCCTTCTCACATCGTGACCCCTGCCCTGCACAAAAACAAAGAACAAATCCGTGAGACGTTTGTAGAGAAGAAAGGCTACACAGGGTCCGATCAGCCCGAAGAACTCGCCGCGTTTGCGCGTGAGCAGCTGCGACAGGACTTTCTTTCTGCTGACATCGGCGTGACCGGATGTAACTTTGCTGTGGCTGAGTCCGGTGCTGTTACCCTTGTAACAAACGAAGGCAATGCGCGTATGGTCACATCGCTTCCCGATACGCAGATTTCCGTTATGGGAATGGAGCGGATCGTGCCGACGTGGGAGGATCTTGAAGTCGTTGTTAGTCTGTTAACCCGGGCCGCTGTAGGCCAGAAGCTGACGAGTTACATCACTGCATTGACAGGGACGAAGCTGGAAGGCGAGGTCGACGGGCCTGAGGATTTTCACCTCGTCATCGTGGATAACGGTCGTTCGAAAATTCTCGGCACGGAGTTTCAATCGGCGCTGCACTGCATTCGCTGCGCGGCCTGTATTAACGCCTGTCCCGTTTACCGTCACGTCGGCGGTCATTCGTACGGCTCCATTTACCCGGGACCGATTGGTGCGGTGCTTACCCCGCTTCTCGACGGCTATGAAGATCATAAAGATCTGCCGTATGCCTCGACGTTATGCGCCGCCTGCACCGAAGCCTGTCCGGTCAAAATACCGCTACACGAGCATTTAATCCGCCATCGTGAAATTATTGTAGAGCGTGAGAATATGGGATCAAAAGCCGAAGGAGTCATGATGAAAGGCTATGCCAAATGGGCCTCCACTTCAGCTGCCTACAAGCTGAGTACGAAAATGGCCCACACAGCTTTAAAGCCATGGACAGAAGATGACTATATCTCAAACGGGCCGGGACCGCTCAAAGGATGGACAGACTCAAGGGACTTCCCTGCTCCTGCCCGGCAAAGCTTCCGCAGCTGGTACAAACAACGGGAGAAGAGGAGGAATGACGGATGACTATTCATCACCGCGAGAGTTTTTTAGATGAAATCGCTGAGCAGCTCGGTCGGCCGCGGCGGACAGAGGTTGAACCGCCGGTCTATTCTGTGCAGCCCCAGGATCGCGTGCTTGCCGGTGCCACGGCTGATGAACTCGTTGACGTGCTGGAAACCCAATGCGGCGTCATTCATACGAATTTGGAAAAAGCGACGGTCGACACCCTGCCAGAAACTATAAGAACTGTACTGGATGCCTATGGTGCAAACTCGGTTGTGGCCGCAGGCGGACCACGCAACCAGGTGAGCGGCATGGATGGGTTCTATGTTCAGTTAAGCAGGGAAGGGTACGACGTTCATATTTGGGATGAACAGGAAGGGCGCAGCAATGTGGAGTTTGCCGAACGTGCCGGTGCCGGCATTGTGTTCAGTGATCTAACCCTTGCCGAATCAGGGACCGTAGCGCTGTTTAACGATCGCTTTAACGGGCGTTCGATTAGTCTGCTGCCGGAAACGTTTATCGCCATTGTACCGAAAAGCACGATTGTTCCGCGTATGACACAGGCCGGCCGGCTTATTCACGCCGAAGAAAGCAAAGGAAACCCTGTCTCCTCCTGCGTCAGCTTCGTAACAGGACCAAGCAACAGTGCGGACATCGAAATGAACTTAATTGTCGGTGTCCACGGCCCGGTGAAAGCCACGTATATTGTTGTTGAAGATATGTAGCATTTTGCTTCATAAAAAAAATCAGCCGACGCATATGGATGCGATGGCTGATTTTTTTATTCGTTTAACACACTTTCCTCCAATACTTCGGACTTGTCTCCATGCACCTTCTCTATATGTCCTTCTCCCCAGGCGCAGAGAGAATCCAGAATACTTTGTAAGCTCCATCCATACTCGCTTAATTCATATTCCACTTTCGGAGGCACTTGGTTGTAAATAATCCGGTTGACCACGCCATCGTCTTCGAGCTCGCGCAGCTGCTGCGTGAGCATCTTCTGCGTAATGTTCGGCATCAGGCGTTTGAGCTCACTCGTCCGTTTCTTCCCGTAGGTTAAATGACAGAGGATCACACATTTCCATTTGCCTCCAATCACTTCAAGCGTTGCTTCTACTCCGATATTGTATTTCTTTTTCTCCATGGTTCTTCCTCCTTCATGGGTACTAAAAAGTACCTACAGAACTTAAAGGTATCTATAGAACTTTAAAGTGCGTACTTCCTTTTATTATAACTATAGATCATACTAACACTTGCCGGCAATAAAATATATCTTTTTAGGAGGGAAAGTTGATGGGTGTAGATAAAAAGAGAAGCTTTCTCGGACTGCTTGCTTTAGCAGTGAGTGCATTTGCGATTGGGACAACAGAATTTATTAGTGTTGGACTTCTGCCTCTCATTTCGGAGGATTTAAATATATCGGTCAAAACGGCTGGTTTAACCGTTTCCCTTTATGCGCTTGGAGTCACGTTAGGGGCGCCGATACTGACATCACTGACTTCGATGATGTCGAGAAAGTCTTTATTATTATGGATTATGGTTGTATTTATTATCGGAAATAGTTTAGCGGCCAGCGCAACGAGTGTTGGGGTCCTGCTTGCGGCCCGGGTCATTTCAGCGTTTTCTCATGGGGTATTCATGTCGATCGGATCAACCATTGCGGCAAATTTAGTCCCGGAGAATAAAGAGAGCGAGTGCGATTTCGATTATGTTTACCGGATTGACCGTAGCGACCGTTACGGGTGTACCTTTTGGAACGTTTCTTGGACAGCAGTTCGGCTGGAGAATCGCGTTTTTAACGATTGTGGGGATTGGCATAGTTTCATTAATTGCCAACAGCGTCCTTATTCCATCGGGATTAAAAACGGGAGCTCGTACGTATTTGCGTGATCAAGTGAAGCTTATTACCAACGGGCGCCTGCTGCTCGTGTTTACGATCACCGCATTAGGGTACGGCGGCACCTTTGTAGCGTTCACGTATTTATCTCCGCTGCTTCAGGAAGTGACAGGCTTCAATGCCAATACCGTTACGGTGATCCTGCTCATCTATGGAATTGCCATTGCGGTCGGAAATATGACAGGTGGAAGATTAGCGAACCATCATCCTATTCGTGCGCTGTTTTTCATGTTTATCGTCCAGGCGGTTGTTCTGTTTACCGTATCCCTGGCAGCGCCATTTAAAGTGTTTGGGCTCACCGCTGTTGTGCTGATGGGGTTATTTGCTTTTATGAATGTGCCTGGTCTTCAGGTTTACGTTGTAACTCTGGCGGAGCGCTTTGTCCCAAGTGCGGTGGATGTGGCTTCAGCCATAAATATTGCCGCTTTTAATGCAGGGATTGCAATTGGATCCTTTGTGGGCGGTAGTATTGCAGATTCAATTGGACTTATTCATACGGGATGGATTGGGGGCGTGATGGTAACACTCGCTGTCCTGCTGACAGGCTGGAGCTTAAAACTTGAGAATACCGACCGGGCGCAGCAGGGAAGTTTTGTAGAAGAAAAAGCTTGTTGATAATAAGGAGGAAATCTAAATGAAACGAAATGTACAAGATACCACAGTGTTATCCAATGGAGTAAAGATGCCGGGGCTTGGTCTTGGCGTATTTAAAGTGGAGGAAGGCCCGGTACTGGTGGAAGCTGTGAAAGCAGCCATTCGACACGGCTACCGCAGCATTGATACGGCCGCTGTTTATGGAAATGAAGCGGGAGTCGGCCAGGGTATTGCGGAAGGAATTAAGGAAGCCGGCCTTAAGCGAAGTGATATTTTTGTTACGTCAAAGGTGTGGAATGACGATCTTGGCTATGATTCGACGATTGCTGCTTTTGAAACAACTCTGGAGAAACTCGGGGTGGATGATTTGGATCTTTATTTAATTCACTGGCCGGTGGAAGGGAAGTATAAAGACGCCTGGCGAGCGCTGGAGACGCTGTATAAACAGGGCAGAGTTAAAGCCATCGGCGTGAGCAACTTTCAGATCTCTCATCTAGAAAATCTTATGAGCGATGCAGAAATTAAACCAATGGTTAACCAGGTCGAACTGCATCCAAGATTGACTCAAAAAGAGCTGCGTGCTTTTTGCCGAAGCCAGGGCATCCAGATTGAAGCCTGGTCTCCGTTAATGCAGGGAGAAATATTAGCCCATAAAGATCTTAAAGAGCTGGCCGCCAAATATAACAAAACGCCGGCCCAAATTATTATAAGATGGAACCTGCAGAATGAAGTGGTCGTCATTCCTAAATCAACGAAGGAACACCGGATCATTTCAAATGCCGATGTGTATGATTTCACTCTTTCTAAAGAAGATATGGATACAATTGATGAGCTTAACCAGCACCATCGCGTAGGCCCGGACCCGGATCATTTTGATTTTTAACGTGAAAACCACGTAAAAAGCGGTCGACGCTGTTAAACGTCAACCGCTTTTTTTAATAAAAATGCGGGTAAGGACGATATGGCTGATAGTACATCTGCTGTTGCTGATGCGGCATCATCTGCGCGTGGTCGCAGTCAGCATAAGGTCCGATATAAGTACTCGGCTTAATGGGAGCTGTCGTTTCTTTCCACTGCTCCTCATCCATGCAGTATGTGTGTGCCATCACACTGGCCGGGGTGAATTTTAATATATCTGAACCAAGGATAACCTCCGGCGTATCCGCATCAAAGATGGCAAGCAGATGAGTATTCTCTTTCGTTGCCATTTCGTAATGCCACCAGCCCTGGGGAACATTAGCGACTTGCCCTGGAGTGATTGTAAAGTTAAGTACCTCTTTTGTAAAAGGGTTTAGTATCGATACGACAGCAGCGCCGGAAATACAATAAACCAGTTCAGCTGCATTCTGATGATAGTGAGGTTCAACGACGTTGCCCGGGCTTAAGAAAATATCCAGCAGGGACGAGTTTTCAAGGGTGTTTAACTGTTGAATGCCAAGAATGTTAATGTAATTCTGCTGATCTTTAACAAAAAGCGGACTTTGGTTCATATCAAACGTAAACTGAGCAGAAGGTGACGAATAATCAACGGAAGAGCTCATTCTATTCCCTCATTTCAAAATGATGATTAGTGCTCCTGTAGTGTATGGCTGGGCGGATGAATCAGTGCACCCCTTATCCATTTATGAAGAAAGAATCAGGCTGCCCATTAAAGAAGGGCAGCCTCAATACCAATTACGATTAAAACGTTACACGGATTTTAATTAAATCTTGTATACTTCCATCTTTGGCACTTCTCGTATATATCCATAATTCACCACGAGATGCAGAAGGCAGTGTGTCAAAGTTCATAGACACAGAAAATGTCCCATACGACGGGGCACCTGAAGACGTCTGCACAGCTGTTTCTTTAATGACCTTCTGCCCGTTATCGTCTCTCAACTGGTAAAGAATATTACCTTCAAAGGCCCGTGCATAGCCCTTTAAAGTCTGCCCATTACGCAGCTTTGCCCCTGGAAACGGCCGGAGGACAAGAATATTAGCTGACGATGGAGAAGGTATGATGAGTTGATATCCCGGGAAAATCACATCAGGTGAAAAACCCGGCCTGTTCTCGTTTGCTTGTAATATCGCAGATAACGACCAGCCCAACCGTTGAGCAATAGCATTCAGCGTGTCCCCCTGTTCGACTTCATAAATAAATACAGGAACACGGAGGACCTGGCCGATATAGATAAAGGTTGGATGCTGGATTTCAGGGTTCAGTCCCTGCAGGAGGTCAATCGTCGTAGAATAGCTGCGGGCAATTCCGTAGAGTGTGTCCCCCCTGCTGATGATTTGATTTATTTGATTATCATAGAAGACAGGAACGAGAAGGCGCTCGCCCGGGTAAATAAGACCAGGGTCAGTAAAAGGGGGATAAAGCGCGTTTGCCCTTTCGATTAAGCTGATCTGACTTCCCAGCTTTTTGGCTATAGAATACAGCGTATCGTCAGATTGGACAGGATAAATATAGAAGGACCGATTAACAATGGCCATATGCCTCACTCCTCATGCAATACAGAGCCTATGCTTCATCGTATTCGATTTGTGATTGAAGGTGAGTAAGGTGCCCGGTTTCGATCCAAAAAAAGGACATCTCTATAAGGAGTGTCCTAAGCTTTTGGTAAAAAGGCGATAACGCCCTAACTAGAGGGGATAGTTCCCTAACGAGGAAGGATAACGCCCTGACTCGAAGGGATAGCTCCCTAACGAGGCAGAATAACACCCTAACGAAAGAAATAACGGCTTAACTCTATAAAAGGGGGAATCAACAGGCATAGCCTGAAAATCCACATAGACTCCTGCAGGACCAGCGGCCAAATGGAGACCTCAGAAGTTGATAGTCAATCATTCACTCTGGTGCGAAGGGGAAACCAATACATGTCCGATTAATCGAGTAACTACACCGACAGTGAGTGCAATGAAAATACTGAGCATAAAGTGGCTTGTGGCTGCCATTCCCAGATGGTACCCCACAGCGATCATGGTTCCAGTAATAAAACCTAAAATCATCCGAACGCTCTTACTATCTTTCAATTAGAATCTCTCCTTTATCAAAGCTATCTGTTAAAGTTTTTCCAGTTATTTCTCTCCTCATTCGAAAAAAGCGGTTCTTCTTTGTTTTCTTTTTCCTTTGATTAGAGACTGGAAAAGAGTATGATAAAGGGATGAGCGTTTCCTATACGCAAAGTTCATCGATAAGAAGGTATGATTTATGGCTTATTTTAAAACTATTATACAAGTGGCAGTTTTATTCGGGATTTACTTCCTCGGTGAAGGTCTTCGTACCCTTCTTCAGATTCCGATTCCCGGAAGTATTCTCGGGTTACTGCTGCTTTTTACAGCTCTATCTCTGGGTATTGTTCCCGCAGGGTGGATTGAACATGGAGCTCGGATGATTTTAGCTTATTTGCCTTTATTTTTTATTCCGGCTACCGTTGGCGTCATTAACTATCCCGAATTCCTCTCGTGGTCAGGGATGGTTATGGTAATCATTGTATTAGTCAGTACCCTGGTGACAATGGCTGCTGCTGGATATACTAGTCAGCTTATTGAACGTAAACAGCATAGAAAGGAAGCAGGATAACATGGTGGCAGTAGGAATGATTATTTTTACGGTTGCGGTTTTCTTACTTATGACCCGCCTCTATGCTCGTCTCTACCATCCTTTATTTGTCCCTGTCTTAACGTCAACAGCACTAATTGCAGGTGTGCTGCTGATTTTCCAGATCCCTTACGAAACGTATATGGCAGGCGGCAGGTGGGTGGATGCTTTCCTGGGTCCGGCTGTTGTAGCGCTTGCCTATCCGATGTACCGGCAGAGGCACGTGATCAAGGACTACATGTTCCCGATTATGGCGGGGATTTTAACCGGTCTGATTACAGCTTTAGTGACGGGATATATTTTTGCCAAAATGGCAGGAGTGGATCGTGCCTATATTTTAACGATGGTGCCTAAATCGTTAACGGCACCGGTAGCTATTCCTGTGTCGGCAGAAATCGGCGGTATTCCCGCTATGACCATTGTGTTTACGATGGTGGCTGGTTTTACAGGGATTGTCCTGGGGCCGGCTTTATTAAGAGCGCTTGGAATCAATAAGCCGCTTGGCAGGGGAATGGCGTTTGGGAGTGCCTCTCATGCGCTGGGAACGGCAAAGGCTTTTGAATATGGAGAGGAATCAGCTTCCATGAGTTCGGTGGCGATGAGCTTAAGTGCCGTTTTTGGATCGGTTATTGGTCCGTTATTTGTATGGTTGGTTCATATTTAGAGTGAAGGAGAGTGAGGCAGGTGATCTATCTTTGGGTAGGTGTGGCCGGCTTTATAGGTGCTGCTATGCGGTATGGAGTTGGAGCGGCATTTTATAATGCAGATGCCTTTTTCCCATTCTCTACACTTTCAGCTAATTTGATCGGCAGCTTTTTATTAGCCTGGTTCACCATTGGTCTCGTCCAGCACCGACAGCTTCCCGAGTCATTAAAGACAGCGATCGGGACAGGATTAATTGGATCATTTACGACGTTTTCGACGTTAAGTGTAGAAACCGTCATGTTATTTGAAAGAGGAAGTACAGTAGCGGGAGGGCTTTACGTTCTTCTAAGCATTTCAGGGGGGCTGTTTACGGCTAACCTGGGATATGCACTGGGAGGGAGGAAGAAGACAGAATGAGCTTTTTTTCCGTGGTGCTCGTTGGGACCGGCGGGTTTATCGGGGCCATTATGCGGTTTGCCGTCAGTCAGTTTATTAATAAATACTCGTCTTCGGAAATCCCCGTCGCTACATTAATTGTGAATCTATCGGGCTCTTTTTTGCTCGGTTTGTTGATAGGGATGGATCCCGCTGAATCCATCCGTCTTCTTGTAGGCGTGGGCATTATGGGGGCCTTTACCACCTTCTCGACTTTTAAACTAGAAGCCATCCAGCTTCATGCCGACAGAAAATGGAAGACCCTTCTCATTTATAATGGGGTCAGTTATGGAGGCGGAATCATCTTAGCCTTGGCAGGTTTAATGATGGGACGCATGTAAAAAAGTGCTGAGGGTTCAGCACTTTTTTTCCAGACCTATGTACTATTGTCTTTGTTCTCGTCTACAAATAAATGATCTCGATAGCGGATCATTCTCATATTCCACTTCGGATCGACTTCTGGATATTCTCCCAGAACGTTATACTGTAAAAACAGGTAAGGAAAATTGACCTCTGCTCCAAGACTCATAATTTGACTACCGCAAAAACGAGGGTTGACATCTGTCAGCTTATATCCATCTCCTGCTGCAATAAACTGCAGATTGATAAAGCCGTTGGTCGCAAGCTGTCTGGTAATTAAAGTCGCCGCTTCTATAAGTTCCTCGTTATAAACGACTTTTCCATCCAACACGAGCCCGCTTGAAACACCGTCTCGTTCCCGGGGTACGGCTACAATTACTTCTCCTTCATGAATGAAAACATCGACACTGTATTCCATCCCGTCCATGTATTCCATGGCAATTCTCCGCTCGCCCGTATCGATCTCGCAATAATCATTGATGTTAAGAACTTTATTCTGCCCTTTCTTTAAGGCCTCGAGGAAATTATCGCGGTCGGTTAAAATGGCAAATCCTAAAGAGCCATGCCCCTCCACTTGTTTAGCAACAATATACTCGTCATCAGTAAAATAATTGTCTGCAATTTCCCGAAGCTCGGTTGCGTGATTGAACCCATAATATTTAGGAACGTAAGCATCTAAGTTTATTTCCTGCAGATAGTGGTATGTACTCTCTTTATCCCTAAGAATTTCAAAGTGGCAGCTTTGGGGGAGTGCTACTTTCACCGGTAATTCTTCTCTAAAGGTGTGATAAATCTCAATTTCTTCATGGAGGCAAGGGTAGACGGCATCAATCTCTTCTTTATCTACAATTTCGGCAATCGCTTTTTTATAATGATCCTCCTGGGTGAAGCGGGGGATTTGATAAGTTTTATCACAAAATTGGTTCCCCGAAGTGACACGACGGCGGTCAGCTCCGACTATATGTACATTTTCCTTTTCTTTAAGAGCTTGAAGAATCCCCTGGGCAGTAGGACCCCCAATACCTGTTACTAAAACGTTCATTCTTCCCATTTGTCATCTCCCTCACTAGGCAGTTTCGAAGGCGTTTTCTCTATCAGTCATACTAGTCTATATTATCTATCATTCTATTATAAATGTTAATTTACAATTGTACAAAGCTAACAAAATAAATGGTTTTGAAACACAAGCTGTGCTGTTGGTTTCATGCGGCGAAAAGTATTCAAAGACTCTGGCTGCATAAGTTCACCGTTAGCGTTTACCACCATTGTTCCTGTTTAAAACTATGAATTAGGACAAAAATAACAGAGAGGCAACAATTAGTTAACAAATATTTAGATATTATGACATCATGTTCAGGGATGTTATCAATCTAATAGATCGGGTAAATAGTAAGGGTGGGGGTGTTACCATTAAAATGAATGATCTAGAAGAGCAAGTGGAACTCCTTAGAACAGTAATGCAGGACATTTATTTAGAAAATCCTCAAGACCCCCGTCTAGTTAAAATTTCTCAATCCTTAGATGAACTTTTAAATGAACTAGACCGTCAAAGGGAAATTGGGTAAAAGTGTTTACAATCTGTTGCGGGGGATATAAATGTTTCACGTGAAACATTCTAAAAAGCTAGAGCGATTGCTCTAGCTTTTTAGTTGCAAATCTAAATCTTTCAAGTCTCATTTTAATTCATACAGGGTTCCATAAACAGCTGGAAGACCATTGCGTAAGTCCTGTGGAACCTGTTAATCCCGATTGGAAAGATAAAAATTAACCTTTCGTGTCTAAGCCGCTTCAGGATTCGGTTCAGGGTCAGCCTTAGAGGCATCGATCATAAGAAATACAGCAGCAAGTATGTGCATCACCATCCCAACACCAGGAATCCATCCAATCGACGAAGCGATAATTCCTAATATACTGCCTCGTGTCGGACCTTTGTCTTTTTGGGTTAAGATTAAAGTGACGATGTGTAAAGCGAGCATCACTGCTAGTGGAATCCATAGAAGGGAAATAATGATTGTACCGCCGACAATGGGGATACCTAAAAGAGCTTCAAGCCCTCCGGTTACCCATTTCAATATTCGCGATGCGGACATCGGGTTCCTCCTTATAGTAGATTGGGGAAGATTCTTCCTCCGTTTTTAAAGCCTGCAGTCTTAGAAAAGCGGAGAGACTTTTAAAAAACTGATGTTTAAAGGGGTGGGTTATAGAAAAGAAATGGGACCTGCCGCTGAACTTTCAGCTGATTTTAAAACTTCTCCCGAGTATTCGACATCTGTGACTTTGAAACCTCCTTCTATTTAGTCATGCCAATATACAAATTTTATTCTGCTTAAACAGTAAAAATAACTCGTTATTTTAACACGAGAAAGGAGAATTTATGTTGAAAGCTAATGATTATATCGAACAATTGGAACTTAAGCCTCATCCCGAAGGAGGATTTTACAGACCCTCGTATAATTCCAATGAGAGAAAGGACTTTTTGCAGGGAGAGAGAGTGCTTTATACGAGTATTTACTTCTTACTGAGGTCAGAGGATGTATCTCACTTTCACCGTTTGCAGTCAGATGAACTGTGGTACTTTCACGCGGGGAGTCCGTTAACCATTCATATGATAACGCCTGGAGGAAGGTATGAAGAAGTAACGCTTGGGCTGCAGGCAGACAAGGGGGAAGTCCTTCAGTTTCTCGTGCCGGAGCAGACGATTTTCGGTTCTTCCGTAAAAAAAGAAGACACCTTTGCCCTCGTCGGCTGCATGGTGTCTCCTGGGTTTGATTTTGATGATTTTGAATTGTTTACTCAAGATGAGCTGCTTTTTGAGTATCCAGAGCATGAAAAGGTGATTCGAAAGCTTGCTTATGAACAAAAGCCGCAATCTTAAGGAGGCAGGACTTGGTTTATTTCTTTGTCCTGCTTTCTGTGAACAGCCGCAAAGGGGGTGTAATTTTTCAGGATTTACTGCTTTGAAGGGTTGATAATTCCTTTTGTACAAGCTGTTTTTCCCTCCTTTAAAACGTCCAACGCTTTGTTCGTTTTACTGTTTATTCTCAAGCTTCTCGCATAATCTACGTACACCTCAGCTTGTACGGTTCTTTTAGATTCGGAAAGGTATTGCCGGTAACAGGCAGCGGCATTGTTCCAATGACGCTTTTTCTGAAATTTCTTCGCTTCTTTTAATAACTGCTCCGTCATGATCATTCTCCTAATCAACTCTACTAATTTCTGTATTTCTTTTCCTATTATTGCATGTTATAAATCTGTTGCAACAGTTTTGTTAAATATTGTGAAAAAGCAGGTCTTGATTTTCGACGAAGAAGAGGTTTAAAATAGTCGATGGTCTAGAACTGACCGGTTGTTTGCAAATAAAAATTCTACTGTTGTAATGTCATGGACATGATTTGAATATAGTAGATTACATGTTAGAAAAAAGCTGCATGCCACACCGGGAACAGTTAAGAATTCCAAAGAAAAAGCCTTCCGCTTTGCAAGCGCAAAAGGTGAGTCTAGACAAAGGAGCGAAACCATGAAAGAAGTACTCGAAAAGGTGTACAGTCCTTGTTATGGATCGATTAAGGAAGTTTGTGTGGATGACGAAGCCTATGTGTATGAATGGGAACCGTTGTTTTTAATCGAAACAGAAGACAAAGAAGTCGTAGAAGTGTGCGTGGGCGTAAGCGGCACGATCACACAGATAGATATGACGCCTGGACAAGAAGTAACGCCTGACTCTGTGCTGACTGTTCTTAAGGATGACCTGTTAATCACAGGCAGTGATTGATTTATAGATGAAGCGCCGCCTTTATTTTGGACGTGAATGTCCTGAATAAAGGCGCTTTTTTTATATAAAAGTGCCCGGTCTTTACTTATATAATATTCAGGTTGACAAAATATTGTAAGCGCTTTACCATGTGTGTAACAGGTTACATATTTTTTAGTTCTATATTTTTTTATCACCTATGTAACGGGTTACACACCTATGAGAAACAGGGAAGTGATGAAACGCAATGTCAACGATTAGAGATGTAGCAAAACTGGCCGAGGTGTCAGTCGCAACGGTGTCTCGAGTCCTTAACAGCAATGGTTATGTTCGAAGTGATACTAAAGAGAGAGTGGCTAAGGCTATTTCCGAATTAAATTATCGTCCGAACGATGTGGCTCGCAGTTTATTTAAGGGCCGTTCGAAGATGATTGCGCTGTTTGTCCCTGATATTATGAACCCTTTCTTTCCGGAATTGGCACGGGCAGTAGAAGATATGACGAAACAACAAGGGTTTACTTTTGTATTGTGTAATACGGATGATGACTTAAGTAAAGAAATGGCTTACTTAGATGCCTTAACACAAAAATCTGTAGATGGAATCATTATTGTTTCAAGTACAATGACAGCCGATTATATCGAAAGCTTCGATATACCTGTAGTGGCTCTGGACCGAATTATTCATTCAGATATTTCTTCTGTCACGGTAAACAACCGGGAAGGAGCGAAAGAGGCTGTTCAATATTTAAAAGATTCCGGATGCCAAAGAATTGCTCATGTAGCTGGACCGGAACATGTAAGCAATGCGAAGCAGCGTTTACGAGGGTATTTAGATGTGGTCCAGAAAGAAAAGTGGTTCACTTCAGCGTACGTGGAGCAGGGAGCGTATCACTTTGAAGGGGCAAAAAAAGCAACAGAAAAACTTCTCACAGGGCAGCCGGAAATTGATGGTTTGTTTGTTGCTAATGATTTAATGGCTGTTGGAGCTATTAAAGCAGCGGAAGGCCTGGGCATTTCTGTGCCGGAACAGCTTTCCATTATTTCGTTTGACGGAATAAAGCTTGGAGAAACTACTTCACCCGCACTAACAACGATGGCCCAGCCCATTTATCAAATTGGGTCCCGTGCGGCAGAATTGTTAATCGAACAAGTTGAAAACAATGAAAGGAAAACGTTCGTAGAAGAATTTGCTGTTCAATTAATTGAACGAGATTCTACTTGTAGAAGGGAGGACGATGCTATTGAATGAGGCATCTTCTGTATGTGTAATAGGCAGTATTAATATGGACTTAACCGTATCTACCTCCGTTCTTCCAAAGCAAGGGGAAACGGTTCTGGGAGAAAGCTTTGCCACTTATCCGGGCGGTAAAGGAGCAAACCAGGCAGTAGCAGCGGCTAGATTAGGAAGTCATGTTCACATGATCGGAGCTGTTGGGACGGATGTATTCGGAGCCGATCTCAAGAATCATCTTCAGGCGGAAGGAGTCGATACGTCAGCCATTGAAAAAATAGAGGGCCAGGCTACTGGTACAGCTACAATTATTCTCACTAATAATGATAACCGGATTATTGTGGCTCCCGGGGCCAATCATTCTGTGACTCCCTCATATGTGAAAAGACATAGAAAAGTAATTGAGAAAAGCGATATCGTTCTGCTGCAAATGGAAATCCCCTTAGAAACGATTTCTTATGTAGTGTCAGTCGCTAAAGCGGCTAACGTACCTGTTATTTTAAATCCAGCCCCTTATCAACCGCTGCCTTCATCCATATTACATCAAGTTGATTACATGACTCCGAATGAACTGGAGGCTGAACTTCTTAAAAAGGATCTGATCGATGAGGATGTGCTTAGAAAATGGATTACTACAAAAGGTAAGCTTGGATCTTCTCTTTATGTCCAGGGAGCTGAAGTGAATATCCCAGGATACAAAGTTACTGTCAAAGACACGACAGGAGCGGGAGATACATTTAATGGAGCATTAGCAACGCAGCTTGCTCAAGGGATCAAACTGAAACGTGCGGTCAGCTTTGCCAATGCTGCCGCTGCCTTATCCGTTATGGAGAAAGGAGCTCAAGGGGGTATGCCCCATTTGCAGCAAGTGGAGGAGTTTCTAAAAGAAAGGTTAGACAAGCGATGAAGAAGCAAGGAATATTAAATAGAGAAATAGCCGGTGTTTTAGCTCGGTTAGGCCATACAGATACGATTGTAATTGCCGACTGTGGCCTGCCTGTCCCGGATGGCGTAAAGTGTATCGACGTCTCCTTATCCATAGGAGAACCGGGACTCGTTCAGGTGTTAACCAAAGTCATGGAAGATATGGAAATAGAAGCGGCAACCATTGCTCAGGAGATGGAGAGTAAGAACGCCCCTGTTTTTAATAAATTACAAGATTGTCTGTCAGGCATCGAAGTCCAGCAGCTGCCTCATGAACAATTTAAAAAAGATGCCAAGCAGTCCAAAATGATTATTCGGACAGGGGAAGCAACGCCATATTCCAATGTCATGCTGCATGCGGGCGTTATCTTTTAAGAAATGGGGTGGGAGTAATGGCAGAACAAAATCTAGTGGAAATGAGAAACATCGACAAGTCATTCTCTGGAAATCACGTACTGCAGAAAGTAGATTTCTCTGTGAAGCCTGGAGAGGTCCATGCTTTGATGGGAGAGAATGGAGCAGGGAAATCGACGCTGATTAAAGTGTTAACAGGCATTCATCCTCGGGACGGCGGGACGATAACGATGACAGGGAATAAAGAAGTTGACTTTTCTCACCCGAAAGAAGCTGAAAAACACGGTATCGTAGTCATTCACCAGGAATTAAATATCATCCCTCACTTAACCGTAACCGAGAATATGTTTTTAGGAAAAGAGCTTTCAATCGGAAAAACAGGAATTCTGCGGAAAAGGGAGATGCAAAAACAAACGCTTGAAAGCTTGAAACGCCTGGGAGTGGAAAACATCCCGCCTAATGCAACAGCAGGTAGTTTATCCGTGGGAAAGCAACAAATGATTGACATTGCCAGAGCCATTTCTACGAATGCCGAAATGATTATTATGGATGAGCCCACCGCTGCTTTAACGGACCGGGAAATTACCAGTTTGTTTAAAGTTATTGAGTCGCTCCGTAAACAAGGTGTAAGTATTGTTTATATTTCTCACCGGATGGAAGAGATTTTTCAAATATGCGACCGTATTACGGTGCTGCGTGACGGACGATCAGTTGGAACTGAACAAATTAGGGATACTTCCTTTGAGTCGGTTGTAAAAATGATGGTGGGCAGAGAATTAGGTGAACGGTTCCCTGAGAGGTCGAATGTGATAGGAGATACATTGCTTGAGGTTAAAGATTTAGCAAGAGATGAATGGTTTGAAGGAATTAACTTTCAAGTAAAAGAAGGAGAAATTCTCGGGGTGGCAGGTTTGATGGGCGCAGGCCGGACAGAGATTGTGGAAACGATCTTTGGTGCAGCCAGGAAGACGAAAGGCCAGGTCGTGTTGAAAGGCAGGCCAATAGACGTTACTCATCCCCGTGACGCCATTAGAGCTGGAATAGGATTCATAACTGAAGACCGTAAAGATGAAGGACTTGTACTTAATTTATCCATTAGGGAAAATGTAGCATTGCCAAATTTGAAAGCGGTTTCCAATAAGGGGTGGGTTTCGAATACCCGGGAAAAAGATTTAGTTGATGATTTAATTAAGAAGCTTCACGTAAGAACAACAGGCCGGGAGCAAGAGGTCAAATCATTAAGCGGAGGAAACCAGCAAAAGGTCGTTATTGCCAAATGGCTCGGTATCCAACCTCGCTTACTTATATTAGATGAGCCCACCAGGGGAGTCGACGTAGGGGCTAAAAAGGAAATCTATCATATTATCAATCAATTAACGGAGCAGGGTGTCGCCATTATTATGGTTTCCTCTGAACTGCCAGAGATACTCGGTGTCAGCGATAGGATTATGGTAATCCATGAAGGAAGGATGGCAAAAATCTTCGACCGGGGTGAAGCAGATCAAGAGAAGATCATGCATGCGGCTACAGGAGGTGAGTAAGGGATGAAGAAAAAAATAGTAAACAACCTTTCCCAATTAGGTCCTTTAATAGGTCTGATTATCATTGTAATTATCCTCGGTTTTACGAGTGACAGCTTCTTTACCCTAAACAACATCTTAAACTTATTAAGGCAGATCTCGATTAATGCACTGATTGCATTTGGAATGACGTTTGTGATTTTAACAGGAGGAATTGACTTATCCGTCGGCTCTATTCTTGCCTTCGGAAGTGCCTTAACGGCTGGCATGCTCTCCAGTGGAATGGACCCAATGTTAGCGGTTTTTATTGGTCTGTTAGCAGGACTCCTTATGGGGGCTGTGAACGGGCTGATCATTACCAAAGGGAAGGTTGCGCCATTTATAGCGACGCTGGCAACAATGACTATTTTCCGCGGAGCTACGCTGGTTTATACCGAAGGGCGTCCGATTACCGGACTTTCAGACAGCTTCTCATTTGAAATGATTGGGAAAGGCTATGTATTTGGTATCCCCTTCCCCGTGATTTTAATGCTGATTGCTTTTGCCGTATTGTTTTTTGTTCTGAGAAATACCATCTTTGGTCGTCAAGTCTATTCAGTTGGGGGAAATGAAGAAGCTTCTATTTTATCGGGAATAAGAGCCGACCGGGTAAAAATCTGGGTTTACTCTATTACCGGTATGCTCTCGGTATTAGCTGGGATTATCTTAACGAGCCGGTTAAACTCTGCGCAACCCACAGCGGGGACGATGTATGAATTAGATGCGATTGCTGCTGTAGTTCTCGGAGGGACAAGCCTGACAGGAGGACGAGGGTGGCTTACCGGTACGTTAATTGGAGCGTTGATTATAGGAGTCCTCGATAACGGGTTAAATCTATTGAACGTTTCCTCGTTCTATCAACAAATTGTAAAAGGCAGCGTAATACTGCTGGCAGTTTTACTAGACCGCAGATCCAAATAACACCTATATAAAAGGGAGGAAAAGTAGCATGAGAAAATGGTTGAAAACAATTGGTGTGGTAAGCTTATTGGTCGTTATGGCAGCTTGTTCGACGGAAAGCCCGGGGAGTTCTTCAGAGGAAACTTCCGGAGATGGCGATGAAACAATTAAAATTGGAATGTCCATCTCCACATTAAATAACCCTTTCTTCGTTTCACTACGAGACGGAGCAGAAGCCGCTGCTGAAGAAGCAGGTTACGAGATTACTACCGCAGATGCCCAGGACGATTCAGCATCGCAGGTTAGTGATATTGAAGATCTTATTCAGCAGGACATTGATGTGTTACTCGTAAACCCTACTGATTCATCAGCTATTTCTTCGGCGATCGAATCGGCCAACAGTGCTGACATTCCGGTGATTACAGTAGACCGTACAGCGGATGAGGGAGAAGTAGTCACTCACATTGCTTCAGATAATGTGGAAGGCGGAGAAATGGCTGGCGAGTATATCGCTGAACAGCTGGAAGAAGAGGGGGATTTAGTAGAGCTTGAAGGAATTTCAGGTGCATCAGCTACGAGGGAAAGAGGAGAAGGTTTCCATAATATCGTTGATGAAATGGATGGAATGGAAATGGTTGCCCAGCAGTCAGCTGACTTTGACCGCTCCAGCGGCTTGAATGTAATGGAAAACATTCTTCAAAGCAACAGTGAAATTGATGCTGTATTTGCCCATAACGACGAGATGGCCTTAGGTGCTGTAGAAGCACTTGAATCTAATGATTTAGCAGAAGAAGTAGTTGTTGTCGGATTTGATGCCACCGACGATGCCCGTGAAGCTGTATCAGAAGGGCGTATGGATGCCACGGTTGCGCAACAGCCTGAATTAATAGGAGAAGAAGCAATCACTACGGCTGGTCAGGTAGTAAGCGGGGAAGAAGTGGAAGAATTTGTTCCTGTAGAACTGGAGCTGATCACTGAATAAACATGTAGGGTGCCCTTTTAACAAGGCACCCTTTTTTAGTTAAACATGATCTCTTGGAATGACTTCCTGCCATGTTTTATTAAATATTTTATTTTCATTTTCATAAGCTGTCATTATGTTCGTTAAATAAAAGCTTGTCTCATCACTTTTCATTTCACTGTGTGTGACCAGTTTTGTTTGCCAGTCGTCGCGTCCTACAGTCAGCTCCCATTCACATTCGGCATGGGCTGAAAGAGGATCATTCTCTTTGATAGTGTACGTGTTTTTGTTGATGCTTCCATACTCTACTCCATTTGATGGTAGCTTTCTTTTTCCTTCGTCAGAAAAGTCCTCCAACTTCCACTCATTCTCAATAGGCTGATGAGTGATGCTGCGAGTGCGTCTTTCTTTACGAATAATTTCTCTATCCATCACCTGCGCTGTTTCTGGAGCGTCAAATTGTCCTACAGAATCATCAGCTTTTTGTGGAGTACGTATAGGTAAATCAATTCTAGTAGCCTCTCCGGAAAATAACGTCAATGTTACTGGTTTAGGAGATGGCCATGCCTGAGGCCAGTAAGTGGGAGCAACTGCTACTTCTAACTGATGTCCTTTTGGTACTTGCTGTCCTAAGGCATCAAGTTTAATAGAAATTTTATATTTTTTGCCTGGCTGCAGCTTTTCAGGGAATTCATGAGAACTTAAATGATTTAAATTCAGCATTCCCCAGCTGATCAAGGTGGATTCTCCTGTAGGAGCTTTATCTGATAGTCTTACAACTGCTAAAGCATTCTCCTGGTCAGATGAGAATTCCATTTGAAATACCGGGTGTCCTAAAAGGTCGATCGTTTCGGTTAATGGTTCTGAAGTGAACACAACCGACTTTCCATTCTCTAATCTTTGATCAGCAGGGAGGTCACCAGGCTGACCGAAGGGACAGAATACACCACTATAGAATCCATGTTCCTGTACACTTGGAATGGTATATTCTTGGCCTTTGCCAGCTCTGTGTAAAAGTTTCCCATCCTGAACCCATAAGGATTGAGTATTAACATGCTGAGAAGGCCAGGAGTTATCTCCAACCCATTTTCCTGGTCTTTCATCATAACTTACTGCAGGTTTCTCACTGTTTTGAATCCAGGAAATGAGCTTTGGTTCTTCCATGATGCCTGTATCTTCACCTTTTAACCATTGGTCCCACCAGCGCAAGCATTCTTGCAGGAATCCAACAGCTGGTTCAGGAGTCGCCACTTCAGGGTATTCATGGGCCCAGGGTCCGATGAGTCCTTTGCTTTCTTTAGGCAGATGGTCAAGGAGCCTGAATACCGCATCTGTATATCCATCTTGCCATCCGCTGACAGCGAAAACAGGAACTTGTATATCCGAATAATTTTCACAAATCGATCCGTGCTTCCAATAGTCATCTCTGCGTTGATGCCTCATCCATTCCTCTACAAAAGGAGGAGTATTTTCTAGACGGTCGAGCCAGTTTTCTTTCCACTTGTCTCCAACAACCTCCGGGTCTTGAGGACGGGCATTATAGGCAAACATCGTGGATGACCACCAAAGCATATCGGATGCAAGAATATTTCCTCCTCTGTAGTGGACATCATCTGAGTAACGATCATCCGTAGAACAAAGGGTGATGATAGCTTTTAACGTGGGGTGCTGACGCGCAGCCACTTGAAGACTGTTAAATCCTCCCCATGATTTTCCGATCATCCCGGCTGCCCCTGTTGACCATTGCTGGTTAGAGATCCAATCTAAAATTTCTAGAGCATCATCTTGTTCCTGCAGCAAATATTCGTCTTTTAATACACCATCGGAATCCCCGGAGCCTCGAATGTCAACCCTGATGCTTGCATATCCGTGTCCCGCGAAATAAGGGTGGCGGACAGAATCTCGTATGGCTGTGAAGTCATTTTTTCGATATGGGATATATTCTAATATGGCAGGAACGGGGTGGTCTTTAGCATCTTTTGGCAGCCAGATTGTAGCTGCCAACTGAGTACCATCCGACATAGGGATCTCTACATGATCGAGTTTCTCAATTTCTCTTGGGAAGTTTGTTTTTACTCTTCGTTTCTGTGAATCTTTTATGTTAAAGACCATATAATCATCCTTTCTTGTTGAATCCAGTTATATATCGGGCTTGAATCGAATGGTTTTACGCTGATGCGGATCCAGGATATTTATGACACTTTCGCTTACATAATGAAGGGTTTGACGTACAGCTTCATCTTTTGAATAAGTTCTGCGGTGATTCATAAATGTGTTCATCATACCTTTCCAGATCATCAACGTGCTATTCGATATGAAATCTACGTTTGCTTCATCCATTAATCCTTCCTCAACTGCGCTTTGGATGTAGAGAGCACTTCGTTTTGAGAAATTGTGCTCCATAATAATGGACTGAACTTCTTCAGGCAGACCAATTAAATCATTTTGATAGATATTATAATAATCATTTAATAGATCCTGGGGCACGGACCCAAGATCATCCATAAATATAACAGAGTAAATTTTTGGCTGGTCAAAAGAATGCTTACAAAAACACTCCCAGGAGTACAGCCACTTTTCTATTGTATTGTTTCCTTTTTCAATATAACGGGGTAACTCCTCAATGTAATCTTTCGTAAAGCGCATAGCTGCAAAAAATTTCAAGTGCGAGAGGTCTTTAAAGTAATTGTAAGCAGTGGAACTTGTAAAGCCTGCTCGGTCTGCAATTTTACGGATCGTTACATTATCGATCCCTTCTTCTTCAATCATTTCTGTAGCAGCATCTAAAAAATAACGCCACATACGAGCGCGTTGTATATTTTTTTTGTTTGATTTCATTAATTCACTTCCTCTATTTCGAACCTTTTTTAACGTGCACATGAAGGTGTTCATCCTGCTGCAACCATTTTATCAATGAGACAGCCATTAATACATACATGATTAGAATAGGAACGGATACAAGCACAGAAGAAGTTTGTACGACGTTTAGTCCCCCTACAAACGTTAAACTAATAGCTAAGGCTGATAGAAGTATTCCCCAAAGAAGTCGGTGCCAACGTGCAGGTTCCGCATTAGCTTGTAATTCTTTTGTTGCCACACTTGCGATTACATAACTAGCAGAGTCAAGAGACGTAGCCAGAAAAATAAACCCTAGAATTACAAAGAAAATAGAAGCGATCATAGGAACAGGTAATGAATTTAATACTGCTACAATGACTGCTGGTTCACTTTCGTTCATTAAAATGTGTGTGAGATTTATTTTTTCAGTTAACTCCAAATCCATTGCGTACCCGCCAAATACTCCGAAATAAATCCAGCTCCCAAGTGAACCCCAAAGTAAAACATTGGAGACTAATTCACGAATTGTTCTTCCTTTGGAAATACGTGCAACAAAAATACCGATAAAGGGTGCTGTGGCTGCGAACCATGCCCAATAGAAGACAGTCCAAGCCTGAGGAAATCCTCCTTGACTAATCGGATCTGTGTACAGGCTCATTTTCATAAAATCGTCCAACATTAAGCCTAAACTGTTTGTGAAGTAAGAAAGAATAAAGAGGGTAGGACCGACAATAATGACAAATAGAGCCAGCCCTAACGCCATATAGACATTCCAGTCACTAAGTTTCCTAATTCCTTTATATAAACCAAGGTAAGCACTGGAACTAAAGATAAATGTCCAGATAACTATAATGACAACGTTCAACCATAATGAAGGTTCAATGCCAAATAGGTCACCGAGAACAGCTGCTACCATTGGGACACCTAATCCCAGGGAAGTGCCAAGTCCCCCTATCATACTCCAAATGACTAAAACATCTATAGCCTTACCTAACAATCCATCAGCATGCTTTCCAAGAACGCCTTCACATGCTGCACTAATTTTAAGAGAGGAATTCTTTCGAACGAAAAAACTATAAGCCATAACCACAGCTGGCAATGCATACAGGGCCCAGGCTGAGATTCCCCAATGAAAAAGTCCATAGCTGACGGCATATTCAGCTGCTTCTGTACTTCCACCTTCTATACCAAACGGAGGCCCCGTGTAATAATATAAGGGTTCTACAATAGACCAGAACATAATGCTCGTCCCCATGCTGGCGCAGAAGAGCATTCCACCCCAGCTAAAGCGAGAAAACTCAGGTTGTTCCTCCACACTCCCCAATTTCACACGTCCGTATCTACCGGTCATTAGCCATACCAAAATAACGAATAAACCAATGGTAAGAAATTCAAAGGCCCAGTCCATTCGAAACGTGAGCTCTGTCATCATATTCTCAACAATAGGACCTGCTGATTCGCGGTAGATAACTAAGACTAACGTAACTGCTACGACCAAAAGTAAGGATGGCCAAAAAATTGATTTTTCTACTCTTGAATGATTCATACCAATTTGCAATCCTCCCCAGTATTTAATTAAGTAGTAGTACTAATTAACATGAACACATTTTTTATATGAACATGTTCATTTTATGAATAAGTTCACTTTAACATAAGAGATCTATTTGTCAAAAAAATCTTATAATTTTTCATTGACTTAGCAGCAGTTACTGTCGAAGTCTTCTATGATATAGATGCTGACGTCGAAACATGGTAGACTTCTAGATAAGAAGTTTTGAAAACGTTATCACAGGAGTTGTAGACATGTTATCGATACTGGATGATTATAAGAACGATATTTTCGATACGTTTTTCGGTAACGCCAATCATTGCATTGTGATTGTGGACCGCAGTGGATATATCTCATATATGAATGACGGATATTGCCGGTTTCTTGAGCTTGATAAATCCGAAGTGAAAGGCAAGCATGTCACAGAGGTCATTGATAACACGAGAATGCACATTGTGGTGGAAACAGGGGTCGAGGAAATGGCCGATCTTCAGGAAATCCGCGGCAAGTACATGGTGGCAAACCGTGTGCCGCTTCGTTCGGATGGAGAAATCGTGGGTGCTCTTGGAATGGTGCTTTTCCGTGATACCGAAGAGTGGCTGAAGATGAACAGTCATATTAAAGCACTGCTGCTTGAGCTTGAAGCTTACCGCAAACAAATGAAAGATCAAAATGGCGCCTCATACTCGCTGCACGATATTGTCAGCAGTTCGCCTGAGATGGATAAGCTCAAAAATAAGATAATGAAACTTGCCCCGGGGGATGTGTCAATATTACTCAGAGGGGAGAGCGGAACAGGAAAGGAGCTGTTTGCGCACAGCATTCACCAGCTCAGTGAGCGTCATACGAAGCCTTTTGTAAAGGTCAACTGCGCAGCCATTCCGGAGCACTTACTAGAATCAGAGCTGTTTGGCTATCAGGAAGGGGCTTTTACTGGAGCGAAAAAAGGCGGGAAACCTGGAAAGTTTCAGCTGGCCAACGGCGGCACGCTTTTCTTAGATGAGATTGGAGATATGCCGCTTCATGCCCAGGTAAAAATTCTCCGCGTTCTGCAGGAAGGCGAAGTGGAGGCTGTCGGGGGCGTGAAACCTGAGCAGATTGACGTGCGGATCATAGCTGCTACCAACCAGTCGCTCGAGGAGCTGATTCAATCGCAGCAGTTCCGGGAAGATTTATTTTACCGCGTTAACGTCGTCCAGGTAAAAATCCCGCCTTTACGTGAGCGGCCGGAAGATCTCCGCGTTCTGTCGAAATATTTATTGCAAAAGGTGACGGAACGAGTTGGCAAGCGGGTGATTGATTTCAATCGGGATGTGTATCATTGTCTTCAGCAGTATGAGTGGCCAGGAAATGTCAGGGAGCTTGAGAACGTCATTGAAGCGGCGGTACATTTAACAAATACGGAAACCATTCAAGTGGAGGACCTGCCTGATCATATCCAGCATAAAACGTATGCTTTTGAAGAAGGAGACACTTTAAAGGACGTGCTGGAGAAGGCAGAAAAAAAAGCCATCGAACGGACATTAAAAAAAGTTGACGGAAACCGGGCTGAAGCAGCGAAGGCTCTTAATATCGGCAAATCAAGTCTCTATGAAAAAGTGAAAAAGTATAATATATAAACCATTCCAGAAACCCGGAAACCATTCCGAGAATGTGGAATGGTTTCTTTTTGTTTGGTTTGAGAGGGTTTTCATAGTTTAGGAATGAATTTTTTATCAATATTCCAGAATCTCGAAAAGGATGGGAAGGTGTCGATTTGTTACATTCTTTGTCTATCAGTGTTTGGACGGCTATTAAAAGTTGGCATGAATTTTGCATATATAAAGGGTGAAGGGAGTGGAGTAATGATGAAAAAGATCTATCCATCGTTTGAACAAGCTGTCAGTGGAGTAAAAGATCATTCAACCATAATGGTGGGCGGCTTCGGTCTGGTAGGCATACCGGAAAACTTAATAGTGGCGTTAGTAGATTCGAAGGTGAAGCATTTAACGGTCATATCAAATAATTGCGGGGTCGACGACTGGGGTCTCGGTCTGCTTTTAAAGAATAAACAAATTGATAAAATGATCGGTTCCTACGTGGGGGAGAATAAAGAATTTGAACGTCAGGTCTTAGAAGGCGAGCTTGAAGTCGAGCTGACACCGCAGGGAACGCTGGCTGAGCAGATCCGTGCAGGAGGTGCAGGCATACCAGCTTTTTACACACCAGCGGGGGTTGGAACACCACTTGCTGAAGGAGGAGAAGTAAGGAGCTTTGATGGAAAAGAGTACTTACTGCAGAAAGGGCTGCAAGCAGATTTTAGTCTTGTTCGGGCAGCTAAAGGCGACCGCTATGGGAATCTGGTATACAACAAGACGGCGCGTAATTTTAATCCGATGATTGCGGCGGCGGGCAAGGTGACGATTGCAGAAGTGGAGGAACTCGTCGACCCTGGTGAGCTTGATCCTGATCACATTCATACACCTGGCATTTATGTACAGGGTCTCATTGAGGGAGCTCAGGAAAAACGTATAGAACGTCTTACAGTAAGGCAGCAGGCATAATTAGAGGAGGGGTATAAATGGCTGTACAACTGGATAGAGCAATCGTTCGGGAGAAGATTGCGAGAAGAGCTGAACAGGAAATTGAAAGCGGTTTCTACGTAAATTTAGGTATTGGAATGCCGACGATGGTGGCGAATTACATTCAGGAGGATAAGGAGGTTGTGCTTCAATCGGAGAACGGATTATTAGGGATTGGCCGCTCCCCTTATGAAAATGAAGTCGATCCTGACTTAATCAATGCCGGGAAAGAGACGGTCACTGCTTCGATTGGAGCCTCCTATTGCAGCAGTGCGGAGTCATTTGCGATGATCCGGGGCCGGCACATTGACCTCGCGATTCTCGGAGGTATGGAAGTTGATGAAAATGGAGACTTAGCCAACTGGATGATTCCAGGAAAAATGATTAAAGGGATGGGCGGGGCGATGGACATCGTTCATGGTGCCAGGAAAACGGTTATCATTATGGATCATGTCAACAAACACGGAGCCCCGAAAATATTAAAGCAATGTCAGCTGCCGTTAACAGGGAAAGGCGTTGTCGATCGTATCATTACCGAGCGAGCAGTGATCGATGTTACGGAAGAAGGGCTAGAATTAGTGGAAGTTGCGGAAGGCTGGACAGTGCAGGAGATTAAAGATTCAACGGAAGCAGAGTTAAAGATTCATCCGAATTTACTTGAAGCATCTTTTTAATCATCAAAGGGGGAGTTATAGGTGGAGAAAGTTGTATTTATTACTGGAGCAGCAAGTGGGATTGGTTATCAAATGGGTCTGGCTTTTGCCGAAGAAGGGGCAAAGGTTGTATTTAGTGACATCAACAAAGAGAAGCTGAATGAAGTGACGGCGGACCTTAAAAACCGGAGTTATGACTGTATCGGGGTAAAATGCGATGTCACGAATGAAGAAGAGCTGAAGGGGGCGATTAATCAAACGGTTGACCAATATGGAAGGCTGGATGTCTTAATTAACAACGCAGGCTTACAGCATGTGGCAGCGATTGAAGATTTTCCAACAGAGAAGTTTCAGTTTATTACGAACGTGATGCTGGTCGCTCCGTTTATGGCTACAAAACACGTATTTCCGATTATGAAAAAGCAAGGCTTCGGCCGAATTATCAATATGGCATCGATCAATGGGTTAATCGGCTTTGCCGGGAAGGCAGCGTATAACAGTTCAAAGCACGGCGTAATCGGGCTGACAAAAGTAACAGCGCTTGAAGGAGCAGAGCACGGCATTACGGTCAATGCGATCTGTCCCGGATATGTCGATACGCCTCTTGTCCGCAATCAGCTGGAGGATTTAGCGGCGAACCGCAATGTATCACTTGAGAAGGTGCTCGAAGAAGTTATTTATCCGCTTGTCCCGCAGAAGCGGTTACTGGAGGTTAAAGAGATTGCTGATTACGTGCTGTACTTAGCAGATGAGAAAGCTAAAGGAATTACCGGACAGGCTGTTGTCATTGATGGCGGCTATACCGCTCAATAAAGGAGGATTCTTATGAAAGATGTATATATTTTAGAAGGAGCACGCAGTCCTTTTGGTACGTTTGGAGGAAAATTAAAGGATGTGGATCCAACCGAATTAGGTGTAACCGTAAGTAAAGAAGCTATCCGCCGCAGCGGCATTCAAGCGGAAGAGATTGATTTTTCCATCATCGGAAATGTCATTCATTCTGCAAAAAATGCTCCCTATTTGGCCAGGCACGTGGCCCTCAAAACAGGATTACCGATCTCAAGTCCGGCGTTAGCCGTGAATCGTTTGTGCGGCTCTGGACTTCAGTCGGTAGTTTCTGCTGTGCAGGCGATCCAGCTTGGCGACGGAAGAGCTGCTTTAGCGGGCGGTACAGAAAGCATGAGTCTAGCCCCCCATGCTTTAAGGGGAAGCCGGTTTGGGACGAAGCTGGCCGCTCCTAAAGTAGATGATATGCTCTGGGCTGCTTTAACAGATGAGTATATCGGAGGCGGAATGGGCGTGACAGCTGAAAACCTGGCAGAAAAGTATGAGATTACGCGTGAAGCCCAGGATGAGTATGCCTCCTTAAGTCATCAGCGGGCAGCGGGTGCGAAAGAGCGGCTGGCAGAAGAAATCGTCGGAATCGAAGTGAAATCACGAAAAGGTACAGTGATCGTTGATGAAGACGAGCATGTCCGTGCTGATACAACGTCCGAGATGCTGGCTAAACTGAAGCCTGCTTTTAAAAAGGACGGAACAGTGACAGGAGGCAACGCAAGCGGCATTAATGACGGGGCTGGAGCTGTGGTGGTAGCTGGGGAAGATTTTGTAGAAGAGAAGAGTCTGACTCCCATAGCTAAAGTGGTTTCCTATGGACTGGCAGGTGTTGATCCGGGTTATATGGGAATCGGTCCTGTTACAGCCGTTCAAAACGCCTTAGCAAAAACAAACTTAACGCTGGACGATATGGCATTAGTGGAAGTGAATGAAGCCTTCGCTGCTCAATATCTGGCTGTAGAAAAAGAATTAGGTCTAAATCGGGAGAAGGTAAATGTGAATGGAGGAGCTATTGCTCTTGGTCACCCCATTGGCGCAAGCGGAACACGAGTGCTCTACTCCTTAGTGAAGGAGTTGAAAAGGAGAAATGAGAAATATGGCGTCGCCTCGTTGTGCATTGGCGGCGGACAAGGAATTGCGATGGTCGTTGAAGCTCTTTAAACGCTCACAAACGAAGGAGGAAGTTTGATGCTTGGAATTTTATTAGGGCTGATTGTCCTTATGGCACTGGCGTATCTTGGGTGGTCGATCATTTGGGTCGCCCCCATTGCGGCAGGTGTGGTTGCTTTAACAGGCGGGCTTGATTTACTTGATGCCTATAAGGATACGTATATGGAAGGGTTTGTCGGGTTTGCGAAGGAATGGTTCCCTGTCTTCATGCTGGGAGCTGTGTTTGGTAAGTTAATGGAGGATACTGGAATGGCACGGTCCGTTGCGGTTGCTTTAACGAAAGTAATAGGAACGAAGCGTGCGATCCTCGGAGTCCTTGCCTCTGCAGCAGTGTTAACCTATGGAGGCGTCAGCTTATTCGTCGTTGTCTTCGCTGTTTATCCGCTTGCAATCTCGTTATTTAGAGAAGCCAATATCAGCCGCCGTTTAATCCCGGCCACAGTGGCGCTTGGTGCCTTCACCTTTACGATGACCGCGATCCCGGGCACCCCGCAGATCCAGAACCTGATTCCGATGGATTACTTTGACACAAACGCCACAGCGGCCCCTGCCATGGGGATCATCGCGGCTCTTGTGATGGCTGTGGGTGGATATTTGTATTTACGCTGGCGTGAGAAAAAGCTTATGCAGAACGGTGAATATTTTACCGAACCCAAAGATAACAATCTCGTAGCAGATGATGAAAAAATCCCCCACTTTCTATTATCCGTGCTTCCTTTGCTTACGGTACTTATTACTTTAAATCTATTTAATTGGGACATTGTTGTAGCATTAATTTCTGGTATTCTACTAATCATGGTATTGAACTTCGCTAAATTCAAGAAATTCGTGAAATCTATTAACGCCGGAGCAGGCGGTTCTGTAATTGCAATTATTAACACCAGTGCCGCCGTAGGATTTGGTACAGTCGTGCGTGCTGTCCCTGGGTTTGAGCAATTAACTGAGGTGTTAATGGGAGTCCGCGGCAATCCGCTAATCTCTGAAGCTATTGCTGTTAACGTCTTGGCTGGTGCTACAGGTTCAGCTTCAGGAGGGATGGGGATTGCCCTCGAAGCCCTGGGATCGAAATATTATGAAATAGCAATGGATACAGGCATCAGTCCGGAAGCCTTCCACCGAATTGCTTCCCTGTCTTCAGGAGGACTTGACGCACTGCCGCACAACGGGGCTGTCCTTACGCTGTTAACGATTACGGGGATGACTCATAAAGACAGCTATAGAGATATTTTTATTGTAGCTGTGCTGATTCCGGTTATCTCTGTCGCGGTTGTTATTTTACTAGCTTCTATTGGAATTCTATAACAACGGTGCTCACCTCTGTCTGACGATGGAGGTGATTTTTTGGTTCATCTGGAAATGGGAGCGATTAACCCCTGGACGATCAACAGAAGACCATCCGAGCGGATAAGGAGGTTGAAATGAGCCATACTTCTCCCACCTATCCACCCTGTGCGCCCATTTCTCCACTATAGTAAAGAAGTACAGGGCCAAAGACTTTAAAATAAGCGCCGTTCAGCGTACAATGGATACTAATATAAACGTCCGCATCTTGATAGAAGCGGGCTTTCTTACCACAATGAAGAAGGAGCTATGCTGATGACTGCTAACGAATTGACCATTGCTAAGAGCACAAACCTTAAATCAAAGCCTGAAAAAGATCAAATTCCGTTTGGCCAAACATTTACAGACCATATGTTTGTGATGGATTATGCGGAAGGGAAAGGTTGGCATGAGCCTCGAATTGTCCCATACGAACCCGTAACGCTGGATCCTGCGGCGATGATTTTTCATTATGGACAGACTGTCTTTGAAGGGTTAAAGGCTTACCGTGCAGACGGAGACCGCATTCTCTTATTCAGACCGGAGAAAAACCTCGAGCGTCTTAACCGCTCAAGCGATCGGTTGAGCATTCCTCCGATTGACGAGGAAGAAGTAATGACTTACTTAGAGGAATTAATCCGTATTGAAAAGGATTGGGTACCTTCTACTGAGGGAACCTCCCTGTATATCCGGCCTTTTATTATTGCAACGGATCCGAATTTGGCGGTGGCTCCGTCTAAAACGTATAAATTCATGATTATTCTATCCCCGGTTGGTTCTTATTTCTCAGGCGGAATCCACCCGGTGAAAATTAAAGTGGAAAATGAGTTTACACGTGCAGTAAAAGGCGGGACAGGAATGGCGAAGACAGCAGGAAACTATTCTTCCGGCTACCAGGCACAGGCAAGTGCATACAGAGAGGGAAGTGCAGATGTACTGTGGCTTGATGGTGTTGAGAAACGCTACATAGAAGAAGTCGGCAGTATGAACATCTTCTTTAAAATTAACGGGGAAGTCATCACCCCGGCGTTAAGCGGAAGTATTCTAAAAGGGATTACCCGCATGTCCATTCTGGAGCTCTTACGCGATTGGGGAGTTCCGGTTGTGGAAAGAAAGATTTCGATCGACGAGCTGCACGAAGCATACGAACGCGGAGAGGTAGAGGAAGCGTTTGGAACAGGCACCGCGGCGATCATTTCCCCGGTTGGAGAATTGAATTGGCAAGGGAAGAAGATGACGATTAACAACCATGAGATCGGCGAGCTCTCGCAAAAGCTTTATGATACGATTACCGGCATTCAACGTGGGTATATTGAAGACCGTTTCGGCTGGGTCGATGAGGTGAAATAAATAGAGAAGCAAAAAAGCTTGCAGAGAAACCAATGGGGTCTCTGCAAGCCTTTTTTATGTCTTCCCGCAGGTATTACTCGACAAACTGAGACTGTCAAGTTACTCGACAGCCTGCAGGGTTTTCTTTCACTCAAGGTCATAATTTTTGTTGTTTTTCTAGTCTGCGGTCTTCAAGCTTAGCGGAAGCTAAACCATATAATAACCCAAACAAGGCTCCGGCTGCGACTTCAACCGGCTGGTGGCCAAGCAATTCCTTTAATTCTTCCTCACGTTTAACGAATTCCAGACTTGGAAAATCGCCTGAAATTTCTTCAATGTTATCTTCGAGGTCATTGACAAGCCGGGCAATCTCACCTGTGTGTCTTCTAATCCCTTGTGCATCATACATAACGATGGTGCCAAAGACGACAGCGAGAGACGTTTCGATATGCCTCGTGCCACGGTTAGAGGCAACATAAGCAGCCAGTGAAGCGACTCCTGCTGAATGGGAGCTTGGCATGCCGCCGGTTTGAAGAATCGGCTTCCAGTCCCATTTCCCGCTTAATCTTTTATGGGTGACGATTTTTAGCCCCTGCGCAATGATAATCGCAGAAAGTGATGTAATAATGCCTCTGTTCATCCTGATCCCTCCGTGCAAAATATCCTATCTATGATTCATACCCTTCCTAACAAGTTTTATTCAATTCAGGAGCAAATTTTCAAGTGATCTTCTATCAAATGCAGGGTAAAGGAAGGAAAGAAGGAAGGTGGCTGAATGCATTTCCAACTCCAGTTTGCAGGCCGTTGCTCTTATCTTTACCAGCTTTATATTGTGGCTGTCTGTTGTCGAGACAGGGTACGTCATTCCTGCTCTCCTGGCTGCAACTGGTACTATACTCGTGGCAGGGGCGCGAGTCCGCAACAGAAGTGAGTCTCATTTTCTATGTAAAATAGGACTGCATAAAAATAAACAAGCAGGCTGGGATAAAGAATGGCAGTCAGCAGCCATTTATCAATGCGAACGCTGTGGCAGAACAAAGAAGGTAATAAAAGGAGTATAGAGAGGCACAGCCTCAGGAGCGGTCAGTCAGAGAGCTGTTTCAGGAGGCCGTATCTTAAGACATAAATAAAGCTTGCAGAAAAACCAAAGGGTTTCTCTGCAAGCTGTCACTGCGGGGAATCCGCAGCTTGTACTATATCCGGCTGTTAAAGGTTGACACCGATACCTGGACCAAATGGAATGCCGAAGATAGCAAACACGAGCAGTAGAATGATCCAGATCACGAAGAAAATAATACTGTACGGAAGCATTAATGAAATTAGTGTTCCTAAGCCAGCTTTCTTGTTATATTCCCGCATAAACGCCAGTACCACGATGATATAAGGGTTCATCGGTGTAATGATGTTCGTGGAAGAATCAGCAATACGATAGGCTACTTGAATAAATGCAGGATGATAGTCTAAATAATAGAACATCTGCAGGAAAATCGGTGCTTCTAAAGCCCACTGTGCAGAACCACTAAAGATTAAGAGGTTCATAAACGCCGTCAGGATGGAAAAGCCGACTACAATAGGAAGGCCTGTCATGTCCATGGACTGCAGTAAGTTCGCTCCGCTCAGGGCGATCCACGTACCGATATTAGTCCAGTCGAAGTATGCGATAAACTGGGCTGCTGCAAAGATCAGGACGATGAATCCTGACATGTCTTTCATCGCTTCTCCCATGAATCCTGAAATATCACGGGAAGACTTAATTTCCTTTACCGTTACACCGTAAGCGACGCCGATTGCAATGAAGAAAAATAAGATAATTGGCACAATTCCATCTAAAAATGGAGATGGCACAAGACCGCCTTCCTCGCTTCGTAAAGCGGAATTAGGCCAGGCAATCGCTGCAACGAGAATAACAAGATAAACGAGACCTGCAATTGCGGAATTGCGAAGACCTCTAAGCTCCAGATCTGTACTTTCTTTAAGTGAAGTTTCGTCTCCGCCTTCTCCTTCATACTTTCCAAGACGAGGCTCAATGATTTTCTCGGTAGTTAGAGCACCAGCAACAGCTAGAAGAACAACAGAAGCGATCATAAAGTACCAGTTATCCACTGGCGTAACTACAATATTGGAATCTAATCCTTCCATAACTTCTGTAGAAATCCCAGAAAGTAAAGCATCTGTACCAGTAATAATGAAGTTGGCTGTAAAACCTGAGCCAACACCGGCAAAGCCTGCCGCCAAACCAGCTAATGGGTGGCGTCCAATCGTGTAAAAGACCATTGCCGCTAACGGAGGTACAATAACGAAGGCCGCGTCAGACGCGAGGTTCCCCATAATACCTACAAAAATAATGGCATAAGTGACTAATGATTTAGGTGCTTTTAGAATTGTACTTTTAATTGCAGTTTCGAGAAGCCCCACCTTATCGGCAAGACCAATACCCAGCATCATGGCCAGCACAAGGCCAAGCGGTGCAAACCCGGTGAAGTTATCGAGCATGGAGGTTAGTATATACTCAAGACCCTCGCCTGAAATCAGGCTTTTAATCGCAACTTCTTCCCCTGTACCGGGCTCTTCTACTGTTACCCCAAATAGTGAAATAATCCAGGAAAAGACGATTGTGATTGCAGCTAAATATACGAACAGCATAAACGGCTCAGGTAATTTGTTCCCGGCTTTCTCTATAGCATTAAGGAATCTGGTCATTCCTTTGTTTTGTTTCTCTTCAGTCGTCTGACTCATCTCTTTCACCCTTTCTTTTTTTTAAAGAAGATGCTTTTATGCCACTAATGTCGTGAATTCCCAAACATTAATTCCCTGTAAATTGAAAAAGTTTTCGCGGCCGGCCTCTCTCGCCGGATTGTGCTTCTCCTGATTGTTCCACGATTCCTACGCGTTCCATCTCTGCCAGGATCCTCCTGCCGTTTCTCTCTGTACTTTTCAGCCAGCGGGCCAGATCCTGAGAGGAGAATTGTTCGCGACGGTAATGATTCGCATAAGCTGTTATTTTGGATACCACCCCCGGACTGAGATTGACGTCTTTCATTTTCTCTTTCCAGGAGGCGCCGATTTCTACTGTGCTGTAATTGATTTGTTCTTCCTGATGCTTAGCTGAAATCGACTGGTCATCATCTACTACAAGCAGGATCGGCTTGTCGTAATCTTTAATGTGCCGGAATCCTAATCTTACGTGCTGCTCCGCCTGCAGTACGGTCTCGCCAAATCCAATTGAGATCTTCACCTGCAGACTGGTTTGTAAATGAATCTCGTCAATTAAGGAAAACAAATCCCCCTCGGTTTCAATGCTCAATTCCCCGCGGGTTGTAAAAATAAAGAAGAGTCCGTCTCCCATCTGCATCACGGAGCCGTTCGTCTTTTCGGCGATTTCAAATAACTGTCTTCTTACATCTAATTCCTGATATTTAGTTTTAAAAGAATAATAGAGTTCTTCGAGGTTATCGGGTTCCATTTCAATCCGACAGCCGATCACGGCGACTTGCGAGTTTCGATACAGGTTGGACTGCGCCCGTTCTTCTAAAAACTGAATGATCATTTTTATTGATAAATACGAAGGGGTTACACGATAAACGGGAATCTTCTTCTCTTTAAGCTGGAGATAGACGTCCTTAATGGAAGTAATGACTACCTCTATTTTCCCCTCTTCATATAAACGAGAATGAAATTGAACGAGCTCGTCTGCGCTTTTATTGCTTTCAAATGGGTGGGTGTAGTAGGTTAAGTCTTCTAGTTGATAGTAGGATAGAATTTTGTCGAATTCTTCGTTAGTAATCGTATCGATGCCGACCTGCCGGAATACCTGGTTGGAATTTAATTGCGCTTCCAGAAGGATTCCGAAAAAGCTGGCACCGTGTAAAGGGGGGAATGCCCCTTCATCTGCTGTTATCAGGTTGTTTTTCATTGCGTACGTGTAGTTAAGCACCCCTGAGAAAAACCATTGGTCTACGTCCTGCCGATGTTTTTTTAAAATAGAGGATACTTCTTCGAGTTGTTCATAAGGATAGGGCACAAATGAAATGTCCTCGAATTCCTTAGCAACATACATAATTCGCTGCAGGGAGTCGTGAGGGGCAATGACTCCTATTTTTGTTTTCATCGGCCCTCACCTGTTTCTTCCTTCAGATATTCCGCCATTACGTGGGATCCTTTAGCCAGATCTCTAATGGAAGCAAACTCTTCAGGATGGTGGCTGATGCCCCGGTCACAAGGGACAAACAATAAACCTGTCGGCCACTTCTCAGCCATATTCATGACATCGTGGCCGGCTCCGCTGTCCATGGATAATGGGATATAGCCTAACTTCTCACTAATGTGAGTAAGCTTTTCCTGGACCTTAGGATTTAAGAAGACGGAAGGGTTATCCACGAGTGTGTGAACGTGAATGCTGATCTGCCGCTTTTCTTCGGTTTTTTTACAGTAGGCGATGATGCGGTCAGCTAATTCTTTCTTAAGTGAATCATCTACACTCCGGATGTCTATCCCTAAGGTGACCTCGCCAGGGATGACGTTCATTACATTAGGTTCGAGCTGAACGGTACTTACCGTTGCCACAAGCGGAGTACCCTGTTCGCTGTTTATTAAGTTGGCCTGTTCCTCAACAAAAGTAACAAGTGGTGCAATAGCAGCGAAGGCGTCTGAGCGGTTCGTCATCGGTGTTGTCCCTGTGTGGTTCGCCATTCCCGTGGCTTTGACCTGCAGGCGGATCGGGCAGGATACACCTCGGACAATCCCAATGTTAGCCTGGTTGTCTTCAATTTGTGTACCCTGTTCAATGTGGAGCTCAAGGAAGCTTTCCAATGCGTGTTCAGGGAGTTCAGCTTGTTCAATGTTTTCCCAGGAAAGTCCGAATCCTTCTACTGCCTCTTTAATCGTGATTCCATCTCCATCTTTAACTGAAGCAAGCTCCTCTTTTTCAAGCAGGCCTGATATGGCTTTGCTTCCTATCGTAGATACACCGAACCGGGCAGATTCTTCTGAAGCAAAACAGATAATGCTGATATTCTTTTCAGGTTTAAAATCTTGATCTTTTAGTAGTTTAATGGCTGCCAGTGCAGTCAGGACACCGGCTGTACCGTCATAGCCGCCCCCGTTCTTAACGGTATCGACGTGAGAGCCGGCCGCGACTGTAGGGGCACTCTCATCAACTACCCATGAAGCCCATTGATTGCCGGCCTGGTCAGAAGAAACCTCTAAACCGAGTTCCTGCGCAATCGATTGAAAGGCCTGGTGGGACTGCTTTTCTTCTTCGGTATAACTCAGTCTTGAAAATCCTTCTTCGTAATCCATCTCATCCACTAAATTAAGCTTTAATAAATTGGTCTTAAGCCAATGGTGCATGTCAGTCAATTTCGTTCCCTCCTTTCACAATGTGAATGTAAGCGTCCAGTGCAACAGCTAGTACGCCTTCTTCAAAATCAAAATGGGGCGAGTGGTGGTTGTCAGGCAGCTGGGTACCGAACAGCATATAGGTGGCTTTTCCGCCTTGTTCCTGAACGGCATTCATCATAAAGCTTGCATCTTCAGATCCTGACACCAGCGCGTATGGGTCAACTCTTGTAATCAAGCTGCTCGCACTGCAAGCTTGGGTGATGGATGGGATAAGAGAGTCATCACAACTCAATTCTTCCGTTTCCCCGACAAATTCAATATTGGCTTCTACTTGGTGCATCAAGGCAGAAGCCTCAATGATTCTTTTGGCTTCAGTCTGCATATATTGATTGATTTCCTGCGTTTCGCCTCTTGTTTCTAGTTCCAGGTAGCCACGGTCAGAAATGATGTTTCGTCCATTACCGGCAATCAGCTTCCCAACATTTACCCGGCTCACTCCATCGCTGTGACGTGAAATCCCGTGTAACTGGGTGGTCGCAGTGGCTGCTGCCAGCAGAGCATTGCGTCCGGCTTCAGGCTTCATTCCGGAATGAGAGGATTGACCTTTGAAATGAACATTTAATTTAGATGAAGCTAAGAAGCCTCTCACAGTGGCAGCGATGGTACCGACAGGGAGGGGGTTGATGCCGATATGACCGGAATAAAACGTATCCACTCCTTGAAGCCAGCCCTTTTCTGTCATTGCCCTGGCACCGCGGCCTCCTTCTTCAGCCGGCTGAAACAGCAGGGTGAACCTGCCTTTTAACTGCTGGTGGTGTTCAGAGATAAATTGAGCGAGACCGAGGCCGATTGTCGTGTGGCCGTCATGACCGCACGCGTGCATGACGCCTTTTTGTTTAGAGATGAAATCTTCCTTATAAGGTACGTGCTTATCCTGTTCAGCTTCTTCAATCGGTAAGGCGTCAATGTCAAATCGGAAGGCGGTATGATCCCCGTTTCTTCCGGTATCATAAACGGCGACCAGACCTGTGTGACCCCCGCGCACAGTCTTCAGCCACTCTTCATCAACTCCGTGGCCCCGTGCCTGATCCTCCTGTTCCAGAAGCTCACTGTCCTGTGGAACCCCGTAGCGGGCATCACTTTCTAAGGCATCCCGGCCTGTGTATATCGTGAACCCCAGCTTCTTAAGTTCTTCACCAATAAAAAAGGTGGTGTAGTATTCAGTAAATCCTAACTCAGGGTATTGATGCAGATGTCTCCGCCACTGTTTTAGGGACGGCTCAATTCTTTTAATAAAATTACTAGAATGTCCAGCCATATTAATTCGCTCCCTGTTTTAAAGTGTTGAGTGTATCAACAGCAACTTCAGCCAAAAACTCACTTCCAAGAGGTAAGGCTTTTTCATTCAGCTTAAAACCTGGGTCGTGAAGCGGCTTCTGATTTTCAGCATCTTCTATTTGTGTGCCAAGCCATATAAACGCTCCCGGGTAATTTAAAAGAAATCTGGAAAAATCCTCACCAGCTAATGCTGGATCAATCTCAGGCGCCGCCTGATCACCGAGGATCTTTTCAACGGTAGTTCTTGCTTGGGCTGCCCACTCCGGTGAATTAATAGTAGCGGGGTAGCCATCAAAATAGCGGATTTCAGAAACAGCATCAAAGGCTTCAGCTGTTTGTTCAATAATCGTGTGAAATCTCTGCTTCACTTTTTCCTTTACTTCTGGTTTAAAGGTGCGGACCGTCCCTTCAAAGGTCACCTCATCAGGAATGACGTTATAGCTGTAGCCTCCTTCAATGCGTCCTACGGTAACTACTGCAGATTCAAGCGGGTTTACGCTGCGGCTAACAATGGTTTGCAGGGCTGTAATGATCTGGTTTGTAACAATAAGAGCGTCATTGCCGTCATGAGGCATGCTTGCGTGTCCGCCTTTTCCTTTAATCGTCACCCTGAACCTGTCGGAGGCTCCCATCATTTCCTTGTCCCGAATACCGACTTGGCCTACGGGGAGGCTCGGCCACACGTGCTGTCCGTAAATGACGTCGGGAGTGTATTCGGCAAATACACCGTCATCCATCATCGGCTGTGAACCTCCATATGGCGATGTTTCTTCTGCCGGCTGGAATACGAGCAGTACAGTACCACTCAGCTTGTGTTTAGATTTTTGAAGCGCATATCCTGCACCGAGCAGCATGGCTGTATGAGCATCATGCCCGCAGGCGTGCATTTTACCTTCATTTTCGGATATATAACTGAGGTCGTTCGCTTCCTGAATTGGAAGAGCGTCCATATCTGCACGTAAAGCAACAGTACCGCCGGGATTCTCGCCTTCTATAATTCCAAGGATGCCGGTTTTAGCAAATCCACCCTGCCACTTGATTCCGTATTCCGTTAATTTCTCTTTAACAAGTGAAGAGGTCTTATGTTCTTCATTGCTCAGCTCTGGATGAGTGTGTAAGGTTCTGCGGATCTCAACGATTTCGTTTTCAATTGATGTAATTAATTCTTTGATGGCGTCCAAAAAAGAACCTCCTTTATTTAAGGACAATTTCCTTTAATGTTCCGTTATTTATGTATTATAACAGAATAAAAATAAATTGCATCATTATTCGACGAAATTTTTAGAAAAATTATATTTATGCACGTCCCTACAGGAATATTCGAGCTTATAATGAAAGGCTGAGATCGAAGTACAGGGGGATAAGCAGAATGGGTTATTTTGTTGAAGGGCGGGTGAGAATGACGAATTTCGGTGGAAAACAGGTGAGACGGGAACCGGGTCGGGGGTTGACTAGAGAAGGAGTAGTCGTTCGTAGAAGGGAAGAGAATAGTCAATGCCTAAAGTTCACACAAAAAAAGCTTGTAGAAAAACACGCGGTTTCTCTACAAGCAAAGCCTCTGGCTGGTGGGGGCCTGTACGTTATCCAACTGCTTCAATATTAAGGTCGGGAAGCTTTTTCTGGAGCTCATTTTTTTCTTCGGCACTTAATGGAACCATCGGCAAACGGACATCACCGACATAAACGCCTTTCATATTTAAAGCTGCTTTTACCGGAGATGGACTTGGCGCTGCAAACAAAGCTTTCATAATTGGAAGCAGCTTACGGTGCATGGAGCTTGCAAATTGAACATCGCCATCGTAATAGCTGTGTACCATCTGCTTCATCTCGTTTCCTATAATATGGGAAGCTACGGATACAACGCCTGTTCCGCCGATGGAAAGAATCGGCAGCGTCATGCCGTCATCACCGCTGTAGACCGTAAATTCATTGGAAGTGCGGCTGATAATTTCTGTTACTGCATCTAAGTCCCCGCTTGATTCTTTTACGGACACAATATTAGGAACTTTGGACAACCGTACAATCGTTTCCGGTGACATGTTGACAACGCTTCGGCCAGGTATGTTATAAAGCATAACAGGCAGGCTGGTAGAGTCAGCAATCGCTTTGAAGTGTTGAAACAACCCTTCCTGTGATGGCTTGTTGTAATAAGGAGCAACAAGCATGACAGCGTCGACCCCGGTGCTTTCCACTTGGGTGGTTAAGCTGATCGAAGCACGGGTATTGTTAGATCCGGTTCCTGCAATGACAGGGACTCGTCCATCTGTGACTTTTACAACATAACGGTAGAATTCAATTTTCTCATCAGACGTCAGCGTAGGGGATTCTCCCGTTGTGCCACCGATCACCAAACCATCTGTTCCATTGCTGATTAAGTGGTTCACCAGTGTTCGTGTTGCATTGAAATCAATTTCGCCCTTTTGGTCAAACGGGGTGACCATTGCCGTTAAAACTTGGCCAAAATTCATTACTTCACACCCTTTTCTTTAATATTTTCGTACAGAGGTGGAATGGGCTCTTAAAGTGTAAGCGCAAAAAAGCAACAACGAAGGGAATCGTTGTTGCTGTAGAAATCGATAATAGTCGCATCGTTTCTGCAAAGATAGCCCTCCATATAGTCTCCTATATGACAGTCCTGTGTTTGTTCAACAGCAGAACCAGCATCCAGAATATGAGTTCCTTCCGCTTCGGCAAATTCCCCTTTTCACAATGGTCTTAGGACCTCATAGTCCTCACAAATGTGTACTGATGGTCTTCGCACCTCTATCCTCTCTTCAATAAATTGAAGGAAGAAAGTATTTAGTTGACTGAACTATAACAGAACATAAACGGAAATACAAGGGGAATATCCGTTTTATTTTGTTCCACACTAAGAAAAAATCTATTGTCTTATTAAGGTTCCCTTATAGGTTTTATCATAAACATATAAGGTTATTTACTTTTATAGTGACTTTGATCCGCGTATTTCCCGTAATACATATGCAGAACCTTGTCTATGTTACTTAAAATTTTCCAGAATCGTGACAGATTTTCGTCAAATTGATAAAAAGTTGTGAGCGATCAATGACAATTTCTTTAACATTATTTCAATTCGTCATATTTTTGCTATACTACTTTCAGCTAAGCGCCATTCATCGATTTTATTATGCGGCAGAGCCTTTAAATAAATGTGAAAAGGAGTGTAACCGAGTGAATAGCATGAAGCAATTCTTTAAAAAAGGGCTGATCCTACTTCCACTCAGTCTGGTCTTGTTTTTGAGCGGGTGCAGTCAGATGGCTGTGTTTGATCCGAAAGGACCTGTAGCTCAAACTCAAAGCGACCTCATTATATATTCCCTTATATTAATGTTGTTTATTGTGGTCGTCGTGTTTGTTCCTTTTGGATATTTTGTCTACAAATACCGTGACACGAATCCTAAGCTTAAGGAAAGCGACTATGATCCACATATGCACGGGAATACGATGATTGAAATTGTTTGGACCGTCATTCCGTTTATCATCGTCGTTGCGTTGAGTATTCCTACAGTGGAAACGTTGTTTGAATTAGAAAAGCCTCCGGAGTCTACGGACTCTGCAACAGAGGATACGGAAGAAGAACCGCTTGTCGTTTATGCTACAGCGGCAGACTGGAAATGGTTCTTCAGCTATCCGGAAGAAGACATAGAAACTGTTAACTATTTGCACATTCCAACTGATCGGCCGATTGAATTTAAGCTATCGTCTGCTGATTCAATGGCAGCTTTGTGGATTCCTCGATTAGGCGGTCAGAAATACAATATGGCCGGAATGGAAAATACTCTATATCTCCAGGCAGATGAAGAAGGGGTATATGACGGAAGAAACTCTAACTTTAACGGGGAAGGCTTTACGAAGCACACCTTTGAAGTCTATGCCGAGAGTGAAGAGGACTATAATGACTGGGTAGAACAAACCCAGAACGAAGCACCTGAGTTATCTCAGGAAGAATATGACGAATTACTCAAGCCTGGTCTGACGACAGAAGCTGAATTTTCTTCAACACACTTAGAGTGGGTCGATCATGGCAATAATGATGGGCGCGACTATGCTGTAAACCGCCATTATGATTTATATGGCGATCTCATGCACTTAGAAAGCCACCAAGAGGCTGAAGATTTTATGGGTGAAGAGAACGACGTCGATCATGAAAGTCATTAAAAGAAAGCAGGTGAGCAACTATGCAACTTGACGAATTTTTCGTCACTGGTGAACCGCTCATATATGCCGGGATGGTTTCGATCGTCCTTGTATCAGCCGCTATCCTGTTTATCCTGACGTACTTTAAAAAGTGGGGATGGTTATGGCGTGAGTGGTTAACAACCGTTGATCATAAAAAAATAGGAATCATGTACATTCTTAGTGCCTTAGCTATGTTGTTCCGTGGTGGAGCCGATGCGCTGATGATGCGTACTCAGCTTGCCTTTCCCAACATGAATTTCTTAAATGCTCAGCACTATGATGAAATATTTACGACACACGGAACGGTTATGATTATTTTTATGGCGATGCCGTTTCTCATTGGTTTAATGAACGTAATCGTACCGCTTCAAATCGGTGCGCGTGACGTAGCGTTTCCTTACTTGAACGCGTTAAGCTTCTGGTCCTTCTTATTTGGTGCCATGCTGTTTAACATTTCATTTGTTATCGGTGGATCCCCTGATGCCGGGTGGACAAGTTACACACCACTCGCCGGTGCGGCCATGAGTCCGGGACCTGGGCAGAACTTCTACCTGATGGGTCTGCAGTTATCCGGTATCGGTACACTCGCTACGGGTGTTAACTTTATGGTCACGATTTTGAAAATGAGAGCACCAGGTATGAAGATGTTCCAGATGCCGATTTTCACGTGGTCTACCTTGATTACATCATTTATTATCGTATTTGCCTTCCCAATTCTGACTGTTGCGCTGGCACTTATGACGCTTGACCGTGTCTTCGGTGCTCAGTTCTTCACTTTAACAGGTGAAGGGATGCCGATGATGTGGGCAAACTTATTCTGGATGTGGGGCCACCCCGAGGTTTATATTGTAATTTTACCTGCATTCGGTATTTTCTCTGAAGTTATTTCAACTTTCGCCCGTAAGCAATTGTTTGGATACAAAGCTATGGTGTGGGCGATTATTTTAATTGCTGGGCTCAGCTTCCTGGTATGGGTGCACCACTTCTTTACGATGGGCGCCGGTGCATTTGTTAACTCTGTATTCTCTATTTCCACGATGTTAATCGCTGTTCCAACTGGCGTTAAGATCTTCAACTGGCTGGGGACACTTTATAAATCGCGGATTAATAATACAGTGGCTATGATGTGGTCACTCGCTTTTATACCGAGCTTCGTCCTTGGTGGTATTACTGGAGTTATGCTTGGTATGGCTTCTGCAGACTATCAGTTCCATAACTCGTATTTCCTTGTGGCACACTTCCACTACGTATTGATTGCAGGTACTGTATTCGCTTGTTTCTCCGGACTGGTATTCTGGTATCCGAAAATGTTCGGCCACAAGCTTAATGAAACACTTGGGAAATGGAGCTTCTGGTTTTTTGTTATCGGATTCCATGTTTGTTTCTTCCCGCAGTACTTTGCAGGATTAGATGGTATGCCGCGCCGAGTATTTACTATTATTCCCGAGTGGATGCCGCTGAACATTATTTCAACGGTAGGGGCATTTGGAATGGGAATTGGATTTGCTATCTTTATTTTCACAGTCGTTTACAGCTATCGTTACAGTGAACGTGAGAAAACAGGCGACAGCTGGGGCGACGGCCGTACGCTTGAATGGGCGACGCCGACGCCGGTTCCTTTCTACAACTTTGCAACTGTGCCGCATGTAAACAGTCAGGACGTTTATATGAGTTTGAAGGAAGAAGGAAAAACGACCTTTGAAGAAGATGAATTAGAACCTATTCACATGCCAAGTAATACAGGTCAGCCGTTTATCATGATGGCCTTCCTGTTTATCGCAAGCTTTGGAGTTGTTTTTGAATGGATGTGGATGGCGATTGCCGGTTTGGCTGCAGGTATAGTTATGATGATCATCCGTTCCTTCGATTATGACGAAGGCTTCCATGTGGAAGTCGATGAAATTAAGCGTACTGAACGCTCGACAAGGGGGTTATAACATGAGTTCTGAGGAGCTTAAAACCGGCCCTTTGGAATATAGAACCCAGGAAGGTCAAATGACCATTATGGGTTTCTGGATTTTCCTGGCGGCAGAAATTGTATTGTTCTCGACTCTCTTCGCCACATATGCTGTGTTGTTTGGACGAACGGCCGATGCCACTCCTCCCGCGGAGTTATTTGAACCGGGCATCGTCCTGATCATGACATTTCTCTTGTTAACGAGTAGTTTTACGTGCGGACTCGCGATCCACGAAATGAGAAGAGGCTCTGTGAAAGGATTGCGTATATGGATGATTATTACATTACTCTTAGGCCTTGGCTTTCTAGGCTTTGAGATTTATGAATTTGTTCATTATGCGCATGAAGGAGCGACTCTCCAATCCAGTGCCTACTGGTCAGCTTTCTTTACGCTGGCTGGAACGCACGGTCTTCACGTTACTCTTGGTATCGGATGGGTGATCCTGCTGCTTATTCAAGTAACGCAGCGGGGATTGACGCCGCGGACAAGCAGAAAATTCTTTGTTATCGGGTTATACTGGCACTTCCTGGACGTCGTGTGGATCTTTATTTTCACAAGTGTTTACTTGATTGGGATGGTGGTTTAATATGGCAGGACATAATAAACGAATTCCTACACAACACGTCGTCGGCTTTGTACTTTCGATTGCATTAACGCTTTTAGCTACGTGGGCAGCTCTGGGATCTAATCTGTCTACGATGTGGATTATATCCGGTATTATGATTCTTGCTGTAATTCAGGCTGGAATTCAACTGTTCATGTTTATGCACGTCGTTGAATTTGAAAGCCAGAATGGGCATGTGCCATGGAATATGATGTTCCACGGGGCTGTGCTGGCAGCGATTATCGTTGCGGGTTCACTCTTTACGATGTCCTTTGGTTTTACCCACAACCATGATGGAGATCATCAGCATGAACAACATGAAAATGATGGTCAGGAACAGCATGATAACGGTGAACACGAAGGGCACTAAGCGCTGCTGACGGAGCGTATTTAACGAAGTATGGTGGTGATGGAATTGCAAATGAATGAGAAAGTATGCAACCAGGAAACTACAACAACCGTGTTTTCTCAAAAGCATATCCTGGGTTTTATGCTATGCATCTTATTAACTTCGTTCGCCTTATGGGGAGCAATGTATTCAAGCTACTCGCCAAAATGGTTATTATACGTTCTGGCAGCTGTTGCTTTTTCGCAGGCGATCGTTCAGTTATTTCAAGTACAGGATCGATTAGAGAAGCAATCGTATAAATAAATGAAAAAGCCCGCTTCCTAAAAAATGGGAAGCGGGCTTTTTATTTACTGGTAACTCTTATTAAACTTAGTATCTTGTGTGTTCACCACGTAAATGATGAACATAATCCATGCAATTTGGGAGACGAAGAGTCCTCCATAGAAAATTATCCATAGCGGTGAAAATGCAGCCGGTGCCGTGCTGAATACGGCCTGGAAATAGTATATCCACATTCCGACTAATAGAACCGATTGTACAACAGCGAGAGGCATTTTTTTCAATTTAATAAACAAGAACGGGGTCAGCGTTGACAGCATAAGGAAAATCATCACAATATCCATGTTAGAACAACTCCTTTATAGGACATTAAATGTAAGCGTATTCTTTTTCATGTTTCTATTGTAACAAAAAGTTCTTGAAAATGACACATAATGTTCACAAGTTTGATGGATTATTTATATTTTACCCAGAATGAAGAGGGAAATAACTATTAATTCCGCAGAAGCTCAAAGATCTTACTCTTTTCATTCTCATTTGCCCTTATGTAGTTTAATATGGTAAATAGTAGTTAACATTAATGAAACGAAAGAGATTGAACAAAAGGAAGGTCCGAATGTCAATAAACGATGAAAACATTACGAGAATATATTTAGATGATAAAGAACTCATTCTGATTGGTACCGCTCATGTGTCCAAAAAAAGTGCTGAACAAGTCAAGGAAGTTATCGAGCATGAACAGCCCGAATCCGTATGTGTGGAGCTTGATCAGCAGCGATATCAATCCATTAAAGACGGGAATAAATGGCAGGAGACAGATATTTTTAATGTCATTAAACAAAAGAAGGCTACACTGCTGTTAATGAATATGATCATTTCCTCTTTCCAAAAGCGGCTGGCCAAGCAAATGGGCATTAAACCTGGCCAGGAAATGATCCAGGGAATCGAGTCAGCTGAGGAGTCAGGAGCCACCCTCGTTCTTGCTGATCGAAACATCCAAATTACGTTCGCCCGGATTTGGAATAACTTAGGAGCGTGGGGGAAAGCTAAGCTTCTCATGCAGATTGTTTTCAGCATCTTCAGCAACGAATCGATTTCTGAAGCGGAGCTTGAGAAATTAAAGTCTAAGGATATGCTTGATGCTATGCTTCAAGATTTGACGAAGCATTTTCCTCGCCTGAAGAAACCTTTGATTGATGAAAGAGACCAATATTTAGCGCAAAAAATTAAAGAAGCACCTGGTCAAAAGATTGTGGCCGTACTCGGGGCAGCCCACGTCCCAGGGATTAAGGAACAGATTCATAAAGATCATGATTTAGATAAGTTAACTACGCGACCGCCTAAATCAAAGGTACCTAAATTGATTGGCTGGGCGATTCCTTTGTTGATTATATCTATTATTGCCTATACGTTCATGTCCAACCCGGCAGCCGGGACACAACAGACAATAAGCTGGGTTCTATGGAATGGATCCTTTTCCGCAGCAGGGACGGCCGTCGCTCTTGGACACCCGCTGGCTGTATTGACCGCGTTTATCGCAGCGCCTATCACTTCATTAAACCCGCTTATTGCTGCCGGATGGTTTGCTGGAGTCGTCCAGGCCTATTTCAGACGACCAAGCGTCAAGGATTTCGAAACTTTATCCGAGGATGCAGCGAGTTTGAAGGGTTTTTGGGACAATAAAGTAACCCGGATTCTACTGGTGATTGTGCTCGCTAACGTCGGAAGCAGTTTAGGTACAGCAATCGGCGGCGCGGATGTCCTGCGCGTATTTTTTGAAAACTTATAACCTGTTCCGTCTCTCTTGTTCGGAGAGACGTTTTTTTATGAAGATAGGAGCCTGTTGCGGTAAAGGACAACGAGCAGCACGAGCATAACGATGTCGAGTCTGGCACTGAACAAGGCATGGACAAATCCGGCGTGCAGAGCCGGTACTTTAGTGAGTAACAGGGCTCCAACCATAATGACCATTAAAGCAATCAAAGCAGGCTTCATGTATTTATTAAAAATTAATAAGAGTCCAGCTGTAATTTCAACCCAGGCTACCGTGTACATGGTTTCTACAGGATACGGAAGGGCTAAGCTAGTAAAGTAATCCGCTAATTCACTGTTGACGACTTTCATCAACCCTGACGTTATAAATACAAAAGCTACCGTGTACTTTAAAAATTTGAGAATCTCAAAAGAACGTTCCATCTGTTTGTCCTCCTTTTTTTAATAAGTGTATGTCAGAGTATGTTTAAAATATTCAAAAAACGGGTTGACGAATGGAGGAGAAAGTCTTTATAATACGGGAATAATTACATATAAAAATCTCTTATTCAGAGTGGCGGAGGGACTAGGCCCTAAGATGCCCGGCAACCTTTCAGGCGATGCTTGAAAAAGGTGCCAATTCCTACAGACTGGTGATAAGTCTGAGAGATAAGAGGAGGCGGACGTACACTAACGAAATCCCTCTTCTTATGAAGAGGGATTTTTTCTATGTAATTTAAAAAAGAGGCGAAGGGATGATGGAGTAATGAAACGAAGCTTAGAACAACGATTGCAGGATGGACCAGTAGTTTGCGGAGAAGGGTATTTATTTGAATTGGAACGAAGAGGGTACTTGCAGGCAGGGTCGTTTGTACCTGAAGTAGCACTGGATAACCCTGAAGCTTTAAAGCAGACATACCGTGATTATATGCTTTGCGGATCAGATGTTGTACTTGCCTTTACGTACAATGCCCATCGTGAAAAAATGCGCATCATCGGTAAAGAGGATTTACTTGAACCGCTAAACCGCCAGGCCATCCGGCTGGCAAAAGAGGTAGCGAAGGAGCATCCAGAAGAGGAAGCCCTTGTAGCAGGAAACATTTCAAACACAAACTTATTTAACCCTGATGACCCGGAATCGAAAGAGAAGGTTCGTGAAATGTTTGCTGAAATGGTGAAGTGGTGTAAAGAGGAAGATGTTGATTTCGTAAATGGTGAAACGTTCTACTACTATGAGGAAGCTTTAATTGCCTTAGAAGAAATTCAGAAGCAGGGATTGCCGGCTGTTATTACTTTTGGGTTAATGGGAGAAAATATACTGCGCGATGGATACACAGTCGAAGAGGGCTGCCGCTTGATTGAGGAAGCAGGAGCCCTGGTTGTTGGAATGAACTGCTTCCGCGGGCCGGCCACAATGCAGCCTTATATCGAAAAAATTTGTGACACAGTAGATGGACATGTCGGCGCTCTGCCGATTCCATATCGTACGTCAGAAGAGCATCCTACATTCTTTAACCTGCCTGATGGCGGATGTTCATGCAGCCTGCCGACAGAAACAACGTTCCCAACGTCGCTTGATCCGTTGTACTGCAACCGTTATGAGCTCGCTCAATGGGCAAAGGAAGCTTATGACAGCGGAGTGAATTATTTCGGGTTATGCTGCGGAGCTTCCCCAAGTATGCTGCGGGAGGTTGCGGAAACAGTAGGCCGTGAAGCAGTGAACTCCACGTATTCTCCAGATATGAAGAAGCACTTCTTATTTGGCTCTGATGAAACACTGCAGCCACACATGACGTCTTATCGTACAAAAGCATAAAGGAGCATGCTGGTATAAAAACAATTCTTTTTCTGAAGCAGCTCTGGCTCCACCCATCATGGAAAAAGCTTGTCGAGAAATGTTCTCGACAAGCTTTTTTTGCTGCCAGGAGCGAAGCCCTTCCCTTTTTTAGCGGACGAGCGCCCGAGCTTCCTCGCGACACCCACGCTCGGCGATCTAGGCTCACTCGTTCTTCCGCAGGAGTGGAAGGGGCCCCGCTCCTTAGAATTTCTTTTACTACAGAAAAAGACTCTCCTCACCTGGCTCATCTTGGATAGTTTATGGACAAACTTTTTCATGTTCTGGCAAGGAAGCTGTCCTCAGCACTTGTTTCGAAAACATTTTCTTATCCGGGCGAACGACAATAAATCACCTTATCCCGTTCTTTAGTCTACTGAAAGATAAAATTTAAGTAAAAATGCCAAAAATTAAAGCTGTCGAGACTTTCTCGACAGCCTGTGAGACTCTGCCAAGGCAGAGACTCCTTTTGGTGGGAAACCTGCTTGAGTACAAAACTTACTAAAAAATCATAGACATTTAGTAGCGCAGTTTCCTGGATATAACAGGTACCCGGCATGGGGTATAGGGGGCATACCAGGTACCTTCTGGTGGATCAATTACCAGAATCGTTTACGGCGGTCACAGCCGCAATCGTGATGCTTTTCAAATTTGAATTCGCAATCGTGATGTTTTTTAAAGTCAAAATCATGATGTTTTTCAAATTTGCAGCAGCAGATACAACGACATTTGCACTTAGGCTTCTCTTTCTTTTCACAACAACAGCGTTTTGAAAATGAATCGAGTCTGTCGTGGTGAGAACGGTGTTTAAAATCGTGTTCCCAAAACATAGGAATCCCTCCTTTCTCTACTAATTTATTCAGCTGGTGAGAGAGCTGTTTGTACACTTTGATAGAAAAATTAAAATTGGCACCTCCCTATTAGGCAAAAATAGTTTTTTCCTATGATAAAATTAAAAAAATAGGAGGTGCGGTATGTTTAAAAATGCAATTTTTATCTTTTTTAGTGCGTTGTCCCTTTTGTTTACGGCCGCATGCGGTGAGGAAACAACGGGACCGCCAGATGATCAACAGAGTCAGGATACGATGGAATCCCAGCAGGAACAGGAAGTTACCGAAAAGGAAAATACTGAGGAAGAGGAGGAATCAAAGGAAGAAGAGAATACAGTAGAGGAGCCGGAGGAAGAGACCGGGGATGCTGAAGACGAAAAAGCTGAGGGTTCTGCTGATGAGAAAGAGGTGCAGGATGAAAAAGAAGAGCAGCCATCAGAGGAACAAGAAGAGGTGGAACAGCTATCTTCAGACTTAACGGCTCATTTTATTGATGTCGGCCAGGCCGATGCGACTTTAATTGAGTTTGAAGACCAGGGTCAGCCGATAAGGATATTGATTGATGCCGGCAATTGGAATGGTGATCAAGTGATTAACTACTTACATAGTCAAGATGTGGAGCAGATAGATATCGCAATCGGCACCCACCCTGACGCAGATCATATTGGACAGTTGGATCGTGTAGTGGAGCAGTTCAACGTTGGCGAAGTATGGATGTCGGGTAATGAAAGTACCTCAGAGACGTATGAACGTGTCCTCGATGCGATTGAAAGTAATGGAGCAGAATACGTAGAACCTCGAGCAGGCGAAGCATTTGATATTGGTCCCTTAGCTGTGAATGTACTTTATCCGGAAATGGTCACCGGGGAATTAAATAAGGAATCCATTTCGTTAAAAATGAGCTATGGAGAAGTCGATTTTCTATTCACGGGAGATGCTGAAGCCGATGATGAAGCAAAAATGATCAACGGAAGTACAAATCTTGAAGCGGAAATCCTGCAGTTAGGGCATCATGGTTCCTCCACTTCAACAAGTTCAGCATTTCTTGAAGAGGTTAAACCAGAAACCGCGATTTACAGTGCGGGAGAAGAGAATCAGTATGGCCATCCAGGGGAAGAAGTTGTTCAACGGATTCAGAATGCAGGGATCGAGCTCTTTGGAACCGATGTTCACGGTACAATTAAAGTGACGACGAATGGGCAGGGTTATGAAATAGCGACAAGTGAAGAAGGAACAGTGGAGCCTTCAAGCAATGAAACCTCTGAAAGTGAATCAGCACAAGAGGAAGAGGAGCCGGAGCAGGAGAGCGAATCTGAAGCTGGAAATGCAGGGGATTGTGTGGATATTAACAGCGCTTCCTTGGAAGAAGTGCAGGAGATTACACAAATTGGTCCTGCTCGTGCCGAAGATTTAGTGAAGCAGAGACCGTATGAGTCAGTGGGGGAGCTTACTAAGATCAACGGCATCGGTCCGGCACGTATAGATGAAATTAAAGCACAAGGCGTCGCTTGTGTAGGGGGGTAAATAATGAAAGCCGTATATGACCGTTTAGAAGAGGGAAAACATGCGGTTCTCCTCGTCGAAGAGACTAATCAGGAGTATGTTTTGGACAAAGAAATGCTTCCTGAAGGCAGCCGGCCGCTTGACTGGTTTGAAATAACCATGGAAGGTGGGGAAATTACATCAATCCTACGTGACCCAGAAGCAGCGGCCGCTCAAAAGGAGAAAGTTAAAAATAAACGGAGGAGGCTGCAGAAGCGCAGCAAAGGGAGCAGGTTTAAACGGAAGTAAGGAAGCTGGTTCGGGCGCCTTATTTTTAAATGTGAGGTTAGAAAAAGGTCATGAACGGGGATAGTCCTATACAACAGGTTTTAGGAGGTCCCGGTTTATGAAAAAAATAATCAACTATGGCAAGGAAGTATTCGCCGAGTTTCAGAAAGATAATGTGCCGTTATTAGGGGCGGCCCAGGCATATTACTATTTGCTGGCGATCTTTCCTTTAGTTATTCTGCTTTTATCAATCTTACCTTATATGAACATAAGTGCTGAGGAAGCTATGGGCTTTATGCAGAGCGTGGTGCCTGGAGAAGCTTCAACAATTTTTGAGGAAAATATTATTGAACTGGTAGAGCAGCCTAACGGCGGTTTGTTAACCGTTGGTATTCTGGGTACATTATGGTCCGCTTCAAACGGTATTAATGCTTTCATTCAAGCTTCCAATATAGCTTATAATGTGGAGGAGACCCGTTCGTTTATAAAGGTCCGTCTACTGTCTATCCTGTTAACTCTCGGGATGATCATTTCAATCGCTGTAGCGTTAGCTCTTCCTATTTTTGGGGATGTAATCATTACCATGCTGAGAGATTTTCTTCACTTACCAGAGCAGACGGTGGGGCTCTTCCAAGTACTGCGCTGGGTGATCAGTATTGTAGTTATGGCTGGAACGTTAATGGCTCTTTATCATTTTGCGCCGGACAAAACGTTCCCATTTAAGGAAATCGTCCCGGGAGCAATTTTTACAGCTGTGCTGTGGCAGTTGTTTTCACTCCTTTTCTCTTTCTATGTAAGCAACTTTGCGAATTATTCTGCAACTTATGGGAGTCTCGGGGGAATTATAATTCTTATGCTTTGGTTTTTCGCTACCGGGATGATCTTAATGATCGGAGCAGAAATTAACGTCGTCCGCCACCGAAGAAAAAAACGCCGTGCTCAAGAAGTAGCTTAGCTTAAAAAAAGCAGGAAGCCTTTCCTTCAGCTTGTAGAGAAGCCCTGATTTCTTCTCTGCAAGCTTTTTTAGGTTCCAGGTTTCCTGGATCCTTTCCTATCCATGAAAAGGGCTGTTTTTTAGTCAAAAAGCAAACAATGACTTTTCCATAAGTTGAAGAAAAGCTTTTTATTTAAATTCATTTTTCTTAGTGAAAAATGGTATAAATAAGAGAAGAGTTCGTACAAGTAATAGAAAGTGAAAATTAGGCGGGGGAAATGAAATGAAGAAGCGATTAGTCTTGACCACTATCATGTTGTTCCCAATTTATGTACTGTTCGTTTATTTGTACTTATTTCACTGGACGAGCCCGGGTGTGCCGGAAGCCTACCGTGGGTCAGCTGCAGATCCTGTAACGTTCATGTCAGCGCAGGAGATAGCTCTTAGTCAAGAATATTCCAGATATCGTAACCTGCTTTATTTTATCGGGCTTCCCTTTGAAATTCTTATCTACATAGCTGTACTCGTATTTGGCTGGTCCCCTGTATTTAAGAAGTTTGGCGAGCGGGTTTCACGTTTTTCGGTGGTTAACATCCCTATCTACGTTTTACTGCTTTCCACCGTGATATGGATTATCAGCTTTCCTCTCGATTATATCGGTTATCGCTTGTCTTCTCTATATGGAATCTCTACACAAAGTTTCTCAAGCTGGATGCGTGATGAGTTAATCAGCTTCTGGGTTGGCTTTATTATTATGGCTCTTTTAATTACGGTGCTTTACCAGTTGATTAAGAAAGCGCAGAAACGCTGGTGGCTGTATGCCTGGCTGCTGCTCATTCCCTTTTTTACATTCATGATGTATATTCAGCCGGTACTTATCGATCCGTTATATAATGAATTCACCGAACTGAAGAATCCTGAGCTTGAGGAGAAGATTCTCTCATTAGCTCATGAGGCAGATATACCGGCCGATCGAGTTTTTGAAGTCGATATGTCAGAGAAAACAAATGCCATGAATGCATATGTGAACGGAATTGGATCAAACCTTCGGATCGTGCTGTGGGACACTACACTGAATCAGCTTGACGACAACGAAACGCTGTTTATCATGGCACATGAAATCGGCCATTACGTTATGAACCATCTTTATATGAATCTGGCCGGGGTCATTCTATCAAGTCTTGTTGGATTATATATCACATATCGTCTTTTACATTGGATGGTTCGCAAATGGGGGGCGGAGTTTGGTATAAAAAGGGCAGCTGACATTAGTTCACTTCCTGTTTTATTCTTAATTCTAACCGTGTTATCGATCATATCCACTCCGGCAGAGTCCGCTGTCTCACGCCAGGCGGAGCGTGCAGCTGACGAGTATGCGATAGAGATGATGCCTGACCGGGAAGCGGCGATCGGTTCGTTTCAGGAGCTTACGATTAATGGAAGAAGTGAAGTGAACCCGCCTGCCCTGGTTAAATTTTTTCGCTATGGCCATCCCACAATGATGGAGCGTATCGTGATGCTTGAGGAATATGAAAGGGAAAAATAATGGGAGTGGGACATAAGTAACGCAGCGATGTCAAAAAACGAACATTCATATAAACGCAGATGATTAGCGTAGTTAAAATGCGAAGACTTCTGTGGGAACAGCACGAGCCGAAGATCCCGCAGGAAAGCGATCTTTGCTTTCTGAGGAAGCTGAAGCCGTGCCCACTTAAAAGCGAAGCGTTTTGACGGAGCGATGGGTGAATTCTCTTTAACATAAATAATCCGAACTGATTTCAACAAAATCGTTCGGATTATTTTATGCTTTATTCAGTTTTGTCCCAACCTCGATGTTTATTTAAACCATCCTTTTTCCTTTACACGTGAGACGGCTTCAATCCTGTTGCTTACCTCAAGCTTATCTAATACGACAGAAATATAATTACGTACCGTTCCTGTAGTTATAAAAAGCTGTTTCGCAATTTCTTTTGTATTCTTCCCTTCGGCAATAAGTTCGACGACCTGTTTTTCCCGCTCCGTAAGAGGGTTCTCATTACCAAATGCCATATCGACTAACTCGGGTGCGAAGATTCTTCTGCCGTCCATAATGGTTCGAATCGAGTTAGCCAGATCTTCGCTCGGACTGTCTTTTAATAAATACCCGCTTACCTGCGCTTTTTGTGCACGTTCGAAGTATCCGGCTCTGGCAAACGTTGTTAGAATTATAATTTTGCAAGGGTTGTCTTTTAACTGCTCTGCGGCGTCAAGGCCGCTTTTTACAGGCATTTCGATGTCCATAATACAAACATCTGGCTGAAGCTCCTCGACGAGCTTACATGCCTCTTCACCATTTTTGGCGGTGCCGACGACCTGCATATCCTCTTCTAAATCAAGCAGTGAACCAAGGGCTCCTAAGAGCATACGCTGGTCTTCAGCGATAACGATCCGTATCATTCCAATTCCTCCTGTTTCGATTGTAGAATGACTTTGGGTACACGAATGGTTAAGGTGGTACCCTGTTCAGACGACAACTCAAGGCTTCCATTAACGAATTCCAGGCGTTCACGGATCCCCTGGAGACCGTGTCCTTTCAACAAATTCTTGTCTTCTGAAAGCCCTACGCCATCGTCGCTGATTTGCAGATGGACTTCATCTGGCAGCTGTTCAATATGAATCGAGCACACAGAAGCCTGGCTGTGTTTTACGACGTTGGTTACCGCTTCTTTTAAACACATGCTGAGTACATTTTCTACAAGAAGTGGTGTGTTACTTAACTCGGGGCTGCCTTCTGCATGGAACTCAATTTCGGCAGCTTGCAGGATTTGCTGCACACGCAGAAGTTCATCCGCTAACTTACTTCCTCTCATGTTAGATACCATTTCCCGTACTTCTTTTAACGCTGTTCTCGCCGTCTGCCTTATATCATGAATTTCGCCTTGGGCAGCTTGCGGGTTTTTATCTATTAACTTCCCGGCCAGGTCGCTTTTTAACCCAATTAAAGAGAGCTTCTGCCCGAGCGTATCATGGAGGTCACGCGCGATTCGTTCCCGTTCCTCGATCACCTTAAGCTGGGAGATTTTTTCGTTGGCATCTTCCAGCTTATCTTCCAGCTGCTCCCGTTTAATCCGGTAGTACATGGTAAACGGAAGCAGTATTACTCCAATGAGACAAATTATAACAAAAGGAAGTTGAGGAAACAGTGCTTCGTTCTGCATCACAAAAACGAGAGTAATCGCTCCGACCGTAGTGACAAGATGAACAATATAAAGGGTGAGAAAACCGCTCAACCTCTGGATATTACCTATAAAAAATGCCAGAAATAAAGCGAAGTAAATGTAACCGAATAAGAGGGTCATGATAATGCTGATCACCATTTCAATACTTACCCAAACGTAGACCATTCGGCTGTGAGAAATAAAAGAGAGCCGGTAGGAGAGAAAGAATAGGATGATCATAAGAAATCCGAATATAATTTCAAATAATGAAGAAGAGCGGAAGATAAAGAAGAAAGGCAGCAGACAAAATATAATCCATATATATGAGCTTAATCCTGTATTCTTGGGGATGATTTGGTACCAGTTCTGCATAGGTTTCTCCTTTTCCAGTCTTATTTTGTAGTATTTCCATTCTATCAAAAGAAACCCTATTGCGTACAAATAGGGTTTCCTGCCTCTGACTATTGATCTTGAAAGCCTGTACGCGGCTTTTGAAGAAGCGGTTTTACTTCTTTAAAGCTGACAAATGTCTTATTGGCTGTATCATAGAGCCTGAATCGAATCGATTTCAAGCTGGATAGCAGCGTGATGGTTGTGGCTTTTTGCAGCGGTGGTGTGGATTCGTGGGCCTCTTCAAGCTTATAATTCGGTACTCTTGGACTTAAGTGGTGAACATGGTGGTAGCCAATGCTCCCTGATACCCACTGAAGGAGCTTCGGCAGCTTGTAGTATGAACTGCCATCGACCGCAGCTTTGACAAAATCCCATTGAGATTCATCTTCAAAATAAGAATCCTCAAACTGGTGCTGGACATAGAACAGCCAAATACCAAGCACTCCGGATACATAAAGAATGGGCAGCTGAATAATAAGAAAAGCCTGCCAGCCGATTGCCCAGATCATAAGGGCATAAATAACGGCAATCGATCCATTCGTAAGGTGTGTATTCCAGCGTTCCTTCCGCTTGGCCCCTTTCCGGTTAAAACGGTTGGATAAACAGAATAAATAAAGCGGTCCTAATCCAAACATAATGAGAGGGTTACGGTACAGACGATAAGCTAAACGTCTCCAGAAAGAAGCGGCGACGTATTCTTCAACGGTCATCACCCATACATCCCCTGTGCCTCGTTTGTCTAAATTACTGCTTGTCGCATGGTGAATCGAATGATCCCTTTTCCACTTTTCAAAAGGAAACAATGTGAGTATTCCGGTGATGGTGCCGGTAATCCGGTTTGCCTTTTGATTTTGAAAGAAAGACATGTGTGTACAGTCATGGAAGATAATAAAGATGCGGATAACAAACACTCCTGCGATCATGGCTAAGGGTACAGCAAGCCACAAAGATACAGCAAGACTTTGATAGGCTGCAAACCAAAGCAGGAAAAAAGGAACAAGTGTATTGATCAGTTGACGGATCCCAACTGTTTGATCAGGTTTTGCAAAAGCGGCTACATTCTTTTTTAATTCTTTTTGTTTATGCTGGCTCATAATAAGGACTCCTCATACGTTCGTTTGATCATAAACCCAATCATAGAAGAAATGAAGACGGGATGTAAGGCATAAACGTCAGGGGGTGAGTATGACATTTGTCATGGGTGGAGCCAATATTTATGTAAGCGCTTTCTTTATATGTGATAAAATGGAAGGCAGATATCATTTCAAAGGGAGAGATTTTATGATTAATTTTGGAAATCAGATTCAGTTTAAAGTCTATCAAACGATGCCTGACCCTGATCCCGAACGACTGCCCGTTGTGTATGAAGAATGGGAGCAGCAGGCCCGTGCCGTTTTAGAAGATGGTCCTTTCTACTATATTGCCGGGGGAGCCGGTGGTGAGCGGACTATGGATGCCAACCTGCAATCTTTTAATAAATGGGAAATTGTGCCGCGAATGCTCAGGAATGTAGAAGAACGCAATTTATCTATTGATCTGCTTGGTCATACTTATTCTTCTCCCTTGCTTCATGCGCCGATAGGGGTTCAGTCAATCATACACCCTGATGGAGAGATTGCCTCTGCAAAAGCTTCTGCTGCTTTGGGGGTCCCCTATATTGCAAGTTCAGCTTCTACAGCCCCGATGGAAGACCTTGCTAAGGCTGTGGGAGATGCGCCGAAGTGGTTTCAGCTTTATTGGAATAAAGATCCAGAAGTTACCGCCAGCTTTCTGAGGAGGGCGGAAGAATCAGGATACTCCGCGATAGTAGTGACCTTAGATACCCCTATGATGGCATGGAGGGAAAATGATTTAAAAAATGTTTATCTTCCTTTTCTCATGGGAGAAGGAATTGGAAATTACTTAACTGATCCAGCTTTTTGCTCTCAATTGCCGAAATCTCCTAAGGAAGATCCGGAAGCCGCAATTCTGCACTGGACAAAAACGTTTGGCAACCCGGGTTTAACATGGTCAGATTTAAGTTTTATTAGAGAGCACACAAGCCTGCCGGTTTTGTTAAAAGGGATTCTACACCCAGAGGATGCTCAAATGGCTCTTGAACATGGGGTGGACGGTATCGTTGTTTCCAACCATGGAGGAAGGCAGGTAGATGGTGCGGTTGGAGCGCTTGATGCGTTAGTGGATGTATGCGGGGTGGTGCATAATCAAATTCCTGTCTTGATGGATGGAGGCGTCCGCCGTGGTGCAGATGTCGTTAAAGCACTGGCCTTAGGAGCTGCAGGCGTGCTGGTGGGACGGCCGTGTATGTATGGGCTTGCCGTCGCTGGTGAGAAGGGCGTTCGAGAGGTATTGCAGAATATGCTCGCTGATCTGGACTTAACCATGGCTTTAGCCGGAGAGAAATCAGTTCGTGAGATGAATCGATCAATCATCAAAGAGAGCAAATGACAGAACTTCCTGGCTCCATATGCAGGCAGGGCTGTAGAGCAGAGTTAAAATCAGAGAAATTTCGCCTCTTTTCTTTTTGTTAGAAAATTGTTACGATAAATAATAAATTTCTTATCACGAGAGGTCGAGGGTAAGGTCCGTTGACGCCTCAGCAACCTGTTTCTACAAGGTGCTGCATCCTGCAAGCCGGAGAGCTTGAAAGATAAGAAGACGATGTATTATTTACAAAAGTCTCTTCTTATTCAGGAAGAGGCTTTTTTATACTTTAAGAATGTTTAACTTTGTTAAAGGCCTAAAGTATAGGGAAACTATGAGTTTTCCACCATTGGACTTGGCGGTAAGCCAAGTTTTTCTAATTTATTTGAAGGAGCGATGAAAATGACACTAGAAAAAAGACCACCATTTAAAGCAGACCACGTAGGAAGTTTTCTCCGGCCTGAGAGAATCAAGGAAGCCCGTTTTCAAAAAGACCGAGGAAAAATCTCAGCAGTTGAACTGAGAAATATAGAAGATGAAGAGATTGTTAAATTAGTAGAGAAGCAGAAAGAGGCTGGGTTAACATCAATTACAGATGGAGACCTGCGCCGATCCTGGTGGCACTTTGACTTCCTGGAGGGTCTGGAAGGTGTAGAAGGCTATGAGCCGGAAGAAGGTATCCAGTTCAGCGGGGTCCAAACAAAGGCTCATTCCGTAAAAGTTACAGGTCAGATAGACTTCGAGAACCACCCAATGCTGGAAGACTATAAGTTTCTTCATTCGGTTGTAGGAGACCATCACGTGCCTAAGTTTACGATCCCAAGTCCCAATATGCTTTTCTTTAGAGGAAATATTGATCGGGAAATATATGAGGATGATGAAGTATTACTTAAAGATTTGACGAAAGCCTACCAAAAGGCAATCCAGGCTTTTTATGACGCAGGCTGCCGTTATTTGCAGCTGGATGACACCTCCTGGGCTGTATTCTTCTCGGAAAAAGGCTTAAAACAGATTGAAGAACGAGGTCAGGAGCCGGAAAAGCTTCGTTCGCTGTTTGTGCAGGCGATTAACGATTCTATTGCAGATCGACCGGATGATATGGTGATTACTATGCACATTTGCCGCGGGAATTTCCGCTCTACGTATTCAGCAGAGGGAGGGTATGATGCGGTTTCGAAGACATTATTTGACGAGTTGCATGTAGACGGTCTTTTCCTGGAGTATGATGATGATCGTTCCGGGGGGCTTGAACCGCTCAAACACGTGAAACGAAAAGATTTAAAGGTCGTGCTTGGTCTCGTCACTTCTAAGTTTCCAGAGCTGGAAGATAAAGAGCGTGTGAAACAACGAATCTCCGAAGCTGCCAGCTATGTCCATAAAGATCAGCTTTGCTTAAGTCCGCAGTGTGGTTTTGCCTCCACAGAGGAGGGAAATGAATTAACGGAAGACGAGCAATGGGCAAAAATACGTCATGTCGTTGAAATTGCTGAGGAAGCATGGGGGACTGAACAATAATATAAAATTTTTGGCATTTTACTTAAATTTTATCTTTCCGTACACTAAAGAAAGGGATAGGCTGATTTATTGTCGCTCGTCCGGATGGAAAATGTTTTCGAAACAAGTGCTGATGACAGCTGCCTGCCCGAACATGAAGGAGATTGTCCATAAACTATCCAAGATGAGCCAGGTGAAGGAGAGTCTTTTTCTGTATGAAAAGAAATTCTAAGGAGCGGGCCCCTTCCACTCCTGCGGAAGAACGAGTGAGCCGAAATCGCCGAGTATGGGTTTTGCGAGGAAGCTCGGGCGCTCGTCCGCTAAAAAGGGAAGGGGCTTTCGCTCCTGGCGGTAAGAGAAAAGCTTGTGGAGAAACAGGGGTTTCTCTACAAGCTGAATCCAGAGAAATTAACTTTTCTCTGGATTTTTTGTTGATTGAATGTTTAATTTCTTTGATGGAGAAATGGTATGATGGAGAAAAGAACGTTTCTACGGAGGGTACGCTTATGAGTTTATTTTTACAGCGGATTAATAACCAGCTCGATACAAAGAACGATACAGTGTTCAGGGTGCTTCTCTATTCCCTTGAGAATTATCCGTATATACCTGATGAAATGGCAGCCGAGGTGCTGCGCCGAAGCAGGGGGTCAGAAGCGAAAAGATCAGCCGTATTGAATTACATGCCTAAAGTCACTCTTGGTGATCAATCGATTCAGCAGCTGCTGTCTTGCCTTGCGCACTCCGAAAAATACACAAGGTTTATTGACCAGGTAGAGGTAGAGAAACTATTTGAGTACCGGGAGCAGTTTGACCCTTATGTGGCAGCAGAAGATTGGGAGTTTTATGAACAGGTTAAAAATACGGAGAATGAAGAAGAAATGTTTATGCTCTATGCTGGTCTCCTTCAAGAACTGTCCGTTCAGTTTACTTCTAATAAATATATTCAGGCAAAGCGGGTAATGGATCAGCTGGTTGATTACGGCTGGGTTACAGGTCCAGAAGTGATTGGGGCCATCGAGGAGTCTGCGGCATCTCCTTATATGAATTATAATGGTCTGTTAAACATTTATGCCCTTCGTTATTTTAAAGAAGACCGCTATATCTCAACCCTAGTCGATCTGCTGAGAAGTGAAGAGGACCTGGTGCTGGAAGAAGCAGCAGCATCCCTTAATTACTTTCAGACGGATCATCTGGCCGATCAGATTTATCCATTCTGTTTTAACGAAGATTTTATTTATCCGATTAGTTTACTTGGAGAAATTAAAACAGATTATGCGTTATTCCTTTTAAAAAAGCTGTTCGGTGAGATTGAAGATCTCGAGGCAAGGGAGCTGGTCGTGGAAGGAATATGCCTGCACTTTGCAGAACAAGGCTTTGAAGAGGTGGAAACTTTCATGGAGCAGGGAGAATTTTCGGGCCTGGTCGATATGGATGAACTCGCTTATGCTTATTTCAAAGTTATTAACCGGGATCACCCTGACCTCATGTTATGGAAAAATGAAGTAGAAGAACGGGAGGCTTTTTTCCAACAAGAGTTAAGCCCGGGTCCTTTCGTTAAAGAAGTGAAAGTAGGGCGTAATGACCCCTGTCCTTGTGGCAGCGGGAAAAAATACAAGAAATGCTGCGGGGCATAAATTAGCGCATGTTATATAAAAAGAGAAGGATGCAGATAACTCCTTCTCTTTTTTTGTATTCTAGGAATCTTTTTTAGAGTGACATCCGCGACATAAGCCATCCGTCCTGCGGAAGGGAGACCACCTTCCTATGCGTGTCGTGTCTGCCAGGGCACCTGCGTCTATATTCTTTTTAACTGCTGAGTGTTTTCTTTAGTAAATCGGCTTCTGCTAAAGCTGTTGAATTGTTTTTAATTTCCCCTGGTTTTCCGGCTTTTGCTAATAAATATCCATTAAGTGAGCTTCCAAAAAACTGAAGAATGTACTGAAATTGCTGAATGAGAGGCATTCCTTTGATTTTGGGATTATCTCCGCCTACTGCAATCACATATACCTCTTTCTGCTGAAGGTCCTCTTTAAATGTTTCATATCCGGGTTCTCTGACCACCTGTGAGAAGCGGTCGACGAAGTTTTTCATCAGTCCGGACATACTGTACCAGTAAACCGGTGTGGCAAAAATAATGACATCGTGCGCAAGCATCTGGTCAATAATGGCATGATGGTCATCATCTATTTTCTTAAATCCATTTTCAGAATGACGCTCATCCTTAATTACTTCTATCTGATGATTTCTAAGGTAAATATGGGTTGTGTTTTTTTCAGGGACCGCCTGCTTTGCTAAATATTCTGTATTTCCATTCTCCCGGGTCGATCCGTGAATGACAATGGTGCTCACTCGAATTCCTCCTTATAAGTATTTAAGTTAAGCATACAATAACAGTTTAGCTTATGACACTTCTGTGACTTGATATGTCTTTCTAAAGAAAGGAAGGCTGAATGCCGATATAAAAGAAAACAAGCAGAGTAATGGAGGTATTGTATGTTCCCGCTTTTTGCAACAAAAACCAAATCTAAACCAGCTCCCCTGGTGTTTGAACCTGTGCCCCGCGGAAAAATTAATATAGAGAAAGGTTCCAAGTTACATAAGCAGTTTCAAATGATTGCACTGACAGAAGAGGATTTATCAGTTTTGAAATCGCTGCAGCCGATCGTAAGAAGGAATATAGCGATGATTGTCGATCAGTTTTACGAGAATCTGGCACACGAAGGCTCTCTAATGGAAATCATTGAAGATAACAGTTCGATAGAAAGACTCAAAAAGACACTGATGGCTCATATACAGGAAATGTTTAACGGTTTGATTGACGAACAGTTTATCCATAAAAGAAAAGTTATAGCGGAAGTTCATGTGAGAATTGGTCTAAAGCCTACGTGGTATATGTGCTCCTTTCAGGATATATTAAACTCTCTTCTTTCTATTTATGATCGTGAAGTGCTGGATGAAGCGGAGTACCGCCAGGCAATTAGGGCAACAACGAAAATTTTAAACTTAGAACAGCAGATTGTACTTGAACTTTTTGAGCAGGAAAATAGAAGAATCCGTGAAGAGGAAAATGAGAAAAAAGCAGAAGCCTACCGTAAGATTGATGAAATGGCCGAAGAGCTCGCTGCAATTTCACAGCAGGCGAGTGCCTCTACGGAGCAGCTTACCGAACAGAGTGACAAAATTCTTGATGACTCAAGGAAAGGTACGGAAAACGCTCAAGAGGTAGAAGGGCAGTCAAATGAAGGAAAAGAGCAGCTGGAAGTTCAGCAGGAGCAAATGAATCATATCCAGCAGAGCATTAAACAAATTAAAGATGAAATGGAGAAACTAAAAGGAACAGCAGATGAAATCAGCCAGATCGTTACGATTGTTTCTTCCATCGCTGAGCAGACGAATCTGCTTTCTTTAAATGCTTCCATCGAAGCTGCCCGGGCTGGCGAGCATGGAGCTGGTTTTACAGTCGTCGCTAATGAAGTTCGTAAGCTTTCTGAACAGACGAAAAGCTCGGTTTCTGAGGTGTCAGAATTAATTCAATCGACAAATGGTCAGATCCATAAGGTCTCTAATAATGTAGGGGATATTGACAAACTGATCGTAGAAGGAACTGAAAATATGGATCAAATCAATAATTTCTTCACAGAGATTGTTTCTGCAATGGCACAGAACAAACAATATAATTCCGGTATTCAAGAGGAACTAGAAGGGTTTAGACTTGTAATTCAGGAAATCAACGATGCTGTAGCTCAAGTGGCCTCTTCTTCTCAACAGCTGGCCGAGGTTACAGAACAATCATAAAAGGGGATTGAAAGAGCAGGGGAACATTTTTCCTCTGCTTTTTTCTTTTGAGACCGGGACTGAAACCTAAGGTAATACATATACGTATTAAAAGAAAATAGAGAGTGGAGGAATGAACATGACCCTTCAATCTGTACTCACCATTAATAACTGCCACATATCGATGAGAGATGAGATCGTTTTGAGTCAAATAACGTTTGAGGTACAGCAAGGTCATATTACAGCCCTGGTCGGCCATAATGGGGCAGGAAAATCCACCTTAATAAAAACGATCATTGGTTTGTTGGAAAAACAATCTGGAGCCATTGCGATCAATGGGATTGATCAGGATGGTGATTTTTTAGAGTATAAATACCAGTTCAGCTATATTCCCGAAGAGCCTCTTCTCCTTAATGAACTTACGATATTCCAGCATTTTCAACTTTATCAAAAGAGCTACCACATTCCTGACGCCCTTTTTATCGATCGTATTCAGACGTATACAGAAGCGTTTGAACTGATGGATAAGCTCGATGAATATCCGGAATCTTTATCAAAAGGGATGCGGCAGAAAGCTCAAACCATTTGTGCGCTTTTACCAGAAGTACCGCTTCTGCTCATTGATGAACCTTTCATGGGACTCGATGTGTATGCAGGTACTTATTTAGAACAGCTGCTGAAGGAGCGGAGGGATCAAGGAACGAGTATCCTGCTTACGACTCATCAGTTGGATAAAGTGCATAACCTGGCTGACGATTTTGTCATGTTAAAGGATGGAAGAATCTCTTCTGCTGGATCAATTGATCATTTCGACCAGCTCGACAGGAGGGGGACGTTATGAATTTCTCCACATGGGAAGTGTACCGTTGGGTGCGGGGCCAGCGTTTTAAGAGGAAGAGGCGTCTTTATCAGCAAGCCTTTCAGTTAACATTTGATGTTACTCTTGCCATTTATTGTGCTGTATTAGGGGCGGTTTTTTTATTGATGGCAGTAGATGGGCTGCAGCAGCTTTATCCTCTTTTTGATTTATGGCAGGCTTCCTTAGGTCAGTTGGTTTGGCTCTTACCTTCAGCTTTCATTCTTTGGGCGTGCGGGCAGTCTTTTTTTTACCCTGGTTTAATGTTTACTACGAGTGAATTGAAACTGAGCATGCTGCCGCATACTAGAAGTCATTTACTCTGGCATATCGCTCTTGTCAGAGGGACTGCCTGTACGGCCTGTGCGTTCCTTGCTGCCATGATCACAGGGTGGCTGACTCCGTTTACGTACAGTTTTGCTTTTTATTCAGCTGTTGTCTTCAGCTTGTTTTTTATCCTTACCATGCCCTTGCAGTGGTGGCTTTTCTCTGTTTCCCGCTGGAAAAAGCTTTTCGTGTTTGCGGCTGTGTCTCTTTTTATAAGCGGTGTACGTTATATCACGTTGTACCTAGAGCTGCACGGAGGATGGGTCGGACTTTTTCTGGGACTGCTGTTGTTAATTTGGAATCTTTATCTAATTCCCCGCAGCACTCAGGGAGTCGACTGGGGACGCACGGTTGAAGTGAACGATGCAAAGGTATGGAACCTTAAAATAATCAGTCACATGACAGGCGTCTTTATTAAACCGCCGAAACGATATGGAGTGCTGCACAGCTTTATTAGAAGGAGAAGGGCAAAGCAGCGTTTCACCCATATCCATCAGCTTTATCACCGGCTGTGGCGGTATCATTTACACCATCAATTTACGTACGTGTGGAAAACCATTTTGGCTTGTGCTGTGATTGTTACTGTGTTACCTGTTCATACGCCCTGGATCATGTATCTGACACTTCCTATTGCTGTCTTCGTTTATATTGAAGTGGCAGCTGGTCTGTTTGCTGATCAATTTAGAAAGCAGCCGATTTTAGGCATTATTCCAATCGAAGAACAAGGCTGGCTGCGTACGTTTTACAAATGGTCGGCTGTCGGAATGAGCTTTCTATTTATCCTCTTTGCAGTGGTTATGATCAATTTACACGGTTTGTATGCCGGGTTGTCCCTTCAATTACTGGGCCTTGGTTTCTGGAGTTTATATGATTTACAGCAGCGCCTGCGTGAGCGGATAAGTATTCTGCAGCGAACAGAAAAGAAAGGTTTGGAAGTATTGCGTTTGACCGGCTACGTGTGTCTGGGAGCGGGGGTGTTTTTTTCTCCAGTCATATTCGGTCTTATTCTTCCGCCTCTGGCAGCTAAATACAGAGAAAAGCTCCCATTTTTACGTCTGTCTGCATGAGGAGTTTTATTTTTCTTCAAGTACTTCTTTTAGAACGACGGCGTGGTTATGGGTCTCGTCCCTGGCTCCAAATAACAAAACAACACGCTGTCCCTCTGACTGTTCCCTCAGCTTGTTGAGCAGGGACTTCTTTTCTGGCTGGTCATTAAGCTCTTGCCTGTATTGTTTTTTAAATTCCTCAAACTTGGCGGGTTCATGATTAAACCATTTTCTTAAATCAGGGCTGGGAGAAATGTCTTTCATCCATTCATCGATTTCCGCCTGTTCTTTTGATATCCCTCTTGGCCATATTCGATCGGTTAAGACACGGTATCCTCCAAGTTTTTTTTCTTCATTATAAATTCTTCTTAAAACGACGGACACATTTTCTTCCCCCATTCCTTATTATTTAACAGGTGGTTCTGTCTATTGGTTTAATTTCCATAATTTAATTCATCTAAACGGAATAATGAAATTATGTTACTATAAAAATAGCGAAATTGTGTAAAATTTTAGTTTATTTGTTGGATTTTATGGATAAAAATAACTATTCGGATAAAGGGGTGAATTTGTGAACGAACTAATCTATTTAATTATTTTTACTGTGATTGTTATTGGCATCGGTTTATGGGAAAAGCACTCACTGGATCGAAGGCTTAAACAGATACCTACGAGAATATTAATTAACGGTATTAGAGGGAAGTCCACCGTAACCCGTCTTGTGATGGGGATTCTAAAGGAAAACGGAGAAAAGGTGATCGGAAAGACAACAGGTACATCCGCACGAATGTTCTATTGGGATTTAAAAGAAGAAGAACCAATCATTCGCGGTCTTCAGGGGCCGAATATTAGTGAGCAGCGAAAAATGGTACATAAAGTGACTAAACGAAAGGCTGATGCTTTCGTAAGCGAATGTATGGCAATTAATCCAGAATACCAAAAGGTTTTTCAGGAGAAGCTTGTAAAATCTAATATTACGATTATAACCAATGTGATGGAAGACCACCTGGACATCATGGGACCAACGCTTGATGATATTGCCCAGGCTTTCAGCTCTACGATTCCTCATAATGGCTATTTAATTATTCCTGAAACACCTTATCAGCAATTCTTTGAGACAGAAGCAGCTAAAAGAAACTCTAAAGTCTTGATTGCAGATGAAAGTGCAATTGATGAAAACTATCTAAAGAAATTTCCATTTATGATTTTTCCCCAAAACGCGGCTCTTGCCCTGGCGGTTGCTGATATCCTGCAGATCGATCGGGAAACGGCATTAAGAGGGATGCTGAATGCTCCTGTAGATCCTGGAGCAATGCGCGTTCACCAGTTTGGCGGTGACGAGGAACCTAAATACTTCTTTAATGGCTTTGCTGCAAATGACGTCACCTCAACGTTAAATATATGGGAGCGTATTAAAGAGCAGGGCTATCCTTTAGAAGATGTTACTGTAGTGATGAACTGCCGACAGGACAGAGTGGACCGGACTATAGAATTTGCTGAAAAGGTACTGCCGGCCATGGAGATAGACAGGCTGGTTCTTATTGGCAGAGAAGCTCATCCGATCTTAACGGCATATGATGAAGGAAAAATAAGAACAAAACATATTGTAAACTTAGAGAAACAGTCAGTTGAAGAGGCGGTTGAATATGTCGACCGCCTGCCTGGGCATGCTCTCGTTTATGGGATCGGAAACATCCATGGGGGAGGAGAAGAGTTTGCCAAAGCCATAGAAGAGAAAGAGTTATCGAGAAAAGACCGCCAAATCAAGGAGGAAGCTCCTTTTGAAGTGGAGTTTTCCAATAGAGAATATCAGATGAATAAATAAAGAAAGAAGCTTTTAGTGAAAAAAAGGGGTTGGAGACGCAGTGTTTGGGACGGATTTATATATAGCAATTGTTATAGGTGTCTTATTAAGCTTGCTTTATGCGGAAAAAACAGGGATTATGCCGGCAGGTCTCGTAGTACCCGGCTATCTCGCTTTAATATTTGATCAGGTCATGTATGTACTGGTTGTCGGATTGATTAGTCTGCTTACATATCTACTCGTAACGCAGGTGCTCTCGAGATTCACGGTGCTGTACGGCCGCAGAAAATTTGCTGCTATGTTAACAGTTGGAGTTTTGATGAAAATGTCAATGGATTACTTATATCCGCTTACTCCCTTTCCGGTTATGGAGCTTAGAGGGATAGGGGTTATTGTACCGGGGCTTATCGCCAACTCTATCCAGAAACAAGGAGTTATACCAACATTCAGCTCTACGTTTGTTATTGCGTTTTTTACGTTCGTGTTTATTACGGTCTATCATTTGCTGTAGGGGAGTTCTTAGTATGAAAGAAACAAAGCTGAAGTCATTTATGCAGGTCTGGGTAAAAAAACACCGGGAGAAAGCCGTTTCTCATTCTATTATTCTAGCTTTAATTTTATCTGTTCCTTTTTTTGCCCATAAACAGATTGATAGAGTGCAGGTTCCTGAGAACACGAGACCGGATAATGTGGACTACCGAGTATCAATGGTAGGGGATATGATGCTGGGACGCCATGTCAGGGATGCAGCAGTCAGGGAAGGGGAGCCGATTGACCGGGTTTTCTCTTATGTTACTCCTTATTTCGAGGAGTCTGATTACTCTACCGGAAATTTTGAAAATCCAGTAATTGATACAGAAGATGAATCGGTAGCCAGTCAGATGGAGGATTATGAGTTACATAATAAAGACATTCACCTTTATGCTGAAGCAGGTGCAGAGGATGCGCTCGTAGACGCGGGGTTTGATTCTGTAACGATGGCTAACAACCACACGATGGATTACGGGGACTTATCTTTAACTGAAACACTTAACCATATGGGAGAAGCGGATATTGATCTTCTCGGGATAGGGGATGTCCTTGATTCTGGAGAAGCTCAAGCTGCCGAAGTCGGTGAAGAAGAGGAAGAACTATTGGATGCAGGAGAGATTTCATATTTCGATATTAATGAAAATTATTCAGCAGCTATTTTAGGTTTTACCGATGTGTTTGTTCAAGGCTATAGTGCCGGTGACTACGTGGGCGGTGTGTTAACAAACGATGGGTTAAGTGTTCTTCAAAGCCGTATTCAAGAAGCGAAAGAAGAAGCGGATGTCGTTATTGTTCATGCTCACTGGGGCGATGAGTATCAAGTAGGGTCGAATCAGGAGCAGGAAAACCTTGCCTGGCTTTTAACGGACATCGGTGCTGATATTATTATCGGCCACCATTCTCACGTTTTAGAGCCTGTTACTGTAGTAGAAACTGAAAATAATACCTCCCTTGTCATGAACAGCCTTGGAAACTTTGTCTTTGACCAGGGGTGGTCAAGGACGAAAGAATCAACTCTGGCCCAGCTCGACTTTTTAGAAGATGGAAGTGCGAATCTATCATTTATTCCTATGCAGATAAGTGATACGAAGCCCCGGGAAACGAAAGGCCTGTTAAAGCCATACCGTGATTACCGGATTTTTCGAACGCTTCGCAAAGAACTGGATCGTGATCTCTGGGAAGTGGAAGACAGCAGGCTCGTTATTGATTTAGAAAAAGCTGGCGTACTGGAATACGGAGGGTCTGCCTCATGAATTACCTGAAGATCACCAATATATTTGCGGTTATCGTATTTATCGGATTAGTCGGATGGAACTATTATTTTGAAGACGAATTCGACGCATTTCGAGAGCCTTATCAAGGTGAAGAACCAACAGAAGCTGTTGAAATTAATGAAGAGGATGAGGAGTCTTATGCCTATGGAGTAAGTGCCCTGCACCCGCTGGCTGTAGAAGCAGGTATGGAAGTCCTTAATGAAGGAGGGAATGCTGCTGAAGCTGCAGTTGCTGTTTCCTTCACCTTAGGTGTCGTGGAACCTTATGGATCGGGGGTTGGCGGCGGCGGTCAAATGGTCGTTCATGAACCTGGTCAGCAAGCGATGACTTATGATTATAGAGAGGCAGCCCCTGAAAGCGGGGAGTGGCCGGAAAGAGGAGTAGCTGTTCCTGGATTTGTAAAAGGAATGGAAGCTTTATATGAGGATTATGGGGACAATAAGGAATGGGCTGAATTACTAGACCGATCAATTGAATACAGTGAAGAGGGCTTTGAAGTTGGAAGAATTTTCAACGAACAAATTCAGAGCTCGGACCGTTACCTGCAGATGCCTGAAGATAAGCGGAGTAACTTCTATCCGGAAGGCCGGCCTATTGCTATGAATGAAACGATCGTCCAGAAAGAACTGGCGGATACGTTAAAGATTATACAAGAAAAGGGAGCGGACGGTTTTTACGAAGGAGAGTTCGGCCGACAGCTTGCTGCTGAGATCGGATTGCCTGAAAGTGATTTGGCTTCTTATGAAGCAGCCGAGCGGGAAGCACCTGCCGGGAGCTTTAAAGATCAGACCGTGTACGCAGGCTCCTCTCCGACTTCAGGAGTTATTGTCGTTCAAGCTTTACAGATGATAGAGAGACTTGAAGAGGACTTTGAAGAGGTAATTCGCAGTGAGTTTGAAAATGATGATGGGGAACTGCCGGAATATCTTGCAGACGGACTTCCTGAAGATATGGAAGCTGTAGTGAACGATGAAGAATGGCAGGCTCTCTATATTCATCTTATTAATAAAATTACGGACCAGGTATACAGTGAGAGGGTAAGTACTCTTGGAGATCCTCAATTTGAAGAGGTCAATCAGGAAGAGCTTACTTCCCGGGAGTATACAGATGAGTTATTTGAACAGGAATTTTCTGAAGGGGATGGCCTGTCCAGTTCTGCAGAATTGCTGGACAGCCCTAATGAGATCAGTGACTCGAGGAATACAACACACTTTGTAATTGTCGATAAGGATGGAATGATGGTTTCTGCAACGAATTCCCTCGGTCAATTCTTTGGTTCCGGCCGTTACACCAACGGATTTTTCCTGAATAATCAGCTGAATAACTTTAGTACGGTTGAAGGTTCAATTAACGAATATCAGCCTGGAAAACGGCCGCGGTCATTTGTTTCTCCGATGATATTTGCCGAGGAGGGTCAACCTGTACTTGGGTTAGGCTCGCCTGGAGGCTCAAGAATTCCGGCGATGCTGATTCAAACGTTTTTACAATATGAGTATGGCAGAGACGATAATGATGAAAGGATTAATTTACAAGAGGCCATCATGAGACCAAGATTCTATACGGAGGATAATGTTGTGCACCTCGAAAATATGGTGGAGGATAGTTCACTTGAAGCGTTGAGAGAAGGCATGAATTATTCTGTCATCACCCATGACTCTCCTCTTTATTACGGCGGAATCCAGGGCTTAGGGATCCGGACAGAAGGAGAGGTCAAGGAAATGTTTGGCGGGGGAGATCGGCGCCGTCTGGGAACATGGCAAATTGCAGATGAGGAAGGTTTAGTGGAAGATGATACAGAAGAATAATGATGAAGAGCCTCCAGAGGCAAAAAGGACGTCGAAAGCAAGCGGTATACGTTCGAACGTCCCCACAAAATAACTTATAGAGAAATAAGGTGTTTCTCCACCAGCTGGAAGCCCTGCACATGAGTGCAGGGCTTTTTTAAACAGCCAATGAAATAAAATTTCTAAATTCATAACATAACATTGACAAAATAATTCAAAGGGAATATGATAAAGACAGTCATTAAATTGTCACAATTTTAAAAAAACCGCAGAATATATACAGCATTCCCACCACCTCTCACGCTCCCGCCCGCTTCAACAAGAATTCCAGCTCAAGAAATGAATAGCACTCTGTTCTGACAGGGGTCATATACGAGAATAAAGGTAAGGAGACGATCGCATCCATGGAGTTATCGAATTTAACAACTGAACAAAGAAACAAAAACAGTATGTCGCTGGATCAAATGTCGATCATGGAAGCTTTACATACGATAAACGATGAGGACAAGAAGGTAGCACAAGCTGTAGAAGCGGTTCTCCCGAATGTTAATACATCTGTTGAAAGAATTTTTAAAGCATTGGCCAAAGGCGGCCGGCTGTTTTACGTCGGGGCAGGCACGAGCGGCCGGCTCGGTGTAATTGATGCATCTGAGTGTCCGCCTACCTTTATGACTCCGCCGGAAATGGTTCAAGCGATTATGGCAGGAGGGAACGATGCATTCTTTAGTGCCGTAGAAGGCTGCGAGGATGACGAGAATCAAGGTGCAAAAGACTTAGAAGTTAAACAGCTGAGCAGTAATGATGTCGTAATGGGCATTACAGCAAGCGGACGTACTCCTTACCCAATCGGTGCATTAAAATATGCACGTAAAATCGGGGCTTATACAATTTCGCTGTCCTGCAATGATAATTCAGAGATCAGCAGGCATGCTGACTGCGAAATTGAAGTGGTGGTTGGACCTGAAGTGTTAACTGGATCGACAAGGATGAAAGCGGCAACCGCCCATAAAATGATTCTTAATATGATTAGTACTACGACGATGATTCAGCTTGGAAAGGTACATGAAAACCTCATGGTGGATGTACATGCCAGCAATTATAAATTAATGGAACGAGCGAAGCTGACCATAATGGAAATCACTCAGGTGTCCTATGCAGAAGCTGAAAAGGTACTAAAGAAAACGAATCACGAAGTTAAACCGGCAGTAGTGATGATCAAAACCGGAGCCAGTTTCAAAGAGGCCGCAGAAGCGATTAATAAAAGCGGCGGGTATGTGAGGCAGGCAATCAACTACATCTTGAAGTAAAACACATGAGTTCCGGAAACACCATTAATAGCTTATCGGGCTGTTAATGCGTTTCATATACTTAACAAAACCAAAGGGGGAAGGAATTTGAAGAAGCTATTTAAACGTCCTGTTTCATTGCTTGCAATGGGTGCACTTTCACTTTTTCTAGCTGCAGGCTGCTCATCAGATGAAGAGTCTTCAGGGAATGATGGCGGCGGTGAAGGTTCAGGCGATGGAGAAGTATCAGGAGAGCTGGAACTTCAATACTTTGTTGGTGGATACGGGGATTCCTGGTGGAAAGAAGTTATTGCTGATTTTGAAGAAGAATATCCTGATGTATCAATTGTAGAGCACGCAGGTCCAAACATAAACGAAGAGATGAGATCGCGCTGGGTATCAGGAGATCCGCCTGATGTGGTTTACATTGACGGTGCTGGATCAAGTGAAACGCAAATGGTGGAAGATGGCCAATTGATGAACTTAACGGATTGGGTAGAGGATATCGAAGTAGATGGCGAACCTTTGATGGACAGCTTTATTGTAGACCCTGCTACTTATGACGGCGATATTTACTCACTGCCGCTCGTATTCGACACGTGGGGCACATGGTATAACGAAGCAATGTTTGAGGATGAAGGATATGAAGTACCGGCAGACTTTGACGGTTTCATGGACACGATGGGTGAAATTCAAGATGGAGAAGACATTTCCCCATTCGTTACTACAGGACAACACCCTTATTACTTCCTGCGCGGCATGCTTTACCCTGCATTTGGCGCAGCCGGTGGAGATGAGTTGTTGAATGATGTCATCACCGGGGCTGAAGGTGCCTGGACAAGTGAGCCTGTCGTTAAAGTTATGGAAAAAGTACAGGAAATGCAGGAAGCTGGCTACATCGACGAAGGGTTTGGCGCGTTGAACCATACCCAGTCTCAAATGGACTTCCTAATGGGAGATAATGCCTTTATCCCAGTAGGTTTCTGGCTTCCGAATGAAATGGCCAACGATATTCCTGATAACTTTGAATTTGGTTTTATTCCTTCTCCAATGCAGGATTCAGGCGAACCATATTCAGTAGTTCCTGACTTGCGCCCGCTAGCAATTGCAGAAGAAGCTGAAAACCCTGAAGCGGCTCAAGCTTTTGTGGAATTTGTCTTTAAGAAAGAATACGCAAGGTCTTTCTCTGAACACACAGGAGCGATCATGAACTTAAATGGTGTTGACTTATCTGAGAATGATGAAGTACCTGATTATTTAATTGAAGCGAACGAAATGATTAACGATGAAGAACAGGTGCAAATAAACAACAAACCACACCCAATGAGTTCCGACTTGGAAGAACCTATTAGTAACTCACTGGTATCGCTTATGCTTGGTAATATTACAGCAGAAGAGTTTACGGAGGAAGCAGAGGAAGCTGCGGCCGAATATCGTGAGAGCAATGAATAGATAATGCTGACGGTATGGAATATAGGGGTGCAGCCTTATATTCCATACTCTTATTTCTAATAGAAAGAGTGATTGGGTGGTACAGTCTAAAAAGCAAAAATATACCTTTTTGGCATTTTGTCTTGTCCCGACATTTATCATGTTTTCCATTTTCACCTTGTATCCGTTATTCAGTGGATTGTATTATTCTTTCTTTGAATGGTCGGGTGCTTCACAGGATAAAACCTTTATTGGCTTTGACAATTACATAAAACTTTTTAATGATTCGATCATTCCCCGCACCATTTACCATGACTATTTCCTGGTGGCAACAAAAGTTGTTGGGATTATGGTGCTGGCCTTGTTCTTTGCTGTAGCTTTAACTCAGTTAAAGATTAAAGAGGCACCTTTTTACCGCATTGTGTTTTTCTTTCCAAATATTATGTCGGTGGTCGTTATTGGTATCCTTTGGGCTTTCATCTATAACCCGAGCATGGGTCTTGTGAATTCTGGACTAGAAGCAATAGGACTTGAAACCTGGACCAGAGCCTGGCTTGGAAATGAAGATTGGGCGCTAGCCAGTCTGGTATTACCGTCTGTATGGGCCGGGATTGGTCTGTTTATGCTCATGCTCATGGGCGGAATTGCCAATGTGTCAAAAAGTTATTATGAAGCCGCAGAGATTGACGGAGCAAACGAATGGCAGCAGTTTTGGAAAGTAACCCTGCCATTGGTATGGCCTCAGATTAAAATATCAATCTTATACATTGTCATTACCACTTTGAACGGGTCTTTTATAATCGTCCAGATTATGACCGGCGGGGGTCCGAATAATTCCACACATGTAATGGGGTCTTATTTATACCAGCAGGCTTTTCGACAGTATGACTTTGGGTATGGAGCCACCATTGGTGTAATGATTCTCATTATCTCTTTAGTTACAGTATTAATCTTACAATTTCTTATGCGACGAGAGAGAGTGGAATATTAATCTTAGCCGGATTTATCAAGGGGGTAAGGAACATGCAACAGAAAAAGAGTGTAGGTCAATTACTAGGAAGAGCGGGCATCAGAATTCCTCTTATATTATGGTCGATTGCTGTTTTATACCCAATTATTTGGATGTTCATCGGCTCGTTTAAGTCCAACGGAGAAATTTATGCAAACCCGTGGGGGATGCCTGACCAGTTTAACTTTGAGAACTTTAAGAGCGCCTGGACGGATTTTAACATCGACACGAGTGTATTTAACAGTTTAATCGTGACAGCGCTGGGAGCTGTCCTGACACTGGTATTAGCCATCCCTACGGCGTATGCTATCGAGCGGTTAAGGTTTAGAGGGAGCCGTATTTTATTTACTCTCTATATATCTGCCATGATGATCCCTATGGTATTAGGATGGATTCCTTTGTTTTTCCTGCTTCAGCGGTTTAATCTGCTTGATAATATCTATGGACTCGCCATGGTTTATGCTGTCAGTCAGCTGCCGTTTACAATATTTGTTCTGACGAGTTTTATGAGCACGATACCAAAGTCATTAGAGGAATCGGCCTCTATGGACGGGCTTTCACCGTACGGTATACTGCTGAAAATTATTACTCCATTATCCATGTCTGGAATTATTACGGTCACCATTATGAATGCCATCCAATTTTGGAACGAATACTTCATGGCATTGATTTTTCTTCAGTCAGAAGGGAATTACACACTTGCTCTTGCCATTGATTACATTAGCAATGAAGCAGAGTATACCAATGCATGGGGGACGCTGTTTGCCAGTCTGACGATTGCAATTATTCCCGTTATTGTTCTTTATGCGATCTTCCAGCAGCGTATTGCGAAGGGAATGACAGAAGGAGCTATTAAAGGTTGAATGGAGCGGCTGAACCACCAATATTTTGAGAAAGCTGTGGGCGTTTGACAGCTTTCTTTTTTTGTCTAATTTTGTCTAATTATTGCAAATAAAGCGCTGTCATACATAATACGACAAAAAGTTACATAATTTTCAGAAATTTTTGCAAGAAATTAATTGTAATCGGTTCCGTAACATTTTATGCTAATAATAAGCAAAGACATAAGGGGGTGATGGCGTGTTAAACGAAACATTAGTTGAACACGATCTCTATTTATTTCATCAAGGAAATTTGCGTTACAGCTATCAGCTCCTCGGAGCCCATCCTCATGAGGAAGATGGCGAGGAAGGATATCGGTTTGCCGTTTGGGCACCTAATGCTGAACAAGTAAGCGTTGTGGGTGACTTTAACAACTGGGATGGTACAGAGCATCGCCTCAGGAAGTTAAATGAAAACGGCATCTGGTACGGTTTTATACCGGAACTCACCGAAGGCACGATTTACAAGTACGAGATCTTAACACCACACGGGCATTTGAGGCTAAAAGCCGATCCCTATGGCTTTTCCAGTGAGCTGCGCCCAAATACAGCCTCAGTGACTTATCCTCTCAATCAATATTCATGGAATGACAACCAGTGGATGGACAGGCGAGAGAAACTAAATATCTATGAATCTCCTATCTCTATTTATGAATTGCATTTAGGGTCCTGGAAGAATATTGAGACCGAAGTTTACTACAATTACAGGGAATATGCAGATATGGTCATTCCGTATGTAAAAAAACTCGGCTACTCTCATATCGAGCTTCTGCCGATTACGGAACATCCTTTTGATCGCTCCTGGGGCTATCAGACGACCGGATACTTTGCGGCGACTTCCCGTTATGGCTCGCCGGACGATTTCCGGTATTTTGTCGATCAATGCCATCAGAATGGCATAGGGGTGATACTCGACTGGGTTCCCGCTCACTTTTGTAAAGACGAACATGGCCTGCGAAGGTTTGACGGAGAAGCCCTGTATGAGTACGAGGATCCTGTGAAGGCAGAGAAACCGCAATGGGGTACGCTTACATTCGACTTCGGTAGAAATGAAGTACAAAGCTTTCTCATTTCCAATGCGATTTACTGGCTGAAAGAGTTCCATCTCGATGGGCTGAGAGTCGATGCTGTCGCAAGTATGCTCTATTTGGACTTTGGCAAAGAAGAAGGACAATGGGAGTTAAATGAATACGGCGGCAGAGAAAATCTAGAAGCAGTGGCTTTTATCAAAAAGTTGAACGAAGCCATTTTTGAAGAGGTTCCTGACGTCCTGATGATGGCCGAGGAATCGACTTCATGGCCGCAGGTAAGCGCCCCGACCTATTTAGGAGGTCTCGGGTTTAACTATAAATGGAACATGGGCTGGATGAATGACATGTTGAAGTACATTGAAATGGATCCTATTCATCGAAAGCATCATCATCATTTGATCACATTCTCTTTTTTCTATGCATTCTCTGAGAACTTTATTTTACCTATTTCCCATGATGAAGTGGTCCACGGGAAGAAATCGCTCCTAAACAAAATGCCGGGCGATTACTGGCAGAAGTTCGCAAACTTACGCGCATTTCTAGCTTATATGTATGCGCACCCTGGTAAAAAACTGCTCATGATGGGGACAGAATATGGTCAATTCGATGAATGGAAGGATCTCGAAGACTTAGACTGGGAGCTGCTGGATTATGAATCTCATTCTTCCACTTTGGATTATGTGAAGCAGCTTCATCAACTGTACAATGACATGCCGGCCTTATGGGAGTTAGATCATGACGAGGAAGGGTTTTTCTGGATAGACCCTAATAATTATGAACAAAGTATCGTTTCCTTTGCCAGAAACAGCCGCAATGCATCGGATCAACTCATTATTGTTTGTAATTTCACCCCAGAGGTTTATCACGGCTATAAAGTGGGAGTCCCTAAAAGCGGGTACTACAAAGAGATATTTAATAGTGATGCCACCCACTTTGGGGGATCGGGGCAGACGAATGGGCTGCCTTTAGAAACGGTCGATGAACCGTGGCAGGGTCAGGATCAGCATGTATCTATGACCATCCCTCCACTAGCTGTAAGCTTCATAAAAAGAACTTCTTCACCAAAGGAGGAAAATGAATGAAAGGCAAAGAATGCGTAGCTATGCTCCTGGCAGGGGGGCAGGGCACAAGACTGAAATCATTAACGAAGAAAATTGCAAAACCAGCCGTCTATTTTGGTGGAAAGTATCGAATTATTGATTTTCCTCTAAGTAACTGCACAAATTCTGGTATCGATACCGTAGGAGTCCTTACCCAATATGAACCGCTTATTTTAAATAATTATATCGGTATAGGTTCTTCCTGGGATCTCGATCGAAGTTATGGAGGGGTATCCGTACTCCCGCCATATGTTCAGTCTGAAGGAGGAGGATGGTATACAGGAACAGCCAATGCCATCTTCCGCAATATAGAATTCCTTGATCGATATGAACCAGAGCACGTTTTAATTTTATCAGGGGACCATATTTATAAGATGGACTACAGCGCGATGCTTGAGGAGCACATCGAGCAGGATGCAGATGCTACCATCTCGGTGATCCCGGTTGCCTGGAAAGAAGCAAGTCGTTTTGGAATCATGAATACCAACGATGATGGAAGAATTATAGAATTTGATGAAAAACCTGAATTTCCTTTAAGTAATCTCGCTTCCATGGGAGTTTACATTTTTAAATGGGAAGTGTTGAAACGCTACCTGTTGGAAGATGAGGAAAAGGAAGGATCTTCCCACGACTTCGGAAAAGACATTATTCCAGCTATGCTGCAGGAAGGGAAACACCTTCATGCTCATAAGTTTGAAGGGTATTGGAAGGATGTCGGTACAGTCGACAGTTTATGGGAAGCAAATATGGACTTGTTGAAGGAAGAACCTGAACTCAATTTAAGTGATAATAAATGGCGGATCTATTCGAACAACCCTAATCAGCCGTCTCAATATATTGCGCCTTGTGCCACCGTACGAAATGCACTAATTAACGAAGGCTGCCGCATTTACGGCACTGTTGATACGTCGGTTATTTTCTACGGTGTCCACGTTGAGAAAAGTGCGCTCGTGAAAGATTCTGTAATTATGCCTAACGTAAAAATCGGTAAAAACGTTAAAATCCATCGAGCAATTATTTCGGAAGGCAGCATTATTGAAGATAACGCCGTAATCGGAGATGCAAGCCCGGACAGTCAAATTACATTAGTGGCTGAAGAGGGCAGTGTGATGGCATCAAGCTACGCAACAATCATTAAGTAAGGGGTGACGATATGGATCGTATTGCCGGGATTATAAACCTTGATCATGAACAAGACCTGATGGATGAATTGACCTATTTTAGATGCGGCGCAGCAGTGCCTTTTGCGGGACGATATCGTATGATTGACTTTACTATTTCCAACATGACGAATTCCCGGATGGAGTCTGTGGCTGTGTTTGCCCGCCGCAAGTACCGTTCCCTTATGGATCACCTGGAGCAGGGGAAAGCCTGGGATTTAGACCGAAAGCGTGGAGGTTTGTTTATTCTTCCTCCGGACTGGAATGATCCTACTGATCTATCACGGGGTGACCTACAGCACTTTCATAATAACATTGACTTTATTAAACGTACGCTTGCCGATTATATCGTAGTGTCAGGCTCGCAGAATATTTGTAATATTAACTACCGCGATGTGCTGGAGGCTCATAAGCAGTCGGGAGCGGATGTAACGGTTGTATATACGAAAGTGAGGGACCTGCAGCCTGAGCATAATTTAGCTCATAAGCTTACCATCGATGACAGCAACCGTGTTGCAGCCATCCATAACGACCAGAACAGCTCCAACGTATACATGGATATGTACATTATCGAAAAAGATTATCTGTATTATTTAATTGAGAACTGCATTGCCCATGGATGTTCACACTTCTTCCTTGATGGAATCAAAGGAAGGCTGCCGGATATTCATATTAACGCTTATGAGTACACAGGATCCTATTCCTTAATCAACTCAGTGGAAAGCTATTATCGAAACAGTAAAAAAATGCTGGACCGTTCTGCACACGATGAATTGTTTAAAGAGGAATCGCCGGTTTATACAAAAATAAAAAATGAAGCTCCTTCTAAGTATGCGCGATCCTCCAACGTGACCAATACTCTCGTAGCCAATGGATGCATTCTCAATGGTCACGTAGAAGAAAGTATTCTATTCCGAGGAGTGAAAATAGGCAAAGGAGCCGTAGTTAAGAACTCAATTATCATGCAGAGATGTGAGGTTGAAGAGAACGCGGTTTTAGAAAACGTAATTCTGGATAAAGATTGTACGATTTCAACAGGGCGCACGCTTATAGGTGCCCCCGAGAAGCCTTTTGTCGTTGCAAAAAGTAAAACGATGTAAACATCATAAAAGAGGCTGTCTGAAAAATGATTTCTGACAGCCTTTTTTGTTTAATCAAAACGCTTTGTTAGTCGATAGCTTTGACGATGTAAAGGGACAACAAGGACAAGCTTGACGTGTACAGCCAGCAAGAAGAAAAAGAGTTCTTCTTTTCATAAAGACAGCCCACAATAAAAGGAGATGAGAAGGAAATGAATGTATTAATGATTGGTTCGGAATGCACCCCCTTTATCAAAACAGGTGGATTGGCAGATGTGTTAGGGTCTCTTCCCCATGCACTTAAGGATGATGGACATGACGTCCGTGTCGTCCTGCCGAAATATGAAACAATGAGTGACGACTGGAAGATTAAACTGGAAACGATTCATACTTTTAATGTAGAGCTTGGCTGGCGTAATAAATATGCCGGCGTGCAATATATTGAACATAACGGGATACCTGTTTACTTTATTGATAACGAATACTACTTTAAGCGTTCAAATTTATATGGATATGACGATGAAGCCGAACGCTTTGTCTTTTTCAATAAAGCCATTATGGAAATGGTCCGCAAAATGGATTGGAAACCTGACGTCCTTCATTGTCACGACTGGCAGGCAGGATTGATTCCGGTTCTGCTTCATACTCACTATGGAAACCATCCTAAATTCCAGGATATGAAAACAGTTTTTACCATTCACAACCTAAAATATCAAGGAATTTATCCAGATGCAGTTTTATATGATTTACTTGGCTTCGACGGGAATATGATGACTACAGGAGGGTTAGAATTTTTCGGCAATATTAACTTCATGAAAGGAGCCCTCAACTTCGCTGATCATATCACTACCGTCAGCAAAACTTATGCAAAAGAGATTCAAACTCCCTATTATGGGGAAAACCTAGATGGAGTACTTAGGGAAAGATCAGAGAAATTGTCGGGTATTGTCAACGGGATTGACAACCAGGCATTTAATCCGATGAAGGATAAGAATCTCCCTTTCCCGTTTAGAACCTCGCTTCTGAAGAAGGCTCAGAACAAAATGTGGCTTCAGGAACAGCTGGGACTGCCTGTCAGCAAAGACATTCCAATGATTGGAATCGTTTCCCGTCTGGTTGAACAGAAAGGCTTTGATTTAGTAGGAAGAGTTTTAGACGAATTACTGGCTCAAGATGATGTTCAAGTGGTTGTATTGGGAACCGGAGAACCGGAGTATGAACATATGCTCCAATGGGCACAATCGAAGTATCCGGAAAAGTTGTCCGCGAATATCATGTTTAGTGAAGAGTTATCTCGTCAAATCTATGGAGCTAGTGATTTATTTTTAATGCCTTCTCGTTTCGAACCATGCGGGATCGGCCAGCTTATCGCCCTTCGCTATCTGGCTTCCCCGATTGTAAGGGAAACCGGCGGTCTGGCCGATACCGTGCAGTCATTTGATGAAAAAACCGGAGAAGGCAACGGCTTTACATTTACTAACTACAATGCCCACGATATGTTGTTCACAATTCGCCGTGCCATATCTTTGTATCAAGATCCAGATGCATGGAAGCAGCTTGTTAAAAATATGGCCAAAAGTCAGTATCCGTGGAAATATTCAGCTAATCGTTACAGTGAATTGTATGAGGCAGCATTAGAGTAGGCGCGAATGGGAGGACACCCTATGTTCAGCAGTAAAGAGGAATTCAAACAGGCGTTTTCTGTTAAGATGCAAACCGATTTAGGCAAAAAAGTAGGTTCAGCCACAGCTGCTGATGCTTATCATGCTCTCGGTTTATTAGTGAAAGATGAAATGAACAGAAACTGGCTGAAAACTTCGAGACAGTATGAGGAGAGTAAGGAAAAGCAAGTATACTATTTCTCTATGGAGTTCCTGATTGGACGTTTACTTGGCAATAATCTATTAAATATGCAATTACTTTCTCTAGTAAAAGAAGGACTCCATGATCTTGGCTTTTCTTTAGCGGAGTTAGAAGAAGAAGAAAATGATGCTGGTTTGGGGAACGGAGGGCTGGGACGACTGGCCGCCTGTTTCTTAGATTCATTGGCTTCTTTAGGATACGCTGGACATGGGTACGGCATTCGATACAAGTATGGAATGTTCGACCAACGAATTATCGATGGTTATCAAGTCGAACTGCCGGATCGCTGGTTAGCACGGGAATATGTCTGGGAGGTTCGCCGGCCTGATGAAGCGGTGGAAGTGCGCTTCGGGGGAGTGGTGGATATGGTGAGAACACCAGGTGGAAGTCTTGAATGCTGTCACCATCACTATGAGCAGGTGCGGGCGGTTCCGTATGATGTTCCTGTTGTAGGTTATGGTAATGAGACCGTAAACACGCTGAGACTGTGGTCAGCTGAGGCAACAGACCACGACACACTTGTAAAAGCATCGAAGGATGACGACTTTGATAATTTTCTGGAGCATAAACGCTCCCTGGAAGAAATTTCAGAATTTCTATATCCTGATGATTCACACGAAGATGGCCGAAGACTGCGGTTAAAGCAGGAGTATTTTCTTGTCTCAGCAGGCGTTCAAAGCGCAATTCGAAATTTTGAACGATTGCACCTGCCTTTATCCTCATTTCCGGAACATGCGGCTTTACACATCAATGATACTCATCCGGCCCTCGTGATTCCTGAATTAATGCGTATATTAATGGATGAGAAAGGATTAGGCTGGGAGGAAGCGTGGGAAATTACTCAGGCTTCTGTGTCCTATACGAATCATACTACACTTAGTGAAGCTTTAGAGACTTGGCCGATCGGTATGGTACGCTCTCTCCTGCCCCGCATTTATATGATTATTGAAGAAATTAATGAACGCTTCTGCCAGTCCCTCTGGGAGAAGCACCCGGGAGATTTTGACCGTATCGCAAGTCTCGCTATTGTAGCAGATGGATCCGTAAAAATGGCTCACTTATCCATCGTAGGCAGTCACAGCATAAATGGAGTGGCTAAGCTTCACACCGACATTCTTAAAAAACGGGAAATGAAAATTTTTTACGATACCTTTCCTGAGAGGTTTAACAATAAAACGAATGGTATTACCCATCGTCGCTGGCTGCTTCATGCCAATGTCCCGCTGTCTACATTGATTAATGAAGCAATCGGGGATTCATGGATCGAGGAGCCGGAACGGTTGGAAGACCTTATGCAGTACAAGAGCGACAGGTCATTCCTTAGTAATCTAAATGATATTAAACAAAAGAAAAAAAACGAGTTAGCCGGATTTATAAAAGGGTATACAGGGATACAAATAGACCCTGCTTCTATTTTTGATGTTCAGATTAAGCGACTGCATGGCTATAAACGACAGCTGTTGAATGCCCTGCATATTATGCACCTGTACAATCAGTTAAAAACCGACCGCCGCCATAAGATGACGCCGCGGACCTTTATATTTGGTGCAAAAGCAGCTCCGAGCTACCACTTTGCAAAAAAGGTGATTAAACTTATTCATACTGTAGCTGATGTCGTGAATAATGATCCGGCTGTGAACGATCAGATGAAAGTGGTCTTCCTGCCTAATTATTCCGTTTCTCTGGCGGAGAAGATTATCCCGGCTACTAATATCAGTGAACAAATCTCAACAGCAAGTAAAGAAGCATCAGGCACCGGGAATATGAAGTTTATGATGAATGGAGCGCTCACACTGGGCACAATGGACGGGGCTAATGTAGAAATCCACGAACTGGTAGGGGACGATTATATTTATACCTTCGGGTTGAGTTCGGATGAAGTGCTGGAATACTATCGAAACGGACGTTACAGCTCCCGTCAGGTGTATGAACAGGATGACCGTGTAAGACACACACTTGATCAGCTCGTTCATTACAGTCCCTTTTCTAAAGGTGAAACAGAATTTCAAGATATTTATGACAATTTAATTACCTTTAATGATGAATACTTCGTTCTAAAAGATTTTGCAAGTTATATAGATACTCAGGCCAGAATCGGCAAGGACTATAAAGACGTGCAGCTGTGGAATAAGAAGAGTCTGGTTAACATTGCACGTTCAGGTAAATTTTCCAGTGATCGAACCATCCAGGAATATGCCTCCGATATTTGGAAAATCCAGCCTACTGGCATTCTGAAATAAGACGTAGAGGAGGACTTCTTGTGAGACAGCTGGATATGTATCATAACAGCTTTGAAACAAATTATAGAGAGCCTTTTGGAGCAGTTGCAAAGGGCTCTAACGTTACACTAACGATCGATGTTCACAGTCGGATTAATGTGTCACGCGTGGTTCTTCATTACATCTTAGACAAAACCGATCAAGAGCACACTAAGGTTATGGACTTATACAGCGAGGAACACCAGTATAATTCATTTGAATGTGTGATAGAGATGCCGGAGCGCCCCCAGCTTGTCTGGTACTACTTCGAGGTGGCTGCAGATGATACTACCTATTATTACGGCAGAGTAAATATTGAAGAGAGCGGGGAAGGTGTGGTTTATCAACAGGTTCCTCCTTCCTGGCAGATCACTGTGTATGATGAGAGCTATGATACCCCTGCATGGTGGAAACATGCGACGATGTATCAAATTTTTCCCGACCGTTTTTATCGTGAGGGAGAGCCGGATTTAAAGAAAGCGCCTAAATCAAGTCTGATGCATTCTCATTGGGAAAATGACCCATATTATATTAGAGATGAAGACGGAGGCGTGGTTCGGTGGGACTTTTTCGGAGGAGATTTGCGGGGGATTGAGAAAAAGCTGGATTATATCCAATCCCTCGGTATCACAGTTATTTATTTGAACCCTATTTTTGAAGCAGAGAGCAACCACCGATATGATACCGGGGATTATCACAAGATTGACCCTCTGCTTGGAACGAAGGAAGATTTTGAATGCTTGATTAAGTCTGCAAAAGACCGGGGCATCGAAATCATGCTTGATGGCGTGTTCAGTCATACAGGAAGCAACAGTAAGTATTTCAATCAAAAGGGTGAATATGATTCGCTCGGAGCCTATCAATCTAAGGATTCGCCGTACTACTCCTGGTACAAGTTTCATAAATACCCAGATGAATATGAAGCGTGGTGGGGAGTTGGAACGCTGCCTACTCTAAATAAAGAAGAGGAAAGCTATCAGCACTTCTTAATTCATGATAAAAACAGCGTGTTAAAAACCTGGCAGAACTCAGGCTTAAAGCACTGGCGTTTAGACGTAGCAGACGAGCTCACAGATGATCTGATTAAGCAGATATACCAGCAGTTGAAGAAGGAAGATGAAGAAAGTGTTTTAATCGGAGAAGTGTGGGAGGATGCTTCCAATAAGTCTGCTTACGGCAAGCGGAGAGATTACTTCTTAGGAGGCGTTCTTGATTCTGTAATGAATTACCCTTTTCGTGAGCTTATGCTTAATTTCATGAAGGGAGAAGTTGATTCTTACTTTGTAAAACGACGCCTGTTAACTCTGAATGAGCATTACCCAAAACCCTACTTTTATGCGTTAATGAATATGCTCTCCAGCCATGACGTGGAGCGGATAAAGACCATGCTTGATGATTTTCTTTCAGACGATATCGATGAAAACCAGAGAGCAGGCATCGTTCAGGCACAGGTTAAAGCGCTTAGTCTTTGGCTTTACTCATTTCCAGGGATTCCTTCTTTATATTACGGGGACGAAGCTGGGCTGACGGGAGGAGAAGATCCTGATAACCGCAAGCCTTACCCGTGGGGGAGAGAAGAAGAGGAGCTAATGACATGGTATAAAAACATCGGAACGTGGCGGAGAGAACACCAGGCCCTTCGTACAGGAAATTGGAAACCTCATGCTGTTCATGAAGATGTGTTTGCCTTTGAACGGTGGACAGCCAATGGAGTGGATTTCTTTGGAGATAAAGCGAATGATGAGAATATTATTTTTATTATGAACCGTAATGTTGATCAAGAGATTGAGATTAAAATACCAGCTCGTAAAGGAAAATGGCAGCATCTCGACAACAAACGGAGAATTTTCAAAACAAAAAACGAAGAGCTTACGTTGAATGTGCAGCCATCTGAATGTTTTCTTTTACGCCATATGCATTAGAAAAAGGTCAGTCTCTTAAGCAGGAGGCTGACCTTCTCTGCGTGACTAGGTACTAAAGAATAGCATGAGAAATTAAGAAGTCAGCTCTTCGGCGGAAGAGCTGACTCTGTGTGATTATCTAAAATCTCTGTTAGCTTCCATCACTCTGCATACGGTTGTGTAGAGAACAGTAGCACTTAGGGATACGATAGTCACCAACCATAAAAAGTTCTTCATAAATGATTCTCCTCCTAATCTGACTAAAAGAATTTCACTTTCCCTTTCTTGAGTACGAGTTTTGGTCCCCCTACTAAAAACAGGTAGCGGTCATCGATAATGTTCTTCATGGCTTTAGCTTTCATGCCATACAGTTTTTTATCATCCAGGATGGTTCCCATTGCATCGGCTCCTCCAAGAGAGGCAACGGTTCCTTTATAATCAAATGAGAAGTCCTGTAACTCTTCATTTCTTAGCAGAGAGGTCAAGTTGGAAGCGCAAGTTTCGGCTTCCTGAATAGCACTTTGGGCGTTAGCAGGATAAGGACGATCATTCTCTTTATCCATTACCCATGAACAGTCTCCTATGATAAATATGTTGTCGTGACCGGGTACACGTAAGTCTCCATCTACGTTAACTTTGCCTTTAACAAGCTCAAAGCCTGATTGCTGGACGACCGGGTTGGCTTGTACACCGCCTGTCCACACCACAGTTCCCGCTTTAATCTCTTCGTGATCATCACCTACTATGAAACCTTCTTCCGTACACTTCTGAATTTTCGTACCGATTCTAAATTCAACCCCGCGTTCTTCCAGTGATTTTTGAGCATATTCCACAAGCTCTTCATCGAAACCGGGAAGAATGTTAGGAGCGGCTTCAACGTTAATAATTCTTACCTTTTCCCGGGGCACATTATATTCTTTACATAGTTCAGGTACGCGTTTCGCTAACTCTCCAACAAACTCAATACCTGTAAAGCCAGCACCGCCTACTAGAATGTTTAGGGCATCTTCGTTTTTTTCATCTGAGCTGCTGTACCGTGCAAATTGGAACTCAATATGATCACGAATGTAGCGGCTGCTGTTGATATTTTCAATTTTTAATGCGTGTTCTTTAATTCCAGGTATGCCAAATGTTGCAGTTTCAAAACCTAAAGCAATGACTAAATAATCATAGCTGAGTTCCCCATTCTCAAGAATGACTCGCTGCTCATCTTTCTTAATTTCCACAACAGAGTCGAAGTGCAGCTGTACTCTTTTTGTATTAACGACGTCACTAATCATTACTCTTGAGCTGTTTGGTGTAGCCGTTCCTGCTGCGACCTCATGAAGCCATGTGGTTAAATAATGATAATTGTGTTTATTCACCAGCGTGATATCCGCTTCATCTGGGCGAAGCTGCTGGGAGAGTTTCTTCGTTGTCATCATACCCGCATATCCCGCACCAAGGACGAGGATCTTTGGCTTTCTAATATTCACTTGACATCCACCTTTCCTTAGGAGTAAATCCTGAATCGTTCGTAAATTTTAAATACTCTATCATTATAACAATGACTGGATGCTTGTTGTAATCATATCTATTATGCCGAAATACGTCACTTGTAATTACAAAGAATTCTCAAGGTAAACATTCTTGAAAAATAAGGGCATATCAAGGAAAATGTAAATAACTCACAGGTGGAGGAGGGAAGAGGTGAAGCTTAGTTTACAACAAAAGCAAACGACACAGCTGAAAATGACCAGCGAACTGCGTCAGGCTATTTCTTTGCTTCAGTATTCTCATCAGGAAATCATCGAGTTTATCAATGAACAGGTGATGGAAAATCCTCTCCTTGAAATTGAATCATCAGGGAACGTCTCTTACACCCATGCCTCAACAGTGGAATACATTCCTGCAGAGATCAAGGACTGGCGCCAATATCTGGTGGAACAAGCAGGTGTATTATCATTAAACTCTTTAGACTATTATTATATAAAGGAGTTTATTTTAAATCTGAATGACGAGGGATTTCTCCCGTACACTGACCGTGAGCTCGCTGTCCGTTTCCATTTAGAGGAAGACAAAGTCAAATGGCTGCGAATGCAGCTGAAAGATCTTGAACCTGAAGGAATAGGGGCGTACGATTTTAAAGATTATCTAATTATGCAGGTTCACGGAAATGATCCTCAAGCTGAAACGATAAAACACATCATCCAAGATTACTTACCAGAAGTGGCTGCTGGTCATATTGAAGAATTGGCAGAAAAATTATCCCTGACAGTGGAAGAGGTTCAAGAGTCAGTGGATCGCTTGAAAGAGCTTAAGCCTCGTCCCAAACTCGGCACACCCCCTCAAGACACTTATATCGTTCCGGATTTCTTACTGGAGGAACAAGAAGGGGAGTATGTAGTATCATTAAATCGTGGAGGAGAGCCGAGTGTATATATTACTTCATACAATCAAAAAGTAGATGAAGAAGGAAAAGAGTTTTTGAAGCAGTGCTATAAGCGGGCAGTCTGGTTACTTAGAAGTATTGATAAACGCAGACATACGATGCTTGTAGTGGCCCAGGCCATAATAGACAGGCAGACAGCCTACTTAAATGCAGGCGAGGAAGGTTCTTTTACGCCGCTGACATTAAAGAAGGTTGCCGATGAGGTGAATATGCATGAATCTACAGTTAGCCGGGCAATTGCTGATAAATATGTAAAAAGCAGAAGTCATACCTTCCGGCTGGATCAGTTTTTTACTTCTAGTCTTGAAGCTGCCGATGGAAAAATGGTTTCATCGAAGTATGTTAAAGATTTAATTGAACAAATGATAAATCAGGAGAATAAACGGAAACCGCTGTCTGACCAGGTAATCGCGAATCATCTTCACCAAAAACACTGCATTGCTGTTTCCCGTCGCACAGTAGCAAAGTACAGAGAAGCAATCGGTATTTTATCTTCACCTCAAAGAAAATTAAAGTAAGCCCGGTTAAAAGGGCACCAAAAGGAGTATTCATCATGACATCATATCCTAAAGAACAAATCCAAGCCTACAAAGAAAAGCATAAACAAACAGGGAGGCTGCTCATTAAATGTCCTGACCAGCCAGGTATTGTATCAGCCGTTACCCGTTTTTTGCATAAGAACGAAGCCAATATAATCGAATCTAACCAGTATACAACTGATCCACAGGACGGTACATTTTTTATGCGGATCGAGTTTGAATCTAAAAAGCTCCCGGCTAAAGAGGAAGAATTAAAACACGATTTCTCTGAAATTGCGTTATCGTTTGATATGGAATGGTCGCTTAAAGGCGCCTATGATGTGAAAAAGACAGCGATATTTGCCTCCAAAGAACTGCATTGCTTACGCGAGCTGCTGCTGGAGTGGCAAAGCGGGGATTTAATTGCTGACATTAAGATGGTTGTAAGTAACCATGAGGATTGTAAAGAGTTAGTCGAATCATTTGGACTTCCTTTTTTCCATATTCCTTCAAACAAACACATTCGGAAGCAGGTGGAGGAAAAACAGCTTGAGCTGCTGAAGGAATACGATATCGATTTAATTGTGCTTGCACGCTATATGCAGATTCTGACTCCTGAATTTGTTGCAGCTTATCCATTTCAAATTATTAACATACACCATTCATTTCTTCCTGCTTTTATTGGAGCTAATCCGCACAAGAGAGCCTACGATCGTGGAGTGAAGCTGATAGGTGCCACTTCACATTATGTAACAAACGATTTAGATGAAGGACCAATTATTGAACAGGATATTATTCGGGTGGACCACCGTGACAATGTAGAGGACCTCAAGAAAATGGGGCGTTCTGTAGAACGTACTGTACTGGCTCGTGGAGTGAAATGGGATTTAGAGGATCGTCTGATCGTACACGAGAATAAGACCATTGTTTTTTAACGAATTTCCATCAAGCCCATGTTTCCCTTAAAGGAACAATTCAAACCAAAGTGTTGGCTTTATGAATAAATCCGAGGTGGTATTTTGAAAAGTAAAGCTCCTTTTTTTATGGTTCTGCTTGCAGCCTCGCTGTGGGGCACAACAGGTACAGCACAAACATTTCTGAACAACAGCCATCCCATATCGGTAGGCGCTATGCGCTTAGCGGTGGGTGGTTTATTTTTATTCGCAGCAGCCCTGGCGTTTAAAAAGTTTTCCTTTCAGCGTTTGTCAAAAAGACATGTTATATTTGCGGCATTTTGTATGGCGTGTTATCAGCCATTTTTCTTTTCCGCTGTGAGTATGACAGGGGTCGCTATCGGAACGGTCGTAGGCATTGGAAGCGCCCCGATTATGGCAGGAGCGATAGACTGGCTGATCTTGAGAAGGGCAAAATCTATACACTGGTGGGCTGCCACCATTCTATCGATCGTTGGCTGTCTAATGCTTTTCGTAAATAGTGAAGATGTAGTCGTTGATCCTTTAGGTATTCTTTTTGCCTTAGGAGCAGGACTTTCTTTTGCCGGCTATACTTTGCTGAGTGAAAAGCTTGTAAGGTCAGGGTCCCCTATTTCGGTATCAGCAGTTGTCTTTCTTATCAGTGCTCTCTTGTTGTCACCTTTTTTATTCATTTTTGATATGAGCTGGGTCTTTGAGATTAAGGGTGCATTGGTAAGTCTTCATCTAGGTGTACTGGCCACAGGTGTGGCTTATCTCTTGTTTTCTAAAGGATTAGTTCAGGTGCAGGGGTCCACTGCAGTGACCCTTTCATTAGCAGAACCTTTAACTGCAGCAGTCCTGGGTGTGTTTGTAGTAGGCGAAGTTTTTTCCTTAGCTTCCTGGCTTGGTATTGTTTTAATATTCGCTGGATTAACAATTTTATCGATTCCACAGAAAACAACCCAGTCAAAAAATGCGGCATGAAATTTCCCGGGAAATATCGACACAGTTCTTAATAACTAGAAAGCCCCCGAAACCTTGGATGGATTCGGGGGCTTTCTTATGAAAAAGGCCCTTTTTAAAGTTTATAGATTTTTTGATATCTGGTTAACGCATCATGTGTACTTTCTCTTTTAATCTTGAAGCTGTTGGCGCTTAGTTCAGCCATTGTTTGCAGGTCATCTACTGCTGTACAGAAAAGAAAACTGCATTCTTATTATTGGTTACACCCTGGTCTGCAAGTTTTAGACCATCACTATATTCAATAAGCTCATACTCCCAGTAAACAGCTGTCTATCGCTGCTTCTTATGTCGCCAGTTGAGAAGTTTTGACTTCGAACGCCTGCGCATTTCGTGCGAATTTTTATGTATAGCAATTGACTGCGTGTTCAGCACTTTGATTCCTGTTATGGACGTTACATACGGAGGCATTGGGTTACAGCTCAGGAGCAATGTTCATGAGGCTGGCTGCGATAATGGAACCGCATTAATGGCAGTTTTCACCTGTGATAATGGTCTGCCTATGTAGCTTTAGCACCTTTCTTAATGATTCTAAGAATGATCAAAGACGGTTTTTACCTTCTGCCGCTTCATAGCCAAATGCAGAGCCTTTGTGGGGCTTCCAATCCAACCCTCCTGAGTGCCGTCGCCAACAAAAAATGCGTAACGTTAATTACTTATCAGTAAACGGATGCCAGCCTCTAAGCCAAAATGGCCAAGGAACGCCTGATATTTGCTCTCCCATCTGTCCCAGCTGGTTACCGTTGATCCATACTATTCCAGGACGCAGCTTTAGAGACGGCGAATCCGGCTTTTCGAGGTCCGGCCCACCAGCAACAGCCAGACCACAGATAGTATCGTTAGCAAGTGTAACAGCCTCCTCTTTCGTAGAAAACTTGTCAGCTCCAGTAAAGGTCCAAATGCTTTTTCGTATTTCCAGCAGTGATTTCTAAATTAATAGGTTATTCATACTTCCGGTAGCATTTTTGTTGTTAGTTCATATAAATTCCACTCTATTTAACGACAAAACGTTAAAAAATTATTTAACATTTTTAACAGAATTAACGATATCAGTTTAAAAAATTATTGTCAAAGCTGAAAAAAAATTAAATTCATGCTAAGCCTATGTCGTTATAGGCTTTAGAGCGGTTTTAATTTTTTTAGATTTTTGACATACTGAGATTATTCGTTAAGATAAGTTTGTAAAGAAAAAATTTAACGAAATTAATGGAATTGGTTTGGAGGAGGTCGTAAATGTCGAACCAACATGAAGACACGGCTAAAGCTTCAATAGAAAGAGCTAAGTCTTTGGTCATTGATTCAATTGCCGAAACAATGGATTTATACGGGGTCACTCGAAGTGCAGGGAACCTTTATGGAACTATGTATTTTGAAAAAGACATGACGCTGGATGAAATGCGTGAAAAGCTCGGAATGAGTAAACCAAGCATGAGTACCGGGGTTAAGAAATTGCAAGACTATAATATAGTGAAGCAAACTTTTCGAAAAGGTACTCGCAGACAAACTTTCGTGGCAGAGAAGGACTTCTTTCAGTTTTTTGCCAACTTTTTTTCAAAAAAATGGTTAAGGGAAGCAAAAATTAATCTAGATGCTATCCAAAAAGCACAGGAAGAGTTACATGATCTTATTGAAGATCATGATGTAGAAGAGGATTTGCGGGAAGAAGCGATCTTAATCTACAGACAAATAGAAGCTTCCAAGCCGTATTATCATTGGCTGCAGAAGCTGGTAGCCTCAATTGAAAGTGGAGAAATCTTTGAAATTCTCCCTATAGAAGAGGAGGAAAAATAACATAACGACTCTCCTAAAATAACAAAACTGTTATTTTTAGGGAGACGTCCGCCTTTTATAAATTACAGAATATTCAGAAAATAGGAGTGGAGTCTATGACCAAACAGTCTAATCAAAGTCAGTCATTCTTGAAAAAGAACGCCACAGCATTAGTACTAGGGGCAGCAGTCGCTGCATTTATGATCTATATATTTATTACAAATGAAAACATCCACTGGGGTGGATTCATTGCAATGATCGTCTTTTACGCTCTCGTCTATTATGTAGGAGCTTTCTACGCCACTAAAAAATCAAATTCCCTCTCAGATATGATGGTTGCCAAGCGCAGCATCCCCCTTGGTGTCGCAATGTTTACAATGGCCGCTACGTGGGTAGGTGGAGGTTATGTGAATGGAACCGCAGAATTTACCTACAGCGATGGTTTAGTTTGGGCACAAGCCCCGTGGGGATATGCCCTAAGTTTGATAATCGGTGGTATTTTTTATGCTAGAAAAATGCGCCGTTACGAATTTATGACGATCCTGGATCCTCTCCATCAGCGTTTTGGCAAGAAAATGGCCGGTGTGCTGTACATTCCGGCGTTATTAGGAGAGATGTTCTGGAGTGCTGCGATACTTACTGCACTCGGAACAACCTTTGGAACCATTTTAAATATCGATTTTACTACGTCCATTATATTGTCTGGTATTATCGCGATCGCTTATACAGTAGCAGGTGGAATGTGGGCTGTAGCCTATACGGACGTGTTTCAGATGGCTGTTCTGCTCATAGGATTAATGCTCGTTATCCCTTTTACACTCGGTCATGTGGGTGGAATAGAATCAGCGTGGGGCAGTTATTCGTCAGAAATGGGCACGTATTCCAACTTATTCCCGCCCTTAGACGGATGGAATGACCCGGATTGGGGAAATTATTACTGGAATTGGATTGATTATGCACTGCTTCTGATCTTTGGGGGAATTGCATGGCAGGTCTATTTCCAGAGGGTCCTTTCCGCAAAAAATGAAAAAACTGCTATGTGGCTGTCTATCACTGCAGGCGTGATTTGTATTATAGCTGCCATTCCAGCTGTTATTATCGGTGTAGTTGGTTACAACATTGACTGGGCTGGAATGGGGCTGCCGTCACCGGAGAATGCATCAGTTGTCCTTCCGCACGTTCTGCGGTATTTAACGCCTGAACTCATATCAGCCATTGGGCTGGGAGCTTTAGCTGCTGCTGTGATGTCTTCAATGGACTCTTCCATTCTATCAGCATCCTCAATGGCATCCTGGAATATTTACCGTCCATTGATTAACCCTAAAGCGAGTCAGGATAAATTAAAGAAAGTAATAAAACGTACGATTATTATTGTCGGAGTAGGAGCTATGATCATTGCTCTTAACGTACAAAGTGTATACACGCTTTGGTATTTAGCTTCCGATTTAGTTTACACCATCCTCTTTCCACAGCTGACGATGGCTCTATTTTACAAAAACGCCAATCTATATGGCTCTATTGCAGGATTTTCAGTTGCTTTGTTCCTGCGGTTAGGCGGGGGAGAACCTGCGTTGGGATTACCAGCCTTTCTCCCGTACCCGATGATTGATGCAGATGGAATTGTTTTATTTCCATTTAGAACGCTGGCTTGTATCGCCGCATTTGTTTTTATTTTCATAGTATCAGAACTAACGAAAAACAAATGTAAACCGAAGCCATTAGTTCTTCCTTCTGAAAAAAAGGAAGCTGCTTAATAGTTGAAAAAAGTGTCAGCTCTTTACATAGGGCTGGCACTTTTTCAATTAATCGAACAGTTTGTACTTACGTAAAAGAGAGGACAAAGTGGGGCGTTCTTGATTATTTCTTCCTATTATATGAGTGGCTGAAAATAAAGAATTCAGAATCGCCTCTTCTGCAGCTTCTCCCATGGCTCTAAATGCCTGGTCGATTTCTTCCTCATGAATAAAGGAAAGCTTGTTTAATTTCTCTGACCGCTCGTGAGGGATTGTAGTTGCAGTAGAAAAGCCGATAACGATATCCCCGCTTCCATTTGAGATTATACTGCCAGTTCTGGAAAGGCCGGTTACACTTCTTTTTAAAACTCTTTTTAATTGCCGCTCTGTAAGGGGAAGGTCTGTTGCAGTCACAAGCATAATCGACCCCTTATCTTCATCTTCCTGTTCTAATAGTGGATAAAGCTTCTGCCCAATCTTTCTTTCATTAATCGTAAGATCCTTTAGAGTGCCGAAATTAGAAACGACATAAACCCCTAATGTATACGTCCCATGAGGCAGTTTTATTAATCGAGATGAAGATCCTACTCCTCCTTTTAGCGAATAACATAGCATGCCTCTTCCTGCACCTACTGATCCTTCTTCAAAGTAAGGAGAAGCGTTTGATACAGCATCCATGACATCTTTCTCTGTAATCGATTGTTTTCGAATATCGTTTAGGATCATATCATTGCATTCCCCGATTATTGGGTTAACGGTGCCTGTAGAACGACCGATTTCTTTATTGTTTTGAAGGGTATAATTAATAACGGCCTGAGCAGCTGTTCCAATGCTAAGCGTGTTTGTTAATATGATGGGAGTCTCAATTGTCCCTAATTCATCTAATTGTACAGTTCCCATTGTTTTGCCAAAGCCGTTGATCACATAGCTGGCACCCATTACTTTTTCTTGAAAGAGATTTCCCTGGTGGGGAAGTATAGCACTGACTCCGGTTTGCACATCACCATCACTGATAGTGGTATGTCCTACGGTGACCCCTTTAACATCGGTAATCATGTTGCGTTCTCCTGTCGGTAGTTCGCCAATTTGAATATGATAATCGCTAAGTCGACCCATAATTTAATAACCCTCCTCCGATTCATTGTTGCATACCGATGAAAGTATATACAAAAATCGGTGTATATTGTGAATAAAATGGTAAAAATAAGAAAAATATTGTTAGGAAATCTTCCAATTTAAATTTTTTTCAATTTTATTTGGTTGCGCTTACATTTAAACCCTGTTTTCAATAAACTCCATTCATTTCAGGGATTTTCCGGTGATTTTCAATTGTCATAATTATCAGATTTTAAGTTACAAATGCCTACACAATCACCATTCAAGCGTGAAAAGTAGTTTTCTTCATGCTATACTAGTATGAAATTGAAAAAACAGAATTTTGTCACTTTTGCTTGCAGACTTCAAGAACGAGTAGATGAGGGGGAACCACTATGCAAAAAAATGGATATCCAATTCCTCAAGGGTTATATCATCCTGAGAATGAACATGAAGCTTGTGGAATCGGAATGCTTGCTAATATTAATGGAACGAAATCACATAGCATCGTTGAAAATGCAATTACGATCCTTTGTAATCTTGAGCACCGTGGAGGCCAGGCCGCCGATGTGAGCACCGGTGACGGAGCGGGGATCTTAACTCAAATTCCACATTATTTTTTCGAGAAACAATGTGAGAAAGAAGATATAGAACTGCCTCCTGAAGGGGAGTACGGCGTGGCGATGGTTTTCTTGCCGGATGACCATGAGACTCGCGTTGAGTGCAAAAAGATCTTCGAAAGAATCGTTGAGGAAGAAGGTCAGCATTTCCTCGGCTGGCGTACCGTTCCGATTAATGATTCTTTTGTCGGTAAAGATGCGAAAAAAACAAAGCCTTTCATCCGCCAGGCTTTTATTGCACCTGCTAATGGATTCAGCAATCGAATGGATCTGGAACGCCGCTTGTATGTTATCCGGAAACGTGCTGAAATCGAAATTGCAAACCTGGACGGCTATGATGATTTTTATATCAGCAGCTTGTCTTCAAGTACAATTGTATATAAAGGAATGCTTGTACCAGAACAACTGGACTCATTTTATATCGACTTAAATCATCCTGACTTTAAGACGGCTCTGGCATTAGTCCATTCCCGTTTTAGTACAAATACATTCCCAAGCTGGAAGAGGTCGCACCCTAACCGATTTACAATTCATAACGGAGAATTCAACACACTTAGAGGTAATGTGAACTGGATGAGGGCAAGGCAGGAGCTTTGCGAATCTGAATATTTCAGTGATGAAGATTTACAGAAGATCTTACCTGTTATCGATTCTAACGGCAGTGACTCCTCTATGTTTGACAACGCTTTTGAATTCCTCTACCTATCCGGCCGCTCTCTGGCACACACAGCTATGATGATGGTACCGGAACCATGGGCTAATGACGATTCCATCCACCCTAAGAAAAAAGATTTCTATGAATATCATAGCTGCCTTATGGAACCGTGGGACGGGCCTGCAGCTTTAGCTTATACAGATGGAAAGCAGATCGGTGCATGTCTGGACCGTAACGGACTGCGTCCAGCCCGGTACTACGTGACTAAAGATGGCATGATTGTGCTTGGTTCTGAAGTAGGTGCCCTTGATATCTTTGCTGATGACATTTTATACAAGGATCGTCTTCACCCTGGCAAAATGCTGCTAGTCGATCTGGAAAAGGGAGAAATCATCCCTGATGATGAAATTAAGCTGGATATTGCGAATCAAGAGCCGTATGGAAAATGGTTAAAAGAATATAAAATGGATATAGAAGATCTACCGAAACCTGTAAAGAAAGAGAAGTCTGTTGAAAACCTGTTGGATAATCAACTGGCATTTGGATATACAACAGAAGAGTTAAATAAAATTTTAAAACCACTTGTTTCGGATGGGAAAGATCCGGTCGGTTCAATGGGATACGATTCTCCTCTTGCCGTGCTGTCGAAAAAACCACAGCTGCTTTACAGCTATTTCAAACAGCTGTTTGCACAAGTAACGAACCCGCCGATTGATGCCATTCGTGAAAAGATCATTACGATGGTCGAAACGACGATCGGTGCTGAAGGTAACCTTGTCGATCCGAAGCCGGACAGCTGCAGAAAAATTCGTCTGAAAAGTCCTGTACTGCGCAACGATCAGTTAGAGACGATAAGACATCAGGATTTAGAAGGATTTAAGTCTCAGACTTTATCAATTTTGTTTGAAGCAAAAGAAAACTCCATGGAAAAAGCTTTAGAAGACTTGTTTAAGAAGGCAGATGAAGAAGTAAATAATGGAACAACGTTATTAATTCTCTCTGATAGAGGAGTAAATAAACAACATGCTGCCATCCCTGCGCTTCTTGCTGTTTCAGGTTTACACCATCATTTAATCCGCCAGGGAACAAGAACTAAAGTCAGCATCCTTCTCGAATCTGGAGAGCCACGTGAGGTTCACCATTTTGCTGCACTGCTCGGTTATGGAGCAGAAGGCATTAACCCTTATTTAGCTTATGAATCACTTAATGATTTAATTGAGAAAGACGATCTCGACGTTGAGGACCTGGATACAGCGGTCAACCGCTATGTTAATGCCGTAACGGATGGAGTCATTAAAGTTCTTTCAAAAATGGGTATTTCCACGATCCAAAGTTACCGGGGAGCACAAATCTTCGAAGCTGTAGGGATTCATCCGGAGGTCATTGACCGCTATTTCACGCGAACGGCTTCTCGTCTTGGTGGTATTAAGCTGGATATGATTGAAAAAGAAGTTCTAATGAGACATGAGAACGCCTATGGAGATGAACGGAAAGGGCATAAAACTCTTGATGCCGGGGACGATTACCAGTATCGGGCAAATGGGGAAGATCATCAGTATAATCCGAAAACGATTCATACTCTTCAACATGCTTGCCGCACAAATGATTACAACTTATTCCAGTCTTACTCTAAGATGCTTACAGACGAAACGGATAACCTGCAATCCTTGCGCGGGCTCATTTCCTTTAAAGAACGTCCTTCCATTCCGCTTGACGAAGTGGAATCCGTAGAAGATATCTGCCGCCGGTTTAAGACAGGGGCAATGTCATACGGTTCGATCAGTCAAGAGGCCCATGAAGCCCTGGCCGTTGCTATGAACCGTGTAGGAGGGCGCAGTAACACTGGAGAAGGTGGAGAAGACCCTGATCGATTTACTCCAGATGAAAACGGAGATTCCCGGCGCAGCTCTATTAAACAGGTGGCTTCCGGACGTTTTGGCGTAACAAGTCATTATTTAGTAAATGCAGATGAAATTCAAATTAAGATTGCACAAGGTGCGAAACCAGGTGAAGGTGGACACCTTCCTGGTAAGAAAGTCTATCCTTGGATTGCTGAAGTACGTGGTTCTACGACGGGTGTAGAGCTTATCTCACCACCGCCGCACCACGACATTTATTCAATCGAAGATTTAGCTGAGTTAATTCACAACCTAAAGAATGCCAATCCTCGTGCCCGCATTAGTGTTAAACTCGTTTCAGCCGTAGGTGTAGGAACGATTGCGGCAGGGGTAGCAAAAGGACGTGCTGATCTTGTCCTCATCAGTGGATACGATGGGGGTACAGGGGCCGCGCCGAGAACGAGCTTGAAGCATACTGGTCTGCCTTGGGAAATTGGTTTGGCTGAAACCCATCAGACACTGCTGTTAAACCGTCTGCGTGACCGCATTGTCGTAGAAACTGATGGGAAAATGATGACAGGCAGAGACGTAGTTGTCGCCACGCTATTAGGGGCAGAAGAATACGGGTTCTCAACAGCGCCATTAGTAGTCTTAGGCTGTGTAATGATGCGCGTATGTCATTTAAATACCTGCCCTGTAGGTATTGCGACTCAGGACCCTGAACTAAGAAAGAAATACGCAGGAGATCCGGAACATGTAGCTAATTTCATGCGTTTTGTAGCTCAGGAAGCCAGAGAAATTATGGCGGAGTTAGGCTTTAGAACAATCAATGAAATGATCGGTCGTACTGATGTACTTCAAGCCAACGAAGATATTGACCATTGGAAAGCAAAAGGTGTCGATCTGTCTGCTCTGCTTCACAAGCCTGAAGTGGCTGAGGGAGTAGGACGTTATGCAACGAAGGAACAAGATCATGGATTAGAGAAAACCATCGACAATGAAGAACTGATTCCAATGTGTAAAGATGCACTTGAAAAAGGTGAAAAAGTGACAGGCACGGGCTCTATTCGTAACATTCACCGTGTGACTGGAACCATTCTAGGAAGTGAAATTACCCGCCGCTACGGTGAAAAAGGTCTGGATGAAGATACTGTCAGCTTGACCTTTAAAGGTTCAGCCGGTCAAAGTTTTGGCGCATTTATTCCTAAAGGTATGACATTACGCTTAATCGGAGATGCGAACGACTATGTAGGTAAAGGGCTTTCCGGCGGTAAAATTATTGTACATCCATCCCGTAAATCCACGTTTATTCCTGAAGATAACACGATCGTGGGTAACGTCTCCTTCTACGGAGCTTCCGCTGGAGAAGCTTACGTTAACGGGCTTGCAGGAGAGCGTTTCTGTGTTCGTAACAGCGGAGCTGAAGTGGTAGTTGAAGGAGTAGGGGATCACGGATGTGAATATATGACAGGCGGTAAAGTAGTGGTTCTGGGTGAAACAGGACGTAACTTTGCAGCTGGGATGTCCGGCGGAGTAGCTTATGTATTAGATGAAAATGAAACATTTGACAATAAGATTAACAAAGAACTAGTTCACGTTGAAGCGTTAGAAGATGACGAGGAAATTACAGAGCTTTATGAAATTATTCAGCAGCATGTGGCTTACACGAAAAGCCCTAAAGGGGAGCGCATCTTAAATGAGTGGGAAGAGACTCTTCCTAAGTTTAAACGTGTCATTCCTGAAACGTATCTGCGTATGCAGCAGAGAATTAAAGTTCTTAAAGAAGACGGTTTAGATAAATTTGATGCTGAAATGACAGCATTTGAAGAAGGTACAAAAGAACCAGTAAAAGCCTAAATCAACAGGAGGGGATCTAATGGGAAAGCCAACAGGTTTCATGGAATACGATCGGCAGTCACAGAAAGAAAGAAATCCTGCTGAGCGTACGAAAGACTGGGATGATTATACTCTTCCGTTGACTGATGACGAGGTTCAGTTACAAGGGGCACGCTGCATGGATTGCGGCGTACCTACTTGTCAATCAGGTATGGAAATCAACGGATCGACAACGGGTTGTCCCGTCTATCATTTAATACCGGAATGGAATGACTTAGTTTATCGCGGACAGTGGAAGGAAGCTTTGAAAAAAGAGCATGAAATGAATAACTTCCCTGAGTTCACAGGGTTTGCATGTCCTGCCCCGTGTGAAGGTGCGTGTGTGCTGGGGATTAACGAACCCCCTGTAGCTATTCGTACAGTAGAACGCTCCATTATCGAGAAAGGGTTCGAGAATGGATGGGTCCAGCCTGAACCACCAAAGTCCCGTACTGGTAAAAAAGTAGCTGTTGTAGGTTCCGGACCTGCAGGATTAGCTACCGCTGCTCAATTGAACAAGGCAGGTCACTGGGTAACCGTCTATGAGCGCAATGACCGTGTCGGAGGTTTATTAACATACGGAATTCCTGAAATGAAATTACCGTATTCGGTGGTAGAACGCCGTGTTAAAATTCTTGAAGAAGAAGGAATTAAGTTTGTCACCAATACAGAAGTAGGCCGTCATTTTCCAGTTTCTAGACTGCGTGAAGAGTATGATGCGGTGATCCTTTGTGGAGGAGCGACTGTGCACCGTAATATCGAAGCAGATGGAAGAAGCTTAAAAGGCATACACTATGCGATGGACTTCCTTCACTCTAATACGAAGAGCCTTCTTGATTCTAACCTTGAGGATGGCAACTACATTTCAGCAGAAGGCCGCGACGTAGTTGTTATTGGTGGAGGAGATACGGGTACTGATTGTCTCGCTACTTCAGTTCGTCATAATTGTAAGAGCCTTACACAATTTGATATTTATGATAAAAAAGGTGCAGATCGAGACGACTTAACCAATCCATGGCCTCAGTATCCTATTGTTCACCGGGTGGAATACGGGCATAAGGAAGCGGACGCTAAACTTGGACGTGATCCACGTGCCTATGCTGTGATGACTAAGCGGTTCGTCGGTGACGAAAATGGACGTGTAAAAGAGGTTCATACTGTGAACGTAGAACTTATCTTTGATGAAAAAGGAAACCGTATGCGCCGTGAGATTCCAGGTACTGAAAAAGTTTGGAAAGCAGATCTTGTCTTGCTGGCCATCGGTTTTAGCGGGCCTGAGCAGGACCTAATTGAAAAACTTGGCGTAGAGACGACAGAAAGATCAAATGTAAAAGCAGAATATGGGAAGTACGAGACCAGCATTGATGGAGTGTTTGCTGCAGGAGATATGCGCAGAGGTCAAAGCCTGATTGTATGGGCAATTAACGAAGGCCGGGAAGCAGCGCGCGAATGTGATCGCTACCTTATGGGATCTACTGTACTTCCATAAACCGTAAAAACCAGTCCACTAAGGACTGGTTTTTTGTCTTTGTAAAAGGACTAAAGTATAAGAGAGTCTACGATTTCCTCCATTGGACTTAGAGGTGAGTCAAGTTCTTTGAGGTAACCATAAGTAAATTGAAGGAATTTGCATAATTACTGTTTAAATGGCTGATAAATAAGGTATGTGTACGGTAAAGACAAAGAGAGGATGTTAGTTATGCTTAGAACAATTTTAATGATTATTGGAGCTATTGTAGTAATTGGTTTTATTCTTTCACTGCTATAATAAAAATTCTCGTACGTATTAGAGCTCACCGACAAGCTGGTGAGTTCTTTTATTTTGGATTAATAATGGGTATAGAAGAGGATTTAATACGATACATAAGAATTTGAAATATATATTTACTTTTTAGGGGAATTTGATATTATATAAGAGGATTTGTTACTTTAAGTTGATTTTTTAGAAAGGGGCTTGTGATTTATGCTGACCTCACTTTATCTGATATCATTAACGGTCCTGCTCACTTTCTTAGTTATGGCAGCAGTCGATCGTGTTTTATCAGCACGTAAAAAGAGAAAGAATCTTTCTCAACCTGCTAATCAAGCAGCACCTGTCCTCGAAGTAAACCAACAAGGTTGATTTCATATAGAATAGGTACACAGAACTCCTTAGAATTACTTCTAAGGAGTTTATTTATTACACACTGTGATCTTTATGGCCTGTTATAATGATGGTAAATCGCAAAGAGGAGGCAGATCACATGAAAGAGCAGGTTGAAGTACATAAGGATCATTTTTTAGATGAATTGAAGGAATTTTTAAGCATTCCTAGCATTTCTGCTTTATCAGAGTACAAAGGAGAAGTAGAGAGAGGGGCAAAATGGCTGGCGGATTCACTGGTTCGTGCTGGATTAGAAAACATAGAAATCATTGAAACAAAGGGACATCCAATAGTTTATGCGGACTGGCTTCATGCGGAAGGAAAGCCCACCGTGTTAGTTTATGGACATTACGATGTGCAGCCTGCGGATCCTCTTGAACTATGGGAAACACCGCCTTTTGAACCGGTTGTAAAGGATGGTAAGATTTTTGCACGAGGAGCTACGGATGACAAAGGTCAGCTTTATATTCACGTCAAAGCAGTTGAATTACTTATGAAAGAGAAAGGGAGCCTTCCGGTAAACGTAAAATTTTGTATAGAAGGGGAAGAGGAGGCAGCGAGCCCTAACCTTCCTCCTTTTATTACAGAAAATAAAGAAAAGCTGGCTGCTGATGCAGTTGTCATTTCTGATACTTCCTTTATAGAAAAAGGTCTGCCTGCAATTTGTACTTCACTAAGAGGTGCGCTTGCTTTAGAGCTTGTGGTCGATACTGCCAATACGGATTTACACTCTGGCTCTTATGGAGGAGGAGTTCCGAATGCAGTGCATAGCATAGTCCATATTCTTGATTCTTTTCACAACAGCCATGGAAAAGTTGCAGTAGAGGGTTTTTATGAAGGCGTTCCTGAAGTAACAGAAGAACTTAGAGCCGAAGTAGATAAAATACCTTTCCACCAGGAATCGATGAAGGAAGAACTTGATTTGGAAGATTTTTATGGGGAAGAAGGATTCAGCTTTAAAGAACGAACGGGCATCCGCCCTACATTAGAAATTAATGGGATTGGCGGGGGATTTCAAGGGGAAGGAGTGAAAACAATCGTTCCTGCCCGAGCACACGCTAAACTCAGCTGCCGGCTCGTGGGGGAGCAGGATCCGCAGCAAGTGTTTAAACAAATAGAACAGCATATCAACCTTCATAAACCTAAAGGCGCACGGGTCCAACTAAAGCAGTTAATAGCCGCTAAACCTGTATCTTTAGATTCCAGCCAGCCTATGATACAAAAAGCCGCTGACGCTTATGAACGCATATACAACGTCAGACCGCTGTTTCCGAAAGAAGGGGGATCTATACCTATAGTTGAAGTGTTTTCACGCGTGTTGGCTGCCCCTGTGGTGCTCATGGGGTTTGGGTTATCATCAGAGAACCTTCATGCCCCTAATGAACATTTTCATGTTGAAAACTTTACTAAAGGGATTGAAACAGTATGTGAGTTTTTTGAGAATTGTTAAAGAGAGATTTATTAGATTTCTCCTTCCTCACATTCGTAACACCTGAGCAACTGGTCTTCGTCAATGACACCTTCGAGAAATCCATCTTTACAGTAAATTGTTTTTCCACAGACCGCACAAGTTCCAACAAGTTCAACCATGGTTCTCCTCCTTATGGGCATGAATTTAATCTGCCGCAGCTTGGTTTGTGTTACGTTATTTTCCCTGTTATGGTTCTATGAAATCCTTTATTAAAAACCAGCCGTTAAGGCTGGTTTTAGTTATTCATAAGCTCTGAAACAATTTCATAAGAACGTACTCTGGCTTCATGGTCGTATATTTGGGATATAATCATCATTTCATCAGCTTGGGTACTATCTAAGAACTCTTGTAATTCCCGTTTTACTTTTTCCGGTCCTCCAATTATTGATGCACCGAGCTGTTGTTGAAGGGCATGTTTCTCATGCTCGGTCCAGACCTCTTCCATATTATCAACAGGAGGCTGTAACAGCATGTTCGTGTTACGTACGAGGTTGAGAAACTGTTGATATAAGCTAGTAGCAAGACGCTGTGCTTCTTCATCAGTGTCAGCTGCGATTACGTTAACGCCTACCATTACGTAGGGCTCCTCCAATACTTCTGAAGGGGTGAACTTGCGTCTGTATAGGTCCAGGGCACCTAGTGTATTATTTGGTGAAAAGTGGCTGGCAAATGAGAAAGGAAGACCTAACTGTCCGGCTAACTGAGCACTGAATCCACTGGACCCTAATAACCATATCGGGATATTCAATCCTTCACCGGGAATAGCCCGTATGCTGCGTAAACCCGTGGATTTCGAAGGGTTAAAATATCCGCGTAGTTCTTCCACCATGTCCGGGAAGTTCTCTGCATGGCTGTCCAGGTTCCGTCTAAGAGCGTGAGCGGTGGTCTGATCAGTTCCCGGTGCTCTTCCAAGGCCTAAATCTATCCGGTCTGGAAACAACGTTTCAAGAGTGCCGAATTGTTCCGCAATTATAAGAGGCGCATGGTTGGGGAGCATGATTCCCCCTGATCCTACTCTAATAGAAGTGGTATGGTGCGCTACATGACTGATCGCAACAGCTGTGGCTGAGCTGGCAATAAAGGGCATATTATGGTGTTCTGCCATCCAGTAACGTGTGAATCCAAGCCTTTCAGCATTCTGGGCAAGGTTAACCGTATTTTTAAATGATTGTGCAGGGCTTCCTCCTTCAAGTACAGGGGCTAAATCAAGAACTGAATACTTTATATCACTTAATTGTTTGTTGGACATATCATCATCATCCTTTATAAAGACTTGGTAGTATCGTATATCGTACCAATTTTGTTTCGGGACACAAAATAATCTGCTTTTACAAGTTTTTTCTAGCTTGCATCGTTTGTTATTAGACTTTACTATAAGAGTTACTATGTTCAGAGTGGGAGAGGCGCATGAAAACACTTAAAATAAAAAATAAAGATGCGAATAAGTATCTCAAAGGTTATCCGTTGCTGCACAAATCTTCTGTAGCATCCACTGGTTCTGATTTAAAAGAGGGTGATCTGTTATCTATTATAAGCGAGAGTCACACTTTTATAGGCAAGGGTTATTATGGTTTGCAAAATAAGGGTGTTGGCTGGGTATTAACGCAGGATCAGAAACAGACAATAGATCAGGCATTCTTTTCCAATTTATTAAGCAAGGCGCTTGCATTCCGCAAGACTCTATATCGTGATACAGAGACGAACGCTTTTAGAATTTTCAATGGGGAAGGCGATGGATTTGGCGGACTGACGATTGATAAATTTGATGATTACTACTTGCTTACTTGGTATAGCGAAGGGGCTTACCACTTTAAAGACTATTTTCTTCATGCTATTAAGGAACTTCTTTATTTTAGAGGTATATATGAGAAAAAACGTTTCGGAAAACAAGGGCGTTATATTGAAGAGGATGAATTCGTAACAGGGGAGAGGGGGACATTTCCTCTTCTTGTAAAAGAGAACGGTGTCCGATTTGCTGTCTATTTTAATGAGGGGGCAATGGTTGGTGTATTTCTTGACCAAAGAGAAGTGAGGCAAAGGATCAGAGAGGGGTATTCGGAAGGGAAAAAGGTACTTAATGCCTTTTCCTATACTGGTGCTTTTTCAGTTTTTTCTGTATTAGGAGGAGCGGCCCATACAACGAGTGTTGATTTAGCCAATCGAAGCTACTCGAAAACAATTGAACATTTCAAGTTGAACAGTATTGACTACGAAGCACAGAATATTGTCGTAGAAGATGTATTCAAATATTTTAAGTACGCAAATCGAAAAAACATTCTTTTTGATTTAATTATTTTGGATCCTCCTAGTTTTGCCCGCTCAAAAAAGCGTACATTTCGTGCGGAAAAGGACTATACTGATCTCCTTAAGGAGACAATTGAAATTACGGATCATAAGGGAACTATTGTAGCCTCAACGAACTGTGCAAAGTTTAATATGCGCAAATTCCGATCATTTGTTGATAAAGCCTTTGTCGACTCTAATCGTTCTTATCAAATTACTGAAGAATTCTCATTACCTTCAGATTTCAAGACCCATTCCGCCTTTAAAGAAGGGAATTATTTAAAAGTCTTGTTTTTACAATTAGATCTATAATTCGACTGCTTCCCGCAATATCAGTTAGTAGAGATAATTCTTATCTCTGTTCAACCTTCCATCATTCTTTTGGCAATCTCATCAAACCCTCGACGACCCTTCGACTGCTTTTAGCAGTCTCTTTTTTTGCTGATTATCCTATCTTTCATTAATTATGACTCTTTAACTTTCTTTAAGCACTCCGGATCAATCATTGTTTACATTTATGTTTACAAGTATACAAAATGCATTCTAAATGTGTACAATACCGTGTTCATGTACACAAAGTTGAACACATAGCTAAAATTAGGGATGTGTACAAAAAAGATTGCATGTAAACATATTTGTAGTAAATGTGTACAATTACGAACACGAAAATAGTCACATTGACTATTCCGGCCTGATCTAATATGTTTAATAGTGAAGCTAGTAATCTAGCTAATTTCTTTTATTAAAAAGGAGAGCTATTAAATGACAAAATCAAGAATTGCTGCTGTTGATGTCGGGAACGATGCAGTGAAAGCAAACTTCGGGAAGTTAGAATCCGAACTATATATACCAAACGTGATGGCAAGAGACTTAGAAGACCGCCCGGTTATCGGAATTGAAGAGCTTGATGACAAAGAACCCCTGGATAACATACATATACGGGTTCATTCCCCTGCGCTGCAGGAGAATAACGCGATATACCGTGTGGGTAATCTAGCGGCTAAAAGCGATAATTCTACAGAACTGGATCCAGGCAGCAGTAAATCTGAAGAGGATCAGACGCTCGTTATGCTTTTTACTTCGCTGGCACTGGATGCTGTTGCTGGCAGAGATGCTCAATCCTCTAAGAATAATGTAGTAGAGGCTAATTATACGTTAGGGACGGGACTCCCGCTTAGAGAAGTAAAGGAAGGTAAAGATGTAGGGTATCGCTCTCAATTACTGGGATCTGTTCACCAGGTAGAATTCCTTGTCACACCTAAATACCAGGGAATGAAAGTAAATATTAAGTTTGACGAGGTGAAAGTATATCCTGAAGGTTTTGCGGCTTATGTAAACTTAGTAATGGACAATGACTTAAACATTATTAATAAAGACCTTATTGATAAGCAAATTCTTATTCAAGACATAGGTGGACTTTCAACCGATATTGCAGTAATCCGTAACCGCAATGTGGACGACGATAAAGCGCAAGGGTTCAACTTAGGAGTTGCTGAGTCGCTTGAACAAATTCGAGATGAGATACTGACGAAACATGGTGTACAATTAGACAGTCGAAGAGATGTAGTCGATATTATTACAAGAAAGAATGATCGTCATCATATCATGGTGCGAGGCAGTCGTACCAGCGTTCATGACATTACAGACCGTATACTGTTAGAGTTGGCTAAAAAGCAGTACCGTTTCCTTCGAAATGTATGGCAGAAGAATTCTCAGTCTGAGATTTGCTATTTTGTCGGGGGAGGATCAGCTGTATTAAAAGAGTATATTAAAACGCTGAATAATAAACTCGACGGCTTTAATATTGACTTTTTTGAAGATGAAAATGAAAGTATCTGGATGATGGCCAACGCTTACTACAAACTAATTTCTGATTACATCCGCAAAAATGAAGCTTCTCAAAGCAAAAAGGAAGATAAAAAAGAAAAAGCGTCATCAAAGTAAGGTGATTAAATGAGTAATACCAAGAAAGGTGTAGAAAGGGGGCAGTCGATAACGTTTCGTGTCCCCTCGGATACACCAGATCACTTATTGAAGCAATTAACAGCTTTAAAAGAGAGTGAAAGAAGGAACTTTTCCAGTAAGGTTGCGCAGTTTGTTCTGGAGGGAGTAAGTAAGTCTTTATCCAGGGAGAAAGAGACTGTAACCATACCTCTACCCCGCCAGCTTACAAAAGAACAGAGGAACTGGTTGAAACATGAGCACTCTGAAGCTTTGATGGGAAGCATACTGTATCAATTGCTAAGCGACCCTACACGAGCTATGACTTTACTCGCATCTTTAAATAGTAATGCAGTAGATATTGAAGAAGCCCTGTATTTACAAGAAGAAACTGCTGCTTCACTTGACAATAATATATCTGAAGAAGATAACAATCAAAAAACGGATGATCAGGATGTAACTCTAGAAACAAGCAATGATCATGACCTCGATGATTTAAGTTTAGACAGCTTACAGACTGATATCCATGCTTCTGCAGAAACAGAGGAATATGAAGAAGATGAGGATCCTTTAGGGGACTTTCTATCTAGCATGAATAAATAACGAATCCCCCAGTTATACAGACTGGGGGATTCGTTATTTTAGTAAATCAAAATCACGGACTAAGATTTTCAAAACTACGGACTAAGCAAGCGGGTTGTTTTCAGCATAACTAAGAAAGCTCTGTTCGTCTTCAATTGTGCCGCATGCACCGCATTGCACTTTGTATTCCGGACCTCTATAATCAACATGATAGACAGCTAGCTGATCAGGATTACATTCCGATATTACCTGACCCGAACGAGGGTCAAGTTTAATAGATGTAGCTACCTGTTTAATCCTGTTGAACCTGGATCTGTTTGTCTTACAATTTGGGCATAAATAAGGTTTCACTTTCACGCTTCCTCCATTAATAATATAGTATATCTATTATTATGGTACTTCTTAAAGAAATTTATAATTAAATTTTAAAAATTAAAGACTGTAGACATTTCCCGGGAAATGTCGAGGAAGCTCGACAGCTGATTTATTATATTGTTGAGGTACAACTTCTACAGAGGCTCTTTATTAAAGGAAACATGTTAACCTCACCGCCAGGACATAAAAAAAGTAGAAAAACCGAGGTTTCTCTACCAGATAAAACACATTATTTGTTTAGTGAGACCCAATGATGAGACCATTCTTGAATACTTTCAATCACTGGTTTTAAGGATTTTCCCTTTTCAGTCAGTGTGTATTCAATTCTTACCGGTGTTTCGGGGAAAACTTCACGAACAATTAACCCTTCTTTCTCCATATCCTTTAATCGATCGGAGAGTACTTTTCCACTTATTCCAATAGAAGATTCTATGCTTTTAAAGCGCTGTTTCCCTTCTAAAAGTTGATATATAATTAGCCCGGTCCAGCGTTGACTGAGTATCGTAATTGCCTTTTCAAAACGTGGGCAGATAGATTTATTCATAGTTATCACTCCTAAGGAAAATATACCACGAATCCAGCCAATATGGAATGAAAATACTACCTGGTTACCTTTAGTAAGTGAAATTGCGTTAGAGCAGCGGAAAGTCTTACTTGTAAGAAACTGGACGGAAGGCTTTTATGGACGCTTCTTTATTCTATAAATTCAAGTTCAGGCATCCACTGGGCTACATGCTCTTTATTTTCTTCCATAATCCTTCTATGGTCAGGAAGAAGAGTGGAATCCAATTGGTTCATGGGCAGGAGTTCATACGAATGCGAGCCTTCAGAAGTCACGTAAGTAAGCAGGAAACGAGGGTCTTCCACATTTAACTGATCATTTTCCTTTACAAAGTCAAATTTTATTACTCCGCCTATTCGTTTTTCTAGAGCGTTTTGGCCAGAGAAAAAATTTCCCAGGGAATAGACTGCCAGCATTTTATGGCCATCTTGGCCTGACACCCATTCAACAGGCTGCAGAACATGAGGATGGTGACCGATCACTACATCCACACCAAGATCAGCAGCAAATTCCATTAACTCCTTTTGTTCTTTATTCGGCAGCGGTTCATACTCATCCCCAAAGTGAAGGCTGAGAATGATAGCATCACTCTCCTGTTCCGCTTGACTGACATCATCTTTAATTTGTTGTTTATCAATCAGGTTGACGAGGTGGGCTTTCCCTTCAGGTACAGGGATACCGTTCGTCCCGTATGTATAGCTTAAAAAAGATACATCAATTCCTTCATCTGTGCTTAAAACTCTTGTCTTATTTTGGTCTTTTTTGTCTCTATATGCTCCTGTATACATCATACCTAAAGAGTCCCAGTGATTAAGAGCGCTTATTACTGCTTCTTCTCCACGGTCCAGTGTGTGGTTGTTAGCAAGAGTGACCACATCTACTCCTAAATTCTTCAGAGCATCTCCAAACTCTTGAGGAGTGTTAAAAGAAGGATAACTAGACAGCCCAATCTCTTCTCCACCAATCATTGTCTCCTGGTTAGCCATTGTTATCGTCGTATCATTTAAGTATGGTTTTACATCTTCAAGCATAGGCATAAAGTTAAAACCATCAGCAGTTTTAGCATCATTATATACACGGTCATGTATGAGCATATCACCAACTGCAGAAACGCTTATTCTCTTTTCCGGGCGTACAGGTGCTTTATCATTTAAAGTAACCTTGTTAATACTATGAGAAAGTGGGGGATTTGAATCTTGTGAGCTGCTGCATCCAGTAATCATTAAACAAACCAAGACAGCACTAAAAAAAACCTTCACGATCAACCAGACTCCTTTGGCAGGTAAAATGAACTAAATCTTTTTCTATTATAACAGAATACATCCGGCTGTATTCTATGGAAATAAGAAAAACCACCCTCTTAAAGGATGGTTTTTCGCAGCTTCACAGGCTGATGTGGCGGGTGCACCTGGTTTGATTTTTGACTCGGCTAAAACATGCATGGGATGAAACCGACATGAAGGTGATGTGTTAAGTTCCACTGCAGCTGTTTGACGAGTGATGAGTGCTAGAAGTGAGGCATGTTAACTTTTGTTGTGTTTTTTGAACAGTGTGAATCTAGTTTGTATTTACGTATAATGGAAGATCTGTGTGTCCCATTTCTCTTACATAAACAAATAAGTTTCCTTTATGATGAATTTCATGATCTACCGCTGTATGGAGAAGTTCCGAAACCGACAGTTCCTTTCCGAAAATTTTTGATACATCGATTTTTTGCTGAAAATCTTCATCAGAAAGTTGTTGAATCATCTCTATTGTTTTTTCTGTATAAGTAGAAGCTTGTTCTGTAAGGTTTGCTTCGTCTTCTTCGTTAAAAAGAGGAACTGGTTCCTGATGATTGGCCAAACTAGCAAACATGTAAGTGGATTCGAAAATATGCTTCACCAGCTTTTGTGCTTCCACGGACGAAGGCGTTGGCTTATAAGTATAGTCTTTGCGGTCAATTTTAGCCGTCAATTCGTTCGTAACCTTTCTGTGGGATAAAAAATAGTCGATAAAACGAGCACTTTTACTCATTTTGATCCTCCTTTTGATTTCAGACTTCTCAACTTAAAGGTATATGCGTTGTTAAAATGGGTCAACCATAACGCTCAGATGGTCGAATATCATAATTTCAGACTTAGACGCATTGTCTTCAGGTAAGTCTAAAGTCCTTGAATTTTGTGGCAAAAATAAGAACATTTCATTACAAATATTTCATTTTGTTAAAATGAGACAGTTTTAAGTTCAAAAAATAGGGGATATAAGGTAAAATAAATGAGTGCGAAATTAACGGAGGTTTTACGATGTTTACAAATAATAAATATTTCACAAAAGATAAATTAAATAAGTGGCTTGTTTATGCTGTAGTAATTGCTATCTTCTGGATGAAGATGTATTTCATTCAAGGCAGTATTTTCACATTAGGCGTTGAGAATGCTAATGAAGCAGCAATACTTGCGTTTAACCCGCTCAGCAGTATTTTCCTTTTATTTGGTATAGGAATTCTTCTGGGAGGACGCAGAGGACTGTTAATCACTTATATCATTGGTTCTGTGCTTTTGTATGTGAATGTACTATTTTATCGTGAATACAATGATTTTATTACGATACCCATGCTTGGACAGGTTGCAAACCTCGCTGGTCTAGGAGGAAGTATCACTAATATTCTTTCGCTCACGGACATCCTTCTATTCGTAGATGTATTTGCGGCTATATTTCTATTATTCTATCTGAAGTCCAGCCGTTTTCCTAAATTTGCTCCGAAGCGCAGGGAAGGTATCGTATTAGCCATTGTGGCTATTCCGCTTTTCCTCGTAAACTTGGCCTGGGCAGAGACAGAGCGCACTGACTTGCTTGAAAGAGCATTTGACCGCAACATGCTGGTTAAATACATTGGTGTGATTAACTACCATGTATATGACATTGTGCTTCAAGGGCAGACAGAAATGAAGAAGACATTTGCTGACAGTAACGAACTGGTGCCTGCGCTTAACTATTTAAATGAGAAAAAGACTGAACCAAATAGTGAAATGACAGGTGTAGCAGAAGGTAAGAACGTAATCGTCCTTTCACTTGAGAGTACGCAGACCTTTGTGGTAGACAATGAGCTGAATGGAGAAGAATTGACTCCGTATTTTAATGACTTAAAAGAAGAAGGAGCTTATTTCAATAATTTCTATCACCAGGTTAAGCAGGGAAGGACATCGGATTCTGAATTTATGCTCGATAACTCACTATACGGGCTTAACCGGGGCGCAGCATTTTTCACTCACTCAGGGAACGAATATGAAGCTTCTCCGGAGATCTTAGGAGAAAATGGATATACTACTTCAAACATGCATGCGAACGACAAAACGTTCTGGAACCGTAATGTTATGTACGATTCATTAGGATACGATGAGTTTTATAGTAAAGAAGATTACGATGTCACAGAAGAGAAGTCTTACGGCTGGGGTTATCTGGACGAATATTTCTTTGCCGACTCTTTAGATAAAATGGAAGAGATGGAGCAGCCGTTTTATAACAAAATGATTACGCTGACGAACCACCATCCGTTTACGCTGCCTGAAGATAAGAAATATATTGATGAAGGCGAAACAAACAGCGGTACGTTGAATCGTTATTTCCAAACGATTCGCTACCAGGATGAAGCACTGAAACAATTTGTTGAAGAATTTAAACAATCTGATTTATATAATGACACAGTACTTGTGATTTATGGAGATCACTTTGGTATTTCTGAGAACCACCAGGAAGCGATGGGGCAGTATCTGGATAAAGATATTAATGAATTCGAGCAGTTCCAGCTGCAGCGAGTACCATTGCTTATGATTGGGGAAGGCATCGAACCACAGGAGCATGATACAATCGGGGGACAAATTGATTTACGTCCTACGATTATGAACCTGCTCGGGGTGGAAGATGATAACCCAATTCAATTTGGTCAGGATTTATTCAGTGAAGACCGCGATGAAATGATGGTTACACGCGACGGTGACTTCGCAAATGAAGAGTATGTAGGGGTAAAAGAATCATGTTATGACCGTGAAACTGGTGAAGAAGTAGAAAGCGAAAGTTGTGAGCCATTCTTCAAGGAAGCTGAAGAAGAATTGCAGATGTCTGATTCGATCGTTTATGGAGATTTACTTCGCTATCTCGATGAAACAGAAATGATTGAAGAAGAAGAGGTCTCTGACTCATCAGATGAAGAATAATAAAGAAGCCTTCACTCTTAGGAGTGAAGGCTTTTTATATGATTACCATCAAATGATGTCCAACCATACTTTGATAGTCGTAGCTGTAATAAGAACGGCCAGAATGACTTGAAGGGTTTTAGTATTTATAGTTTTGCCTGCTTTAGCTCCAAGTGGGGCAGCAATTAAGCTGGCTATAATCATAAGACCAGCTGCAGTGTAGTCAACCTGGCCCGTCGTAATTTTTCCTACCGCCGCACCAATTGAGGAGATTAATGTTATGGCTAAAGAAGTAGCGATGGTCATTCGGGTAGGCACCTTCAATACAACAAGCATAATAGGAACCAGTAAAAACGCACCTGCTGCACCAACAATACCCGCACCTATTCCCACAATGAGAGCCAATAAAGCAGCTAACCACTTATTGAAGGATACCCGATCAAATGGAATGTCATCAATGCCTTTCTTTGGTACAAACATCATAATTGCTGCAGTTAAGGCTAAAATACCATAGATTAGATTTATGCCATCCTCTGGCATAAATCGGGATCCATACCCACCAATAAAGCTTCCAATTAGTATACTTACACCCATGTAAAGGATGAGCGTTTTATTTAAATATCCGCCTTTACGATAGGCCCATACCCCGCCAATAGTTGCAAAGAATACTTGCACGGCACTGATGCCGGAAACTTCATGAGCTGTAAAGGCAGTGAAACCAACAAGAGAAGGAATATAAAGTAGCATTGGGTACTTTATAATAGAACCTCCAATGCCGAGCATCCCTGAGATATAGGATCCAACAAAACCAATTAAGAATACGGTAACAATAAGTCCAAACTCCATAACCAACTCTCCTTAAAAAAGGGAACCATTCGAGGTTCCCTTTTTCTTTTTTATCCTTTTTGAATCCAGAATTTTAGTACTTCATTTTCTTCGTCGCTCTTTAGTAACTCATGACCGCCTGATTTGGCCCATGCTGTTAAGTCACCTTTCGCTCCTTGGTCAGTCGCGTGAATTTCAAGCACATCTCCTGTTTCAAGTTCTTTCATTGCCTTTTTTGTTTTTACGATCGGCATTGGGCAGGCGAGTCCTTTTGCGTCTAATACTTTAGTAGAATTCATAATTTAAAACCTCCAACATTTATTTGTGTTTATTGTGTTATCTAACCGCACAACGGTTAGGTCCAATCTCCATTTCGCGCTGTTCCTCTTCATCTGGAGAGATTTTCCCCATATTTGTTTCTCTAATTTCTTGATAAGCATTTGGTTGAGGCGGAAGGTTCTCTGTTACCATTTTGCGAAATTCCGTTTCATCTTCAATGTTTAAACCATGGTTGTTAGAAAACAATGTTCCTAGCTTTTCTGCTACTGTTCCATTCTCGTTAAGTTCATCCATAATCATAAAGTGAGCGGGTAGAACAATTAGTTCGTCAGAAAGCTCTTTGTAACGAGAGTAGAGTGTCTCACGTAGATCTTTTACCCAGTCTTCTGCTTTACCAGCTAAATCGGGACGTCCAATTGAATCAATGAATAGAATGTCTCCAGAAAGAAGGTACTGACCATTGATGACAAATGAAGTGGATCCTATGGTGTGTCCTGGAGAGTACAATGCATGAATGGCGATCTCGGTATCTCCAACTTTCACGATCTTATTATCTTTTAATGGTGCGTAGTTAAACTTCACTTCACCAGCATCTTTCGGTGGAAGCCAATAGGTGGCGCCTGTTTTTTCAGCTAATTCACGCCCACCTGATATATGATCAGCGTGTAAGTGTGTGTCAAATACGTGAGTGACTTGAGCGCCTTTTTCTTCTGCAAAACGAATGTAAACGTCAGTCATTCGTGTGGCATCGATGATCGCAGCTTCACCCCTAGAGACAACCATGTACGATAGACACCCTTTACCGATTCGTACAAATTGAAAGAGCTCACCGCCATCCCTTAAGTCTGCCACTTTAAGGGGCTCTAAATATTCACTCCAGGCTTTCATTCCACCTTGTAAATAGGAAACATCTCTTCCTTCTTCCGAAATCATTTCTGCTACCATTACTGAAGATCCTTCCTTTGCACAAACCACAATTACGTCTTGATCGACAGGAAGCTGGTCAAGAATTTCTTCAACACCGTCAAGCAGATCAAAATAAGGGATATTTAAATACGTTAAGCTTTTTCCTTCAATCTTCCAGTCTTGAAAAGCTTCTTCATTTCTAACATCTAAAATAAATAAAGGTTCATTGTTTAATATTTTTTGTGTGACCTGCTGAGCAGTCATTGCATTTATAGTCATAAACACTACCCCCTTAGGTATTATTTTTAATAAAAAATTAATTGGATTTTGTGGTTTCGCCTGTCCAACCGCTCATTCCAGGCACCACATTGTAGACATGGTTATAGCCTTTAGCTGCCAGCTTTTGGGCGGCCATGTCGCTACGGTTCCCTGTGCGGCAAACCACATAAATATTCTTCATATCATCAATTTCATCCATGCGTTCATCCAGCTCGCCAAATGGAATAGATTGCGCACCTGGAATATGGCCGAAAGCGTATTCTGCGGCTTCACGAACATCTAAAATAAGGGTATCTTCATCAAATAATTGAAGGGCATCATTCTCTACTACATGAGGATGATGTTTCTCTTGAGACTCCTCGTCACTGGATTTACGAATGTAATGGCTTAACACGTCATTTTCTTCTGTAGTGCCAAGGTACTGGTGGCCAGCTTTATCAGCCCAGGCTTTCATGTCAGCGGTAGATCCTTTGTCTGTCGCTTCTACTTTAAGCACTTGACCTGCGTCAAGATTTTGAATGGTCTTTTTTGTCTTCACAATTGGCATTGGGCAAGCGAGTCCCTTTGCGTCTAAAACTTCATTTGTTTTAATATCCATACCTGAGTCCTCCTTAGATTTATTCGGTTGTTCCTTCGTAATTCATCATTCCGCCATCCGTGTTAATGACCTGATAGCCTTGCCCTTCAAGAAACTGGGCAGCCTGACCGCTGCGTCCTCCAGAACGACAAACCATAACGTATTCTTTTGATTCGTCTAACTCGTTCATACGAAATTCTAGAAGACCTAGAGGTATATTGTGCGCTCCAGGTATCTTGCCGGCTGCCACTTCATCCGTTTCTCTTACGTCTATAATGTTTAACTCTTTATGCTGATTTTCTACTTGTTTTGCTGTCATTGTTTTCATACTGGTCATCTTCCTCCTTAAATGAATAGGTTTACGTTACCGTCTTCTGCTTCTCCTAAATAGGCGGCAACTCCTGCATATTCAATATCTTCGAGTAACTCTTCTTTGCGAAGTCCAAGTAAATCCATCGTCATCGTACAAGCGACTAAGTTCACTTCTTGCTCTTGAGCCATTTCGATTAAATCAGGCAAAGGCATGGCATTATGCTTTTTCATGACATCTTTAATCATCTTCGGTCCAAAACCTGCGTAATTCATTTTAGAGAGTCCCATCTTCTCTGCTCCGCGAGGCATCATTTTGCCAAACAGCTTTTCCATAAAGTTTTTCTTTACGGCTACGTGGCCATCTTTACGTAAGGCGTTTAATCCCCAGAACGTATGAAAAATAGTTACTTCATGATCATACGCTGCTGCGCCATTAGCAATAATGTAAGCAGCCATCGCTTTATCGTAATCTCCACTGAATAAAATAATGTTCGTTTTCTTTGTTACTGACATATTCCTCATCCTCCTAATATACTTCTACACCTAAGGGTATTATTTGTTTCAAAAAAATTAGCGGCTTTTCACTAATAATTGTACAGCTTCATTAATGGATTCTTCTTTTGTCTCTTCATCCTGAGCATCTTGAATGCAATCAACCAGATTGGAACTTACAACTAATCCGATCGTACGGTCAAGGCCGCTACGTAATGCTGATAGCTGGTTGATAACATCTTTACAATCCTTGCCCTCTTCCATCATTTTAAGCACGCCCCTCATTTGGCCTTCCATACGTTTGATGCGGTTTTTTACTGAGCTGTTGTATTCCATAGCTGAACCTCCTTATTTATGGAGCTGCGTTTTAATTGAATTATATTACATGACTTATACTATACCCTTAGGGGTATAATGTCAACAATTAAAATTTATTTTATTGGGCAGTATAAAAGCGAGGTGAATCAGGATGGACATTTTGATGGATTCTGTGAAGGTCTTAGGAAGAATTGTGACAATTCTTCCGCTTATGCTGGTAATTGGTTTATATATGGGAAAGCGTTCAATCGGAGAGCTTCCTGTATTTGATTTCTTAGTAGTTTTAGTTTTTGGAGCTGTTGTAGGCGCTGATATTGCGGACCCAAAAATTAACCATATCCATACAATTGTAGCTATGGTTGCTATTGCTTTTCTTCACCAGTTAATCATATTCATGAAATTGAAAAACCGTAAAATAGGAAAGCTACTATCCTTTGAGCCAACCGTTGTTATTTATAACGGTAAATTTCTTTATAAGAATATAAAAAAAATAAATTACGCCATAGATAATATTACTCAGATGCTAAGGGGTAAGGGAGTATTTACCATTCAGGACGTAGAGATTGCGGTTATTGAAGCGAATGGACAGCTTTCAGTAAAGCTGAAAGCAGAAAAAGAGTGGGCAACAAAGGTTGAAGTCGGTGGAAAAATTACACCTGGTGAGTATGATGTTCCCATCATCTTAGATGGGGTAGCTCAAGAAAAAATGCTTAAAAGGATGGGTAGAGATAAGGAATGGATGAAAGATCAACTAAATAAACATAGCATTTTTGACATACAAACAGTGTTTTATGGGGCTCTTACGCCTGCTGGTAAGTTTATTTATTCCACAAAGGACGAGCAGGAAGACTTATCTATGGTGCCGCCTATTGAGCACTAAAAAAGAGTCATCCTCCAATCCTGCTGACAGAGAGAGATGAAAGCGCCCGTCATGGAGTTCGTGAGGCAGTTCGGTTGCTCGTCCATAGATAGGAAAAGTTGGCGGCAAGAAAAAAGCCTGTGGAAAACCAGGAATTTTCCACAAGCTTAAGAGGCCTCTGTCTCATTATACACTTCGATCTATGCACGTAATTAATCGCTCTTCAATGTCCTTTGCAAGAGCATGGACAGCGTCGTCATTTATCATATTGATAAGGGCGGTGGGCTTAGGCATGCCGATCTTTGTAGTCCCATCATCATCGTAAACCACTATTTTGCATGGAAGAAAGTATCCGGTCATTTGATTTTCGGTTATCACTCTCTGGGCTTCTTCAGGATTGCACACTTCTAATACTCTGTACTCCTTTTTAAAGTCCAGTCCTTTCTCTTGAAGTTTATCTTTAATATCAAAGCTCCAAAGCACTCCAAATTGTTCTTCCTTTAAACTGTTTTCCAGGTTGTTTACAGCATCCTCAACTCTTTCGTTCGTCGACACAGTATAATCAAACATAAATTTCCTCCTCAATACCGTTTTATAAATAACATACCCGTACCTGTATTTAGTTAATCAGTAAATGGAAAAAGATTGATCACAAACCTGTATCATTTCTTTTTTTTATATTAGAATAAGGGGAGCAAAAGAGAGGACGTGAACATCTATGAGTGAATTGAAAGATATTAAGCTGATTGCCCTGGATATGGACGGTACGTTGTTAAACACAGAAGAGAAAGTGACAGAGGAGAATTATAAGGCCGTCCAGGAGGCAAAAGATAAAGGGATCCATGTTGTACTCAGTACGGGTCGTTCCCTGGATCGCTGTCGGGACATAGCTGAGTCATTAGGACGCTCTTCTTATATAGTGACTATAAATGGAGGAGAAATATATAACGATAAGTTTGAACTGGTGGACCAGACCCTGCTGGATTCTAAACTTGTTGAACGTCTCTGGGAGCTTCGCCAGCAGCATGAAGTACATTATTGGTCTACTACCGTCCAGGGACAGTTTAACAGCACCGAGAATTTTGATAAAGAAGTAAAAGATTACGATTGGCTGAAGTTTGGGTTCGATATCGAAGACGACGAGATTAGGAAAGTAATTTTAGACGAGCTTTTAGAAAACAAAGCCTTAGAGATCTCAAATTCAAGCCCGACAAATATCGAAGTCAATCCAGCCGGGGTAAACAAAGCTGCTGCTCTTCTAAAAGTGTGTGAGCGTTTAGACTTAAACATGGAGAATGTAATGTCCGTAGGAGACAGCCTAAATGATTTAGCGATGATTAAAGAGGCTGGAATTGGTGTTGCTATGGGGAATGCCCAGGAAGATGTAAAGAAAGCAGCAGCCTGGGTAACGGATACCAATAACAACAATGGAGTAGCCAAAGCTATTCGAAGTGTGCTTAATAATTCCTGAGGCATAAGGGAGACGGTGAACTCATAATATAATACTACCCTACCTAAAGTCTCCTCCTATACAGAAAAACGCGGATGCTTACTAATCAGTGAGCTCCGTGTTTTTTTTTGTTGTGAAAACGCTTACCTATAAATGCAGGAATTTCCCCCCTGAAAACGAATAGTTATAAAGAGGTCTATTTTTGCCTGGGATGATCCGAAATTTCAGTAAAAGGGTGATTATTATTGAGAGCCGCATATTTAAAGGAAGAGCACGATATTCTTCGGAAGGCTTTAAGAAAATTTCTTGAAAAAGAGGCTTATCCTTACTTCGAGGACTGGGAAGCTGACGAACAGATTCCCCGCTCGTTTTGGAGAAAGCTTGGAGAGCAAGGTTATCTCTGCCCGTGGCTCAGTGAAGAGTATAGTGGATTTGATGCAGACTTCGGTTATTCAGTTGTCATTAATGAGGAGTTAGAAAAAGTAGGAACAGGACTCATTGGAGTAGGGCTGCATAACGATATTGTCGTACCCTACTTATACCATTATGGAACCGAAGCACAAAAAAAGAAATGGCTTCCTAAGTGTGCAAGCGGAGAAATCATTACAGCTATAGCCATGACTGAACCGGGAGCAGGCTCGGATTTAGCCAATATAAAGACAAATGCTCAGTTATCGGGAGATCACTATGTAGTAAATGGGGAAAAAACTTTTATAACCAATGGCATCCAGGCAGATTTAATCGTGGTAGTCTGCCGTACAAGTTTGGACGCTGACCCAGCCCATCGCGGAATCAGTCTGTTACTCGTCGAACGGGGGACAGCAGGTTTTTCCAGGGGGAAGAAGCTTAGAAAAGTAGGGCTGCACAGTCAGGATACGGCAGAGCTCATTTTTGAGGATGCAAAGATTCCAAAGGAAAATATCCTTGGGGAAGAAGGAAAAGGCTTTTATTATTTGATGGAGCATTTACAGCAGGAACGGTTAATCGTAGCAATAGGAGGGATTGCAGCGAGTGAACGGATGTTAGAAATTACAATAGATTACGTAAAAAACAGGAAAGCTTTCGGTCAATCCATTGCCTCTTTCCAGAATACTCAGTTTAAGTTGGCTGAACTGCAGACAGAGGTAGAGATGGGGAGAACATTCCTGGACCGAACCATAGAATTGCATATGAACGGCGGGGATGTAGTCAAAGAGGCGGCGATGGCCAAGTGGTGGATTACCGATCTTGTGAAGAAAGTGGCTTCCACTTGTATGCACCTTCACGGAGGCTATGGGTATATGGAGGAGTACGAGATCGCCCGCAGGTTCAGGGATGCTCCTGTAACGGCAATTTATGCAGGTTCAAACGAAATTATGAAATCGATTATTGCGAAAAAGATGGGATTAATGTAGGAGGTAGATTGAATGAATGAAGTAGTTATTGTGGAGGCGGTCCGCACTCCGGCAGGCAAACGAAATGGATTACTAAGTAATGTTAGAGCGGATGAATTATTTGCCAAAGTGCTGAAAGAAGTGGTGGACCGAGTGTCTCTGGATCCGAAACTAGTGGAAGATGTCATAGCAGGGTGTGTATCTCAAGTAGGGGAACAGGCAGGCGATATAGCTCGTACGGCTTTATTAATTGCTGGTTTTCCCAAAGAAGTACCCGGAGTCACGATTGATCGACAGTGTGGTTCGAGTCAACAAGCTCTGCATTTTGCTTCACAGGCTATAGCAAGTGGAGATATGGACATCGTGATTGCAGGCGGAATAGAAAGTATGTCTAGAGTTCCGATGTTTTCAAACATGAAAGGGACTGAGCATAGTGACAAGCTTACCGATCGGTATGAGATTATCAACCAAGGACTTTCTGCGGAACGGATCGCATCCCGGTGGAAATTAAATCGGCGTGAGCTGGATGAATATGCAGCCGGCAGCCATGAGCGAGCGCTGCGAGCCATAGAAGAAGAACGGTTTGATAAGGAAATTATGGCTGTAGAAACGAAAGACAAACAAGGGCTTCCCGTCATGATGCAGCACGACCAGGGACCGCGAAAGGGAACCACTGTTGATACACTTGCAGAGCTTCAGCCTGTATTTGACGAGCATGGAGTAATTACAGCGGGTAACGCGAGTCAGATCAGTGACGGAGCTTCAGCTGTCCTATTAATGTCTCGAGCTAAGGCTGAAGAATTGGGGCTGAGACCGAGGTGCCGGGTGGTGTCGCGCTCAGTTGTGGGATCTGATCCAACTTATATGCTTACAGGTCCAGTTCCTGCTACGCATAAAGTGCTGCAAAAAGCTGGACTAAGCCTCGAAGACATTGACTTATTTGAAGTTAATGAAGCATTTGCTCCGGTACCTCTTTTCTGGTTAAAAGAAACCGGAGCGGATCGGAATAAATTAAATGTTAACGGAGGGGCGATTGCTTTAGGCCATCCGCTTGGTGCTACAGGTACGAAGCTGTTAACGACTTTAGTTCATGAGTTAGAAAGAAGTGAGAGACGTTACGGACTTCAGGCAGTTTGTGAAGGTATGGGGATGGCCAACGCAACCATTATTGAGCGACTGGGGGATTAATCCATGAAAGCAGATGACATTGTTGCTGTTGTTACAGGGGGAGCTTCTGGTCTTGGAGAAGCGACTGTGCGAAAGATCATAGAACAGGGTGGAAAAGCTGTCATTCTTGATATGAATTCGGAAAAAGGCAAAGCTCTGGCAGAGGAGCTTACCCCATCGGCGGTCTTTTACCCGGCAGATGTGACCGATGAAGAAGAAGTGGAACAAAGCCTTACTAAAGCCGTCCGCCATTATGGTTATATCAATGCTCTCATCAACTGTGCAGGAATCGTGATTGCTGAAAAGGTGAAGAGTAAGAAGGGGCTTCATTCATTAAGTGCTTTTCAGAAAGTAATCGAAGTGAATCTTACCGGGACCTTTAATATGATCCGGTTAGCGGCTGAGAAAATGGTAGAAGCTCCGGCTAATGAAGAAGGGGAAAGGGGAGTTATTATTAATACCGCTTCCATTGCCGCCTTTGATGGGCAAATTGGACAAGCTGCATACAGCGCTTCTAAAGGAGGGGTAGCCGGGATGACGCTCCCAATCTCAAGAGAATTAGCCCGTTTCGGCATAAGGGTGATGACAATTGCCCCTGGTTTGTTTGAAACTCCTATGTTTGACGTGCTTCCTGCATCAGCTAAAAAAGCGCTGGGAGAAGCCACCCCTTTTCCCAACCGTCTGGGTCATCCGCAGGAGTACGGAAAACTTGCAGTAGCTATCATAGAAAATTCGATGTTAAACGGGGAGGTGATCAGGCTAGACGGGGCAATAAGGTTACAGCCAAGGTAGAAAAAGGAGACCACTAAAACAAGGGGAGAGGATTAGGTATGGGACCAACCTTAACTAGTATGTTTGAACAAACGGTTGCCAAATATCCAAACAAAGAAGGATTAGTTGATCTTCGGTTAGGAATCAGATGGACTTACCACCAATGGGATGAAGAAGTTAACCGATTGGCTAATACCCTGCTTGCTGAAGGAGTCGACAAAGGAGACCGCGTGTCAACGGTTCTTTTTAACACAGCTGAATTTGCTACAACTTTGTTTGCTTGTATGAAAATCGGAGCTGTCTTTAATCCGATCAATTTCCGATTAACTGTTCAGGAAATTGATTATATCATTAATGATGCTTCTCCTAAGATTGTGCTTTTTGAAAAGGCGACGGCAGAATCTGTTCGTGGAGCAGCTGAATCCCGGCCTGACATTTCTTTTTGGTCTATTGATGAAATGGAACTCGATTATGCGGACAACTATTACGAGATGGTCGCAGGGCAAATGACAACGACACCAAACATACTGGTTGAAGAGGATGACCTATACGCTATAATGTACACTTCCGGGACAACGGGGGCGCCGAAGGGTGTTATTCATACCCACAGAGACATGGTCGATCAGGCACTCATTTTAACAGCCACGCTTAGATTAACACCAAACGACAGAGGGTTAAGCGTTGCCCCGTTGTTCCACTGTGCAGAGCTTCATTGTACTTTTTTTCCTAGAGTGATGGTAGGTGCAACAAATGTGATTCTCCACCATTTTGAGCCCCGTGCGATGATTGAGACTGTAAAAGAAGAGCGGATCTCTACTATGTTTGCCGCGCCTACGATGTGGAATATGGTCCTCCAGGAAGAGTTTATTCAAGAGGACTTCAAAACGCTGCGGCAGGGACTGTATGGGGGAGCGCCAATGGCCCCGGCTTTAACGACCCGCCTGCATGAAGCTCTCGGTGTCCAGTTGCTGCAAGCATATGGGATGACAGAGATGGGACCTGCCATCACTGCATTATTTGAGGATGAACAGATTTCAAAAGCGGGATCGGCGGGAAGAGCGCTGATTAATCATGATGTACGAGTGGTCAGAACGCGTGAAGGCGGACCAGCAGACCCGGATGATATATGCAATCCCGGAGAGCTGGGAGAGATAGTTGTGCGCGGGCCGAGTACAATGAAAGGTTACTATAACCGCCCGGAAGCTACCGAAGAAGTGATGTATAAAGGATGGTATCACTCAGGGGATATAGGTTCATTCGATGAAGACGGGTACTTATGGGTGAGCGATCGTGTGAAGGACATGATTATATCGGGTGGAGAAAACATCTACTCGAGGGAGGTAGAGGACGCCTTATTTGACCATCCTTCCGTAATGGATGCGGCCGTGATCGGAGAACCCGATGAAATGTGGGGAGAACGGGTGGTGGCTTACGTAGTACCTAAAGAAAGAGGGCTGACCGCATCTGATCTCGAGGAGTTCTGTATATCCACGAATAGACTTGCCCGTTATAAACGACCGAGACGGTATGAATTTGTCGAGGAACTGCCAAGAAACGCAAGTGGAAAATTACAAAAGTTTAAACTGAGAGAAAAACTGGAAAGCAAAACATAATAGAGGACACTGCAGTGCAACAGTGTCTGAGGCTGTTGAGTAAATCTCAACAGCCTTGTTTTTTTAATTCCAAGATTCCTTTTCTTCGTGCTGATTATCTATAGATTCTTAATTGTATCAATCGGCTGCTTTTCTCTGACTTCATCATAGGAGGCAAATGGACAGCCAAGCGTCTGAACGCGGTGAAGAACATTTTCAATCGTATAGGAATAGGGAGTTAAACTGTCATTTAGCTCGCCCCAAAATAAAGGAGTAGCAACGCTCGCTTCCTCCGTGGCCCGTGCGGAATATGGAGCAATAATGGTTTTTCCTTCTGCATGCTGGACATAGTCGATATACAGCCGGTCCCCGCGTTTTTTCTTTAATCTTTCTATTGTAAATAGTTCCGGCTTCTCTTTTACTAGCAGCATCGCTAATTTTTCTGTAAAATTCCTCGTTTCCTCATAGCTGATTTTTCCTTCTTCAACGGGGATGTGGATCTGTAAGCCTTTATTTCCTGATGTTTTTACAAAACTGTAAACCTCAAGCCTGTCTAATAGATGCTTTAATAGCTTGGCAGCTAAAACAGCGGTCTGGAACTTCTCCCGGGAAGGGGGGTCGAGATCGAACACGATTTCGTCAGGGTAAGAAGACAGTGCTCGTTGAAACGGCAAATGGAATTCTAAAGCTCCCTGGTTGCCAAGCCATAACAAGGAATTAAGGGAATCAGCCCGTAAAGCCATCTCCCCATCTTCCTCATCCCACCCCTCAATATAATCAGGTGCATAATCAGGCTTATGCTTTTGAAAGAAAGACTGTTTCGTAATTCCGTCAGGGTAGCGGATGACCGTAACTTTTTTGCTTGAAAAAAAACGGAGCATGTGGGGAGCTATGTGACGCAAATAAATCAAATAGTCTTCTTTAAGTACCCCGATAGGCCATAATGTTTTGTCTGTATGGGTGAAATACACCTCTTTTGGAAAAAGCGCCAGATCCCATCTGCATTTTCGCCTTGTGCAATCCTCGGCCGATAAATCAAAGCGGAAATCTTTAAACACAGGCTCTCTTAATTCTTCATCCTGAGCATTAAGGCAGTTAATATCCACACATATGCCAGGTTCAATCTTCCAGTTTTGTCCTTTTTCTTTAAAGAATTTGATTAATGTCTGGAACTGCTCGCTCTCAAGCCCGTGTTTTACACGCCCTAATCCAATTCGCTGCTCCTCATTATATATTTCAGCTTTAAAGTAATCATTGTCAGGATTGTATTGAGTAAGAAACCCTGAAACGGTTCGCCATACTTTTATCTTCAACCAGTTTGAAGAGCGCTTGTTAAAGGCGTAGTTGCTTGATTTGCGTTTCGCAACGACCCCCTCTCCGAGATGCTCGAATACGAGCTGCCTGACTGTCTTCCAGTCGGAATAGGAGGTTACATAATGAAGCGAGGGGTGATTCAGGTCTTTCACAACCTTCTTAAGTTCTTTTTTCCTGTTTAAGTAAGAAAAATTCGTGATGTCTTGAGTCTCCTGAGTTACCATATCAAAAGCCATATAAGAGGCAGGACGCTTTTTAGAAGCCTGGATGATTCGATCCTTATTTTTTAAGCGACCGCGTTTCTGAAGCTGTTCAAAGTCGCCCTGGTAAGGAGTGTTTAAAATAACGATTTCCCCATCGAGCACAAAGTCAGCTTCCGGCACAACCGATAATCCTTCAATTAGTTCGGGAAACTGAAAAGAAAGGTCTTTGCCATTACGGCTGATTAATTGAACCTCTCCATTTGTAAAAATGAGGAAAGCTCGAAATCCATCATATTTTACTTCGTATTGCCATTCTTTTCCTTTCGGCGGCTCGGCAGAAAGAGTGGGAAGCATTGGTTTATCCATCATTATCACCTTCTTTGTATTCGTTAGTTTAAGTCGCGCTTGCCAGTTTAAACATAAATTTTATAAACAAAACGCATGCTATAAAAAAAGGAGTGATCATCGATGCACACGATGTGGAAAGGTACGATCAGCTTTGGGCTCGTAAACATTCCAATAAAATTACATGCAGCTACTGACAACAAAGATATTAGACTTAGACAGCTGCACGAAGAATGCAAATCTCCGATTGAATATAAGAAACGATGTCCGGTCTGTGAGAAAGAAGTAGCAAATGAGGAGATTGTGAAAGCGTATGAGTACACGAAAAATAAGTTTGTAGTACTCGATGCGGAAGACCTGGAAAATTTGAAGAAAGAGCAAGAAGATAAAGCCGTGGAAATTCTCGATTTTGTAAAGTTGGAGGAAATAGATCCTATCTATTTTGAAAAAAGTTATTTTATGTCGCCAAACGAGGGGGGATCTAAAGCGTACGGGTTACTCCGTCAGGCATTAAATGATACAGGAAAGATAGGGATTGCAAAGATTATTATCCGTTCTAAAGAGCAGCTTGCTATAGTCCGTGTCTATAATAATACGCTGATTATGGAGACGATTCATTATCCGGACGAGGTAAGAAACGCAGCGGATGTCCCTAACGTACCAGAAGAGACGGAACTGAGTAAAAAAGAAGTTAGTACGGCTAAGACCTTGATCGACCAGCTTACGGCTGAATTCGAACCTGAGAAGTATACGGATGAGTACAGGACGGCTCTTATGGAACTAATTGAAGCCAAACGCAACAATGAAGAGATCACGACCTCTAAGCCGAAGACAACTCCGGACAATGTTACTAACTTAATGGACGCGTTAGAGAAATCTTTAGAGAGCACTAAAGAATCGAAAAAAATCTCTCCGAAAAAGAAAACAGCTTCCAAAAAGTCAACGGGTAAGAAGAAATCATCTTAAGCTTAATCCTTGCTGTGTAGCGTTTTGTCGAACTATAACCCTGTATTTATGCTGTGATTTGTAGTATAATAATAATAGATCAAGTGGTCGGAGGGTTGTTTCTATGAGTGTTCGTACAAATGAACAAGCAGAAAGCCTGATGCAGTCTGCAAAGGCTTCTATGGCTATAGAAGGTTTAAGTTTAAGCCAACGAGAAGAGAGCCTTGTTAAGATGTGTTTAACAGGTTCCATTACTCATAAAGAGTTTTTAAAGCGGGCACTGGAATTGTCTCGCCATGCCTGAATCAAGGTATGGGAGCGGATCCTCCCGCTATTGTTATCCTGGGACCTCTATACTTATCAATCATTATGATATTATGGATGACCGCCAGCTCCAAACCATGGAAAATTTAGTAGCAACACAGCGATTGTCAGAACTGCAGGATTCACCTGTACAAGGCAATTTTGATTTACGTCATTTACAAAAAATTCACGAAGCTATTTTTAGAGATTTATATCCTTTCGCTGGAGAATTAAGAAGCGAAAATATTACTAAGGACGGGTTTACTTTCGCCCAGGCCCGCTTTTTACGAGATTCTGCTGAAACCATTTTTTCCGGCATTTTAGCAGAAGATTGGATGTCTAAAGACAAGGAAGAGCTTGCCGGTTGTTTAGCTTATTATATGGCAGAACTAAATGTACTCCATCCTTTTCGAGAAGGTAATGGCCGCAGCCTGCGTGAATTTGTCAGATGCCTTGCCTTAGAAGCGGAATTCACAATTGATTGGGCAGCTGCCCCGAAAGAAATCGTATTGCAGGCAAGCATTGAGTCTGTTCATGATCCTGAAGCATTAAGAAAAGTTATCTATGAATCATTAACTAAAGTAAATAAATGAGGTCGTACAAATAGTACGATCTTATTTTTTATGATACATTATCAGAAAAATCTGAAATAGATAAGTGCAGAGGAGGGGAACTATGAAAGAATCAGTATCCTTGCGTTCCGTATATAATGCGAGACAGCAGATCAAAGGAATTGCCGCAGAGACCCCGCTGATTTATTCAGAGGCTTTGTCTAAAGAAACAGGTAACCATGTCTATTTAAAATTGGAAAACCTGCAGCCGACAGGAGCCTTTAAGCTTAGAGGAGCAGCTAACAAAATCCTCTCCCTAACCGAGGAGGAAAAGCAGAAAGGGGTCACTACTTTCTCTACAGGAAACCACGGTATTGCCGTAGCCTATGTAGCTAAACAATTGGGGATTGAGGCGACGGTATGCATTTCAAACCGCGTACCAGGTGAAAAAGTAAACCGACTTCAACGGTTAGGGGCGGTCGTTGAGAAGTTTGGCGAGAATCAAGACGATGCCGAAGCTTACTGTTATGAGTTGGAAAAGCAGAAAGGGCTTTCAGTTATCAAACCTTTTGATGACCCTCAAGTTATCGCGGGACAGGGGACGATAGGGCTTGAAATTATTGAGCAGCTTCCTGAGGTCAGTGAAGTTGTCGTTCCCCTTTCAGGTGGTGGATTGCTTTCGGGCATAGCCTTTACATTGAAGTCAATTGCTTCGGATGTTTTTATACAGGGAGTGACGATGGAACAATCAGCTGTCATGCATGAAAGTCTGAAAAAAGGAGCTCCTGTGCAGTTAAAAGAAGCCGATACTTTAGCCGATAGTCTTCTAGGCGGACTTGGACCGGATAATAAATATACTTTTTCATTAACGAAGCGCTATATGGATGAGAGTGTACTTGTTAGTGAGAAAATGATTGAAAAAGGAATCGTTTTTATGATGGAATTTCATAAAATGATAATAGAAGGTGCAGCTGCAGCTGGGATTGGGAGTGTTTTACGAAGGAAGGAAGGGGATGGACGAAACGTAGTAATTGTAATCACCGGGAATAACGTGGATCATCAGACCATTCGTGATTTGATTTAAAGTAAAGAGTGAATGAATGGGGTGGGAAAATGGGAATACCTGTAAAGGATGTTTTGCAAATCCCTGTACTTGAACCAGCACGAGTGCTTACTGGGGAAGCATTTGTGAGCAGCAGGGAGATTGAGTGGATTTCCGTAATTGAAACACCTGTAGAAAATTTCGTCAGGAAGAATGAATTTGTATTAAGTACAGGTATTGGCTGTAGTGAAGACCCCGTAGCGTTAGAGAATTACGTGCAGGACGTCATAGACTCCGGTGCCTCGGTTCTCGCATTCGCGACTGGCCGGCATATTTATAAAATTCCCGACCGGATCCTGAAGAAAGCCGCAAACCATGATTTTGTACTGATGGAAATCCCGTGGGAAGTCAGATTTGGTGATGTGCTGCATGATGTTCTTCAGGAAATAAGCCGGCAAAAACACGTAGAACAGCAGCGAACTGAAGAAATCAGGCAGGAATTAATTAACTGTGTCTTAAATGGGAAAGGCCTCCAGGAAATTATGAAAATTGTTTATGAGAATACTGTCATTCCCGTAGCCATTAGTGATCATAACAAGCTCGTCCGTGCCAATTACTATTTTGATCAGCGTATGATCCAAGTCTTAAACGGAGAAGTACAAGGAGACTACCAGCTTATTCTGTCTCAAGAAACTCCTTTTAAAGACCACCCTTTATATCACTATATTGAGAAGTATCTGATTGGAGAGGATGATTGTTACCAATTAACGATATTATCGAATTATAAGAAACAAGGGTATTTACTATTTAAACCAGCTTCTGATACAGAACTCACCTGGTCGAACTTGAACATTTTAGAACACGCTCTCACAGCTTGTGCCCTATATTTTGTTAAAGAGAATGCCATTGAAATGACAGAAATAAGGTTGAAAGATAACTTTCTCCTCGATTTGGCCAAGACAGATATGGAAATGGATAAACAACTTCAGTCGAAGGCCCATTTGCTCGGATATGATCTTACTAAACCGTATATTTGTCTTGTTGGAGAAATTCGCTTTAAGAAAAAAGTCGATGATCTTATCGGAACCCCGGACCAGGCTGTCATGTCTTCCTCCATGCATAGTCGAAATTACTATATTCAGAAAGAAGTAGCCCATGCCGGTGATGTATTAAAAAGGAGAACGATGGCAACTTTTGAAGATGGCGAAGTAATTGTTTTCCTTGAAGCTGATAATCGACCTTATATGGAAACAGCGAACCAATTCCTGGATTTAGTAGAACGACGCCTGAATGAATTGCTGGCCGGGATTAATATTTCCTGGGGAATATCAATGCATAAAGATGGGGTTTATACGTTTCATAAAAGCTACAACGAAGCGGTTACAGCCTTCAATATAGGGAGGCAGCAGCATGAAGCCGGAGAGCGTACTTTTTTTAGTGATACGCGGATGAACCGTTTATTAATGGCCCTTTCACACGAGAAAGAAATTGAACAGATTGTACGAAGTACGTTACAAAAGCTGATTGAGTATGACCAAAAACGACAAACCGACTTAATTCACACATTTATTGTCTACAACAAATACAATAGTAATGTAAGCCAGACAGCCCGGGCTTTAAATTTACACCGTCAATCCTTACTCCACAGATTGCGTAATATTGAGCAGCTGACAGGCCTTTCACTATTGAATGCGGATGATATGTTTTTAATGGAATTGAGTGTACGTCTCTGGATGTTAAAGAAAGTAGACGAATAAAGAAGGAGAGCTCGACTCAAAGGAGCTCTCCTTAACTATTGTTCTTCAAATTTTTCATCGGGTACAATGACCTTTTCAGATCCGCTTTCTGTTACTGTAGATCTCAGCTTTACGACCCACTGATTCTCATTTTCATCAAAGTTTAAAGATTCGATTGCCAGTGCATTGCCCCGCTCTACTTCACTTAAAGCACTTGCTAGTGCCTGAGCCTCTGTTAAATCCGCTCCTTCAGGCCGTTCTGGATCTAACACAGTGACTTCCCCTGCTTCACCCTGCATGGGGGTGGATTCAGCCACCGGACCGTCAATCGTAACTTCAACTTTTTTTCCGAGCCACATATCTTCTTTTACGCCAGAAACCCAAATTGGTTCTCCTCCATCGGGTTCTATACGGTCAACGACTAAAATGCTCGTTTCATTCTGGTCCATTACATACCCTGAAAAGGTGGAGTTGTCTTCTTCATTATCCGGTGCCGCATTGCCGTTGGAACCTTCCTCTTCTTCTACGTTCGTTGTCCCACAGGCCGCTAATAACATTAAAAAGAGAAGCATCCATTTTTTCATTCTTTATATCTCCCTCGTTAAAAAATGGTAGATTCATTTCAAATACTACACCTTCCACAATGACAAATACAAGAACCTTTGTTATGATATATCCATCCAAGCGAATATTCATAGTTACTACTAGGGGGGCCCGAATGGGCTGAGAGGAAAGCGTGAACTCTTTCCGACTCTTATATACCTGATCTGGTTAGCACCAGCGGAGGGAAGTAGTCAGACACGATGTCTATTACTCTACCTATACTAGTCAGGTCCTCTTAGAGGGCCTGACTTTTCTTATGTCTAAGCCCTCATATTAAAAGAAGGGAGGAAACCAATGAAGAATCGAACTAGACTGCTTACAACCATGGCCGTATTTGTGGCGATAGGAACACTGGGATCTCAATTGTTGTGGTTCCCGGCAGGAGTCGCGAAAGCTTACCCTGTTCAGCACGCTGTGAATGTTTTGTCAGCCATTACTTTGGGACCTGTGCCCGCGGTAGCGATTGCCTTTACCATCGGCTTGCTTAGAAATTTATTAGGCTTAGGAACGCTGCTTGCCTTTCCAGGCGGCATGATCGGTGCTCTATTTGCCGGATATTTATACAAATGGACAAAAAGGAACGGTGCTGCCGCTTCGGGTGAAATGATTGGATCGGGACTGATTGGCGCTTTATTCTCTGTACCCTTTGCCAATCTGCTCATGGGGAGTAGTGCGGGAGCTTTTGCTTTTTTACCCTCATTTCTCGTCAGCAGCATAAGCGGATCCTTGCTTGGATGGCTTCTGGTATCGAGATTGTCCCACTTGAAACAAACCACCCCATTGAACTACCAATAATATAAAAATAAAGGAGGACAAACGTATGAGTTTTACAGAAGAACTAAGAAGGGAAAACAATGATATATTCAATGCAATCTTTAACCACCCGTTTGTAGATGGAATAGGTAAAGGGGACGTCCCTCATGATTCTATTGCCCACTACGTCAAAGCAGATTATGAGTATTTAAATGCCTTTATGCACATTTATGGAATCGGCATTTCTAAATCGAACGACCGAAAAGACATCAAGTACTTTAACGAACAAATCTCTTTTACGATGAACAGCGAGGCCCACCCTCACCAGAACTTCTGTGACGTCATTGGGGCAGGCTATGATGAACTACACGGCTACCCCCTTCCTCCGACGGCTGATCATTATGTGAAACATATGATGTACCATGCCCAGTCTGGAGGGCTCGGGGAACTTTTAGCTGTTATGCTTCCCTGCCCATGGACCTACCTTGAAATTGGCAGACATTTAATGAAAAAGTATCAGCCAACCCCTAGGGATACTTTCTACCCTTGGATCGAATTTTACGCTAATGAGGATTTTGAAACGCTCTCAGAGGCCATGCGTACTCGCTTGGACGAGTTGGCCGACCAGGCATCAGAAGCCGAGCGCAAACGAATGAAGGAGGCTTTCCGCAAGAGCTGCCAGCTTGAGCTGAAGTTTTGGGAAATGGCATACACTTGTGAAAGCTGGCCTCATGAGGAAGGAGTGACCACAAAATGAGTAAGGTTTCTACAGCTTTAACGATTGCTGGAACGGACCCAAGTGGAGGTGCCGGCATCCAGGCAGATTTAAAAACATTCCAGGAATTAAAGAGTTATGGGATGAGTGTGGTTACGTCAGTCGTTTCTCAAAATACCACCGGGGTTAAAGATGTTCACCATCTTCCAGTTGAGTTTATTAAAAGCCAATTGGAGGCTGTGTCTTCCGATATGCCTGTGCATGCCTTTAAAACAGGAATGATTGCCAATATGGAGATGATGAAAGTCATTGCTGAGTGGATACCTGAAATATCAGCTCCCTACGTTATGGACCCAGTAATGGTAGCGACGAGTGGAGATCCCTTAATTGAAGAAGAGTCACGCAGCTATTTACGGGATCATCTTCTTCCATTAACAGCTATTGTGACTCCAAATATACCCGAAGCTGAATTTCTGCTCGATGCTCAAGTGGAAAGCATCGAAGATATGAAACAGGCAGCTGAACAAATATGCACTCGATTTGGTGCAGGGGCGGCTCTTATAAAAGGCGGACACATGGAAGGAGATGCCGTAGACTTCTTATTTGACGGGTCTTCCATTCACGAATTCAGAAGCAGACGAATCAATACGAAAAATACACACGGGACAGGGTGTACGTATGCAGCAGCAATTACCGCTTTATTAAGCCAGGGAGTAGCGTTGGAACAAGCCGTTAGTCACGCTAAACAGTTTGTCACTAAAGCTATTCAATATTCGTTTGATCTAGGCAAAGGAAGCGGACCGACAAATCATTTTGCGGGACGTGTGAAGGAGGAAGAGTAATGACAGTCAAGCTCGTAAATGAAGTACGGGAAAAAAAGCCGTTGATTCACAATTTAACAAATCAAGTTGTCATGAACTTTAGTGCGAACGGTTTGCTGGCTTTTGGAGGTTCACCGATAATGGCAATGGCAGAAGAAGATGCTGCTGATATCGCTCAATTATCAAATGGGGTACTTATTAATATCGGCACTTTAACGGAACCTCATCTGCGGGCGATGATAATTGCAGGTAAAGCGGCAAATGAAAAAGACATACCAGTTGTCATTGATCCTGTAGGCGTAGCGGCAACTTCATATCGAACGGAAGCATTTAACCGTATTATCAATGAGGTTCACCCGGCTGCTATTAAAGGAAATGCTGGAGAGATGGCTCACCTCGTTGGAATCAATCTTGAAACAAAAGGTGTTGATTCAGTGGGTGAAGGGGATCCTCAGATGATTGCCAAAAAGGTAGCTTCTTCGTTTAACACAATAGCAATAGTAACTGGAGCAGTTGATGTAATTAGTGATGGGGAAGAAGTTGTAACGAATGAAGCAGGCCATGAATGGCTGGCAAAAGTAACAGGATCGGGTTGTTTGTTAGGATCTATTCTGACTGCTTGTTTATCAACTTCAGGCAGCCGTTTGGATCAGGCGTATGCTGCTGTTAGATTCTACGGCCTCGCAGCTGAAAAGGCCGCTCGTCATACAAACGTAAATGGACCGGGGACGTTTGCCGTCCGCTTCATCGATGCTCTTGCGATGGATCTAACGAAGCTTGAGGAGGGCTGAGCTTGGAGTTAAGCAAGCAATTAAGGAAATATTTAATTATGGGAAGTCAGAATTGCGATCGTAATCCCGAAAGGATCCTCAAGGAAGCGATCGAAGGAGGAATTACGGCCTTTCAATATCGGGAAAAGGGGCCTGGTGCTCTGGAAGGAGAAGAGAAGCTTGCTCTTGGCAGGAAGCTCCGCAGTCTTTGCCGGAAGCATAATGTGTTGTTTATTGTTAACGATGACAGCGGTTTGGTGGAGCCTCTTGATGCTGATGGCATTCATGTCGGTCAGGATGATGTCGATGTGCAGGAACTGCGTACCCTTTTTCCAAAAAAAGTGATTGGGTTGTCTATATCAAATGAGGTTGAACTGCGGCGAAGTTCAATTGAAGCCGTTGATTACTTGGGTGCGGGCCCGGTCTTTGCCACTTCTACTAAGGTAGATGCGAAGGAAGCTGTTGGTGTGGAGTGGATTGAAAAAGTGAAGCATATCCATCCAGAAATACCGCTGGTCGGTATCGGGGGGATTACGGTGAACAATGCGCGTGAAGTAATAAAAGCCGGAGCTGATGGTGTGTCGGTCATTACTGCGGTTACAGCTGCTGTTGATGTAAAAGAGGCGGTAAGAAAATTGTAAATGAAAGTCCCGCCGGATCCGGTGGGACTTTTTTACATCTCAAAATAGAGGGGGAAGTGATTGCTGCACCTCTCATTGAACCTGTGAGAACAATGGGGACACTCGCTGGTATTCATGTATTGGCTGATGGGAAGTTCATTCTTACAATGACCGCACATGATTCCATATTCATCCTGCTGGTCTTTGGGCCACTTAGCAGGCGAATGATCAGTTAATTCTTGATGACAGTAGTAGCAGGCGTAATATTTATGGCAGCAATAGAATTTGATGGCAACAACATCTACTTCACTGTGGTAATGCTCACAGCGGGATTCTGAATCCAGGTTCATTCCATTAACCTTAGGTTGGTTCATAGGGGGTCTCCTTCCGTCTTGCTTTCATAGCTGAAAGAAAATAAGCGATCGTAGCAGCAGCTCCACTGATAAGAAAGGAGCTTTTTGAGACATGGCCAAATTCAGCCTCTGTCATTTGCGCAGATGCAGCAACAGGGAATTCAGGTACGTAATTCATTGTTATAAGATAGCCTGAAGCCACTTCGAGGATTGCATATATTATCCCAAAACTAACAATAAAAATCATGTATTTAGTCAGCCATTCTCCTCTATTTCCTGACCTGTTTTCTTTCCTTCTGAAAAAACCAGATATGAGAAGAATGATTCCCAGAGTTCCAATTATAAATTCGACGTAGTAAAAGTTCCCTTCGTTCAACAGACGAATGAGAAATTGTCCACCGAATAAGCCTGTTAACAGCAAACCGAAAAAAATTGCAGCAAACTTCATAATAATCCTCCTTGCACGAACTATCCTTTCTTCTCGTTAAAAACGGGTTAAACATTTTTTCATTACACTGTCTAACCATAAATGGAATTTTATTACTTTAAGTGTAACACGTCGCTTTTATACTTACTATCAAGAAGAAGTAAAGTACCTTTAGAATAGGGTTTTATGGTAAACTGTTATTTTAGGGATGTGAAGATTATGTAGTGTTTTCGAGTTCAATCTTCTCTTTAAGAGTGAGATATGATTAAATAGGTTTCGGCGAGTTTTTATCATACCCTGAGAAAGGGGGAAAAGGGTTCAATTGAACTTTGAAGAACGTTTTGATTGGAAGCTTTGTTTCATTCTTTGTTTATTTATTACGATAAGCTGTGTCGCGTTATACAGTGCACAGCAAAGTCCTCAATATAGTGAAAATTTCATGCTGAAACAGCTTGTCTGGTTCGGAGCTGGCGGGGTCATCATTGGAATTATGCTTTATTTTGAACCTGACTTTTACAAGAAGATAAGCTGGCCTCTTTACATCGCCGGTCTTCTGATTTTAATCGGGCTGGTCATCGCACCTTCTTCGATTGCTCCTATTGTCAAAGGACAAAAAAGCTGGTTTATTTTACCTGGTTTTGGGTCGATTCAGCCTTCTGAATTTATGAAGGTATTTACGATTCTTATATTAGCCAATGTGGTATCGAATCACCATGAAAAGGTACGAGCAGTCACCATCAAAAGTGACTTTATTTTACTTGGGAAGATTGTCGGTTTAACAGCCCTGCCTTTAGGCCTGATTATGCAGCAGCCTGACCTGGGGACAGCACTAGTGTTTATAGCAATTATGTCAGGGATGATACTGATCTCCGGGATTACTTGGAAGATTATTATTCCTTTATTCGGCTTAGTTGCGGGAGGCGGTGTAGGAGTGATCTGGCTGGCTCTTTCCTTTCCTCAACTGCTTGACCAATACTTAGGTGTTAAACAGTATCAATTAGGACGGATCTATGCCTGGTTAAATCCCCAGCAATACGGGTCATCGGAGGGTTTCCAGTTAATTAGAGCGATGCGTTCTATAGGTTCCGGCCAAATGTTTGGTAAAGGGCTGGGAGAACGAGAGCTTTATTTACCGGAAGCTCACACAGATTTTATCTTCAGTATTATTGGCGAGGAGTATGGGTTTTTCGGCAGCTGTGTTGTTTTGCTGGCCTTTTTTATGTTTATTTACCGATTAACTACAATTGCGACTAGAGCTAATAATAGATTCAGTACGTACATGATGGTTGGACTCATAAGCATGGTTGCTTTTCATGTGTTTCAAAACATAGGCATGTCCATTCAGTTACTGCCGATTACGGGGATCCCGCTCCCTTATATCAGTTATGGCGGTAGTTCCCTGCTTGCATTCTTAATAGCCATCGGGCTTGCTTTTTCAGTTTCTTACCACCACCGAACATTTATGTTTGGTAAAGACTAAAAAACGCGTTTCTCTTCTAATGGGGAAACGTGTTTTTTTTATTGGTCTGATCAGTATCCTCAAAGCATGATTGCCAGAGTGAATTTATGTATAAAAACAACTAATAAAATTTCATACAATTTTTACATTACATAACAAAATAGTAATGAATACAATAAAAGTATAGTAATCCAAATATTCAGATAATAGGGGGAGGGATAGTTATGGTGCTTCCATTTGATATTCTAGAATATCATCAACGACTTAAGGGGACAAAAGAGCGCATGGCTGAGAAAGGAATTGATGTGCTTCTGATAACGGATCCGGCAAATATGAATTATTTGTCAGGCTATGATGCGTGGTCCTTTTATGTTCATCAAATGCTTGTCATTGTTATTGATGAGCCGCAGCCAATCTGGATCGGGCGTCATCAGGATGCAAATGGCGCTCGCGCGACTACGTGGATTTATGAAGAAAATGTGATTGCTTACCCGGATTATTACGTGCACTCAGACATTTACCATCCTATGGATTTCATTGCTGAAATTTTAACTCAGGTCGGGCAGGGCAATCGAAGCATTGGTGTTGAGATGGACCATTACTATTTTACAGGTATGGCCCTTGAGCGATTAAAGAAAGGGATGCCGAACGCTCAGTTTAAGGATGCCTCCCTGCTCGTCAATCGCGTCCGAATTGTAAAATCCGATCAGGAAATTGAATATATGAAGCGTGCCGCGTCTATTGCTGACTTAGCAATGACGAAAGGTGTTGAAAGCATATGTGCAGGCCGGAGAGAATGTGATACCGCTGCTGAAATTTACTACCAGCTTGTTAAAGGTACTCCAGACCATGGTGGTGAATATCCAGCGATCGTTCCATTGCTGCCGACAGGAGATCATACTTCCATTCCGCATCTTACCTGGTCTGATCGTCCCTTTGTAGATGGCAGCCCGGTAATTGTTGAATTAGCCGGTTGTTATAAGCGTTACCACGTGCCCCTTGCTCGAACGGTTTCAATCGGGGAGCCTAATCAGAAACTGGAGCTGCTGGCCCCAGTGGTGTTAGAAGGGATCCAAAATGTATTAGAAGCTGCAAAGCCAGGGGTAACGTGCAGTGATCTTGAAGCGGTTTGGTCGAAGAGTATTAAAAAGCATGGATTTGAGAAAGAATCCCGGCTTGGATACTCAGTAGGTCTGAACTATCCGCCTGACTGGGGAGAGCATACAGCGAGTATTAGAAAAGGGGACCCTACCGTACTTGAGCCAAATATGACGTTTCATTTGATTCCGGCTTTATGGTTTGACTATGACGGTATTGAGATCAGCGAAACATTTAGAGTCACGGAAACAGGCTGCGAACGATTTACGACATACCCGCAGGAACTTATAGTCAAGCGTGAGTCCTCTATATTGATAAACAGCAGCGACCAAATTAGTTAAGGGGGTGGGAACGATTCGTTTATATGAACGGGATCGAATTGAACGGGTGATACGACTGGATACTACTTTAATCGATAAAGTAGAAGGGGCTTTTACCGATTTAACAACAAAACAAGTGACAATGCCGCCGATTATGCGAATCGATGTCCCGGCGAATAACGGCGAAGTAGATATTAAGTCTGCTTATATTGAAGGATTAGACAGCTTTGCGGTTAAGTTGTCTTCCGGATTCTTTGATAACCCTAAACGAGGTCTTCCCAGTGCAAACGGAATGATGATTCTGTTAAGTGCCGAAACCGGGGAGCCTCTGGCTGTCTTTGCTGATAACGGGCTGTTGACTGACTTAAGGACAGCTGCTGCAGGAGCCGTAGCTGCCCGTTCTTTAAGCAGAGAAGACAGCAGGACAGCAGGGATAATTGGTACAGGTTCTCAAGCCAGATATCAGCTCGAAGCGCTGACTACGGTACGTGCCATTGAACAAGTATATGTGTTTGGGCGCAATGAAGAGAAAGCAGAGCTGTACAAGAGAGAAATGGAAACGAAACTTGGTATTGCTGTGAAAGTCATGACAACGGTAAGAGAAGTGGTTGAAAACAGTGATATTGTCGTTACCACTACACCTGCTGACGAGCCGATTATTCATTCGGAATGGCTCCATAAGGGATTGCATATAACTGCGATGGGTTCTGACGCAGAGCATAAGCAGGAGCTTAGTCCAGAGGTCCTGGAAACAGCAGATCTGTTTGTATGTGATGTGGTTAGTCAATCTGAGCGTCTAGGTGAATTAAGGGCTTGTTCAAATCAGAAGGTAATAAACTCAGCAGTTGAGCTTGGCCAGATTACAAGCGGGAGTAAAGACGGCAGAATAAGTAATGATCAAGTAACGATTTGTGATTTAACCGGAACGGGGGCACAAGATACAGCGATCGCCCGGTATGTATATCAATTATTGGTGAACAGGGAGGATGAGAATCATGAAAGAAGCTAAATTTGGAACAAAATCAATTTGGGCTGGAGAAAAAGATCAATTAGCATTTGGAGCTACGCAGGTACCGGTTGTTCATAGTGTTTCTTTTGGATATGACGATATGGATGACTGGTATGAAGTTGCGATTGGCAATAAAAAGGGCCACATTTACGGCCGTAACACGAATCCGACCGTAGAAGCTTTTGAAGAGAAAATCCGGATCCTTGAAGGCGCAGAAGCAGCAACCAGCTTTTCTACTGGAATGGCGGCGATCAGCAATACTCTTGGTACGCTGCTTCATCCCGGCGACAGGATTGTTTCGATTAAAGACACTTATGGCGGAACGAATAAAATTTTCACAGAGTTTCTTCCTCAGTTGAATATAGATGTCATGCTTTGTGATACTGGTGATCATGATGCGATTGAATCAGAAATAGAGAAAGGCTGCAAGGTCCTCTATTTAGAGAGCCCAACCAATCCAACTGTAAAAATAACTGATATTAAGAGAATGGCCAAAGCTGGTAAAGCGGTCGGAGCAACAGTCGTCGTAGATAATACGTTTGCTACACCTGTTAACCAGAATCCAATTGATCTCGGTGTTGATTTGGTGATTCACAGTGCAACTAAATTTCTCGGAGGGCATGCCGATGCTTTAGGAGGAGCAGTATGCGGCAGTAAAGAGCTTGTAGAGAAGATTTATCATTACCGTGAAATCAATGGAGCCACATTAGATCCGATGGCGGCTTACCTTTTATTAAGAGGGATGAAAACTTTAAAGCTGCGGATTGAAAAACAGAACCAAAATGCTCAGCAAATTGCTGAATTCTTAAAGCAGTTCGACGTAGTAGAAGATGTGTTTTATCCAGGTTTGGCAGAACACACAGGTCATGAAATTGCGAAGGAGCAAATGAGAGGATTTGGCGGTATGCTTAGTTTCTCCGTCAAAGGAGGCGTTGATACGGTTCGTCACCTGCTTCCAAGCTTAAAATACGCAAACCGTGCAGCTAACCTTGGAAGTGTAGAAACAATTGTCGGACCAGCAAGGACCACGAGTCATGTAGAATGCACTCCTGCAGAGCGAGCAGCGATGGGTATTCCTGAAGGGCTGATTCGCTACTCAGCCGGCATTGAAGATATTGAAGATTTAAAACAAGATTTAGAGCAGGCGTTTCAGGCACTTCCAAAGGATTTAGCGGTTCAGAGCTAAACTGAGGTGAGGTTGATGAAGCAGCGGAACGTCTTAAACCATAGGAAAAAAGCCGAAGCTGTTTACCCGGAGCTGGTCAAATGGAGACGCGATTTTCATAAACATCCGGAATTAAGCTTTAATGAGAAACGGACGAGTGAAAAAGTTATAGAGGTTTTGCAAAGCTTTGACGGGTTCCACATTCAATCTAACGTGGGAGGTTATGGAGTGATAGCCTCCCTGTCCAATGGGGACGGTCCGGTTATCGGACTACGGGCGGATATGGACGCTTTACCGATTCAAGAGCAGTCGGCCTGTGAATATGCATCGAGGAATCCCGGCGTCATGCATGCTTGTGGCCATGACGCCCATACAGCGATATTGCTTGGGGCGGCCAAAATATTAAGTGAAAACAGAAAACATTTAAAGGGCACGATTAAGCTGATTTTTCAGCCGGCAGAAGAGGCTTGTGATGAAAATGGCGAGTCTGGAGCTGTGAAAATGCTCCAATCGGGTTTCCTGGATGATATTGATCGTGCAGTGGCTTTGCATATGTGCCCCTGGCAGCCAAGAGGGACGATTCAACTGCATGACGGTCCCAGTATGGCAAACAATGACGAATTTGATCTTGCCATTAAAGGGCGAGGAGGACATGGAGGTTATCCTCAGGATACAATTGATCCCTTATGGCTTTCGGCGCAGGTTCTTCAGGCCCTCTACAGCATGAATGGACGTAAAATAGATCCTTTACAAGTGGGAACAATCAGTCTAGGGCAGATACACGGCGGGAAAGCTCACAATATTATTCCTGATGAAGTGATGGTTAAAGGAACCATTCGCTCTTATGAAAAAAACGTACGTTTGACGCTGATAGATGAGCTTGAAAATGCAGCTTCTCTTGCAAGTGCTTTAGGCGGATCCTATGAATTAAGGATAAATGAAGGGGAACCGGCACTGATCAACCATCCTTATATCAATGAAATTATTGAGAAAGCAGCAGAGGGTTTTCATATTGTTAAGAAACCTTTTGGAATGGGAAGTGAAGACTTCAGCTATATAACGGAAAAAATTCCGGCAGCCATGTTTTTTCTCGGATGTAGACTGGAAGAAGAACGCGGCCTGCATCATCCACAGTTTGACATTGATGAATCCGCCCTGGTTGATGGTACAGCAATTTTAGTCGGTTTTGTAGAACATTTGTTAAAAAGGTGAGGAGGAGGACAATGACAACAAATATTGCATTTATCGGGTTTGGAGGCGTTGGGCAGGCCCTGGCGGAAATCATAAGGGATCGAAAAAACAGCTTAGTATCATCCTATGGGTTAGACGCAAAGATCGTAGCAGTCTCAGACGTAATGAAAGGGTCGATTTATCACCCGGAAGGTTTGGATATCGATGAACTGCTGTCCGCTGTACGGGAGAAGGGATCCGTAGAAGCTTATGGAAAAGCTCCTCACGCTACTACCGGGTTAGACAGTATCGAGACGATCACTAATACAAATGCTGACGTTATTGTTGAAGTAACATTTACAGATGTGAATACAGGGGAACCGGCTATTACTCACTGCCGCAAAGCCTTTGAGCACGGGAAAAGCGTAGTGACTACGAACAAAGGGCCTGTGGCACTTGCTTATCGTGAACTGGAAGAACTGTCCAGAAAAAATAATGCCTTTTTCGGATTTGAAGGCACTGTGATGAGCGGAACGCCGGCATTGCGTATGCCGATAGAAACGTTAGCAGGCAACCAAATTACAGAAGTACGTGGAATATTGAATGGAACGACGAATTATATTTTGACCGAAATGGAAAAAGGTCAGTCATATGAAGAGTCATTAGAAAAAGCACAAAAACTAGGGTATGCAGAGGCCGACCCGACAAGTGACGTAGAAGGGTACGATGCGCGGTACAAAGCAGCCATCCTTTCCAATTATATAATGAATAACCCGATCTCCCATAAAGAAGTGGAGTGTAAAGGGATAAGCGGTGTCACTTTAGATGACGTACAATCTGCTTTAAAAGAAGGAAAAAGGTGGAAGCTGCTTGCTCGAATAAAAAATGAAAAAGGAAAGGTGAAGGCTTCTGTGATGCCGGAATGCATTGAAAACAGCGATCCGCTGGCAAGTGTAACAGGGGCAACTAACGCGATTGTATATGAATGTGACTTATCCGGTCCGATTATGTTAACGGGCGCAGGAGCAGGACTGAAGGAAACGGGGTTTTCGTTGTTAATTGACTTAATTCATTACCAGAAGGAGAAAAAGCTGGCCAAAATTTAATGGGTGGTGATTACTATGCATACGAAGGTGAAAGCGATGAAAATGCTTATCGGCGGGAAATGGGTAGAGGGAAAGAAGTCTGTGGAAGTTGTGAACCCTCAAAACAATGAGCCGATTGCTACTGTCCCATTAGCTTCGAAGGATCAAATGTTGGAAGCGGTTGAAGCGGCGGAGAGAGCGTACCAGACCACTACGGTATGGCCGACTCACGAGCGGATTGCAATCTTAACAAAGGTTTCCAACTATATGATGGAGCATGCAGAAGATTTTGCTAAGGTTATTGCAAGTGAAGGGAGTAAGACCATAAATGAAGCCCGTGGGGAAGTAAAGCGTGCCGCTCAAACGATTCAGATCAGTGCGGAAGAAGCACGCAGAATTAACGGAGAAACAATTAACTTCGACCAGAATGAAGGCAGTGAGAACCGCGTTGGATATTATTATCGTTTTCCGATCGGTGTAGTAGGAGCCATTACGCCTTTTAATGACCCCTTGAATATGGTAGCTCATAAAATTGGTCCAGCGATTGCTTCCGGCAATGCCATTGTGCTTAAACCGGCGACAGTAACTCCGCTTAGTGCATTAAAATTAGCTGATGCTTTTGTGAAAGCGGGACTGCCGGAGGGATTTCTCTCAGTCGTAACTGGGTCTGGACGTGAGATTGGTAATACACTTGTGCAGCATCCTGCGGTGCAGATGATTTCCTTTACCGGAGGACCGGAAGCAGGTGAAAAAATTACTCAAAAAGCAGGAACAAAAAAGCTAAGCATGGAGCTTGGATCTAATTCTCCTGTAATTGTCCTTGAGGACGCTGACTTGCATGATGCTGTACAGTCTACGGTGTCCGGAGCTTTCTCAGCTGTTGGTCAGAATTGTATTGGGGTTCAAAGAGTTTATGTGCAAAAAAGCATATATGACACTTTTCTCGATACGTTTGTTAATCGAACCTCAGAGCTTAATGTAGGCGACAAAATGGATGAATTAACCGATATGGGTCCTTTAATTAGTGAAAAGGAAGCACTTCGAGTAGAAAACTGGGTAAATGAAGCTGTAGGTAAAGGAGCAGTAGTTGAATTCGGTGGAAAACGTAAGGGTGCTTACTATACGCCGACTATTTTATCGAATGTCCCGGAAGATGCCACCATTGCAAAGGAAGAGATCTTCGGTCCTGTTGTTTTAATTTATCCTGTGGATTCGCTGTATGAAGCTGTAGAGAAGGCAAACGATGTAAACTACGGTCTGCAGGCCGGTATTTTCACAAGTAATATTAATCAAGCCTTTTATGCCATAAAACACATGAATGTGGGCGGTATCATGATCAATGACAGCAGTGATTATCGAATTGATGCGATGCCGTTTGGAGGTACAAAGGGTTCAGGTATCGGACGTGAGGGAATTCAATTTGCAATTGAGTCCATGACCGAAGCAAAGGTGGTTTCCTTTAGGCTTCAAGAAAAATTATTATAAGAATTATACAGGAAAAGCCACTATATTTTAGTGGCTTTTTCCTTTGCTTTCAAAGGATATTTTCTCTCCTCATGCACAAATTAAAGGGGAGGAAAGATTCCTTAAGGAGGCAAAACATGATGAGAAAAATAATTTACACATCATGCATGATATTATGTGCGTCAGCTCTTACGGCATGTGGTGCTAATAATGATGACCCGGCGGATAATGCCGCATCAGAATATAATCAAGTTACCTATGGACCGGGTGCTGAAGGCGAAGATAGACGTATGAATGATTTAAATCGTTTTGATGAGAATTTCCCGTTTGATAACAAAACCCCTTTTTATCCGTACGATCGGAATACAGAGGAAAATCGACAACAGTATAATAACGACGGACCGTATCCTCACGGTGGAGAGGAACGAGAAGGAGATCAAAAAAGGGAACAGCAAGAAAGATCTGGTGACCAGGAGCAACAGCAGGTTACAGGGGATATCCACGAACAAGTTGTACAGTTGACAAATGAAGCACGGGAAGAGCAGGGATTAGAGCCGCTTGAGCTAAGTGAGGAAGTATCTGAAGTAGCTCAGGAGAAATCTGAAGACATGGCCGAAAATGATTATTTTTCCCACACTTCTCCAACTTATGGCAGTCCTTTTGACATGTTGCAAGAGTTTAACGTTGACTATAATACAGCTGCAGAGAATATTGCTGCTGGACAGCAGACACCTGAAGAAGTAGTGGACGGGTGGCTGAATAGTTCAGGACACCGTAAAAACATTATGAATGAAAACATGACGGAAATTGGCGTAGGTTATGAAGAAAATGGTCATCACTGGACCCAGATGTTTATTGGAAATTAATCAAAAGACGCGATCCTTCGCGTCTTTTTCATTTGGAAGAATTAACATCGATTGTTTTCCTAAAGAGTCTGGAATGCTAATAACAACCATTTATTATCCAGGAGGTGATCTTCATGAAAAAGATCCTGCTCGTGTTCTGCTTTGTTTTTTTTCTACAAAACATTCAGCCGTATTTTACTCAAGCGGATTCCCGACAGCTCACTGCCATTGGTGATTCGATCCCTTATGGTTACAACTTAAGCAAAGATAATCACGACCCTTCAGAAAAAGCTTTTCCATATACAATCGGGGAACAGGCTGGACTTGAAGTTACGAATTTAGGGATCCCCGGGCTTACTTCAGAAGAGCTGTTAAAAGCGGTAAAGCATAACGACATATTCAGGGATACGATTCGGGAATCCGATTATATAGTCCTGTACATTGGAGGAAACGATCTTTTAAATTTACTAAAGAAACATAAAGGTGTTAAAGGAATTGATATGGATGAAGCGGCCATCGTTGTACGCAATCTTTTATTTAATGTTTATTCTATTATAATGGAGCTTGATCAATTAACTGATGGTAAAATTCTTGTATATAACATTTATAACCCCTATCCAGAAGAAGGAAAATCGCTGGATCGGCCTCTTCAGTATATTAATACTCAATATAGTTCATTGATTAAACTGCTCAGCCATTTTACAGAAGTGAGGCTTGTAAATGCTTATAAGGCATTTAAAGGTCATCCTGAATACATTTTAAAGGATGATGTTCACCCAACAGCTGAAGGCCAAATCGTACTTGCGAATTTAGGATTAAAAAAACTAAAGAAGTAAGGATAGGCAGACAAAGGAACCATGTCTTTGCTTCTTTTATGTTTTCCCTTAAGAACTTGTTATAATGAGGGTAACTTTGATTAAATAAGGGGAATTTACATATGATTCGATTTGGAATAATTGGTACTAATTTTATTACTGAGCTGATGATTGAGGCGGGGCAGCATTTAAGTGGTTTTAAGCTGCAGGCCGTCTATTCCCGGACAGAGGAACGAGCAAAGGAGTTCGCCCGATCCTGGAAAGCCCCGCTCATTTTTACCTCTGTAGAAGATATGGTGAAAAGCGATGAAGTGGATGCAGTCTATGTGGCAAGCCCAAACTCATTTCATGAGGAACATGCTTTATTGGCGATGAAGCATGGGAAACATGTACTTTGTGAAAAACCAATGGCTTCAAACGAAGCAGAAGTTAATAGAATGGTTCAAACGGCAGCAGATCATAATGTAGTCCTTATGGAAGCTGTTAAATCCACCTTGATGCCATCCTTTTTGTCGATTCAATCAAACCTTCATAAAATCGGTAAAATCCGCCGTTATACAGGCAATTTCTGTAAGTATTCCTCCCGTTATGACGCCTACAGGGAAGGAACAATTTTGAATGCATTTAATCCGAAGTTCTCAAATGGGTCTTTAATGGACTTAGGGGTGTATGGAATTTATCCGATGGTCGTGCTGTTTGGCCAGCCTGAAAGCATAAAGGCCAATGGAGTAGCTTTAGAATCGGGGGTAGATGGAGAAGGAAGCTTAATTGCTCATTATAAAGATATGGAAGCAGTAATTATGCATTCGAAAATCAGTCATTCCTATGCTGCCTCAGAAATACAGGGGGAAGAGGGAGTCATCGTTATTCCTAATATTTCTGAGCCTAAAGATGTGTATATTCAATATAATAACGGAGAAGTCGAAAGCCTGGATATTCCAGATCAGTACCCGCCGATGTATTATGAAATTGAAGAGTTTACGAAACAAATAGAAGACCGCCGCCGGTCAGTATGCAACAATTCTTTAGAAAACAGTCAACTGGCGGCTCACCTATTGGAAGAAGCCAGAAAACAAATGGGGATTTCGTTTCCTGCCGATGAGCATTAAGCTGGAAAAGCGGACTAGTGTTGTTACTTAGTCCGCTTTTTTATGGGATTGCAATATTTCTTCGTGGATAGAGGGATCTGGCTTGCGTGTTCTCATTTTTTTGTGAACCAGCCCCCACTTATTCATCGATTCTAAGAATGAGTATGTAGATTGCCCGTAGGGTGTCAGCCGGTATTCCACTCGAGGGGAGACGGTACCAAAATCAATGCGTTCTACCAGCCCTTCATCAATCAGTTTACGTAATTCCCGCGAAAGGATTCGAGACGAAATATTCCCGTCAATCGCCCGTCTTAACTCGTTAAAGCGAAGTTGATTGTGATGGATTAATTCCCATAAAATTACACCCTTCCACTTTCCGCACAAGACTTCCAGAGTAATATCAATTCCTGTTTCACTCTTCCCATCCTTCATCAGTGTCACCCCGTCTTGCTTCATCCGTTTGTTTTTTCATCGCTTTCTGATACCCTTCCATTATCCCTTGAGCATAAACTCTATTAAGAACGGTCATGGTATGGGGAATGACTTGATCATTAGAGGAATCTGATATTTTGTTCAGTAAGTCCACTAATTCCAGAAATTCATCAGTAACAGGGAAGATGGGCTTAATGTTATCTTTCAAATTATCACCTTCCATCAACGATACTTTTGTACCATAATATTTTATGCGGTTTTACAAATCTCTACAAGTAGTTACAATTTTGTTACCGTAAAATATTAATGTAATAATACCTAAGCTCTATTTTGAAGACGATATCCCGGTTAAAGATTCTGCAATGGTGGGCTGTGAAAAGATAAACGCCGACAAGAAGAAATTCTACAAAAAACAAGGTCCTGTCCATAGAAATTCCAATCAGTTCTACCCCGGCAAGAAATCCTGTATAATTATTAGGAACTCTCAAAGAAACAGTGGAGGACATTTTATGAAAAAAATTTTTTCATATGCCTTAGCATACAAATCGTCAGCCATTATTGCTCTGTTGTTAATGTTAATTGAACTGGCGGTGGAACTTGTACAGCCTTTGCTGATGGCTCATATAATTGATGAAGGAATTATCAAAGAGAATTACACGGTTGTATCTATATGGGGAGGAGTGCTGATCGGGCTGTCTTTGCTGGCTTTTACCGCTGGTATAACGAACTCCTTTTTTGCAGCTAACGTAAGCCAGGGTGTAGGCTTTGACCTGCGCCGGGACTTATTTAAGAAAGTACAAGCTTTTACAAATGAGAACTTCCAATCGTATTCTACACCGAATTTAGTCACTAGAATGACAAACGATGTGATCCAGATTCAAAACTTAGTTCTCATGCTGATGAGAATTGCGTTGCGAGCTCCATTATTTATTGTGTTTGCTTTAGTTATGGCTTTCACTGTCAATGTGACATTAGCACTCATCCTTGTAGCAGCCGTTCCTGTTCTAGGTGGGTTTCTATTTTGGATTCTGCTGAAAGGGGTCAAGCTTTTTAAAGGAGTTCAGTCCCGTCTTGATGGGGTGAACACGGTCATTCGTGAGAACCTGTCTGGTATACGTTTAATAAAAGGTTTTAATAGAGGGGATTATGAAGAGGAACGCTTTCAGGAGGTAAATACCTCACTGACGGTAAAAAATAAACGAGCCTTATGGCTGATGGAAGTAGCTATGCCCGTCATTATGCTGGGAATGAATATTGTTATTCTTGTCCTCCTTTTTACAGGAGCTGTCCAGCTTAATATGGGGGGAGCTCAAGCGGGTGAAGTAGTTGCTGTTATTAATTATGCGACACGGATTATGTTTACTTTTTCTATATTTTCTTTTTTAATAATGGTATTTTCCCGCGGAAACGCCTCTGCCAATCGCATCAGCGAAGTGTTGGAGGAACAGACTCCGTCATTTCTTGCAGCTGAAGCAGGCAGAGACCTGAATGTTTCAGGAAATGTTACCTTTGAAAATGTAGCGTTCTATCGCGAACATTCGGAGGTCTTAAAAGATATATCGTTTAGAGTAAAGGCAGGAGAAACTGTAGGCATATTAGGAGAGACAGGGTCTGGCAAAACGTCTCTTCTTCACTTGCTGCCTCGCCTGGTAGAGAAAAACAAAGGCTCCATTCTATTTGATGAGATAGACATCGAACGTATTAACATTAAAAGCCTGCGCCGGCAAATCAGTCTTGTTCCTCAAGACATTCATCTATTTTCCGGAAGTGTGAAAGAAAATATTGCCTGGGGAAAAGAACACGCCGATGAACAGGAAATTATTGAAGCAGCTAAACAGGCGGAGATTCATTCTTTTATTACTTCTTTGCCAAATGGCTATGAAACAATTCTTGGACAGAAAGGTGTAACTTTTTCAGGAGGGCAGAAGCAGCGTCTCTCCATTGCCAGAGCGCTTGTTCGAGATCCTAAGATTTTAATCCTTGATGATAGTACGAGTGCCCTGGATGCTCATACGGAGGCAAGACTATTACAGACGTTAAAACAGCGGAATTGTACCATTTTTATGGTTGCCCAAAAGATCAGCTCACTGCGAGCCGCGGACCAGATTTTAGTTATACAAAAGGGGAGTTTACTTGCAAAGGGAGATCATCACTATCTGCTTTCTTCAAGTCCCTATTACCGACAGGTTTATCAATCTCAGCAAGAGGAAGTGATGTAATGGCTGACAGTAAATCAAGCAATCGACCGGTCATTCAACGTCATCACCATGGGATTGGGACAGCCCCGCCTAAAGTTGAGAACATGAAGTCAACGTTGAAACGAATTTGGAGTTACATGTATGAGGAGAAAGGTAAGTTTAACCTTGTTCTAGCCATAATTGTGCTAAGCTCTGCGTTATCTCTTTTAGGACCTTATTTACTGGGTGCAGCCGTGGATAAAGTGATTGCTGAACGGAATGCAGGAACATTATGGATGATGCTGAGCCTTTTATTTGGTGTATATGTGTTTCATTCTCTATTTCTCTGGCTTCAAAATTATTGGATGATCACTATTTCTCAAAATACGGTTTATAAAATGCGTCGTCATTTGTTTTCCCATTTGCAGCGGCTCCCTATATTATTCTTCCAAAAGCGCCAGCAGGGAGAACTAATGAGCCGTCTGACGAATGACATGGAAAATGTAAGCAGGACTTTGAATACGGCAGTCGTTCAATTTGTAACAAGTGTCCTCACGATTCTCGGTACGCTTGTGATTATGTTTTGGCTCAGTCCGCTCCTTACATTATTGACTATTACGATCGTTCCTGTAATGTATTTCGGAATGAAATGGATTACAAAGCGGACTGGTAAGTATTTTAAAGAGCAGCAGAAACATTTAGGAGATGTGAATGGGTATGTAGAGGAAATGTTTTCAGGGCAAACGATTATTTCTATGTTTTCACGGGAAGAACGGGTGATTAAAGATTTTGAACGAAAGAATGAAGCCTTAAAAAAATCTGGCTACTGGGCTCAAACCTATTCAGGATTTATTCCTAAACTAATGAACATGCTTAATAATATAAGCTTTGCGATCATTGTAGGGGCCGGAGGATTGCTTGCATTAAATGAAAGCATTTCTATAGGAATTATCGTGACGTTCACAACTTATTCCAGGCAGTTTACCCGTCCGCTTAATGATCTGGCGAACCAATACAATATGATCCTCTCTGCTGTAGCCGGAGCAGAGCGGGTTTTTCAAATCATTGACGAAAATGAAGAAAAGCAGGATGAAAGAAACGCTGAAAATATAAAGGAAATTAAAGGTGATATAAAATTTCGCTCCGTCCATTTTTCGTATGAGGATGAAGAAGAGACGTTAACCGACATTAACTTTCACGCAGCATCTGGAGAAACTATTGCGTTAGTTGGGCCTACAGGGGCTGGAAAGACAACAATTATTTCATTGCTTTCCCGCTTTTATGAAATTGATGAAGGGACTATTCTCATCGATGGAAAAGAAATTAATACGATTACCAGGGATAGTTTAAGGAGTCAAATGGGCGTTGTCCTGCAGGATTCGACCATGTTCCATACTACAATTAGAGAAAACTTGAGGTATGGGCGCCTGCATGCAACAGATGAAGAAGTTGAGAAAGCAGCTAAAGCGGCTCACGCTCATGAATTTATTACACAGCTTCCTAATGGATATGATACAGTTCTTGATTCTGACGGAGGAGGAGTAAGTCACGGGCAGAGACAGCTGCTTTCCATTGCCCGGGCCATGCTTGCAGATCCGGCTTTACTTATTCTAGACGAAGCGACTAGCAGTATTGATACTGTTACTGAAATAAAAATTAACGATGCTCTTGCCAGGCTTATGAAAGGCAGAACCAGTTTTGTTATTGCTCACCGGCTCAATACCATTCGTGCAGCAGATCAAATATTAGTGCTTCAGCATGGAGAGATTATAGAGCATGGGGATCATAAGGAACTGTTAGAACAAGGAGGGTTTTATTCCGAATTAGTCAGAGCCCAGCAAGCTGAAAGCCAGGCATCTGTATAAAGAAGGGTTTATAACAAAACACGGAATAAAATATAAAATAATCCGAACGATTTTGTTGAAATCAGTTCGGATTTATTTATAAGTCGATGAAGGAATTTTTTATCATCGCTCCGTCAAAACACTTCGCTTTTTTGTAGGTATATTGCACTTTTCCAACTTCTTTATTTCGTGGAGAGACCATGCATTATAAATTGAACGGTTCTTTCCATTTCTTTCTCATCGTCCCAGTCAAGCTGCGGAGCAACAATAAAGCGTGTCACGATTAAACCGATTAAGGATGTCATGACCATACGGATGACAGTGGGAGTGGGATATTCTATAATCTTGCCTTCCTGCTTATAGTATTCAATTAAATGTTCAAAGCGGGTATAGACGTGCTCAATGAATACCTGTTTTAATTGTTCCTGCAGATCCTGGTGAAAGGCCATTTCCTGAAGCATGATGCGTACTAATGGAAGGTTTTCTTTTACGAATTCGAACCGGTTTTCTATGATTTTATAAAGCAGTTCCTTAAAGTTTTCCGGACGCTGCTCAAACACTTGCTCTGCAAAGTGAGAAGCAAAAACCGGTAGTGTGAATTTTACCATCACTGGAGTAACAATCGATACGAGCAGTTCTTTTTTAGTTTTATAGTGGCGGAAGATGGTTCCTTCTGCTACACCGGCTTTCTCAGCTATTTCGCTTGTCGAAGAAGAAGCGTATCCTTTTTCAGCAAAAATTTCTACAGCAGCTTTAAGAATTTGGGCTTGTTTTGGAGTTTTTTTAGGTTCGCCCTCTTCAAGAATTTGTAATAGTTGATTAAAGTCATTTTTCATTCCATGCACCTCTTATTATTGCAATTATCTTACTACAACGGCCTGTGTCTCTTCAAGGCGTATATATTTAGGAGCGTGAACAGAGCAGTAAAAGCAGTCAATACATATAAATCGAACTGAAAATCGGTGAAACCTTCATTTCTCAGCATAATTCCCCTCAGGGCTTCAGCCCCGTAAGTCAATGGCATTACCTGACCAATGGCCTGCAGCCAGCCTGCCATCCCCTCTATAGGAAACAGTCCTGAGAAGAAAACCTGCGGAACTATGACTAATGGTATAAACTGAATCATCTGAAACTCATTTTTAGCAAAGGCTGATAGCAGTGTACCTAAGCTTAAGGCTGTGATGGCAAGGAGAAATGTGACAAGCAGAACGTATAGAAAACGGCCGTCCATATACATATCAAGGACATATATAGAGTATCCAGCAATTAAGAAAGATTGAACGATGGTAAATACTCCAAAGCCTATTAAATAGCCACCCACTAATTCACTACGCTTCAGCGGTGTGGAAAGAATACGCTCCAACGTTCCTTGTGTTCGCTCACGAAGGAAGGAAACACCACCTACAATAAACACAAAGAAAAAGACGAAGAAACCGATTAACACAGGGCCTACATAATCAAATAATCCGAGCTCTTCCGAACCATGCCAGAAGTTGACTTTCATGTCGTCGGAGTCGTTTCCCTGCACGTTTTGCAGCTGTTCTTTGACTATAGAAGTGCTGTTAGGGTCACTGCCTTCAATCGTAACGGATGGCTTACCGTCTTCCCATAAAATAAAAGCGTCCAATTCTGCCTCTGCTATCTCCTCTTTTGCTTGATTTTCTCCCATGGTGATTACGTTTATATCCTCTTGTTCATTAATTCTTTCTTCAAAAGCATCCGGCACATCAATTACCGCAATGTTCAATGTGTCTTTCTCACTGTCTAAAACCAGCCACATCAATGTTAAAACAAAGATTGGAGCTAAAATCATTAAGGCTAAGCTGCGTTTATCTCTTTTAAACTGAATTAAGATTCTACGGGTGATCGTTAATGAATTCATTGCGAAGCACCTCCATAATGAAGAAAAACTTCTTCAATCGTGTCGGCACCAATCTCTTCTCTAAGATCCGCAGGCGTATTCATGGCAATAATCCTTCCTTCTCGAAGCATCGCTAAACGATCACACTTCTCTGCTTCGTCCATGACGTGGGTAGTAACAATAATAGTAACACCATGATCTTTAAGCCGGTTTAATTCCTTCCAGATCGACTGGCGGAGGACGGGATCTATTCCGACGGTCGGCTCATCAAGTATGATCATTTCTGGTTCGTGAAGAAGAGCTGCAGCAAGAGAGAGTCTTCTTTTCATCCCCCCGGAATAAGTGTCAACAGGATGATCTGCCACTTCTGTCAGGTTTACCATTTCAAGGAGTTCCTTAATCCTTCTCTTTTTCTCCTGCTTCTTTAACCGATAAATGGATGCAAAGAAATCCAGGTTTTCCTTTCCGCTCAACTCTTGGTAAAGAGCATCGGATTGTGCCATGAATCCATAGCGTTTCATTTGGGCAAGAGAAGGCATTTTCTCACCATTCATATAGACGTCTCCACTAGTTGGTTCTAACAATCCTGTAACTAATTTAATCAGCGTTGTTTTACCGGATCCAGAGGGGCCTAATAAGCCAAAGATTTCTCCTTTAGGAATATGAAGCGTAATCTCAGAAAGGACTTCCTTACTGTCGAACCGATGGGACACATCCTGAAGGACTATAACGCTGGTCATCCAACCACCTCCCATTAATGAGTGATTACTCACTTCTTAGTTTAAAGTGAAAGATGAGAAAAGTAAAGTGAGTAATCACTCACGAATAAATGAGAAAAAGTAGACAAGTTTAGGAGGCATGTCTGCATATACATGTGCTAAATATGCCTTTTAAGGAGGGAATCATTTGAAAGCATTAGTATTATCAGGAAAAAAGATTATGTGGGTTGTCAGTGGATGTACATTACTCGCGGTATTATTATTTGTATTCGGTTCATTTGGTGACAGTCTCCCTACCTTTTCCGGAAGTGAGCAGGAAAAGGCAAGAGAAGTAAACATAGTAACAGGAGAATTTAAAGCAGAGAATGCAGACGGAGAACAAATTGAAACGTACCGCTTTGACCCTGGCACAATCTTTGCTGAAGCAGGAGAGCCTTTAAAGTTAAATATTTATGGAGTAAATGGAGAAGAACACCCTTTTGTAATTGAAGGAACAGAGGAACAAGGAGTTGTTCATCAAGGGAATGAAACAGTGGTGGATGTAAAGTTTGACAAGGAAGGTGTGTACCGTATGATTTGCACGACCCATTCTGACTTCGAAACAGATGGTCCGATGGTAGCTTATATTGTTGTAGATGATTAAATGATTCTCCATTTTCCAAAGGCAGGGTTTCCAAGGAAGCTTAAGGCCGTGCCCACTTAAAAGCGAAGTATTTGACGAAGCGATGGTGTTAATTCTCTTTAACATAAATAATCCGAACTGATCCCTACAGAATCATTCGGATTATTTTATGATTTATTCAGTTTTGTCCCAGACTGTCCCGTTTACTTATGCTTCATTATTTAATTCTTTGTCAGTCGGCATGATAATAGCTGCCACGATGTACACGAGCAATAAAAACCCACTGCTTAAAAAGATTCCGACCGCATACAATATACGTAACAGACTTGAATCAATATCATACAATTCACTTATTCCACCTAGTGTACCAGTCAGCATCTTGTTACTTGTTGATTTGTACAATTTCTTTTTCAATTCCCTCATCTCCTTTTAGGTCAGTTCTTTTGAAAAGACAATCATATCAAGGGCCCGAATGCCATTTTCATAGAGGGGGGCGGGATAATCACAGAAGAAATCTCTGCGAATTGAATTCATTCGAAACCCGCATTTCTGGTAAAAAGCGATGTTTTCCAAACTGGAATTAGCTGTCCCTACTATAATTTCACTAAAACCCCTTTTTTGAAACATCGTACATGACTCGGTAAGCACTTGCTTTCCAATTCCTGTACCTCGCCGATCAGGAACAATTGCAATATTTTTTAGTTCAACGATTCCTTCAGCAGGGAAAATAAATAAACAGACACCGATAGAATGATCCTGCTCACAAATGGTATACATTTCTCCTTTATTGATATATTCAGCAATCAGGGTTTCACTTTCATCTGCAAGTAGAAGCAGTGGAAGGTAGTCATGCCGATTATGTACCTGCTGTAAGTAAGTCATATTGATCTCCTTCGCTTCATTTTATTCTTTTTACGTTGATTCATTCAAAAAGGTTTCGTTATGTTACAATTTTTATAAGTTTGATTTGAGAGGAGAGATCCGATGCAGCGAAAACTGTCAATTGCCGGGTGGTTATTATTTCTTTTAGGGGTAGGGCTGTGGCTGTTAAAAATAGAAGTTGCCTTTCAGGAAGCGGATTCTGTGTTAATCGGCCTTGGTGCTATCCTGCTTCTCTTTTCAGGGATAATGAAGTTTAAAGATCAGCAATCGTGACTCTCCTCTTGATCATTAGGCGGGAAACCAGGGGATCTCCCTGGTTTTTTTATGTTCTAGGAAACTTATGCATGTCGTGTCTACCAGAGCGCCTGCGCTTTTTTTTCTGGGTTTTAGATCGTGTTCGAATTGTTGATAATCCGGGGAGCATAATAAACAGGAATGCCTCCATGGCTAGTTATAGTTTTTAGAAGGATTATGGTACTATTGAAGAGGATTAAATTTATTTGAATCGTGCTTTTTTAGAAAAAGGAGAAGTGAAATTTAAATGGCTCAGGAAGACCACATATATGATTTGATAGGGGTAGGGATTGGTCCCTTTAATTTAAGTCTGGCGGCGTTACTGGACGAGATTGATGAAGTCAGCAGTGTTTTCTTTGAACAGAAAGAGAAATTTGATTGGCATCCAGGTATGCTGATAGAAGGAACGAAGCTTCAAGTTCCTTTCTTAGCCGACTTAGTCACAATGGCCGATCCCACCAATAAACACAGCTTTTTAAATTACATCAGCAAAAATGACCGAATGTATCAATTTTATTTTCTGCAAAGACTCGACATTCCCCGCCGCGAGTACAACGATTACTGTCAATGGGTGTCTGAGAGGTTAAGCAGCTGTCAATTCGCTAGTCGTGTCTCAACTATCCGTCATGTAAGAGAAGAAGAGACCTACTTTGAAGTAGTGGTAGAGAATTTACAGTCAAACGAAACTCATGTTTATAAGACGAGGCATATAGTGATGGGTACAGGAAGTGTTCCTGTAATGCCTAAGTCCTTTCAAAATCTGCCCGAACAAGATGTCTTCCACACAGCCGACTATATTCCTAATAAGGACCGCTGTCGGACGGCTGAATCTGTTACAGTCGTTGGTTCGGGCCAGAGTGCAGCTGAAACCTTCCGGGAGTTGTTAAAAGAGCAGCGGGAATGCGGCTTCCGCTTAGATTGGATTACTCGATCTCCAAGCTTTGAATCGATGGAAGAGTCGAAGCTGAGCCTTGAACACTTTTCTCCTGACTATGTGAAATACTTTTATCAGCTGCCGCAGAAAGATAAGGATGAGATTTTTGCCAATCAGGGCTTATATTATAAAGGAATCAGCAATCATACGATCGAAGACATCTATAATCTGTTGTACGAATATTCAATTGGTGAAGATGAATTAAATGTTGGTTTACAGGTTTTAAGTGAGGTCCAGGGCATTGAAGAAAAGAGTGACGGCACGGGCTACCTGCTCGATTGCTTTCACTGGCAGAAAAAAGAATCTTTTCAGCACGAATCTGAAGTCGTAATTACAGCGACAGGATATAAGCCGTATGTGCCTGAATTCATTTATTATTTAAGTGACTTTCTTCAATGGGATGACGAAGGGCGGTACAAAGTGGAAGCGGACTATCGTTTGAAAAAGAAAGAAGATGTTAACAACGAAATCTATGTTCACAGCGGAATTTCCCATACTCACGGTGTCGGCTCTACCAACCTGGGTTTAGCCGTACATCGAAACAAGGTAATTATTAATCACCTTCTCGGACGGGAAGTATATAAGATGCCCGAGAAAAGCATCTTCCAATCCTTCGATATCGAATAAATACGAAGACCAGCTGAGTGAGAGCTGGTCTTTTTTCTATGGCTGTAAATCTCCAGGACTCGATGATAATTATCCAAGTTGTAAGCACATGAATTCCAGAAAAAAGTTTAAAAATTTTTTCACTTAATGTAAACGCTTACTAAGTATGTATAATCATTCTTTTCTATCTCAAACACTTCGCTATAAAATAAAACTTTCTCTCCACCTGTTGACAGATTTTATCACACGAGTAATAATAGCATAAATATACGTTATATATAATATTTATACATATACAAAAAAGAGGTGAAGGAACAGTGGAAATTGGAATTATTGGGGCTACGGGATATGGCGGCGCGGAGCTGTTTCGCCTGTTACACAACCACCCCGAAGTGAAAAATGTCAAATTATATTCGTCTACACAAAGCGGAGAGTTCTTTCAAGAAATATACAGTCACGTTAATAACAAAAATTATACATTACAAGAGCTTAACCCTGAGGAGATGAAGCAGCAGCTCGATATCATATTCCTGGCTACCCCCGCAGGAGTATCCAGTGAGTTGACTCCCCAACTGCTGGGAGGAAAAGGGAAAGTCATCGATCTCTCAGGGGATCTACGGTTAAAGGATCGCGAAACGTATAACAAGTGGTACAAAAACACAGCGGCAGGAGAAGAAGTGATCGAACAATCGGTGTACGGCCTGCCTGAATGGAACAAGGAAGCCATTCAATCAGCCAGCGTAATTGCCAATCCCGGCTGCTATCCAACAGCTGTTCTTCTCGGTCTCGGTCCCGTGGTCAGTAAGCAGTGGGCTGACCCGGAGCGCCTTATCATTGATGCGAAGTCAGGGATATCCGGAGCAGGAAAGAAAGCAAGTGAAGTGACTCATTTTGCGAATACACAGGAAAACTTTCGAATTTATAAAGTGAATCAGCATCAGCATATTCCTGAAATCGAACAGCAGCTGATGCATTGGGATACAGATATCGAGCCAGTTACGTTTTCTACTCATCTCGTCCCTATGACACGTGGAATTATGTCAACGATTTACGTTGATTTAAAAGGTTCTCATACCCTTGATGAACTCATTCAATTATATGAGGAAGCGTATGAACAGGAGCCTTTTGTCCGAATAAGGAAAGCGGGAGAATTCCCCTGCACGCGCGATGTATATGCATCAAATTATTGCGATATCGGCTTAGCGCTCGACGACCGGACAGGACGACTTACCATTGTTTCAGTGATTGATAACCTTATGAAGGGTGCAGCCAGTCAGGCCTTACAAAATATGAATCTAGCAGTAGGGGTAGAAGAAACGACTGGCTTAAACCATATTCCGGTATATCCATAACTCATAAAGAAAGGGAGAGAGCGATTGATTCAACTAACGGACGCGCACAAGATTGTAAAAGTAGAGGATGGGACCATAACGTCGCCTAAAGGCTTCATGTCAGGAGGGCTTCATTGCGGTCTGAGGCGTTCAAGAAAAGACTATGGATTGTTAATGAGTATACAGCCCGCCTCTGTCGCGGCCGTTTACACACAAAGTCATTTTCAGGCCCCTCCGATCAAGGTGACCCAGGAGAGTATAGCTTCTTCAAAAAAGATCCAGGCGCTGGCTGTAAATAGTGCAATTGCCAACGCTTGTACTGGTGAAGAAGGTCTGGCCAATGCTTATAGGATGAGGTCCTTAATTGCTCAACGCTATGTCATTTCAGAAGATTACGTTGCTGTGGCTTCGACGGGGGTTATCGGTCAACAGCTTGAAATGGCTAAAATTGAGTATGGCTCTATGAATGTCCAGCCATCTAAGGAAGGAGACCATGACTTCCAACAAGCAATTTTAACAACGGATACGTGCGAGAAGTCAGCTTGCTATCAAGTTGAAATAGAGGGGCAGACCGTTACTATTGCCGGCGCGGCGAAAGGGTCGGGAATGATTCATCCTAATATGGCAACCATGCTCGGTTTTATTACAACGGATGCCGCGATTGAGTCAGAACACTTGCAGGCTGCTCTGAGCCAATCAATCGATAAATCTTTTAATCAAATTACAGTCGATGGGGAAACATCGACAAATGATATGGTATTGACGATGGCGAACGGATGTGTGGAGCATGAAGCTCTAACTCCTGAACATGACGACTGGAGCTCTTTTCAAAAAACACTTCAGCTTGTATGTGAGGATTTGGCGAAGCAGATTGCAAAAGATGGTGAAGGGGCAACGAAATTAATTGAGGTGAATGTAAGAGGAGCTTTAACTGACGATGAGGCCCGCATTATATCTAAAAAAGTGGTCGGCTCCAGTCTCGTAAAAACTGCGGTGTATGGCATCGATGCCAACTGGGGACGAATCGTCGGTGCCATCGGCCATAGTGAAGCTCAGGTAGATGCGACCAACTGCGATATTTACATTGAAAGTCAGCTTGTTTTCAGTAAAGGTACACCGAATCCATTTTCCGAGGAGCAGGCGATGGAAGATATGAAGAAAGAGACGGTTAAAATCTATATCGAGCTTCATGAGGGTAAGGGTTCAGGAACTGCATGGGGGTGTGATTTAACATATGACTATGTCAAAATCAATGCAAGCTATCGAACATGAACACAAGCCGGTCTTAGTCATTAAACTGGGTGGGAGCATGATTGACCACATTTCAGAAAGCTTTTATCAAAGTTTCTGCGAGCTGACAAAACGTTACCGGTGTATCGTCGTACATGGAGGCGGCCCTGCTATCTCCTCGCTGTTAGAGGACTTAAATATTAAGGGTGAGTTTTTTGAAGGGCTTCGTAAGACGACTGCAGAGACGTTAGAAGTGGTGACTATGACTTTAGGTGGTACGGTAAGTGCTCAAGTCACCTCTGCTTTTACGAAACAAGGCGTTCCCTGCGTAGGGTTAAAAGGATCGGATGGAGGTCTGCTGAAAGCCCGGTTAATCAATGAAGAGAAGCTAGGGTTAGTTGGAGATATCGAAGAAGTTAACGTCAGCCTGATCAATCAAATATTAGAGCAAAATTATATCCCCGTCATCGCCCCGCTTGCTACAACAAGTGACGAGCAAATGGTAAATGTGAATGCGGACATTGCAGCGGCAGCAGTCGCCAACGCAGTTAAAGCGGAAAAGCTGTTGTTCGTCACTGATGTCCCAGGCATTTTAAATAACGGACAAATGATTTCGAAAACCACTCCTGAAGAAATACAGAAGCTTATCGAAGATGGGGTGATTTACGGAGGGATGATTCCGAAAGTAAAGTCAGCAGTTAATGCGCTGTCTGAACACTTAAATGAAGTTCTTATTGTGAGTGGAGAACAGTCCCTAGTTCAAGGCAACTTTATAAAAGGGACCACGATTTATCAGGATGTAAAGGAAGGAGTCGTCAAATGAGTGTGTTTCCAACCTATAACCGTTTTCCGTTAACTATTGAATCCGGGGAAGGAACGGTTGTGACAGATGATGAAGGAAATCAGTATTTAGACTTTGTGTCAGGTATTGCGGTATGTAATCTTGGTCATCGTCCTCCTGCTGTTGAACAGGCTGTTCAGGAGCAGATCGGCAAAGTGTGGCACGTATCCAATTTATATCAGATTCCGGTACAACAGGAAGCAGCTGAGCTTTTAACAGCTGAAACACAACTCGATTATGCTTTCTTTTGTAATAGCGGAGCTGAAGCGAATGAAGCGGCGATTAAACTTGCGAGAAAGCATACTGGGAAGGAAAAAATAATTACATTTAAGCAGTCATTCCATGGCAGGACGTTTGCAACGATGAGTGCCACCGGTCAAGAAAAGGTTCATCAAGGCTTTGGTACACTCCTTCCTACATTTGAATACCTTCCGTACAATGATGCAGAAGCAGTGGCTGAAGTGAACGGAGAAGAGGCAGCAGCAATCATGGTGGAAGTTATTCAAGGGGAAGGCGGCGTTGTCGAAGGGACGGAGCTGTTCCTCCAAGCTGTACAGAAGAAATGCCGCGAAACAGGGGCCCTGCTCATCATCGATGAAGTACAAACCGGTATTGGCCGTACAGGAGAGCCATTTGCCTACCAGCACTTTCATTTAGATCCTGATATTGTAACCTCAGCAAAAGGGCTTGGCAGCGGATTTCCAGTTGGAGCTATGCTTGGGAAAGCCGAACTTGCTGATACATTTTCAGCGGGGTCGCACGGTTCAACCTTTGGCGGCAATCCATTAGCTTCTGCGGCAGTGAAAGCAACACTTCAAACGATTTTCCCACAACAGTTCTTAAAAGACGTAAAGGTAAAAGGCAAATACCTTAAGCAGCTGTTAGAAGAGCAGCTTTTACCAATAGACGGAGTAATAGAAATAAGAGGAAAAGGACTAATGATTGGCATTGAATTGGATGAACAAGCCATCGACTTCATTCATAAACTTCGAGGGAAAGGGCTTCTGGCGGTGCTGGCGGGTCCTAAGGTCATTCGATTGCTTCCTCCTTTAAATGTGTCGGAGGAAGAGATTGATAAGGCCGTGTCAACCCTTGCAGATGTACTGCAACTAGAGAAATCAAGTGCACAGTAAGGTTACTTTGCCAGGGTTTCCCTGCAAAGTATTTTTACTCATAACATTGTATAAAAATACTGAACAACTAATAAAGATACAGCGAGGTGTAAAGAATGCAGGGATTCCTGACATTACAAGAAGGCCAGAGTTTTAAAGGGCAAGCATCTGGCCAATGGCAGAAGCCGGTAGAAGGAGAAGTGGTGTTTTTCACGGGCATGACGGGCTATCAAGAGGTATTAACAGACCCTTCCTATAAAGGGCAGATCGTTGTATTCACTTACCCATTGATCGGTAACTACGGCATCAATGAAGATGATTCTGAAAGCGGCAGTCCGCAGGTAGGCGGAGTGGTAATGATGCATTGTGCAGAGGAAGCCTATCACTATCAAGCGACGTCATCTTTAAAAGACTATTTAACTAAATGGAACGTGCCTTTTTTGACTGAAGTCGATACGAGAGAAGTAACGAAATCCATTCGAAGCGAAGGTACGTGTCAGGCTGTGATGGCCCATGAATCCATTCAGCCGTCGGATACGAAAACAGTGGGACAGATTTATTTAGCTTCGAAATCCCAAGTGACGACTCATGGAAAAGGTAAGCAGCATATTGCCGTGATTGACTTTGGATATAAGGAGTCTATTGTAGATCAGCTCGTTGAACGCGGAGTAAGCGTTTCTGTCGTTCCTTTTACGCATGCACAGAAGGTACATGAGCTTCAGCCAGATGGAGTGGTGTTGTCAAATGGGCCCGGAGATCCAAAAGATGCAACGAAACATTTATCTGAAATAAAAGGGGTGCTGGAGCAATTTCCGACTTTAGGGATCTGTTTTGGGCATCAAGTGATCGCTTTAGCCTATGGAGCAGATACGAAAAAGCTGGCTTTCGGCCACCGGGGTGCCAACCATCCTGTTAAAGATGTGCAGACAGGACGTGTATTTATTACATCTCAGAATCATAACTATGTTGTGGACGATGAGAGTGTAGCAAATACGGTGCTTGAAGTCAGCTTCAGCCACGTTAACGACGGATCCGTTGAAGGCTTGATGCATCCGTCCAAGCCAATCTTATCTGCACAGTTTCACCCTGAAGCCAACCCGGGACCTGAGGATGCCTTATGGTTATTCGATGAATTTTTCACAAGTGTAAACAGCAAGAAAGGAGTGCAGATCTATGCCTAAGAAAGTTCTTGTCATCGGTTCGGGCCCTATCGTCATCGGCCAGGCAGCGGAGTTTGATTATTCAGGGACGCAGGGGTGTCTTGCACTTAAGGAAGAGGGACACGAAGTCATCCTTGTAAACAACAATCCTGCTACGATCATGACAGATAATGAAATTGCCGATCACGTGTACTGTGAGCCGTTAACCGTTCAGAGTGTCGAAGCGATTATTAAAAAGGAAAAACCTGACGCAGTTCTTGCCGGTCTGGGTGGGCAGACAGGATTAAACCTGGCTGTTGAAATGAATAAGCATGATTTATTTACTAAATATAACCTCGAACTTCTAGGGACGAGTGTCGCATCGATTCAGCAGGGGGAAGACCGTGAACTGTTTCGTGAATTGATGGATGAATTAAAGCAGCCCGTACCGGAAAGTGAAGTAATTGCAAGTGTGGAGGAAGCCTTAAAGTTCACTGAGCATTATGGCTACCCTGTGATCAGTCGTCCGGCTTACACATTAGGAGGCCGTGGAGGCGGCATTGTAGATAACGAGGAAGAATTAAAGGAATTAATAGCAAATGGCCTAAAGGCAAGCCCCATCGGCCAGGTTATTATTGAAAAAAGCATCGCTGGGTTTAAAGAAGTCGAATATGAAGTGATGCGCGATGCCAACGGTACGTGCATCAGTGTCTGCAATATGGAAAACTTTGATCCCGTCGGGGTGCATACAGGAGATTCCATCGTTGTGGCCCCATCCCAGACGCTTACGGATCAGGAATATCAAATGTTAAGAACCGCTGCCTTTACGATTATTTCGGCATTGGATGTCGTAGGCGGATGTAACGTTCAATTCGCGCTCGATCCGTATAGTAAAAAATACTATGTGATTGAAGTTAACCCGCGTGTAAGCCGTTCATCGGCGCTTGCATCAAAAGCAACGGGCTATCCAATCGCTAAAATGGCGACGAAGCTGGCGCTCGGTTTTACACTGGATGAACTGATCAACCCGTTAACAGGCACCACCTACGCTAGTTTCGAACCGGCGCTGGATTATGTAGTAGTAAAATTCCCGCGCTGGCCGTTTGATAAGTTTTCCCATGCAGACCGCAAGCTTGGAACGAAAATGAAAGCGACAGGAGAAGTAATGGCTATTGACCGCACGCTTGAAGGTGCTTTTCAAAAAGCAGTGGCTTCTCTTGATCAAACTATCCCGGAATTAGCAGGCAGCCTTGAAGAACATATAACGAAGCCGACTGATTTACGATATTTCGCGATTGTCGAACTGTTAAAGAAAGGGACGTCTGTAAAAGAGATACATGATAAGACAGCAATTGATTTATTTTTCCTTCAAGTTGTTGCGAATATCGTACAGATGGAGAAGACGCTTCAGTCGCATGAGCTCGATCTGAAGTTAATGAAGACAGCCAAAATCCATGGATTTACCGATCAAAAGATTGCTGCGCTTAAGGGAATAGACGAAGCAGAAGTGAAGAAGCTGCGGACGCAATACGGGGTCACACCGAGCTACAAAATGGTTGATACGTGTGCCGCTGAATTTGAAGCGGCAACAAATTATGTGTATACAACCTATGCAGGTATAAATGAAATTGAACCACTGCCGACTAATAAAAAGGCATTAATTATCGGCTCTGGCCCGATTCGGATCGGTCAGGGTGTCGAGTTCGATTACAGTGCGGTTAAGGCGATTCAGAGTCTGCAGAAGCTGGGCTGGACCACGGTAATGATTAATAACAACCCAGAAACTGTAAGCACCGATTACACGACCGCCGACCGTCTTTATTTTGATCCAATTAACAAAGAAGTAATTGAATCGATTGTTGAGCATGAAGGTATTGACCTTGTCTTTACTCAATTTGGAGGACAGACAGCGATCAATATTGCAGAGGAACTTGCTGAGGCGGACATTCCGCTGGCTGGAGTAAGTGTGGATACGATTGAGCAGCTTGAGGATCGTGAACAGTTTTATTCTGTGCTGCAGAGTATCGACGTGCCGCATATTCCAGGTGAGATGTGCCATACGATGAGAGAAGCTCTGGAAGCCGCCGAATCTTATCAATATCCACTGCTCTGCCGGCCGTCCTATGTTATCGGTGGTCAGGGCATGGTAAAGGTAGAGAACGAGGAGCAGTTAAAGGCAGCACTTGAGCAAACAGATGCCCGCCATTACCCGATCGTACTTGACCAGTTTATGACGGGAAGTGAAGCAGAGGTAGATCTTGCAGCAGACGGGAAGAACGTATTTATTCCAGAAATTATGGAGCACGTTGAACCTGCAGGCGTTCACTCAGGTGACAGTATGGCGCTGTTCCCATCACAGAGCCTGTCATCAGCCGTTAAAGCAAAGATTAAAGAGTACGCACAAAAAATCGTTCAGAAGGTAAACTATCAAGGCTTAATGAACATTCAATTTTTAATCGCTGAAGATACTGTGTACGTCTTAGAAGTGAATCCACGAGCAAGTCGGACCGTACCTATTATTAGCAAAGTATCGGATGTCTCATTAATCGATTTAGCTGTTAAAGTCCTTGTAAAAGATCAGGTGAGCTCACTTAAGGACATTGCACAGCCGTTGATTCAGAAAGCTGCCGTTAAATATCCGCTGTTCTCTTCACACGCACTGCCTGAGCTCGACCATAAGCTGGGAGCTAACATGCTGTCTACTGGAGAAGGCATGTGTCTTGCCGATACAGCCGATGAAGCAATGGCTAAAGTATTCGAACATCTTCCTAACTTGTACGAAAACGAGCACGCCTGTTTAATCGAATCCACCCGTTTTGTAAAAGGACAGTCGAGCGATGTGAAGTTCACGGAGTGGCTGGAATTGAAAGAAGCGAAGGTTTATATGAATGATGGAAATAAAGAAGAAGATTCGCTGAAAAGGATTCAAGCATTAAAAGCAGGAGTAACCGTATTTACGCAAGCCACCACGTTTAATGCATACGTCGATTCGCTGGCTTACGACCCTTACCAACCAACCCCGCTTCCCGGGAGTAAAGAAAAGGAGTGCGTGTAGATGAACTTAATGGATATGATGACAACTTCTAACCATACACTAAAAGGCAGAGATGTGCTAACCTGGCTTGATTTCAATCAAACTGATATCTCCCAGCTGCTGGCGAGAGCTCAGGATCTTAAAGAGAACAAGCACAACAGTACATTGAACGGAAAAACATTAGGGATGATTTTTGAAAAATCCTCTACACGTACGCGCGTCTCCTTTGAAGTGGGAATGGTACAAATGGGCGGTCACGCGCTTTATTTAAATACCCGTGATATCCAAATCGGGCGCGGCGAAACAATTGCCGATACTGCCAGAGTATTATCAGGCTATGTTGACGCTATTATGTACCGCACAACCTCCCATGAAAAACTGACTGAACTTGCCGAGCATGCCTCAATTCCAGTCATTAACGGATTGTGTGATATCTATCACCCTTGTCAGGCACTGGCTGACGTATTTACCATACTTGAGCTGAAAGGACGCTTAAGTGGTGTTAAGGTTGTCTATATCGGCGACGGAAACAATGTGGCTCATTCTCTCATGGTCCTTTCCGCCATGATGGGTATGGAAGTCGTGGTTGCAGCTCCAAAAGGATATCAACCTGACCCCGGCATTGTGAAAAAAGCACAACAAGTCGCTGAAGAAAACAACGGCTCGGTGAAAGTGGAGACCGATCCATCCATTGCCGTCCAGGGGGCCGATGTTATTTACACAGACGTCTGGACCAGTATGGGGCAGGAAGAGGAAGCCAAAGAACGATTAACAGCTTTAGCCGATTATCAGGTGAATGAAGAGTTACTTCGGATAGCTAAAGACGACGTTCACTTTCTGCACTGCCTTCCAGCACACCGTGAAGAAGAAGTGACGGCCTCAGTAATTGATGGACCTCATTCCGCAGTATTCCAGCAAGCGGAAAATAGACTGCATGTGCAAAAAGCCATCCTGCAGTCTGTGATTGGAACTCCAAATTCGTAGTCTGATTAAAACACAGCCCGACCTCGGAAGGGCTGTGTTTTTATGCATATTCATAAGAATTTAGGTAGACTCCAGAAAAATTAATTAATCCGGGACTAGCCTGAGATAAGGAAATAGTCCCTGTCAGACTTTATAGTCCACACTTTCACATTTACCCGTTTTCTATGAAAATAAGGCTTTACAATCGAAATATCTTAGCGAATATTCAAATATGGAGCGGGTGTAGAAAGAACCATTTTCCTTATTGGTGTTGGAAGTCACCAAACATTCATTTATACTGAAGTCAAATTGAATAGTTATAACTAGGGGAGCCCAATGAGCTGGGCTGAGAAAGAACGCGTTGAAGTTTCTTGACTCTTTGGACCTGATCTGGATCATGCCAGCGTAGGAAAGTTAGAACGAACCATCAATGTAACTATACTCCTGTATACATATTAGCCGGGTCCAGCCATATTTTATGGACCCGGCTTTTTTATGTGCTTCAATACACTGCTGCCTGGAATTTCCGATCTCGTCCTTTTAAATTTAATCAGGCTTTGTTAAATCCTGCTTTGGAATTACCATGCATTTAACAAAGCCTCCACAAAAGGAGAGAGAGATTATGTCACAATCTTCATTAAACAAAGAGAACATTTCGATCATGTCTAGTTTTTCGGGAAGTCAAAAAGTATATGTGTCAGGTTCAAGGCCTGACATTAAAGTTCCTATGCGGGAAATTAGCTTGAGTCCTACAACAGGTACTTTTGGCGAAGAAGAGAACCCTCCATTACGTGTTTATGACACAAGCGGTCCGTATACAGACCCGGAGTATTCTGTTGATATTACCAGGGGACTTCCTTCTCTTCGCCGTGACTGGATAGAGGAACGAGGAGATGTGGAGGAATATAAAAGTCGGGAAATCCAGCCTGAAGATAATGGGTATAAGGATAAAGAAGATCCACGCGCCAACAATAAAGTGTTTCCCGGGTTAAGTCGTAAGCCAATACGTGCAAAGAAAGGAAAGAATGTTACCCAGCTCCATTACGCTAAACAGGGAATCATCACACCTGAAATGGAATTTATAGCTCTCAGAGAAAATATGGACCCAGCATTCGTTCGAGAAGAAGTGGCGAAAGGAAGGGCCATTATCCCAGCGAATGTAAATCATCCAGAGAGCGAACCTATGATTATCGGACGGAATTTTCATGTCAAAATCAATGCGAATATTGGAAATTCAGCTGTTTCGTCATCTATTGAACAAGAAGTAGAGAAAATGACCTGGGCGACACGCTGGGGTGCCGATAATATTATGGACTTATCTACGGGCAAAGATATTCACACCACCCGAGAGTGGATTATTCGTAACTCAGCCGTCCCGGTAGGCACTGTTCCTATTTATCAGGCATTAGAGAAAGTAAATGGTGTGGCTGAGGATTTAACATGGGAGGTTTACCGTGATACGTTAATCGAACAGGCAGAGCAGGGGGTGGACTATTTCACCATCCACGCCGGGGTTCTTTTACGGTATGTTCCGCTGACGGCGGATCGGTTAACAGGTATTGTATCCCGCGGTGGATCGATTATGGCACAGTGGTGCTTGTATCATCACGAGGAAAGTTTCCTGTATACGCATTTTGAAGAGATTTGTGAAATTATGAAGACTTATGATATTTCCTTTTCGCTTGGAGACGGGCTGCGGCCTGGTTCGATTGCTGACGCTAACGATGAAGCTCAGTTTGCTGAGCTGGAAACCCTCGGGGAGCTGACGAAGATTGCATGGGAACACGATGTACAAGTGATGGTGGAAGGTCCGGGGCATGTGCCTATGCACCTCATTAAAGAAAACATGGATAAACAATTAGAAGCATGCGATGAAGCTCCTTTTTATACACTTGGCCCCCTGACAACTGATGTGGCGCCGGGGTATGACCATATTACTTCGGCGATTGGTGCGGCAATGATTGGCTGGTATGGGACGGCAATGCTTTGTTATGTCACCCCGAAGGAACATTTAGGTTTACCAAACAGGGATGATGTGCGTGAAGGGGTAATCACTTATAAAATTGCAGCGCACGCAGCCGATTTGGCAAAGGGGCATCCAGGGGCTCAGAAAAGAGATGATGCTTTGTCAAAAGCCCGGTTCGAATTTCGATGGAGAGATCAATTTAATTTATCTCTTGATCCAGAGCGTTCTATTGAATACCATGACGAAACTCTGCCCGCTGAGGGGGCAAAGACCGCTCACTTTTGTTCTATGTGTGGACCGAAATTCTGTAGTATGAGAATTTCTCAAGATATTCGTAATTATGCAAAAGATAATGAACTCTTTACGAAAGAAGATATTGAAAAAGGGATGAGGGAAAAAGCGGAAGAATTTAAAAAATCAGGAGGTAACCTGTATCAGTGATCGGAATCCTTTCTGTAGATAAGGTTCGGTTAAAGTTCCCCTAATTAAGGAGAGGCTGGCCGAAATTGAATAAAGCATAAAATAATCCGAACGATTTTACTGAAATCGGTTCGGATTATTTTTGGGACAAGGAAGGATTTAACCCTCACTCTGTCAAAGCACTTTGCTTTCCTGCGGGATCTTAACTACAGGAGTCTTACCACCAAGTCAATCTAGGGCTCCAATGGGACCTCAATGGTAAATTCATCTTTCCCGGGACGATTCTTTGGATCGTAATAATTGTAATCATTTAGGTAAGGAGAATACGTTTTTACGTCAATTTTATTTTCTTCCTGGTTTACGTGTAACAGGCGCATATAGCCCTTTCCACCCTCAGAGATACCCTGGTAATTGGCGAACAGCTGATATACTTTTCGGTCAGGGGTGCCGTCCCCGTTATCGTCTATTTGGTCGACTTTTTTCGATGCCCCGTAGTAATGCCCGCTCAGGGTGGCTACTACGTTCTCATTGGGCTTAATAATCTGCTCATACAAGTCTTCGCCAAGCCGGCTTCTTTTTCCAGTAGGCAGTAAGTATTGGTGAAGGTTAATGAAGGCAATGTGGTCCGGGTGTTTTTCCAGAACATCGTTTACCCAGTCAATTTCTTCCTGTGAAATACCCCAGCTCATATACACCATGATAAATTTGTTGCCATTTATACTTAAGAGATCATAGTGACCACGGTTGTCTTTATATGAATCACCATAGTAAGATTGATTCTCGAACTGCGCTTGGCCGAAGTGTTTGGAGAATGGTGCGTAATCTTTATTTTTTAAATCAATATCATGATTACCTGCTAATACGCCATAGGGTAATTTGGCGTTCTGCAGAACATTCATGGAATCCACGGCGTGCTTCCATTGTTCCTCGTTATCCCAATTGTTAACGATATCGCCTGTATGAATGACGTAGGGGATAGAGAGTTTTTCTTTATTTGAAGCAATCCAATTGGTCATACTCTTATAAATATGTGGATGATGTTTAGAGTAATATTGAGTGTCAGTCATCCAAACAAATGTGTAGTCGTACGATGATTCGGCATTCACCGGGTTATGAACTGTCTGATATCTCTCTTCATGTGAGTCATTTGCAGGAGGGGAAGTAGAGTTGTTAGAGGTTTCGGTAACCTGGTGAAAATTAAGCATTAGAACGATTGTGCATATGGCAGTTGTTACTATTTCGCGGACTTTCCCCATTAGTATCCCCCCTGTATAGCGTGTATTTTGTTTGAAGTTCTTTTGGTGATAATCCTTAAGTTGTAGTTTCTCTTTTTACGTCATTTATTATGCGGTGTCTGTACAACTTTCAACGGGGATGAAACGGTAGGATTTCCTTGAATGAGCGGGGTCTCTTATGGATTGAGGTAAGAACGACGAGAGTTGATTTTCAAGTGAAGCCTTTCTTGTAATAAAATGATTCTTGTTATTTTTGTAGGAATATGTTCTAATTATGATTAACAAAATTATATATGAATCTTCACTAGGGGAGCCGTGAATCGGCTGAGAGAAGCAAGTCAGCAGCTTTGACCCTTATGACCTGATCTAGATCATACTAGCGTAGGGAAGTGAAGCGAGTAATCATTCTTTCGTGAAACATAATTTTTAACAGATAAGCTCGCTCCTTCCAAACAGGAGCGAGCTTTTTTTAATGGGCAAGAATTCTATGTGAAATGCTTGTGGTGCATCCATTTCGCCAAAATTTAATTAAACTTAACAAGCTCATGTTACTGAGTCGTTCGAGTTTTTTAAAAAACTACGCCATTAATTGCCTGTTTTTTAAAGAAAGGAGAAGTGTATATGAACAAAGAGCTGAGCTGCTTACTGGATAAAGTGGGAGAAAGAGAAGATGAACTTCTGGCTTTATTATCTGATTTAGTCAGCTTTCCCACCTTGAGTCCGCCTGCCCGCAATGCAGAAGAAGCTCAGGAGTATGTTGCTGAGCAGCTGAAGAAGCTTGGTTTTACTATTGATTCCTGGGATTTGTATCCGGGAGACCCTGTCATAGTTGGAACGAAACAGGGACAGCGGGAGAATCGAGCGAATAGTCTCATTATTAATGGCCATATAGACGTGGCAGCTATTGAGGAGAATGAAAGCTGGGATTATGATCCGTTTGTATGCACAGTCAAAGAGGATAAAGTGGTCGGACGCGGGGTTGCAGATATGAAGGGCGGATTGGCAGGAGCACTGTTTGCTCTCAAGGTGCTGCATGAAGCTGGAATAGAACCTGAAGGAAATCTCTATTTTCAGTCCGTCGTCGGGGAGGAAGTAGGAGAGGCAGGGACTAAATCTTGTTGTGAGAGAGGATATAAAGCAGATTTAGCTCTAGTAGTCGATACAAGTAACTGCTCTATACAAGGGCAGGGAGGTGTCATTACCGGCTGGATCACAATCGAAAGCCCTGAAACCTTCCATGATGCCAGCAGGCGGTCGATGATTCATGCTGGCGGCGGTCTGCATGGAGCAAGTGCAATAGAGAAAATGATGAAGGTAATAAACGCCTTACAGGAACTCGAACAGCACTGGGCTGTGACGAAATCGAGTCCCGGTTTTCCTTCGGGATCTAATACGATTAATCCAGCTGTAATTGAAGGAGGACGGCATGCTGCGTTTATTGCTGATCGCTGCTCCTTGTGGGTTACAGTTCATTACTACCCTGAGGAACACTATGAGGACGTGATCAGAGAAATTGAACAACATATCCATCATGCAGCAAAAGCTGATCCCTGGTTAAAAGATCATCCTCCGCAATTTTCCTGGGGAGGCACATCGATGATTGAAGACAAGGGAGAAATTTTTCCGGCATTTTCTATAGATTCGAGCCATCGGGAAGTCCAAAGATTAGCTGACGCGCATCAGCTTATTTATAAAAGCCCTGTTGATTATTCAATGTCTCCTACCGTCACTGATGGAGGCTGGTTAGGGGAAGCGGGCATTCCTACGGTCCTATACGGTCCGGGTACGCTTGCTGAGGCCCACGCCGTAAACGAATCAATTGACCGTACACAGCTTCTTCAGTTTACAAAAACGATGGTTGCATTTTTATATGACTGGTTTCAAAACTCTAAGAGGAAGGATGAATGCTGATGTTTACAGATCGACTCTATCAAAAGGCTGAGCCGATATGGAACAAGTATCTTGAGCACCCTTTTGTAAAAGGAATCGGCGATGGAAGCTTAGAGCTTGAAAAGTTTAAATTCTTCATGGAACAGGATTACTTATATTTAATCGACTACTGCCGAGTATTTGCTCTAGGAAGTGTGAAGGCTTCCCGTCTCGAGACAATGACGTTATTTGCAGACCTGCTTCACTCCACCTTGACTGAAGAAATGGAGCTTCACCGGGGATATGCAGAAAAAATCGGAATCAGCAGAGAAGACTTAGAAAACACAAAACCGTCAGCTACACTGCTTGCTTATACCAGTTACATGCTTAACAAGGCTCAGCAAGGGTCTGAGGCTGAGGTGGTGGCATGTGTTCTTGCCTGTGCCTGGAGCTACAATGAAATCGGCTTAGCGTTGTTTCAGAAAGAGGGAGCGAGTGAACATGAGTTCTACGGCGATTGGATCAAGATGTACGCTTCTGATGAATTCACCCAGCTTGCAGAAGACATAAAAAAACTTATGAATCAGCTGGCTGACGATAAGCCGGAGCGTGAGAAGGCTCATCTGGAAGAGATTTTTCTTCATACGAGTAAACTGGAGTACATGTTTTGGGAGATGGCTGAAAAGCAGAAAATGTGGTTAGAAGATTCCGATCTTCTGGAGGATTGAGAGGAAAACAGGGTTGAAATTTCATAATACTATTCCGCTGGGGGGACCTTTTTATAGCATGGAATACTATGCTGATTCATTGTATAAGGTTGAGACTTTAAGACCCTTAGAACCTGATCTGGCTGACACCAGCGAAGGGAAGTGGAGTTTTGGAGAGCGTTTTAAGTTTTCCGATTCTTCCACTTTCCTATGAAACAGGAAAGTGGATTTTTGTTTATAAATAAATTATTTCATCGAAAAGGAGACTTGTAAAAAATGGAAAAAGGTTTGAAGCTGACAGATATTTTAGTAACTATTATTATCGCACTGATTTTTGGAGTGATTTATAAACTGTGGGGACCGTTATATGGAGTGGTTTCGACATTGGGTCTGCACGTGGAACAACTGATTTATGGAATGTGGTTTATTGCTGCGGTCGTTGCCTATTTGATTATACGAAAGCCCGGGGTCGCTTTACTGGCGGAAGTTGCTGCAGCCCAGGGTGAGTTTATTTTTGGCGGGGAGTGGGGAGTAGCCACTTTAATATTCGGGCTGGGCCAAGGACTTGCAGCTGAATTAATTTTCGCGGCTTTTCGTTATAAGCGTTATGATATGTTGATTGCTTCGTTAGCAGGTATTGCCGCTGCACTGGCCTCCATTGGGATTGATTACTATTATGGCTACATCGGAGACTTAGCGCTTTGGAACTTACTCATCCTGTTTGGGGCCAGAATAATTGGTGCCATTATCATTTCCGGCATTTTCGCATATTTAATCGTGCAGTCGTTAGAGAAAACAGGAGTAACTAACCTCGTCAGGCCCGCTTCCAAGGAAGACTATAAGGCACTGGGGTAGCAAACAGGAGGATGACCATGACTAGTATCGCTGGTATGACGAACATGCGGCTGAAATTCCCGGGAGAGGAATCTTTATTGTTTAAAGATTTCTCCCTTTCTTTGAACAAAGGGGAGAAAGTTCTGCTTCTTGGGCCGTCAGGATCAGGGAAGTCGACGCTCTTGCAAGTGTTGACGGGACTTATCCCTGACAGTGTAGAAGTTCCTATGAAAGCAGATGACATCATAATACCGGATTCCTGGGGGTTTTTATTTCAAGATCCAGATACTCAGTTTTGTATGCCTTATGTCGATGAGGAAATTGCTTTCGTTCTTGAGAACCTTCAAGTACCTCGAGAAAAAATGAAAAGCTGCATTGAGTACTATTTACGTGAAGCAGGATTAACTTTTAAAGATATTCATACAAAAATCCAAACCTTATCCGGCGGAATGAAGCAGCGGCTGGCGATTGCATCGGTTCTTGCTCTCGAGCCCGAGGTATTGTTCTTAGATGAACCAACCGCCATGCTGGATCCTGAAGGGACAAAGCATGTATGGGAAACGATAAAGAATGTGGGAGAAAATAAAACCGTCGTTATCGTTGAACATAAAATTGAACATGTGATCGATTTTGTTGACCGGGTGATCCTTCTTGGTGACAACGGTGAAATTATTGCAGATGGTTCAAAAGAGAAAGTGATTGATCAGCATAAACAAGTTCTCATTGACCAGGGAATTTGGTACCCGGGTGTTTGGGAAGATTATATACAAACCAGAACAAGAAATACTACAGCGGCTTCGATAAACAAGGAACAAGAAGCAGTGCATTTATCCGATTTTTCTGCTTACAGGGGGAATAACGAAGTACTTCATGTAGAGGAGGCCAATGCTCATCCTGGAGAATGGATTACGGTTCTTGGAGAGAATGGGGCAGGAAAAAGCACTTTGTTACTTGCGCTGATGAACTTAATTAAATTCAAAGGGACGTATCGTATTCTCGAAAAGGAATGGAAGCAGATTAAACTATTCGCCGATTCAATCACTTTTGTTTTTCAGAACCCTGAATTTCAATTCGTCACTAATTCTGTTTATGAAGAAGTTGCTTTTACTCTTAAGCTGAAGAAATGGAGAGAAGAGGAGATTTCCTCAAGAGTTAACGAGCTGCTCGATCTGTACCACTTGCAGCATCATAAGCACCTCCATCCCTACCAATTATCTACCGGGCAAAAGCGGAGATTGAGCGTTGCGGCTTCAATTGTTAAAGAGCAGCCCATCATTCTGCTAGATGAACCTACATTCGGACAGGATGCGAAAAACACGTTTTCACTTTTAGAGCAGCTTGAACAGTTAAAGGAAGAAGGTGCTGTAATTATTATGGTGACGCATGATTTAAACATTGCGGAGCACTTTGCAACGAAAGTGTGGCGTGTGGAAAACGGAAAACTCGTTGAGGAACCTCCTTCTCCCGATTATTTAGAAAAACAGCAGACAGCTGTGAATTTATAGGAGAAATGAGATATGGCAATAGACTTTTCTTATAAGGAAACATGGCTTCATAAAACAAATCCGAGCTTGAAATTAATCATTATTGGACTTTTGTTTATTCAATTATTGATGATTCATAATCCGAACGTTCTCATCAACTACATGGTTGGAACACTGCTTCTCTATCTCTTCTTTACAGGTCATCCGTGGAAACGGTTGTTCATTATTGCGATTCCATTTCTCTTAATCTTCCTTACGTCGTCTACCTCCATGATTTTCTTTGGACAAGGGGAGGTCACCTGGATGAAATGGGGGCTGGTGCACATTACTGAGGAAAGCTTTTTCCGCGGGTTACATTTAGGTTTTCGTGGAATAATATTTGCTGCTTTAGGAGTTATTTTTGCTTTAACCACCCGCCCTGTTTATTTGTTTTATTCCTTAATGCAGCAATTAAAGCTGAAGCCGAAGTATGCTTACAGCTTCATGGCTGCGATTAGACTCATTCCAATTATGATAGAGGAAATGCAAACGCTGCACTATGCATTGAAAGTACGAGGAGTTCAAGCGGAAAAAGGCATAAGAGGATTTTATAAAAAACTGAAATCTTATGCGATTCCTCTTCTTTCTCAAAGTATAAGAAGAGCCTATCGAATTGCGGTGGCAATGGAGGCCAAACGTTTTTCCAACCACACAAACCGTACTTATTTCTATAAATTAGGTTTCTCGAGATTCGATGTGCTTTTAATGGGCTGCCTATTGACCATTATTTGCCTGGCTTACTATACAGGGATTCATCATCCATACTTTTCCATAACAGATGTCCGTCACAATAGCTAAAAACGAATTTTATTAATGATGTTTAACATAATGTTCGTAAATTGTCCCGAAAACTCTTGATAAATGAAGGGGAGAAACGATAAGATAACGGTAAACCAAAACAATCAGGAGGAGTTATACCATGTTGGGAGCACCGAATCAAAACTATGCTAAAACAATGATGCTGTTAGGGGCTGGGGAATTAGGGAAAGAAGTGGTCATTGAAGCCCAGCGTCTGGGGATCGAGACGGTTGCAGTCGATCGGTATGAAGGGGCGCCGGCCATGCAGGTGGCTCACCGCTTTGATGTGATTGATATGCTTAACGGTGAGCAATTACGAACCGTAATTGAAAAAGAGAAGCCGGATTATATTGTGCCTGAAATAGAAGCAATAGCTACTGACACTCTTCAGGAATTGGAGAATGAGGGATATAATGTAATTCCAACCGCTTATGCTACTCAGTTGACGATGGACCGAGAAGGCATTCGACGGCTGGCGAGTGAAAAATTAGAACTCCCAACGGCAAAATATGAATTTGCCAACTCCTTAGATGAACTGAAAGAGGCAGTAGCCGCCATCGGTACGCCTTGCGTAATTAAACCAATTATGAGCTCTTCCGGGAAGGGGCAAAGCCTGTGCCGGACGGAGGCAGAAATTGAAAACTCCTGGCAGGAAGCATTGAGCAGTGGACGTGGAAACAGCACGCGGGTAATTGTAGAAGAGTTTATTCATTTTGATTCGGAAATCACGCTGTTAACCGTTCGTTCTTCGACGGGGACGTATTACTGTCCTCCCATCGGTCATCAACAGCAAGGCGGCGATTATATTCAATCATGGCAGCCTCATGCGATGAGCGAAGAACACATAAGACAAGCAGAGGAAATTGCTAAGAAAGTTACAGATGAAATCGGAGGATACGGTGTTTTCGGTGTAGAGTTGTTTATCACTTCAGAAGGAGTGTATTTCAGCGAAGTATCACCGAGACCGCATGATACAGGGATGGTTACTTTAGTGACTCAGGATCTCTCGGAATTCGCTCTTCACGTGCGGGCCATCTTAGGGCTGCCTATTGAAGACGTCCACCTTGTGACAGCGGGAGCAAGTCATGCTGTCAAATCCTCGGTTGAAAGCGACAACTATTATATTACCGGCGTTGAAAATGCCCTTACCGTACCTCACACTCAAGTACGTCTTTTCGGAAAGCCTGATGCCAAAGCTGGCCGCCGCATGGCTGTTATACTTAGCAGGGGTGAGAACGTGGAGACAGCATGCAGACAGGCCGAAAAGGCAGCATTAGAAATAAGTATAGAAAGCATATAAATGTAAATTATTTTAAAAAAACTAAGCAGCCGGGCACAGCTGAATGAACAGGGTGTGCCTGGCTTTTATTTTTTCGTTATAAAGTCTAATTATAAGGGTAAATAAATTGTGGGGAGTAGTAACCGAAGGTGATTTAGGGCAGTGAAAAAAATTTATCCCTTAAACGCAATGATATTTGCCTTTTTGTAGAAGAATATAAATCGATGGAAATATGACAAATTAAACAAAGGAGATAAGATGAAACAGACTAAAGAAATAGGTTGGAACCTCGATAACAGTTATTCCCGGCTTCCGGAGACGTTCTATGAGCATGTTGAACCAAGTCCTGTGAGCTCACCCAGGCTGATCGCCTTTAATGGTGCACTAGCAAATTCTATAGGATTGGACGCTGAGAAGCTGCAGTCGGAAGGAGTAGGTGTGTTAGCTGGGAATGAGATTCCAGAAGGTGCTCAGCCCATTGCTCAGGCCTATGCAGGTCATCAATTTGGGAGTCTTACCATGTTAGGAGATGGCCGCGCTGTGCTGATTGGAGAACAAATTACGCCTGCTGGAGACCGTTTGGATATTCAGCTTAAGGGCTCCGGCCGTACTTCTTTCTCTCGTGGTGGCGATGGCCGGGCGACTCTTGGTCCAATGCTTCGTGAATATATTATAAGTGAAGCCATGCACGGGCTGGGGATTCCTACTAATCGCAGCCTTTCCGTTGTTACAACTGGCGAAACTGTAAGAAGAGAAACAGACCTGCCCGGTGCGGTTCTTACCAGGGTGGCTTCCAGTCATCTGCGTATCGGCACCTTTGAATATGCAGCAGGGCGGGGAAGTGTAGAAGAACTTAGAAAGCTGGCTGATTATGCAATTAAGCGTCACTATCCTGAAATCGAAAATAACGAAGATCGATATCTTTCTCTATTCGAAGAAGTTGTTAAACGACAGGCCGCACTGATTGCTAGTTGGGAGCTGGTCGGTTTTATTCATGGTGTAATGAACACTGACAACATGACAATTAGTGGGGAAACTATTGATTATGGACCTTGTGCCTTTATGGACGAGTATGATCCTGATACCGTATTCAGTTCAATTGATGTTCAAGGACGCTACGCTTATAAAAACCAGCCGCCAATCGGCCAGTGGAACCTTGCTCGCTTTGCAGAAGCTATAATTCCGCTGATTCATGAGAATCAAGAACATGCTGTGGAGCTAGCGGTTGAAGTTCATTCTAAATTTGAGCCGCATTACCACTCTCATTGGCTCTCAGGCATGAGGAAAAAGCTGGGTTTATTCAACGAAGAGGATCAGGACGAAGCGTTGATTGAAGATCTTCTACGAATTATGGAAAAGCACCGTGCTGATTATACGAATACTTTCCGAGCTCTCACATTAGACCAGCCTGAGGCCACTGCCATGCATGGTACAACAGAGTTTACGAACTGGCATGGGCAATGGCAGTCAAGACTGAACCGTCAGGAGGAAGAAAAGTCTTCTGTTTATCAGCTGATGAAGAAATCAAATCCTGCGATCATTCCTCGCAACCATCGGGTGGAGGAAGCACTTGAAGCTGCCGTAGCAAAAGAAGATTATAGTGTGATGGAGCGGTTGATCGATGTTCTTTCGGATCCTTATGCTTATTCCCCGGACCAGGAGAAATATGCTGAATTGCCCGATCCGTCCTGCGGTCCTTACCAGACTTTTTGCGGAACATGATCATAATACTAAAGCGCTTGTTCTCATTACAGGGAGCAAGCGTTTTTCCATGAACCACCTCTGCGGGGAGTTTTAGTCCACATGGAGCAGGGTAATTAGTTAAGGCGTGTTATCCTAAGAAGGAGGGAAATAAAATGAGCAAAACAATCTTTATCACTGGGGCAGGAACAGGATTAGGCAAAGGAACAGCGATTGGATTGGCTAAAAAAGGCCATCGTGTAATTGCGGCGGTTGAAATTATTTCTCAAATAACAAGTTTACGCGAAGCAGCTGCAGAAGCAGGCGTTAACTTAGAGGTTATAAAATTAGATATTACAAATAAGCGTGACCAGCAGCTGATTACAGAGTACGATTATGATGTTTTCGTAGCTAATGCGGCAATAGGCGAAGGCGGTCCAATTGCTGAAATTCCAGTAGATCGAGTTCGGGATGTGTTTGAAACGAATGTATTCAGCACCCTTGAAAATGCCCAGCTTGCAGCTAAAAAGTTCGTAGATAAGAAACAGGGTAAAATCATATTCCTTAGCTCCATCGTCGGAATTGTTGGTATGCCTTACCTCGGCGCTTATGTCTCGTCCAAGCATGCCATTGAAGCGATTGCAAAGACAATGAAAGCTGAACTTGAAGAATTCGGTGTTCAGGTCGCTACGATTAATCCAGGGCCGTTTGAAACTGGCTTTAATGACCGTATGTTTGAGGAAAAGCATAAATGGTACGACGAAAACAAAAATTTCACTCCGAGAGAATCGATTGCAGAAACGGAGAAGATTCTGGATGAGCAGTATGATCCTCAGAAAATGATCGATAAAATGGTTGAAGTGGTGGAATCCGACCACCATAATTTCCGTACAGCGTATCCTCAGGATGCAGAAAAGATGATGAAAGAAGAAGAGAAGAAGAATTGGGAGGAGAAAGTGTAAAGGGTTGTCAGTAATTTTCTTTTGCTTAAGTGAGGATCTGGACTGCCTCTGCTGATCCCACACTGTTATAAACTACAAAATTAACAGTAATGATGAATGCCGCTCCAACATACTCTATGGTAGAGCATCATCATAAAAGAACGTTAGGATCATAGATTTCTGGGTATAAGTAATTATAGAGAGCGTAACTTATCTGGCAGACTTATAAGGTAGTTGTTGAAAATAAGTCGAAGCTCTTATATCATTATGTCTATAGATGGTGCCAGAGATTTTGAATTCCGCAGAGGAGTGAACTCATGTTAAAGGAAACTGACTTTCCAACAGAAGAAATGAAGAAACAATGGATCAAGGTACGGAATAAGAAATTAGAAGAGATGGCTCAATATTTCAGGCCTTATTTCCATCTTACTAAAGTCAGGGAAAACAAGAGCAGTTACGAGGTTCAAGGTTACTTTTATCAGCCTGGTTTTGGCGAGGTAAGAATGGCTTTTGAATTCAGCTATGAGAATGTAGCTAAATATACAGATTTATTTGATGAGCCAATTGAAGAGAACCAGTAGGATCGACGATGAATCCCCCACCTGATATCGCTGATAGGTGGGGGATTTCTTAAGGAAAAACTCCCAGCTTCTCTAATTTATTAGTGGTGATAGTGAGGACAATAAAGCCTGCCACGTACATTAGGGCGGTATAAAAGAAACTCCAGCCTTCATTATAATCCACGATATTGAGAAGGAGACTAATATATTCGATTGCCGCCATTCCACTAATAAATAGAACAAGTAATAAAACTCGGTTCTTTTTTTTATAACACAATAAGTAAGAGAACCAGACTCCAGCGATAGTGAAGATTCCAAAGTCAAGAAGTATGGAGTCAAAAAGCACAACTTTAGGCATGTGATGTACCTTCCATAACCCCATATGGCTCCCTGCTTGATTACAAGTTACGGCTGTCAGAGCGGTGATAGGCGCTATAGTGAAAAAGATTTTAGGTGCTTGTTTATAAAGATAAATTCCCAAAACCCAGGGAAGTATAAAACCCGCTATGATGATAAAAAAGAACATTATAATCACCTCTTATTATATTATTTTCCATTTCATAGATTATATACGTAAACTTCACAAGGCTTATTAGCACAAAAAATTTCAATAGAAAATGAAGACGTGGCCGCGCCCGCGAAAAAGCAACGTGTTGTGACGGATCTATGGTGAAATCCTTTTCTGGCCAATAAATAATCCGAACTGATTTCAACAAAATCGTTCGGATTATTATTTGCTTTATTCAGTTTTTCCCAGCCTCATTCACAGACCGTCTAAATGATCTTCGTCCGCCATGGTATTTACTTTATGTCCACGTAAAAGGTATGCATCATCTTAATAATCGTTCCTAGCGTCTGTTTTTTAAAAGCGTCCGTTACAGACTCACCAGTTGGGTTGCTGTAATAAAAGGCCTCTACGTCTTTATTATAAGCAAAACCGATTGCTGATAATGCTTCTTGAAGCTCTTCCGGCAGCCCCGTCAAGCCGGTATGTTCCGTAAAGTATTCGGTTGGATATACCCATACATCCACATCCGTAAGCCCCGTCTCAACGACGAAAAGGTCGTGCTCATTCTTAGAAATCCATTGATCCTTTGAAAAAAGGGAGACCCCTGAGTCTTCGAGTCCTGAAATCCCATCCAGATTAATCCCGAAGATTCCGTTGATTGCTGTCCGAATAGAGGGACCGTTAATTTTCTTGCCAGCGGCTTTCATATATAGGTCCAAGACTTCTATTTTGGACAAATTCATAATGAAACTTTCCTCTGTATTTCTTGTGGGCAGTGCTTCTTCGATCCTTTCAAAAATGATCTGAGGATACTTGTCCGCCTTCCCGGCTTCCAGGTCGGAGACAGCTTTTAGATCTATGCCATATATCTGATCTACAATCCGTCTTACATCTTCAGTAGAGATTTTTTTTCCATGATGGACTAAGTATTTATCCATAATTTCTACCTTTTTCATCTCATTTATATTGGCCAAAGCTCTAGGAAAAGGGAGCGGTCCTTTTGTCTCTTTCCGTAATGCTTTATATACCCCTTTAACAATTTCTTTAGGATACTTCGAGTTCTCTTCCATGGATACGAGTGACATCGTAATCCCGGTTGAAATGATTAATAATACGGTAATAATCCCAAACGGTTTCTTCGTTTTTTCTGAGAATCGTTTCATCCTTTATCCTCCCTTATTGGTCGATGCCTTCACATGAAAGTATACTCTATCCTGTTTATCGGACAAACTTCTTCTATGTTCAGGCGTAACCGGGAAAAAGGTGCTACATAAAGAAGGAGAGGGCAAAATAACCTGCAGCAGCAGCGCCAGCAGCTAACAGGGCAGGCTTTAGTTTAAACTTGGCGTATTCAATAGTATTTAAGTTTAAAATACCAGCTGATGTATTTGTGTCGTCACTAAGCGGGGAAGAGAAGGCTCCAAATGTCCCGCTTGCAAATACGGCTCCAATCGTAATAGGAAGAGAGCTTCCCGCAGTGACAGCGATCGATAAAGCCACGGGCATTAGAATTCCCCATGTACCCCAGGCCGAGCCAATAAAGTAAGATAGGCCGCAGCCAAGTACAAATATAATCACAGCAACATAATTCCCAGGGATCCAGTCAAACCATTCAGAGATTGTATCAGCAAATTCGAGTGCTTCTGTTCCTTTACTAAGCCCCCAAACCATAGCGAGCAGTAAAATGACGTTCATCATATCATTTCCACCGTCGATAAGACCGTCCATCATTCGTTTTAAATGTTCTTTCTTAAATTTTAAGTAAACAACGAACCAGACAATAGTTACAACGACAGCCAGGACCATAGCATCTAACACGCCTTCATTAATGAGAGCTCCAAACCCTGATTTCCCTTCCTCAATTCCGATGGCATACATAAAAACGAAGGTGAGGACGATAACGCTGAACAATGGGATGATTAAGTTCCACGGCTTAGCCGGCAAATCACGCATAACGGCGGGGTGACAGTCTTCCCATTGATCGTCCTCTTGTTCTTTTTTCTCTTCGGGAGTTTTTTCTTTATCGTTTGCAGGCTTTTTACCCTTATGGAAGAAACTTAAATAAAAGCCTAGTATTAACATGGCAAAGGCAAAGAAGTTATACGGAATACTTTGGAGGAAAAGAGTGTAGGCGTCTCCTTCTGTATCAGCCTGGTGAAGCGATAAATCTACTACAGAGGTCATATAGCCTACAAAAGCTGTAGCGACTGGAATTAAAACGACCAGGGGGGTAGCTGTCGTCTCAATGACAAAAGCAAGCTCCTGCTTTGCCATCGGCACCTTCTTACGCATGGCTTTCATCACGGGACCGATTGTCACGATACGAAAGCTTGGTGCGGCAAATGTGCCCACAGATGAAATCCAGGTAAGAATGAATGCCCCACGTTTATTTTCAATTCTTTCCGTTGCAGCTTTAACAAAGCCTTTAATACCACCGGACATGCGAACTAACCCGATTAAAGCAGAGAAGGCATACAAGAATATGATAATCTTTAAATTACTTTCATCCGAGAGGCCTTCCATAATGAACTGGAGGGTCTTGATCATTCCATTCAGCCAATGAGGATCGACCAAATAACCAGCCACGACAACCCCGAATAGTAAACTGGGTATAACCTGTTTTGTCCATATTGCAGCCGCTATGACGACAATAAAAGGAATGACCGATACAAAGTCCATGCTCGCCACCTCTTCCTATAGCTCTTTTACTTCATTAGCTTGAGTGAAGGCGGGAGATAGTATGCATCAGAATGAGAAAAATGCAGTAAATGCTTTTTAATAACAGTGATTTTTAAATTTTTTCTGTAAAGGGGTTGTAAAACGCTTTCATAGTATTTATACTGAACTAAATCGGTTTACTAAACCGGTTTAGTAAAAAGTTTGATACAGATTTGAGGTTGCAGAAAATGAAAACAGTCACAATGGCAGATGTTGCTGAGCAAGCAAATGTCTCTAAAAGCACCGTTTCACAATATTTAAATAAACGTTATGACTATATGGGTGAAAAAACAAAGCTGAGAATCGAAGAAGCGATTAGAGAGCTTGGCTACCAGCCTAATATCGTAGCGAGAAGCCTGAAGCAGAAATCAACGAAAACCATTGGAGTTATTGTAGCAAACATTCTCCACACTTTCTCTACTGAAGTAAGCAGGGCAATTGAAGATGTATGTCACCTGCAAGATTTTCACACGATCATTTGTAATGCCGATGATGACCCTGCTAAAGAAAAAAAGTACATTGAAATGTTGAGGGCGAAGCAGGTTGATGGATTGATTATCTTTCCGACTGGGAATAATCGGGAACTGTATAAAAGGATGCTTGACGAAAAATATCCGGTTGTGTTTTTAGACCGTTCGGTAGCAGATATTCCTGTTTCCTCAGTCATGCTGGAGAATGAAAAGGCCTCGGAGCTTGCTGTTCATCATTTTTATGAGAAAGGACACAAGCTCATTGCAATGATTACTTCGTCGATTGCGGAGAGTGTGTCACCTAGGGTAGAAAGAATGAAAGGATTTAAGAAAGCGCTTCAGTCACTAGGTCTCACAGAAAGAGAAGAGTATGTAAAAAGTGTAGAACCTGACGAGGTAAGAAGATCCCTTCATGAGATGTGGCAGAACTCAGAACCTCCGGAAGCTATACTTGCAGGAAATGATCGAGTATTAAAGGAAATTCTAACGTTTGTTAAAGAAAAAAATCTATCAATACCAGGTGATCTATCTATTATAGGAGTCGATGATGTTCCTTATGCGGACTTTTATAATCCGCCTTTAACTACGGTGGCCCAGCCTACCTTTGAAATGGGAAAAACAGCGGCTGAAGTATTGCTCGACAAAATTAAAAAAAAGCAGCCGGAAGATAATCGTCCTGATGATCGGTTTGAACCAAAATTAATCGTTAGGGATTCGGTAGCGGATAGAGGAGGAGTGCAATAATGTCTACAGATGTAATCACGATAGGGGATGCGATGGTCACCTTCAACCCTTCCCACCATGGCCCGATGCGCTTTGCTTCGTCATTTGAACGTAAGGCAGGAGGAGCAGAATTTAACTTTGCTCTAGGCTGTGCCCGGCTTGGGTTACAAACGCGATGGATCAGTCGTTTAGGAAATGATGAATTTGGTAAATACATTCGGAACTATGCCCGTGGAGAGGGAATTGACGTAAGAGATGTCAAACTGCTGGACGGTTACCCGACTTCGTTAAATTTTAAGGAAATCAGCGAAGACGGAAGCGGCAGAACCTTTTATTATCGAGAGAACTCGCCGACACAAGCATTAACAGAGAAATCTCTAACCGAGGAAACGTTTAGTAATTGTAAGCTTCTTCATATAAGCGGGGTTTTCGCCGCGATTGACCCGGTTAAAAACATTCCCTTGTTAAAGAAAGCGGCAATCATGGCTAAGAATGCCGGCGCTCTCGTCTCATTTGATCCTAATATCCGTTTAAAGCTTTGGGATAAAGCAGAGGCCAAAGAAAAACTCACGGAACTTTTGAATTATGCAGATGTACTTCTGACAGGGGATGAAGAAGCTGATTTGTTATTTGATACCCATGAAACAAGAGAGGTAATAAAGATTTGCCAATCTTATGGTATATCTTCGGCAGCTATTAAAAAAGGAGAAAAAGGTGCAGTCGCCTTCCACGAGGAGGAAGTTATTGAGACTGCTGCAGTTCCGCCGAGCAAAGTTGTCGATACTGTAGGGGCCGGGGATGGGTTTGATGCAGGGTTTATTTATGGTCTGATTCATCAATGGCCGCTTGGCCGCATCCTGAATATAGCCAATACTATTGGTTCAATGGTAGTTAGCGTGTCCGGAGACAATGAAGGTTTACCTGAACTTGAGGATGTTCTGGTGAAGCTTGGAGAAAAAGAGTTAATCGAGAGGTGAAACTATGAATCTTCAACTTGCGCTTGATCGTTTGTCTGAAGAAGAATGTCTGACGATAATAAGTGAAACAAATGAATATGTGGACTGGATTGAAATTGGAACGGGTGTAATTAAAGAGTATGGAATGTCGATTGTTCGCAAAGTTAGAAAGCGTTATCCTGAATCCATTATCGTAGCTGATATGAAAACATGTGATGCAGGAGCTCATGAAGCTTCCCAGGTATTTGAAGCCGGGGCAGATATTACGACAGTTATGGCTTTTGCAGCTGATCAAACGATTGAAGATATGGTTGCGAAAGCAAATGAGTATAACGGTCGGATTATGGTTGATCTGCTCAATGTAGAGGATTCAGAAAGAGTAAGAGAGCTCAGCAGATTAGGAGTTGACCTGGTGAGTCTCCACTTTGGCAAGGATATGCAGCAGAAAGGGGAGATGGATCAGTCTTTATTTGGACTAATCAGTGATTTCCCTCAGCTGGAGGTAGCGGTAGCAGGAGGGATAAACCTTCGCTCGTTACCTGATGTACTTTCCCATCAACCTGATACGGTAATAGTTGGCAGTGCTATCACGAAAAAGGCAGACCGTGAAGAAGCCGCTAGACAAATTAAGGAGGTTATCAAGTCCTATGAAACAAACGATACACACCGTTAGTTATGAAGTGAGCCAAGTTCTGGCAGGCATAGATGAAAAACAAGCTGAGCGAATTGCTCTATCGATTGAAGATGCAGGAAGAATTTTTGTCACAGGTGAAGGCCGTTCCGGCTTAATGGGAAAAGCCTTTGCGATGAGATTAATGCATGCAGGCTATGAAGTGTATGTAACAGGAGAAACCATTACTCCAAGCATTCAAGAAGGTGACTTATTACTGGCGATTTCTGGTTCTGGTTCAACATCATCAATTTGTCAATTCGCTGAAAAAGCGAAGAAGCAAGGTGCTGTAATCGCTTCTGTCACTACGAACAGAGAATCACGTCTGGCAGAAGTCAGTGATTACGTGCTTGTGGTGCCAGCAGCAACTAAGAAACGTCTGGCAGAAGAACCTGAAACGATTCAGCCTCTTGGCAATCAGTTCGATCAGTCGCTTCATTTACTGCTGGACGCCATCATTATTTATACAGTCAATCAATCCATGAAAACAAACAATGAAGAAATGACAGGTCGTCACGCGAATCTTGAATAGGAGGAAGAGAAGCATGCAGAAAATATTAAATCAAGCAAAAGTCATCCCGGTGGTCCGGAAAGCTAATGAAGATAATGTGGTCCCTATAGCTGAAGCTTTATACGCTGGAGGTATCTCGGTTATTGAAATCACAGCTGAAACTCCTAAAGTTGAAGAATTAATTAGAAAAGTTAGAAACAGTTCCTGCGATATTCTGGTAGGAGCTGGAACCGTGCTAGATGCTGAGACAGCAAGAGCCGTGATTACGGCAGGTGCTCAGTTTCTTGTCTCTCCAACATTCAATCAGGACGCCATTAAAATGGCCAACCGTTACGGAATTCCTTTTATGAGTGGTGCGATGACACCGACTGAGGTGTTAACGGCTTTTGAGGCTGGAGCCGCTATGGTTAAAGTGTTTCCAGCAGGCTCAATGGGACCAGATTATATTAAGAATATTCGCGGTCCTCTGCCGCATATCCCGATAATGGCAACAGGGGGGATCCACCTGGACAATATGGTTGATTACTTGAAAGCAGGAGCTCAAGCAGTAGGTGTTGGAAGTCAGCTTGTGGCAGCTGATCAATTAGAGTCTGCCGAAGATTATCAGAAGTTAACGAAAGAAGCAGAGCGTTACATTCAAAAGTCCCTTTAATTTTTATCATTTCATGAAAGCGCGTTCAATAATAGAGGAGGGAATATTCATGAAAAACGCAGCATGGGCTATCACCATCTTTGTAATTCTCGTCCTTTCTGGCTGCAGCAATGCTGCAGGGGGCAAAGACGATGAGGACAAAATTAAGATTATTGCTGCCCATAACCAGACGTCGCCTGAAAATCCGTATCAATACGGAATGGAAGAATTTAAACGCGTGGCAGAGGAAGAATCTGACGGCAGGATTGAAGTTGAAGTTCACGCCGGAACTCTCGGTACAAGTGAATCAGAGCTGGTAGAGAAGCTCAAGCTCGGAGGAGCTGACCTTGTACTCGTCTCTCCGGGGTTTATGTCTCAAACAGGAATCAGAGAGATTGATCTATTCGCTATGCCTTATATATTTGAAGATTATGAGCACTGGGAACAGGTAGTGGACGGTGAAGTAGGAGAAGAAGTGGCGCAGACTATCGAGGAAAAGTCAAATGGTGACTTTAAAATGATGGGATATTGGAGCGCGGGAGTGCGTCACTACTATGGCGGTAAGCCTTTGGAGTCAATCGATGATTTAAAAGGAATGAAATACCGTACCCAAACCTCCGGAGCAATTGCAGAATATTGGGAAGCTGCCGGGGCGGTGCCTACTAACGTTTCGTGGGGAGAATTATATCAAGGTCTTCAGCAGGGTATAGTAGATTCGTCTGAGAACTCCTATCCTTATTTCGTACAGCAAAATCACCATAAGACGAAAAACGGGAAATATATTACCGAGACAGCCCACGACTATACAACGCGTTTCTTACTCATGAACGGTAATAAGTTTGAGGAGTATACCGAAGAGCAGCAGCAGATCGTACTAAAAGCAGCAAATGCCGCTGTTGAAGAAGAAAGAAAAGTGGATATGGAACAGGAGGAAGAGTACAAACAGCTTGCGATTGAAGAGGGAGCTGAGGTGAACGACATCGATCGGGAACCTTTTATTGAATTAGCTGAGCCATATCAAGAGAAAATGGCTGAGGAGATTGGGCCTAGTGCCGTGAACCTTTTAGAAGAAATAAGAAGTTTAAGAGATTAAGGTGAAATTATCTTACAGAAGGAGGAGAGCGGCTTGTTTATAAAACTTCTGGAACGTACTCAATTGGCGTTAGGAATCCTGTTTCTTGTTATATTTTTCATTACGATTGTGATCCAGGTGTTGACGAGGTTTGTAGGAGTATCTGCGATTTGGACCGAAGAAGTGGCCACGTATTCATTTATTTGGTCCGTCTTTATGGGTGCTGCTGTGATGGTGAATAAAAGAGATCATTTTCAATTTGATTTACTGCTGAATAAACTGAAGGGAAAAAAGAAAAAGTCTCTGTATTTATTCAATGATGTGATCCTGTTATTATTCAGTGCTGCATTACTGATATTAGGGATTATAGTGGTAGACAGCTTTTGGAACTTTAGGTGGGAATCACTCCCTGAAATGAAAATGGGGTACGTATGGCTGTCCATTCCTACTATGGCAGGCACTATGGTCATCTATACGATTGCTCATATGCTGAATAATATAAAAACCTTTAACAGAGAGGAGTCAGCCTGATGATCGGTTTACTACTGCTTGGATTGTTTATATTGCTGATGGTAATTGGGATACCGATCGCTTTTGTGATTGGCATCGTTGCCCTGCTGGGTTTTATGAACATTCCTTACACACCTGAAGCACTGATGCCTGTTAAGATGTTGAATGGATTAGACTCCTTTGTACTTTTATCTGTGCCTTTGTTTATACTAGCTGCCAATCTAATGAACAGTGGTCAGATCTCGCAGAAGCTGATCGACTTCGCTCTTTCAGTTGTAGGGCATATCAGAGGGGGATTAGCCCACGCAAACATTTTAGTTTCAATGTTATTTGCAGGGATTTCTGGTGCCGCACAGGCGGATACAGCCGGAGTAGGAAAAATCCTTATCCCCAATATGAAGAAGCAGGGATATGATAATGCCACAGCCGTGGGTGTAACCGCAGCTTCTTCAACTATCGGGGTAATTATTCCTCCGAGTATTCCCATGATTATTTTCGCAGGATTAACAAATGTTTCAGTCGGGGCGCTTTTTCTTGTAGGAATTATTCCTGGAGTACTGATAGGCGGAGGAATGATGGTTCTCATTTATATTCTTGCTAAGAAACGGAAGTACCCGGTTTACCAGCGGGCCTCTTTAAGCAACTTTTTTAAACAGTTCCTTGATGTACTGCCGGCTCTTTTTACTCCGATCATTTTAATTGGCGGAGTGGTATCGGGAATATTTACGGCAACGGAAGCAGCGGCTTTTGCTTCGATTTATACCGTTATTATTGGTATGTTCTACTATAAGACATTGAAGATTAAGCATTTTCCTAAGATTCTGGTGGATACACTGACGCTCAGCTCGTTATCATTATTTGCGTTAGCAGCAGCAAATGCGCTGGGTGAATTGATGAGCTATTATCAATTAGCTCAATGGACCGAACAGTTTTTTGCCAGCTCAATTGACAGCAAATGGATCTTCCTGCTGATCATCATTGCTTTCTTCTTATTTGTAGGAACCTTTATGGATGCCATACCAGCCATGATTTTATTTGTGCCGGTAATATTACCAGTGGCTGAAACCTTTGGAGTCGATCCATTATTATTAGGAATCATAACCATTATGACCCTTGCCATTGGCTTAGTAACACCGCCATATGGGTTATGTCTGCTGTTAGCAGCGAAAATTGGAAAGCTGCCCATTGAACGGTCCTTTGGAGCGGTCATGCCCTATATAGCAATTGTACTCGTTGTACTCGCTGTCATATCTTTTATCCCGGGAGTAGCTTTCTATATTCCTGAGATGCTTAGTCCTGATATGTTTTAAATTAAGCGGGATTGGGACACAAGTAACGCAGTGATGTCAAAAAACGACCATTCATATAAACGCAGATGATCCACGGAAAGCGAAGCGTTTTGACGGAGCGATGGTGTGAATTCTCTTTAATATAAATAATCCGAACTGATTTCACCAAAATCGTTCGGATTATTTTATGCTTTATTCAGTTTTGTCCCAACTTCGCTTATTTATCTTCCGGATAGTCACAGTATTCGATTATGGTTCCTTCTGTGTCAGCAGGGTTTAAATAGATCAACCTTCTGCCGTGTTTATTCGTGCGGCGTGTCTCTTCCATGACACGAATGCCCTGTTCTTCTAACTCGTCAATCGCTTTATTCAGATCAGCAACCCGGTAGGCAATATGGTGAACGCCTTTTCCTTTTTGTTTAATAAAGCGCGCAATCGGCGAAGTGCTGTTGTTCGTAGGACAGAGCAGTTCAGTTCTTTCTCCTTCTACGTCCATGATCGCAATTTCGCTTTCGACTCCAGGTGCTTCACTGCGGTAACGATCGATCAATGTTCCCCCAAGAATGGTCGTATAAAATTCGACCGCTTCGTCCAGCTGACGAACTGCTACTCCTATATGGTCTAGCTTTTTCTTCATTATTCATTCTCCTCTGCACGAGCTGGTCTTATTTTATCATATTATATTTCTTTTTCTCTTTTCTCAGACCTGTGGTAATCTGAGTTTTTAGGAGGTTGACAGAGTGCTTAAAGTTTTAATATTGGTCGCGGGATTAATAGGGATATATGAATTGGTCAAAAAAGAGTTACCAAAGGTGAAATACTCTGTTTTTGCTTACTTTGTTTTACTCTCTGCTGTTTTTGCAGGAGGATTATTTCACATTTCAACGAGTTATCAGTTAAACAAAAATCCGATCGACGGAGGATTTTCCGCTCTCTATGAGTGGGTCGGCTTATTCAGCTATTTTTTTATTGTTCCTCTCGTCATATTGTTATTCTACAAAATTTACAAATGGACTCCGGATTCCGCAAACCCGAGGATTGTAAAAGGAATACTGATGGTAACCATTACAGTGGCGGGCATTATTTCCTTATTCTTTTTCATCCTTATTTTTTATGGGTTTGCCCCATAAAAGGTGAAATGAAAAGGAATTTTGATAAATGGTGACGAATTAGTAATGGAAACCACTATTAGTCAGGGAGGGATTATTTATGGCTTTCCTCGAGAACACTGTAATTATAAAGAAACCGTTGACGGAAGTTTTTCAAATAGCTACTGATTTTACAAAAAGCCCTGAATTTATGGACGCCGTAGTCGAAGTCGAGCCTTTAACCGAGGGACCTGTACGTAAAGGCTATCAATTTAAAGAAGTCCGTGAAATTCGTGGCAGGAAGGCCGCGTCCACCATTGAAATTACTGAATACGAGCAGAACAGGTCTTATACAGCAAGCAGTGAACAGAATGGTCTTGAGCTGAGATACCACTATACGTTCATTGAAACTACCGGGGGGACAAAGGTTAAATTCGCAGGTGAGCTTTTCACAAAGGGAATACGCAACAAGCTTTTCCAGCCTTTAATAAAGAAAATTATTAAAAAAGAAGATGAACATCATTTAGACAACTTAAAGTCATATATAGAACAGGACAGCGAAAGTGGAAATGGGTAAAAAACAAATGTTATACTTAACTTAAACAGCAAAGTACGGAAAAAAGGTCTCACATTCCAAGGAGGCCTCTTTTTTATCGCCAACATGATTAAAGGAGATGGAAAGCATATGAACTATTCCTCGCCTGAATGGCTGCAAAGCATGCAGTCATTTGCTAAAGATGCCTGGAATGAATCACAGTTTACTCAAGCCACAGCCATTCAAAATGAAAGCATCCCCTTTATAGTAGAAGGGAAAGATGTGATTGCAGAGGCACCGACAGGGAGCGGGAAAACGCTAGCTTATTTACTCCCAATGCTTAATTCTATAGATTCAGAGAAAAAGAACACGCAAGTCCTTGTACTGGCTTCTTCGCATGAACTCGTTATGCAGATTCATACCGAAGTGCAAAGATGGTCAAAAGGCAGCGGGGTTCAGAGCGCTACTTTAATCGGCGGAGCGAACATCAAGCGTCAAATGGACAAGCTGAAGAAGAAGCCTCAGTTAGTTGTGGGAACTCCAGGAAGAGTGTATGAGTTAATGCGTAAGAAGAAGCTGAAGGCCCATGAAATCAAAACAATCGTATTGGATGAAGCGGATCAGCTGCTCGTTTCTGAGCATATTCAAACGGTGCAGGATATAATAACAAGTACTTTAAAAGAGCGCCAGATCCTACTCTTTTCCGCTACTCTGCCACCGGAAGTAGAAAAAACAGCGGCGGATTTTATGAAATCTCCTGAAATCATTCGTGTAAAGGAGGAAGAACAAAAGCCCGACGTAGAGCACTTATACATTTCATGTGAAGACCGTGATAAAGTAGAGTTATTAAGGAAAATGGTCCATCTCGATCAGTTTAAAGGTCTTGCCTTTATGCGTGACATCGGAAACTTGAGCGTTTATGCAGAGAAACTGGAATATAAAGGAGTTAACTTGGCTGTTTTACACAGCGATGCAAAAAAAGAGCAGCGTGCCAAAGCTTTAAAAGGTTACCGTACGGGAGACTATCAGTTATTACTGGCCACAGATATCGCTGCTCGAGGTATTGATATTCCAGAGATCAATTACATTATTAACTTTGACGTTCCTAAAGATCCAGCTGCCTACGTCCATCGGGCAGGCAGGACAGCCAGACTTGGGTCTGCCTCAGGAAGAGTTATTTCTCTCGTAAACCCAGTAGAAGAAAAACGACTAAAAAAGATGGCTCGGGATCATGAATTTAACCTGCAGCGCATTACAATAGTTAAAGGTAAACTTCAATATCGTTAAATGCCGGGTTCCCTGAAATAGACAGGGAGCCCATTTTTAGTTTTAAAACAGGAGGGTAAAGGGAATAGTTGAAATAACTGGTGACATTCCCATAACTTTTAATCATAAAATGAATGGAAGTCCTATGGACGAAAACCTCAGAAGATGAAATACTAAGAGGTAACCAGCACGAAGGAGTGGACTTGTATGATTAAAAAATATGTACTGGTCTTTATTGGTGTATTGTTTATGGTTTCTGTAGCCACTCCCGCATTAGCAGAGCAAATGTGGAAGAACAATAATGAGGAATCAACGACTTTTGATAGATGGTCAACTTATATAAAAGACTGGTTTGCCGAACAAGACATTACAGTCGAAGAATTTGAGACCAATTTAAAGAACCTTTTTAATCCTGAGCAGCTGCCGGCTTCTGAGGGAGAGCAGCCTGAACAAAGAAAGCTGGAGGAAAAAATCAACGAAAGAGCAGCGATAGAAGAAGATGATAATCAGGAAGAAGAACCTGCGGAGTCACTGCAAGCAGAAGATCCTTCAGAGTTTGAACAGGAAGTGGTGACACTCGTCAATGAAGAACGAGCGAAAGAGGATCTGCCTCCTCTGGAAATGTATGATCGTTTAAGTGATCTTGCCAGATTGAAGTCTCAGGATATGGCGGACAATGATTATTTTGATCATACCTCTCCTACGTACGGAACACCGTTTGAGATGATGGATCAATACGATTTCACTTATTGGTCTGCAGGTGAAAACATTGCAGCAGGCCAGCGCTCTCCAGAGCAGGTTGTTGAAGGCTGGATGAACAGTCCCGGTCACCGGGAAAACATTATGAAGGAAGACTTTACTCATATTGGAGTAGGTTATGTAGAGGAAAACGGAGATCGTTATGGCACGTATTGGACCCAGATGTTTATGGCTCCACGAGAATAACCTACTAATGAAAAAGACAGGCATGAGCTGCCTGTCTTCAGCTTGTAGAGAAACCCCGTGTTTTTCTGCAAGCTTTTTTGTGTGCGCGGGCGGGTGAATACCACTCGCTTTCCGCGGACGAACGCCCGAGCCTCCTCGTGAAACCCACACTGCGGGGTCTCGGATCGCCCGTTTTTCCGCAGGAGTCTCGCAGTATTCGCCCGCCCGTAACCGAAAAAGACTCCCCTTCACCTAGCTAACCCTGTCCAGGTGAAGGGCAATCTTTTTCATGTTCTGACAGCCAGCTGTCAGTAATGCATGTTCCCGGACATTTTCCTTTCCACGCAAACGACAATAACGCAGCCCGTGCAGTTCTTCGGAATCTACGAAGCTACGTTCCACTTTTTCTTTTCTCATTCGATAAATCCACTTGCCTTCATTCGTGCGATGATCAAGATAAAAGAAGACCTCCGGCTTATTCTCCCGATACAAATAACCACTTTCCGAATCCGTATCACTGACTTTTTTTCCTTAGTTTTCTTCATCTCCTCCTTCTCTTGGAGAGGCTTTTTTCCGTGCTTCACTCAATCTTCCAAAATAGCTTCATTAAGGTCATCGATATCTTTGGGTACCAGCTTTGCAATGGTCACTAATTCGATTTCACTTTGGCGTTCTTTTCAAGAGTGAAACATGACTAACACTGCCTTAGAGAGTTCTTACCTATAGTGTACCAAATTAACGTGGTAAAAAATGAAAGTTCCAGAAAAAATAAAGACTGTCGAGACTTACTCGACAGTCTGAAGACAGGCATGAGCTGCCTGTCTTTTTCATGTATAAGCCAGATTATTTGTCTTCTTTGTTTTTAAGAGTTTATAAGTTGAATACGCCATTAACCCGAATGTTGTATGTCATATATTTATTTTTCACGAAATTTCCCCCTTATATGACAACTTCATTTCGGGAACAACCTGCTTGTAGTAGAAATTAACAATTTTTCACGAAAAAGCTTATGAATTCTTGCGGCCAGGTATAGAACGTATATAGCCTTCTACGGTTGGACTGTCAATATGTTTCTCAGACTGGTGCCATATAATAAAGAGGTAAAGCAGCGTAATCAACATAGCTGTTAATCCTGCGATCATGAATCCAAGGGTGGGGGTTGCATCGTAATAGAGGAAAGCTCCCTGGTGGTAAATAAAGAAAACCGCGCTTGTTATGGAAAAGTAAGCCATTCGATCCGAATATTCTCTTGGCTTGCGAAAAGGGCATTTTAACAGCAGTGGAGCCCAATAAATGAGCGAGCTGATAATTAGAACACATAAATGTAATATGAACCCTACAGAGTATGGGATCATAGTGAGCAGCTCATAGCTTAATAAGACCCCTCCTATAAATATAAACGTACTAAGCAGCAGTTTGCGGCTGAGATGAACCATCCAACGGAGTTGATGCGAGAACCAGAGGTGTTTGGAATTAGCGAAGATGATGGCCAGGGGGACCAGGACGAAAGCAATTAAACTACGAATGAAGTTTTCGATGAAGAATCCATTCGTGAAAAAGAAAGCAATCATCCCTACGGCACCTACTGCAACAATGACGGGCGAGGAACGAAGGGTGGATTGAAACAAGATAATCATCTCCTCAGGCTTTACAAATAATTTTCCCGATAATGGAAGTTTTAAACGCAGTTTTAGAAGGCGTATGAATCTCTAAGAGGATAGGTTGAAGTAACATAGAGAAACAAGTAATGGTATAATTTTAAGAAAAGTTAGTGAGTAAGGGAGATGTTATGTATGAAATGGGGTATTATGAGTGCAGCCAATATCGCAAAGAAAGCCTTAATTCCTGCTCTTCAGCGGACAGAAGGAGCAGAGGTTTATGCAATAGCCAGTCAAAGCGGAAAAGAAAAAGAGATCGCCGAGCAGTTTGGAATTCCCATTACTTATAATAGTTATGAGGCCATGTTGAACAATCCTGAAGTGGAAGCGGTTTATATTCCGCTGCCAAATCACCTGCATAAAGAATGGACCAAAAAAGCGGCCCAGGCAGGAAAACACATTCTATGTGAAAAACCTGCAGCTTTAACGCAAGCAGATGTATCGGACATGATCGAGACGTGTAACAGGAACGGTGTTTATTTCCTGGAAGCATTTATGTACCAGTTTCACCCTCAGCACCAAAAAGTGAAAGATTTAATAAGCGGTGGAGCAGTAGGAGAAGTCAGTCTGATAAGAACAAGCTTTTCTTTTAATTTCAGCAGGGACAACTACAACATTCGACTTGACGCCGCCAAAGGGGGCGGTGCAATGTGGGATGTGGGGTGCTATGGGGTTCACTCTGCACTTCACCTAATGAATGAAAAGGTGATGCGAGTAACGGGAGCTGCCAACATTGATCCTGACTATAAAGTGGATACTACGTCTTCTGCCACACTTACGCTAAATAACGGGACTCTCATCCAGGTGGATTGCAGTTTCGATTCGGCTTCGAGAAATACATATGAGGTGGTGGGCGCAAAAGGGATTATAACCGTGCATGACGCTTACCGCCCGGACAAGAAAAATCATCAAGGGAGAATCACTCTGGAGAACGAAAAGGGAATTCAGGAATATGCAGAGTCCGGGGATCAATACAGCCTTCAGATAAGAACTTTTATGGAAGCTGTTAAGAATAATAGCTCGTTGGAACAATTCCATAAGGAGACGCTTCGATATATAGAAGCTATGGAAGCTATTCAAAAGGAAATCCTGATATAACGCGCCATGGGATAGAGGCTGGATGGCAGCATGGGAGGAGAGATCCCATAGACGCCTTCCGACAAAATTAATCCTTGAAAAATTAAAAAAGAGGAGTAGAATAGGTATATCCGCTATAAGAGGATTTTATCCATAAGGAGGAATTAAAATGGCTTGGTTACATGGGATCCACGCTGCTCGATTTCTATTTATTGGGTTTTTCTCGTTAACAGCGTTAAGCCTTATTACTTTTCAATCGATTGGAATCATTCAAGCTTTTATTGATTTTTTTGAGTTTTTCAGACGTAAATAATAGGAGGGATGAGCTTGATTAACTTTAAGCTCATCTTTTTTTATGGGTCATCACAAATATGATCGTTTCTTATGAAGAGCACTCGAAAATTGCTTAATGCAAAGACATAATCCCTTAAAATCATACTGCCCTTCCGGCATTATTAAATAAAAAAAAGCCATCCCCCTTCTATTTGTCAAAAAAAATACCAGCAGCCGAATAAGGCCGCCGGCTATATAGTTAGGAAAAAAGGGGGGGGTAATTTATTGAACAGCTTCCTCGGCATTGACGAGACCATTTCCATAGTCGAAGGAATCGCCAAGCGGGGTAGCGGTTTCGTTTAAAATTGTTCGTACTTCATCATTACTTAAACTTAAATCATCAGCAAGGACAAGAGCAGCCACACCAGCTACGTGCGGGCTGGCCATGGATGTACCGTCAAATTCTTCATAAGAATCTCCAGGTACGGAACTCAAAACGTCTACTCCTGGCGCCATTACTTCTAACTCCTCTCCACGACTGGAGAATGAGGCCACATTGTTGTCTCCATCAACTGCACCTACAGCCATAGCAGAATCGTACTTCGCCGGGTATCCAATCGTATTAAACGGGCCAAATGAACCTTCATTACCTGCGGCTGCCACGACAAGAATGCCGCTGTCATCTGCATTATCCACTGCCTGTTCAAGTGTGGAAGAACCAATTGATCCACCCAGGCTCATATTAATAACATCCATGTCGTTATCAATTGCCCATTCGATTCCTGCAGCAATATCACTATAAGAACCGCTTCCTTCGCCATTTAGCACTTTAACAGCGTACAGGTCACTTTCTGGAGCTGTCCCCAGGACGCCGAGATCATTATCAACTCCCGCTACTGTACCAGCTACGTGAGTACCGTGACCATTTTGATCGTTATACGGGTCTGGTTCTTCACTCACAAAGCTTTCACCACCGGCTACATCAAGGTCTTCATGGTCTGCTTCAATCCCTGAATCCAGGACAGCTACTTTTACACCGGAACCACTATTTCCGTCTTCCTGAACATCATCGGCATTGATTTGCGAAATGCCTTCTGGTGTCGTTTGTTCAAATGCTTGAGCTTCGTGATCTTTCTCAACAAAATCAATAGTAGGGTTTTTAGAAAGCGCATCAACTGCTTGTTCAGGCAGTTTGGCTTTTACTACATTCATATGTTTATACTGATGCTCTACCTCGCCGCCTAAACTTGTAACAGCATTTGATCGAGCATCATTCTTAAAACCTATTAAGTAATCTTCAACTGGAGCTTCTTTAGAATCGGCACTAGCTGCGCTTCCAAATAGGGTGGAGAAAGCAAGCGCGAATAATAGAATAAAACTTATCCATTTCCACTGCTTCATTCAATGTCCTCCTTTTGTTGATTACATAAAAGCCCGGGCAAAGATTATGTAATATCTAAATTGTTACAATATTATGATAACACGGTTTTGTCAGGATTGTTATTGGGAAAGGAGAGGAGGTTTTATGGCTCTAAGGGGGGAGGTTTCGACAGGACTTGTTCAAGTTTAGGGGGAGTTGGAAGGTGAAATATGTGTATTTTATCTGAAATGTATGTAAATTTGCTGAAATGTCCCTAAAACAAAAAATCTCCCCTATCTAGAACTAGAGAGGGGAGGACTTTTTAATGGGTATACCATTCATATAATTTTTTAGGACGGCCGATCTTCTGGTGCCGCACGATTTGTTTCACTTTTCCGTCCTCTAGCAAATGCATAAGGTAACGGTAGACAGTAGGGTAGGCTAGCCCTACGCTGGAAGAAATCTCGTCTACAGATTTAGGAGTCTGATGCTCCTTCAGGCAGGCAGCAATTGAATCAAGTGTCCCTTTGCTAATGCCCTTGGCAGAGTATACGTCTTCTTCAATCTTTAAACGATTCCTCATGTTTACTATTTGAATGTGAAGATGAATACGGGAAATAATATCGAGAGCCTTAATCGGCTTTAATGCAAAGTCGGTTGCCCCTTCCTGAATAAACTCTTCTGCTGTTTCATATCGATCATCTTCAGTCAGGATTAGGATGGGGATCTGCTGATTCTCATAACGAACCTGTTTGACGAATTCTAATCCATCCATTACAGGCATATGGTAATCAACGACCAAGATATCATAATGATTATTATTAAATAAGTATAGTCCGTCCCGCCCATCTACAGCAGTATCAGCTTGTAATCCATCTTTCTCGCATAATTCTTTCATCATTTCCCGCAGTGATTCATCATCATCGACAATTAATAACCTCACCGAAACGCAACCTCCTTTTCGTACTCTTTACCGCGTCGCCGTATTAATACTATTAATATTATAATTTAACAGCTAGGTTGGCAATGGTTTAAGCATAGAATTTCTACAAATCGCACAATACAATCAAAAGCCCCGTGACGGTTCAGGTCACAGGGCTGGTGAGCATTTAGGTGATGGAAAAACCAATCTTTCCGAAATTCTTCGTTTCACGCAAGTATTCAAACGCTTCTTTGTACTCAGACAAGGCAAACATACGGTCCAGCTCCGGCTTAATATTGTGCTGCTCAATAAATTGGAGCATTGCTTTAAATTCTTCAGCACTCCCCATAGTTGAACCAAGAAGGTTATACTGCCCATAGAAGAATTGCCGGATATCGATAGTTACTTCATCCTCAGTTGTCGCTCCAAAGGTTACGATTGTTCCGCCTTTACGAATGATCTTTAAAGACTTCGAGAAAGTTGCCTGGCCAATACTTTCCACGAGGATATCGATCTGTTCATCCTTTAACTCTTCATTCCAATCAGACTGCGTTAAAATACCTTTATCGGCTCCAAGTTCTTTTGCTTTGTTTAATTTTTCTTCGCTGCGCGATGTGACAATTACCCGTGCTCCCGCTGCCTTGGCAAATTTTAATGCGAAGGTAAGAACACCACTGCCGATACCGGGCAGCATAACTGTATCGCCCTGCTTAATTTTTGCCCGTGTAAATAATACACGGTAAGCCGTAAGTGCAGCAAGGGGAAGAACTCCTGCTTCTTCCCAGTTTAAGTGGGAGGGTTTGGGTTCAACATGATCAGCGGATATAGTGATATATTCTGCAAATGTTCCGTGATCCGGCAGCCCTAGTATTTCAAATCCGGCCGGGGGAGCGTCACTGTTATGCTTCCAGCCAAGACCAGGGTTTAAAACCACTTCATCGCCTTTGGACAGATGGTTTACATCAGCTCCTACTTCATCGACCACACCTGCCCCGTCTGAACCTAAAATAAGGGGAGGCTCATCCGTCTTATGCCGGTTCGTGACTGCGACGTCTCTTCGGTTCATACCGGCCGTTTTCAATTTAACCCTTACCGTGTGAGGTTCAACAGATGGCGTTTCCATTTCTTCGTATGATAGTCCGTTTAGCCCTTCAGTTTTTGAATGATTTATAGCTTTCATTTTGCTGCATCCTCCTTCAATAAAGTAGATAAATGGTCTGCGAAAATAGAGAGCTTGTCCATATCGGACACGTCCTCTTCAAATAAAGGCACTTTAATTGTCTGCTGTCTTTTAAATTCATAGTCGATTTCATCCAGATAATTCTTTTCCTGTTTTCTGCGCTTTTCTAAAAAGGCACCGTCAGCATGTTCTGGAAGCACTTTATTTACGATCAGCGTTTTCACGTGCAGGGCATGCTGAGCAAGCTGTTTTATGGCTTGCTTAGTCTCAAGAATCGGAAGGCGCTCAGGAATTAAAACAAAAATAAAGCCTGTCTGCCTGCTGTCTAGAATAATGTCCCTGACGGCTGTGAACTTTTCCTTCCTTTTTTGCAGCACTTCGTAAATGGGATCATCTACAGGATCACCATCATTCAACAGTTCAGTATAATTATCTGTGATTTTCTTTCTTCGTTCAAGCATTCCGTCGATCCATACACTCATCAGCTCGGGGAGGGTAAGAAGCCGAATCGTATGACCTGTGGGCGCTGTGTCAAATACAATCTTATCAAACTGGTCAGCTTCTTCTAAAATAATCGAGATGAGGCGGTCGAATAAAGCAGCTTCATCAGCCCCTGGGGAAGCACTTGCCATGTCGATCTGCCGGTGGACTTCTTCGACCATTCGTGATTTAACCAGGCCCTGTAAGTTATCCTTAACCCCCTGGATATACCGTTTTGATTCGCGTTCAGGGTTTACTTCAATACCCCATAGATTTTCTTGAAGCTTGGTTTTCTCGTGTTTAATCTCTTTATGAAAAATATCCCCTAAATTATGAGCAGGGTCTGTAGATACGACCAGGGTTTTATGACCAGAGCGTGCAGAAGCAACAGCTAAAGCAGCAGAAGAGGTTGATTTTCCAACTCCGCCCTTACCGCCGACGAAGAGGATTTTATTTGAGTGAATAGCCGTCATGTTCGATTATCCTTTCTTAGCAGCATCTTATCCCATCCAGGGGGGACTTTTCCATTCCCATCCGAAGATGCCAGTCATGAAATCTTTCAATAATATAAGGGTATAGTTCCAAAGTGTAATAAAAGGCTGGATTAGGGATGCCGAGCATATCGGAATAAAGCAGAAGGAGAAACAAGTCGTCCTCGTCTCTTAATTCACGTGCAATTTCATTCTTGTGGGGGAGACTTAGAACTTCATCATAAAACTGGAATAAGCGCTTTAAAGAAAATTTGCGTTCCCTCATTTGTGTCACCTCTGATATTATTGCTCTTGAGTCAGTATATCTTCAATTAGTGTATCACAATTCTCAGGCATGTCAGAATATTTGCCATTTACAAAGACAGCATTATATTTCATATGAAGAAACAGATTCCGAATAAGCTGGAGCAGGCTGATTTTTTTATCTTTCCACTGTTTACCAAAGTAAATCAAGATAGCAAACATGTTGCGAGGGTCAAGATAGGTGATATGAACTTGGTCACCGTATTTCTCCGTTAAAACTTGATACAACTTTCCCAGACGCTGGCGATCTGCTTCATGATGCTTGAACTCGTCTTTCATTTCAATAAAACCTTCGCCGCAAACACCTCCACAGCAACCCATGCCGATTTCTCTCTCAGCCCGCAGCATTATAATTTTCACCATAAAGAAATACTCCTTTCCCATTGGTCAAGCTGCATAAATAGAGAAAGCCGCACATTCGATGCGCGACTCTCTGTTTTTTATTAAGCACTTCTGGAGATACGGTCTTTATTACTATTCATTAAAGCTGATGCTGCTGTAAACATTATCCACAAAGCAAAGACGAATATAATGGCGCCGAAAATAAAGAGTAACCAGTCACTTTCACCAGCCCAAGGCGCCCATTGGGTCATAACCTGCAGGAACATAGCATACAGAGTCATGAACATGAGAAATGCCATTGGAATAACAGCCGGCCAGTAGTTTCTTCCTTGTCGTTTCAGCCAAATGGCAATCAGTAACAAACTGATACCAGCCAGAAGCTGGTTGGAAGTGCCGAATAAAGGCCAAAGCAGGTAACCGCCAGAACCAAAACCATTAGGTCCCTGCGGAATCAGGGTTAAAGCAGCGCTTGAAACCACAGCAGCTGTAGTAGCTACATGGGTTTTCGTAAGAGGAGTTACTTTGTATTCTGCACCCAGCTCAGAGATAATATATCGCATCAGACGAACGGACGAATCAAGTGTTGTAGCCGCAAAGCTTACAACTATTACAGATACAATTGTTGACGCTACGGATGCCGGGATCCCTAAACCGCTGGCTAACGCGCCGGCACCTTGAATGAACACGCCCAGACCTTCACCATTAGCTGCTGTAAACCCACTATAGGTGGAAGAGAATTCCGCCGTGCTAGGAAAGAATGTAATTACAGCAATAATCGCGATTAATGCTAAAGAACCTTCCCCAACAGCTCCCAGGTAACCAACAAAACGGGCATCGGTTTCTTTGTCCAGTTGTTTGGAAGAAGTACCTGAAGCTACTAACCCGTGAAAACCTGAAATTGCCCCACAGGCAATCGTAATAAACAGCAGCGGGAACCACGAGGTATCTGCTGTATTGTTACTCACCGGAGCAGTAATATCAGGGTTTGTAAAGAGAAGCCCCAAATAAAGCAATGCTAAACCAACGATTAACTGGTGCGAGTTAATATAGTCGCGAGGCTGCAGCAGTTTCCATACAGGAAGCGTGGATGCAATATAAACATAAACCATGAGCACAATAATCCAAACAAAAAATGACATAGCCGTGGCATCTAAGCCGAAGAATGCAGTAGCTCCTTCGCCTCCGAAATAGCGTACCATGTCAATTTGCAATGCAGGTACATAGCTTGCGACAATGGCAGCCAAATACATTACTCCTAGCGCAATAACTGATGGGAGAAGCATGCTTTTCTTCCGTTTGTACACGCTGTACCCGATCCAAATCGCCAGTGGAATTTGAATAAATACAGATAAAACGCTCGCTGGGAAGGAGATAAATAAGTTAGCAATAACCCATGCAAACACAGCGTTCACCATGAGTACCAGCAATAAAATAATAAATAAAAACAATATCTTTGCCCGCTGTCCAATCAGCTTGTTAGCTAGAGTACCAACAGATTGTCCTTTATTTCTAACGGACAGGACAAGCGTACCGAAGTCATGCACACCAGCTGCAAATACAGTTCCGAGTAAGACCCATAGTAATGCCGGCAGCCAGCCCCAGTACACAGCGATGGCGGGTCCTACAATCGGTGCAGCCCCGGCTACCGAGGTGAAATGGTGGCCCCATAAGACAAATTTGTTCGTTGGTACGAAATCTACACCATCCTTATATTGATGGGCAGGAGTTTTATAATTTGGATCTAATCGGTAGATCTTTTCTGCAATAAATTTAGAGTAATACTTATAGCCTAGTATAAAAATTATACCCCCGGCCACTGCCAACCAGATTGCACTCATATTTACCCCTCCTATATTTAATAGATGCAAGCTATTTCTTGTATACGCTTACATATAGTTCATTATACTATGTTAATTTATGAACTTTCAATAAATTTAACTGATTAATCAAAATATTAGATATATTTCCGAAGAACCCTCGTCTGTTTGGATGGAATAGGAAAAAAGTTCTAGCGTGAAAAGTGAACCAGAGATCGATATAATAGAATGCGGTACTATTTTGTGAAGATGAAGGAGTTACTCATGATCGTAATAATTGATAACTATGATTCATTTACGTATAACTTAGTTCAGTATTTTAAACAAATGGAGGAAAGGGTAGTTGTTTATCGTAATGATGAAATTACGCTTGCTCAGCTGATTCTGCAAAAACCTACTCTGCTCGTCCTTTCCCCCGGACCCGGCCACCCAGGTGAAACCGGGATATGTAAGAAAGCTTTGCAGCATTTCGCTGGATCTGTTCCTGTACTTGGGGTCTGTCTGGGGCATCAATTAATTGTGGAGCATTTTGGAGGAAGAACAATAGAAGGTGAGCAGCCGGTCCATGGAAAAGTAACAAGAATAACTCATGATGGTCGAAGTGTGTTTCAAGATTTACCTACCCCAATAAAAGTTACTCGCTATCATTCGCTTCTTGCCTCTTTGGAAGAAATGCCGATCTGCCTGGAGATCAGTGCCATGTCAGAGGACTCAGTCGTGATGGCTGTAAGACATAATAAGTTTCCCGTAGAGGGAATTCAATTTCATCCTGAAGCGATCTTGACGGAATATGGGTATGAAATGCTTGAGAACGTCTATACCAACGCAGTTCGTTTTATGAAGCAAAAAAAGAAGGGGACCACAGTATGAGTAATGTCCATATGCTATTTGAATTCGAAGATGAAAACGGGAGCATTAAACCTCGTCAGTTTTTCGATCCTATTCTTGTTATCGAAGCTCATAAAAAGGAAGAGGTAGCGGCCGCCTTTAACAAAGCTGAGCAAGCTCTGAAGGAAGGGTGCTATGTGGCAGGTTATGTTTCTTATGAAGCAGCCCAGGCCTTCGATGCTGCCTATAAAGTTAGGCAAGATTCGAAATGGCCGCTGGTATGGCTTGGTGTATTCGAAGCACCTATAAATGAACAATTGAGGGAACGGGAAGATAATGATTACCACACCGACTGGGAAATAGAGGGGGATTTTGCAAGTTACACCGATGGTATTCATCAAATTAAAGCAGCTATTAAGCGAGGGGATACATATCAAGTCAATTATACAACGAAGCTTACAGGTACATTTTATGGTGATGATTTTACATTATTTGATCAGCTTACAAATAATCAAAGATCAGGATATAGTGCTTATTTAAACCTGGATGATGAACGTAGAATTGTATCGGCTTCCCCAGAGCTTTTTTTTCATAAGAACGGCAACAGAATTAAAACAAAGCCGATGAAAGGAACAGCACGTCGCGGGCGTACGCTTCAGGAAGATGAGGAACAAAAGCAGCATCTCATACAGTCCGAAAAGGAACGGGCTGAGAATGTTATGATTGTAGATTTATTAAGGAATGATATGGGGAAAATTGCTAAATCGGGTTCGGTGAATGTTTCGTCTCTGTTTGAAGTGGAAACTTATCCAACGATTCATCAAATGACTTCAACGATTGAAGCAGAACTTCAAGAAGGAATTTCATTGTGGAGTATCTTTGAAGCTTTATTTCCTTGTGGCTCGATTACAGGAGCTCCAAAAATCAGAACCATGGAGTACATTGCTGAGCTGGAATCCACTCCCAGGGAAGTATACTGTGGGGCCATAGGTTTTGTGACTCCTCAGGGTGAGGCTGTCTTTAATGTTCCAATTCGTACAGTGATGCTGGATGGTAATAAAGCGGCTTATGGTACAGGAGGCGGTGTAACATGGGATTCAACTCCTTCAAATGAATATGAGGAAATAAAAGCGAAGGCACAGCTGCTTTTTGAGAAAAGGCCTGCCTTTCAACTACTGGAATCTATCAAACTTCATGATGGAGAGTATCCTCTTCTGCCGTATCACATGGAACGGCTTAAAAGGTCTGCTCAATATTTTAATTTCCGGTATGATGAAAAAGAGATTTACGCCAGACTTAAAGAATGGAAAGAAGCGAACAATAAAGGTTTGTATAAGGTTAGGCTTCTCACGGGAGAACAAGGTGGAGTGAATGGGGAAATAATTGAGATCGACCAACCTCCGGAGAGGGTGACCTGTTCTCTGGCTGAGGACCCCATTGATGAAACCGATCCGTTTTTATATCACAAGACGACCCATCGAGCAGTTTATGATGTTCACAAGAAAGAAGGGGTTTTTTCTGTACTGCTATGGAACTCTAAAGAAGAGCTGACTGAATTTACGCTGGCTAACTTAGTCGTGAAACAAAACGGTGAGTACTGGACCCCAAAGGCTGACTCAGGTCTATTAGAAGGTACCTTTAGACAGCAGTTGTTGAGAAAAGGTAAAATAAAAGAGCGGACGATTTATAAGCAAGAACTAGCTTCTTGTGAAGAGATTTGGTTGATTAATGGCGTGCGGGGCTGGATTAAAGTTGATTTAGTATAGGAGGCTGATTTATGAAGCACATTGTTTTTTATGATGCTCAGTGCCCTTTTTGCTATTATGTAAAAAAAACGCTGAAACGGCTGGACTGGAACAATCGTATGAAATGGGTTTCTGTACAGCAGGTAGAAGAAAACGGCCACTATCCTTACTTAAAAGGAAGACCACTGCTTGAAGAAATTCATTTATTAACAGCTAAGGGGCAAGTCATAGAAGGTTTTCGTGCAGTTCGGCTCATTTTATTGCAGCTTCCGACCGTGTTTTTACCAGGGCTGCTTTTGTATCTGCCGGGAATGGATAAGGTCGGTTCGGTGAGTTACAGATGGTTCTCAAACCGGCGTTATCAATGGTTTGGACGGTATAATAAGCCAAGGTATGATAAATGAGTCATGTTAAAAGTATGACCGTTAAAGATCCTGCACTATAAAAAAATGAAGGGAATTCTCAAAAGATGAAAGAAGAGTTACATTTTATAGGAAGTCGTATTATTGATCATAAACATGAACTTGCCCGTGAACTTGAACGCTTTGAAGAAACTTCCTATTTGCAGAGTATTAATCAATCTGAATTATCGAGGGAGCAAATAAGAGAGTGGCGTGCACGTTTGTTTCAATTTCTTGGCGAAGCACTGATTGAAGATATAGATGAAGTCAAAGTGAAAGTAGTTGACTGGGCGAATTCGATTGGAGAGCAAGCAGTCGACAAGCATATTCCTCTAAATGAAACCATCGCGATTATGGGTTTTTATCGAACGTTAATATGGAATTCATTTGATAAGGAAATTCATGAAAATAAGTTTGCGGCCATTACGGTGTTAGATGTAAATAAATTTATTAACCCTTTACTGGATGAAATTATTTTTCAATTCAGCCAGATATATATAAGACATAATAATGAAGCCTACGAGAAAGCGCAGGATAAGGTCGATCAGTTATCTGTTCCTGTCGTACCCATTGCCGACCGCATAGCTGTATTGCCTGTGGTTGGAGAACTTGATGCTGACAGGGCGCAGTTAATTATGGAAAAATCACTGGAAAAAAGCGCTCAATACCAATTGCAGTATTTACTAATAGATATCTCGGGTGTTCCTGAAATCGATGCAACAGTTGCTCATTTCCTTTTTCAGGTGACCCATTCACTCGAATTAGTAGGAGTCGAAGCTACTTTAACTGGAATTCGTCCTGAGATTGCTCGATCTGTGGTGGAAAAAGGGGTAAATTTCAGTCAAGTGAAAACGAGAGCAAATTTAAAACAAGCTTTAAATGAAATCGGTATTAGTGTAGAGAAAGCGTAGGGTCGGGAACCCTACGCTTTTTTAATTATTTGGATCAGCTGTCTTAACGAGCTGTTTACCGAGATTCTCTCCTTTAAATAAACCGAAGAATGCTTCAGGAATCTGGTCAAACCCTTCTGTAATCGTTTCCTCATACGTCAGCCTTCCATCCTTGACCCATTGGGATAAATGGTGAAATCCTTCACCAAAACGATCTCTGTAATCCCCAACAGTGAACCCTTTAATGAGAGCACTGGACTTAATGAGGTGCATATGAACCCTCGGACCTTGATCGTTTGGGGTGTTATAGGAGGATATTGCCCCGCATTGAACAATACGAGCGAATTTATTCAATAAAGGGTATACATTATCAGATACGCTGCCGCCTACGTTATCAAAGTAAATATCGACTCCATCAGGGCATGCAGCCTGTAAGGCCTCCGCAACGTTTTCTTTTTTATAATTAATAACAGCATCTGCATTCAGAGTTTCAGACAGGTAGCGAGTCTTCTTTTCTGTACCCGCAATTCCCACTACCCGGCAGCCGTAGATTTTGCCGATTTGGACAACAGCTGAGCCTACAGCCCCTGCAGCTCCTGATACGAGAAGTGTATCACCTTCTTTAGGTGCTCCGATGTCGAGTAAACCAAAATATGCGGTTAATCCTGGCATACCCAGAACTCCAAGCGATGTAGTAACGGGTCCAAGGGAAGGATCAATTTTTCTTACCTCTCTTTCACTTGCTGTTGAATACTCCTTCCACTCCAGTGATCCGGTCACCAAATCTCCTTTATTAAATTGAGACGATCGAGATTCCTCAACTTCAGCAACAATCCCTCCTGAGATCGGTTTGTTTAATTGAAAGGGTTCGATATAAGACTTGGCATCATTCATTCGCCCTCTCATGTAAGGATCTACGGAAACGTATAAGGTCTTTAGAAGTACCTCTCCTTCTTCTGGTTCAGGGACAGGACGTTCTACTATTTGTAAGTGCTCATGACTTGGGACGGCTTCAGGTCTCTTTACTAAATGAATTTCACGATTCAACTTTTTCACTCCTTATTTTCAGGGTTTCTATTATTGTAAACGGGGAGCTCACCGTTATAAAATAATCAGCTTTAGGATGAGCACATTCATGGTAGAGTAGTAGAAAAGGAGGAGGCATCTGATGAATCACAATGTAAAGGTGATAGAAGGTGAAAACTTTGTGACTGTCGAGGAAGCTGAAAATATTGAAGCTCAGGAAGTGACTGCACTTCTGGAACAATTAGAAACAGAATATTCCCTTACAGAACATTTTTCAGTTTTACTAAGTGATGACAAGACACAGCAAGTTAAGAACGACTTGATGCAGAGGGGCTATCACAAAGAAGATAAGATTACTTATGTATCAAAAGATTTAACCCAGCATAACAGCATAGCCTCTTCGATAAAGTGTCGATCTATAACGTGCCAACCTGAAAGTGAATTCCTAACCCTATGGAAGAATACGATGACGGGTTCACTAAATCCCCCCTCAGTGCTAGACATACAGGAGCAAATGAAAAGTGTAAAGAAAGAAATCGGTCCTTCTTACAGACATACATGCATTTCAGCATTTGAAAAAGAGGAAGCCATTGGAATCATTATGCCTCATATTGAACAAGGAACCACAGATGAGGGGCGTTTATTTTACTTTGGTCTTTTACCTGAATTTCGGGGAACGGGCAGGGGGGAAGAGCTTCACCACCTCGCTTTAACCAAACTGAAAGAAGAATTTGGCGCGTCTTCCTATGTTGGGACAACTAGTCATCAAAACTCCCCTATGCTGAATATTTTCAGATCTAATGGATGTCGTGTGACAGCAGTGAAAAATATTTTTAAAAAGTGTCGCAGTGGTCAAAGGTGAGAATACGTATAGAAATAGAAGAGGATGTTTGATATGGTGAAGAAGACGTTAGTAAAAAAGAACCGGCGGGAATAATAACTTAAATAGTTTGGAGAGTGCCCATGAACTTAAAAGACTTAGCTGTGAAAGCAGCAAATGTTTATAAAGAAAACTCCAAAGTAGAGGCTGTTTACATTGCCGGCTCTCTTTCCAGGGGATGGGAAGATCAGTATTCGGATATTGAACTGAACGTATGCTGGTATGAAGCACCCAATGAGGCAGACCGTAAATCAGTCATTGATGCTCTGAGTGGTGAAATTATTGAGTTTCACGACTATGAAGAAGAAGAGTGGTCTGAGTCTTATAAGGTGAATGACATAAAGCTTGAGATCAGCAGTTTCTTAACCGAAGGAGTGCTCAGGAAGATACAGCGTGTAACGAAAGAATTTCAAGTTAACATCAAAGATCAATGTCTTGCCGCCTCCATTCATTACGGAATCCCTTTGCACGGAGAAGAAGTGTTAGATGGTTTGAAAGCTAAAGTCGTTGTTTATCCAGAATCACTAAGCCAAAATATGATAGAGGCTCATTTAGATTTAGGAGAAAAATGGCAGAATCGTTATGCATTATTGGAACGTGAAGATTGGCTGATGTATTACTCGCTGTTAACTATGGCTCAGAAAAAAATTATGGGACTCCTATTCGGGCTAAACTGCTTATACGTTCATCACCCATCCTACAAATGGCAGAAGCAGAGTTTAGACTTGATGAATATTAAGCCTGAACGAGTAAATGAACGATTGGACCGGGTATTTTTATCCTCTCCAGACGAAGGACTCAAAGAAGTCGAAGCACTCATGGAAGAAATTAAGCAGTTAATCAAAGAAAAAGATACGACCATATAAGAGGCAGGCTGGGACAAAACTGAATAAATAATAAAATAATCCGAATGATTCTGTAGCAATCAGTTCGGATTATTTATGTTAAAGAGAATTCACACCATCGCTCCGTCAAAATACTCCGCTTTCCGTGGGCACGGCCTCAGCTTCCTCGAAAAGCAAAGAGCGCTTTCCTGCGGGATCTTCGGCTCGCGCTATTTCCACAGGAGTCTACGTATTTTGACTACGCTAATGATCTGCTTTTATACGAATGTTCGTTTTTGACGTCACTGCTTTACTTGTGTCCCAGTCCCCTGTTATTGATTATAATGCTTCTTCTGATTTCAACTGTTTATATTCCTCGTCAGTAAAAGCTCTGGATCTAGATAAGAATCGTTTTCCTTCCACTCCTTCTAAAGAAAACATTCCACCTCGTCCATCTACAACGTCAATAATTAACTGAGTATGCTTCCAGTATTCATATTGCTGTTTGTTAATATAAAAAGGTGTTTCCCCTATCTCACCTAATTTTACATCCTGGCTTCCGATGAGGAGGTCCCCTTGCTGATAGCACATAGGCGAGCTTCCATCACAGCAGCCTCCAGATTGGTGAAACATAAGGGGGCCGTGCTTCTCTTTAAGGGTACCTATAAGCTCAAGAGCAGCATCCGTTGCAATTACACGTTCAATCATGAGCGAGTCACCTCCCATTTTAATTCATACTGCATTATCTCAAGCCAACTGTTATTATTAGCGGTTTGCCTGAAGGTAGGGAAGGGTGCTTTTTTCCTTAAAAGAATCCTAGTTTCTGTGGACTGTAGCTGACGAGCAGGTTTTTGGTCTGCTGATAATGATCGAGCATCATTTTATGGTTCTCACGTCCAACACCGGACATCTTGTAGCCTCCAAAGGCTGCATGTGCAGGGTAGGCGTGATAACAGTTAGTCCATACTCGGCCTGCTTCAATACCGCGTCCGAAACGGTAGGCCGTATTCATGTCACGGGTCCATACACCGGCACCAAGTCCATATAAGGTATCGTTGGCAATTTTCATAGCTTCTTCATGATCTTTAAAAGTTGTAACAGAAAGAACAGGTCCGAAAATCTCCTCCTGGAAAACTCTCATATCGTTGGTTCCCTTAAACATAGTGGGCTGAACGTAATAACCATCCGCAAATTCGCCATCCATTTGATTGCGTTCTCCACCGATAAGACATTCTGCTCCTTCTTCTTTACCGATGTTCAGGTAGGAGAGGATTTTATCCAGCTGCTCTGAGGAAGCCTGCGCTCCCATCATTACTTCAGGATCAAGCGGGTTTCCGGTTTTAATAGCTTTTACTCGTTCTATTACGCGATCCATGAATTTATCATAAATAGATTCATGAATAAGGGCACGTGACGGGCACGTACATACTTCTCCCTGGTTTAAAGCAAACATCACCATTCCTTCGATCGTTTTATCCAGAAAGTCATCGTCTTCATTCATAACGTCTTCAAAGAAAATGTTTGGTGATTTACCGCCAAGTTCCAGGGTAACAGGAATAATATTTTGTGATGCGTATTGCATGATCATTCGTCCGGTAGTTGTTTCTCCGGTAAAAGCTACTTTGTTAATACGTGGGTTTTGGGCAAGTGGTTTACCGGCTTCAAGTCCAAAGCCATTCACCACATTTAACACTCCAGCCGGAAGTAAGTCCTCAATCAATTCGAGTAAGTACATAATAGATGCTGGCGTTTGTTCTGCAGGCTTCAGTACTATGGCGTTTCCAGCCGCAAGAGCGGGAGCTATTTTCCAGGTTGCCATTAGAATAGGGAAGTTCCATGGAATGATCTGTCCAACTACGCCCAGGGGTTCCTTGAAATGGTAAGCAACTGTATCGTTGTCAATTTCTCCAATTGTACCTTCTTCGGAGCGAATAACAGATGCGAAATAGCGGAAATGGTCCACTGCTAAAGGGATATCTGCATTTAAGGTCTCACGGACTGCTTTACCGTTCTCCCATGTTTCAGCGACAGCCAGCTGTTCAAGGTTTTCTTCTATACGATCTGCAATTCGATTTAAGATGAGAGACCTTTCTGTCACGGATGTCTTGCCCCAGGTCTCTTTTGCTTTATGGGCAGCGTCAACGGCAAGTTCTACATCTTCTTCTGTCGAACGAGCGACCTGGCAGAAGTTCTTGCCCGTGACGGGGGAAACGTTATCGAAATACTGTCCTTTGACAGGGGCGGTCCATTTACCGTCAATAAAGTTGTCGTAACGTTCCTTGAATTGTACAATCGATCCTTCAGTGTTTGGAAATGCATAGACCATTAGTAGAATTCCTCCCTAAATTAGCTTTTAGTGCAAACGCTTCCAAAATCTTTCAATTAAAGGGATGCACTTATTTCGAAAATATCACTGTATCTGAATTTTGTCAATTATTAGATAATATTGAAGGTGAGCCACTGCTCCACAGGTCTTCTAAATTTGTTATAATAGATTCATCTTTAAGATAGAGAGGGTAGAAGTCATGACGACAACAAATCGAATTATGCTCGTGGATGGTATGGCGTTATTGTTTAGAGCGTTCTATGCTACAGCTATGAGCAATTATTATATGGTGAACAGTAAAGGAATGCCGACAAATGGTGTGTATGGGATGATGAAGCATTTATTTACTGCTATTGAAACGTATCAGCCTACACATGTGATATGCTGCTGGGATATGGGGAGTAAAACGTTCCGCAATGATTTATTTCCAGATTATAAAGCGAATCGGGGCCAACCGCCTGAAGAATTGATTCCTCAATTTGATTTAGCAAAAGAAGTTGTGGAATCTCTTAATATACCGAACGTGGGAACAGTTGGATATGAAGCTGATGATTGTATGGGAACACTCAGCCGTATTTACAGTGAACATTCTCAAGTTTTCATTCTCACAGGAGACCAGGATATGCTGCAGTTGTTAAAACCTAATATATCAGTTGTTTTATTAAAGAAAGGTTATGGCAACTATGCTGAGTATAGAGAAGATTCTTTCTACGAAGAAAAAGGGATTACGCCGCAGCAGATGGTAGATTTAAAAGCTTTAATGGGGGATAGCAGTGATAATTACCCCGGTGTTCGCGGTATTGGTGAGAAAACTGCTTTAAAACTTCTGATTCAACATAAGACGATTGAAGGTATTCTCGAGAATATCGAGCACTTGACTAAAGGGCAGCGGGCAAAAATTGAACAGGACATAGAAATGCTCCATCTTTCGCGAAAGTTGGCGGCTATTCATTGTGAGGCCGATGTGGACTGTTCACTTGAAGACGCATTATTTTATATTGATGAAGCACGAATGGCACGTAAATTCGATGAGCTGGAATTCAAAAACTGGCAGAAAAATATCGTAGGAATTCAAATATGAATTAGGAGAACAGATAGTTTTTACTGGCTGTTCTCCAAAAAAAGACTTCTCACCTGGCCATGTATCCCGGGGATGAGAAGTCTTTTTTAGCTCCGTGACGCTCTCCTTCTTTAGAGGCGGCGAGCGATTAGTAACTGCTTGGTTGTGATCTTAAAGCAGGTCTTTAATTTGGGAAGATTTATAGCGGTTAGCTTCAATAAAAAACATTGAGCTTTTCTTATACATTCTGCGCTCATAATAAAGTTCTGCCAGAAACTCCAGATGATTCTTATAGTCATTAAACTCGTTTAAAGTAAGGAGATCGGGAATAACGTGTTTCTCAAGCTCTTTGATAAATGAATCCTCTTGAGTGGTTTGGTTGATTTTATTCTTTAACACAAAGAATTTATGCTTATACTTAGTATCGTTTCGATCATTCGCTTCCCGTTCGCCTCTTGATAAATACTCCCACGCTGCTTCATTGTCATCAAGCTGGAAAGACGTCTGTGCTAATAGAAATAACGTACTTACAGGGGATTGCTGTGCTTCCTCTTTAAGTTTTAAAGCGATTAACAGATAGTCAATGGCTGATGAGTACTTCTTCTGACTGGTGTAAATGTACCCTAGGTTATGGTAAATCCTGCCCTCATCAACTGAACTTAAATGTTCTTTTGAGCCTTTTAATAATTTCCGGAATAATCGTTCGGCTACGTTATGAACCCCGAGGAAATTATAGTTAATCGCAAGCATCATGTAACAATCTGTTATTTTGGAGTAAGTAAGCGACTTCTGATATCCTTCTATAGCAAGGTTGGCGTAATAATTAGATTCCACATACATACGGAGGCGCGTATAGGCGAGAGAAAAATGATAGAATAGTTCATTATCATGATTCGGCAGCTTCTCCATCATTTCTTCGGCACAATGAAAATGCTTAACCGCTTCCTTGTACTCCGAATTTAAGAAATAATGTACCCCCAACGTTTTATAGTAGAGAAAACGATATTCATTTGAAGATTGTGAAAGAACCACGCGGAGTTCTTTTGCGATCTTTTGGGAGAGGGGTTTGTTATGTTTAGTCAGCTTGTATCTGGAATGGACGACTTTGTATAGGTTTGACAGCTCAATATTATGATTTTTTTGAAGCAGCTTATGACACTTTTTCTGCAACTTATCCATTAGTTTATAATCTTTTAATTGAACAGCTTCATGCCAATGGATGATTTCTTTATAAATGGTTTCATCAAACTCTTCATTTAAATTTTCCAGTCGAATGTTTAACCGCTCACCTATAAGCCGGTAAATTTCGTCGCTCGCATTCATGGTATTATGTTCAATTTTACTAAGGTAGGAAACGGAACAAATCCCTTCTGCCAGCTCTTCTAATGTCATATCTTTAAATTTTCGATGCTGCTTAATTAATTGACCCTTCACAAATCGTCACCTCTTCATCACCAATGCCTGCTTCAATGGTATTACGTTCATAAGACTATGCTACATTATATCAAAACCTGTATCATTAAGATAACAAATTGGTTATTTTTACATATATTTCTTTAATATTCTTCAGAAGGGGTTCTATGGAAAGGTGACCGCTTGAACAAAGTAAAACGGTTAGAGCATACCACAGCTCTAACCGTTTGTTCACATGTTATAGGGTTTTTAACGCGTCTTCAATTTGGGTATCCCCTGAAATCATTTCAAACGTTTTGTGATAAGCATGCTGATACTGCATACACGTAATCATGGTCTTCGCTACATCAGCACGAGGAACTTCGCCGCGTTCAACTTTTTCTCCGACCTTGATTTTATTTGTACTTTCCTCATCTGTTAAACCACCTGGGCGGACGATCGTATAATCAAGCTCCGTTCCTTTTAAATACTCATCGGCTTCGCGTTTCATATCCAGATAAACCTTAAAGTTGCCAGATGCCTCGCTGGAATCCTCAACATTCATGGCGCTTAGCATAACGAACTTTTTGATGCCGAGGTTTTCAGTATGTTTGACTAAGTTAATGGCTCCGTCCCGATCGACTGCTTTTGTCTGTTCAGGACCTGTGCTTGACCCTGATCCTGCTGCAAAGATAACAGCATCCATACCTTTAACCGCGTGTCCGACATCTTTTGTTAAATCAGCAAGAACCGGAGTTCCTCCTAAATTTTCGATCGTGCTTTTTTGTTCTTCTTTCCGGACCATCCCATAAGGTTCGTGTCCGTCTGCTTTTAAATATTCTATAAGTAAACGACCTGTTTTACCATTCGCTCCTGCAACTAATACTTTCATAACTCACACAAACTCCCTTCAAGTAAGATAACTGTATCCATCTAATATGTATCCGATTCATAATCGTCTTAAACATTAGAGAGAAGGGAAGCATAACTCCTGATAATTGCAGTGGGCGCAGATACGCGGGTTTTCCTGCATTGGAAACTGCTCAATAGGCTTTGGAATATTTTCCTCAGCGTCTATCAGCAGCGAATGCATTTGTTCGAGACTAATCCCGTATAACCGCTGTACATTAACTAAATCCTGTTCCGTTAATTGATGTTCTACGTGAATCCCTTCAAGTAAATACTCGTTTCGGATCACGATATCATCCAGGGACTCAATATTGTGTTTCTGCTGTAAATAAAGCGCGTAAAGAGCCAGTTGATTACGGTCTTCCTCTGAAGACTTCCCGGTTTTCCAATCAACAATCACCCATTTATCTTTTATAACGTCTTTATAGAGTAAATCCATTACAATATAAATTTTAACTCCGCTAACTGTCATATAGCGGAATTTTTCCGACTCCAAAAAGTTCATTTCTTCCTTATTTAGAACATCAGCAAATGAACGACTTGCAAAAAAGTTACTTACCGTTGTGTGAATACGATTTGTTATTTTTTTGATCTTGTGATCTGGCAATTGGGCCGTTTGGCTATAATAGATTTCATGAAGCATCGTATAATGTTTCGGTCGATGCTGCCATAAGTGTTCCTTTCTCGTAGATTCAATAAAGCTTCGGTTCAGCTGATGGCGGATTTCATCTACAACAGCTTCTTCACTTGGAATCTCTTTATTGCTAAGCACACGCTGGATAATTTGATAGATTAAATCGTGAATAACGCTACCGAAATGCATTTCTAAATTCGTGATTTTCTTTAACCGGTAAGCCTGCCTGGCAAGAGTATCAGCGTCATTAAGCCACCCGTTATGGGAAACGTAATAATCATAAGCATATTTGCGTTGGCATGTCAGCATTGTTTTATGCCTGGATAAGGACCATGACATCTCCGGATACTTTCTTACCTCAAACTTCATATATAATCCCCTTACCAATGGTATTCTTTTAAATTGACTTTTCGGTTTATGACGGTCACACCTTCACGCTCAAGCTCCTGCTGCTGATGAAAGGCGGTTTCTTCATCCTTTATAGCAATGAGTCCTTTAGAATTAATGACGCGATGCCACGGGAGGTTATATTTTTGACTCATCGAATGTAGAATACGAGCTACCTGCCTGGCCGCACGAGGATTCCCGGATTCACGGGCAATGCTGCCATACGTCATCACATACCCTTCAGGAATAGTTTGTATAGTATTGATCACTTTTTCAGTAAAGGGAAGCATAGCAAAAACTCCTTTTTCAGCGTTCAGGAGAATAGCCGAACCATAATATAATTTGGTACAATTCAGCTAAATAATATTGAGAACGGAGACCTAAGAATGAGTATACCACGAGCATTAACCATAGCAGGATCTGCTGCCCAGGGAAGTGCAGGCATTCAAGCAGACCTTAAAACATTTCAAGAATTAGACGTTTACGGTATGAGTGCAGTTACAGCCATTGTAGCCAATAATTCCACAACAGAACAAGGGATATTTACTCACCCCCTCCAGGCTATAGAAGCACAAATCCATGCATCCTTTGAGCATGTAGAGCCGCAGGCGTTAAAAACAGGCATGCTTTTCACAGAGAAAATCATCGATCGTACAAGTGAGCTTATCTCTTATTATGGAATCAAAAATGTTGTAGTCGACCCGGTTATGATTGGAAAAATGGGGTCTCAGCTTCTTCAGGATGAGGCAATTGAAGCATTGTCGAAACACCTGCTGCCGACAGCCACAATTATTACACCGAATTTAGAAGAAGCAGCAAGACTATTGAATATCTCTACCCCGGATTCACCCACAGCAATGGAGAGGGCAGCCCGTGAACTGCACCATACAGGAGCCCAATATGTGCTCATTAAGGGAGGATCCTTAAAGGAATATCCTGCAATCGACATCCTTTATGATGGAGAAGAGATGGTCTATCTGGAGTCCGAACGAGTCCCTACGATTCATACGAGTGGAGCCGGTTGTACGTATTCTGCAGCAATTACTGCCGAACTAGCGAAGGGGAATTCAGTGGAAGAATCTGTTCGAACGGCTAAGGAATTTGTAACAGCAGCAATCGAATACGCCCTTTCATTTAACCGGGGAATTGGATCTACAAATCACGCAGCTCACCGAAAATATTATAGGTAGGGGAGGGATCAACTTGAAGAATCGTCACCTGTTTTTAATAGGAAGTGGACCGCCTATGCCGGAAAAACTTGCTGAGAGCTTTGCAAGCCTACTGGAGAAAGGCCCCGTTGTCTTATTGTATAAACCGCGTAAAGATATGAGTATACAGGAATACTCTTCCGTTTTTACAGATCCAATTACTTCCCATTCCCCTGATATTCCTTTTCATTTTATAAGGATAAAGGAATCGTATGAGGCTGACGAAGTAAAAAAACTAAAGTCTGCTGGTGGCTTAATGATAGGTGGGGGAGATACGGTGAAGTATCAGCAATATATTGCTGAATCTGAATTAGCACCCATTATTAGAACCTTATACACAGCTGGAATTCCTATTGCTGGTTTTTCAGCAGGCGCTCTTATTGTACCTGACATGTGTGTTATATCAGCAAAAGACAATGAACAGGAAAGAACGCTTTATAAGAAAGGGCTGGGCCTGGTAAGAATAGAGCCCTGGCGGTTCACTATTTGAGCTGGAGGGAACAAAACCACCTCAGGAAGACCGTAAATGAGCTGAACGTGTCAGTTGGTTACGGAATAGATGAGAGGTCAGGAATTTATTTGGAAAACGAGACAGTAAAGGCCGCAGAGGGGTATGTTTATTTTGAAAATTCTTCTTCTTGAACGTTTGCAGAAAGAAAAGGATGAAATTGATGTCCAAAAAGAAACCATTTAACGAATTAGATGGAAAAACTAAAATGATGGTGATTACGAGCCTGACTTTTTTAGTGTTATTAGGATTATTCTTTCTTCTCGGTGTGTTCTTCCTTGGCATGGTCGGTTTGTTTAAGCTTTTAGGAGTGAGCTATGAGTCGAACCGCTCTCTTGTATTGTTCGGTATGCTCGTGTTTGCAGTAGGATTTTTGTTTGAAGCATTGGCCAAGCTCATCAAAGCCTCCAAAGTAAAAAAAGCAGGACTACAGGCGATTATAGCCGTAGACCTACTTTTTACATGGGTTACGGTTTACATTGTAGATGAAATAATTACAGGGGTTACCATGCACTTTTGGTCGCAGTGGATTTTTGCTTTGTTATTAGTAGCGGTAGACTATGCATTCGATGATCGAAAAATAAAAAGAGAAAAACTCGCTTAGCCTGGATGGGTCTAAGCGAGTTCTTTTAACCGGAAATGCGGTCATATTTATCAATTTGCTTTTGACGCTCTGCATCCCAGCGGTTCTCGGGATGTTCTTTGCATTCAGTAGTACATGCAGCATGCTGTTCGATTTCACAGTCCTCGCAGCATACATACTGACGATTGCAAATTGGGTTGCTGCAGTTGATCATACGATCTTCTGCTTTTCCACAATGTTCACATTCTGCTACTACTTTGTCTTCTACCTGGTTAACTGGTACGGCAATACGTTCGTCAAACACGTACATTTTACCGTCGAAGAGCTCTCCTTTTACTTCTGGATCTTTACCGTAGGTGGTAATGCCGCCTTCCAGCTGGTAAACATCTTCTACGCCATTTTTCTTAAGAATACCAGTCAGTTTTTCACAGCGGATGCCGCCTGTGCAATACGTAAGAACTTTCTTGTCCTTCCACTCATCTGCATTTTCAGCAATCCATTCAGGAAATTCGCGGGAATGATCAACCCCCGGGCGAATAGCATTGCGGAAATGGCCGATCCGATATTCATATTCGTTACGCCCGTCGATGACAATTGTATCTTCATCCTGCAGCATTTCATGAAACTCTTTTGGCTTGAGATGCTTGCCGCCAAACTTCTTCGGGTCGATATCATCATTTTCGATGCTCCAGTTTACAAGCTCTGGCTTCACACGGCAGTGCATTTTTTTGAAAGCGTGGCCATCGTGTTCATCGACTTTAAAGTGAATGTCAGCAAAACGCTCATCTGAACGTACGTAATCCATATATTGTTCAACCTGCTCCACGGTACCCGATACCGTTCCGTTAATCCCTTCTGGGGAAACGATGATACGGCCGCGAAGTCCTAAGTCTTTGCAGTATGTTAAATGGTCTTGGCAATACTCTTCATAATCAGGTAAATCAACGTATTTGTAGTACAACAGAACTCGATAATCTTGTGAGCTCATGGTGATTCCTCCTATATTCATTACTGCTTTATATACAAAAACATAAATGTCCATATTTCATCATATTCGATTTTTTCAAGAATAGCAAATGGCATTTTTTTGAACATCTTTTTTCAAAAGTTAAAAGGGGTTGGAACAAAATTGAATAAAAACATAAAATAATCCGAACGATTTCAATAAAATCGTTCGGATTATTTATACGCCAAGAAAGGATTTCCCCCACCGCTCCGTCAAAGTGCGTCGCATTTTCGTGGACACGGCCTCAGCTTACTTAAAAGGTAAAGAGCACTTTCCTACGGGTGTTTCGGCTCGGGCTGTTCCCATAGGAGTCTTAAGGACTACTTCACGGTGGCACCTAATACATTTTTGAAATGTTCAAGAGCCCATTCATGTCCTGTTTGATTAAAGCTTGCGACGGCGTTTTTATGAACGACCAGCTTATAACCAAGGTTATAAGCTTCAACAGCGGTATGCAGTACGCAAATGTCTGTGCATACTCCGATCAGGTGCAGCTCAGTGATACCTCGTTCCCTTAGTTTCAGGTCTAAACGGGTGCCGGCAAACGCACTGTATCTCGTTTTGTCCATGTGGAGTACATTGGAGTTAGTGTTATTTAATTCGTAAACTTCCTGCAGTTTCCCGTAAATAGTCCTTCCGCGTGTATCTCTAATGTTATGGGGAGGAAAGAGCTTTGCTTCCGGATGGTAAGGATCCTCTTTTTCATGAACATCTACTGCAAAAACTACATACTCTTTCTCATCAATAAAATTCTTTGTTAATCTGACAATATTATCTTCTATACTTTGGCCGGGTTCCCCACACGACAACGCTCCGTCGTCTGCCACAAAATCGTAGGTGTAATCAATCACAATTAATGCTTTTTCCATTTAACGTAAACACCCCTTGTGAACTGTATATACACTTATAGTAACACAAGAGAAGGGATTTAGGCAGAGGGCGCATCTGCGATAGAATGAGGGCTCTTCCTAACGGCTGCCACTAATACGACTCCACACAATATTAATAATCCGCTTGTCACAAAAAATACAGAAGAGAAGCCATACCACCCTGACAGCATTCCGCCTAATGCAGGGCCGATAATATTACCCAGGAACCTTAAGCTTGTATTGTAACCGAGCACCTCTCCCTGCATGGCAATAGGGGCTTCCTGACGAATATAAGCAGTTCTCACTGGAATAATCCCACCGATAGATATGCCTAACAAAAAACGTAAAACGACAAGCTGCCAAATGTTTGTAACAAATGCAGCTGGAAAATACACAATACCTGCCATAAATAAAAGGAATATTAGAATCCTGATGTAGCCTTGCTTATCAGCAATCGTGCCCCAGCGTCTAGCCATCATTAAATTGCCAAGCCCGGCAGCGGAAAAAGCAATACCTGAGAATAAAGCTAAATTCTCAGGTCCGTGAAGGTCTTCTACATAAAGGGAAAGAATCGGCTGGATGCTGAAATGGGCAACTTGAATAAATAGAGAGATTACCATAACGACCAGCAGTACTGGGTTTTTTAAAATATGAGAGAGCACTTCTTTTGATGTATAGCTGGACTTCTCAGCTTCCTCTTCTTCAATTTTCTGTTCCTGGATTCCAAAAAAGACAATAAAAGCAGAGATAAATACAAAAATTGAAACAAACTGAAAGGTTAGCCCGTACCCGATGGCATCAGCAATAACCCCTCCGATCATTGGTCCGAGAAGGGTTCCTGTAATACTTCCGGTCTGAAGCGTACCAAGGACTTTCCCGGCTATGTGTTTAGGAGTCTGCGTCGCAATTAAAGCTTGAGACATTGGAATGAACCCCGTGAAAATCCCCATAAAAAAACGCAGGAAAAAAAGTTCCCATACTGAATCAGCCAACCCCATCAGCAGTACGGATAAAGCTAACCCAGTAGAGGAAATAATCAATATCTTTCTTCTGCCATATCGATCTCCGACTTTTCCCCAAATCGGAGAGAAAATAAAAGCTGTGACAAAAGTAATTCCGAAAATCCACCCGGACCACGTTTGAACATAGGAACTGGAAAAGTCACCAAGGTCATCTATATATAAGGATAAAAAAGGCAGTACCATCGTGATGCTGCCCGCAATAAAAAAGTTTGCGAACCACATGATCCAAACATTTCGTTTAGCTCTTTGTTCTTGTGTAAGGATAAGTATCCCTTCTTCCTCAAATGTTTCGCCACACTAAATATTTATACCATAACAGCCCTTTATTATAAAGGAAATAAACTGGAGTAAATCTTATAATTCAGGGAATCTATAAATAATAAAAAATTTCCATTTATAAAACGCTTGCAAAACTTGTATATACAAATTATAATCATAACTGAATTTTGTATAGACAAGTCACTCAGGAACATGGAAGCGTTTAAGTAGACTATCATGTTTAGGAAGCTTTCTGGATATAAAGAGAAACGAGTGGAGGTGGTTAAGCAGGTCAAGGGTTGAGGTTATTGACTTTAAGGAAGTGCTGGAGCCTGTTTTTTGCGGAAAAATGACGGGTGAAGGACTGGCATTTGAGCCGTCGGCCGCATGTGCCGCTGTACTTATGGAAGTCCCAAGGAATAATTAGAGGAGGGAAGACTATGAATCACAAAAAACAAGCCGAGTTAATTTTAGAGGCAATTGGCGGCAAAGAAAATATCAATGCTGCAACTCACTGTGTAACACGACTACGGTTAGCATTGAACGATGAAGGGATCGTGGATGATCAAAAATTAAATGATATAGAAGCGGTCAAAGGATCTTTTTCCACAAATGGACAGTTTCAAATTGTGATCGGACAAGGAACTGTAGATAAAGTATATAAGGAATTAGTAGCCATTGCGGGGATTGGAGAGTCTTCTAAAGAGGAAGTAAAAGAAGCCTCTGCTAAAAAAATGAACCCGCTGCAACGAGGCATAAAAACGTTAGCTGACATTTTTATTCCAATATTACCTGCCATCGTTACAGCTGGTTTATTATTAGGTATTAACAACATTTTAACGGGACCGGGAATCTTCTTTGATGAAGAATCCATTATTGATGTTTACCCTCAGTGGGAAGGTATAGCCAATATGATCTTCATTATTGCCAATACCGCCTTTGCATTTCTTCCCGGGTTAATTGGCTGGTCAGCAGTTAAGCGTTTTGGTGGTAATCCGCTTCTTGGTATAGTGCTGGGTCTTGCTCTAGTTCACCCTGAACTCTTAAGTGCCTGGGAGTATGGTTCAGCCGTTGAAGAAGGCTCCGTCCCAGTTTGGAACTTATTTGGATGGGAAATTGATAAGATCGGCTATCAAGGTCAGGTGTTACCTGTCCTCGTCGCTGCCTGGGTGATGACGAAGATTGAACTCTTTATGCAGAAGCGTACCCCTGATGCCATTCAGCTCTTAGTCGTCGCTCCTGTAGCACTGCTTGTCACTGGTTTCCTAACGTTTATTCTAATTGGACCTGTCACCTTTGCAATTGGTAACTTTATAACAGATGGCTTAGTCGGTATCTTTGAGGCAGCTTCAGCTCTTGGAGGCTTCATTTACGGCGGTTTGTATGGAGTTATGGTTATTACAGGTATGCACCATACGTTCCTGGCTGTAGATATTCAGTTAATCGGAAGTACTGAAACAACTTTCTTATGGCCAATGCTGGCGTTATCAAATATTGCACAAGGTTCAGCCGCGTTTGCCATTATGCTTGCTTCACGTGATGAAAAGCTTAAAGGGCTGGGGCTGTCCTCTGGTATATCTGCCTGGTTAGGTGTAACGGAACCGGCATTATTCGGTGTGAACCTGCGATTTAAATATCCATTTGTAATTGCAATCTCTTCCTCAGCGATCGCCGGACTGTACATTTCCTCTCAAGGCGTACTGGCTAACTCAATTGGAGTCGGCGGTGTACCTGGAATATTTTCTATTGTAACGCAGTATTGGTTTGACTTTATTATTGGTATGGTTATCGTTATTGTTGTTCCAATTATAGCGACTTACCTTTATGCCAAACGTAAACGTGATGTATAAAGACTGATTAGAAATGGAGGAAGCTCATATGACCGCACAACCATGGTGGAAAAAAGCTGTCGTTTATCAGATTTATCCAAAAAGCTTTAATGATACAACAGGAAATGGTGTGGGCGACATCCAGGGTATCATTGAAAAATTAGATTATTTAAATACACTCGGGGTCGATGTGCTGTGGCTGACCCCGATGTATAAATCCCCTCAGAACGACAACGGGTATGACATTAGCGACTACTACGACATTCATGATGAATATGGAACGATGCAGGATTTCGAACGGCTTCTAGAAGAAACGCACAAGCGCGGAATGAAGTTGATTATGGATATTGTAATCAACCATACTTCTACAGAACATGAATGGTTCCAGGAATCAAGGAAATCAAAAGACAACCCTTACCGCGACTACTATATCTGGAAAGACCCTGTTAATGGAGGCCCTCCAAGCAACTGGCAGTCCAAGTTCGGAGGTAATGCCTGGGAGTATGATGAGAAAACAGACCAGTATTATTTACACTTATTCGATGTTACTCAAGCAGATCTCAATTGGGAAAATAAAGAAGTAAGAGAGAAGCTTTACGAAATGATGCGGTTCTGGGGAGAGAAAGGAGTAGACGGCTTCCGCCTGGATGTGATTAACCTTATCTCCAAGGATCAGGACTTTCCTGACGATGATGGTGCTGTGGCGCCGGGAGACGGACGTAAATTTTATACGGACGGACCCAAAGTTCATGATTATATGCAGGAGATGAATCGGGAAGTCTTCACTCCTTATGACTTAATGACGGTAGGGGAGATGTCATCTACAACCATCGAGCATTGTATCCGCTATACGGCTCCTGAACGTAATGAATTGAGCATGACTTTCAATTTTCATCATCTGAAAGTGGACTACCCCAATGGCGAAAAGTGGACAAAAGCGCCATTTGATTTTCAGGAACTCAAACAAATCCTATCAACGTGGCAGGAGAGAATGCATGAAGGAAGCGGATGGAATGCTTTGTTCTGGTGCAACCACGACCAGCCTCGTGTATTATCTAGGTTTGGGGATGATGAGAACTACCCTGAAGAATCAGGGAAAATGCTTGCCACTACCATTCATATGATGCAGGGGACTCCGTATATTTACCAGGGTGAAGAGTTCGGTATGACGAATCCTAAGTTTGAATCCATTTCTCAGTATCGGGACGTTGAATCTCTGAATGCCTTTCAGATAATGAAGGAAAAAGGTATGACTGAAGAGGAGATTATTGATATTTTAAAACAGAAGTCGCGCGATAATTCACGTACACCTGTCCAGTGGAGCGATGAGGAACAAGCCGGGTTTACAACGGGTATTCCATGGATCCCTGTTGCAAGCAACTACCCAGAAGTAAATGCGGAGAAAGTCATGAACGAGGAAAATTCAATTTTTACCCATTATCAGAAGCTGAATAGACTGCGTAAAACGCATGATATTATTACTCATGGAAACTACAAGTGGGTGGATCAAAGCGACGAGCGCGTCTTCGCTTATACAAGGGAATGGAACGGAGAAGCCCTGCTTGTCGTGAACAACTTCTACGGAGAAGAAACCACCTTTACTCTTCCTTCAGAAGTTGAGTTTCAAGGAGAGCCCGAAATTCTTATTAGTAACTACGATCAGCCAGAAGCCAATTATCAGAAACTGAACCTGCGGCCTTACGAATCCATCGTTTACCATTTTCACACAAAGTGATAGGATAGTAGCGGTGATAAAACAATGAAAAATAAATATCTCGTCATTTATAATGATTTAGTGCAAATGATACAGCAGGGAGAGTTCATAGCAGGAGACACATTGCCTTCTGAGCATGATCTCTCCCAGCAATTTTCTACATCAAGAGAAACCATCCGTAAATCCCTGAACCTTCTTTCGCAGAACGGCTATATTCAAAAAGTTCAGGGAAAAGGATCGGTAGTCTTAGATCAAAATAAATTTGAGTTCCCAGTTTCCGGCTTGACAAGCTTTAAAGAGCTTTCTGATCAGCTTGGTCAGGACTTTAAAACCCATGTCCATGAAGTGTTCGTTGAAACAGCGGATAACCAGCTGCGCTCCCGTTTGAACTGTGAAAGCAAAGTGAAGATATGGAAAATATCAAGGTCCAGGGAAATCAATGGTGAGCGGGTCATATTAGATAAAGATTTCATCCGCGAAGATATTGTTCCTAATTTAACGAAGTCGATTGCCAAGCATTCGATCTATGATTATATAGAGAATGAATTAGGGTTAGAAATCAGCTTTGCTAAAAAAGAAATTGTCGTTGAGCAGGTAACGGAGGAAGATCAGAAGTATTTAGATGTGGCCGAACATTCTCAAGTTGTCGTTATTCGAAGCTACGTCTATCTGGCTGACGCTACACTGTTTCAATTCACTGAATCAAGACACCGTCCGGATAAATTCCAATTTGTTGATTTCGCAAGACGAACTAAATAAAGCGCCTATGATTATTGATCATAGGCTTTTTGTATACAATAAGAGAATGGATATAAGTAGGGGAATTCAAGTGAACCTGTTACACTAGGGAAAAGAAATCAACAAGAGGTGGGACAGTATGTTTGTCATTGGAGCAACACAAAAACTGACGAAAGAATTAAACAAAGAATTAGAAGCAACCGAAGAATATGAAGATATAGCTGCGATTAATAAATGGCATGGCAATCTGATAACGATTAACCGAAGAAAATGTTTAATCCTTATGAACAATCAAACAGGTATTAATTTAATTTTATTCGGGCTGAGAAAACCTCAGTTTGAGAACTTGCATAATGTCATTAAAGGGTCACTTAAACAATTGCTGCAGCTTATAAAGGTCGAAGATGAAATCATTAATCAAATATTATCAGAAGCAGATCCTCTGGTTTATACGAAAACAGATAACCAGCAGATCCTTGGTATGATGAATCAAGTCCAATTATTAGTGGAAGAAGCAGCAGAAGGATTGAAATATGAAGAAATTGATGCGGCTGAAATCAATTATATCAGCAATGCTGAGCTTTTATTTAATCCAATAGGTAAGCCGCCTGTAGAGGCTCTTCGTGAATACTTTAAATAAAAGTTGGGACAAAACTGAATAAAGCATAAAAAATCCGAACGATTTTGTTGAAATCAGTTCGGATTTTTTATGTGCCCTGAAAGAATTCTTTATTATCATTTTATTGTTCGTTTTTAACATCTTTGCTTTACTTATTTTCCCACCTCTGTTTAATAGGTTTTGTGTAAACGGTAATGATAGAAGTAGTCTCCATTGGTTTACAATATTACCCTAAGGGGTATATAATCAAAGTATAAATTAATGCGGAGGGATCAAAAATGTTTTTTAAATCATATTTTGATGAAAACTTAGCACAAATGTCTTATCTTGTTGGATGTCAAAAGACAGGAGAAGCCCTGGTAATTGATCCTGCGAGAGACGTTACACCCTATTTAACAACTGCTGAAAAAGAAGGACTTAACATTACAAGTATTGCTGAAACTCATATTCATGCCGACTATTTATCCGGTTCAAGAGAGCTCGCTTCTCGGACAGCAGCAAAGCTGTATTTATCTGATGAAGGAAATAACGATTGGAAATATGGTTTCGCGGAAAATCATAATCATCAATTCCTGAAAGATGGGGAGCAGTTCTATGTAGGTAATGTGAAACTTGAAGTAATCCACACACCAGGGCATACGCCAGAAAGTCTGTCTTTTCTTTTAACAGATGAGGGTGGAGGATCGGATATCCCTATGGGTATATTTACTGGGGATTTTGTATTCGTCGGAGACGTGGGGAGGCCAGACTTGCTAGAGAAGGCTGCGGGTGAGGCCGGCACTGCGGAAGCGGGCGCTAAAGATATGTTTCAATCCCTGCAGCGATTTAAAGAACTGCCTGAGTATGTGCAAGTGTGGCCCGGTCACGGAGCTGGAAGTGCCTGTGGTAAATCACTGGGAGCAGTTCCAAGCTCAACTGTCGGATATGAAAAAGTAAACAATTGGGCATTAAACCACGACCAAGAAGCCCCATTTACTAGAGAACTCTTGGAAGGCCAGCCTGAATCACCCAATTATTTTGCCATGATGAAAAAATTAAATAAAGAAGGTCCCGCACTATTAAAAAATCAGGCTGTGGGCGAAATAGAGATAGAGAAAGTAAGAGAAGAAGTTCAACGAGGAAGTGCCGTAATTGATACACGCTCCAAAGAAGATTTTGCCCAAGGGCATCTGCCGGGAACAATAAACATTCCATTTAATAAAGCATTTGCCAATTGGGCTGGGTGGCTGATCAGTTATGACCAGGACATTATTATCATTAGCGATGAGTCGCACGTGGATGATATTCAACAAGCGTTACAATCCATCGGCCTTGATCAACTGACAGGTTATGTAAGGAAAGAAGCTGTTGCTCAGAAGGAAGATCTAGAAGCGTATGTAAGCATAACAGCCGATCAGTTAAATGAGAAATTTAAAGATCATGAAGACTATATTATCATTGATGTCCGGACTCAATCAGAATGGGATAAAGAGCATATGGAAGACGCAATTCACGTGATGGTGGGAACGCTCCCTGACCGCCTGGATGAGATACCAGAAGGCAAAACGCCGATTGTTCACTGTCAATCAGGAGTGCGTTCAGCTATCGCCACTAGCGTTTTACAGGCAAATGGCTATAAAGATGTCCTCAATTTAGAGGGTGGTTTTAGTGCCTGGAAAGAATACGGTGGAAAAACAGCATAAAATAAAAGAGAAGAATCGTCGTCCAGCAGCTGGATGACGATGTTTTTTTGCAAAAAAAGATCCTTACCACAAGGGCAAGGATAAAGAAATTTATAGGTATAGGATTAGGGGAGGTGTTAATTAAAACACGCAATAAGTAAAACTAAAAACTAATAAATACTAAACTAAAACTTAAGCTTCGATAACTAAGGGCCTTGGATGTTGATCTTCAGTAGTATCATAAACAACTGGTGCTGCAGCTGAGGCTAGCAACGTAGCTAAAGCTACTACAGCAAGAACTTTCTTCATAAGAGTATCCCTCCTAGTTGAGAATGTTTATTTAACAATTGAATTGCTAACCTAAGGTAAGATGAAGCTTTTTTATACATTCTCTGCTTCTCAAGTAAATCAGCAAGAAACATAGAATAACGCGTAATGTATATATGATCCTTTCGTTCTTGAAAATATGGAATCACTTCTGTTTCCAAAAATTCACTCAAAAGGGGATCATTGTTTATAACTTTCTTATAAAATGAAAAATGATAAGCATAAGGTTTTGAAGGAAAGGTTTCCAATTTCTTTTCACCAAAGCTCACCCAGTTCATGCATCCTTTTATGTCACCTAGTTTATAGTGCTCCATTATTAAACTATGAATTGTATTTAGCAGTTCCATATAATCGAAAGAAGAGGTGGATTCTTTATTATAATCTAAGCTTTTCTTAAAGTTAGAAATAGCTGCTTGGTGATTTTCTAATCTAGCTTCTAAGGTACCGATATTAATATAAACTAACCTTAATTGCACAGTGTCGTCCGTTTGAATAGCTATCTTTCTAGCTAAGTGATAGTTTTCTAAAGACTTAGGATAATTTTTTAAACGACTATAATTAATTCCTTGCACTATATGGCAATCAGCACTTTTAGATAAATCATATTGAGATTTATACATTTCCAAAGCTTGATCAGCATAAAAAATAGAGGCGGATACGTGAAATGCCTGACTTGTACTTAAAGCCAATAGATAATAAAGATCACTTGCTTCCCAGCTTTCAATATCAATAGAAAGACTGTAATTTTTAGCGTCCATTAATTCTTGAAATGAATCATTAAAATTCCCTTTATAATATTTAACTAGACCAGCGATCAAGTGGTAGTAAAATTTCATTTCATCATCAAGAGTATCTCTGTGTTGCTTTAAATTTTCCCAAGTTTTATAAGCCTCCGCTATCTCATTTTCTAGAAAAAGATAGCGAATGCGGAATAACTCAAAGAAGATATACAATTGATGGTTTTCCAGCGTGTTTCTCTGCTTGATTAGCTCATTCCGTATTTTTTTAGCCTCATCTTTACGTTTAAATACTATAGCCTCGTACCAAACTTTTAACTTTTCTTTGGTAGGATGATCAATAGTAGATTCGTTAAAATCTATTCCAAGCCTCTCGTAAAGCATTTCGAGTACTTCAATAGCTGGAACCGTCTGATCGTTTTCGATCTTCGAAAGATAGGCTGCCGAAATGATGCCGTCAGCAAGCTGGTTCTGGGTTAAACCTTGTTTAACCCGATGAAATCGAAGCGCTTTACCATATTCCATTTTCCACACACCTAGTTGATCAACTGTGGATTTGAAAGAATGCTGTCTTTCAAATCTATTTTCAGAATACACGTTCGATGAAAATATTTCAACTATATTTGGAGGTTTCCCAAGTCGGTCTTTTTTCATAGCTTAAGAGGGGTTAAAAAGGACCAACTTTCACAGATTGCTTTTTCAATATTTATGTTTAATTTTTGGAAATTGATAAACAATATCTAAGTATTTACACTAATATCCAAATTTGTCGTTAAAGAGGTATGAGTAAACACCCTGTTAAAAGGGTATAAATGGTATAGGGAAGATTATGACTGTAATAAGTAAAAAAGGAGGAAGAAGATTGGGGTATAATGTCACGCAAAAGTTAATTAAAGATCATTTAGTTAAAGGAGAAATGACTCCAGGTGCGGAAATTGGATTGAAAATTGATCAGACCCTGACCCAGGATGCGACAGGTACTATGGTCATGCTTGAACTTGAAGCCATGGGAATTGATCGTGCAAAAACAGAGGCTTCTGCCCAATATGTGGACCATAATCTAATACAGGAAGACAGTAAAAATCCTGATGATCACTTGTTCCTTGAAAGTGCTGCAAAACGCTTCGGACTTTATTTCAGCCGTCCGGGGAATGGTGTCAGTCATCCTGTGCACATGCAGAGGCTTGCTAAGCCGGGACAGACCCTGCTGGGGTCAGATAGTCATACTTGTGCCAACGGCTGCATGGGGATGCTTGCGATGGGAGCAGGTGGAATTGATGTAGCTATGGCGATTGCCGGGGAACCATTCTATGTAAAAATGCCTAAAATATGGGGCGTTAAGGTGACTGGTGAATTCCCGGAATGGGTAAGTGCTAAGGATGCTATTTTGGAAATGCTTCGACGCCATGGGGTAAAAGGCGGAGTTAATCATATCTTTGAATATTATGGACCAGGAATAAAAAATTTATCGGCTATGGACCGACATGTTATTGCTAATATGGGGGCGGAGCTTGGTGCAACAGCGACCGTTTTTCCATCCGATGAAGAGACTAAAAAATACATGAAGCTTCAAGGCAGGGAAGATGAATGGAAAGAGTTAATTGCTGATAACGATGCTTCTTATGATCGTCATGATGAAATCGATTTATCTTCTCTAGAGCCGATGATTGCTAAACCGTCCAGCCCGGGCAATGTTGTCCCGGTGAAAGAGATTGAAGGAGAAAACATTTACCAATCTTATATAGGTTCATCAGCCAATCCTGGCTATCGTGATTTCGCGGTGGCTTCGAAAATTGTGGAAGGACGCCACATTGCTTCTGGTTTATCGTTTGATTTAAACCCGACATCCAGACAAATGTTAATCGACCTTTCTGAGCAAGGCCATATCGCTAACTTTCTTCAAGCTGGAGCCCGTCTCCATCAGGCTGGATGTAATGGGTGTATTGGCATGGGACAGGCACCGGCTTCGGGAAGAAACAGTTTACGTACTACTCCACGTAATTTTCCGGGGCGGTCAGGAACTAAAGAGGACAGCGTCTTTTTATGCAGTCCGGAAACAGCTGCCGTGTCTGCCCTGACAGGTAAAATTACCGATCCTCGCAATGCGGGATTTGATTTCCCGAAGGTTGAGGAGCTTGAACAGCCTACAATTGACACTGACTTGCTGGATGCACCTCTGCCAAAAGAAGAAGCAGAAAAAGTAGAGCTGGTGAAAGGGCCTAATATTGCTTCTATCCCTAAGATGGATGAGCTTCCTGAGGAAATGGAGCTTCCAGTGTTGTTAAAAGTCGGTGACGATATTTCCACGGATGAGATACTGGCTGGCGGTGCAAGAGTACTTCCGTACCGAAGCAATCTCCCCGAAATCAGTAAGTTTACGTTCGAGATTGTTGACGATACGTATTATGATCGAGCGATGGAACAGAAGGAAAAAGGCGGGCACGTCATTATCGGTGGAACAAACTATGGACAAGGGTCAAGCCGTGAGCATGCAGCTTTAGCCCCAAGGTATATGGGACTGCGCGTGGCGATTGTTAAGGATTTTGCGAGAATTCACTGGCAGAATCTCGTGAACTTTGGAATACTGCCGTTGACTTTTTCAAATGATAAAGATTATGAAAAAGTAGAGCAGGGAGATACTTTAGTTTTTAAGGAACTCCGAAAAAATATTAAACGAGATGGCGGATTTGAAGTAGAATTGAAAGGAAAAAATGAAACGATACAATTAGAGCATGCTCTTTCTCCGAGACAACTCGAAATGATGGAAAAGGGTGGATTAATTAACTGGTTAAAAGACCGGTTGGATGCGTAATATAAAACTAACCCTGCGCTCATTCCATATCAGCGCAGGGTTAGTTTTATTCTTCAGACGTCTGAAGCGGCGTTAAGCGAGCTTCGATATCTTCTCTTTGATCTTCTAAGAATGGAGGAAGGGCAAGGCTTTCACCTAAATGTTCGACCTCTTCATCCGTAGCAAAACCTGGTCCATCCGTAGCCAGTTCAAATAGGATGTGATTCGGTTCTCTGAAATAAAGCGATTTAAAGTAAAAACGGTCGACAAGCCCAGAGTTTGGGAAACCAGCTTTCTGTATACGTTCGTGCCATTGTTTCAGTTCTTCTTCATCTTCCACCCTGAACGCTACGTGGTGGACGCTCCCTCGTCCAGGTTTTTCCCGTGATAAGTCTGTCCTTTCCTCAATATGAACTTCCGCTCCTGTTCCACCTTCTCCGGTTTCAAGGACCAATTTGCTGTTAACTATTCCAACTTCTTTAAACCCTAGAATATCTACGAGAACCTGCTTTGTAGGGACGGTGTTTGCCACGGTTAAATGCACCGGACCGAGCCCGGTAATTCCTCTTTCTTCAGGAATGCCGCTTTTATCCCAGGGGATACCCGCTTTAACTCCCACGTTGTTCTCATCAGAAACGAGGTTTAGTCGTTGTCCTTCTGGATCTCTAAATGGCAGGATCTTTCGGTTTTCCCATTCCTCAATAGGATCTTGATCGACTTTAAATTGTTTAAAACGCTCCTGCCAGAAACGAAGTGCTTGATCATTCTTGACGCGTAGTGAAGTAGTAGAAATACTATGGGTACCGGGGTACGTCTGCCCTGCGCGTGGGATTTCAAAGAAAGTTAAATCTGTGCCGGGACTTCCTTTTTCATCTGCGTAAAAAAGGTGGTACATAGAGGTATCATCCTGATTAACTGTTTTTTTAACTAAACGCATGCCTAGTACGTTTGTATAAAAGTCATAATTTCGTTTTGCATCAGCGGTTATTGCGGAGACGTGATGAATTCCTTTTATTTGCATCGTTACTCCTCCTCAGTATATGAAATCAACAATCTCGATTTCAAGATAATAATAACCAATTTCTGAGTAATTGTCAATTTTAAGGAATAAAAAAAGCGAACCTTTAGAGTTCGCTTTGAGATCTGGAATTCAGTTGCGCGTCATTAATTTATCACTTGAAGTCATGAAGCTTATGATAATAGGTTTAAAGTTATTGTAAGAAAAAGTGGTTCAGGCGGAATTCCTCGTCCTGATTGCACTTTGATATTTATTATAGAATGATTTCGTGTATCTTCAAGAAACCTAAAAAATGAATAGGAAAGAATCAGCCGATATTATAGCAATAACCACTTGCAGGCAAATTTTATAGGTTTGCTTTTTTACTCCGCTCTTCTTTTTCATTCTCTCTCTGCTGGATTTCTTTTTTAATCCATTTAATAAAATCATCATCTAAATCCAGTTCTACCGCTCTTCGATAAGTAATTAAAAGAATTCGAAGAGGGAGATGCTCTAGGTTCATTGGGAAGTCCCCCTTGCTCTAAGTTAGTAATTCAGTCGAAACGGTGGCCACACCGATTAATTTATTGACATCATTATATATAGGCTGAGCGAAAACATCATAAGTTATAACTCCATCAGACAATGGAAATGTAACATACTCGCGGACGGGAAGTTTTGTCTCAATAACCTTGCGTTTAATGGCCATTAAAGCTTTTGTGCCATCGTTATCATCAAGTTCAACGTCGGTTTTTCCAATGACCCGATCACTATTGAAATCAGGGTGAGGGTTAAACATCCAGGTATATCGTAAGTCTAAGTCGCAATGAGCGACGACTATCGGGGAATTCCTTAGTGCAAGTGTGAATGGTTCGCTAAGATGTTCAGAGAAAAATAGAAAGGTATTTATGTTTAAAAAGCTGGCAATTTGTGAGGCAACTGCCATGCTTGGATTCCTCGTTCCACTTTCGATTTGCGCATAATAGGCACGATCAATATGAGCGCCCTCTGCGATTTGCTGTTGAGTCAGTTTCTTTTCTTTTCTAAGTTGTATGAGCCATTCTCTCACTATTTATCACACCCAATATGTCTATTGTCCTACATAATATATTCGCAGTCCTGCCCTTAGTATCCTTGTGGCAGTTTGCAACAAAAATAAGTCCATGATTTTATATTCCCTTTTGCAAAAAAAATACTCATGATTAATTCCTGTTATAATAGGGTTTGTCCGACTTTTAATGATATACATAATCGTTTGCTGCTAATCAACAGTTGGTATTTCTGCTATGCTTATTCAGTCTTCTTATTTTAAATATATAGAGTGCGCGCTGGGGGGTGGCGAGAATTGGCTTTTGAACTATTAAATATTATAGCGGTCAGCGCTTTTGCATTTAGCGGAGCTATTGTGGCATTAAGCGAGAGATATGATATATTTGGCACGTTTATATTAGGGATCGCTACCGCTTTTGCAGGAGGAATTATAAGGAATATAGCTTTAGATGTTCCAGTGGTTCATGTTTGGGAACAAGGGTATTTTCTTTATGTTGCACTAATCACAATCAGCATCGTTTATTTTTTTCCTAAAGGCTGGGTCATGTTTTGGGACCGCTGGAACATTTACTTAGACGCGATAGGATTATCAGCATTTGCTCTTCAAGGAGCAGCGTTTGCGTTAGATCATGGTTTTCCGTTAGGAGGGGTTATTTTTGCAGCCATCTTAACAGGTGTTGGAGGCGGTGTGACAAGGGATGTACTTGCTCAAAGAAAACCAATGGTCCTTCATCAGGAGATTTATGCTGTTTGGGCAATGTTAGCCGGATTAGTGGCAGGTATCGGAATAGTTAATATTGAAAATGGAGTTCATTACTATACATTATTTTTCCTTATTATAACTTGTCGTGTCACATCTTACCATCTGGGCTGGCACTTAAGGTTTAGGGATTTATATCGAATTTAAAAACCGCGTGTTAACACGCGGTTTTGGTTTAAATGATTATTGGCGGAAAAGGTCTCCCGAAAGGTATCTCTCACCTGTGTCTGGAGCAATTACTATTACGATATCACCAGGTTTCTTCTGTTTTGCAGCTTCAATTCCTGCCCAGCATGCTGCTCCACCGGATGTTCCTAGAAGAAGTCCTTCTTCCCGTGCCAGCCTGCGAGTGATTTCATAGGCATCTTCATCACTGACTTGAAAAATCTCATCATACACATTTTGATTTAAAATGGAAGGAATAAAACCTGGACTTGTCCCGACTAATTTATGTTTACCTGGTTTACCACCTGAAAGTACAGGAGAGCCGGCTGGTTCAGCAACGTGTACAGTCATTTCTTTATAGTATTTCTTTAACTCCTCCGCTGTTCCAGTTACTGTTCCTCCAGTACCTGCTGTAGATACAAAAGCGGATAGAGGCTTACCTAACTCCTTAATTGCTTCCACAATCTCGGAAGCAGTAGTATGGCGATGAGCATCTGGATTAGCTGGATTCTCAAACTGCATTGGCATAAAAGATCCTTCAATTTCTTCTACAAGTTCTTTTGCTTTAGAGATGGCGCCCGGCATTTTATCATCTCCGGGGGTTAAGACGATATCGGCTCCATAAGCCTTCAATAAATTAATACGCTCCTGGGTCATTGTATCGGGCATAACAAGAATCGCCTTGTAACCTCTGGCGGCAGCATTCATAGCAATCCCGATTCCTGTATTCCCGCTGGTGGGCTCGATAATCGTGGATCCTTCTTTTAAATAGCCGTCCTTCTCTGCCTGAATAATCATATTATAAGCTGCACGATCCTTCACACTGCCGCTGGGATTATATTTCTCAAGTTTCAAATAAATATCAGCCCCGCCTTCAGGAGCTAAACGATTTAGTTTAACAAGTGGGGTATCACCTATTAAATCAGCAATATTGTCAACGACACGCATGATGTCACTTCCTTTACAATTTCTATATAAAAATTTTATCATATCGGTTTATTCTCACAGAAATACTCTGCTTAATGACGAGGGGTGTTAATTGCTATTCCGCTTTCTCTTCTAGTAAGTTGTGATCTGTCAATGAATCTGCGATGCTGAAGGATCGCTCCGGAAAGGCGATCTTAAAGGCCAGCTGATTAGCGTTGAGGTTAAAACGGTCGACTTCAATATCAATATTACTTTCGGTCTCCATTTGAGTAACAGCTACGTAGATATTTTCATCATTTGGATTAACGGTCACCCATTCAGGAAATTGATAATTTTCAGCTACAAACTCCATTACTTTTTTATTAGGGAGGGGGAGCTGCCCTAATGAAATGCGTTCTTGCTCAAGCACTAAATCTCCGTTCTCCTGAACCACCGGGGTGAGTTCCACTTTAATAGGAATCGTTTGCTCAAAAGCTCGTATATTTCCAGATAAAGTAACGTTTCTGTCCAGGGAAATGGAATAATCAAATACAGTTTGAGTTGAAAGTTCACTTAAATATTCATTTGCCAGCTGCTCCAAGTTTTCTTTAGTGGAAACTACAGTGAATTCAGCCTCGGAATCCTGCTTTTCACGATCCACATTTACGAGGGTATAGGAGCTGGGGAGAAAAATAAGAGACAGTATCCATACAATAACGGCCACGTTAATAATGGCTAATATAAAAAAAGACGTTTTCCAACGGTTGTTTAAAAACATACGCTTTAGCATAAGTGCATTCCCACCTGTGTTATTCCTCTATTTCGTCTCTAATATATTCTAACACGCGCTCGGCCATTTGTTTATAGCCTTCCTCATTCGGATGAAAGTGGTCTTCTTCCCATAAAAGTTCACTTTCATTATTTTCAAATACGTCTTCAATTGGGATGAAAGAAGCATTTGAATGATCTTCCACGACTTCTTCACTGACATTGTTCCATTCATTCATAATTTGAGACAGGGCAGGAATGTTATCAAAATATTGATTAAAAGGGTTATACAAACCAATTAAATAAATAGAAGCGTCGGGGTTTGCTGATTCTACTCTCGTTAGGATTTCATCAAGGTCTTCACGGTAATTCTCACGAGCTGGAGAAAAATCGTCATAGCTGAGACTTGTAAAGTTATCTTCGATGACCTGGACTACATTATTGGCTCCGATCGTAATAAGAACTAAATCCGCTTCTTCAACAGAAGAAGAAATTTCCTCAGACTCCATACGGGTCAGCAGCTGATCTGTTCGGTCTCCTTTTTTGCCGAAGTTGTCGATTGTAAAATTAGCTGTTTCATCATTATCATTAATGTTGTCTTCAAGGAGTCCTACATAACCGCCGTTTTCTGTCCCATCACCTACTCCTTGAGTAAGTGAATCTCCCATAGCTACAACTTCTAAATCATCACGAACGAAAAGGTTACGTGCACTATCGATCACACCGGAAAAGACCTCGCGCAGTTCTTCGCTAACAGTACCTTCCGCTTCAGGTGAATCTTCCGGCTCAGTTTCTTTCTCTTCTGATTCCTGTTCTTCCCTCGGCTGCTCATCACTTTCCATTTCTTCCTTCTGTGGTTCATTCTCTTTATTAGTTTGGTTGTCGTCGATAGGGTTACTAACAAATGTGAATATAATTAAAATCAAAAAGATGAATGAGCAGATAAGGAGAGCGAGCCATTTAGTTTTTTTCATCTATGATCACACCTGTTATTATTTAATAAGTTATTATATAGTATATGGACATTTGACTAGATCAGGGATAAAAAATACCTTATGACAGCCAATTTATCTTTTCAATTTTATCTGGGTATTTAATCCCTGTAACCTATATTATAGCACTTAAAACTATAAAATAGACATTCGAAGTAAACGGCTTAGAGGTGACGGTATAGCGGCAAGAAAACAAGTCAGGGGGTGTAGATTATGTCGGAGAAGATCAGCATTTCTGTACGAGATTTAATGGAGTATGTCTATCGAAAAGGAAGCATTGACGATCGGTTTCGTTCAAACACTTCAATGCTTGAAGGCACGGCCATTCATCAAGCTGTTCAGAAGGAGTATGAAGAAGATGATGAAAGTGAAGTGTACTTAAAACGAGAATACAAGATGGAAGATATAGAACTTTATATTCACGGCCGCTGCGATGGTCTGTTAAAAACCAATAAAGGAATCGTCATTGATGAGATTAAATCAACAGCTCTGGAACTTGAAGAGATTACAGAGGAAAGTTACCCGGTTTATTGGGCTCAAGCGAAGGGGTATGCTTATATTTATGCGAAAAATGAAGAATTAGACGAGATAAAAGTACAGCTTACCTACGTACAGAAAAGAACGAAAGAAAAGAAACGATTTAAATATGTGTTTACGGCACCACAACTTGATAACTTTATGAAAGAAACAGTAGCAGAATACATGTCGTATGCCAAGGTTCTCTCACACATAAAGAATGAAAAAGAAGAATCTATTCCTCAGTTGACCTTTCCTTTCCCTCACTATCGAAATGGTCAGCGTCATTTAGCCGGTGCGGTGTATCGAACTTCTCAGGAAAAAAGAAACCTGTTTGCACAGGCACCTACAGGTATTGGCAAGACGATCTCAACTCTTTTTCCGGCAATTAAATCGATGGAAGAGGGAGGGCAGGAACGGATCTTTTATTTAACTGCGAAGACTGTTACCAGATTGACAGCAGAAGAAAGCTTGGAATTGATGGAACAAAATGGATTGAAGCTGTGTTCTGTTACCTTAACAGCTAAAGATAAGATTTGTTTTAAAGAAGAAACGATCTGTCAACCGGACTATTGTGAATTTGCTGAAGGTTATTATGATCGAATTAATGGGGCAGTAGTTGATATAGCAAAGAATGAAACCCAGATTACAAGAAGAGTAATAGAAGAATATGCAAGAAAGCACCGTGTTTGTCCTTTTGAGTTCTCGTTAGATTTAACGGACGTGGTGGATGTAGTCATAGGGGACTATAATTATGTCTTTGATCCTCGTGTTGCTTTAAAACGTCTGATGCCAGAGGATAAGAAAAGGACAACTTTATTAATTGATGAAGCTCATAACCTGGTAGAACGGGCCCGGGACATGTATTCGGCCTCTATTGTGCGCAATTCTTTTTGGGAAGTAGAAGAAGAGTGGGCAGAACGAAATGAAAAGTTGTCTCGTTCGGCTCAAGCTGTTCGTAAGGATTTGCACGTATTGAAGAGTGATTTCGAAGCAACTATCGAAGAGATTCCCGGAAGTTTAGAAGAGAACCTGGAACGGTTTATTGACCAGGCCGACTCTTTTTTAAGGGAAGAACATACAGGAGAAGAAGTTGAGAATTTGTTGGATTGCTACTTCGCCAGTCAAAATTTTATAAAAATACTCGACTTATTGGACAGTCATTATAGAATTATAACTTCAAATGAAGGGGTTAAAATATACTGTGTGGATCCTTCTTATTTACTGAGAAAAGTAACAAAATCGTTTAGATCTAGTGTTTTCTTTTCAGCAACTCTGTCTCCATTTGGGTATTACAAAGACATGCTGGGCGGCCAGGAGACCGATTATATTCTTAAGCTTCCATCTCCTTATGACGCGCAACAAATAAAAGTAACAATTGCTCCGCTTTCGACACGTTTTAAAGACAGGGAACAAAATGCCGAGAAACTTGCGTCTTTATTGCACAATCAAGTTAAAAATCAAGAAGGTAACCATTTGTTTTTCTTCCCTTCATACCAGTATATGAACATGGTTTATCAAGCGTTTCGTATTTATTCAGACGTTGATACTGCAGTTCAGGAATTCGGGATGACGGAAGAAAGAAGAGATGATTTTCTGGCACAATTTATTCCGGGTGGATCTTTAGTTGGTTTTGCTGTACTTGGCGGCGTCTTTTCAGAAGGTGTCGATTTGAGAGGAGACCGTTTAAATGGAGTAGCTGTCATCGGGATTGGGTTAGCTCCTCGCAGCTTTGAAAAAGAACTGATAAAAGATTATTTTACCTCACTTGGGAAAAATGGCTACAAATATGCTTATGTTTACCCTGGCATGAATAAGGTGCTTCAGGCCGGTGGAAGATTAATCAGGTCAGAAAAGGACCATGGAGTTATCCAATTGATCGACGACAGATTTCTCCACCAAACTTATCAACAGCTTCTGCCGGAAGAGTGGCAGCAATTTACGATTGAGAAATAAATAATTTCCTGGGAAATAAAATTTAATTATGTCGAAAAGTTGCAATAAACGAGATTTGGACAAAACTGAATAAATCATAAAATAATCCGAACGATTTTGTTGAAATCAGTTCGGATTATTTACGTGTCAAGAAAGGGTTTTACCATCGCTCCGTTTAGTCACTTTTTCGAGAGTACAGTCTCAGCCCCCTTGAAAAAGCAAAGAGCGCTTTCCTTCGGGGGCTTCGTATCGCGTTGTTCCCGAAGGCGTCTTAAGCATTTTGACTAAGCTAATGGTCTGCCTTTATATTTTTCAGCTTTCATTGTTCGTTTTTTGCTGTCATTGTTGGACTTATGGATCAGCCTCGTTTTTTGGTATATGGAATGGTTAGAGAAATTAGAGTTTTACGTCATATATTTTAGGTAATGTTTTAACGGAATAGTCAAAAAATATAGGAGGATAGCATATGGCAGACGAAAAAATAAAAAATAGGTGGCTCATCGCATTAGGAGCTGTTGGAATACATATTTCAATTGGCTCTGTATATGCGTGGAGTAATTTTACCGGTCCATTGGGTGAGGAATTTGGATGGTCCTCACAAGAAGTGCAAATGACATTTAGTATAGCCATTCTGTTTTTAGGGTTATCGGCAGCTTTCTTAGGGTGGTTTGTTGAGAAATATGGACCGCGTGTAGCTGGAATTACAGCAGCAGTTTTCTTTGGTATCGGAGTGTTTGGTTCAGGCTTTGCTGTTCAATTAGAATCCTTATGGGCATTATATTTCTTTTATGGAGTATTAGGAGGAATTGGACTTGGAGTTGGATATATTGCCCCAGTTTCGACTTTAGTAAAATGGTTTCCGGACCGCAGGGGGCTTGCGACAGGTATGGCGATCATGGGTTTTGGATTTGCGGCCGCCGTTGCGAGTCCGGTGATGGACTGGTTAATTGGATCTGTGGGAATCGCAATGACTTTCTTTGTATTAGGGGTTAGTTATTTTGCGATAATGATATTGTCTTCCTTATACCTTTCCCGACCTCCTGAAGGGTGGACGCCAAAAGGGTATAACCCTGACGAAAAAACAGATGTGAAATCACAGGATCTGGCGAATTTACGTGCAAAAGAATCGCTGAAAACGATACGTTTCTATTATTTATGGATTATGCTTTTTATAAATATTACGTGCGGAATTGCGGTAATCTCAGCTGCTAAACCTCTCGCGGAAAATACGGTGGGTATGGGAACTGCCGCGGCAGCCACTCTCGTAGGTGTTATGGGAGTTTTTAATGGGCTCGGCCGCATTGGCTGGGCTTCTGCCTCAGATTATTTAGGAAGGTCTAACACTTATATTATCTTTTTTGTGTTACAAATCCCGTTGTTTATGCTGCTTCCTGTTACCACGTCAGTCACTCTTTTCGTTATCTTTTTCGGAGTGATTTATACATGTTACGGTGGCGGCTTTGCTACACTGCCTGCATTTATAGGAGACTTGTTCGGAACAAAAGAGCTGGGAGCTATTCATGGGTATATACTTACTGCATGGGCAGCAGCTGGTTTGGCGGGACCTCAGTTTGCAGCTATTATGAATGATATGACTGGCAGCTATGCGAACAGCATGATTTACTTTGGAATGTTGTTCATCGTGGCCTTGATTGTTGCCATTTTAACTAAGGTCGATATTCGAAAGAAACAAAAGAAAATGTCCCAATCACAGCCTGGCAGTGAAAATGCATAATGGAATCTTGAACTGGTCCTTCTGGGGCCGGTTTTTGTTTGGCACTCAATAAACTTGTACAATAGAGGTAACATGAATAAGTGGAGGCTTCGGAAATGAGGAGATTAGGATGGATGTGCTTATTATTGCTAGCGGCGTGTCAAACAAATGAAGATAGGTCCCAGCCTGACGAAGAAGGTGAAGTTCCGAATTCGAATAGGGGGATGATTGAGGTGGCTTCAGAGTTAGAAGCTCCCTGGGATATTGAAGAAGATGATGAATTGATCTATATAAGTGAACGCGAAGGTACTATTGCCCGAGTCTCAAGTGATAATCAAATCCAAAGACAACCGGTGGTTACCGACAAGGAAATTTCTCAAATCGGTGAAGGTGGCCTTCTTGGATTAAAGCTGGACCCTGACTTTGAAAACAATCAATTGGCTTATGCCTACCATACTTATGAAGAAGCAGGAGAAATAAAAAACAGAGTTGTACAGTTAAAATATAATGGAGAAGAATGGCACGAGGAGCTAAGTCTTCTTGATGATATTCCCGGGAGTAATTTTCATAACGGAGGAAGAATAGAAATTGGGCCGGACCAGTATTTGTACGTGACAACAGGAGACGCGCAGGATGAGTCTCTTGCTCAGGACGAAGACAGCTTAGCCGGCAAAATTCTAAGAATGGATATGGAAGGGAAAATTCCGGAAGATAATCCATTTGAGAACTCTTATGTTTACAGCTATGGGCATCGCAATCCTCAGGGTATGGATTGGGATCAAGATGAGAATTTATATGCGGCAGAGCATGGACCTACCAACCATGATGAAATAAATAAGATCGAAGCCGGTCATAATTATGGATGGCCTGAAATCGTAGGCGATGAATCCCGCAACGGCATGGAAACCCCCTTTTATCAAACAGGAAATAGCACGTGGGCGCCTTCAGGGCTGGTAGTGACGAATGAGCATATATATGCAGCGGCCTTAAGGGGAGAGGGTTTAATGAAGCTGGATTTGGACGGGAATAATCCCGAGCCCGTTACCGAAGACTTTGGAAGGATACGTGATGTAGAAGTCATAAATGAAGAGCTGTATTTTATTACTAATAATACGGATGGACGAGGCAATCCAGGTGAAGAGGATGACAAGTTAATGCGTTATAAACCATAAATAAGAGCAGGGCCAGTCATAAGCCCTGCTCTTGTTGTTACGTTTCAGAGATATATTTTCCTTGTACAAAAACTAAAATCGTAAAGCTAATAAAGGCGAACAGCAATATTGTACCACCTACTATAAAGAAGATTGTGTTAAAGACACCTAATCCTCCAAAAGGCTGTGTGAAGTAAAGCCACATGCCGACAGTTAAACCAAATACTCCGAAAAAAGAGCTCCAAACGTGAAAAGAAGCAAGCTTTGAAGTCTTTGGTATGGAGAAAACTTTATAAAAAATAGCAAACGAAAATAATGAGAGCCAACCTACTACTAGAATATGCGCGTGGACAGCGCTTAGTTGATAGCCGCCGCCTCCAGCCATATGTGAGCCCATAAAAGCTCCGATCAACGCGTAAATTGCTGAAACTCTGACAAAAAATCGAGTTCGATCCATCGAATGACCTCCGTAACAATTAGTTTCTTCCGTCATTATACAGAAAGTCCCCTTAAAAAAGTAATGATGTATGCAAAATGTCGGAAAAGGTTCATATTTCCTGTTCGGTTGGAATGGTCATATTTTTACTATATGATAATGGAAAGAAGGAAGGGGAGAGACTATGTTTAACAGATTGGAAAGGTTTTCTACATACTTAAAGCATCACTCGATTGACGCGGCGTTTATTAATTCACCGGAAAATGTGTTTTACCTAACTGGATTTCTCACTGATCCTCATGAACGGTTATTAGGGCTGATGGTGTTTCCCGACTCTGACCCTCTTGTTGTTTTGCCTGGAATGGAAGCGGGCCAGCTTAAAGATTCAGGATGGGAATTTGAGGTCATTGGATACGCTGATCATGAAGATCCGTGGGATTTAATGAAAGCCAGCTTAAGAAGCAGAGGGATTTCCACAGTTGGGAGAGCAGGAATTGAGAAGCAAATCCTTACGTATGGGCGTAGTGAATCTTTACTTCATTTATTTAAACAGCCGGAAGTCATTGATGTAGAAGGCGAGTTAAATGAAATGAGAGTGATAAAGGATGAACGTGAAATAAGCATAATGCGTGAAGCTGCTGAACTGGCTGATTCTGGAGTAGAAGCTGGTATGCACGCTTTAAAAGAAGGGGTTACTGAAATGGAAGTGTTAGCTGACATTGAATTTCAGCTGAAGAAAAAAGGTGTAGCTCAAATGTCTTTTTCTACAATGGTTTTATTTGGAGAAAAATCGGGACAGCCTCATGGGAATCCAGGGGAGAGGAAGCTCAAACGAGGAGATTTTGTTTTATTTGATCTTGGGGTGGTGTGGAAGGGCTATACGTCCGACATTACAAGAACATTTGCTTTTCAATCCATATCAGATGATCAGCGAAAAATGTATGAAACTGTCCGCGAAGCATTGCAGGCTTCTCTGACTTTAAGCAAACCAGGAACTCGAATCGGCGATCTCGATCAGGCCGCTAGAGATGTAATTGAAGAAGCTGGTTATGGAGACCTTTTCCCTCACCGGATTGGGCATGGATTAGGCATCAATGTTCATGAATTTCCTTCGATGAGCCATTTAAACGATGGGGTTTTAAAAGAAGGGATGACTTATACCATTGAGCCGGGAATTTATGACCCGCAAGTCGGCGGTGTACGACTGGAAGAAGACGTGCTCGTGACAAAAACCGGTTATGAAACCCTCACCCAAACCCCGACTGAGTTAAAAATTATCGAATAAGACAAACCTGCAGCCCAGTCGGCTGCAGGTTTTTTTACCCATTTTTCAGTTTTTTTCTTTTTTTTCTTGGTACCGGGTACACATGAACAATATTTCTGTACCTGGTACCACACAATTACACAATATACACATGTAAGCCTCTGGTCTTAGTGAAAGATATATCTCTGGCTCATTATGGTTGGCAGGTTTTGTCGGTATGATGAAGGTAAGTTATTGAGAAGGAGGGAAACGTGAAGATGAAGAAATTCTTGTTGTTTCTAGCTGGCCTTGTGGCGCTTGCTGTTTTACTTGCGAATCTGGGACCGATGATCCTGTTGGGAGTGAGTGTCTGGCTGCTTTATATTGTGTGTAAGCAGTTTATGAAGAGCGATTCCACAGCAGCAAAAATTGGCTGGATCATTGTCGGGCTAATTATATTAAGTGTAGCGGTTTCTAATATTTATGCTGTTATCGGTCTGGCTGCAGCTTATGGTATTTATTTAATCGCTAAAAACTGGACAAGCAGTAAAGGTGAGTCTGCGCCAGTAACGGCTTCGAATGATCCATTTACGAACTTCGAAAAACAATGGTCTGAATTACACAATTCTTAAAGGAGAGATCAACAATGGCTAACTTATTTACACGTTTAAAAGACACCATTTCTGCTGATTTTCATGATGCATTGGATCAAAAGGAGAAGAAAAATCCGATCGCAATGTTGAATCAGTATTTAAGGGAAAGTGAAAAAGAAACAGAAAAAGTACGTAAGCTTGTCGAACGTCAGTATCGTTTAAAGGACGAATTTGCGAGGGAGTATCAGCGTGCAGAGGATATGGCCGGGAAAAGGAAACATCAAGCTGAAATTGCACAAAATGCCGGCGAGGAGGCGATGGTGGAATTTGCTGTTAAAGAACAGCAGGAATATGAAGCCAGGGCTGAACGTCTAAAACAATCCCGCTTAGAAGCTATGGAACAGCTGGAAGTACTGGAACAAAAGTATGAAGAAATGAAACACAAGTTGAAAGACATGCATCTTAAGCGCATGGATCTGATGGGGAGAGAGAATATTGCAAGGGCTCATCATCGAATGAATCAGGTGATTGAAGATACAGCGGACAAGCCTTATTCAAGGTTTTCAGAAATGGACCGTTATATTGAAGATTTGGAATACAAAGTGAACAGCTCCTATTACCGAAATACGTTTGACAGTAAGGTGGCGCAGTTGGAGAAGGATATGAAGGATAAGGAGAATATTCCAGCTCAATCATAATCATGATATGATAGGAGGCGCAGAGAACTGCGCCTTTTTACATAATAAAAAAACCGGCTAAAAGGGGGGAATCGCTATGCTGAAAAGAATGTCTACAGATACCGTTAACATTATACTGCTGATTGGAGCGGTTCTCCTCGTTATGGAAGTTGTTTTCTTCAATGGCGGGTTGATTTTTTCGGTGGCGTTCTCAAGCGTTCTTATTTATTTAGGGTGGAGAAGATACAACAGACTTTGGGCAAAGATTATCTTCTGGATTGGGGCTGCCAGCTTATTCATTACGGTGATTAATATGATGGCTGTTCGGTTTCTGATCGTTGCTGCTCTAGTTATGCTGATCCTCCATTATTACCGTTCCAAAGATGACCCTGCGCGTATCGAACCTGTGGTTTTTGAGGATGTGGAACTCAACAGCAGCGAGCCGGTTCTCAAGCAGAAATTCTTTGGAAATGAAGCCACCCCCGATCGTGCGTATAAATGGTATGACATTAATATCCATGGAGGGTTTGGAGAACGGATTGTGGATTTAAGCAATACGGTACTGCCGAATGATGAAGCTGTTATTTCCATCAGGCATTTTGTGGGCAGTCTCTATATTTATGTTCCTTACGAAGTGGAAGTCTCCGTTCAACACAGTGCAGTATTAGGACGGGCCACCATTTTTCAATATAGAAATACAAAGTTGATGAATCAGACGATTAGTTATCAAACACCGAATTATTCAACTCGTAAACCTCGAGTGAAAATTGTGACCTCAATTGGTTCTGGAAATATTGAGGTGAAGAGAATATGAGCACGTGGAAAAGACAGCTGACCATAAGTGTGCTTATGTGTGTAATATTAGCTTGTGTGATTTTGAGTATGACATTGATCGCATTTCCACTGCAAAACTGGGGCGAACTGTGGACAACGAAGGTGATTGATCTGCCTTATGTCGTGTTTGTCTTTCTACTCGCTGTATCGATAGGCTTGTTTATTGGCGGAGGTCAGGCTTGGTTTACACGGCGGAAAATGAATTATATTGAGCATCAGCTGGAAGAGATTTCAAAAGGTCAATCGTTACTATATGAATTTGAACAGCATAAAGAGCTTTCTATTATTGAAGAAAAAATGAAGAAAATCGAGGATAAATTTTCATCTCAGGCAGAAATGGCTCAGCGCCTTGCTTCGGAACGCGCTCAGGAAAGAGAGAAGAGCCTGCAGGAAGTCGTTATTCAAGAAAGAAACCGATTAGCGAGAGAGCTGCATGATTCAGTTAGTCAGCAGCTTTTCGCAGCGTCTATGCTCATGTCTGCGGTCAATGAAAACCGTTCATTGGAAGAAGAAGCCGAGCTTAAACAGCAGCTGGCTATGGTCGAAAATATGATTCATCAATCTCAGCTCGAAATGAGAGCACTTCTGCTTCATTTACGACCTGTAGCATTAAAAGGAAAATCGTTATCAGAAGGGTCGGAAGAACTGCTGGCCGAGCTTACGCAAAAGGTACCTATGAAAGTGGATTGGACAGTGGAGCCGCTTTCTCTTGATAAGGGAATTGAAGATCAATTGTTCCGAATTCTTCAAGAAGCTGTATCCAACACCCTTCGCCACGCCAAAGCAGATGCTCTCCATGTTATGCTGATCGAACGAGATCTTCATATTATACTTCGCGTGGTGGATGACGGTGTAGGTTTCGACATCGAAGATTCCAAAACGAGTTCGTATGGATTGCAGAACATGAAGGAAAGAGCGATTGAAATTGGAGGTACACTCAAAGTAATAAGTCTCGAGGGTGAGGGTACGAGACTTGAGGTGAAGGTTCCTATTTTAACTAAAGGAGAGGAAATAAATTGATCAAAGTACTTTTTGCTGATGATCATGAAATGGTGCGGATTGGCGTATCTGCTTATCTTTCGTCTCAGGACGATATCGATGTCATCGCAGAGGCTGATGATGGGGCAGAAGCGGTTGAATTAGCATTAAAACACCGACCGGACATCATATTAATGGATCTCGTTATGAAAGAAATGGATGGAATAGAAGCTACCAAGCAGATTGTTGAGCAGTGGGATGAAGCAAAGATTATCATTGTGACAAGTTTTCTTGATGATGAAAAGGTATATCCTGCTCTTGAAGCCGGAGCCACGAGTTATATGCTGAAAACGTCGAAAGCTGAAGAAATTGCAAAAGCCATTCGTGAAACCTATAAAGGGCAGTCGATTCTGGAACCGGAAGTAACAGGTAAGATCATGAATAAAATGCGCACACCTCAAAACACCCCCCTTCACGAACAGTTGACAGCCCGGGAAAAAGAAATTTTAATGCTAATGGCAGAGGGGAAAACGAATCAGGAAATCTCGAACGAACTATACATTGCGCTTAAAACCGTAAAAGTTCACGTAAGCAATGTTTTAGGAAAGTTAGATGTCCAGGATCGTACTCAGGCAGTTATATATGCTTTCAAACATGATTTAATTGAATAAGGAAATCATGGCTGGATGCTTTCCGGGAGTGAAGAAGTCATTCGCCATTCGAGTGAAACCTAAATCAGCCTGCAAAAATATAAAAAGTGGTCTCCGTTATGCTTCATTCACGAATACCATTTTCTTGGAATCTAAACTATTTATGTACTACTGCCTAATCACAAGGATACCCCTGACGGTTATAAGTATTCTTTATAAAAAATCAAGTGGCCCCCGCCAGCAAGAACCTTGTGTGCGGGGGCCACTCTTATTTTTGTTTACCAGGTTATTGTCTCATCTTTATTTTTCCAACATGACAAACAGCAGGCCCAAAAACAGCACAATGTAGAATATTACCAGCTTCAAATAAAGTTTACGCATGCACTCACCTTCTCTAAGATGCTTCGGGACATAAACCTACTTCATCCTATGTTGGAAAAGGTTGTTCGATGAATCGAGCGCTTGTTTTCTTTAATTTAGGGAATAACAATAAGGAGAGGTGATAGCTATGAATTGGGATAACCCCTTATCTAATAAACTCTGCTGGTCTGGTGAAATAAAACAGAAAGCAGAAAAGGAAATATTAGCAGAAACCTTAAGCAATAAAGCTTCAAACGGCGATGTCATTGGGGCAGGTTCAGGATCTACTTCCCTTTTGGCGCTTGCTGCCATTGGCCGTCGGGTGAAAAATGAGTCTCTCAAAGTGGCTGCGATTCCTACTTCCCGAGAAGCTGAATTAAATTGCCGCTATTATGGACTTCGAGTGACCTCCCTTTTATCAGCTCGGCCTGATTGGGGATTTGATGGTGCAGATGAAGTGGATCCACAGCACAATTTGATAAAAGGGCGTGGGGGAGCGCTGTTTATGGAGAAGCTGGTGATGGCAAGCTCTCCAAAGACTTACATTTTAGCAGATGAACATAAGCTCGTAAGAAACCTGGGTGAAAAACATGCTGTACCGGTAGAAATTGACCCAAGAGCCCTTCATCTTGCAGAGACAAGGTTACAACAGGAATTTAACACAACAGCTTCTTCGTTAAGAATGGCGGAATCAAAAGACGGTCCAGTCATTACAGAAGCGGGAAATTTTATACTTGACGTTACCTTTAAAAACATTACTCACTCCATGGAAAAGGAGATAAAAGGGATTCCAGGAGTCATAGAAACAGGATTGTTCTTTGGTTATTCTGTGGAAATTTTAACTTCGTAAGCCCATTTATTCAATAATCATTGGTATGTTTTCATACTTTTTCTATAATAGTAATATATCCTTCCATCACAAAGGGGAATCACTATGGGACTTCCAGCAAGCCTGACGTACCACGATGAACGTTACCCGTATATTATTCTTACTCCAATTGGGAAGAAAAATAAGCAAATCCGTTCGATTGGCCACAAATTTGAAAGGGGTATTCTTTCAAGAGTAAACGAGGCCATTTCTGAGTATGTGGCTGAACAAAACATTAATATTAAACAGATTCAATCATTTCTAAATATAGAAGGGGAGGCTGTACTGCCAGTTTCATTCTTAAAGGATGATACGCTCCATCCTCATTTGTTAAAGCCGGAATTCTTCCTGTGGAAAAAGCATTCCGCTGAACACGGTTTACCTATTAAGGCAGAGTATAGATATGAAACCGACTTTACGAGGCTGTCTGCTGAGCAGCTGGACCGCCATATTCGTCAAGTCATTGATGACTATATGTTTGTAGCTGCTGTTAGTTTACAATCAAGGGGAGAATGGCTGAATAAAATTATAAACAGCTTTCATAAACATCCGATTGTGGCACTGATGCATGAAAAGAAAGAGACGATATCTTCGATTGAGACAATGAATCAGTCGGCTTTACTTTCATTATTGAAATATCCAGAAGACGTCGCTTCCTGGCGCAATCGTGCAGATATTGTGATGCGGCCTTTCAGGATGCTTCCTGAACAATGGACGATGGATAAAAGCAGCTGTTGTCCGCATGAAAAAGATCTTTATTTTATCTCCAACCAATCGATGATCCACTGTGTGTGTGACGCGTGTGATTTTAGGGTTTTCTACTTTACTTCAGGGGAAGAGATTCTTTTAGAGGAACAGTTCGATCCGGCATTGGCTCGAAAGCGTGTAGACACCCTCCACCGTAAATTTAACAAAGTAGCTGATCAAAACACGGAATTACTGCATCAAATACGCCAGCTTTCTTTTCTTAAAGAACGATTTCAGCCTTTTGTTCCTAAATTTGAAGAGGCATTGCAGCTGGCAGGACAGATTGAACGATATCAGGTTGACGAGCCATTGGTAGAGTCGTACCCTCTTCTGGTTATGTATAAAAAATTGTCCGACTCTAGATTACCAATCGGTTCATTTGAATCCAACCTTATTTGGCTTTCCAACGTAGAGCTGGCTGAGGTAGCCATGGTCAAAAGAGTTGATGGATGGCTGAAGACCCTTCCGGATGACATTGATCATGCTTTAAATCAGTTGATACAGCAGTTAAAGGAACTGCTGAAAGAAGTGACTTATCAGGATGATGATATTATTATCACCATTAAAGGAAGGTCATTGGATTATCATTCTGTGCAGCATGTGCTGGACCTTATCCATTACTATGGAACAGACTATCCGGCACACACACTGGTCCAGGTTCTGGCAGGTAAGTCTACAAACAAACTGCGCAGACTTAAGCTTCATGAGACGAGATGGTTTGGGCTGCTGGAGGAGTGGCCGGAAAAACACATTCAGCGATTATTTAATCAACTTGAGAAAAAAGGATGGCTTATGAAACAGCAAAAAGGATATTCCATTAGTCAATTTGCAGAAGAAGTCATGTAAGAAAAAGATTATTTCCTTCAGAGCTTTTAAAACGAGCTCTGTCTTACATAGAGATAGACTATGAGTATAATCAAGGAGGACTTCATAATGAAATCAATCTTTCACCGTGCGCTTGGTGAAAAATTCAACCACCTGCATCCACAACTGCAAAAAAAGTTCGGCTTGACCAGTAACCAAAAAGTGATGATCCTGGGTCAGGGAAGAATGACTGAAATTCGCGGCACCCCTGTATGGATGCGGCCTTTTTTAAACTTAGGGGCACGTGACCATTTAATTTTTGCGGAGAGGGGGAAGGATGTCCCCTTTACACTTGAAAATTATGCTTATGTTGATGACGAGGACCGGGAAGCTATAAGTTATGTGCGCCGGTTCTTTTTTCCGTATGCCATTAGAGGATTCGATGCAGCTATGCATTACGATGAAGAGCAGGATGCTATAGTGGATAGTTTAGGTAAGTCTGGTTCTGTGGTTACTGTCCTTGATGCTGAAGTAACTAAAGAAGGGGGGCTTCTGTTACAATCAAGGGAGGTTAACGTAAAGAATACTTGGAAAATGACAGAGCTGACTACTTCGTTATATGAGCATTATGATGAGAAAGAAGAGGCATTCAGGGTCCACGTTCATGTAGATCATCCATGCCTGGGAACGTTAATTATGTACGAAGGGCTTGTTCATACAGAGTTCCTGCCTATAACCAACTCCCACATACCAGAACGGGGGATATTATCCTGAGTAGAGGTGAATGACATTGACTAAAGAAGATGCAAAAGGAAACGAGCAGGTTCATACGGATTTTAAAGAGCGAATGACTTATGGAGAATACTTACAATTAGACCAGCTATTATCTGCTCAAAAACGTTTATCTGACCATCACGATGAAATGCTTTTTATCGTGATACACCAGGTAAGTGAATTATGGATGAAACTTATTCTGCATGAGTTGTGGGCTGCGGTTCATTCGATCCGAAAGGGAGAAATGCAGGAAGCTTTTAAGATGCTTTCCCGAGTGTCGAACATTCAATCCCAGATTATCCACGGATGGGATGTGTTGTCTACTTTAACGCCGGCAGAATATATTCAATTTAGAGATAAGCTGGGTCAGGCCTCCGGTTTTCAGTCGTATCAATACCGTATGGTAGAATTTGCCCTCGGCTACAAAACACCACACGTGTTAAAAATTTACGAAAAAGATCCAGTCCTGCATAAAGAGCTTAAGGAGGCTTATGAATCACCAAGTATTTATGACGCGGCGATTGAGAAGTTAATGGAGGCAGGGTTTCCTATTAATCCTCAATTAGTGGAACGTGACTATACCCAGATTTATGAGGCGGACCCTTCGGTCGAAGCTGCCTGGGCTAAAGTTTATAAAAATGTAGATGAGTACTGGAACCTCTATCAATTGGCTGAAAAGCTCGTGGATATTGAGGATTGGCTGCAGCAGTGGAGGTTCAGGCACATGAAAACAGTGGAGAGGATTATTGGCCATAAAACAGGTACAGGAGGGTCTTCTGGCGTTGGTTACTTAAAGAAAGTTCTCGATCACCGTTTTTTTCCAGAACTGTGGGAGGTAAGAACGAAAATTTAAAAAAATAAATTTTTATAACAAATGTATTAATTCATTGTTACATTTGTGTTACACTATAGGTTGAATAGATAGAGAATGATGAGGGAATCGACATGAATTCATTTAATATATATTTATCACTCCTTAGTGTAGTGTTGTTGACGGCTTGTTCGTTTTTTATGGCAGACGCGAATGGTTCTGAAGACTCCCGTTCAGCAGAACAGGAGCCATATGATATTGCTAGAAAAACAGAGACAAAAGATATAGAAGAATATCAAGTATCGGTCGAATATCCGCAAACACGCAATGATCAAATCGACCAGTCCATTATTGATTATGTGAATCAATCGAAGGATGCGTTCAAGAAGGAAAGCTATGAGTCAAAAATGGATAGCGATACTGATCAAAAGCATGCATTAGACATGAAATATGATGTGCTTCATGAGGACGAGCGTGTGTTTGTTGTTAAATTCACTGAAACCATTGATATGGGTGATGAGCAGCAGGAAAGGTTTACGGTACTAAATTTTGATAAATCCAGCGGAAAACGATTGGATTTAAAACATATTTTTACAGAAGATGATGAGTATATGAAGAAATTAACTCAATTAGCGAATGATCGGGTTGATGGCAGCTTTGAAAGAATAGCAGCAAATGAGAGTTTTAGCAATTTAGCACTTACAGGGGATCAGGTTGAAGTTTATCTTACACAAACGGAACAGCAAGAAGTGAAATCCGAAGCAGCTAAAATCAAAATTCCTAAAGCAGAACTCAAAGATCTGATGCGCCCGCGCTACGCCGAGATTCATCGTTCCTGGGTGGAGTAGATTAATAATAACGAAAGCCTAAGCGATTCATTAGAGGTTTCCTTACAAGGGAAACATCAAGAATCACTTAGGCTTTTTTTGTCGTTTCTATCATACAACTTGTTGGATCAGTGAGGGTTTAGCCTGCCAGATTTGGACAAAGTCTTCTATCATCGCACTGGCTGTTGGCAATTGCCCTGCACCTGGACCTCGTAAAGTGACAGAACCTACTAAATCCCCGGTTACGTCAATTGCATTATCTACGCCTCCGACGCCAAATAAACCGTGAGTGGACGGCAGCGACAGGGGTTCTACCTTTCCTTTTAGAACACCATCAATCACTTCCAGGGTAGCTACGTGACGAATTTTTTCTCCTTTTTCTTTTGCTCTATGGAGGTCTTCTTCGCTCAATTGAGAGATCCCTGTTAATGGTACCTCCGACCATTCAGGCTGTTTACCATACAGAAGCTGACATAGAATCATTAGCTTGTAAAAAGCGTCATGGCCTTCTATATCATTGGTTGGATCAGCTTCCGCATACCCTTTCTCTTGAGCTTCATAAAGAGCATCTGAGAAGGTTTTATCGTCTTCCTGCATCGCCGTTAAAATATAATTGCTCGTGCCGTTTAAAATCCCCTGTACCTTCGTAATATTATTGGTCTGCAGTAAGCTGGTTAATGTTCCGATAATCGGTATTCCTGCTGCAGTAGTAGCTTCGTAGCCTATTCCAACGCGTGAACCAGCCCGTTTTATAAGGTCGTTTCCGCGGGCAGCAAACATTACTTTATTAGCTGTGACGACATGGATGTTTTGGTCAAGCGCTTGATTAAGATAGGAAAAGCTCGGTTCCACTCCGACAGTAGCTTCAAAGATTACATCAGGGGCTTGGTGCAGAACGTCCTCAAAGCGGTCTGTGACCGTTACGTGGCCTGGTAAATTTCGGCTCTTATTCATGTCGTTAACGAGTACGCTCACTAAACGTACTTCTTCTCCGAGCAGGTTATGAAGCTTTTGATGTTTGTCCTGCAAAATGTGATGTATTCCCTGTCCGACGGTGCCGAAACCGAGAATGGCTGCTTTAATTGTCATGATGATTCACTGCTCCTTCTGTTAATTTTTGATGAATCCACGTCCCCCATCGGTTGAACTCCACTAAAAACCCATCATGACCATAGTCGGTTATTACATGATGATGTTCGCTATTGGGGGTGAGCTGGCTTATAGGTTCAATCAGTTCCTTGGGATAAAGCAAGTCATGCTGAAAGCTCATTGTATAAAGTGGTGCCTTATAAGCACTTACTGTTTCCTCTAAGGTCCCGCGATCTCTTGTAATATCGTGATGGTTCATCGCTTCCAATAAATAAAGATAGCTGTTTGCATCAAATCGCTCTTTTATTTTTTCTCCTTGATAATCCATATAAGATTGAATATCATACAGCGATTCGTTTTGGCTGCGGTCAAACCTTTTCTGAAATAAAGTGCCGCTTCGGTAAGTCACCATTCCGGCCATTCGAGCAATTTCAAAGCCGTGCAGCTGTTCGTTACGACTATAGTTTCCGTTCGAAAAAGCGGGGTCATCCTGAATGGCACGAGCCCCAATATGATTAAAAGCAATACCGTGATCACTTAAGAAGGGAGTGGCAGCAAGAACATAAAGCTGCTTCATAAAATCAGGGTAAAGAAGCCCCCATTCATATGTCTGCATTCCTCCAAGAGACCCGCCGACTACCGCATGGACTTCGTTTATCCCAAGCAGTCGCAAGGCTTTAAATTGAGAGTGGACCATATCGCGAATGCTGACTTGAGGAAAGGTGAGACGGTATGGTTCCCCTGTAACAGGATTCGGGCTCGCCGGTCCGGTTGATCCATGGCATCCTCCGAGAACATTAAAAGTAATCACTTGAAAAGCTCTGGTATCGATAGGACATCCTTCTCCTGCAAGGCCGTTCCACCATCCTGGGTTTTCCTGTGTTCCTATCGCGTATTGATTGCCGGTAAGGGCATGACAAATAAGAATAACAGGCGCATCTTCAGGACCGTAACGTTCATAAGCTAATGAAACATCGGGGATTGTCTCCCCGGACTCGAGGGTAAAGCTTCCAATTGAGATACGAGAATGGATTCTTTGATTGGTTATGTTTTCTATAGACATGTACAGAGCCCTCCTTACATAGATTGGCGGTACCGAACGAAAGCTAGAGGCGCCTTGATGACTACCAGACAAGCAGAGGTTAGTTGAAATTAAAGCTTCCGCACAATATAAAAACCCTCTTCTTAAATAAGAAGAGGGCAGTTCGTTAGGTTCCTCCTCTTATCTGTCAGATCATCAATGATCTGTAGGAATTAGCACCTTTTCAAGCCGCTGCTTGAAGGTTGCCGGGCGTCACAGGGCCTAGTCCCTCTGCCACTCTAGATAAGAGTTATTTAATTGGTCGTTCATAAAAGGTATGTATCGAATTATAGAATGAGACAGCTTTAATGTCAAACTATTTGTAAAAGTAGCCGGGAACGTTTGAAAGCCCGTATTGTTGGGAAAGTACGTAATCAAGACCCATAGTAAAGGAGAGTTTAAATCATGAAGGAATACAGTGTAGCACCAAATAAAGACGTAACAGGCTGGATTGTAAAAATTGAGGATGTGGCTCCTACTGATGAATATGATGAACGAGATACTGCGGTTGCCAAAGCTAAAGAATTAGCTCAGGAAAATAAACCGAGTCGTATTTTAATTCTAGATCAAAACCATGAAATAGAAGACGAAATCAAATATTAAGAAAAAAGCTCCCTTGATGGGAGTTGCAGGCTGTCGGATAATTTCTCGGCAGCCTTATTTATTAGCTTTTTACCTCCGTTGTTTTTATTTGAACTCCGCTGTTGAAATCCATCTCGGTTTTGAGCAGCGATCAGGTACCCAGGAAGCCTCCTCACTCGGTCACTTCATCCGGAAATGGAATCCTTATTAGTCGAAAAACAAACAAGATTCTACCCATCTGAAGTATAAAAAAGTCTTCTCTGCAAGAATCCCTTAAAGTGAGTTTTTAATGGATTATAATTCATAAAAGCGGTACTCTGAAGGTAATAAAGTTAAGGGTGTGCGAGTCGTATGAAGAGAGAGGCAGATGTAATAATAGTAGGGGCAAGAGTAGCGGGATCGAGCCTTGCTATTTTACTAGGCAGAATGGGGAAAAAAGTAATAATCCTTGATAAAGCTTCATTTCCCAGTGATACTCTTTCTACTCACTATTTATCCCATCTTGAATATGTCAAACAACTAGGGGTATTAGGAGCAGTAGAAGCCTCTGGATTAAGGAAAATTACACGCATGCGTACTTACATTAAGGATAGTTTTATTGAAGGGCCGCGTGCGTCCTACACCTTGATACCAAGGCGTAAACATTTTGATCAAATCCTGTTGGATAAGGCAGTAAGCTATCCAGGGGTAGAGCTTAGGCCCGGAAGTCAGGTTGTCTCCCTTATTAAAGATACCCGGCATGTTGAAGGGGTAAGAGTCAGGGATCGCCATCGTGTAAGTGAGTATAATATGTACGCCCCCCTGGTTATCGGAGCAGATGGTAAGCATTCGATGGTTGCCAGCTGGGCAGGTGCCAAAACGTACGGTGAACATTCACCGGTAAGACCGGTTTTTTACGGCTACTTCCATAATGTTTCGCCTTTATTAGAACCGACCACAGAAATTTTTCTCAATGACGGACGCATAGGTTTTTTATTTCCAATGGAGAAGGGTGTAGACTGTTTAGGCCTTGAAGTGCTTCCGGATGAATTTATAGAAATTGCTAAAAAGCCAAAGAAGTTTGAAGAAATCTATCGAAGTTTTTATGGTATGGACAGCCGATTGGAGCGTTCATCTCTACAGGGTGAGATTAGGGGCACTACCGGCATGCCGAATTTCTTTAGAGAAGCGGGCGGCAGTGGATGGGCCTTACTAGGGGATGCTGGCCACAGTAAGGATCCAAGCACCGGATTAGGTATGAACGATGCCTTTCTGCAGTCTTTTCTTCTCGCGGAAATTATTAAGGATTGGGATAATGGGGGCTCATGGAGTCAGCTTATTCAAGATTTTCAAAAACGAAGGGATAAACAACTCGAGCCAGGATATCGATTAACGATGGACTATATTCAGTCAAGAAGGCAGCTGACCCCTAATGAAGAGGCGCTTTTTCAGGCAATGGCAGCTAATCCAATGGTGTGGAACAAAATCGTCCCATCCTTGCCTGACCTGTTGAAGCGGCACTCTCAAGCTATTCCGGAACTCTATGGATCTGTGGAGCATGAAGCGAGAAGTTTTGGCTTTGAATATTGATGAAAGTGGGGGTTCTATGAACTGGACAAAAGAAGCAGCGTTTGCCAAACTACAGGAAATTTATACGGACAAAGTGATGCAGGACGAGAAGCGGAGAGTTTTTCAGCAGGTATACCGGCATTTATACGAGAACTTAGATAATTTGGCTGTTAAGTCAGGTATGAAAGAAGAAGCAGAGAAGCAGCTTCGTTTCTTCAAGGAATACACTTTTATGCCCGGGGATAACTTATTTCAATCCATGCGTTACGTTTTCTTACTGGCCAGGGGAGAGAAGGAGAAAGATCCCATAGAAACAGAGCTGCACCTCAATCGAATTTATCGTTCTCTTTTCCAGCCAGCTGGGCTGAAAAATCCTTATATCCCTGATTCTTTCTGGTCAACGACGTTAGGGGTAGCCTGCCTCGTAGCGCAGGAAGGAGTTGAATCCGTCTATCCTGTACTAGATGAAATAGTAGAAGATGAACAGCAAGCCGGCCCCGATTCCTGAGGCCGGCTTGTTATATTTGAAAGAAAGTACGTATTTGTCCCGTAATCCCTTTAAACAGGTCGTTCTCTTCCAGATTAGAAAGCATACCTTTTATAACGGCAGACCTGGGTTCTGTTTTTTGTATTTCTTCAAGAAGAACGGTGATCGTTACTTCGATGTCTCCTTCAGCCTTTTCCTTTACTTCTTCTAGTGTGCGGACGATATTATCAAGTTGATTGTAATGAAAGTCATTTGGAATCACTGTATTCATCAACTCGTCAGTTATGACCGGTTGGTCACAAGTTCGGTTAAAGCCCTCTACCAAATAATCAGCTCGCTTAAGAATAGATTCACACAATTTCTCTATATCAAAATCCACGCCTTCCAAAATAATCAAATCCATATAGGCCTTAAACATTCCCTGCATTAATAAAGTCACTTCCCATATGGTATGATCGATCTTCTTCCCGTAAATGGCGAGGAGGCTTCTTTTATAAAAAAAGTATGACTGAAATCTCATATGGCGGACAAACGCCTCTATGTCTTCATTAAACGGTATAGCCTGCTCGCGAATCTGCATAATTATAAAATCGCGGTGTTTAATGATCTCCTGATAGGTAACGGTTAGTTGTTTTATGAACTTTGTTCGTGGATCTAAATCCATGGCCTGGATCTCATCGGTTTTTTGCTCTATTTCTTTGGAATAATGGGTGAAAATGGCAAGCAGCAGCTCATCCTTCGACTTAAAATGAAGGTAGAATGCTCCCTTGGATATAGAGCATTCATTTGCGATTTCCTGCACGGATGTAGTACTGAACCCTTTTTGCGCGAACAGTTTTATCGCTTGTTCAATGATTATGATCTTTTTATCTTCCATAGTATAAACTCCTTCATTTTTTATCCTAGTTTGCAGTTTATCCTTGACTTATGACTGATTGGTCATTTATATTGTAATTTGAGTTGACCAACTAGTCAAATGAGAGGTGGAACAAATGAAATCAATTATTAATTTTTCAATGAATAATAAATTTGCGATATGGTTTATGACCATTATTATAACCATAGCAGGTTTATATGCAGGATTAAATATGAAACTGGAAACAATTCCTGACATTGAACCTCCTGTAATTACCGTGACGACTACATATCCGGGGGCTACACCGGAGGAAGTAGCAGATGAAATATCAGAACCACTGGAGAAACAGATTCAAAACTTAAGCGGAGTAGGAACAGTAAGCTCGACATCCTATCAGAATGCTTCGAACGTCCAGGTGGAATACTCATACGATAAGAGCTTAGACGAAGCAGAAGATGAATTAAGTGAAGCCATAGCGGAAGTAGAATTACCGGATGAAGTGGAGAGCCCTGACGTTTCCCGGTTAGACTTTAACGCTTTTCCTGTTGTTAGTTTGAGCGCGGTCAGTGAAGATCAGTCTCTGGAAGAATTAACGAGTACGCTTGAAGATGATGTGATCCCTTCTTTAGAAGGGCTGGAAGGTGTAGCTGATGTTCAGGTTTCAGGACAGCAGCTGGAAGAAGTTACGCTCGATTTCAATGATGAGGCATTAGCTGAATATGGGCTAGATGAAGATACGATAATTGAAATGATTCAAGGATCTGATGTTTCCATGCCTCTTGGTTTATATACTTTTGATGACACTGAAAAATCAGTGCTTGTAGATGGAGATCTGGGAAGCATTGAAGAACTTGAAAACTTGCAAATCCCTGCTGTACCCGCCCAAAGCCAGGACCAGTCAGACAGCCAAATGCCACAAGAAGGAATGGAGCAGGGGGGAACATCGGCACAAATGCCGGAAGGAGCACAAAGACAAAATGAAGATATTCCTACGGTTGCCTTAGAGGAGCTTGCAGACATCGAATTGACCGGTCAGGCAGAATCGATTTCCCGTACGAACGGGGAAGATTCCGTTTCCCTGCAGATTGTGAAGTCTCAGGAAGCCAATACCGTGGATGTAGTTAATCTAGTAAAAGATGAAACAGCGGAATTTAAAGACGAATTAAATGGAGTAGACTTTGTTTATTCTTTTGATCAGGGTGAACCAATAGAAGAATCGGTCAGCACAATGCTGAATAAAGCATTATTCGGCGGTTTGTTTGCTATTGTAGTCATTCTGTTGTTCCTGCGTAATATTAAAACAACGCTCATTTCTGTCATTTCGATCCCATTATCTTTATTAATGGCCATACTGGTGTTAAATCAAATGGGCATTACATTAAATATCATGACTCTGGGGGCTATGACGGTAGCCATTGGACGGGTAGTAGATGATTCCATTGTAGTCGTTGAAAACATTTACCGGCGAATGTCGCTGCCTGGCGAAGAATTGAAAGGAAAAGCACTAATCCACTCGGCAACGAGGGAGATGTTTATGCCGATTTTATCTTCCACCATCGTTACTATTGCTGTGTTCTTGCCGCTTGGGTTAGTGGAAGGAGTGGTAGGGCAGGTCTTTCTTCCATTTGCCTTAACCGTGGTGTTTGCCTTGATCGCATCATTAATTGTGGCAGTAACAATTGTGCCTATGATGTCTCATTCGTTATTAAAGCCTGATAAAATAAAACATCATCAGGAAGAAAAAGAAAATGGCAAATTAGCGAAATGGTATAAGTCGTTATTAACACGCACGTTAAATCATAAAATTATTGCATCTGTGCTGGCGGTTGGCATTTTAGTTGGAAGTATTGCGCTGCTGCCATTAGTCGGAGTCAGTTTCCTCCCTTCAGAGGATCAAAAAATGGTGATGGCCACTTATAATCCTGAACCAGGGCAAACTACTGAAGATGTTGAAGAATTAGCGATAGAGGCTCAAGAATATTTTGAAGGCCGTAAAGGTGCAAATACTATTCAGTACTCCGTAGGTGGAGAAAACCCGATGAGTCCCGGGGCTTCAAATCAAGCGGCCTTCAATGTGGAATATGACGAGGACACAGAGAATTTTGAAGATGAATCTGAACAGGTCATCAAAGATTTACAAAGCATAACGGACCAAGGAGAATGGGCTTCCCAGGACTTTTCATCGACAGGTTCAAGCAGTGAAGTAGAGTTATTAGTTTATGGTGATAACCTGGAGGAGATCAAGCCCGTCGTAGAAGAAGTTGAAGGCATCCTTACTGAAAGAGATGATCTGGCTAATGTAGATTCAAGTGTGGCAGAATCCTATGAGGAATACCAGCTTGTTATCGATCATGATCGTTTAAGCGAGTTAGGATTAACAGCAGGGCAAGTTGGAATGGAATTAAATCAAAACCCTCAGCGATCGGTTATTACTACGGTACAGCAGGATTCTAAAGAACTTAATGTGTATACTGATGCTGAGGATGAAGAATATCAGGCGATCGAAGACTTAACGAGCAAGGAGATTGAAACGGCCACCGGTGAGACGATCGAAATTAGTGAAGTGGTCGATGTTGAAGAGGGAACTACAGCAGATACGGTAACTCGCCGTGATGGGCAGGTCTATGCTAGTGTAAGTGCCTCCGTTACGTCGGAAGATATCGGAGCCGTTTCTTCAGAAATTCAGGAAGAAATCGATGAATTAGAAGTGCCTTCGGGTATGGAAATCTCACTTGGCGGAGTAACGGAGGACATTGAAGAATCCTTTACACAGCTTGGATTAGCGATGCTTGCAGCAATTGCTATAGTGTATCTCGTACTTGTGATATTCTTTGGAGGGGCTCTTGCTCCATTTGCGATATTGTTCTCCCTGCCGTTTACAGTAATTGGAGCTGTAGTTGGATTACTAATCAGTGGAGAGACGTTAAGTATATCGGCGATGATCGGCGGTTTAATGCTTATTGGAATTGTGGTCACGAATGCGATCGTACTTATTGACCGCGTGATTCACAAAGAAAATGAAGGCTATTCGACGAGGGAAGCCTTGCTTGACGCTGGTGCAACAAGGCTGCGTCCGATTTTAATGACAGCCCTTGCGACAATTGGAGCTTTACTGCCTTTAGCTCTTGGCTTTGAAGGTGGCTCAATTATTAGTAAAGGACTTGGTGTAACGGTCATTGGCGGACTTGCAAGCTCGACCCTGCTTACTCTGTTAATTGTTCCATTAGTTTATGAAATATTAAGTAAATGGAGAAAGAAAGAAGCAGGGTCTGCTGATTAATTTAATCGAACCCGTTTTTGTGGTGGAGGTTCACAGCTTGCGGAGAAACCCTTGTTTTCTCTGCAAGCTTTTTTGTATCTCCTGCCGCTTCTTTTGACTAAAAAAGATGGTTCTCCATTCCATGGTGAGGGGAAAAGAGTTAGGACACACGTCTTAACTTTTGGAATAAAAGAGCAAGCTCGGATTTAATGATTAGAAAGGGGAGAGCAAATGGATCATTTTGATATTACTATTATCGGCGCTGGTTTAACGGGGATTACTGCGGCTTCACGACTCCAGAAAAATGGAAAAAAAGTGCTCCTTATCGATAAAGGGAATAATGTAGGAGGTCGTCTTGCTACGAGTTGTCTAGCAAAGGGCAGGGCAGATCATGGAGCACAGTTTTTTACTGTTCGTACGAAAGACCTGCAGCAGGAAGTTGATAATTGGCTTGAAAAAGGATGGATCAAACACTGGTTTGGAGATGATTATCCCCGCTATACATCTGTAAATGGTATGAACAGTTTAGCGGTTAATTTAGCGGATGGACTTCCAACTAAACTTAACACGAGCGTATCCCATTGGAGGAAAGAAGAAGGGAAATACAGGGTAGCTGCTGAAGGTCAATCCGGCTGGTTGACTGAGAAAGTGATCCTCACTACTCCCGGTCCCCAGGCGGCAGAAATATTACAGAACAGCGGCATTGATGCAAAGGCTCTGCAGGAAATCACATTTCAGCCTACTTACGTGGGGATGTTCCGTTTTAACCACCCGACAGCTCTTCCGAACTCCGGTCATGTTGATCAGGACCTGCCTGCCGGCGTCGAGCGGTTGGTTGATCATTATAAAAAAGGCATTTCTAATGAAGTGGTTGTCAGTATTTATATGACTGCCGACTGGTCTGCTGAACATTTTGGAAAGAGCGACGTTCTCGTTCGAATGAAAAAAAGTGTCCAGGGATATTTTGATTTTGAAGATCTGCAGTCACAACAATTAAAAACATGGCGTTATGCACAGGCCGTCAATACTTATCCTGGATCATATGCAGCCTTGACGAATTCTGTGTTGGTCGCAGGGGATGCCTTTTTACGTCACGATGATGCGGCCGGGCGTACTCGTTTTGAAAGTGCTTTTCTTTCAGGAATTGATGTAGCAGAAGCCGCCATCGTATGATTAAATAAAGTAGTTTTATTGGTATTCCCGGAATCTGGGAAAAGGGCAGGAGAGCCCCGTGCTGTACATCTATATCCACATAAAGGAAACTTTTAAAGTGATTTTTACTCAGTTACCAGGTGCTTCATATTTCCTTAGTCGTTTGAAACGGGAAAACGTGTAAACAGCTAACCCAGACCAAATGAGTATAAATGACACGGCATGGACATCTGTAAATGGCTCTTCATACAAAAACACCCCAAGGATAAGCATGATGGTCGGTGCGAAGTATTGAAGAAATCCTACTAATGAAAGCGGTATGCGTTTAGCGCCGGCAGCAAAAAGAAGGAGCGGAATGGCTGTAGCTATTCCGGCTCCAAATACGAGCACAGTGTTCCACGATATCCAATTGACCTGCTCGTAGGAGCGTGTAATCCCTGTCAGGTAAATAAGAGCCAGTGGAGAAACGATTAACGTTTCGATCATGAGCCCAAACATAGCATTTAAGGGAACTAATTTCTTCAGTAAGCCATACATGCCGAAGCTGAAAGCTAATAGTAAGGCGATCCATGGAACAGAACCAAAGTGTACCGTCATATAAATCACACCGCTTGCGGCAAGCAGAAATGCGATCCACTGTGGCCTCGTGAACGTTTCTTTCAAGACAATCATTCCCAGCATTATGCTGACTAGAGGATTAATGTAATAGCCTAAACTGGCTTCTACAACATGATTATTATTGACACCCCATATGTAAGTAAGCCAGTTCAGGCTGATCATTAACGACGCTAAAGTTATTCCGATCAAGCTGCGTTTCTTCTGCCATACCTGCTTGGCTTCTACAACAAATTCACGACGTTTTCGAAGGAACAGAATCACTATAGTCATAAATACAGCAGACCAAATAATGCGGTGAGCTAATATTTCAAATGGCGGGATGTGCTGCATTAACTTCCAGTAAATAGGGAGAAAACCCCACAATACGTAGGCGCCGCTTGTATATATTATTCCTAACCTTTGCTCCTCTTCCATAAGTCAAAACCCTCTCCCGAACCCGAATACTAATGCTATTTTAGCCAACTAAAGGAAAGTTGGAAAGGATTTGAACTTAAAAAAAGTAAAGACGCATCATCTGCGCCTTTACTGTTGATCAGAATGTTCATTGAATTCTTCATCCTCGTTAGGAAGATGGCGTACTTCATCCGTGTCACTATAAGCGATTTTCTTCAGCGGTTTCTTAGCAGGACCTTCTAAGACTTCTCCATCAAACGAGAAGCGGGAACCGTGGCAAGGGCAATCCCAGCTGTGCTCTCCACTGTTCCATTCTACTTCACATCCCATGTGTGTACATGTTGTATCCAGCACATGCAGTTCACCATGTTCATCCTTATAAGCGCCTGCGCGTTCACCCTTCCACTGAATGACCGCACCTTCGCCTTTTAATAAAGCTTCGGGACGAGTACCGACCAGCTCTATTTTTCCTTCCATCAAATGGGCGGCAACATTGGTATTATTCTTCAAAAATTCTTTCATGCTTGGATCCGCTTTAAAACGCGAAGGGATAAACACTGGTTTATAAAGGGAATCTCTGCCCATTACGTAGTCAGTCAACAGTTCTCCCGCAACGCGACTGTTAGTCATTCCCCATTTTCTAAATCCTGTTGCGAGGAAAATGTGTTTGCTGTCTTTTCGTATCGGCCCGATGTATGGAACTTTATCTAAAGTCGTCAAATCCTGAGCCGACCATTGAAAAAGCTTCGACTTAATGCCAAAGGTCCGGCTGGCAAACTCTTCAAGTGCATGATAGTGAAAAAGGTTGTCTCCGCCTTCACCGGTCCGGTGACTTTCGCCGCCAATGAGAAGGATTTCTTTACCCTCATATTCAACTGAACGGACGGAACGTTTAGGTTCATCGATGGACAGGTACATGCCGCCTTCCCATTTATGTTCAGGTTCAATGGCGATTACATAGGAGCGTTCCGCGTACATTCGGCTGAAATAAAAACCTCTGCCATCATGGAATGGGAAGTGCGTACAAATTACTAAGTCATCACACGTAACCGAAACATCTTGATCGGTCTCTACTTCTATACGGTTTTTCTCTTGTACTTTTAAGGCAGTTGTATTCTCATAAATGGTACCGCCTAAATTAAGAAACTCCTCAATAAGTGCCGATAAATAAAGTAGAGGGTGGAACTGAGCTTGGTTTGTCATAGCTAAAGCCGAGGAAGCTTCTGCATCAAATGGCACATGGGTTTCCATCGGCTGAGGGATTTCCAGTCGTTCATAAGCCTCGCGTTCTTTTTCTATTTTTCTTGTGCCTTCTTTCGTAGTAGCATACAGGTAAGCATCCTGTCTGGACCACTCACAATAAATGTCTAACTCTTGCACTGTATTTTCAATAGAGGTAATGGCGTCTGACTGCGCTTTATAATACAGGGCGGCATGGTCTTCACCAAAGTGATCCATCAGCTCATGATAGATTAAACCGTGCTGTGCTGTAACTTTGGCGGTAGTGTGTCCAGTCGTCCCGTTTAATAAACAACCGGCCTCAATAAGAGCAACTTTTTTCCCTTCCTTTGCAAGCAGAAAGGCAGTTGTAATACCCGTGATTCCCCCACCTATAACAGCGACTTCTGTATCTTGTGGTTCAGTTAACTTTTCGAAGGAAGGAAGATCTGCTGTTCTTTTCCATAACGGTTCAGGGTGCGTCCAATCCAATTTTTTATCCATGCTTAACCTCCTAATGGTCGCTTTTTTTCAGTTTGTCCTAAGCAGGAAAAATCATGTAAGTGAATTGAACAACGGTTTTTTTCTCCTCACGGGCCGTTCCGCGGGTGGAAATATAGAGATACAAATGATATATTAGAAGAAGTGCTTGCAGTCGCAAGCTTTTTTTTATGATATTCATTACCTAGGTAACGATAGGAGGAGAAGCACGTGTCATTGGTTTTTCATCATATTCTACAGCTGTCGCGGGAGGTTAATACGTATTTAAATGAGGCATTGAAGAAGGAAGATATTTATATGTCGCACTGAGCTGTCATTTTTCAACTGCATGAAAACGGACAGTTAACTCAAACACAGTTAAAGGATCGTTTAAATATAGAAGCACCACCTTTATCCCGTACCGTAGCTCGTTTGGAAGAGCTCGGATATATAGAAAAATATGTGAGTGAAGATAAAAGGACGAATAATATTAAACTTTCTGAAGAGGGAGAAGCGAATTATCCAAAATGGCAGGCTTTAATTCAAACGGCAGAAAATTCATTGCTTCAGGAACTTGGAGAGAAGCGGAAAACTGAATTGGATGACCATGTATTAACGCTGTCGGCTGTCATCCGGAAAATAAAGGGGGGAGACAAATGAAATCTCGAGCTAAATTGTGGACGTGGGATTTTATAAACGTGTGGATTAGTAATTTCTTTGTTTTTCTGGTGTTTTACTTACTGTTTGTGACGATGCCTGTTTATATTATGGAGGATATTGAGGCAGGTCAAGGAGCAGCCGGACTTGTAATTACGGTATTTCTTTTAGCGGCTATCTTAATACGTCCTTTAACTGGACACTGGGTCGAGACGGTTGGCCGGATGCCTGTATTACTTATAGCCTTATCCATTTTTGGTATAAGCTCCATCCTTTATGTGACAACAGACTCATTAATTGCAATACTGCTGATTCGGTTTCTTCACGGCGTTGGATTTGGCATGGGCACCACAGTTTTAGGAGCCTTAGCAGCTGATGTTGTTCCTAGTCAGCGCAAAGGAGAAGGGATGGGCTACTTCGCAATGTCGATGAATTTCGCCATGGTCATTGGCCCGTTTCTTGGTTTAACCCTTATTCAATCCTTTAGTTATTCTATTATGTTTATCAGCTGTATCGCAGCCGCCGCTATTGCTTTTCTCACAGGAGTTACGATTAAAGCTCCTCAGGCCAAGCCTTTATCAAAAGGAGAAAGAGAAAGCATCATTCCTAAGCTGGACGGCCTTTTTGAAAAGTCGGTCATCCCGATCGCGGTTACTGGAGCTATCGTAGCACTTGCCTATGCAGGGGTGCTTTCTTTTGTTTCTGTTTATGCGAAGGATCTAGGGCTGGAAGAAGCGTCCAGTTACTTTTTTGTTGTTTATGCCGTTGTGCTGCTGGTTTCACGACCTTTTACCGGCCGGTGGTTTGACCGGTATGGGGAAAATGTAATTGTTATTCCTTCCATTATCACATTCGGTATCGGTCTCATCGTTTTAAGTCTTGCTGAAAATTCACTGATGCTCCTGATTGCTGGAGGTTTAATAGGACTAGGCTGGGGCACAATGGTGCCTAGTATGCAGACGATCGCTCTGCAAAAAGTACCGGAACGAGCGGGTTCCGCTACCGCTACATTTTTCACGATCTTTGATACGGGCGTTGGGTTTGGTTCATACGTAGTGGGGGTAGCAGCCTCAGGAATCGGATTGTCTTCTCTTTACTTTCAAAGCTCTTTCTTTGTCTTTGCTGCTGTCTTCCTATATGTATGGCTTCACGGTCGGAAAACAAAAGCAGACCCTCATTCTCAAATGGAGTACTCTTCTTAATTGGAGGAGTGCTCTTTTTTAATTAGGGGGAGAGAACGTACAGAAAATAATTAAAGCAGGTGAAATTCGAACGCTTACCAATAGGACAAGCTGCATATCTTGTAAGGAAAGGAGGAAGGTTGATGAGGAAGCAACGGGAAACTCAATATATTCATGGCAGGGGATCTACTCAGGCATTCTACCGTAGTTTATCTATGCCTATTTTCCAAACGTCCACATTTTCATTTGCCACAGGTGAAGAAGGAGCAAGACGATTTGCTGGTGAAGAGCAGGGTTATATCTATTCCAGGCTTTCCAATCCCACTGTCCAAGCTCTTGAAGACAAAGCGGCGGAAGCGGAAGGAGGAGAAAAGGGGCTAGCTTTTGCTTCAGGAATGTCTGCTGCCTCTGCTGTTCTGACGTCGTTAACCAAAGCCGGAGATCACATTCTCTGTTCAAATGGGATATACGGATGCACTTATGGCTTATTACGCCTATTACAAGAGAAATACAACATTACTCATGATTTTTCAGATATGCGGAGTATTGAGGAAATTGCTGAGAATATTAAGCCTAATACTACCTGTCTCTTTATTGAGACTCCGATCAATCCGACGATGAGAGTCATTGATCTAGAGATGGCAGCGGCATTGGCTCATCAGCATAATATCACTGTAGTCGTTGATAATACGTTTTCTTCCCCCTATCTTCAGCAGCCTTTAAGTTTTGGTTGTGATATAGTGATTCATAGTGCAACCAAATACTTAAATGGTCATGGAGATGTTATTGGAGGAATAGCAGTAGGTCGACAGGATTATATAAATGAACTAGCCGCCACGGTTCGTAAGGATATGGGTGGAACCATGGCGCCGTTTGATGCATGGCTGCTCCTCAGGGGTTTAAAAACACTCCATGTTCGAATGGACCGGCACTGTTATAATGCGGAACAACTGGTAAAACAGTTAAAGCAGCATCCCCATGTAGAGGAAGTATTTTATCCAACCGACTCATCACACCCTGATCACACCATAGCAGCCAAACAAATGAAAAAGGGCGGCGGTGTCATTACCTTTAAGATAAAAGGACATAAAGAAGACGCCATGACAATGATGAATCATTTGAATTTAGTGAAAATTGCTGTTAGTCTTGGAGACGCTGAAACGTTGATTCAGCACCCTGCAACGATGACACATTCTACGATCCCTCAAATTGAACGAGAGAGAATGGGAGTAGATGACGGCATGGTTCGGCTATCAGTTGGCTTAGAAGCCTGGGAAGATATATGGAATGATTTAGAACAGTCGATGGATCGGCTTTAAGAAGGCTGGATGATAACTCCAGCCCTACATATGATAAGGTTTACAGATATCGAATAAGGGAATTTGACTGGTATCAATAACTTTTAATAAATTACCTGCATCGAAAGGAAGAGGATAGTCATGTTAAAGAAGCTGTTTGGAAAAAAGAGTGTAGAAGAAAACATTGTGGCACCAGTAAGTGGTAAGGTTGTTTCTCTTGACGAGGTCCCAGACCCGGTGTTCAGCCAGCGTATGATGGGGGATGGAGTTGCGATTGAGCCTTCTGAGGGAAAAGTAGTAAGTCCTGTGGATGGTGAAGTTGTTCAATTGTTTCCAACAAACCACGCCGTTGGGATCAAAACAAAGTCGGGTATAGAAGTCCTCGTCCATATCGGACTGGAAACCGTAGCAATGGAAGGAGAAGGCTTTGAAGGTCACGTTACTACAGGAGATAAGGTAAAAGCCGGAGACCACCTTATTACCTTTGACACTGATTTAGTAAACGAGAAGGCAAAAAGCACCATCACTCCAATGGTAATTACAAATTATGACGACATTGTAGAGCAATTCAATCCGTCATACGATGATGCAGCAAACGCAGGGGAAACGACAGTCATTTCTCTGCAAACAAAATAATTTCACTAAAAGAGCCTAACGTGAGGATTACGTTAGGTTCTTTTACAACGTACGTGGCTGCTTATCAGCTGCCATTATGACTTTTCCATAGCCAAAGCGCAATCCATAGGCTGAATAAGGAGGTCCCTGTTCGAAAACTGGACAGTTTTTTAACTAAAAGGAGGATGAGCACGTGAATACAAGAGAAGAGGAATTACGAACGGCAGCAACGACTGAAATTGTTAAGCATACAGACAAAGTTCAATCTGATCCATACAGGCTTTCTTTTCACCACATGCCTCCTGTCGGTCTGCTCAACGACCCGAATGGACTCGTTCACTGGAAGGGTGAATACCATGTTTTTTACCAATGGATGCCGTTTAAGACCGGCCACGGGGAGAAGTTTTGGGGACACTACATAAGTGATGATCTGGTTAACTGGAAACATGAGAGAATCGCACTTACGCCGTCGGAATGGTACGACAAAGACGGCTGTTATTCTGGAAGTGCCATCATACACAACGACCAGCTTTACCTTTTTTATACAGGCAATGTCTTTAATGAAGAAGGGGAACAAGAGGAATATCAATGCCTGGCCGTTTCCGAAGATGGTGTTAACTTTGAGAAAAAGGGTCCGGTTATCTATGTTCCCGAAGGGTTTACGAGCAACTTTCGCGACCCTAAAGTGTGGAAGGGCGAGGAGCACTGGTATTTAGTAGTTGGAGCACAGAACAGATACAAGCAAGGCAAAGTACTCCTTTATCGTTCATCCAACCTCCACAAGTGGGAGCTGCTCGGAGCCGTAGCAGGATCGAATGAAAACAGACTAGGGGATTTCGGTTATATGTGGGAGTGTCCGGATTTATTTAACCTTGATGGACAGGATATTTTAGTTGTTTCACCGCAAGGACTGCAGCCGGACGGAATGAAATATAACAATACTTATCAGAGCGGATATTTTGCCGGACGCCTAAGAAGTGAAGAAGCAAGCTTTGAGCATGGTGAATTTCAAGAATTGGATCGTGGTTTTGAATTCTACGCACCCCAGACTTTTTTTGATGGGAAAGGCCGCCGGATCATGTATGGCTGGATGGGTGTGCCTGATCAGAATGAACCTTCTCACCCGACAGTTGCAAATCAGTGGATTCACGCGTTGACTATACCACGCATATTAAGCTGGGACGGGAGCCGTCTCCTTCAGCAGCCCGTTCCGGAGCTTGAAACAATGAGGGAAGCTGTGTTGCTGCATTCAGAGATTATGATTACGAATGACCAGAAGGCCGTTCGCGGAGTGGAAGGCCGACCTGTTGAGCTGCGGATCGAGTTTGAAGCCATTGAGGAGCAATTCGCGCTTGAAATCTTTCATTATGCTTCGCTCAGCTATAAGAAAAGTGATGGGATTCTTACTTTGTCACGTCCCCAGCTTGATGATAAAAGTAAAACCGAATTCCGCAGAACAAAGCTTAAGGAAGAACTAAAAGAACTTAGGATCTTTATTGACCATTCTTCTCTTGAGATCTTTGTGAACAGAGGAAGTGAAGTGTTTACAAGTCGTATTTTTCCACAGCCGGAAGATGATGATATTCTGTTTACTTCACTTGGCAGCTCTGTTTTTTCCGTTGAACAATGGAAGCTGAGCGGGTATCATACTCAGTTCTGATCATTTGTGGTAAGATAGGGTAATCAAAATTGAAGAAGGGGTATAGATGATGAATCATTCAAAGCTTAAAGCTAAGGAGCGAAGAGAACAAATTCTAACTTATTTAAAACAAAGTAAAGACCCGATCAAGGGCCATTCCTTAGCTGAAACTATGAATGTCACCAGGCAAGTCATCGTAGGGGACATTTCACTTCTTAAAGCCAGCGGCGAGCCGATAGTGGCGACAAGCCAGGGTTATGTGTACATGAGTAACGCCAAAAATCAATTTCCCTATGAAGAAGTCATTGTGTGCCAGCATCGGCCGGATCAAGCAGAGGAAGAGTTGAACGTTCTCGTGGATCACGGGGTTCATGTTAAGGATGTTATCGTAGAACACCCTGTGTATGGGGACCTGACAGCGAACCTTGGAATTTCCAATAGGCGGGATGTGACACGGCTTGTGGAACAACTGAGTTCTACAGGAGCCAGTTTCCTTTCCGAGCTGACAGGAGGGGTTCATACGCATACGGTCGCCGCTCATCATCGGGAAGCTTTAGAAGAGGCAAAGCTTGAGCTGGCAAGGAAAGGGATATTGGTGCAGCCTTAGATAGTAAGCAAAGAGGAGGTGGCTGCACCTTCTCTTTTTCCTTATTTTGCACGTATGCTATGATGAGAGAAATAATAGTCGTTAAGAAAAGGAAGGTGATCCCGAGTTGAATATTATTCCTTATGTATTTAGTACGATCATTGTTTTAAACGTACTATTAGCACTCGCGATCATTTTCCTTGAGCGCCGTGATGCAAGTTCTACCTGGGCATGGCTGATGGTTCTTTTATTCATCCCGGTTGTCGGCTTTTTCCTTTATCTGATCTTCGGACGCCGGCTGAGCAATAAAGAAATCTTCATTTGGGATAAGAAGAGCCGGTTAGGCCTGCTTACTGCCGTACAGGATCAGCTTCGGGCCATTAAGGATCGCAGCTTAACAGTTCAGCATGAAGATATTGTTCAATACGAGGATCTTATCTTCATGCATTTAAAAAACAACGATGCGCTTCTCACACAGGATAATGAGGTTGAGGTGTTCACAGATGGTCAGAAAAAGTTTCATGCCTTGCTGGAGGATATAGAAGGGGCAACAGACCATATTCACCTTCTATATTATATTGTACGTGACGATCAGTTAGGGGAACGGCTGGCAGAAGTGCTGATACGTAAAGCAAGAGAAAATGTTGAAGTGAAGCTTTTATATGACGATATGGGCTCCCGGACATTGAGCCGCCGATTTATTAAGAAAATCGAAGCAGCAGGAGGGAAGGTGGAATCCTTTTTCCCTCCGCTTATTCCAAAGCTTAATATGAAAATTAACTATCGTAATCACCGTAAGCTGGCAATTATTGACGGAAAGATTGGATATATTGGCGGGTTTAATATCGGTGATGAGTACCTGGGCTTTAACAAAAGGTTCGGTTATTGGCGTGATACTCACCTGAGAGTAGAGGGAGGAGCGGTTAATAACATGCAGACCCGCTTTATTCTTGATTGGAATCAGGCCTCCCGGGAGGATATTCATTACCATGAACGATATTATAAGGCCGAAGCTCAGGGTGACGTTGCGATGCAGGTGGTTTCAAGCGGACCTGACTCGGAATGGGAGCAAATCAAGCATGGATATATTAAGATGATTCTTTCAGCTAAAGAATATGTTTATATCCAGACCCCGTATTTTATTCCAGATGATAGTTTGCTAGATGCACTGCGTATTGCCGTTCTATCAGGAGTAGACGTACGGATTATGATTCCGAAGATGCCTGATCACCCATTTGTATATTGGGCCACCTTTTCTAACATAGGAGATTTATTAAATGCAGGGGCCACGGTGTATATCTACCAGAAAGGGTTTCTCCATGCCAAGACGATTGTAGTGGACGGAAATATTGCTTCTGTAGGGACGGCAAACATTGATGTGCGTAGTTTCCGGTTGAATTTTGAAGTGAACGCCTTTTTATATCACCCGGATATTGCGCATGAATTAGCCGACCGTTTTCATGAGGATATTATTGATTCAACTGAACTGACATATAAGCTATATAAAAAGCGTTCACTGTGGATCCGCTTTAAAGAAGCAGTAGCCAGACTGCTTTCACCCATATTATAAAAAAGCTGTCTCTAACAAAAGAGACAGCTTTGATGGGAATGAAATCTGTTGTACCGGGTACAGAGAGAAAAAAGAAAAATAGATTTGTGTACCGGGTACACTATAATCAACTATCTGTACCCGGTACACAGAGAAAAAAGAAAAAAAGTGCTCTTTAAAGCCTGGGCTTTAAAAGAGCACTAATAAAAGAGAGGTTATATTAAAAAACTATTGGGAGGAAAGCTTGAGCGAAGCTTCCGTTTGTTCGCCGTTTCGATAAACGGTCACATTAATGGTATCTCCAGGCTCTACATCTCTGTAGAGATACTGGCGAAGGCTCATAAGTGAGTCAACTTCTTCGTCGTCAATTTGGGTAATGACATCGTATTTCTCAAGACCACCTTCTGCTGCTGGAGAGCCTTCTTCCACCCCGCCGACTAGTACACCCTGCTGTACGTCTTCAGGTAAGTTCAATTCCCCTTCCAGAACGGAACTTGGAAGCTGGCTGACGTCCTGTAGCTGTATGCCCATGTAAGGGCGTTCTACTTCTCCAGCTGTCTCGAGGTCATCGATGATAGGTTTGGCTGTATCCATAGGTATGGAGAAACCGATGCCTTCTACTTCTGCTTGGGCAATTTTCATAGAATTAATCCCTATGACTTCACCCTGTAGATTGATCAGCGCACCCCCACTATTGCCGGGATTTATAGCAGCGTCGGTTTGGAGCACTTCAGTTTCCCAGTCTGGCTGCTGGTCCCCGTTAATGTCCACTGGTATGTTACGATTCAGACCGCTGATAATCCCTTGCGTGGCTGATCCGGCGAATTCCATGCCGAGCGGGTTACCTATGGCTATGGCTGTTTGACCAACCTCTACATTTTCGGCTGATCCTAGCTCAGCAACCTCGTCTACATGTTCACCATCTATCTGTAAAACGGCTAGATCTGTTAATGGGTCACTTCCTTTAAGTTCGGCTTCCACTTTTGTACCATCGTGTAATATTACTTCAAGGGAGGAGGCATTTTCAACAACGTGATGGTTTGTTGCAACAAAAGCTTGACCGTCATCCTCTTTGTAGATGACCCCAGATCCAGTGCCGGCTTCTTGGCTGCCTTGTAGGCTCTCCTGACTGTTGCTGATCCCGACAACAGATTCAGAAGCTTTATTGATAGCCTGCGTAACTTCACTTTGGTCTTCACCAAGGTTCAATTCATCAGCTTGTGCAGAGGGTTCGTTTGTCTCAACATTGATAGTAATTCCTTTCCATTGAAACACTGCCGTTATTAAAAACGCAGCCACAATAGCTCCTAAAACGCCATAAGCAAAACCAGACCGTTTACGCTTTCTTCTTAATGACTTTTCTTCTTCATTCATGTGTTCCATGACCCCTTTCTCATAAGCTGATCAATGGCATGATTTCAATGGGCTTTCCTCTGTACAATTCTTATTGTAAGCAGGAGATATGGCATGACTTCGGAGTAATTGTGGAAAAAGTATGTAATGGAGCTCGTTTGGTGTAAAATATGCGAAAATGGTTATAGAATCCTAAATGTAAGGAGGAATTGTATGAACCGAACAATAGGTGTGGTAGAGGATGACCCAAATATTCGTGACATTGTCACTGCTTATTTAAATAAAGAAGGGTATCAGGTAGAAGCTTTAGACACTGCAGAAAAAGCTTGGGAATATTTTCAGCACTCTCCGCCTGATTTATGGGTGCTGGATATCATGCTGCCGGGGATCGACGGTTATGAATTTTGTAAAAGAATTCGGCAGACTTCTGAAGTTCCGATTATAATTATTTCCGCTAAAGACGAGGAAGTAGACAAAATCCTCGGTCTTGAATTAGGCGGTGATGATTATCTAACCAAGCCGTTCAGTCCAAGGGAACTGGTAGCCCGGGTTAAGCGCCAGCTTAAAAGGTGGACAGTCATGAAACCAGAAGCAAAAGAAGAAACGGCTGCTGTTATTGAAGCTGGTCCTTTGGCCTTAAATGAAACGGAGCGGAGTGCATATTTTCGTGGAAAAGAAGTAGAAGTCACGACAAAAGAATACGATTTATTAAAAATCCTTGCTGAGCACGAAAATCGGGCTTACAGCCGGGAAGAGCTGCTTATTAAAGTGTGGGGAGAAGACTATTTTGGCAGTGATCGTGCCGTCGACGATCTCGTAAAAAGAATACGTAAGAAAATGAAAGACTTACCATTAGAAACAGTGTGGGGACATGGTTATCGTCTCCGCAGCAGCCGTGATTCGTCATGAAGCTGCAGTACCAGTTAAATGCAGCTTTTGCTGCCGTGATTCTTATTGTTATGACAATCACGGTTTTCTTTATTTACTCTTTAATCATGGATATGCTGATACAAGACGAGCGAGCTCAGCTTGAGGAACGGGCGGAACTTTTAAAGCAGATTACAGAAGAACAGGATGCTTCTGTGAGGCTGCCGCAGTTGACTCAGCTTGTGCAGGATCAGAATTACCCGCTGCTTCTTTTTGATTTAAACCGGGAAGAAGTATTGTTCAGTACATTGCCGGCAGAAACAGCGGTCGACTGGCTTGATCGGTATGAAGAAGAACTATATGATGAAGAAGTTTGGGAAAGCCAGGGAGAAAGCTACGTCGTGTATAATATCGGGGTAGCCCCAAACAGCTCGCAGCGAATTCTAGTCATGGTCACTCCTCTTGACGACTTACAAATTGTACAAAATGCATTCGCACAGCGTATGATTCGTATTATCATTATCGGGTTGCTGCTTGCTCTGGCAGTAAGTTATTTTATGACCAACCGATTAGTGACCCCTCTTAGTCACTTGCAGAAAGAAGTAAAGAAGATTGAAAAACGTAAATTTAATCAGGTACAGCCTGTGAAATCAAGCGGTGAAATAAAAGAGGTAGAGCGAAGTGTACGTCACATGGCAGAGGAATTGGAACGTTATATCAATTCACAAAAACAATTCTTCCAAAACGCTTCTCATGAATTAAAAACACCCCTCATGTCCATCCAGGGCTATGCAGAAGGAATTCGGGATGGAATTTTCGAAGGAGAAGAGGCCGAACGAGGTTTGGATGTCATGGTAAGTGAGACGGAGCGTCTTAAGAAAATTGTTAATGAGATGATTCTGTTGGCAAAGCTTGACAGTAGTGAAGATGTGTATCAGCCAGAAACCGTGAACGTAGCAGAGGTCGTTATTCAGGCAAAGGATCGGCTTTTTCCATTAGCGAATGAAAAAGGGGTGGACCTGCATTACAGTGGAGAGAATACTTTTTATAGTTTTGTGGATCGAGAACGAATTCTGCAGGCTTTTATTAATATCATAGGAAACGCAGTAAGGCATGCCCACAAAAAAGTACGGATTGATACTCATGTTTCCGGAGAGCGTATCGCTGTTAAAGTTATTGATGATGGAGATGGGATACCAGAAGAGTTGCTGCCACAGTTGTTTCAGAGATTCATTAAAGGCAAACAAGGAGAAACCGGGCTGGGTCTCGCTATTTCACGAGCCATCATTGAACGGAGCGGTGGAACGATTAAGGCTGAGAATAATAATGGAAACGGAGCGACTTTCGAAATCCAATTGAGTAAAAGGTTTGAAGATAGACAATGATGGTATACTAAACAGGGAACGATTCCACAGGAAAGAGAGGAATACAAATGGACGCCAAACCTTGTATTGATTCACTAGCAGTCAAAAATTCACACGTGCTTCCGCCAGATACAAACAGTCATGGAACGTTGTTCGGAGGGAAGTTGATGGCCTATATTGACGATGTTGCGGCAATTGCTTCAGTACGTCACTGCCGCAGACCTGTTGTTACAGCTTCAACAGATTCAGTAGACTTTCTTCACCCTGTATTTGAAGGAGATACAATTTGTTTAGAAGGATTTGTCACCTGGACACATAATACATCCATGGAAGTGTTCGTTAAAGCAGTTACGGAAAACCTGCTGACCGGCGAACGTAAATTATGTACAACTGCTTTTCTATCGATGGTGGCAGTTGATGAAAATAATCAGCCGGTTACCGTACCTAGTGTATACCCTGAATCAGACGAAGAAAAATGGCTGCACGAAGGTGCGCCAAAGCGCCATGAACACCGGAAAGCCAGAAGAAAAGAATCAAAAGAACTGGCTGAAATGTTCGGAACCAATCTCCCCTGGAAGTAAGAGGGGGAGAACTGATAAAGACTTTCCTGCTAACAACCTCCGTGGAAGGCTGGTGCTCAGCTTTCCACGGAGGTTGTGTTCGTTTTTAAGCCTTGGACTTATTCCTTTCTCTAAGACTATATTCCTGTATTTCTGATTAAAGTGTTTTCACCTCGTGGTTTTATTGATAAAGTATTTTTATGTGTGGGAAGTCCGTTTCATTAATGGTAGAAGAGGGAAGTGAAGATTGATTGTCGTTTATTACAATATTTGGAGGTGTAAGGTGTGGAAAGCGTTATTGGTTTTTTAAATGCAATTATTTGGGAGTATGTTCTCGTTATCGTACTGCTTGGTCTTGGGTTATACTTTAGTATAAGGTTGAAGTTTGCTCAGTTTACGTACATACCGGAAATGTTTCGTGTGTTATTTGATAAAAGGGCGGTTTCTGCTAAAGGAAAAAAAGGGACATCCCCGTTTCAGGCGTTTGCGATTAGTACAGCTTCGCGTGTTGGAACAGGAAACTTAGCAGGCGTTGCTGCTGCTATTTCGATAGGGGGACCCGGCGCTATTTTTTGGATGTGGATGGTTGCTGTGTTAGGAGGAGCTTCAAGTTTTATTGAAAGCACCCTGGCTCAGGTATACAAGGTGCCTGAGAAAAATCAGTATCGTGGTGGTCCGGCATATTACATGGAAAAAGGTTTAAAAAACCGCACCCTTGGGATTGTTTTTGCGATTACCATCATATTCACATACGGTCTCGTGTTTAGTTCAGTTCAATCTAACACGATTCGGCTTGCCTTTGAAGAATCCTTTGATATAGGCAGATGGGGCATGGGTATTTTGCTGACCGTCATTGTAGCCCTTGTGATATTCGGTGGTTTAAAACGCATTGCCCAGGTGACACAATTTATTATTCCGATTATGGCCGTTTTTTATATTATTCTAGCGTTGTTCGTCTTTTTCGATAATATTTCTCAAGTACCAGAAATGTTTTCTATGATATTTCAAAGTGCCTTTGGTTTTAGAGAATTTGCAGGAGGAACCTTTGGAGGAATGATTCTAATCGGGATTCAGCGCGGACTGTTTTCAAATGAGGCCGGAATGGGTAGTGCTCCAAACGCGGCTGCCACCTCTGAAGTTACTCACCCTGTAAAGCAGGGGTTGATCCAGACGTTGGGTGTATTTACAGATACACTGCTTATCTGCAGCGCCACAGCCGTGATCATCCTTTTCTCTAATGAATATACAAATACCGAATTGGAAGGGATTCAAATTACCCAATTGGCATTTGAAACCCAGCTGGGGACCTGGGCTGCCATTTTTATTGCAGTAGCGATTTTCCTATTTGCGTTCAGCTCGATTATCGGTAATTATTATTATGGAGAAACGAATCTGGAATTTATTAAACAGAGCTCCGGTAACATTTTAGTGTACAGACTTGCTGTATTAGCAATGGTTCTATTTGGGGCTGTCGCTGAATTTGGTCTCGTCTGGTCACTTGCTGATTTGACGATGGGAATCATGGCTTTAATTAACTTATTCGCGATCTTCATGCTTTCTAAAGTAGCTTATGCGGCGATTAAGGATTACACCCGTCAACGTAAGAATGGAAAAGATCCTGTGTTTTATCAGGATCATCTTCCCGGCGTAGAAGGTATGGAGTACTGGCGCCGTGATCAATCTTCACAAAAAGAATCCTGACTCAAAGAGCTGCGTTGCTCAATCACTGCAACGCAGCTCTTTTTTCTTTTGTTTTAGGCTCAAGAGGCGTCCTTATGATAAAGTAGGAATAGATTGTCATACAAAGGGTGATCAGGATGAGTATTTTATCAGTTGAAAATGTTAGTAAATCTTATGGTGACCAGACGCTGTTTGATCATATATCTTTTACAATATCTAAAGGTCAGAGAATAGGCTTAATTGGAGTAAATGGAACAGGAAAATCAACACTGATGAAAATTATGGCTGATATCGAAACCGGGGATACCGGAAGTAAACAGCATGCAAAAGATTTTTCGCTGGAATATTTACCACAGGAACCTGAACTTGACCCTGAACGAACGGTACTGGAACAAATCTATTATGGCCAGTCTGAGGTTATGGTAACCATTCGATCGTATGAACAAGTGTTGCAGCAGCTGTCTGCTGATCCAGAGAATACGAAACTCCAGGAGAAGCTGCTCAGTTTACAGCAGAAGATGGATGAATGTGAAGCCTGGGAAGCCAATACTACAGCAAAGATGATCTTAACGAAGCTGGGTGTAGAAGCGTTTGATAAAAAGACGGGAGAGTTGTCCGGTGGTCAGAAAAAACGAGTAGCGATTGCGAAAGCACTTATTCAACCGGCTGATCTCCTGCTGCTCGATGAGCCGACCAACCACCTTGATAATGAAACGATTGAGTGGCTGGAAGGGTACTTGGCTCAATTTAGAGGCGCTTTAATGGTGGTCACTCACGATCGGTATTTTCTCAATCGTGTGACGAACCTGATCTTCGAGCTGGATCGCGGTACCCTTTATACGTATGAAGGGAACTATGAAACCTTCCTGGAAAAGAAAGCCGAACGAGAAGAGTGGGAACGCCAGGCGGAGGAGAAGCATCAGAATGCTTTGCGCAGGGAACTGGCCTGGCTGAAGCGTGGAGCTAAGGCAAGAACGACGAAGCAGAAGGCACGCAAGCAGCGAGTGGAAGCGATGCAGGAGCAGAGCTTTGCTACCGAGAAACAGGATGTGGACATGTCGGTTGGGTCCACGCGATTAGGAAAACAGGTACTTGAATTAAAGGATATCACTCACTCTTTTGGAGGCCGGAAGCTGATCGACCAATTCAGTTATTTAGTCGTGCCTCAGGAACGTATCGGAATTATCGGTCCCAATGGGTCAGGTAAAACGACGCTGCTGAATATCATGGCTGGGCGTATTCATCCGGATCAAGGAGAGGTAGCATCGGGGTCCACTGTGAAGATTGGTTATTACACACAGGATCACGAAGAAATTGATGGTTCTCTTAAAGTAATTGAGTATATTAAAGAAGTAGCGGAGGTAATCTCTACGGCAGAAGGGGAAGAGATCACCGCTGAACAAATGCTTGAACGATTTCTTTTCTCTCGTGAAAAACAATGGACGTATATCCGCAGGCTGTCAGGAGGAGAGCGGCGGCGTCTGTATCTGCTGCGTGTGTTGATGAAGGAACCGAACGTCTTGTTTCTCGATGAGCCGACGAATGACTTAGATACTGAAACATTAGGGATTTTGGAGGAGTATTTAGAGCAGTTTCCTGGTGTGGTGATTACCGTTTCCCACGATCGATATTTCTTAGATCGAGTGGTAGATAAACTGCTTGCTTTTGATGGAACCGGGCAGGTTGAACGATATTATGGCAATTATTCGGAGTATCTACAATCTAAGGAGCAGAGTAAAGCGGAAAAGACGGCTGTTGATTCCGCACCGTCTGAACAAGAGAAAACGAGACGAACAAATCGTAAGCGGAAACTCTCTTATAGGGAAAAACAGGAGTGGGAAACGATCGAGGATGAAATTACAGAAATTGAGTCGGCGATCGAAGAAATAGATAATCAAATGCTGGAAGAAGCCACAAACTACAGTAAAGTTGAAGAGCTTTCTCACAAAAAACAGGAGTTAGAAATGAGCCTTGAACAAAAAATGGAGCGGTGGGAAGAGTTATCATTGCTGATCGAATCGATTGAACAGGGTTAAAATAGGAAATCTGAGTTCTTGTACTCAGGTTTCTTTTTTGTATTCGTGGTCAGGGTATGGAATAATTGATAGCGGATACATGCACAAAAACTAAAAAGCAAGGGGAGATCGTTCACATGAAGTTTCCGAGTCAGGAGAAATTAGAAAAATACGCTGAGCTTGCATTAAAGACTGGTGTGAATCTGCAGGATGATCAACGTCTAATGATTAACTCAAATATAGAAGGGGCGCCATTTACAAGAATCGTGGCCAGAAAAGCCTATGAAATGGGTGCGAAAGATGTATACATAGTCTGGGGAGACGACGAGCTGACCAGAATGCGCTATGAGTACGCAGACGTTGAAGTCCTTAAAGAAGTACCTGAGTGGCAGCGTCAAATGTTTGATTATTTCGGTGAAGAAGGAGCGGCAGTACTCTCCATTCGTTCTACAGACCCCGACTTATTAAAAGGAATTGACGCGGGCAAGGTGGCTGCTGCAAACAAGGCACGTGCGGAAGCGATGACAAACTTCCGAAATTATACGATGAATGACAGACTCCAATGGTCGATTGTCAGTATTCCGATTCCGGCCTGGGCACAGAAAATATTCCCGGAGCGTTCTGAAGAAGAAGCTGTCGATCAGCTGTGGGAACAGATTTTCAGCATTGTACGGGTTGACCAGGATGATCCTGTAGCAGCATGGGAACAGCATAATCAAACATTGCAGCAGGCGCGGGAATTTTTGAACCGTAAACAATACCATAAGCTCGTTTATTCAGCTCCAGGCACGGACCTTGAAGTGGAGCTTCCTCAAGGGCATGTATGGAAAGGCGGTTCTGCTAAAACAGAAAAAGATAAAGTTGTCTTCAACCCGAACATGCCTACTGAAGAAGTGTTTACAGCTCCTCATAAATACGGAGTGAACGGCCATGTGGCAAGCACGAAACCGTTAAATTACGGAGGTAACGTAATTGACCGCTTTACGCTTACCTTCGAAAATGGCAAGGTCGTTGACTACAAAGCTGAAGAAGGGGAAGATACGCTAAAGCATTTGCTTGAGACAGATGAAGGTTCTAAACGTCTAGGAGAACTTGCTTTAGTGCCGCATGAATCTCCTATCTCTCAATCGGGTTTAATTTTCTACAATACGCTTTATGATGAGAATGCTTCCTGTCATCTTGCGCTAGGAAAGGCTTATCCAAATAACGTGGAGGGCGGATCAAACATGAATGAAGAACAGCTTGATCAAAGTGGAGTAAATCATAGTTTAAGCCACGTAGACTTTATGATGGGTTCCGCTGAACTTGATATTGATGGAGTCCTTAAAGATGGTACGAGGGAACCGGTAATGAGAAAAGGAAGCTGGGCTTTAAATTTTAATGAATAAAAGGTCATAAGGAATAGACGCCGACTGGGATGACGCCACTGAAGAACTGCACGATTTCAAGTGATGTGTAAAAAATCCCTCCCTTTTATGTATTCTTTTCATTGTCCAAGAAAAAAGAGTGACTTTCTTTTATCCATCAAAGAAAATCACTCTTTTTCGTTTTACCTCTGTTAAGGCCACGATGAGCGTTCGGTGGAGACGCCTGGTCGATTAAAACCGGCCACGTCCTGTGGACAACATCGACACTAGCACGTCTGGTGCGTCGCGGGAACAGCGCGAGCCTCGGCAAGCATCCACCGATAAGCGATTCGAAAGAAGCAACAACAAACTTTAAAAGCTCTTCTAGATTAGAAAGGACTTTTTCAGTGGCCTCACTGGATCGGTGTCTTTTCTTGTTCTAACAGATGAACACAATGCCTGCTTAATGGTGACGTTATTCAATACTTATTTCCCAGGGTTAATAGGAAAGGAAAGGGGTATAGACAGTTATAGTAAATAGTAAGGAGGAAATCTTATGCCTGGCCCAGAGAGTGAGCTTCCGGGATTTCAGTCCAACCCTAATAATTTTGGGAAATGCAGCAGCTGTGGTGTTATATTAAGAACAAAGCAGGAAGGCAAAGTAACGATGTGCAAAGATTGCCAGGAACGCCACAAAGCACGGGAAGACATCGTAGGGAAAAATAAATAAAAACAAAACTTGAAGGAAGACTATAGCTGAGCAAGCGCTATAGTCTTTTTTCTGCATTTTTTTATTTACAGCAGGCTGCTCAGAATGATAGAGTTACATCTTGTGTGAAATTACTAAATAAGGAGATTATAAATGAACAAACAACAATCAGGCCGCATTGACTGGCCTGTCTTTATTATAAGCGGTGGAGCATTAGTGCTATTTGTGCTGTTTGCACTTATTAATATCAATGGAATCGAAACTTTTGTCAGTACCACATTTGAGTGGTCAGCTACTTATTTCGGAACTTTCTGGCAGTTGTTAATGCTTGCTACTTTTTTTGTGGGATTATGGCTTGCGTTTTCAAAATATGGAAAAATTAAAATGGGTGCCTCTGAGAAACCTGAATTAAGTCTGTTTAAATGGCTCTCCATTATTATGGCCACACTACTTGCGGGCGGCGGGGTTTTCTGGGCTGCCGCTGAGCCTATGTATCATTTCCTTACGGTTCCCCCTTATTTATCAGATCTCGGTATCGAGGCGGGAACACAGGAAGCCGTAAATTCAGCTCTGTCTCAAAGCTTTATGCACTGGGGATTTCTAGCCTGGGCCATCTTAGGAACGATTAGTGCAGTTGTTATGATGTATGGGCATTACGAGAAGGGAATGCCGATGAAACCCAGAACGTTGCTTTATCCGATCTTTGGTGAAAAGATTCGAGACAGCTGGTTTGGTACTCTGGTCGACGCATTCTCTATTATTGCTGTAGCTGCAGGTACTATTGGTCCGATTGGATTCTTAGGACTGCAGGCAAGCTATGGATTAGAAAGCATCTTTGGCATACCAGATCAACTAAGCACACAATTTACTATTATTATTGCAGTCGTTCTTATCTCGACGGTTTCCGCAGTTACAGGCTTATATAAAGGAATTCAGCTGTTAAGCAGTTTCAATGTCAGGTTGGCATTAGGATTAATGATCTTCATTCTGCTCTTTGGCCCGGGAGGCTTTATACTAAATCACTTTATTCCATCCTTCGGTCATTATGTCGATCAATTCATTCCTATGAGTACGTTTAGAGGAGATCAAGAGTGGCTTTCTCTGTGGACTGTCTTTTTCTGGGGATGGTTTATTGGTTACGGTCCGATGATGGCGATACTCGTCAGCCGCATTTCCAGAGGGCGTACGATACGTGAAATTATTGTTGCCGTCTCTATTTTTGCACCAATCATTTCGACGTTTTGGTTTACTATCCTCGGGGGCTCGGGAATATTCTTTGAACTTAACAACCCGGGGTCTGTGTCGAATGCATTAAATGAAGCGGGCAATCATGCGGCAATGTTTGCGATCATTGACCAATTCCCTCTGGCTTCTATTATTTCACCTTTATTTTTACTGTTAACTATTTTATTTGTTGTAACTACGAGTGATTCGATGTCTTACACCATCGCGATGGCTGTAATGGGAGAAGGGAACCCGAAAAGCTGGCTGCGAATCTTTTGGTCGGTTATTATGGGGGCTATTGCAGCGATTCTTTTAATTACCGGCGACAGTGGGATTACGCAGCTGCAGAATTTCATTGTTGTTACGGCCGTGCCTGTATCTCTTATTCTTCTGCCTGTTGTGTGGCTCGCTCCACGAGTTGCTAAGCAAATGGCTGCTGAGCAAAATGTAAAAAGTAAAAAATCATAATGGGTGACAAAAATAAATAAAGCATAAAATAATCCGAACGATTTTTGTGAAAATCAGTTCGGATTATTTATGTGCCAAAATATATTTTGCTTTTTCGTGGGCACAACCTCAGCTTCTTTGAAAAAACAAAGAGCGCTTTTCTGCAGGAACTTCGGCACAGTAGTCTGCGTTTTTTGCTATCCTTGCTTTACTTAGCTTCTTATTTATGGCGGAGAATGGCACGCACAGGGCTGCCGTCTGCTTCCTCCATTTTCAGAGGAAAGGCCATAAGCTCATAAATTCCTGGAGCGACGTGACTAAGCTCTAAGCCTTCTAAAATAAGAATATCTTCTTTTTTTAATGATTGATGAGCGGGAAGATCCTTACTTGTTTCCGGATCCACGGAAGGAGTATCGATGCCGATCAAGTCGATGCCATTCTTCTTTAAGAAAGGAGCAACATCTTCAGCGATCACCGTGTACTCACCAGGGAAAGAGGAGCGGTCTTCCCAGCTTAATGAACGGAATAACACTTTATTTACCGCCTCGAACTGGAATGGCTCAAGGTCGCTCGCCTCGATTTTACTTTTTCCCTCCATATTTACAACAAGTGCATCTCCGATAAATCGTTCAATCGGTAACTCACCTATCGTTTCCCCGTCATTGTCGTAGTGAAAGGGAGCATCCACATGTGTTCCTGTATGGTTGCTGGATTGAAACTGCCCGACATTAACAGACCCTGTATTTTCCATCTCCCACGTGAGTTTATAATGAAAAGCTTGATCTCCAGGCCATGCCGGAGTTCTTGCATTTAGAGACATTGATATATCTATCAGCTTCATGGATATCCTCCTTAGGCAATCGTTCCTCGATGATTAGAGAATTGCTGGTGTTTATTATTTTCCATAATATCCTTTAACTTCAATACCACATCATACGTGTCTTCAAACGAAACATAGAGGGCAATCGGAGCAAGCCGGATTACGTTTGGAGCTCGGAAATCAGGGATCACTCTTTCGTTTTTTAAGGCCTTGCATATGCTTGCGGCTTGAGGGTGGGTCACACTGACATGTCCGCCGCGTCGTTCCTCTGCTTCAGGTGTAGCTATACGAAAGTCATAAGGTACTAAGTGTTCTTTAATTAGGTCCATAAGCAGCCTGGTCAGCTTGAGAGATTTAGTTCGAAGTGATTCAATCCCTGCCTCATGAAAAATTTCTAACGAGCCTAGCAGCGGAGCAGAGCTTAAGATATGAGGAGTGCCGATTTGAAAAGCACCCGCCGTTTCTGCAGGGGTAAGGTCATGGTCCATATCAAACTGTTTCTCTTTACTGGAACTGAACCAGCCGGCGAGTCCCGGCTTACGGCCCAGATGCTTTTCATGAACAAACAGACCACCCACTCCTCCCGGGCCGCTGTTTAAGTATTTATACGTACACCACACGGCAAAATCAACTTCCCATTCATGGAGCTTGTGAGGGAGGGCCCCAATTGAATGGGCTAAATCAAAACCGACAATAATATTGCGTTCATGGGCAGCCTGGGTAATCTTTTTTATGTCCAGCAGCTGGCCGCTGCGATAAAGAACAGAAGGAAGTAATAGTAAAGCTACTTCGTCACTCATCGCTTCGATGATATCTTCTTCTTTCAATGTATAGCCATCACTGCTTTGTACCTGGATGAGATCCTCCTCGGGGGTATAACCGTGCAGCTCAAGCTGGCTTTTTAAGGCGTAGATGTCAGAAGGGAAGTTTAAGGAATCGGCCAGGATTTTCTTTCGGTTTCCTGTTGGCTGATAGAACGTCGCCAACAGCTGATGAATGTTTGTTGAAATGGAACCGGTACTAATGACTTCTTCAGGTTTTGCTCCTACCAATGGGGAGGTTAGTTCTCCAATTTTTTCTGACATATAGTACCAGGGCTGCTGTCCTTCTGTCCATCCATCAATGGCATGTAGTTTCCAATCATTCAAGGAAGTGAGCAGGGTGTTCTCAGCACGCCTGCTGAGCAGACCCAGTGAGTTGCCGTCCATATAGTATGTATCCGGACTGGTGTAAAATTCATGTTTAAAGCGGCTTAGATTATCCAGTTGATCAAGTTTTTGTACATCTTCACGTTTCATTCAATCGCCTCCTGATTATAAGTATATAAGTTTTCCCGTAATAAATAAAAAAACGAGCCTGTCCATTAGACTCGTTAATTCATATATCCATGTTTGACCAGTACAGCTTTGATCATCCGGTAAGAATATTCCTCCGGCAGGTTTTCCTTTAAGGGTTTAAGCTTTTTCTCATCCAGCTTACTGTGAGCCATCAATACTGCTTCTTCTTGTCCATCGGAGAACCATTCTTCCCAATCCACGTCGGCGCCTTCCTTCATGCAGCGAAATAAGTGATTCTCTATCGTTTGTTCACTCATGCCGCGTTGTTCGGCAATTTCTTCAATGGTCAGGTTTTGCTCCTGCCACATTTTGAAGGAAGCTGTATGGCTCGCCCCTTCTTCCGTTTGCCGAGTCTGCTTTTTCATGAATCCACCTTGTTTAGGAAGAGGTGGTCGTTCATCCGCTGTTTCTGCCCAGTCAGCTAGTATATTAAGGAAAGCTTCTCCATACTGAGAGAATTTTTGTTCCCCGACTCCTTTAATGCGCAGCATCTCTTCACGGTTTTTCGGCAGATAAACTGTAAGTTCCTTAAGGGTGGCGTCTGAGAAGATGACGTATGGGGGAAGTCCTGCTTCATCTGCAATTGACTTACGCAATGAACGCAGCACTTCGAACTTTTCTATGTCATAGTTTGTTTCAGTATCGGATGTAGTAGATTCCACCAGCATAGTAACAGACTGCTCTCCTTTCAGCACGCTGACGGCTGATTCGGTTAGGCCAAGTGTTGGGTATCTTCCTTGCCCGGGAGTGAGAAGCCCCTCTGAAATAAGAAAATTAATAAACTGGGTTAATGCTTTTTCCGTATACTCTGGTAAGATCCCAAAGGTAGAGAGATTGTGAAACTTAAACTGTTTAACCTTCTGGTCAGAGGACCCTTTTAATACTTTTGCAGTTAAGCCTGCTCCAAACCGTTCTCCCATACGTTTTACACAGGAGAGTACCATTTGAGCTTCACGCGTCATATCTTTTTCCTCACCTTCGTGAAGACAGTTGGAACACTTCTCACAAGGCTTATGGTGGTTCGGATCATCGAAGTAATCGAGAATGTACTGTTGAAGGCACATGTGGGTATGGCAATAATTAACCATAGACTGCAGCTTCCCAAACTCATCCCGCTTCTTGTCTTCTTCCATCATCGACTGATCAATTAGGAAACGCTGTAAATGAATATCCTGACCGGAATAGAGTAAGACACAATCCCCGGGTTCTCCATCGCGACCCGCACGACCGGCCTCCTGATAATAAGATTCAATATTCATAGGCATCGAATAATGAATGACATAGCGAACATTTGATTTATCAATTCCCATTCCAAAGGCGTTCGTAGCTACAATGGTAGTGATTTCATCCTGTACAAAATCGCTCTGCACTTGCTTTCGCTGCTGTTCGGACATTCCAGCATGATATTTTCCGATAGAATACCCTTTCTTTTCAAGAAAGTTCTGCAGATGATCGGCGTCTTTACGAGTAGCTGTATAAATAATTCCTGCTTCAGATGACCGCTGCTCTAAATATTCGAGAAGGAAATCACGCTTGTCTCTTCCTTTAATCACTCGAAAAGAAAGGTTATCACGAGCAAAGCCGGTATTGATTACAGCTTCATCATTTACGCGGATTAATTGTTTGATATCACGTATCACTTCTTGAGTTGCGGTAGCTGTAAGCCCCATAACGACAGGGAGATTCGGTATTTGGTCAAGCGTTTGAACAATCGATCGATAGCTCGGTCTGAAGTCATGTCCCCATTGTGAAATACAGTGGGCTTCATCAAAGGCGACTAAAGACAGCTTGACTTGTTTAATGGCTGCAAGGAAAGAAGAAGAATCAAATCGTTCTGGTGCGGCATACACAAATTTGTAGCGTCCTTCTTTGATGTTGTTCATTCGTTCACGCTGTTCCTCAAAAGAGAGAGAACTGTTGATGTAAGTAGCTGGAATCCCATAGGAAGTTAAAGCGTCTACTTGATCTTTCATTAAGGAAATCAGCGGCGATATAATGACAGCAGTACCATCTAACGTCATGCCCGGGATTTGATAACATAATGACTTTCCTCCGCCCGTCGGCATTACAGCTAATGTGTTTTGCTGATGTAACACGGCTTCAATGGCTTCTTTCTGACCTGTGCGAAAAGAAGTAAATCCGTAATATTCTTCCAATAAACGTTGTGCTTTTTCTATCATGTTTCGATCATCCTTTTTCAATGCTTTACCTATCTTAACATGTTTTAAATCAATGGATAGGGGAAAAATGTTAAGAGATTTACTACAGAGGAGTGTGGCGATTGAAAGCTATAGTTATAGAGCAATATGGAGGTAAGGAACAACTTGTAGAAAAAGAAGTTTCGACTCCTGAAATAAAAAGTAATCAAGTCCTGGTAGAGCTTCATGCAACTTCTATTAACCCCATTGATTGGAAGCTTAGAGAAGGTTATTTAAAAGACATGCTTGATTTTGACTTCCCGATAATACTTGGCTGGGATGCCGCCGGCGTTGTTAAAGAAACAGGCTCAGACGTCCAAAAATTTAAAGTGGGGGATCGTGTATTTGCCCGCCCCGAACTATCCAGGCTGGGAACGTATGCGGAGTATACAGCTATCGATGAGCATGTGCTTTCTCACCTTCCGGATGAAATATCCTATGAACAGGCGGCGGCTGTTCCTCTGGCTGGTTTAACAGCGAGACAGTGCTTAGTCGATTTCGCAGAGATCAAGGAAGGAGATAAAGTGCTGGTTCATGCAGGCTCAGGAGGGGTCGGTCATTATGCCATACAAATTGCGAAATCATTTGGAGCATACGTAGCAGCAACAGCAAGCATCAAAAACAAAGAGTGGGTGGAGCAATTAGGAGTAGACCGTTTTATTAATTATCAGGAAGAGGATTTCTCTGAAGTGCTGGAAGATTTTGATATCGTCTTAGATACGTTAGGAGGAGAAATCCAGGAGAAAAGCTTTGGCGTGCTGAAAAAAGGGGGCCGTTTAGCTTCTATTGTCCAGGCTCCTGATGAAAAAATGGCAGAAGAATATGGGGTGAAAGCTGGGTTTGAATGGCTTGAACCTGATGGTGAGAAGCTCGCCCAATTAGCCAATTTAATGATAGAAGGGAAGATGATCTCTAAAGTGGGCCATCGTTTTCCTTTAACAGAGGAAGGGTTAAGAGAGGCTCATCAGCTGAGTGAATCTCACCATGCGACAGGTAAGATTGTTATAACTATACCATAATAATGTAAGATCCGGACCATTACGGTTCGGATTTTTTATTGAGTAAGAAATTTATTAAAAAGTTTTTTGACTATTCGCCCGATTTATAGGGTATAGTTTTCTACATAAGGTACGCATGGGGAGGCGTAATAATTGTTGAAAAATTATCAGTCGGGTACTTTTTTTGATGAAATGATGGACCAAGCAGGGAATCCTAAGCCGCATTATGATTCTTTTTATCAGCTGATTGAGCAATTGTCTGATAAGGAACTTAAGGAAAAACACGAAACTGCTCAACTAAGCTTTTTAAGACAAGGAATTACCTTTACGGTGTATAATGATGCAGGCGGTACGGAGCGAACGATGCCGTTTGATTTCGTGCCCATTATTATTACGAGTAAGCAATGGCTGAACATTGAAAGAGGGATGAAGCAGCGGATGGAGGCTCTTAACCGCTTTCTGGATGATGTGTATCATGACCAGGAAATAGTGAAGGACGGAATTATTCCAGCAGAGCTGATTACTGAGAATCCGCACTATTATCATAAACAGGTTTCAGGTTTAGAGATCCCGCTGCGAAACCATATTTTCCTCGCCGGGATTGATTTGATTCGGGACGAGCATGGAGAATATCGTGTACTTGAGGATAACTTGAGAAATCCTTCAGGTATGTCCTATGTTTTTCAGAACCGTTATGTGATGAGGCAGGTATACCCTGAGTTATTTTTTCAGCATTCGATTCGAACGTTAGAGCACCAATTTAAAGATCTGCATGGAGCTCTAATCAGTCACGTACCTGCTAAGCGCCAGGGCCAGCCATGTGCGGTGCTGCTTACACCCGGGATGTACAACTCTGCTTATTATGACCATGTCTTCTTAGCACAGCAGATGGGTATTCAGTTAGTGGAAGGACGTGACTTGGTTGTTAAAGACGACATTGTATATATGAAAACGATTCGTGGTTTAAAGCAAGTCGACATCATTTATCGGAGAATCGATGATGAATTCTTAGATCCTGAAGCATTCCGTCCCGACTCTGTGTTAGGGGTGAACGGGCTGCTGCGAGCCTATAGAAAAGGGAATGTAGCTATATTAAACGGCATCGGAAACGGTGTTGCTGATGATAAAGCAATGTATGCCTATGTCCCTGATATGATCCGGTATTACTTAGGAGAAGAGCCGATTATTAAAAATGTAGATACTTATTTCTTAAGAGACCCGGAACAATTAGATTATGTACTGGACCACTTAGAAGAGCTAGTCGTTAAAAATGTCGGCGCTTCCGGAGGCTATGATATGCTGATCGGTCCCCATTCCACGGAAGAGGAACGCAGCGTTTTTCGTAGAAAAATTATTGAAACACCAGGCCAGTATATAGCTCAGCCTACAATTAAGCTTTCCAGAGCCCCGGCTTATCAAAAGGGCGAGTTTTATCCATGTCACGTGGATTTAAGAGTCTTTGTTATGAATGGGATAGAACCCCATGTGCTCCCGGGAGGACTGTCGCGTGTCGCATTAAAAAAAGGATCGCTGGTAGTTAATTCCTCGCAAGGCGGCGGTGGAAAAGACACATGGGTATTAGCAGAAGGAGGAATGAATCATGCTTAGCCGTGTAGCTGATTCACTATACTGGATGGCTCGCAATATTGAACGTGCGGAGAACAATGCCAGAATACTAAGTACCCAGCTCATCCAGATGCTGGAGACCTCAGATCAAGATGTCATGCATCGAGACTGGGAAGAAATTTTAGAAATATGCGCTTCGAAAGAAGAATATTATGAAAGGTATGCAAGGTTAAATCGTGATACAGTAATTCATCATATTACGTGGAGCCCTGCAAATATTAATTCTTTGCAAAACAATATCGTCTTTGCACGGGAAAACGCTAAAGCAACTCGTGATCATATCCCTGACGAGCTTTGGCAGCTTATTAACCAATTTTATTTAGATAAGCAGGCGGAACAGGACCAGCCTATGACCCCACAAACCACTCAGGAGCAGCTAAAAGACATTATACTTATGTCCATGACTGCTCAGGGGATAATTGAATCCACTATGACAAGGGGGATTCCATACACTTTTATTAAAGTCGGAAAATGGATTGAACGTGCTGAGAAGACAGCACGCTTGTTAAATGTGATCTGTGAGAAAACCTTAAAAGAAAAGTATAATACGGCATCTGAGAATTATTATTACTGGCTGACCGCTTTGCAAATTGTAAACGGATATGACTCCTATATTAAAGAGAATCCGCCTACAATGAATCCAAAGGATGTGCTTACATTTTTAATTGAAAACAAGGATTTCCCACGTTCGATTCGTTATTGTGTGGATCATATCCTTCAGGCTGTTCATAATCTAGAATCAGGAAGGATTTCTCATTATTCGGAGGAATTGTTTCAAATATTAGCAGGGATACAGGAAGAAATCGGCAGGACCGATATTGCCAATATGGGTATGGAAGAACTAATGAACTTCCTTGATAACTTCCAGGATAACTGCCATAGGATAAGCCGTGTGTTTTCACAGACTTATTATTTAGTGGAGCCTGTACACTCCAGTCATTGAAAGGGTAAGAAGGAGAGAAAGACGATGAAGTATCAAATCGAGCATACGAACTCATTTTACTACGACAACGATGTGGATCAGAGTATGAATACGGTTCGTTTAAAACCTCGCACTGATGAATGTCAACGGTTGATTTCCTATCGGACGGAAATCACTCCTGCATCCTTAACGAAGGAGCATGTGGACTTATGGGGGAACCATGTAGAGTCATTCTTTATTGCTCATAAACATAAAGATTTAATTGTGAAGACCATCTCTACTGTAAGCATTCAGAAAAGCCCGTTTATCCACCTGTTAAAATATACGGATGAAATGCGGGAAATTTTCCACTCTGACCTGTTTCATGAGCACTATTTGCCTTATTTAAATGACACTCCGTACACTTTTTTATATAAAGATCACATTACTGAAATTACGAATGCTATCGGTGAGGCAAATGATCCGATTCAGTTTCCTATCGATTTGATGGAGTTTCTTCATCGTTCGATTTTATATGACGGGACGTCGACACAGGTGGGAACAAAGGCTCATGAGTCGTGGCCGCTGAGAGCAGGTGTTTGTCAGGATTACACCCATATAATGCTTGGAGTCCTAAGGGATAAAGGGATTCCCGCAAGGTACGTCAGTGGTTATCTTTATGTAGGAGAAAATTCGGCTCTTATTGGCGATGCCGCTACTCATGCCTGGGTAGAAGTAATGATCCCGGGTATTGGGTGGGTTGGCCTGGACCCTACTAATAATGTGGAAGCGCTGGAAAATCATATTCGAATTGGCACTGGCAGAGATTATGCAGATGTGAGTCCACTGCAGGGAGTTTACCGGGGCGGGGGACAGCACTCAGAGGTGAAAGTAAGTGTGACTTTACTGGATCAATAGTATCGTTGCCAATGTTGCCAAGGCCTATAAAAAAGAAGGGGTGCTGCTAAAGAGCCCCCTTCTTTTATAATATGACCAAAAAGTTACGCTTCGATTTAGGACCTTTTGAAAAAGGTCAACATCCAGCCGATGGCTCCTCCGGCAATCGCAGGGACAATCCAGCTGAGGCTGTATTCATAAAAGGGAAGCGACACAATAATCGGTTCCATAAAATTCATAGAAAAGCCGAATTCAACGAGACCATCATACAAACTGACTAAGGCTGTCAGCAGGACCGCTCCTCTATAAACATAGGGCGAGTGACTGAATGATTTTCCAATGAACGTCAACGCCACTAAGACAATAGCAATAGGATATAAGAATACGAGCACAGGGACTGAATAAGCAATAATTTCGTTTAAGCCCAGGTTAGATACACATAGACTGCCAATGGTTATAATGGATATTACACTTTTATAGGAAACAACGTTAAACCGTTCGGAGAAAAACTGACCGCAGGCTACCGTTAATCCTACGCATGTTGTAAAGCAGGCGAGCAGAACGATGAGTCCAAGCAGCAGTGTTCCAAGACTGCCGTACATCAAGTCGGCAGCGCCAGCTAATACGGCACTTCCATTAGCGAATTCGCCTTCTGTCGCCATTTTTACACCGATCCATCCAATCGATACATAAACCGCCGTTAATCCAATGGCAGTTACCGTTCCTGCTTGAATTGTCCGGAGTGTAATCTCTCTTTCGTTCGTTACTCCACGGTCGCGAAAAGAAGTAATAACGATGATTCCAAAAGCTAATGATGCAATTGCGTCCATTGTCAGGTAACCTTCAATGAAACCTGTAGAGAAGGGCTGTGAACTATATTTTTCCTGAGCAGGCTGTATATCTCCCGTCAATAAGAAGAAACTACCAATGACGAGACCGAAGATAGCGAGTAACAGAGCAGGAGTAAGCATTTGTCCCACCCGGTCGACTAACTTCGATGGATTTAAGCTCATCACAAATACTAAAGCGAAAAAGATGAGAGTAAAGATAAGGAGCCCTGTAGGATTTACTCCTCCAATCCACGGCGCTATTCCAGTTTCAAACCCGACGTTTGCTGCTCGCGGAATACCGAAGAAAGGACCAATAGCTAAATAAACAACTGACGTAAACAGCAGGCCAAATAATGGATGTACCCTTCCTGATAATTCGACGGCACCGTTTTGCACCAGAGATATTGCTGCGACTGTTATGATAGGAAGCCCTACACCTGTGATAACGAAACCGATAATCGCAGGCCAGTAGGAGGTACCTGCTTCCATGCCAAGAGATACGGGATAGATTAGATTCCCGGCACCAAAAAATAAAGCAAATAGCATGAAACCTATGAATATTGTGTCTTTTCTTTGCATACTCATTCTCCTCAAGGTTGTAATGGACTTCATACGTAAAAAAAGCTCCTCAGTCGGAGGCGAGGAACTTTTGGATAAGTGAATTGTCAAATTAGTCACAAGCGTAATCGTATCAATGTCAAAAAATTATGTCAACGTAATTTTTTAAAAAGTACTGTAAAAGAGATAGTACTTTATGGAAAAGTTTTATTATTAAAACGTAAAAATTAGCACAGTTTAATTTACATATGGAGAAAGTGAATTTACAATGGTTCAGTATGAATTCATCGTTCGATATATAATGGAAGTGAAGGAGTTATGCTATGTTCGATTCATTACTGTTTCAACTGATGCTTATCGGATTGCTGGGAGTAGGTGCTCAATGGATTGCCTGGAGGTTCCGTCTTCCGGCAATTGTGATCATGTCGATTGCAGGACTGCTCGTTGGACCGATTTTTGGCTGGATTGATCCCGAGCAGGATTTTGGTGAACTATACAGCCCGATTATATCTTTAGCTGTAGCCGTTATCTTATTCGAGGGCAGTTTGAATTTAGATTTTAAAGAAGTACGGGGGTTAGGTCGTCCTGTATTTAGAATTGTTACGGTAGGGGCATTTATAAGCTGGATCCTGGGGGCTTTGGCTGCTCACTATGTAGCAGATTTATCCTGGGCTGTTGCTTTTGTAATAGGCGGATTATTTATTGTAACAGGACCTACGGTTATCCTTCCGTTGTTAAGGCAGGCCAAGCTGAAACCGCGGCCGGCAAAAATCCTTAAATGGGAAGGGATTATCATTGATCCTATCGGGGCGCTATTAGCTGTATTTGCTTTTGAAATCATTGAATTTCTAATAGGGAATAATGGTACACCATCTGCTCTAATGACCTTCTTTCTTGCTTCCATTTTTGCCGTAATTCTAGGATATGGCCTTGGGAAAGGTGTCGGGTGGATGTTTGAAACAGGATATGTTCCTGAGTTTCTTAAATCTCCTATGGTATTTGCAGCCGTAATCGCCTGCTTTACGATTGCTGATGAGATTACTCATGAAACAGGTTTACTATCTGTAACAGCGATGGGGATGACGATGGCGAATATGCACATCTCTTCTATATCGGATATGAGGCACTTTAAAGAGAACATTTCCCTTCTACTGATTTCTACAATCTTCGTTATGCTTACAGCTTCACTCAATCGTGAAACTTTAATAGAAATCTTTAACATTGAAATTATCGGGTTTGTCCTATTGATGCTCTTTGTTGTACGTCCGCTCTCGATTATAATCTCGACCTGGGGGACAGATCTCACAAACGGGGAAAAGCTTCTCGTCAGCTGGATTGCTCCCCGTGGCATTGTAGCTTTAACTGTAGCCAGTTATTTTGCAAGTGCTTTATTAGACTCCGGTTTTGATGATGCTTCCATTTTATTATCATTAACATTTGCCCTTGTGTTTACGACAGTAGTGGCACATGGTTTCTCCATAGGATGGCTTTCAAGAAAGCTTGGGCTTTCGATGGAAGGACCTCCAGGAGTCTTAATTGCAGGCGGCAGTGCATTTACAACAGGACTTGGGAAAGCTCTTGAAGATGTGAAAATTCCTGTCCTAATCAGCGATTCCTCCTGGGAGAGGTTATTTGATGCTCGTTCAAAAGGGTTGAAAACATATCATGGGGAAATTCTTTCTGAACAAACAGACTATCATTTGGAAATGACACCTTATGAGTATATGATTGCGGCTACCGAGTACGATTCCTATAATGCTCTCGTGTGTACTACGTTTGTACCGGAGTTTGGGCGTAATAACTTATTCCAGCTCAGCCTGGATAAGAACGAGGGAGATAAGCTGGAAGATCTGGTACACACCATTGGGGGTAGGATTTTCATAGGAGAGCAAGCTACGTGGGAAGAATTAAACAAACGGGTAGAGAGTGGTTATGTGTTTAGAAAAACGACGATAACCAATCGATATACGTATAAGGATTATCTGGATAAAAAAGATGACGATGCGATGCTTATATTTGTGAAGAAACCAACCAATAAAGTAGAGTTCTTCAGTCACAAGAATGACATTAAAGTAGAAAATGGAGACATTGTCGTTGCTTTAACCCCTCCAAGCAAGGAACATGTAAAGATTCAGGAAAAACTAGAGAGGCAGCGGTTAGGAAACGATAAGAATTAAAATAATGCTTGCAAGCCATCCGTAAAAGGATGGCTTGCTTTTTTAATAATATCTAAATTATTGTGCTGTTCAGGCTTCAGCAAGCTGCTTTTTCAATTCTTTTAATTCATCTTCCATACGAGCCAGCTGTTTCTCGGCATTTTCTACATTTCCACCAGCTGCATCAAGTTTTTCTAAATCACTTTGGATCCGAATGTAATCTGCTTTTAGTGCAGCTATTTCATCTTGGATTTCTTTTTTTGTCATAAACGATCACTCCTTGATTAATATTGTAGACGATGTAATTTTTATATACAATGGAGTGAAAATTCTGATTATTTTTGGTAGACTATGTATATTACTTACAGGTGAAGGGGGAATAAGGTGGAGGTTAAGCAGCATCATTCGGTTAAAGATTTTTTAAAAACAACAGAAACACTTCTGTTAGAAAGGGAAGCAGAAAACAACCTGCCGCTTGGAATATTACATAATCAGAAACAGATGAATGCAGATGAACTTTATATGCTGACTATTCATCATGAGGGGGAGTGTATTTATTCTATCATGCGTACTCCTCCCCACTATTGGATATTGCCCTCCGTTGATGTGGATCATAAGCAGCCAGTTAAAACATTAGTTGAATATTTAGCTGAGCATTCCTTCAAAGTACCTGGAGTTATAGGAGAGGCTTCTGCAGCAGAGGCTTTTGTACAAGCATATAGAGAGAAAAACAGGGGTTTAGCAGAGCTGCACATGAGGCAGGGGGTATATGAGTTAAAGAAAGTGAATGAACTACAAAAATGTAAGAGGGAAGCTGCGCACAGCCAGGAAGCCAGATGAAGGCTGGCTGCATGAATGGTTTAAGCAATTCTATAAAGAAACAAATGAAGTGCACGGGGGTAATGAAATCGCCCGGACTGTGAAGAATCTTATTCGTTCAGAAAGAACTTTCATTTACATAGTAGATGGGGAAAATGTATCGATGGTAAGCAGAGCCAGAAATACCCCAAATGGAGCTGCAGTAAATGGCGTCTTTACACCTGCTCCCTATAGAAGGCAGGGATATGCCACGGAAGCGGTGAGTTTATTAAGTAAACAATTACTTGACGAAGGAAACCGGTTTTGTGCACTCTACACGGATTTAGCGAACCCTTCTTCTAATTCTATCTACCAAAAGATTGGGTTTAAAAAGGCAGGCGAATCACTTGTTTACCATTTAATGGAATGATCAACCGCTTTCTTAGGACGATTTTCACAATTAATGGAAAATATTTTAGCGAATATCGAGTATTTCGAATCTTTTGTAAGATATGAGGATCTTTAGGTAAGAAATAGCAGGGAAAATTCTATTCATCCTTCAATTTAAATAGTAAATACAATTTATACTGTATATTTGAATTTGTGCGTTCGATACATGTTCGATATGATTTATAGTAACTGAGCTAAAATTCATACAAAATGCTCACTAGAGGAGGACAAACACATTTGAAGTTTTTCAGGATATTAGACAAAGTCGTCCTTAAAATTGAAGAATTCATTCTCGGATATGCCGTCATCATTATTGCCCTCATGGTGGTGGGGAATGCGTTAAGCCGAGCTATCTTTAGTTACTCCCTTTCGTTTGCTAATGAAATAAGCCAAATTGCAGTAATCGTGGCTACGTTTATGGGAATCAGCTATGCTGCAAGAAAAGGTCGGCACATCAGCATGTCAGCCTTCTATGACCTGGCTCCGTTTAAAGTGCGGAAGGTCGTTTCCACAGTCATCCCTTTCTTAGTTGCTGTTGTGCTTTTTGTATTAGCTTATTATTCATATTTGTATGTGATGAATGTTCGTGATTCCGGAACAGTGACCTCAGCTTTACAAATGCCGGCTTATATTATTTACATTGCGATCCCGTTAGGATTCTTCCTGGGAGGAATTCAATTCCTAAGAAATATGATCATTAATATTGTACGGCGTGAACACGTTTACTTAGGAACAGACGCAAAAGATTACAATGACCAGGATAAGACTGAAATCGACGAAGCAGCCCATCTATAGAAGAGGATTAAGCAAATACTAAAACATTCGTAGAAAGGATAACGATATGGTCGCAACCTTACTGACGATCATGGTGGTCCTGCTGTTATTGAATTTTCCGATGATGATTCCGCTTATGGTCGCACCTATCATCGTAGTTTTCTTATACTTCCCAACGATGGACCCCATGATTTTAATGAAGCAATTTTCAACAGGTATTGAAGCCTATGTCTTGTTAGCTGTCCCGTTATTTATATTTGCAGCTGATATTATGACATCGGGAAAGACATCCAGACGCTTGCTGGATTTCATAGGATCTTTTATCGGACATATACGTGGAGGATATGCAGTAACGACAGCAGCTACGTGTACACTGTTTGGAGCAATATCCGGATCCACACAAGCAACTGTAGTAGCGATTGGTAAGCCAATGCGTGAAAGATTACTTAAAATCGGCTATAAAGACTCTACGGCAATGGCCTTAATTATTAACTCCAGTGATGTAGCTTTACTCGTTCCGCCGAGTATTGGAATGATTATGTACGGGCTGGTGTCCGGTACGTCGGTAGGGGATCTATTTATAGCCGGCATTATTCCGGGGATTATCGTATTTTTAAGCTTTGCTGTTTACAGCATTATTTACGCAAAAGTAGCTGATATCCCATTAGCTGATAAAGCCACCTGGAGTGAACGATTAAAGTTCACTAGAAAAGCTCTATTGCCATTAGGATTTCCTGTGATCATCATTGGCGGGATTTATACAGGATTATTCAGCCCTACTGAGGCTGCGGGAATGTCCGTACTCTACGCGTTTATATTAGAGGTTATTATTTTCAGGTCCGTCCATATTAAGCAGCTTCCGGAAATTGCGAAGTCTACTGGACTAGTAACTTCAGCAGTTTTTGTACTTGTGGCAGGGGGGCAAGCATTCACCTGGGTAATTTCATTTGCCCGAGTCCCACAGATGATTACAGATACGGTATTGGGGCCGAATCCGACTGCTTTATATGTACTTATCATGGTAACCATTTTCTTTTTTATCGGCTGTATGTTCGTAGACCCAATCGTAGTTATTCTGGTTCTAACACCTATTTTTTACCCTGCAGCCATGCAGGCGGGAGTAGATCCTGTTCATCTCGGTGTTGTTATTACGTTCCAGGCTGCACTTGGTTCTGCAACTCCTCCGTTTGGGGTCGATATATTTACGGCTAGTGCCGTCTTTAATAAACCCTACCTTGAAGTTATTAAAGGCACACCGCCTTACATTATTATGATGGTAATTATTTCAGTTTTATTAATCTATTTCGAAGAACTTTCCCTTATGCTCCTATAGGGGTAAGGGTGAAAGAATATATAAAAAACTATTGGGAGGTCATTAACATTTTAAACAAAAAGAAAATGTTAGGTTTAGTCGCAGCAACAGCACTTAGTTTAACCTTGGCTGCCTGTGGTCAGCAGGAAGGCAGCGGTGACGACGGCGGGGAAGAAAGCTATAACTGGAAATTCGTAACAGAAGAAGTTGAAGGTCAGGTTCAATACGAGTATGCTCAGGAATTCGCAGATCGTATGGACGAAAAATCAGATGGCCAGGTCAACATTGAAGTTTATGAGTTTGGCGGTCTAGGAAGTGAGACGGACCAGGTTGAACAATTAGAAAGCGGAACAGTTGAAATGGCTGTTATGTCTCCTGGCTTTACGGGGAATATGGTAAATGAAGGACAAATCTTTGCCCTGCACTTCCTTTTCCCTGACAGTGTAGAAGCCACTCAAAATATTTTAAATGAAAGTGAAGCGCTAAACACAGACTTGGTGGAAAAATATGAAGAACACAGCATTACGCCACTGTCCTATTGGACGGAGGGGGCAATGCAGTGGACAAGCAGCAGTGAAATCTCAGAACCAGCGGATTTCGAAGGATTTAAAATGCGTACGCAGGATTCACCACTTATTCTGGAATCCTATGAAGCTTACGGTGCCGATCCTACACCAATGAGCTGGTCTGAACTTTATACGTCACTTGACCGTGGGACAGTGGATGGCCAGGAGAACCCGATCTTCTTTATTGGTGACGCTTCCTTCCACGAAGTACAGGATTACATGACCATTTCTAATCACAATAACTACGTAGCTATGACCACTGTAAACACAGACTGGTATAATGAACTTCCTGAAGATATGCAGGAAATGCTGGACGAAACGACTCAGGAAATGCAGGAGTGGGCATTTGACGAACAGGAAGCTCAAAACGAGGAATGGCTGGAAACCATTGAAAATGATAATGAAAATGAAACAACAATTATTGAACTTGATGAAGAGCAGCGCGATGCATTCCGTGAAAAAGCCGAACCTGTCCGTGATTTTTACAGAGAAGAAGTTTCAACTGTAGACGGGGAGATTCTGGACAAACTAGAGCAGGAAATTGAAGAATTGGGTGGAGAATAGACTAATTTTTAAAAGAAATACGTACTCAGGCTGTCGACTTTCCCGGCAGTCTGTTTTTTGTTTTTTGAAGACTTGAAAGCTACTTGCCTGCACGAATTAGAGTGGGGAACCCGCCTTCCTTAACGATAGAACGGAGACAGCCCTGCATCACTGGAGGACTGTCTCCGTTCTATGGTTTCTTATGTTCCCTGCCAAGGTTCTGTCTGTTTTCGATAATCAAGCCAGGTCAGCAGAATGACGAGAATGAATAGAAAGCTTGAGATTTTAAACAAATCTGCCGTTTCTACGTAAATGTATATAAATCCGAGGACTAAGGCGCTTAGTCCGATGCCTAAATCAATCGAGGAATAGAACATACCGTTCGCAATACCACTTCGAGCTACAGTTGTTTTAGAAATAACCCAAGCTTGAAACGCGGGCATCATCGAACCGTAACCAGCCCCAAATAGAGCACCAGCTATCATCAGGTCAACATTTGAATCAGCTAAAGCCAATACCCACATAGCTGCAAAAGAGATCGCTGAACAAATTATAATCAGTTTCCAGGGACCGTTTTTATCAAAATATTTACCTGTAATTGGACGGGAAACCGTGGCGAGTAAAGCGTTAAAGAAATAAAACAAAAACACGCCATCAAGTCCTTGCTCCACTCCGAAAATCACGATATAGGTTACGATCGATCCATAACCAAACGTTGTTAAAAACGTCACCAGCGCAGGATAACCGCTTTTCTTTTCTAAAAGGGAACCGAAAAATGAAAAACGGGGCTTTGTTTGTCTATTTTCATAAACACTTGCAGGAGTGATAAAACTCGTTAAAGCAAATAGACCAATAGCGATGATTCCCAATCCGGCAGAAATCCATATGAGCAGATCGAACGAATAATTTTGGAAAAGGTAAATGCCGAAACTAGGCGCCATGATCATTCCGATGGTGATGGATAGACCAAAGTAACCCATCCCTTCTCCTACTCGTTTGCGCGGAACGAGATCAACCGCAGCCGTTCCGTTGGCGGTGGTGGACCATCCCCAGGCAATGCCATGTGCAAATCGAATTACAAGCACGAAGACGACAATTTGAGTAATCGGATAGAGCAGTGTCATAGCCAGCAGGGAAACGGCTCCTATAAGGACAAGGATTTTTCGCGTCGAAGTCATTAATAAATACCCGATAAACGGCCGGATAAGAATCGCGGCAACTGAGAACATCGTGGTAACCAGTCCGATTTCGAGCTTACTGCCGCCTATAGACTCAATATAAGGAGGAAGGTTTGGAAGCAGCATTTGAAAGCTCATAAAGGTAAATAAATTAGCTGCTACTAGAAAAATAAACGGCCATGTCCATAATTGCTTGGAAGAGGAGCTCATAAGATGAACCTCACTTTCTGAAGCAAAAGGCACCAGGTACATCAGGTACCTGGCACCGGATTGTTGCTTTGGTACCGCAAGATGGATGTGGATTTTTTATTCACTTGCAGCTTTATGCTCCAGCCACTCGTGATATAAGTGACTAATAATTGTTTTTATAACGGCATAAGCCGGTATGGCAAAAAGTAAACCCAGGAACCCGGCCAGGCTTCCAGCAGCTAAAATAACTGTAATTATAGTAAGGGGATGAATGTTTAAAGCTTTTCCCATTACATTTGGAGAAACAAGGTTACCTTCTAATTGCTGGGCAACAATCATGATTATAGCTACGTAGACAGCCATAATCGGCTCCTGAAATAATGCAACTAAAATAGCTGGCACAACGGCTAGAAACGGTCCGACAAAAGGAATGACGTTCATCAGCATGGCGAACAGGGCCAGCGTTAAAGAGTAATTTAAGCCGATGATTAAATAACCGACAAGCAGGATGAGCCCGACAAATACACTGACAGTCAGCTGACCGATGATAAAAGAATTTAACGTATGATCAAGTGATTTAGTCAGTCTTTTAAAACTTGAGGCTACTTTATTGTTCATAAATTGAGTTAAAAACGGCACAAGCTTATCTCCATCTTTTAACATAAAGAACAAGAAGAAAGGAATCAGAACTAAAGCAAACACAAAGCCGACAAATTGACTAATGACGTCAATAATAATACCAGGAGCAGCATCTAAAGAGTTTTGCAATGTCTCGACTACGCTGTTTAAGGAGTCATTAAATTGATCTGGAATGATATCCTGATTCTGCTGCCAGTACGTAATCGTCTCAGCGATCATATCACTCATCCGCGGTATGTTATCAACGAGTCGCGTGAATTGCTGCTGGGCAATCGGAGCAATAAACTGAACGATGATAAATCCTAACAGAATAAATAAGAGAAATACAATGATAATCGCCAGTATGCGGGGGATCTTATAATACTCAAGGAAATGCATCACAGGTCGGGAGATATAAAATAAAATTGCTCCTCCGATTAAAGGGAATGCAATTGCACCGGCGTATGTAAGAAAAGGTTCAAAAAAGAACTGAATTTCATGTAACAGAAATATTAACAAAGATATTAGAATTCCTGAGATTAACACTTGAAACCAACGTTTATGGAACATAAGATCACACCTTTATAACAATAGATTGTAAGCAGCTCTTTCCCTATTTTGAACGGTTGTATGCAATGATTGCAAATCGTAATTTCAGTATACTACAAGTAAACGGTCCGTGGGTCAGAGGAGCAGGATTTGAGTAAAATATTACTAATTCAAGTTATAATGGAAGAAAAGAGGAGGGGGATTATGGAAAACGATATCCTTAGAAGATTTAAAAGCTATGTCCAGGTAGATACACAATCCAATATGGAAAGCACATCTACACCGTCAACAGAGAACCAATGGGATCTGGCACACCAGCTTGTAGAAGAGTTAAAAGAAATAGGGATGAAAGAAGTGACGATCGACGAGCACTGTTACGTGATGGCCACGCTCCCTTCCAATACAGAAAAATCGGTTCCAGTGATGGGATTATTAGCTCACATCGATACAGCTACAGATTTCACAGGAAAGGGAGTCACCCCGCTTGTACATAAGAATTATGACGGAGGAGATCTTCAGTTAAACGACAATGTTGTGTTATCACCTCAGGATTTTAAAGAGCTTACAGCGTACAAAGGACATACCCTGATCACTACAGATGGAACGACTCTTCTTGGGGCAGATAATAAGGCTGGTATCACGGAAATTATCACAGCTATGGAATATCTGATTAATCATCCTGAAATCGAGCACGGAAAAATCCGAGTTGCCTTTACTCCAGATGAGGAAATAGGGCGAGGTCCTCATAAGTTCGATGTGCAACGATTTGGTGCCGATTTTGCGTATACTGTCGACGGCGGCCCTCTGGGGGAACTGCAATATGAGAGCTTTAACGCGGCCGGTGCCAGGGTTATTTTTTACGGAAATAGCGTACATCCAGGCACAGCCAAAGGGAAAATGATCCATGCCTCAAAAATGGCAATGGAGTTCATTGACCAGCTTCCCTGTCAAGAAGCTCCTGAATTTACCGAAGGATATGAAGGGTTTTATCACCTCCTCTCTTTCCAGGGAGATGTAGAGAAAGCAAAACTGCTTTACTTAATTAGAGATCACGATCGTGAAAAATTTGAAGAAAAGAAAGCATTTTTGCGGAAAATTACGGAACAGCTGAAAGGTTGCTATGGCGGAGGTCGGATTGAATTAGAAATAGAAGATCAATATTATAATATGCGTGACAAAATTGAACCTGTCAAAGAAATTGTTGATACCGCCCGTCGAGCAATGGAAAACTTAAACATTCAACCTGTTATTCATCCGATTCGGGGAGGAACAGACGGATCACAGCTTTCTTATATGGGTCTGCCGACTCCAAATCTATTTACCGGCGGAGAGAACTTTCATGGGAAGTATGAATACATTTCCTTAAATAACATGGTGAAGGCTGTTCAAGTAATCGTGGAAACCGCCCGGATTCATGCCGAAAATCAATAAAATGGATGAATAGTTCGAATGGAAAAACCGCATAATGAAGGATGGGAAAGGTTGAAATAATAATTGACAAATCGCGATCCCATGCTATGATATAAGTAGAATATAGCAATTCCTAAAGGGGAGTAGCTGGACAATAAAGTCGTCATTACGGGAATTTCCCCGGCTTTATTGGCAACGGACGTTGTTAGCGAGACCTTTACCCACCTAGGGTAAAGGTCTGTTTTTTTATGATCTTTGCCTTCAGGGCAGGGATCATTTTTTATGGGAAAAGGAGAGAAACCTGAATGGATGCTCAATTATTAATCGAGTACGGATGGGTTCTAATCGTACTTGTTGGTTTAGAGGGGATTCTGGCAGCCGATAATGCACTAGTGTTAGCCATAATGGTTAAACACCTGCCGGAAGACCAGAGGAAGAAAGCATTATTCTATGGATTATTAGGCGCATTTGTGCTTCGATTTGCTTCACTTTTTGTCATTTCTTTTCTGGTTGACGTATGGCAGGTGCAAGCTTTGGGTGCGGCATACTTACTCTTTATCTCCGGTAAACATCTATACGATAAGTGGAGGACGAAGAATTTAATTGAAGATGAACCTGCGGAACATGTGGAAGAGAAAGGAAAAGGTTCAGGCTTCTGGATGACCGTTTTGAAGGTAGAACTTGCAGACCTGGCGTTCGCTGTGGATTCGATTCTAGCAGCAGTTGCTCTTGCTGTAGCCCTTCCTGCTACGCCGCTTCCTCCAGTAGGAAGTCTTGATGGGGGACAATTCGCTGTTATATTAGCAGGGGGAATGATTGGTATTATCATCATGCGTTTCGCAGCCAACGTTTTTGTTAACCTGCTTCATTCACGCCCTGGTTTAGAGATTGCTGCATTTGTAATTGTTGGATGGGTAGGGGTGAAACTTGTTGTTTCCACATTAGCTCATCCGAATATTCAAGTGCTTGATGAGCATTTTGCTCACTCGACGATATGGAAGGTTTCGTTCTATACCATATTAGTCGGTATAGCTGTAGCAGGCTGGTTCTTATCAGGTAAAAAGAAAAAAGAAGAAGCTTAATGGACTGCAGGTGTGAATCCTGCAGTCTTTTTGTCGAATTTGTTATAGTTATGAGTTAGGAGGGAGCATTATGGGGAAGGCTGCGAATAACCGTAAAGACCAGTTTACGTATGTTAAAAACAGAATAAGGATGCTGAACCAGGTAGTCGACTCGATGGACGAACAGGAGATAAGCTTTGAAGATTACCAGCGCGTTCTGGAGATGGTTGAGCAATTACAGTTAAAGATGAATCGCTTTAAGAAGGATTGGGAGACAGAAAGAGAGCGGTAGGCTGCATCGTTTTTACGACTTCTTCCTATCGTTTACAATGAGAACAGAAGGAGTGATTACCACAATGGCTTTACACCATTTTCATTTAAAAGCTGACTGGCCCGGCGGCCGGAATGAAGTTGGATATATTGAAGCTGACCAGTTAAAAACGAAGATTTCGATCCCAAAAGAAATGGATGGACCTCATATTGGCACCAATCCGGATGAAATGCTGCTGGGAGCCGCTGCTACCTGTTACATCATTAGTTTAGCAGCAATGATTGAACGTGCCCGTCTTCCTTTGGCCCATATGGAGATGGATTCTGAAGGGATTGTTGATGTAACGAATGGGATTTTTACGTATAAAAAAATAATTCACAAGCCAAAAGTATTCTTGACGAAGGATGCAGAACAAAAACACCTGAAACGTTTGGAACAGCTTGTAGAACAGGCAGAAAGCAGCTGCATGATTTCTAAAGCAATCGCTGGAAATGTTGAGCTTGAACTGCAGGCAGAGACCGGTATTCAATAAAAGGAAGCGGGACAAAACGATAATGGTCATTTGAAAAGACAAATAGTTAATGCTTATTTAAAAATTAATACTAGACGTTGATTGCTAAATAAAGAAAGACCTGATCAAATTCGAATGAATTGTTTGGGTCTTTTTTGGATTCCTATCGTTTTCTCCTAAAAACACGTTGGTTGTGACGTCTCTGTCAAATTTCATTCCTGCATTCTACAAGTACGGTGCTCATTAATTTAAAGTTTAGATACAATAATCATTCCGTAAAAGGATTTTGGAAACGGTGAGACTCCTGTAGGAGATGCGGACAAGTGAGACCCCAGAAGGCGAAGCCTGAGGAGGCTCAGTGTACGCCCACGGAGCGAGTTGGAACCCATCTTTTTGAGTTCACAAAGTGAAACCCACGCATTAGACGTGGGTTAAAATAAATAGACGCGAGCTTCAAATGGTTCAAGCTCAATCGTGGTCGTATCGTGCTCCGAAACTTTTCGGTTAGAAAGAAGCAGATAATCTTCGTGCAGGGTGAAGTCACTTTCAAACGCCGCTTTTTCGGATGTAAGATTGCTAATGATAAGTGCAGTTTGCCCTTCGTACGTGCGTGTATAAGCGTAAATCTGTGTATCCTCTGGCAGGAGCAGATTATACGTGCCGTACGTAAATAATTCATAGGTTTTCTTCAGACCGATTAATTGCTTATAAAAAGAGAGGATGGAGTCTTTTTCTTTAAGCTGACGGGCAACATTAATCTCTTTATAGTTAGGATTTACTTTCAGCCAAGGTTCACCCGTCGTAAAGCCAGCCTGTTCTTCATCACTCCACTGCATGGGTGTCCGGCTGTGGTCTCGAGAAGTGGCTTCCAATACGTTCATAATCTCATCAACAGACCAGCCTTCGGATTTTTTAGTAGTGTAAAAGTTTTTGGCCTGCACATCGTCATACTCTTCAATTGAAGTAAATGGATTGTTCGTCATCCCTATTTCCTGCCCTTGATAAATAAAGGGGGTGCCCTGCATTAAGAAGTACATCGCAGCCATGGCGGTTGCACTTTCATACCAATATTCCTCGTCATCGCCCCACGTGGAGACAATACGCGCTTTATCATGGTTCTCTAGAAACAGGGCATTCCAACCGTCACCTTCAAGAGTCTTCTGCCAGCGGGTAAGGGTCGTTTTTAAAGCGACAACGTCCAATGGCTGCTCAGCATCCTGATCCCATAAATCCAGGTGTTCGAATTGGAAAATCATATCCATCTTTCCGTTTTCACCGACCCACTGGTCAGCCTGTTCTGCACTAACGCCATTTGCTTCTCCTACCGTCAGGGCATCCCGCTCTCCGTATGTTTCATCTTTGAATTCCTGAAGAAAATTGTGAATCCCTTCCTGGTTCATATGCATATCAAAGGAGGAAACATAAGGCTTGTTATCTGGGTTGGGTAAATCAGGCAGGTCTTTCCGTTTTTTAATGTGACTGATCGCATCAATGCGGAAGCCGTCAATTCCTTTGTCGAGCCACCAGTTTACCGTATCATATAAAGCCTGGCGTACTTCTTCATTTTCCCAGTTTAAATCCGGCTGTTTCTTAGAGAAAATATGAAGATAGTACTGATCGGTTTTCTCATCGTATTCCCATGCTGAGCCTTCAAATATACTTTCCCAGTTATTCGGTTCTCTGCCGTCCTTGCTGTCACGCCAAATGTACCAGTCTCGTTTCGGGTTATCGAGCGATGACCGTGACTCTATAAACCATGGGTGCTCATCGCTCGTATGATTTAGGACAAGATCGATAATCAACTTCATGTCGCGTTGATGGACTTCATTAAGAAGCTGGTCAAAGTCTGCAAGAGTGCCAAATTCATCTAAAATATCCTGGTAGTCTGAGATGTCGTAGCCATTATCGTCCTTAGGCGATTTATACATCGGGCAGATCCAAATAAAATCAATACCCAGCTCTTTTAAGTAGTCGAGCCGTTCAATCATTCCTTGAATATCTCCAATTCCGTCTCCGTTTGAATCCTGAAAGCTTTGCGGATATATCTGATATCCTACAGCTTCTTTCCACCAAACTTTTTCCACTGTGATAACCTCGCTTTTATAAGTTACTTTCGTTCAAATTCCACTTCTAAACCAAAGTGGTCGGATATGACCGGTTCATTCTCTCCGTCAAATATAACAGAGGAAGAAAGCACGTTCACCTGATCATTTGTAAATATGTGGTCAATTTTTAAATCTTCCTGGTTGTCTTCCCAGCCTGCAATTTTCCCTTTTATTGTACGATTGCCGGATTTTTTCTCCGCTTTTTGGTGCGTATCGGTAAATCCTTTGCTGAGTATATAATTGTACCCTTCATCAAGGATGTGATCGGCTGCATTGAAGTCGCCTAATAGAACGCTTGGGGTGTTTATCCGGTTCATTAAGCGGTCAATCTGTTCATCATAGGGCTCTTCCTCATCTCCCCACCATCCAAGGTGGCAGGAGTAAAGGAAAAGCGGAGAGCCATTTAAGGAAATGGCAGCACCGACGATCTTTCTCGATTTCCAGAAATCGACCGACTCCGAGGAGGTAATATAAAATGTTTCCACTTCTTTCACAGGATGTCGTGTTAATAAAGCAATACCCTCTTCATACACTTCGAAACCCAAATGGGAGATGTCCCAGTGGAATTCGTAGTCTATACTGCCCAGAGCATGCAGGTCCTGAATTAAAAGAAGACCATAGTTATCAGTCCGGATAGTATTGTAAGCGAAGGGACTGTCCATATGCTGACTCACTTCCTGCAGCGCAACCGCGTCATAACGTTTGGCATGAATAACTTCAGCCAGCTTTTTGATTTTTTGACGTTGATCGTCTTCCTGCCAAGCATGGACGTTGATCGTTAACATCTTCATGGTTTACGCTCCTAACTTCGTTTGAATATCTGATTTTAAGACGTCCGCCTTTGGACCATAAATCGCTTGAACGCCGTGGTCTTTAACGACGAGCCCCATCGCGCCGTCACGCTTCCATTCTGCTTCATCAGCTACAAGATCAAGATTATTTACGGTGACACGTAGACGAGTCATACACGCGTCGACTTCCTCGATGTTGTCACGACCGCCGAGCATCGCAATGACTTTGTTTGCCTGAGAGCTTTCATCCTCAAGCAGATCTGCCCCGCCTTCAGCAGGAACTGCGTCCTCGATGTAGTTTCCTTTTCGCCCTGGTGTAGGCAGCTTCAGCTTCTTAATCATTAAGTGAGCCATTCCGAAGTTTAATGCGAAGAATGCGAGACACGTCACGGCGAAGTTGATCAAGTCACGTCCGATTCCTGCATTGATCATTAACGGAGTTCGCGTCAGCAGCTCAATAATCCCAAAAGCATGCACACGAAGGTCGATTATATCCACGATGGCAAAAGCTAAACCTGTTGTAATAGCGTAGGCTACATAAAGCAGGGGAGCGGCAAACATAAACATGAATTCAATAGGCTCTGTTACCCCTGTTAAAAATACAGCTAAACCAGCAGAAAGGAAAACCGACTTGTATTTATGCTTTTTATCTTTATCAACGTTTAAATACATGGCAAGTGCAATACCAATGAGAGAAGCAGTAGAAAGGATCACCTGGCCGGCTTTAAAACGCGCAGGTGTCACATCTTCTTCAAGCTGCTGATAACCACTCATATCATTTTGAGCCATTAAGTTATACATATCCGTAGCCCAGGCAAGCCACAAAGGATCCTGTCCAGCTACTGCTTCACCTGCATTCTGCCCTGTCTGAATAATATACGTACCGCCAAGTTCTGTATAGTTAATCGGAACCGTCAGCATATGGTGCAGACCAAACGGGAGCATTAATCGCTCTACTGCTCCGAAAATAAACGGGGCAAGGACAGGTGCTGTATTTCGGGACGTCGCAATCCATTCACCGAAGTTATTTAAGCCTGTCTGGATCGGCGGCCAAACTAAAGCAAGCAGCAGCGACACAACAACTGATCCGGTCATAACGGCAAAAGGCACGAATCGTTTACCGTTGAAGAAGCCGAGAGCTTCAGGCAGTTTATTGAAGGCGTGGTATTTATTAAATAAGCTTGCGCCGAGGAAACCCGAGATAATACCAACAAACACTCCCATATTAAGAGCAGGAGCACCAAGCACATCAATAAAATAGTCACCGACCACCATTTCCGTTCCAATAAAAGATTGAACCGTTGGACTTTCTTCAGACAGCATTTCCGAACTGACTCCGAAAATTGCTCCCGTAATCCGGTTTATAAAAATAAAGGCAAGAAGGGCAGCGAATGCTCCGCCGGCTCGTTCTTTTGCCCAGGAACCTCCAATAGCGACAGCGAACAAAATATGTAAATTGTTAATGATTGCCCAGCCAATGTCCTCCATGATTCGCGCAATCGCTTGCATAAAAGCCATATCGATTACAATCATATCAAGAGCTTTACCTAAAGAGATCATAATACCTGCGGCAGGCATAACTGCAACCACGACCATTAATGCTTTTCCAAACTTCTGCCAGAAATCAAAAGAAAAAATCGGCAACTGCTTTAATTTAGACATAATTTTACTCTCCTTTACAGTATATAGATTGGAATCGTTTCCATAAAAGCAATAAGAAAAGCGTTTGTTTGTGCAAACGTTTTCGCTGATTCATATATTAAACGATTTCATAAGAGATGGCAATAGATTTCTGAAAATTTTATCGCGCAGAAGTTTGCTGGTTGGATAAAATCGCCACTGTTCAAAAAGAAAGGTTCTGGTTATAATAAGAACAAATGTTCGTTATATGGAGTGATGAATATGGATTACTCAAATTATCCGAGGCATGATGTGCTGTGCATTGACATGCGGTCTTTTTACGCGAGTGTGGAATGCACGAGGCGCGGACTTGACCCGAGCACTGCGCTGCTTGCTGTAGTGGGGGACCCGAGCCGAAGCGGAAGTATTGTACTAGCGGCTTCGCCGGCCTTAAAGAAAAAACATGGGATCAGCAATGTCAGCCGCTTTTTTGAGTTGCCGGATGATCCGCAGCTTGTCATCGCGCAGGCACATATGGGTGATTACCTTGAGGTATCAGTAGAAATCACAAAAATGATAATGAATTATGTCCCTCCTGAAGCCGTGCATGTCTATTCTGTAGATGAATTGTGGGTAACGATTGATGGGTTAGAAAAGCTGTACGGTTCACCTCATGACATCGCCCGCATGATTCAGGACAACATTCGCGATCAGTTTGGCATTGAATGTGTAATAGGAATCGGTGATAACAAATTTTTAGCTAAAGTCGTTATGGACATTCATTCGAAAAAAGCTGACGACGGAATAGCTGAGTGCAGATATGAAGATGTGGAACAAATGCTGTGGCCGACCCCGATTGAAGACATCTGGGGCATTGGAAGACGGATGATGAGGAACTTAAACCGTATGGGGATTGTGACGCTGGGTCAGCTGGCGAAGCACCCGGTCAAATATTTGAAAAAACATTACGGTATTATGGGTGAGCAGCTGCATCAGCACGCCTGGGGAATTGACTTAAGTCCTGTGATCGGAGATTTTACGAAATCGGAGCAAAAAGGATATGGTCATGGCGTAACCCTGCTGCGGGATTATACAGGAGAAGAACTTCCAACTGTTATCCTTGATTTGTGCGAGGAAGCGTGCCGGCGTGCACGAAGGGATAAACAGGCGGGACGCACGGTTCACCTGTCTGTTGCCTACTCCAGTGAAACGGGAGGCGGGTTCAGCCGCTCCATGTCAATGGATCTGCCGACCAACGTGACGATGGATGTGTTCCATTTATGCATGCGGCTGTACCGTACCTTCTATGACGGAGAAAGTAAAATCCGCCGGACAAGTGTAACGCTGACGAATCTCGATGACGACATCGCTACGCAGCTTACATTATTTGACGATCGTCCGAAGAAAAAGGATATCGGTAATGTCATGGATGAAATCAGGGATAAGTACGGCTCAACAGCAATCTTACGGGCAAGCAGCTTTACAAAAGCCGGAATTACACCGGAACGCAGCAAGAAAATCGGCGGTCATTTCGCTTAACCGCTGTCTTTTACGGATTAAATAAAACCAACTTGGGGAAAAACCTCTGTAATCAACGATTATAGAGGAGGATTATCGTGAAAAAGGAAATTGACGGAATTCTCGTGGAAGCGGTACAAGGAGATATTGCCTCTCAAACAGATATAGAAGCTGTAGTGAATGCAGCTAACGCTGAATTACTGCCGGGAGGAGGAGTAGCAGGGGCTCTGCATAAAGCAGCTGGGCCGGAGCTTGCGGATGCGGGGGCCCCTTTTTCTCCTATATCGCCTGGGGAAGCTGTGATTACGAACGCCTTTAATCTGCCTAACCATTATGTAATTCATTGTCTTGGTCCTGTCCACGGAATCGACCGTCCGGAAGAGAAATTGCTCCGTGACTGTTATGTGAATGCGTTGCGAAAAGCGGAGGAAAAAGAAGTAAAGAGTATCGCTTTTCCTTCGATTTCCACAGGAGCTTTTGGGTATCCGCTGGAAGAGGCCGTTCGCACAGCACTGCCGGCTGTCCGGGAGTTGCTGGGTGAATTACGTTCCGTAAGCCATATCAGATTTGTTTTGTTCAGTAAGCAGGATTTAACCGCTTATGAGCGTTTTTTAGAATCGGAATACTAGCGGGCAATGGCTATCCGCTTCCATATTTCTTTAAATAATCATAATCCTTTTTCTTTTAAAATGGGAGCGGCTGGCTGTTTCCGAGTGCTTAGTTTTTTCGTAAAGTAACTGTGCAGCACCATTCCTGCAATAATAATGAACAGGCCGAGCGCAGCTAAACCGCCTGGCAGGGGAGAAGAGAGCAGCACCACTTCACCGAGCATAACAAAGAGAACCTGTGTTGACTGGGTTGCTTCAACTGCCGCCAGCTTTCCCTGGTGGGTCCGCACGCGGTCGGTAGCGATAAAGAACAACGTTGTGGCAATTACCCCGGAGCAGATGCCGACAATAAATGTTTGCAGGAGCTGTTCTGAAGATGGTGCGCCCACAGTCAAAAGTCCATAGGTACTGAGAATAATCCACAGAGGAAGACTTGTAATCGTCATCCCGAGCACCCGCTGGAAGGTATCCAGCCGGCTGCCGCAATGCTCCATCATTTTGCGGTTCCCTAACGGGTAAGCGAAGGCAGCGAGAACTACGGGTAAGATACCTGCCGCAATCTGACCCAAGTTTAACTGCTCGGCCTGAGGAAGTTGAATGAGTACTACCCCGAGCAGAATAAACAAAGAAATGCAAAGCGCTCTTACCTCAATTTTATTTCTTGCTTTTTCCCCTCCATTGGTTACGAAAAACAAAGGAGCCAGCAAGGTTCCTGCCACAATTGTCATCTGCCAAGTTCCGGCAACAAGCCACCCTGGACCGTAAGAAGCTGCATACGTAAGCGGTGCGTAAAATAATCCAAAACCGACCGTGCCCCACACCAGCCATGGCAAAGGTCTGCCGGTCATTTCCTGAAGCACTTGTTTCCCGTTTCCTCTTACAAGTACAATGAGAAGGAGAAAAGGAAGCATGAAGAAGAATCTTAGTGAAGAGCTCCATAACCAGCTGCCTCCGTCAAGCTCCATTGAACGGTTTAATATAAACGTTACTGCAAAAAACATGGAAGCTGTAATTCCGATCATGATTTCCTTCATATGGATAAATCCTCCTTGTTAGTATAATAAAATATACATAATGTTTAATATATTATATCAAAAGTGAAGAGTGAATAGGTAAGGAGATTTCAAATCAATGAAAGATGAATCAAATAGTCCAGAAAAAATTACCCGGCAGGTTGGTCAAAGATTAAGGAACATCCGCAGGGAACGAGGCTTTAGTTTAAAACAATTGGAGGAAGTAACAACAGTGAGCAAGCTGACACTTGGAAACATTGAACGGGGAGAAGCGAATCCATCGCTGACTGTGATTTGGAAAATAGCAAACGGGCTGCAGATTCCGATTTCTTCGCTCCTTAATGAAGATGAAGGTGTCACTGTTTCAAGAAAAAATGAAGGAAATAAAGTCGTAAGTGCAAATGAAGCATGCACGCTGGAGCCGATGTTTGATGCGGCAAACTTTGGCTCTCTCGAAATTCATCGGGCTTTTCTTAAACCGCACAGCGAATATTCTCCTGGCGCTCATCAGGCGGGTGTAAAGGAATATGTGACAGTGATGAAAGGGGAAGCTGTGATCCGAATTGAGGAGGAAGAGTATCGACTGGGAGAATACGATTCATTGAAATTTAACGGTGACCGCCCTCATGCTTATGTGAATGAGACGAATGATGAAGCTGTCCTACATTTCGTTATGACGTATACGAAGGTTTAGAAGGCAAATCACCATAGCTTATTGTAAAGGAGCAAGCAGATATAGTTAGCATAGGAGCCCGGGAGTTCAATGGCTCTTCTTTTGCTTGTAATAGACAAAACCTTCTATGACCAAACCTGTCGCTCCAATAATTGCCCCTAAGTACACTGGTATTCTGTAGACATTTGAAGGAGAATTCAAGTTTAAGAATACAAAGATAAGCATAATAAATAAACCAGTATATGTAATGATTGAGAATCTCGTTTTTGTCATTTCTACACCTCCTGTAATTATTAGAACAAACATAATAACAAAAAACAAACAGATGATCACCAACATATGGAACATCCTGATGTAGCCCCCTAATTACCCTCTACACAGCATTAAGGGAAGATGAAGTGTTTTTTGAATTTTTTAGAAGTGGTTGACGGCTTTTTGACTAAGCCTTGTTCCCAACGGTTTGTTCAGGGGAATTCAATCAGATGGAAGTCAAATGGATTGCGATATTATGACATTTCCATTATATTAATAGTAATACAACTAAATATTTAGTCCTTCGGGGTCGGGTGAAAATCCCAGCCGGCGGTAATGAACCTTTGTGTTCCGAGCCCGCGACGGGGAAGCAGCAGCTATGCGTTTCCCCCTGATTTGGTGCATAGTCCAAAGCCGACAGTTAAAGTCTGGATGGGAGAAGGAATGGAGAACGCCAGTGGTACAGCAGAAATTCTGCAGTTGTACCCTTTATTAGGCGTACCTTTGTACATTTTTAAAAAATGTAGGAATCAACCCTGGGGAAGTGTGTCTTCTTCAGGGTTTTTTGTATGAACTGGGGTGAGCAAAATGGATCAAGATCAACAGTATATGAGAATGGCTATCGAAATGGCCAAAGGAACGGTAGGGCAGACAACGCCGAACCCGTCAGTAGCTGCCGTTGTCGTTAAAGATAATCAAGTCGTTGGGCTTGGAGTCCATGTGAAAGCAGGAGAGCCGCATGCGGAAGTGCACGCTTTACGAATGGCTGGGGAGAAAGCAGAGGGAGCCGATATTTATGTAACGCTTGAACCGTGCAGCCATTTCGGACGCACTCCTCCATGCGCCCAGGCCGTAATTGACGCAGGAATTAAACGGGCGGTTATTGCTTCTCATGATCCCAATCCGAAAGTGAGCGGACGCGGGATTAAAATGATGGAGACCGCAGGCGTTGAGGTGACAACTGCTGTCCTTAAAGAGGAAGCCGATCAGCTGAACAGAGCTTTTTTTCATTATATCCAAACAGAACGTCCTTACGTCCGGCTGAAGTCAGCGATCAGTATGGATGGGAAAATTGCGACCTCTACAGGCGAAAGCCAGTGGATTACCGGGAGGGAAGCGCGGGAAGACGGCCATCGTTACCGTCATCAGTCAGCAGCAATTTTAGTAGGGATTAACACCGTCCTGATGGATAATCCGAAGCTTACTACCCGAATTGATGGAGGAGGCAGGAACCCGGTACGGGTTGTACTGGATACTCATCTTCGTATTCCGGAATCTGCTCAGCTGATTCAGGATCCAGCTGCTCCTACGTGGATTTTTACAGGAATCAACCATGACCAAACCCAAAAAACGGCCCTCGAGAGCCACTCGCATGTGCACGTTATTTCATTCGATACCCCTGAAGTAAAGCCGGCCGCGGTTTTACAATATCTCGGCGAACAGAAAATAACCTCCCTGCTCATAGAAGGCGGCGCCACCGTAGCCGATACGTTTGTTCGTGCCGGGCTTGTCAATGAAGTGATTACCTATATGGCCCCGAAGCTAATAGGTGGTAAAGAAGCACTGACGTCAGTTGCCGGCAAAGGTGTCAGTGAATTAAAGAACGTTGACAGGTTTGAGTTTGTTTCGAGTGAACGAATCGGGGAAGATTTAAAAATCATCTCCGTGAAAAAGGAGGGATAAGCAATGTTTACAGGTATTATTGAAGAAATTGGTTCGATAAAAGGAATCAAAACGAAAACTGAAGCAATGGAAATCAGCATAAAAGCAAAGGATATCTTAAACGACGTCAATTTAGGAGACAGTATTTCCATTAATGGCGTATGTTTAACCGTTACGAGTTATACCGATCAGAGTGTCGAATTTGATGTAATGCCGGAAACGTTCCGCGCGACAAATCTCCATGAGCTGAAGCAGGGCAGTCCGGTGAATTTAGAACGGGCTATGGCGGCAGGAGGCCGTTTCGGCGGACATCTCGTATCCGGTCATATTGATGGTACGGGACAAATCGTAAGTAAAACGCAGGAATCCAATGCTGTCTACTATGAAATCGAATTACCAGATGAACTTATTCATTATTTTGTATATAAAGGGTCCATTGCTGTAGACGGCACTAGTCTTACGGTTTTCGGAGTCGAGGACAACCGGGTTACCATTTCACTGATTCCCCACACGATGGAGCACACGGTGTTAGGAAATAAAGAATCAGGAGACCGGGTTAATATTGAGTGCGATATGATTGGTAAATATGTCGCTCATTTTTTAGGGAAAGATAAACCTAATGAAAAATCGCAAATGACAAAGGAATTTTTAAGTGAGAATGGATTTGCTTAGGAAGGAGCAGCCAGTATGTTCGATTCAATTGAAAAGGCGTTAGAACATTTAAAGCAAGGGAAAATGGTAATTGTTTGTGATGATGAGGACCGTGAAAATGAAGGCGACTTAATTGGACTCGCGGAGTACGCTAGTCCTGAGATGATTAACTTTATGATTACCCGCGGTCGCGGGCTGGTTTGTACCCCTGTTACCGGAGAGTTGGCTCAGCAACTTGAGTTAATTCCAATGGTGGGAACCAATACGGATCCTAATCAGACTGCTTTTACTGTGAGTATTGATCATAAAACGACGACAACAGGAATTTCTGCAGATGAGCGGGCTTTGACGATTCGTGAGCTGCTGAATCCGAATGCAGTGGCTGGCGACTTTCAAAAACCAGGTCACATTTTTCCATTAGTCGCGAAAGATGGAGGCGTTTTGCGACGCGCCGGTCATACGGAAGCTGCTGTGGATCTCGCTGTATTGGCTGGAGCCAAACCGGCGGGTGTCATTTGTGAAATTATCAAAGATGACGGCACAATGGCTCGTGTACCAGACTTAAGAAAGCTGGCAGATGAATACGATATTCCTATGATTACGATCGCCGATTTAATTCAATATCGTCATCGACATGAAGATCACGTAAAGCGTGAAGTCGAAATCCAGCTGCCGACGGAATACGGTGATTTCCGTGCAGTAGCGTATTCGAATGATATTGATAATAAAGATCATATCGCATTGATCAAAGGTGATATTAAGCCGGGAGAGCCGACGCTCGTACGCGTGCACTCTGAATGCCTGACAGGGGATGTGTTCGGCTCATATCGCTGTGACTGCGGTCCGCAGCTGCACAACGCCTTAAGGCAGATTGCTGAAAACGGCAGCGGCGTCCTGCTCTATATGCGCCAGGAAGGCCGCGGCATCGGACTGCTGAATAAAATGTTTGCCTACAAGCTGCAGGAGGAAGGGTTAGATACAGTAGAGGCAAATGAAAAATTAGGATTTGGACCTGACTTAAGAGACTATGGAGTCGGAGCTCAAATTTTAAGAGAGCTTGGAATTTCTGAAATCAAACTGCTTACAAACAATCCGAAGAAAATTTCAGGATTGAGCGGTTACGGTTTAGAAGTCGTAGAGCGTGTGCCGATTGAAATGCCATCAAGAAAAGAAAATGAACTCTACCTGAAAACAAAGCAATCCAAAATGGGACACCTGTTTCATTATTAGGGCGAACATCTTATACGCATGAGCAAGATCATATAAGCTGGAAATATAAAAAGGGAGCGATCAGATTGGTTAAAGTATTAGAAGGTAATTTAGTAGGAAGCGGATTGAAAGTAGGAATTGTCGTTGGACGTTTTAATGATTTTATTACAGGCAGGCTTTATGAAGGTGCTGTCGACGCATTGAAGCGTCACGGGGTGGATTTAGATGATGTGGAAGCGGCGTATGTGCCGGGAGCGTACGAGATTCCAATGGTTGCAAACAAAATGGCCGGGTCTGGAAAATATGATGCGGTTATTACACTGGGCGCCGTTATTCGCGGATCGACTCCACACTTTGATTACGTATGCGGGGAAGCAGCAAAAGGTGTTTCACAGGCTTCGATGCAAAGCGGTGTACCTGTAATTTTCGGTGTAATTACGACAGATACCATTGAGCAGGCGATTGAGCGTGCAGGGACGAAAGCTGGAAACAAAGGTTGGGAAGCGGCAACGGCTGCCATTGAAATGGCGAATTTAAATCGTCAATTTGAAGTATAAGTCATCATCAGGGTTGAGTCCTCTTACACGAGAGGGCTCTTTTTAACAGCTTCTCTACGATTATTTTTCTACATAAGCGGGTACTATGGAAGACAGGGGAATAAGAATGTGTTCCCTCTTATACAACTGTGAATCGTGAGATGATCCAACCAAACGATGCTCAATTTAAATGCATTAAATACTCTTACGGAGGGATGACATTGACAACCCATCAAAAACGTTTAGAAAAATATGCAGAACTGGCTTTAACTAAAGGAGTAAACCTTCAGGCTGATCAAGGCTTGCTGATCAATGCACCTATTGAAGCAGCCGATCTTGTCCGAATTATTACTGCCAAAGCTTACGGAAAAGGTGCAAAAAACGTTCATGTCGAGTGGAGCGATGAAATGTTGAGCTACATGAAAATGAAAAATGCACCACTGAGTGTGCTGGAGAATTTTCCAAAATGGAAGGTAGATGCGCTGGAAGGAATGGTAAAAGAAGGGTATTCCCTGCTTACTGTGTATGGTCCTAATCCAGATTTACTTAAAGGCATTGATTCCGACAGAATTGCAAAAGCAAATAAAGCAAGCGGTGAAGCATTAACGAATTACCGTGAATACATTATGAACGATAAAGTAACATGGTCGATCGTTGCCTATCCCCAATCCTCATGGGCCGAGAAGGTTTTCCCTGAAGACACAACGGAGAATGCACAGAAAAAGCTTTGGGAGCAGATCTTCCATATTACCCGTATTGACCAGCATGATCCTGTTAAAGCATGGGAAGAGCACAACGAAAAGCTGCGGCAGGCCAGAGAATACTTAAATACCAAGCAATACAAGAAGCTGCATTATAAAGCACCAGGAACTGACCTTTCGATTGATCTCGTAAAAGACCATATTTGGCATGGCGGTTCTGCGACATCGGCGGAAGGCGTTGAGTTCAACCCGAATATGCCGACGGAGGAAGTCTTTACGATGCCTCATAAATACGGGGTGCAGGGAACGGTCAGCAGTACGAAACCGCTCAGCTATGGAGGCAACCTGATAGAGAACTTCACACTAACCTTTGAAAATGGAAAAGTGGTGGACTACACGGCTGAAACAGGAAAAGATACGCTGAAGCATTTACTGGAATCTGATGATGGGGCGAAGCGCTTAGGGGAAGTGGCACTTGTACCCAATGAATCACCGATCTCTCAATCGGGGCATATTTTCTTTAACACCCTTTATGACGAAAATGCTTCCTGCCACTTAGCTCTGGGGAAAGCGTATCCGACAAACGTAAAAGGCGGCTCTACGATGACGAAAGAGCAGATGGATCAACAAGGGGTGAACGACAGCTTAGTCCATGAAGACTTTATGATGGGGTCAGCTGAGCTGAATATCGATGGAGAAACTCAAGACGGCAAATTTGAACCGATCTTCCGTAATGGAAGCTGGGCTATAGATTTTGAATAATGAAATATGAAAAGCGAGCCATGTCCGCTCGCTTTTTTTATGTCAAAAGTATGAGAACCGTGACACATTCATTACAGTTCTATTAAAACAAGGTGAAAAATTAGTCAGGCAGACTTCAAGTATGTTAAAAAAGTAGAAGTCAGGTTTTAAAACCAATTAATTAGTGTATGAATTGAAGTATAGAAAACAAGAAGGTGAAAAATATGAAGCGAATGGCTCTTTTTGATAACGCAAAGCTGATGCTCATCTTTCTCGTTGTATTCGGCCACATGGTACAGCCGACAACGGATGGATCACGCGAAATGTATACCATTTACACGTGGATCTATACGTTCCATATGCCTGCATTTATTTTTCTGGCCGGCTTCTTTGCCAAAGGGTCCGGAAACAAAGACTATATTATAAACTTAGCTAAAAAACTAATTCTGCCCTATCTTATTTTTCAGTTTGTGTTTACGGCGTATTTTCTCTTTATCGGGAAAGACGGATGGCTGAACGCTCCATTTTATCCGCACTGGTCACTATGGTTTCTGTTCAGCTTGTTCTGCTGGCACATCCTTCTGATCTGGTTTAGTAAAATTCCGGCATGGATTGGAATAACAGCTGCGGTAGTGATAGGTGTGCTTGTTGGCTATGCCGACAGCATTGATCAAACCTTCAGTTTATCAAGAACCTTTGTATTCTTCCCGTTTTTCTTAGCGGGGTATTGGTTGACGACGGATACAGTAATGAAGTGGAGATCGGCTGTTCCAAGAGCAGCAAGCCTTGTGTTTATGGTTACTCTTGGAGTGGTCATTGCAATGGCGCCGGAATTCAATTCAGATTGGCTTCTAGGTTCAAAGTCATACGCTACGATGGGTGAAGTGGAATTAGGCGGACTGCTGCGCTTCGGCGTTTATGTCGTAGGGGCATTAATGACAGTGAGTGTCCTTGCCTGGATTCCGAATAAACATTTCAGCTTTACCCCATTAGGCGGACAGACGCTGTATGTATACTTGCTGCATGGATTTATCGTCCAGCTGTTTAGACAGCAGAACTGGGTGGAAATTAACAATGTACTGGATTTCTCTTTATACTTTGTGCTTTCAGGATTCATTGTTTATTTACTTTCCACAAGCACCATCAGGGCTGTTACGCAGCCGCTCATCGAATGCCGTTCGGCTCTATTACGCAAGCAATTTTCCAATTTGCAGCAGCAAGATCGGTATCACACGACCAATTAAATGAGTGAAGTACCTCCCTTACGTTTGAAAATGCTATTCTTGTGAGAGAATAAGCAGAAAAGAAGGGGGGTACTTTTTTATGACTAAAATACTAATGGTCGCTACCAATGTAGATCAGATAGGTGATCAGAAAACAGGATTATGGCTGTCTGAGTTTGTGGAGCCTGCGACAGAGTGGACTCATGAAGGATTTGAAGTTACAGGGGCCAGTATAAAGGGCGGGCGAATTCCTATTGACCCAAACAGCTACAGCAATGAGCTGCCTCGGGTTTGGGATGGTGTGATGGAACCAATCCACGATACGATCAAGCTGTCTGAAGTAAATCCGGAAGAGTATGATGCGATTTTTTTCTGTGGAGGCCATGGAGCTATGGTGGATTTTCCAAATAGTCCAGAGATTGAAGCTTTACTAGACCATTTCAAACAAAATAATAAACTGATCGGGGCAATCTGCCATGGTCCTGCTGCTTTTATTGGAAATAAAGATGTGAATGATATCTCGTTTATTAAAGGAATAAAAATAACGGGATACTCAAATGAAGAAGAACAAGCGACTGGTCTAGCTGATGCCATGCCTTTTTTATTAGAGGATGAATTAAAAGAAGCCGGAGCGAGCTATGAATCAGGCGGAGTTGAGGCTGATCATGTTGTTGTCGATCAAAACTTCATTACAGGCCAGAATCCTCAATCGACTCATCGTATAGCTGAGGTATTTAAAGAACACCTTTCCTCATAAAAAAACAGCCGCTTCTTTTCGATAGGAAGCGGCTGTCTGTTTTCTTACTAAAAAATGATATGAGCAATTAACGCAATGACCGGCAGGGTGATGATCGTACGCAGAAGGAAAATAATGAATAAATCCTTTAAGTTAACCGGTACCTTAGAACCGAGCAGCAGCCCGCCGACCTCAGACATATAAATAAGCTGAGTGACGGAGAGACTTGCGATGATAAATCTGGTCATTTCGCTTTCAATGCCTGAGCCGATAATCGCTGGTAAGAACATATCGGCAAATCCTACGAGAATCGTTTCAGACGCTGCTTGCGCATTTGGAACCTGCAACAGTTCAAGCAGTGGAATGAAAGGATAGCCAAGCCAGGAAAATACGGGAGTGAACTCAGCAATCACGAGAGCAATCGTCCCTAATGCCATAACGATAGGCGCAACCCCCATCCACATATCAAGAATGTTCTGGCCGCCTTCTTTAAAGAATTTCGCAGGACCGCTTGCTTTACTTCCACGTTCTACGGCCTGGGCATACGCATAGGAAAGCGTATTATGCTCGTCTGGAATCTTTTCTTCAATATCGTCCGCTTCATCAGTTACATACGTATCAGCCTTACGGGATAGCGGTGGAATTCTCGGCATGATAAGCGCAGCAATAAATCCTGCAACGGCTACCGTTAAATAAAACGGGATAAACATATGGGCAAGATCCACTTCTTCAATTACTACAATACTAAACGTAATGGACACCACGGAAAACGTCGTACCAATTACGGCTGCTTCACGTTTAGTATAATAACCTTCTTCATACTGCTTACTCGTCAGCAGAACGCCGATCGTTCCATCGCCCAGCCATGAAGCCAGGGAATCAATAGAAGAACGTCCAGGCAGTTTAAATAAAGGACGCATCACTTTAGTTAACAGGACGCCGAATAATTCTAAAAGTCCAAAGTTAAGAAGTAAAGGAAGGAATAACCCGGCAAATAAAAATACAGCAAACAATACGTGCAGTAAGTCATCAAGCAGCAGACCGCCCGTGTTACCTGAAATAATAGCTTCAGGTCCAGCCTGGAAATACACCATTATAGCAAAAATCATTCCGAGGATACGGGTAATCACCCAAACCCAGGGGACATTGAATAAAGATTGGAAAAATGGAGTCCGGTCCAGTTTTTCCGGGCCGATAATTTTAACGAGCACCGTTACTACGGCCGTAATGGTAATGATCACCGTCATAATAAGGGATAGTGAATCCGCCAGCTTCTCCTGCAGCCATCCAGCCATTATGGCAATGAGGATAGTCACGCTGCCGTCACTGGAAAAAGGAATCATAAATAATATAATGCCAAGAATAGATGGGATTATAAATGCTAAGTGAGATAAAGGTCCAAAATCTCTTGCTTTCATGAAAAGCTCTCCTGTCTATGATTAATAAGTAGAATATTTATACAGCGTTATTTATTTTAATACGAAATACCTAAAAATCCAATAGAAAATTTTACTTTCCTTTACATTTCTCTTTAAGAATGGATAAATCCTGCTAATTTCCGATGTATTTTTTCAAAATTCGATCAACACTGGATCCATACATTTCACCAAATATGTTTAAATGAACAAGCAGATAAAAGAGCTGATAAAGCGGCTTAACCTCTTTGTATTCACTATACAACGGAGACACTTGTTGATAAGAAGAATAAAAGGACGGAGCAAAGCCTCCAAATAATTCGGTGAACGCTATCTCAAACTGGGGATCTCCATATACGATTGATGGATCAATTAGAAAAGGCTCTCCCTCTTTACTTGTTAAGTAGTTTCCGCCCCACAGATCTCCATGCAGCAGGGAAGCGGAAGGTTCAGCAGGTACAAACTTATCCAGGTGTGTGAGCAGAGTTTCCATGCGTTTCTGCCGCTTTCCATTGATTCGGCCATTTTCTTTCCCGATGAGATACTGGTGGTGAAGCCGGTTATCCCGGTAGTATTCTACCCAGCTGTCTTTCCATTCATTAGGCTGGTCGAGTTCCCCGACAAATGTAGGCTCGCCAAAGCCATAATGATCAGCGGTTTGTTTATGCATAAGTGCAAGCTTCTCACCAAGCTTCTCTGACGAATCATATGTGCTGCTGGCTTCAATCCACTCAAGAGCCATCATACCGATTTCATTCTCGTCAGGTTCATCATAGTAGTAGACTTCAGGGACAGAAACGGTTTGAGTATGACGAATAGCTTCGAGACCTGAAGCTTCAGCTTTGAAGAAGTGAGAAGGAACGTTTTGGTTGCCTTTCATGAAATAGGTCTGTTCCTCCGTTTTTACATAAAATGCTTCATTGATATCACCTCCACTGACTGACTTAATTTCTTGAATGCCCGATTGATCGTTGATCTGCTGCAATACACGTTTAATTTGTTGTTTCATGATTTCCTCCTTGAATGTAATTAGTGAATTTTTCCCTTTAAAAGCAGAAGCCAATCGCCTAAATAAAAAAGAATCAAGAGTATATTCACTCTGATTCTTTAATGTAATAAAGTATCATTCGATTCTAGTCCAATTACTTTCTCATAGGCATAAATGGTATGGATTTCAACAAACCCTATGTTTTCATATAACTGTTCAGCTGGTTCATTGTTCGTGCGTACGGAAATGGTTACAATTTCTACATCATAGACGTAAAATGCATATTGAAGCGCATGCTCAATTAAAGCGGAACCGATTCCGCTGCCTTGTGCTGAAGGATGAACATTGACGAAGCAAATTTCTCCTTCGTCAGGGGTGATTAATTCAAAGTATAAGTAGCCTTCTAATCTTCCACCCATCTTATAACCCCATAGTTTATTTACATCATTGTCAGCCAACTCAATCATTTCATTAGTCGTGTAATAAGCGCCGGACGGATGAAGTTCGCGAAGTTCATTATATTCATGCTCCTGTATTTCTTCAATCTGTTCTTCTTTCTTAGAAGAAGGAGAGAAGCGAGAATGATGCAGGGCTAGTGTTTTTTCCTTGTTATATAAATTGAAGTTGTGACGCTCCGCAAAGGCCACAAGATCATGGTTTGCCTTAAAGCAGGCGACCTTAACAGCATCAAAATGAAGTTGAACTGTCAGGGAAGCTTTGTCCCACAAAGCCTCGATAACATCAGTGCCTTTCTTTGTTGAAAAAGGGCCCAGCAGCCGGCATAGCTTCTGCTCGAAAAAAGGCAGGATTCCAATAAAACCAATGATTTTTTCATTTTCCCAGGCCACATAGGCCAGCGGTTCGTGAAACTGTGTCAGCGTCCAGATTTGTTCAAATATCTCATTGGGATCTGACGCTAACCAGGCGACGTAATGCTTGTCCTGTTCGTTCATCCCATGCAGCCACTCAGCCACTGTATGTAAATGCCGTACTTCTAACTCTTGGATCTGCATATTGACCACCTTTCTCCCTTTTGATAAAAGCATGCCACAATAGGGGAGGGGAGTAAAGAAAAAACCAACCAGTGCGGGGGTCTGGTTGGTTGATATTAGAAATTATTTAGGTCCTTTTCCTTTACCTGGGTGGCCTTTCCCTTTTTCAGGCTTGTCCTTCCCATGGCCTTTCCCGGGTTTATCTTTTTTAGGGCCTTTTTCCTTATACTTAATTTCATATTCAAACGGTACAGAATTCAGTTCATCCTGAGGGGCTGCATAGTAAGTGGTCATATACGTTTTTCCTGGTCGGAAGGCTTTCTTAATGTTTAAAGCATCTTCCTCTGTGACGTCAAATGGATCAACTTCAATGACTTTATGCTTACCGCCTTTGTTTTCTTTAATGAAAGTAACGCCGTAGTTGACATAGTTTTCTTTCAACTCATTTTCATTGACGAAATCTTCCTCAATACTGCTGTTGCCGTTAAGAGCAATCTTAGCTTCAGGGATAGAGATGTTATCGACAAACCATCCCTCTTCGGTTGTTCCCCAGTCTGTCAGATATCGGAAAGAGACGAGGACCTCTTCGCCGGCATATTCCGAGAGATCGAACGTTTCATTTTCGTAGCCTTCAAATACTCCTGTGAATCCAGGGACATTTTCTTTAATCTTCGGATAACCTTCTTCGACCACGTCAGAGCGGGTATTCTCGTTCTCTAAGGAAGTCCATGTTTCCCCATTATCGGTAGAAACCTGTACCACCCCGAAGTCCCATTGCTCTTCAATATCAACGTAGTGATCGAAATTCAATGTTGCTTCGTTTAAGCCGGTAAGGTCAGCTTCAAAAATTAGCTTGTTGTCAACTTCGTCTCCAGAGCCGCCAAACAACACCTGTTCACCGCTGCCTAGAGGGTCCTCAGTTGTTTCCCACTGAATAGGCATAAAGTCAATCCCGTTAAAACTGAAGTCTTCTACTTTTTGACCTGGTTCGATGTTAAATTCTTTAAAATCTGTACCCCAGGCGGGAACACCATCTTTTTCAAAGTCTTCTGCTTTTTCAAAGTTTACGGTCATGCCGCGGGTATCGCCCTCTTCAGTTGGAAGATCACGGAGGTCGATGTTTTCGAACCCATATAATCCGCCTTTGTATTTGTTATCATCCAAAACTAAAGCTGATGTAAAGTCCTGATACACTTCATTGAAGGTAGTATCGATATCGAATTCTTCAAAAGCCTGCTCATAGCTTTCGATGCTGTTCAACTCACTCTTAGCTATATAACGGATAAATTCCTGACCAAATCTTTCATAGTTATATAGAGTAAACAGCTGCACTAATCCGTAGTCAGCGATTGTTTCCGGACCAGTTTCGGCATCGACATGCTCGTCCCAGCTTGTAAGAGAGTTTTCCGGGTGGTCAAGCAGGAAGTTGATCGAACCGCTGTCCATACCATAGCCGCCTAAGAATTCAGAGAAGGTAGACATCCCTTCGTTTAACCAGCTCGTTTCATCGGAATCGTTGTCAGCATGGATCAAGTGCTGCAGCTCGTGGATCGTTGTTCCGAAAAAGGTGCTCTCTAGTCGAGTATCCCAATCTCTAGAATCAATCGTGATCATGTTACGGTCTACATAATTTTCTAGAGTCTGCCAGAAGAAACCGGCAACGAAGAAAGGATATTCTGGATCGTAGTAGTTATCATCTTTTACGTTATCGACCATAATCATCACTTTGTCTCCGTCACCTTCATAGTAGCCTTCAGGGAGTCCAACCATTTCAGGTAAGGGAGAATTACTTCCATCCATTTCGTCAGGCATTCCAAAGAAATCAGTAGCGACAGGATACATATTACTGTCGAATTCTTCCGTCATTTTTTCCACTTGCTCCTGGGTGATCTCATGGGCTGGTCGGGGGTCTCCTTCCCCGAATGATAAGTCATTTGCGACCCATACTTCAGAATGCTCACCGACACTGCGGAGAGTAAATTCCTTAAATGCTAGATCTCGATCAAGAAATAATTTTGTTTCCCCTTCACTGTATGTAGTACTTGCTGTATTGTTTTCTTCTCCGGAAGATGACTCTTCCTCAAGGTTCGCGCTCTTTCCATTTTCCTTAATCTTTTGGTTAGCTCTCTGCTCGAAACCTTCCTGCTCTGATTCCTTCTGAAGTTGACCGTCGATATCGATACGGTCGCCGTAACGCTTCGTGTTCCAGTTATCATACGTTGAGCTTGCACTAACGTCTGAAGCTGCAGCAGGGGAGAAAAGCGACAGAGTAAGTGCACTGACTGATAGTAATGCAGTCATTTTCTTTTTCATGTGCATGAATACCTCCTATGTGGAATTTATTTCGTGACCCGCAATTTTCATTATAATAGGTTCACCGGAAATATTCAAAATATTTTGAATAGTAAATTGGAAGGAATTTTAAGTCATGAGGGAAATAAGTTTGTCAAACTTTAGGCTCATAATATAGACACATTTGACTATATGAGAAGATTTGAAGTTGTAAATATAAAAAATTGACGCATGATAGGAAGAAATAGGTGCATCGTTTAGCTCACAAATCGATCAATTATTGTCGCAGGTTGATTTACCGAACAGCCCTAGAGCAAGGAGGATAAATAAAATAATAAAAAATGCAACCCCCTCACCGTTGAAAAAATCTTCATTCATTTTTTCGTCCTCCTTAATCATCAAGTTTTCGTTTAAATGCTTCAATCACGTGGTCAGTGCTCATGTCGCCATTGTTTCTTAAAAATCGGTGCAGTTCATCGATCTGGGGGTTCTGAGGTTTACGAAACTCTCCAATCATTCTGAGTTCCACTTCTCCGGCGCGGGAAATAAGGACACGATCTACGGAGAGCTGGCCGCATAATATGAGAATGGCTGCGATAAATTCCAGGCTCTTATCAGCAAAGAGGTCTTCTGGGTTTCGGTTACGATGTTTACGCATCACTTCGTCTCCTTTATCCGGCGTGGTAGTTAGAATGTATTATACGTGGGCGTGAAAAAATTTGTGGCATACAAAGTGATTAAAGGACAGGATTTTATTTAATAAATGCAGATTAATCTGGATATAAGCAGGGTAATGAATAATGTGTTGAACAGATTGGGGAGAGCAGGATGAATCATCGGTTTAAATACATATCGATTTATCGGATTACAGTAATTGTATGGATGTCCATTAAGTTTCTGCTGCAAATTTTCTGGTTCAAGAGCACGAACCGCATCTGGGATCAGGAAACAAAGCAGAAGTGGGAAGATCTTCTAAGGAAACAAGCAGAAGAATACAGACGTCATGCGATTCGCCTCGGTGGTCTCTTGATTAAGTTCGGTCAATTTCTCAGCTCCCGCGGGGACTTACTGCCCCAATCCTTTATTCATGAACTGGAAGGCTTAGTGGACAGGGTAGAGCCTGTGCCTTTTCATTTCTCAAAGCAGACAATAGAAGAAGATTGGGGAATGCCGATCAAGGAGCGGCTGCGCTGGATTGATGAGAAGCCGATAGCTTCTGCTTCGATCGGAGAGGTGTTTAAAGCAGAGCTTCATGATGGGACGCCGGTTGCTGTAAAAGTCCAGCGATATCGCGTCAGAGAAATTTTTCAAATGGACTTTAAAGCGCTTCGGATTGTTTTTTTCATCTTGTCCACTTTTACAAAGTATGGAAAAAAAGCAGATCTCATAGCGCTTTATCGTGAAGTGGTCGCTGTGATCACAAACGAACTAGACTTTACGATGGAACTTGCGAATGGCAATCATTTCAAAAAGAGGTTCAAAGACTTTAAAGAGGTATATATCCCTGAGTATTATAGTGATTTGTCGACGAAGCGTGTGCTCGTTATGGAATGGATCGAAGGGGCCAAGATTACAGATTTAGCGTTTATTCACCAGCATCAAATCGATCGCGAGCGTGTGGCGAAAGTATTATTTGATTTATGTGTTGAGCAGTTTTTGTTTGCGGGCATGTTTCATTCCGATCCGCACCCTGGCAATTTAATGCTTAAGCCTGATGGGACTGTGGTGGTGATTGATTTTGGAATGGTAGGAGAAGTGAAACAGCGTGATGCCAATTCGATACGAACGATGGTGCAGGGGTTCATTTTAAATGATTATGACCGCGTGATTCATGGTCTGTGGGAAATGGACTTCCTGCTTGCCAATGCCGATACGGAAAAAGTTAAAAAAATGATCAAGCAGACGACGGATATGTACCTGGATGGTGATTTCGATAAACTGGACGCTCACTTAATGAATGATATATTGGAAGATTTGCAGGAATTTATTAAGGAGCAGCCGATTCAGCTTCCCGCTGATTATGCTTTTCTCGGCAGAGCCACATCGATTATCGTCGGGGTGCTCACCTCTGTTTACCCTCAGGTTGATTTAGTGGAATGGGGAAGACCGGTGATTAAAAAATGGATGACCGGTGAAGGTTCAAGCTTTTCTTTATATAAGGATATAGCTGTTGATACAGCGAAGCCGTTAATGTCGCTGCCCCGGGCTTTAATTGAATATTTAGAGGACGGCGACAAAGAGCGGGAATGGAAAACAGTTAATCATCAGCAGCGCTTATTTCATCAGTTTTACCTGTTTTATGCATGGCTTTCTTTTCTATTGTTTATCGGAGGTACTGTGGGGCTGCTTTATGTACTTCAATCAGCGGGGTCACAGTTTCTGACGTTAGCCTGGATTGCGATTTCAATCGGAGCAATCGGGTTGTTAGTCATAGCGATCAAACATTTTCGTATGATAAAGAATATCCGACAATAAGTAAGGAGGAGTTTCAATGAGTTTATTAAGAAAAGGATTTTATTTAGGGTTAGGCGCAGCGATCAGCGGTAAAGAGAAGTTTGAGAAGGTGCTCAATGAAATGGTGAGTAAAGGAGAAGTTTCTCCGAATGAAGCCAGGGAAATGATGAACTCCTGGATGTCTAAAGGGGAAGAGAAGAATAATGAATGGAATGAGCAGGCCCAGGCGAGAATGCAGGACAGTATAAAAGAATTAGGCTTTGTCACTCGTGAAGAATATGAGATTCTTGAATCCAGATTGACTCGATTGGAAGGCCAGAGCAATCAAGATGTGGAAGGATAATGGACAATCCCCTTTCTCGTGGGAACGAGGAAGGGGATTGTTGTTTGTTTAAAAGAATGTCCAGCTGGTTGGTTTTTCAGGGCTGCTGAACAGCTGTACCGCTTTTTTTAGTTCTTCTTCATTTCCGGAAGCTTCTGCTCGATTGTAGGTAAGCAGCTTTTCTAAAGACACTGCTCCGATTAATAATGAAGAAAGATCGTCTATTGATAAGGCCAGTGTCACTCCGTGTGACAGCGGGGATTCATGACGTTCGGGTCGGCCGTTTTTAAATTGATAAGCGAATATTTCTTTTTTCTTTAAAAGAGAATCTGTTACGTCAAAATTAACCGCAACGTTCGTTTGAGAACGGAACGAGTGGTCGCGAATGTATTCCATAAACAGAGGCACGTCAATAATACGGTACATAAGACCGGTCCCTCGTTCGTGGGTTTGATGATAGATCCGGTGTATCAAACGTTTAGCGTCGTGCCGCGGATCGTTAAGCATAAAAACAAAGTCATCATCAAAAGTAGGGAAAACAATTGTACTTACTTGATCTTTCTGCTGGTGAAGAAAGTTCATAAAAGCCTGGAAAGAGGCGTTCGTATTGGCAAACCAGTCGAGAATTTTTAACTCATGAGTGAAATCGTGAAGGTGGTTCATTTCATAAACGACATAGCCTCGTAGTTTACCGTCTACACGGCATCCGATCGTATGCGTATGGTCCTTGGAAATATGGCGGAACTCGTAATCCTGCTTGTCACAGGCTCCGTGAGTATCCTCGGCCCAGTCATGATAACAGCGTTTAATTTCTTCCACGTCTTCTTTCCCTAGTGGTACAACTTCAGGTGCCTCGGAAAAAGATGGGACCTGAAGTGGAGAGAAGCGAAACACGTTTAACTGAGGACCGAATCCGAAGCCCATTTTACGATAAAAATCCGGGCGGAACGGATAAAGCTGAATCAGGGGAAATCCTTCCTGTCTGGACTTTTCTATCGCATAGGTAACCATTTCTCTGGCAAGTCCTTGTTTTTTATACGGAAGGTCTACCGCTAAGGTTCCTATTCCTGTAGATGGCAGTGTCTGTCCATATACGTTCATAGGAAACATGTAATGAATGTAACCACTTTTTAATTTTCCGTTATCATACGCCCCGATGTGCGAAACGGTTTCGTATTCAGACATTCGTTCATGGTGCTTCACTGCTTCTTCTTTATCTTCAGCCGAGTTGAGCTCCATCATTGGATAGCAGCGGCTCAGCATCTCAGTAAAGGTGTCAAACTCTTTCATTTCTTTATATTCCATCGTTTTCACTCCTTTTTCTCGAATATCCCCATTTATAGAATACAAGCAATAGGGAAAAAACACCAAAGGTTAAGAGAGCTAGGTTGATGTGATAGCCCAGCCCGGTATCAAGCGCAGACAAGGCAGGAAAAGATGCGGGCGGCCGTGTTAAAAATAAATAATTTGTATGAAACGTTTTATTAAAAATACCGACAGCCACTGCATAAAGAACGAGGTAACAATAAGTTTCACACATGATTTTAAGAGTAATTGAAATTCGTGTCGTTAAAATAAGAAATAAGCCCGTCCATGGAATGGCCATATGATGAATGAAAAATTTCCAGAAGCGGAAATGTTCATACCCATGCGGGATCTCGGGTACGACAAGAGCAATAATAGCTGGTATGACAGCAATGAAGTAATTAGCCTGAATCAATTTTCTGTGATACGTCAGCAGGGCGGATATCCCTGTTAATGATGCAATTCCGCATAAATGGAGCGGGAGGTATTCATACGTGAAATATAAGTTGTGAGCGAACGCCCAGAGTTGATAGCTTAATTCAGAAGTGACGAGAGCCGTGAGCAGGGACCATCTCACAATATTGTGCGCTTTTTTACCGTAAGTAACTTCATCTCTATATACAATTAAAAGCAGAGTCCCTAAGCCGAAAATAATGAGCATCGTGAAGTGGCTGAAGCTGAATAATTCAAAAGGGTGGGTGCTGTCTTGCGCAAACCATTGATACATTATGTCATGCCCCCTGGTGGTACAGTTGTACCTGTGCTATGATTCTACCATACTGCTTCATTGAAGAAAGAGGTGGGAGAATGTCCCGTGTGAATTGTTTTACGTGCCGCCACTTTTACACGACATGGAATCCTCAATTTCCAAGAGGATGTCGAGCCTATGGATTTAAAGGAAGAGAAATGCCTTCCACCACCGTTTTACATACTACTGGTACAGCTTGTCTTCAGCATGAGCGAAAATTGGGAAATCGTGCGGATTCTAAGCAAGAAAAACGTCGCAGCCTGTAAATATATTGAAATATCTGATTATATATATTCTCTCCGTCAAAAGTATGGTATGCTGAGGAATATTTCACATTAGTTTGAAGGGAGATGAAACATGTATGGCGAGAGAAAAGTGGGGGACGAAGCTCGGTTTCATGCTCGCTGCAATGGGATCAGCCGTCGGCCTGGGTAACATTTGGCGTTTCTCTTTTGTAGCAGGTAACAATGGGGGAGGCGCCTTTTTAATATTGTACCTGTTATTCGTAATTTTAATTGCCGTACCGCTTCTGCTGACAGAGGTCAGTATAGGACGTAAGGCTCAAAGCGACGTTGTAGGTTCGTACAAAAAATTAGCACCGGGGACTCCCTGGTTTTTAACAGGGTTCTTTGGTGTTTTAAGTGCGTTTTTAATTTTAGGGTTTTACAGCGTTGTAGCAGGTTGGTCAATTTACTACTTTACCAACTATATTACCGGGAACTTTGCTACTCAGCCTGCTGCAGGGTATGAAGGGGCGTTTGGTGCTTTTATCTCTGATTCATGGCAGCCGTTGTTTTGGGTAGCCTTATTCATGGCCTTAACGATCTTCATCGTCGTCAGTGGTGTTAAGAAAGGGATCGAAGCAGCTAATAAAATATTTATGCCGGTTCTTGCTATTATATTAATTTTTCTTGCATTTTACAGTCTGTCATTGGAAGGGGCAGGGGAAGGGGTCAGATTTTTATTCTCTCCTGACTGGTCAGCCTTCAGCGACCCTTCCATTTACATTGCTGCTTTAGGGCAGGCCTTTTTCTCACTAAGTTTAGGGATGGGGGCTATGCTTACGTACGGAAGTTACCTTTCTAAAGAGCATAAGCTGCCGGGTGCAACGATGGGAATTGGCCTGATGGATTCATTCTTTGCCATTATATCAGGTGTTGTGATTTTCCCTGCTGTCTTTGCGTTTGGAATTGATCCATCCTCTGGACCGCCGCTCGTCTTTATTACATTGCCGAGTATATTTGAACAGCTTCCGCTTGGCGGGGTGATAGGACTTGTGTTTTTCTTTGCACTGGTTCTTGCAGCGCTATCGTCTTCGGTTTCCATTCTGGAAGTTCCGACAGCGTATTTTATGAGAGTATTTAACTGGTCGCGCCGCTTCACCAGTATTTTAATGGGAGCGATCATGTTTACCCTTGGAATAATTGTTTCGCTTGGTTTTGGGATCTGGTCGGGCGTAACACCAATTGGTGAGAATGGAATTCTGGATTCTATGGATTATGTAGCTTCTAATATTCTACTGCCGCTCGGCGGATTAACAATGGCTCTCTTTGCAGGCTGGTACTTTACGAAACAGCAGGCATTGGAAGCGACCGACTTCACAGGCTCTGTCATTGGACAGATCTGGTACGTAATCGTGAAATTCGTCGCACCGATTTTAATTATTCTCATTTTCTTAAATGCATTAGGTTTTATTTAAAACAAGCAGCTGTCTCCTAATCTGGAGGCAGCTTTTTTAAGTGACCAGAGAGATGAAACTTTTCGTAACGTGACGCGTAAATATAAACAGGAGGGATAACGTGCTTAAGTATGCAGGTGCAGGCACTCTTATGCTTTTTGGTGCATCGATCGCGTGGTGGGGAGCGGGGGATTGGTCTTTATTTTTGAAAATAACCGCAGGTATCGCTCTCGCCCCTTTAATCCTCGCCGGGGTCCTGACAGGAGCGTTTATCAGCGGAGACCGTCACCGGGCCAATTTCCATTCGGAAACGAAGGATGATCGAGAATTTAGAAGCAGGTGGTCTAAGCGGTTAGCCTGCTTCAGTGCCCCGAGTGTCATCTTTCTATTAGCTCTATTTATCGAATATTTTATGACAAACTAAAAGACTTCCGGTTAAAGGAAGTCCGGGTTGGGTATAAAATCCACAGGGTTTTATACTCTTTTTTATTGAGAAAAAATGTGAGGGCTATTTCCGCAAAAGTCTTTATAGAAAACAGCTTTTTACATGGAGAATAGCCGGTGATTTATAAACCATGTTATGATAGGTGCGGATAGGTTAATTAAGCAAAAAGGAGTCACATAAATGGCGATATCAAATCAAACGATTCTTAAAAAAATGTCCGGTGAAATACAAGAAGCCATGCTGAATCATGGAGACGATCACCGTGTTCGTGAACATGTACGAGCGGTGAAGCTGCTTGCCGATCTTGTCCTTGATGAAGGGAGTTCCAATCCTTCTGTTTCCGGACCATCAACGGCGAAATCACCAAGTTCTGTGCAGGAGCCGACGGTGGAAGAGATTAGGAAAATGATGGGCGGCGAGGAACCCGTCCGAAAGCCTTCGTCGGACAATTCGAGTGATCATGATGAGGCAAACGGGAAGTCGATTTTTGATTTTTAAGGAGTGAACAGCGTGAAATTATTTTTACTATTAGGGATTATTAATGGGTTTTTAGCAGTAGCGTTAGGAGCATTTGGCGCACATGGTCTGGAAGGAAAGGTTTCCGAAAAGAGCTTGGGCCAATGGGAAAAAGCCGTAAATTATCAAATGTTCCATACGATGGCTTTATTTGTGACGGGATTATTATTGAGCAAAATCCAGACAGGAGCAATAAGCGGCGCGGGATGGTTCTTCTTCATTGGCATCCTTTTATTCTCCGGAAGCTTATACATTTATGCAACGTCTGGAGTCAAAACGTTTGCCATGATCACACCATTCGGCGGATTATCCTTCCTCATTGGCTGGATTTTGCTCGGGTATGCTGTCGTTAAGCACTTTTAAAAAAAGAGAACCGTCGAGAATAGAAGAATAATAACAGCACGCAGCAACTGGCTTATACAAGAAGCGAGCTGCTGCTTTTTATATTCTACTAAGCTTTCAACCAGCAGACTTATCGATAATATATAGAACATAAACAAGACGAGCCAGCGGTTATCCAAGTGAAAAAGGGCAAAAACAGCGAGTATCACTGCTATGCAAAGAGAAGCGAGCTGCAGTCTTACTAAGGGTTCATAGGGATGTCTCAACCGATCACCCCTTTCAGGGAAATAAACGAGTCTTACCGGGAATGATTATTCAGTTGCATTGTACGGATAGCTGTAATTGATTTCTTCATCAAAAGTAATGTAATCAAGGTAAACCATAAGCAGGAGGTAGCGTTTTCCTGTTCGAGGGTCGCTTAAAATGATATGGTCCCGACCCGCAGCCTCAATGATGCCTTTAAATACTTCCGCATTCCATTCCTCATTATTCTCAAACGTCATGTATACGGTGGCTTCTTTGCCTCGATTTAAGCGTAAAATATTTTCAATGTACGATTCTTCTTCTGGCAGCATGCCCTGCATGGTACCATTGCCGTTGCCATTTCCATTATTATTGTTATTGTTGTTGTTTCCGTTTGACATGTACGGTACCTGCATGCCGTTCATTCCGTTATTGTTATTGCCGTTGTTATTTGCGGTGTTATAGTAACCGTTATTGCCAGCAGCACTTGCCATTGCATATTGGTACATGTAAGGGTTTCCCGGATAATACGGCATACCGCCAGGAGGCATTCCTTGCATTCCACCTTGATACTTCTTAGCCAAAACAACCACTCCTTTTTATTTTTATAAAAATAGGACCCACAATTTGTACAGGAGCCATAAACTGCCTCCAGCCAGCTGTCCAACTTATGGGGACAGACCTTTGGGATTAAAATTGTGCCGTCCGGACCGCTAATGGAAAAACACTCCTTGCTTCAATGGGGCAGGGGCTTTTTATCAACCATGTGAACGTATACCTTTATAGTTCAAGCAGTCGGCTCGCACGCGGATAACGCCCGTCTTTCCTGATGTCAGTATTTTCTGCTTACCATCCCCTTTGGCTTCCGCTCTTACTAAATGAGCTGGCTGCTTAATCTTTTTCTCGCTTAATGGAACGACAGCCATGCCGTCACCTCACTTCACTAAACAGACTCTCTAAAACTATATGAAAGAGCCTGCCTAAGATATGTATAAAAAATAAAGAGAGAGGGACGGCCTGTTTTCATAAAAAAATCCCTGCGGCTCTGAAGCCGGCAGGGATTTAAAGGAATTATACGTATAAAAATTGTGGGACTTCTTCTGTTTTCAACAGGTTGCCGACGTAGAATGAACCGAAGTCGCCATAGCGGGAGGTGACTTCATCAAAACGCATTTCATAAACAAGTTTTTTAAACTGGAGGACATCGTGAGCAAATAGAGTTACGCCCCATTCCCAGTCGTCAAACCCGATAGATCCTGTAATGATTTGACGGATCTTTCCTGCATATTGACGCCCGGTCATTCCGTGGGCGTACATAAGTTTAGCGCGTTCGTCTTTCTCCAGCACATACCAGTTATCATTGCCTTGACGGCGCTTGTCCATCGGGTAAAAGCAAATGTGGTTCCATTTAGGCAGAATCGGTTTTAAACGTCCTTGAATTTCAGGGTCGTTTTCGTCTGCATTTCCCATGTAGTTGGAAAGCTCTACAACAGAAACGTAGGAATAGGATTTGGTTGTAAATTCGGCAAGCTTGGATTTATTAAATGTGGTCTCTATTTCATTCAGTTCTTCCATCGTTGGACGGAGAATCATCATCATGAAATCGGCCTTCTGTCCGACAATAGTATATAAGGCGTGGCTTCCTTGTTTACTTTTTTCCGTCGTTTCCCAATTTTCAACGAGTGATTGAAATTCGTGAATAGCCTGTTCCCGTTCTTCTTCAGCTGCCTGTTTCCACGCAGTCCAGTTGATTGTACGAAAATCGTGAAGACAATACCAGCCGTCCATGGTGACTACTGCTTCTGGCATGATAGGATCGCTCCTTTTATGTGAATTGTTATAGTAATTTCATCCTTTATCAATATAACACAATTCCGTATCAATAATCATTTCAGCGAAATTGAAAGTATTGTGAACAATAAAATAGGGTAAAGATAATATGTAATCGCTTAACGTGAAATTTTCTATTCGAAATGCTTTTAATTAAACACAAAAGGTCTTATCATATAGTACAGAAAAGAAAATGGAGGGTTAAAACATGAGTAACCTATTTGATACACTGAAAGCGAAAATGGAAGGTGAAACCAAGAGGGTCGTCTTTCCTGAAGCTTTGGATGAGAGAATTTTAACAGCAGTAAGTAAGCTCGGTGCAGAAGGATATGTAAAACCTGTACTAGTTGGAAATAAAGAAGAAGTAACACAGAAAGCCGAAGAGTTAGGTGTAGACATTTCTGCTTCTGAAATTCTAGACCCAGCTGATTATGAAGCTTTTGACGAAATGGTAGCCGGCTTTGTGGAGCGTCGAAAAGGAAAAGCAACTGAAGAGCAGGCTCGTGAAATTCTACAGGGCGGCAATTATTTCGGAACGATGCTTGTCTATATGAACAAAGCAGACGGTCTCGTAAGCGGAGCGGCTCACTCCACGGCTGATACGGTTCGACCGGCGCTTCAAATTATTAAAACGAAGCCAGGAATCAAAAAGACCTCAGGTGTCTTCATCATGGTTCGTGACGAAGAAAAGTATGTATTTGCGGATTGCGCGATCAACATTTCTCCGGACAGCCAGGACCTGGCTGAAATTGCTTTAGCAAGTGCGGATACAGCAGCTCTGTTTGATATCGACCCTAAAGTTGCGATGCTCAGCTTTTCTACTAAAGGATCAGCGAAGTCTCCGGAAACTGAAAAAGTGAACGAAGCGGTAGAATTGGCAAAACAACAAAATGCCGATCTGCTGATTGACGGCGAATTCCAGTTTGACGCAGCCTTCGTACCTTCTGTTGCTCAGAAAAAAGCTCCTGATTCTCCATTGAAAGGCGAAGCGAATACATTCATCTTTCCGAGTCTTGAAGCAGGGAACATTGGATATAAAATTGCGCAGCGTTTAGGTAACTTCGACGCTGTAGGGCCGATCCTGCAGGGGCTGAACCAGCCGGTGAACGACCTCTCCCGCGGCTGTAACTCAGATGACGTGTACAAGCTCGCGATTATTACAGCGGCACAATCTCTTTAATAGGAATAAGCAGGCTCAGAGATGTTAGATCTCTGAGCTTTTTTTGGGCTCTAGAGGTATAGCGGCCGCCCCAGACACCAGCAATATAAGGACTACATACCAAAGTATCCTATGATTTCAATCAATAAAAACGACCGCTTATTGGAAGTAAAGTACCGCTGAAAGAAATGAACTTAAAAGAAGGAAAATCCTGTTTACAATGGAATTAGAGTAAAGTAAGCGAGGTGAATTCGATGAATGTCAAAATTGATTTGAATGAAGAGTATGATCAAACCTCGATCACAATTCATGCAAAAGAGTGGAGTACTGAGCTGGATCAACTCGTTAAAATGATCAACAGCACCAACCGGAAACGGCTGATTGGTGTGGAGGGGGATCAGTCTGTGCTTATTCCCTGTGAAGATATTGAATTTGTCTATTCTGAAAAGGGAAAGGTTTTTGCGGTAAGCGGCTCCAGTAAAGCAGAGCTTAAGATGAAACTTTATGAAGTTGAAGAGGCTGTTGGAGAGGACAGCTTTAGCAGGTTTTCTAAATCTGTGATCGGAAACATTAATCAAATTCAGCGTTTTGAATTATCCTTTAACGGAAACCTTTGCGTTTACTTTACTTCAGGGAATAAGGAATATGTTTCTCGCAGGTATGTACGTCGTTTGAAGGAGAAATTAACTGGAGGTGGATAATAAATGAAACGTCATATTATACCGAGAATTTTCACTGGATTAGCTTTCGCGGGGATCGTTACGTTCATTGCAATAACCATACTTGTCGTTAACAATGTAGAGACCGAAGTATCCGAAATTTGGTTAAACATGTTAGGAAGTATGATCCTGGGAGTTTATTTTAGTGTCGCTTCTTTGCTTTTTGAGAAAGATTCATGGAGTTTATTAAAACAAACAATCACTCACCTGACTTTATCACTTGCTGTTTTTTATACGATTGCAGGGTTTATAGGATGGGTGCCATTTACAGGGCAGGCACTGCTGATCAGCACCTTGATTTTCCTGAGTATCTACTTTGTATTTTGGTTTTTTACCGGACTTTATTTAAAGAGAATGACAGCTGATCTAAACAAAACTGTAAATTAATCGTATGAAAAAGCACTGGAGCTTAGTCATGAATCTGCTCCAGTGCTTTATTATTACGGATGATCATTTGTTCAAAGCGCTTCGTGAATGTTTCAATCTCTTCGCCTTCCAATGAATGGGTTACAATACGGTCTGACCATTCATTTAACTGATACAAAATGCGATTACGCACATCCTCGACCGTCAAATCCGCGCCAAGCAGTTCGTTGAGCGAAGCCATCACCGAAGGGTCGATATCCGGGTATTTAAAACGAGCGGGCTCCTTATTAAGGCCGACCTTGTAAAAGTTCTTCAGCAGTTCAGCACGTTCGGCTCCGCTTCCGGTTACGTCTAAATAAATCTGAACCGCAGACCCGCGTTTGACCCGGCGCTGGGATATACCTGCAAACTTTTTTCCCTCAATACTTAAATCATAGGTGCCGGGGCAGTAAGACTGAGTAATTTCGTAAGCTTCGATCTGATTGGTAAGGTCAGCAAACAGGTGCTGAATAAACTCTACCATCGCATCATACCCATCGTGTATGTTGACGTTTTTGGCATCCGGGAAAATAAGCGACAGGTTCAGAACGCCTTCATCAAGTACAACAGCTAAACCGCCGGAGTTACGAACGACGACCTGGTAGCCTTCTTCTTTTAAGTAATCAACAGCTTCAGAGATATAGGGGAGACGGGCGTCCGGGATGCCGAGTACAATTGTATCGTGATGTACCCACAGTCGGGCAGTGGTCGGAGATTGATGATCGCCGACTGAAGCAGCAAGGGAGTCGTCAATCGCGAACGACTGCAATGCCGAGAATGTCGGCCCCATATTGCTTTGATCAATAAATCGATATATTGGTGGATGTAATAATTGCTTTGACATACAAATCTTTCTCCTTTTTTATAGCAAAACTATTATAACAGAAAAAGTAGATAGCGGTAATGGTACAGAAAATAGAATGAGGAGAGAGCAAAACGGGTACCAGGTACACAAATACACATTGCCATCAGTGAACCATATATAGCTATTGTGTACCTGGTACCCCTCTACGCAATCGCTCTCAACGTAATCAGTGATTAAAACAGAGGTTTTGTTATGTTGAAATAAGGTATATAATAGGAGAAAATGTCGTGAGGGAAGGATCGTCTGATGGCTTATCGTGATGAGCAGTTAAGTGAAGAGAAGGTGTTTAAAGATCCCGTTCACCGGTACATTCATGTGCGGGATCAGGTCATATGGGATTTAATCGGGACTCCTGAGTTTCAGCGTCTCCGCCGTGTCCGGCAGCTGGGAACCAGTTATTTGACGTTTCATGGAGCGGAACACAGCCGCTTTAATCATTCACTCGGGGTCTATGAAATTGTGCGGCGGATTATTACGAACTTTAAGGATCGTCCAAACTGGGACCCTAAGGAGCGGCTGCTTTGTTTAGCGGCCGCGCTTTTACATGATTTAGGACATGGTCCGTTTTCGCACTCGTTTGAAAAAGTTTTTAAGCTCGATCATGAGGACTTTACCCAGGCGATTTTACTTGGGGACACGAATGTAAATAAAGTACTGGCTAAAGTAGATGAAAATTTTCCGAAGCAGGTAGCGGATGTGATTAATAAAACGTATCACAACAAGCTGGTCGTCAGTCTGATCTCAAGTCAGATTGACGCAGACCGGATGGATTATCTGCAGCGTGATGCCTATTTTACAGGGGTGAGCTACGGTCACTTTGACATGGAGCGGATTCTTAGAGTCATGCGTCCGATGGAAGACCAGGTAGTAATCAAAGAAAGCGGCATGCATGCAGTTGAGGATTACATAATGAGTCGTTATCAAATGTATTGGCAAGTGTATTTTCATCCTGTTACCCGAAGTGCAGAAGTGATTTTATCCAAAATTCTTCATCGTGCAAAAGAGTTATATGAAGAGGGCTATCGTTTTAAGCTGGAGCCTACTCATTTCTTGTCGTTCTTTAAAGGGGAGCCGACGCTTAGCGAGTATTTAGGGTTGGATGAGTCGATTACATTGTATTATTTTCAAATGTGGATGCAGGAAGACGATGAAATATTGGCCGATTTATGCGAACGGTTTGTGAACCGTCGGTTATTTAAATACATTGAGTTTAATCCGAATCTGCAGATGGCGGAATGGATGGAACTTTACAAGCTGTTTCAAAAGGCGGGCATCAACCCGGATTATTATTTAGTAGTTGATTCGAGCTCGGATCTGCCGTATGACTTTTACCGGCCGGGAGAAGAAGGGGAACGGCTTCCGATTCACCTGCTGAAGCCGAATCAGGAACTGAAGGAGCTGTCGCGCTTGTCAGAAATCGTAGAGTCGATCTCCGGAAAGAAACGGACGGATCATAAATTGTACGTTCCTCATGATGTGCTCGAAGCGATGTCCAATCGCAGTAAGACGAAGAAACGGATTATGGAAATTTTGTATGGATAAGGAGTGGGGACGCTATGTTGGAGAACCATGCCAAGCTGATGCAGTTCTTCTCAAGCTCTGACGCAATTGTTGGACGAAAAAGATTGCAGAAAATGATCTATATCTTAAAAAAGTGTGACGTACCATTTGAAGAACGCTACCAATTTCACTTTTATGGACCGTATTCAGAGGAACTGACACTGCGTATTGAAGAGATGTGTAATCTCGGGTTTGTCTGCGAAACAAAAGAAGAAAAGAAAAACTATTATCAATACAGGTATGAAGTAACGGAGGCGGGAAGAGATTTCATGGAGCATTACAAACCAGAACTGCCGCCGCTTACCAGCCGCATCGAAGCGATGAACGAGAAAAGCTCTCGATTCTTAGAACTCGTCTCCACGATGCTTTTCTTCGAGCATCTGCCTAAAGAGGAAATGACTGAAAAGATTTTTTCAGTAAAAAGTAAACAAAACTACACAGAGGACGACATTGAAGAGGGATGGGAATTTATTGAAAACATCCGCAGGCTTCATTAAGATATAGAAAAGGTATGCTGTTTGACAGTATATCTTTTTTTATAACTGATTGTCAGAATAATAAGAATGTAAAAAAAGTGCAGCAGCAGGGGATTTGGAGAGGGAGTCTGAAGAATATCAGCCTTTAAACAAACGTTTGATTAAGGAGTGGAGTCATGAAAACGAGACTGGAGCACGTGCGTATCAATGTAGGAGACCTGGAGGCTGCGGTAAAATGGTATGAGGATGTGCTAGGGTTCAAAGTAGAAGCACGCTGGCCCCAAGAGAACCCGAATTATGTACATTTCGAAAGGGAGGGCGGGGCTGTCTTCGGCTTGATGGAAGGGTTCTCATCCACTCCGGGACGTTTTAATTTCTACGTCGATGATGTCGATGCGCTTTGGAGTAAGCTGCAGGCACGCGACGTGAATGCAGTGGAAGAGTTGTTTGATACAGCGTATGGCAGCCGCAAATTTACGATTACTGATCCGGACGGGAACGAATTAGGCTTCGTCCAGGGATGAGGAAATGAAGAAGCTCTCAAGCTGTTCAGCTTGAGAGCTCTTACCTTAGTCACTGAGGCGTTTTCCGCCGACCCCATAGTGTTGTTTTTTCATTTCTTCAATCACTACCGTCACTGCTTCTCTACGAGCGCCCGTCGTTTCTATAACGGAATCAGTCACACTTTCAACTAACGCCTTTTTCTGTTCATCGGTACGCCCCTCAAGCATTTGAACTGTTACGATCGGCATCACGTTCTCCCCTTTAATCCTATAAATAAATCTCTTCTCTTACCCTTTTCGTCATAATATCTCGAATTCCTTCTTTTTTTTCTTAAAAAATTTCAGGTTATACAGAAGGCTGTCTCTGAAATCGAAGGCGGCCATATGTTAAAATAAGACCAACAGCCAGCTAAAAAGGAGGATCATGGACCTATGAAGGAATTTGATCAATTTAAGAATAAGAAGCAAGAAGGCAGCGATAAAAAGAAGAACCAATTTACTATATTAAAAGACGATTCTACAGACGGGCACGGCGGTTATGGTGTTGGTTCCATCAGTCTTGAAAATATGACGCCTGTGATCGTGGATCCTAATGAAGGAGAAGCTTTCGTAGATATGGGAGCTCTTCACGCGAGAAGTGCGGTTGAGAAACGTATTCGCTTTTTGACGGATCGTTCTGAAGTTCCGAATGGAAAACTTTACTGGATCGTCTGGGTGACAGTAGATTACCGTGAAGGCAACCCTTGCTATTACGGAGTGGCCGGCAGTGAAATCGTAGTGGACCGTGAGATCAGACGCGGCTACAAGCTGCTTCCTGAGCACGTTAACCATATGGATAAATCCCTGAAAGGGCGATTTGTCGTCGATCACATGGATGAAAAGTCTAAGCGGATCTTAGGTGAGTACTTGCGTGAATTCAAACCAGAGCTTTGGGAAAATACAGATCAGCAGCTAAAAGACAGTCTGAATGTATAATTGGCAGTCAATACTTTTCTCTCCTCTTTAGAGGGGAGATTTTTTTAGGAGGGTGGAGAAGCTTCCGTAAAATACCAGTGTAAAAAGAGAACGTATGTGCTATGATAAGAACAAACGTTCGCGGAAAAGGGGAGTCAACGATGGAGAACCGAGATCGAGGCACGATCAAATGGACCTCGCTTATGCTGCCGGAGCACGTAGAAATGATTAAGAAAGTGTGGAAGGAGGACGAACGGGTTGAAAAAGGGCTCCTGGATGAACAAAAAGCAGCAGAGATTGACTTTATTTTGCAGCGGGCCCTGCACGATGGTTTAACAGTGGAGCTTAAAGTGCATGATGGATTTGATTTTGAGAATAGGTGTTTAAAGATTGAAAATGTAGATAAGCGGACAAGAAAAATCAAGGGGCTGGATGTACAGGAGAAAGAGAAGGTGTCAATTTCTCTCGATGATATTGCCGATATCGTGATTGTGTAAAGGCTGAGCGCGTGTTCACAAAATGTTCAATAACTTTTGGGCCAGCGAATCTTGACGAATACTCAAAGAGAGTAATATATTTATACACACATGGATTATACATGTATGCTAGGACAAAGAAAGCGACCGGTCAATGCCGGTCGCTTTCTTTGTCTTTTTACTTTTTTTCTTTTTTTTCTGGGTACCGGGTACAGAGTACAGCTCTACTGAAACCAGTCAACGATGTTTTTGTACCATGGGTCGTTCTCCAGGTCTTCTTCTATTTCGTTGATATCAGCGTCTTCATCCTCACATGTTTCTTTCGGAATATCCTCTTTCTCTAGGTAAACGAGCCGCTCCTCGGGACATGAGGGGCCGGACAGTTTGCCGGACTCAGGGTTGATGTAGACCCCTCGCAATCCTTTGGGCGGAGAGAATGCAGATACGGGTTCATCTTCGTGAATTCGCTCCATCGTGTTGGCCCATAATTCTTTTGAGTATTGCTGGTCTCTTGGCTGTGTGATTTTTCGATTATCGTCATAGCCGCTCCAGACCCCCATCACATACTGGGGGCTAAAGCCAATCATCCAGCTGTCGGAGTCGGTTGTACCTGATTTCCCACCGTAGGTCCGTGAAAGCTCACCGGCAATACTTGAACCTGTGACGTTCATATAGCCGTTTAACGCAGAGTCAAATATGCCTGTCATCATGTGAGTAACGGAAAACGCGTCCTTCTTATCAACCTTAAAATCGTCTTGTGAAACGGGTTCATACTCATATAAAACATTCTCGCGGTGATCGGTGATTTTTGTAATTGTATGCTTTTCTACACTGGAAGAAGCACCGGTTAATTTGGAATAGCCGTTTACCATGTCATAAAGAGAAAGGGAAGGAGTTCCCAGAGCTATGGATGGTACAGCAGGTAAATTCTCTTTAAACCCAAAATTGTTCATCGTCTTCGCCAGTTTCTTTGGACCCAGCTCAAGATTCGTTTTCACAGCGTAAATGTTATCCGACAACGCAAGGGCCTGAGCCATCGTAATTTCGTCTTCGGCATAATAATTGTTATAGTTGCTCGGCGAATAAACGTCGCCATCTTCCAATTCAAAACTGGTCGGCTTGCTTTCCTGCATGGTCAATGGCGAGTAGCCCTCCTGTAGAGCGGCATAGTACAGAAACGGCTTAATGGTACTTCCGACCATCCGTTCAGCCTGAGTGGCACGGTTGAATGAACTTGCGCTATAATCGCGCCCTCCGGCCATCGCAGTGACGGCACCAGTGTCATTGTCCATTATGACAGCGGCCGTTTCAATTTCGGAAGCACTGCCAAACTCCTCTTCCAGCGCCTCCTCAAGTTTACTCTGGTGCTCGGGGTTTAATGTCGTATAGATATGAAAACCTCCTGACTCCACAGCTTCGACTTCCACATCCAGAAGACGGGCAGCTTCCTTCACCACTTCATCCTGGAAATAAGGTCCGACGGCTTTGGCTTCCTCGCTCGAGTGATCATAATAATTCAGTGAAGCAGTAACCGCTTCATCTTTTTCAGAGTTCGTAATAAATTCAAGATCATTCATACGGGATAAAATCTGTGCCTGCCGGGATTCGGCATTTTCCTCATCAGCTAAAGGAGAATAATAACTAGGCCCCTTAGGCACACCTGCAAGCATCGTAGATTCAGCGAGCGTCAAGTCTGAAGCGTTTTTATTAAAAAAGTAGCGGCTGGCAGATTCGATTCCATACGCCCCGTGACCGTAGTAAATCGTATTCATGTAACCCTCGAGAATCTCATCCTTCTCATAAAAAATCTCAAGCCGAATCGCATAAAAAGCTTCCTTCAGTTTACGTAACCAGGTTTTTTCGTGCGATAAATAGAGGTTACGAGCATACTGCTGAGTAATGGTGCTTGCCCCTTCAGACAATTCCATTGTTTTTAAATCGGTTAACGCAGCAGATGCAATTCGTTTAAAGTCAAAGCCAAAATGATCGTAAAAACGGTGATCCTCAATCGCGAGGGTTGCATCAATGACTTCTTCGGGCATTTCGTCCAGACTGATCCATTTCCGGCTCGCTCCAACATCATATCCTTCCATTACTTCGCCATCCGCCAAGTAATAAGTAGTGTTTTGAGGAGTGGATAACGAAGGAGGACCAAGCACAATCGCGTAGGCCAGCAATCCGAGCACACCAATAATCCCCAGTAAACTTAATGTGAAAAAAGTTTTAAAGCCGCGCCGCACCCACTTCCAAGATAAACGTATAAATAATAGCATTCTCGCAGTCTCCCAACTGTTATAATTGCTATTATTATGGGAAAAACATATGTAAATTAAACATTTTCTTGCTTTTTCCGTAGATTCCTCTATAATTTGATTGTTTACAGGAAAGGAGAATCAAGTAATGAGTACATGGTTCACAGAAAAACAAACCGACAACTTTGGCATAACCGCAAAAGTTAACCGGTCTTTGCATAAAGAAAAAACGGAATTTCAAGATTTAGAAATGTTACAAACAGAAGAGTGGGGCAATATGCTCGTCCTTGACGACATGGTTATGACGACGGAAAAAGATGAGTTCGTCTATCACGAAATGCTCGCACACATCCCGTTGTTTACACATCCAAGTCCGAAAAAGGTTCTCGTTGTAGGCGGGGGAGACGGCGGGGTGATTCGTGAAGTGTTAAAGCACGACAGCGTGGAAAAAGCGGTCCTCGTTGAAATTGACGGCAAAGTCATTGAATACTCTAAGCAGTACCTGCCTTCCATAGCAGGCACATTAGAGGATCCGCGCGTAGATGTGCAAGTCGGTGACGGCTTCATGCACATCGCGAACAGTGAACGCGAATACGATGTCATTATGGTTGATTCCACGGAACCTGTAGGGCCGGCTGTAAACCTTTTTACAAAGGGCTTTTACGAAGGGATTGCCAAGGCTCTTAAAGAAGACGGGATCCTCGTCGCGCAGACGGACAACCCGTGGTTTAAAGCAGATCTCATCCGCCAAGTGTGCGCCGATGTAAAAGAAACGTTTCCGATTACCAAAGTATATACGGCGAATATCCCAACCTACCCAAGCGGCTTGTGGACCTTCACTATGGGGAGTAAAATTTACGATCCGACACAAGTTCCGGCTGAACGTTTTACCGATATTGATACCAAGTATTACACAGACGAGCTGCATGCCGCTTCATTTGTGCTGCCGAAATTTGTAAAAGATCTGACTGAATAGCAGAAGCTGTAGACAGAGTCATTGGGTATCAGGTACCGATTAGACTAAAAAGCGTTCTGTAGCCATAACAGATTAATCGGTACCTGGTACCCCGAGCACAGCACCCATTAACAGCACTACCCAGCACCGCACATTGCATAAACTGATACACCAAAAAGGAGGCCGACCCAATGCCCTGTTATTTCGATGAATCTTACTCCGGAAAGGTATTCATTATGAGCCGCGCCACAGAAGAAGAAGCCCGGGCCGTTATTTATGGCATGCCGATGGATTATACCGTCAGCTTCCGCCCGGGCTCACGCTTCGGCCCGAACCGTATCCGCGAAGCGTCGATCGGACTTGAAGAATACAGTCCCTATCTCGACCGCCACCTCGAGGAAGTCGCCTATCACGATGCCGGCGATCTTATGTTTCCATTCGGTAACGCGCAGAAAAGCCTGGACATTATAGAAGACTATGCGAAAGAGCTTTTTAAAAAAGGAAAGTTTCCGATCGGGCTCGGCGGAGAGCACCTTGTCAGCTGGCCGGTCATCAGGGCGTGTCATGAAGCGCTATCGAACCTGAAGATTATCCATATTGATGCCCATGCCGACCTGAGGGAGGAGTACGAGGGAGAGGTTCTTTCCCATTCGACACCGATCAGAAAAGCATGCGAGCTGCTTGGTCCGGAGAATGTGTACTCTTTCGGCATTCGTTCCGGCATGAGGGAGGAATTTCAGTACGCGGATGAAAGCGGCATGCATATGTACCGCTATGACGTGCTTGAGCCGCTCAAAAGTGTTTTACCGAAGCTGGCCGGTGAGAACGTGTACGTTACCATCGACATTGACGTGCTTGATCCGGCTTATGCACCTGGAACAGGCACTGCAGAAGCGGGAGGGATTTCCTCAAAAGAATTACTCGCTTCCATTCATGCCATTGCTGATTCTGACATCAACGTAGTCGGCTGTGATCTCGTGGAAGTCGCTCCGGCGTATGACCCGACCGAGCAGACGGCGATCGCTGCCAGTAAATTCATTAGGGAAATGCTTTTAGGTTTCGTGAAATAGATGGTAAAATAAGAGTGATCCGTTACGATTGTGTAGCGGGTTTTTCTTTTTGTAGAAAGGAGAATAGAGCTGTAATGAATAAAAAAATCATTGCTTTTACGTTTGTCTATGCCGTTATTATGGCAGGACTGCTATTTATAACGATGAATCATAATTGGAATCCATCCGGGTATTCATATGACAGCGACGGCTCGACCGTTGTTATTAAGGAAGGGCTCGGTCAAAATGAAACAGCAGAGCTTGAGGCAGCTGAGAACATGTCGGAGATCTTACTGCTGCAGGCAGCCATTCAAGATGTGATGAACCACTGGCAGTTAGATTTAATCGTTATTTCGTTGTTTTTTCCACTGATTTTATTTTCGGTATTCAAAGAAACGCAGCCATTTAAAGAGCAGATTCCTCATAAGTGGTTCGTTGTGATGACGATCGGAATTATTGCCATCTATGCAGTAGCCACTGTGCCTTCATATATTGGAGAAATTCAATCCGTGCATGATCGAGTAAATGCACTGATAAATTAAACAAGGCTTGAGTTTTCGTTTATGAATTCTTATAATGTAAAGGTTAAGGATGTACGCGAAAAGCAAGGAGCGATACAATGTCAGCTAAAGATGTGAGCGTAAAACTAGTGACTGAGATCCGTGACGCCGACCGTAAAGAAGAGATGACATTGTCTGAGCCCGGTCAGTTCTTCTCACGCGGGGAAACGGAAGTTGTGAAGTTCACAGAAACCCCTGAAGAAGGCGAACCGGTTCATACAATGGTTACGATCAAACCCGGCCACGTCAGCATTAAACGGACCGGCGGAGTGGACATGCGCCAGGTGTTTCAGAAAAAGTTGGAAACAGAAAATATTTACCATCACACGTATGGTGATTTTCATATGAAGACATATACCGATCAAATTGAATACCGTTCGTTAACGGATGAAGATCGTGGACGATTGTTTATTAGCTATCAAATGACGCTGAACCATGAAGTGACGCAGCGTCATCGGTTGACGTTACTTTTTGAGGAGGAAAGCGAATGAATATTGTAGAGCAGACGGAACAAAAGCTGAAGGATGAGATTGTACGGGCTGTAAAGGCTGCTGAGCTGGCAGCAGACGAAGAAATGCCGGAGGTTGTGCTGGAACAGCCGAAGGATAAGGCACACGGTGACTATGCTACGAATATGGCCATGCAGCTGGCGCGAGTGGCGAAAAAGAATCCGCGCCAAATTGCAACAGAACTCGTGGAGCAGTTTGACCGATCAGAAGCTTCGATCGAAAAAATTGAAATTGCCGGCCCCGGCTTCATTAATTTTTATATGAACAACGAGTACTTAACGGATCTGGTACCGACGATTCTTGAAGCAGGGGAAGCATACGGCCGCACGAATACGGGAAACGGCCATAAGGTTCAAGTGGAATTTGTTTCTGCCAATCCGACAGGCACACTTCACTTAGGACATGCCCGTGGAGCAGCTGTGGGTGATTCGTTGTGCAACGTATTGGATGCTGCTGGATATGAGGTTTCCCGTGAGTATTATATTAATGATGCAGGCAACCAAATAGCAAACTTAGCTCTTTCGGTGGAAGCGCGCTACATGCAGGCGGTTGGAAAAGATTGGAACATGCCTGAAGACGGTTACCATGGAAAAGATATTATCGAGCTTGGTGAGCAGATTGCCGGAGAAGATGGAGACAAATGGGTGGAGGCCTCTGAAAAAGAGCGTCTTGAATTTTTCCGCTCTTATGGTCTTAAATTTGAATTAGATAAAATTAAGAATGACTTAGAAGAGTTCAGAGTTCCTTTTGACGAGTGGTTCTCTGAAATGTCTCTTTATGAAGGAGACCAGATTAAAGATGCTCTGCAAGTGTTAAAAGATAAGAATTTCGTCTATGACAAAGATGATGCGACGTGGTTTGAAACGACTAAATTCGGCGATGATAAGGACCGTGTATTAATTAAAAATGATGGCTCTTATACGTATTTAACACCGGACATCGCATACCACAAAAATAAACTTGACCGTGGATTTAATACGTTAATTAACATCTGGGGAGCGGACCACCACGGCTACATTCCCCGCATGAGAGCTGCCATACAGGCGCTCGGCTACAGCGAAGATACGCTGGAAGTGGAAATTATTCAAATGGTCAACCTGTTCCAGGACGGGGAAAAGGTGAAAATGAGTAAGCGTACCGGTAAAGCTGTCACGCTGAGGGAGCTGATGGAAGAGGTAGGAATTGACGCCATGCGTTATTTCTTCTCGATGCGTTCAAGTGATTCTCATCTGGATTTCGACATGGACCTGGCACGTTCTGAATCGAATGAGAATCCGGTTTATTATGTGCAGTACGCCCACGCCCGCATTTGCACGATGCTTAGTCAAGCAGTCGAAAAAGGACTGGCAGCAGGCCAATTTGACGGAAGTCACCTTACTTCTGAAAAAGAAGAAGACTTGCTGAAACGCCTGGGAGAATTCCCGCAAGTCATCGCTGATGCTGCTGAAAAACGGACACCGCACCGCGTGACTCAGTATGCCTTTGACCTGGCATCCAATCTGCACAGCTTTTACAACGCAGAAAAAGTATTGGATCCTGACAACAAAGAAAGAACCATTGCCCGCGTAGCCTTGATGAAAGCTGTACGCACAACACTCCAAAACGCCCTCAACTTAATAGGCGTATCCGCACCAGAAAAAATGTAGTAAGAAAAGCGGAGGCGAGCGGTCAGGAGCGTACGCATAAGCAAAACGGCGAAGTGAAGCGTTCTTCTTCACATAGTCGGATTGCTTATGACGCTAGGTCCTGCGAGCCGGAGCTGGACAGTAAGAAAAGCGGAAAGGGGCGGTTAGGCCTGACACGCATAAGCAAAACCATGCAGTGGCGGTCTATGCCACGTAATGGGATTGCTTATGACGCGAAGGCCTGCCCCTTGTAGCTAGACAGTAAGAAAAGCGGAAAGGGGCGGGTTCAGAGGAAGTTCGACTAAGATCGCCACGTCCTGTGGCAACGTCGAACTACCCCACGTCGTGTGGGGCATGTGGCAACGTCGAACTGCCCCCCGTCCTGGGCGCCCAAGCAAAACCATGCAGTGGCGGTCTCTGCCACGTAATGGGATTGCTTATGTCGCTAGGTCCTGTGAGCCGGAGTTGGATATAAATTTTTATAAAGGACTTCAACCATAGTTTAAGGCTGTCGAGACTAGTTCTCGACAGCCTTATTTATTAGTGCCGTCTCAGCATAAAATGGTGGAGGCGGTTTTTTGATTCATTTAAACAAAGCGGTTGGGCATAGTAAAGACAGGGAGGCGGTAGCAATGAAAGAAGTAGGCTTAGCTTTACTGGCAGGGTTTATTGTAGGAGCTGTTTTTGCGGTATTTAAACTTCCGATCCCTGCTCCCCCTGCACTGGCAGGGATCGCGGGAATTATCGGTATTTACCTCGGTTTTAAATTTATTGGATGGGTTGCACCTATGCTCGCTTCCGTTTTTAATTAAAGAATGGGCCGGAACAGTTTAGCAATCTGTTCTTTAATTTTAACGGAGAGGCCGCGGCGGGCAATCCATTCTTCATCTAACGCCCGTGCGTCTTTCACATCGTCCATGTAGGCATTACGCAGGTCTTCTACAAATACATCTTCATAAATATACATGTTGACTTCTTTGTTCAGGAAAAAGCTGCGCCGGTCGAAATTGGAAGTACCTAAATACGCAAAGGTGCGGTCAACGAGCATGAGTTTGGCATGGTAAAAACCAGCGTCAAAAAAGTTGACGCTGCCGCCGTGCCGGTAAAGCTCATACATAAAGGGAAGGCCGGCTTCTTTTACTAAAGGATGGTCCGGCTTCATTGGAATCATCAGATGAACTTTTACTCCACGATCAATGGCTTCTTTTAATGCGGCCAACAACATTTCGGTAGGGATAAAATAAGGAGTCCCGATTAAAATCTCTACTCTGGCATTCTGAATCATCTCAAACAAATCATCCTCAAGCTCGCCTCCGTCTGTAGCGACGATCCGTACGGTATGTTCTGCCTCCCGGTTACGAATATATGGCTCGTCTGCCTCTTTTGCTGCAAGCCCCCAGTCATCGAGGAACGTCTTATGAAGATCAGCTACCACCGGACCAGTTACCCGCAGGTGATAATCACGCCAATCTTGAAAATAGGAACTGTCCCCCATGTAGACACGGCCGACATTGTAGCCGCCGAAGTATCCGATTTTGCCGTCGATGACGGCAATTTTACGGTGGTTCCGCCGATTAATTTTATAGAATAAGAAAGGGAATTTCGGCACTTCGGCAAACTTGAATTGAACGCCGGCTTCTTCTAATTCCTGCCTTACTTTTTTATTAATCTGATAGCATCCGAGCCGATCTCCGAGCAGGCGTACTTCAGCACCTTCCCTGGCTTTTTTCTTCAAGGAATCCAGCAGCATGCGGCCGGCTTTATCAATATTGATCACATAAAAAAATACATCTACGTGGTGCTTAGCGTTCGCGATGTCCTGGCATAAATCTTCATATAAAGGGGAGCCGTTTTTGTAAAGCTGATAGTTCCCTGTGGTTAGATCGAATGGAAGGAAGCGTTGTTTTGCTAAATGGTCTCTTCTTCCTAATTTAAAATCAATAACCAGTAATAAAATGAGAAATATGATGACGATTAACACAGATCCAAGAATCATGACAGGCCTCCTTCCTCAGTTCCTTAGTAAGTATTCCCTATTAATCATGTAAATGAACATGAAAAATTTCGGAAATCAGTTGACTGAATGCTCATTCATAATTTATAGTATAGCTATAAGATTCAGAAAATTAGCAGTTTCTGGTCTAACAACGAAGAGGGGGAGAACATATGAATCCGTTGTTGATCGCCAATTGGATACTATTTCTTGGGGTTACAGTATACGGGGTTTACTTATTTATTCGTGTGGTACGGACACGGATTGCATACATTAAACTTGGCCGTAAGTTTGAATTCGATGGAGAAATTAAAGATCGCCTTAATCGTGTATGGGTAAATGTATTCGGCCAGAAAAAGCTGTTAAAAGATAAGAAGTCCGGCATTATTCATGTTATGTTTTTTTACGGCTTCATACTCGTTCAATTTGGAGCGATTGATTTTATTTGGAAGGGGCTTGCTCCTGACTCGCATCTCCCGCTTGGGGTTTTCTACCCTGGGTTTACATTCTTCCAGGAAATTGTGACGCTTACGATTGTTGTAGCCGTCATTTGGGCATTTTACCGCCGTTATGTGGAAAAGCTTGTCCGTCTTAAGCGAGGATTTAAAGCAGGGCTTGTACTTATTTTTATTGGCGGGCTGATGGCTTCCGTTCTTATAGGGAATGGGATGGGAATCGTCTGGCATGGTCATGAACCGACTTGGACAGAACCTGTTGCGAGCTTAATTGCAAGCGCTTTCGGGTGGATGTCTCCTGCGGCAGCTGCTACAGTATTTTTTATTATGTGGTGGATTCATACGTTGATTCTGCTGACCTTCCTCGTGTATGTGCCGCAATCCAAGCACGCACACTTAATTGCTGCCCCGGTGAATACATTCTTAAGCCGTCAGGATCCTCCTGGCAAACTTCATCCGATTGACTTTGAGATCGATGAAGATACAGATGAAGAGGACGTCTCTTTTGGGGTAGGGAAAGTTGAAGATTTTAACCAGCTGCAAATGATCGACTTTTATGCCTGTGTGGAGTGCGGCCGCTGCACCAATGTCTGTCCAGCTTCTGGATCAGGTAAGATGCTGTCGCCGATGGATTTAATTATTAAATTACGGGACCATTTAACTGAAAAAGGAGCTGCTGTGACAGGTAAGGCGCCGTGGGTTCCTGCGTATGCTTTTTCTAACACCGAAGGGAATTCACTGGCACAGATGGCGCAGTCACAAGGGTCAGATGAAGCAGCAGCGAGTCTTGACGCTGTTCAGAATAAGAGCTTAATTGGTGATGTGATTACAGAAGAAGAGCTGTGGGCCTGTACGACGTGCCGGAATTGTGAAGATGCATGTCCAGTTATGAACGAGCACGTAGATAAGATTGTAGATTTGCGCCGCTATCTCGTGCTGACAGAAGGGAAAATGGATCCGGACGGCCAGCGTGCAATCATGAACATTGAACGCCAGGGGAACCCGTGGGGTCTTTCTAAAAAGGACCGTGAAAACTGGCGTGATGCAGAAGATGTACACATTCCAACTGTAAAAGAGCTGAAGAAATCCGGTGAGGACTTTGACTACTTGTTCTGGGTCAGTTCGATGGGTTCTTATGATAACCGCAGTCAGAAGATCGCGATGGCTTTTGCCAAGCTGATGAACGCAGCGGGCATCAAGTTTGCGATTCTAGGAAACAAGGAACAGAACTCCGGCGACACCGCACGCCGTATGGGAAATGAATTCTTATTCCAGGAGCTGGCGGAGAAAAATATTAAAGAATTTGAGAAGCACGATGTGAAGAAGATTATTACTATCGATCCGCATGCGTACAATATTTTCAAAAATGAATACCCTGATTTAGGATTTGAAGCGGAAGTCTATCATCATACTGAAATGCTTTCACAATGGCTCAAGGAAGGCCGCCTGAAGCCGGAAGCGGAAGTGAACGAAACGATTACGTACCATGACAGCTGTTACCTTGGCAGGTATAACGAGGTGTACCAGCCTCCGCGCGAAGTGCTTGAAATGATCCCTGGAGTTAAGGTCGTTGAGATGAAGCGTAATCGTTCAAACGGGATGTGCTGCGGCGCCGGCGGAGGCATGATGTGGATGGAAGAGAAGTCAGGAAACCGGATGAACGTTGCACGGACTGAACAAGCACTAGAAGTAGAGCCGACGATGATCTCAAGCGGGTGTCCTTTCTGTCTTACGATGCTGTCAGATGGCACGAAAGCGAAGGAAGTTGAAGAAGAAGTGAGTACAATGGACATCGCAGAAATTTTAGCTAAGTCTATTTTTCCTGAAAAAGTAGAGAAAACGGCGTAACCTGCGTTGAAAATGATTTTTCCGAAATAGCCGTGGAAACTAGACCCAGATTAGAAAATAATGGTGGAAAGTGTACAGAATTTTTTGTACACTTTCCTTATGAGAGGGAATTGAGCGAGCGTTCAATCACCATAAAATGAAAGCGTTAACAAAGAGGAGGAACTAAAATATGCGTAAAACAGTGATAGTAACAGGGGCAAGAACACCTTTTGGCAAATTTGGCGGCAGTTTGGCTCCATTAACAGCAGCACAGCTTGGCGGAATTGCAATTAAGGAATCGTTAAAAAGAGCAGGAATTAAGCCGGAAGAAATTAATGAAGTGATCATGGGTACGGTTTTACAAGGCGGGCAGGGGCAGCTGCCTTCCCGACAGGCCTCTAGAGAGGCAGGAATCCCGTGGGATGTAAAAACGGAAACCGTCAACAAAGTGTGTGCTTCAGGGATGAGAAGCGTCACGATGGCCGACCAGTTTATCCGTTTAGGTGATGAAGAAATTATCGTAGCCGGCGGGATGGAAAGCATGAGCAATGCTCCGTACTTTATGCCAAAAGCGCGCTGGGGGCTACGCATGGGGGATGCAGCTGTAAAAGATATGATGGTGCATGACGGATTAACGTGTGCTTTTGAGAATGTACACATGGGAACTTATGGCAGCCGGACTGCTGCTGAATTTGAATTGTCTCGTGAAGAGCAGGATGAGTGGTCGTATCAAAGTCATCAGCGAGCCAGCGCAGCCATTGATTCCGGCAGACTGGCTGAAGAAATCGTCCCTGTTGAAGTTCCACAGCGTAAAGGGGACCCGTTAGTCATTAAAAATGATGAAGCGCCCCGCAGCAATACGACAGTTGAAGCTCTAGCTAAGCTGAAGCCTGTGTTTGATCCGAATGGAACGATTACAGCGGGCAATGCTCCCGGGGTGAACGATGGGGCAGCGGCGATGCTGTTAATGTCGGATGAAAAAGCGTCTGAAATGGGTATAGAATCTCTTGCAACGATTATTGCGCATGAAGAAGTAGCTGTGGAAGCGCAGGATTTTCCGCAGACTCCGGGGCTTGTCATTAATAAACTGCTTAAGAAAACAGGAATGTCCATAGACGATATCGACCTTTTTGAAGTCAATGAAGCATTTGCAGCCGTTTCCCTTGCAAGCGGCAAAATCGCCGGTCTTGATCCGGAGAAAGTAAACGTGAATGGAGGAGCCGTTGCTCTCGGTCACCCGATCGGTGCAAGCGGTGCTCGAGTTTTATTAACACTCGCTTATGAATTGAAACGCCGCGGCGGCGGTCTTGGGATTGCTTCCATCTGTTCAGGCGGCGGCCAGGGGGATGCTGTACTTATTGAAGTAGCGGGAGGTCAGGACTAATGCAGATCAATCAAGTAATGGTGATTGGAGCGGGGCAGATGGGCGCTGGGATTGCCCAGGTCTTTGCACAGGCCGGTCTCCGCGTCAAATTAAATGATTTAAACGCAGAGGTCTTACAAAATGGTTTAGAAGGAATTAAGAAACGTCTGGCTAAAGCCGTAGATAAAGAAAAAATGACAGAACAAGAGAAGCAGCAGGTGCTTGGCAATTTAGAGGCAACAACAGAACTACGTGCTGCTTCCGACTGCGATCTGATCATTGAAGCCGTCGTGGAGAAAATGGAAGTGAAAACAAAGGTCTTCCAAAGCTTAGATGCGATTGCTCCGGCTCATGCAATTCTTGCTTCCAATACGTCTTCACTGCCGATTACAGAAATTGCAGCTGTTACAAATCGTCCGTCGCAGGTGATTGGAATGCACTTTATGAACCCAGTGCCCGTAATGAAGCTTGTGGAAATCATTCGTGCCCTGCAAACGACGGATGAGACGTATGAAGTCATAAAGCAGATGACGGAGAAGCTTAATAAAACGCCGGTTGAAGTGAATGACTTTCCGGGCTTTGTCTCAAATCGGATCCTAATGCCGATGATCAATGAAGCCATCTATACCGTTTATGAAGGAGTGTCTTCTGTAGAAGACGTTGATACGGTGATGAAGCTTGGTATGAATCACCCGATGGGACCTCTTACATTAGCCGATTTTATTGGATTGGATACGTGTTTATCGATTATGGAAGTGCTTCATGACGGATTTGGCGACAGCAAATACCGTCCGTGCCCGCTTCTAAGGCAGTATGTTAAGGCCGGCTGGCTCGGCAGAAAATCCGGCCGTGGGTTTTACAGCTATGAATAACAGGTGAGGGAGAGAACGAGATGAACCTACAGTTTACGGATGAACAGCTCATGCTGCAGAAAATGGTGCGCGATTTTGCTGAGAAAGAGGTGGCTCCTGCGATTGAGCAGATGGAGCGGGAAGATCGTTTTCCAATTGAATTAGTGCGGCGTATGGGCGAGCTAGGCTTGATGGGGATTCCGATCCCGGAGCAGTATGGCGGGTCTGAGATGGATTATACCTCCTACGTAATGGCGATTCATGAGATTTCAAAAGTAAGTGCCACGCTTGGTGTTATTTTGTCTGTCCATACTTCTGTCGGTACAAATCCGATTCTTTATTTTGGAAACGAGCAACAGAAACAGCGCTATATTCCAAAGCTTGCTTCAGGTGAATATTTAGGAGCCTTTGCTCTCACAGAACCTGGTGCGGGATCAGATGCCGGCAGCCTCAAAACGAGAGCGGAGAAACAGGATGATCACTATATTTTAAACGGCGAAAAGATTTTTATTACGAACGGAGGAGCTGCAGATACGTTTATCGTGTTTGCAAGAACGAACCGTGACGAGAAACGTGGCAAAGGGGTCAGCGCTTTTATTATCGAGAAAGACACCCCCGGCTTTACGATTGGCAAGGCAGAGAAAAAGATGGGGATGCACGGTTCAAGTACTGTGTCCTTAAGCTTTGATCATTGTAAGGTGCCGTCATCCCAATTGCTCGGTAATGAAGGCGCAGGGTTTAAAATCGCACTTGCCAACTTAAATACAGGACGAATCGGCATTGCGGCGCAATCGATTGGAATCGGAGAGGCTGCACTTGAGCATGCGGTGGCGTATGCAAAGGAACGGGAGCAGTTCGGTAAACCGATTGCTCAGCACCAGGGGATTTCCTTTAAGCTTGCGGACATGGCCACGAACGTCGAAGCTGCAAAGCTATTAGTCTACCAGGCAGCATCCCTTCAAGGGGCCGGCAGGAAGTGCGGCAAAGAGGCTTCCATGGCAAAGTTGTTTGCTTCGCAGACAGCGATGAATGCCGCGATTGAAGCGGTGCAGGTTTACGGCGGCTATGGTTATACAGAGGACTATGCGGTCGAAAGGTTGTTCCGCGATGCCAAGGTTTGTCAGATTTATGAAGGCACGAGTGAAATACAGAGAATCGTGATTAGTAATCATTTAACGAAGGACTAGGAGGAACAAAGGATGAATTTCTCATTAACGGAAGAACAGGAAATGCTACGTAAAATGGTTCGTGATTTTGCTAAAAACGAAGTCGAACCTACCGCAGCTGAGCGTGATGAAGAGGAACGCTTTGACCGTGAGATCTTTGATAAAATGGCGGAGCTAGGTTTAACCGGGATTCCCTGGCCTGAAGAATATGGCGGCATCGGTTCGGATTTCGTCAGCTATGTGATCGCTGTCGAAGAGCTTTCACGGATTTGTGCTTCTACAGGTGTGACCCTGTCTGCTCATATATCTTTAGCGAGCTGGCCGATTTATAAATTTGGAACGGAACAGCAGAAGAAGACATTTCTTGCTCAACTGGCGAGTGGAGAGAAGCTGGGAGCCTATGCATTATCAGAGCCAGGTGCAGGCAGTGACGTGTCCTCAATGCGTACCCAGGCGAAGCTTGATGGTGACCACTATGTGCTAAACGGAAGCAAAGTGTGGATTACAAACGGCGGCGTCGGCGATATTTACGTCGTATTTGCGAAAACCGACCCGGACGCAGGCAGCCGCGGGGTGAGCGCATTTATCGTTGAAAAAGGAACGCCGGGCTTTACGTTTGGCAAAAAGGAGAAAAAGCTTGGCATCCGCTCCTCTCCAACGACTGAGCTGATATTTGATAACTGCCGTATTCCTAAAGAGAACCTGCTTGGTGACGAGGGGCAGGGTTTTAAAATTGCGATGATGACGCTTGACGGCGGACGTAACGGGATTGCCGCCCAGGCGCTCGGGATTGCTCAAGGGGCGCTTGATGAATCGGTGAACTATGCGAAGGAAAGGGAACAGTTTGGTAAGCCGATTGCACAGCATCAGGGAATCTCCTTTAAGCTGGCCGATATGGCAACAGAAATTGAAGCAGCTCGCTTGTTAACGTATCAAGCTGCTTACCTGGAGTCCGAGGGTAAACCATATGCGAAGGCTTCCGCGATGGCGAAGCTTTATGCTGGAGACGCAGCCATGCGTATTACCGTTGAGGCCGTCCAGGTACATGGTGGTTATGGCTATACGAAGGATTATCCAGTTGAGCGTTATATGCGCGATGCGAAAATTACCCAGATTTATGAAGGAACGAATGAAATTCAGCGTCTCGTGATCGGACGGATGCTGACGAAATAACCGAGAGGAGGCCCGGTCATGCATTCGTTAGCGGAACAAATACAGAAGCAAGACATGCGGGCCCTCGCTCGTGCGATTACATTAATTGAAAATGATGATCAAGCCAAACTTGAGCTGATGAGCGATATATTTTCCATCCAGAAGAAAGCTCACCATATTGGTATTACGGGTTCTCCCGGAGCTGGGAAAAGCTCGTTGATCAACCGCCTGCTGACCCACCTGCGTTCCAAGGAGCTTACGGTAGCTGTCATTGCCGTTGATCCAACCAGTCCCTTCAGCGGCGGCTCACTGCTTGGCGACCGGACGAGAATGAATCAGCACTTTCTCGACCCGGGCATTTTTATTCGCAGCATGGCAACGCGCGGAAGCTTAGGCGGGCTGGCTCGGGCAACGAAGGATGCGATTCGGGTATGTGATGCCTATGGATTTGACGTCATTTTAGTCGAGACAGTCGGAGTCGGTCAATCTGAGCTTGATGTTATGAAAGTCGTCGATACCACAGGACTTGTGCTGACGCCGAACAGCGGGGACGTCCTGCAAATCTTTAAAGCGGGAATTATGGAAATTGCCGACCTGTTTGTTATTAATAAAGCCGATCTTCCCGGGGTGGTCCGTTTAAAAGCGACGCTTGAAGAGTATATGATGATTGCGCAGCCGAAGGGATGGCACCCGCTTATTGTAAAAACCATTTCCACCGAGAACAAAGGGATGGAGGAATTGTGGAAAGGGATCGAGCAGCATCAGCATTATTTGTACGAAACGAAGCAGGGGGAACAACGACGGGCAAAGCAGCTTGAGCTGGAAGTGTATGAGTTAATACGCGAAGAAATATGGCGCGACGTAGAGAATAGAATTCATTCGGATCAGAACAAGATGGAACAGCTGCGTGATCCTGAGGCTGATCCTTACCAATTAGCTAAGGATTGGTACGGAACATGGAAGGGTGATTCTTAAGTGGAGAAAAAACAAGTACCTTCAACGATTAAAGATGAAGCACTCGTGAAGAAACGCCGTCAGCAAATGGTCAAAGGCGCCGTGATCCTTTTTACAGAAAAAGGATTTCATAAAACAACGACCCGTGAGATTGCGAAAGCCTCCGGGTTTAGTATTGGAACGTTGTATGAATACATCCGAACGAAGGATGACATTCTGTTTCTCGTCTGTGATTCGATTTATGAACGTGTGAAGGAACGCATGGAAGCTTCCATTAATCAGGAAGAAAAGAGCATTGCCAATCTTGTTCATGCGATTCGATCGTATTTTCAGCTTATGAATGACATGCAGGGCGAGGTACTTGTCATGTACCAGGAAGTAAAGTCGCTGTCGAAGGATGCTCAAGATTACGTGCTGCAAAAAGAGCGTGATATGGTAGCCATGCTTGAAAAAGTCATTAAGAACAGCCTTCCATTTTCCATTTCTAAAGAACAATTGACACTGATTGCTAATAATATTTTTGTCCAGGGACAGATGTGGGGATTCAGGCGCTGGATCCTGCAGCGGACTTTTACATTGGAAACGTATACTGAACAGCAGATTAAGATGCTGCTTCAAGGGTTGCATGTTGAGGAAAAAGAATTAACGTAAGGGGGAGGGGCTTTCATGGAAAAGCCACATGTGTATCAATCAAAGCATCCGATCCGGTTTGTGACAGCATCCAGTTTATTTGACGGGCATGACGCATCGATTAACATTATGCGCCGCATTCTTCAATTTACTGGAGCAGAAGTGATCCACCTTGGTCATAACCGCTCGGTGGAGGATGTCGTAAATGCTGCTATTCAGGAGGATGTGCAGGGAATTGCGATTTCTTCTTATCAAGGCGGTCACGTTGAGTATTTCAAATATATGGTCGATTTGCTGCGTGAAAAGGGAGCAGGACACATTCGCGTTTATGGCGGCGGAGGCGGAGTCATTATTCCACGAGAAATTAAAGAACTGCACGAGTATGGCGTCGCACGTGTTTTCTCTCCTGAAGATGGAAGGGAGCGGGGCCTGCAGGGCATGATTAATATGATGATGGAAGAGTGCGACTTCCTGCCGCCGCTTCAAAATGTAGAAGAAGCTGTTGCTGATTTAACAAAAGGCGACCATCAATCTATTGCGCGGTTTATTACGTATGTAGAGAATAACCCGAAAGCCGAGCGGGAAGCTGTAGCCACTTTTGAAAGCGCTTTAAAGGATTCGGTGGACCATAACATTCCTGTACTCGGGATTACAGGAACGGGAGGGGCAGGAAAAAGCTCACTCACTGATGAGCTGATCCGCCGTTTCCTTAACGAAATTCCTGATAAGAAAATCGGTATCCTGTCTGTCGATCCGACGAAAAAGAAAACCGGTGGTGCGCTGCTTGGCGACCGGATTCGCATGAATGCGATCTTTAATCCCCGTGTTTACATGCGGTCACTGGCGACGAGAGAAGCAAGATCCGAACTGTCTTCTGCCGTAGAAGAATCCATTCAGGTGATGAAAGCAGCCGGTATGGATTTCATTATTGTCGAAACGAGCGGGATCGGGCAGGGGGATGCCGCCATCACAGATGTTACTGACCTTTCGATGTATGTGATGACAGCTGAATTCGGTGCTCCTTCTCAGCTTGAAAAGATCGACATGATCGATTTTGCCGATTTCCTCGTTATTAATAAGTTCGAACAAAAAGGTTCAGAGGATGCATTAAATCAAGTGCGTAAACAGTATGAACGCAGTCACATGCTGTTTCATGAAGACTCATCCAAGTTCCCTGTATATGGAACAATTGCCAGTCAGTTTAATGATCCAGGAACAAACACTCTTTTCGCCGGAATCGTTGATAAACTAAATGAAGACTACGGCTGGCAGGATGGGACATCACTTGAGCGCGTCGATAAAGTAGAGAAGCAGAATGTTATCATTCCAAATGACCGTAAGCAGTATTTGCGTGATATAGCTCTGGCTGTCCGCGACTACCATAAGCATGCAGGAGATCAGGCGGAGCAGGCCAGGAAACTGTATCAGTTGAAGGGGACCGTCGCTCTGCTTGAAGATGAGGAACAAAAAGAAAGCATCGAGCGGCTGATTGAGGATTATGAAGATAAACTTGACCGCGAAGCTACTGCTCTGTTAAACGATTGGGATGATCTGCATGAGCGCTACAGCGGAGATACGTACACATATAAAGTCCGTGGTAAAGAGATCAAGATGGACATTACGACCGAAAGCTTGTCCGGCTTAAAGATTCCGAAGGTTGCGCTTCCTAACTATCACGACTGGGGCGACCGGCTGCTCTGGCTTATGCAGGAAAACGTACCGGGCGCCTTTCCGTTTACGACCGGTGTATTTCCATTTAAACGAAAAGGAGAGGATCCAAAGCGTCAGTTTGCCGGCGAAGGAACACCGGAGCGAACGAATCGCCGCTTCCACTATTTATCAGAAGGGGATGACGCCAAACGCTTGAGTACGGCCTTTGACTCGGTGACTTTATACGGGGAAGATCCCAATGAGCGTCCCGATATTTACGGGAAAGTCGGAGAAAGCGGCGTGAACATTTGTACGCTTGAGGATATGAAAAAACTGTACGCCGGATTTGACCTTGTGAATCCGACCACCTCTGTATCGATGACGATTAACGGTCCGGCTCCGATCATTCTGGCGATGTTTTTTAATACAGCAATTGATCAGCAGCTGAACAAATTCACAGAAGAAAATGGCCGGGAGCCAAATGCAAAAGAAGCGGCACAAATTAAAGAAGATACGATTCACGTCGTCCGCGGAACCGTCCAGGCCGATATCTTAAAAGAAGACCAGGGACAGAATACGTGCATTTTCTCAACGGAGTTCGCGCTGCGGATGATGGGGGATATTCAGCAGTACTTCATTGATCATGAAGTGCGCAACTACTATTCCGTCTCGATTTCCGGCTATCACATTGCCGAAGCCGGGGCCAATCCGATCACTCAGCTCGCGTTCACATTGGCAAACGGCTTTACGTACGTGGAATACTACTTAAGTCGCGGCATGGATATTAACAAATTCGCGCCGAACCTTTCCTTTTTCTTCTCAAACGGCCTTGATCCAGAATACACCGTGCTTGGCCGTGTAGCACGCCGGATTTGGGCGATCGTGATGAAGAATAAATACGGCGCCAATGAGCGCAGCCAGAAGCTGAAGTATCACATCCAAACGTCCGGACGCTCGCTGCACGCACAGGAAATCGACTTTAACGATATCCGTACGACACTGCAGGCCCTGATTGCAATTCAGGATAACTGTAACTCGCTTCACACAAACTCCTATGACGAAGCGATCACAACGCCTTCACAGGAATCAGTGCGCCGTGCGATGGCGATCCAGATGATTATCAGCAAAGAGTTCGGCTTGACGAAAAACGAGAACTCGCTGCAGGGCTCCTATATTATTCGTGAACTCACGGATCTTGTTGAGGAAGCAGTCCTTCAGGAGTTTGAAAGAATTAACGACCGCGGCGGGGTTTTAGGCGCTATGGAACGTCAATACCAGCGTGGGAAAATTCAAGAAGAATCCTTATATTATGAAGGGAAGAAGCATTCCGGCGAACTGCCAATTATCGGGGTCAATACGTACTTGAATCCGAATCCGCCTTCGGAAGAGCAGATCGACTCCATGGAATTGACGCGTGCTTCTAAAGAAGAAAAAGAGCATCAAATTAAAGAGCTGCGCAGCTTCCAGAAATCGAATGAAACAGAAGCAGATGCTGCCCTTAAACGCCTGCAGGAGGTTGCAAGCGGCGGGGGGAACATTTTTGCTGAATTGATGGAGACAGTGAAGGTCGCAAGTCTTGGTCAGATTACGAATGCCTTATATGAAGTGGGCGGCCAATACCGCCGTAATATGTAACCAATCACCCGCCACCCTAACGGCGGGTTTTTATATAGTTCCGCTGCCTAAGGAAACGAAAAGGGTGGGGAAAACGACCCTTTTTCCTTCCCACTTTCTCTATTCAAAGTAACGGAACCGTGCTCCTGTTAATTAGTAAAATAAAAACGAGCTTTCTAAAAAAGAAGCTCGCTTTAGTGTCCTCCGCCGACCGCATCGTCGTCGTGCGCTTGATTAATATCTACTATGTACGGCTGTTTTTGGCCGTACCATTCATAGGTGACTTCATACTCTTCATTCTCTTCAAGCACCAGCCACAGGCTTTCATCCTCAACGACGATTTCTTCACCTTCGATCGTCACGTAGTAGCTTTCGTCATGATGGCTTTTGTCTTCAAGAGTGGCTTCCGTCAAATGTTCTTCATATATATAGCCGAAGTTCATATAAAGCCAGATACATACAGCGATAATTACGATGGAGCTGGCAATCCAATTAAAAGGGTGTTCTTTCAGCATCAATCAACTCTCCTTTATGGTCATGCTGCTCTTATTTTACGCTAAAATTGCATTACCACCAAATAAGATCATCTATTCCTATATAGAAAGATTGATTTTTGTTAAAGCTAACCATATAATGAGGGGTATGATTATAAGTCATTCGTCTGCCTGTTGCGTGCATGAGAATGATTAAAGGAGTGCTTGAGATCGTGACGATTAAAGAATTAAGTAAAGACCAAATTGAAGAAATTTCAATGATTCGGCTGGCTACGATCATTTTAGAAGAAGAAAGAGAAGCGAAAGATTTCAACGATATCTTTGAACAAATCGCTGATCTTAAAAACTTCAGTGAATCACAGAAAGAAGAATATATCGCACAATTCTATACAGATTTAAACTTAGACGGCAGCTTTATGACCATTGGAACCAACCGCTGGGGATTAAAAAACTGGTATCCTGTGGAGCAGTTAGAGGAGGAGATCGCTGCTCTTCCTCAGAAGCGCAAGAAGAAGAAAAAGAAGAAGCCTTCCAAGCTGCTTGAAGATGAGCTTGGTGTTGAAGGTTACGATGATGAAGACGAAAGCCTTGAAGAGATTGAGCTGACGGATGAAGATCTTGACCTTGATGATGACGATGGTTTCGAGGGCGATTACGATGAAGACGATCTTGATGAAGAGGAAGAAGAAATCGTGGAGAATGATGTCAGCTTCATCGGTGAAGAAGACGAGGAAGACGAATCCTAAGGTTGACTTTCAAAGGCTGAATGAGTATTATTTTATTTGGGCTCTTTAATTTTTTGAACGTTACTAACGCTCCCCGATCGTGGGGAGCGTTTTTTGTTTTTTCTATGAGACATACTAAAGCTATGTTCTTTTTCAATAGATCGAATAGCCAACCAAATGAAATCAGTAGAAAGAGGGATACTCCATGGCAACAAAATACATCTTTGTAACAGGCGGCGTCGTCTCGTCTTTAGGAAAAGGGATCACAGCAGCATCTCTTGGCCGCTTGCTAAAAAACCGCGGCTTGAAAGTAACGATCCAGAAGTTTGACCCATATATTAACGTCGATCCGGGGACGATGAGCCCTTACCAGCACGGGGAAGTGTTTGTAACGGATGATGGGGCGGAAACGGATCTGGACCTCGGGCACTATGAGCGCTTTATCGATATTAATTTAAATAAATTCAGCAATGTAACCACTGGTAAGGTGTATTCCAACGTCATCAAGAAAGAACGACGCGGGGATTACCTTGGCGGCACGGTCCAGGTCATTCCGCACATTACGAACGAAATAAAAGACCGTGTATTCCGCGCTGGACACGAAACCAATGCTGACGTCGTCATTACAGAAATTGGAGGAACGGTAGGGGACATCGAATCACTGCCATTCCTTGAAGCGATTCGTCAAATTAAGAGCGATATCGGCCGCGAGCATGTTATGTACCTGCACTGTACGCTTGTGCCGTATTTGAAAGCAGCCGGTGAAATGAAGACAAAGCCGACTCAACACAGTGTAAAGGAACTGCGTTCATTAGGAATCCAGCCTGATGTGATCGTCCTTCGTACCGAAATGGAGATCTCAGAAGACATGAAGGAAAAAATTGCTCTCTTCTGTGACATTAACAAGCGTGCTGTTATTGAAGCGGGAGATGCCGATACGCTGTATGATGTGCCGATGACACTGCAGGAGCAGAAACTTGATGATATTACATGTGAGCATTTTGGGCTGCAAACCGAGCCGGCGGATATGACGGAGTGGAACGAGCTCGTCAAACGTGTGAAAAACTTAAAAGAAAAGGCGACAATCGGCCTTGTCGGAAAATATGTTGAACTTCCGGATGCCTATATTTCCGTAGTTGAAGCATTAAAGCATGCCGGCTACAGCTACGATGCTGATGTGGAAATAAAATGGGTGAACTCTGAGAACGTAACGGAGGAAAATGTGTCTGAACAGTTAGCTGACGTTGACGGTATCCTTGTCCCAGGCGGATTCGGTGATCGTGCGATAGAAGGTAAGATTCAGGCCATTCGCTATGCCCGCGAACAAAAAGTACCGTTCCTCGGCATATGTTTAGGCATGCAGCTGGCGACGGTAGAATTTGCGCGCTATCAATTAGGTCTTACAGGCGCTCACTCTGCAGAAATTGACCCATCTACACCGCATCCGATTATTGACCTGCTTCCAGAACAGAAGGAAATCTCGGACCTTGGCGGCACTCTTCGCCTTGGCATCTACCCGTCTCGCTTAAAACACGGAACAAAAGCGATGGAGGCATATGGAGAAGAAGTGGTGTACGAACGTCATCGTCACCGTTTTGAGTTTAACAATCACTATCGCGAGCAGATGGAGGAGAACGGATTTATTTTCTCTGGTACGAGTCCTGACGGCCGGCTTGTGGAGATCATTGAAGTTGAAGATCATCCATGGTTCGTGGCCAGCCAGTTCCACCCGGAATTTAAATCCCGTCCGGAACGCCCGCAGCAGCTTTTCCACGGCTTTATCGGAGCTGTAATGAATACGAAGTAATTTAATACTGTCTTAAGAGTTTTGCGAACGCGCGCTTAACTTTTAAGGCAGTTTTTTCTATAAGATCAAAGATGATATTCGCTGATAAAATATACCCAGTCTGTCCCGATATGAATGGGGGACAACTGTATGATATAGAAACGAATGGCGTCGAAACATACGAGAATTTCTTTCACACTTCTCACTTTTTTTAAAAAAATGAAGGATTATGGTAGGGAAATGTAGAAATACAGACCAAAAGACTTAATGGGTATAGGAGTTGCATGTTTAATGGAAAGGTAGTGAAATAAAGATGGGAAACAAAGTACTCGTAGTAGACGACCAACCAGGCATACGCATGTTGCTTGAGGAACTGCTGAAAGGCGACGGCTATGAGATCATTACAGCAAAAACAGGGAAACAGGCATGTGAAGAAGCGATAGAACATCATCCAGATCTTATCTTAATGGATTATAGACTACCAATGATGAGCGGAGACGAGGTGCTTAAGTATTTTAACGATCAAAACATCCACCAGCCCGTTCTGATCATGACGGGGCTCTCCCCCAGTTCGATTCAGGAGCATACAGGTTACCCCTTTGTGAAAGACATAGTCCCAAAACCATTTGATATCCATATGATGAGAGAATTAGTAGCAAAAACCATTTCTGAAAAGGAATCATAATCTTTTTTTGGCATGAAAGCGTTATCTATCCTGATTGATGTTGCACCAGCTTAAGGGTATTGGTATTCTTATACTGTACATCAGCTTACATGACATATTTTTGTTTCAGAAGTACAAATATATGTTGGTAATAGATAAGATACATTATTTAAAGGAGGATCTTTCATGCCGTTAGTTTCAATGAAAGAAATGCTAGAAAAAGCTAAGGAAGAACGCTACGGAGTAGGACAGTTTAACCTTAACAACTTAGAATACGCTCAAGCGATTCTTCAGGCTGCTGAAGAAGAGCAATCACCAGTTATCCTTGGGGTATCTGAAGGTGCTGGTCGTTATATGGGAGGCTTTAACGTTGTCGTTGCAATGGTTAAATCCCTTATGGAGTCCTACGGTACAACTGTTCCTGTAGCGATTCACTTAGATCACGGTTCCAGCTTCCAGAAGTGTGCGGAAGCCATTCATGCTGGTTTCACTTCTGTGATGATCGACGCATCCCACGATCCTCTTGAAGAGAACATTGCTGTTACTAAAAAAGTCGTAGAGCTTGCTCACATCCATGGTGTGTCTGTGGAAGCAGAGCTTGGCCGTGTAGGCGGACAGGAAGACGACCTTATCGTTGATGACGCAGAAGCGGCTTACGCGATTCCGTCTGAGTGTAAACAGCTTGTTGACCAGACAGATGTTGATGTATTTGCCCCGGCTCTTGGTTCTGTACACGGACCTTATAAAGGGGAGCCAAACCTTGGATTCGACCGTATGGAAGAAATCATGGGTCTTGTGGACAAGCCTCTTGTCCTTCACGGCGGTACAGGAATTCCTACGGATGACATTAAGAAAGCCATTTCTTTCGGTACAGCGAAAATTAACGTAAACACTGAAAACCAAATTGCTCAAGGGAAAGCAGTGCGTCAAGTGCTTGCTGATCAGCCGGAGCAGTATGACCCGCGTAAATACCTTGGACCTGGTCGTGACGCGATCAAAGAAACGGTCATTGGTAAAATGCGTGAGTTCGGTTCTTCACAAAAAGCATAATGATCCAGAGAGGAAGCCGTTACGACGTAGCGGTTTCCTTTTCAACATATATGAAAACGCAAACATATAACAAAATTTTTATCCAGGGAGAGGATTAGTAATGAAATTTTTTATTGATTCAGCTAATATTTCAGAGATTAAAGAAGCCAATGCTCTTGGTCTGCTTGATGGGGTAACCACGAATCCGAGTTTAGTAGCGAAAGAGGGAGTCTCTTTTCACGATCGTCTACGAGAAATTACAAATGAAGTAACAGAAGGCTCTGTCAGTGCGGAAGTCATCTCTCTCGATGCAGAGGGTATGCTGAAGGAAGCAAAGGAACTGGCCGCCATTGCTCCTAACATTACGGTCAAAGTACCGATGACACTGGAAGGCTTAAAAGCTGTGAAAGCATTAAGCGAATTGAACATTAAAACAAATGTCACGTTAATTTTCTCAGCCAATCAAGCCCTTCTTGCTGCACGTGCCGGTGCTTCCTACGTTTCTCCTTTCTTAGGTCGTTTGGACGATATTGGACATAACGGGGTAGAGCTAATTGCTCAAATTGCAGAGATTTTCGACCGCCATGCGATTGACTCGGAGATCATTGCAGCATCTGTCCGACACCCTGTCCACCTTACGGAAGCAGCTATAAACGGTGCCCATATCGCTACTGTACCATTTAAACTTTTCGAGCAGATTGTCAAGCATCCGCTCACTGATCAGGGTATTGAAAAATTCTTAAATGACTGGAATAATCAAAAGTAACGAGTCAATTGGAAAAACATGCATACACTAAGGTCAGAATCTTTACCTTAAAGTGAGGAGTTACTCATGAAAAAACTTTTAGTAGAAGGCGGTACACCCCTGCGCGGACAAGTTCGCGTCAGCGGAGCGAAGAACAGTGCTGTAGCTTTACTTCCGGCAGCGATTTTGGCGAATTCAAAAGTAACTATTGAAGGGCTTCCTAATATATCTGATGTGCAGACCCTGTCAGAGTTATTGGAGGAAATCGGAGGTACAGTCCATAAAGATGGACAGACGGTCGAAATTGACCCGTCTGAGATGATTTCGATGCCCCTTCCCAACGGCCGCGTGAAGAAATTAAGAGCTTCTTACTATTTTATGGGAGCGATGCTTGGCCGTTTTAAGAAAGCCGTTATTGGTTTACCGGGCGGCTGCCATTTAGGCCCAAGACCGATTGACCAGCACATTAAAGGCTTTGAAGCGTTAGGTGCTGAAGTGACAAATGAACAAGGCGCGATTTATTTAAGAGCCGAAGAGCTTCGGGGCGCACGAATTTATTTGGATGTCGTCAGTGTGGGAGCCACTATTAATATTATGCTGGCTGCCGTGAGGGCAAAAGGCCGTACCGTGATTGAAAACGCTGCGAAAGAGCCGGAAATTATTGACGTGGCCACCTTGCTGACGAGTATGGGCGCGAAGATAAAAGGAGCCGGTACAGACGTTATCCGCATTGAAGGGGTAGAAGAGCTGAAAGGCTGTCTTCACACCATTATTCCAGATCGAATTGAAGCCGGAACTTATACGATTATGGCCGCAGCTCAAGGCGAGGAAATGATTATTGATAACGTCATTCCCCAGCACCTTGAATCATTACTGGCCAAGCTTCGTGAAATGGGAGTGACCATCGAAGAAAACGATGAACAGCTCTATGTAAAGCCAGGGTCCGCATTGAAAAGTGTTGATATTAAAACGCTGGTCTATCCAGGGTTTCCAACCGACCTTCAGCAGCCCTTTACTACTCTGCTTACGAAAGCTTCAGGCACAGGCGTGGTCACCGATACAATTTATCAGGCCCGCTTTAAGCACATCGACGAGTTAAGAAGAATGAACGCTTCGATTAAAGTAGAAGGCGGATCCGCTATTGTAGCCGGACCTTCCAAGCTTGAAGGAGCCAAAGTAAAAGCATCTGACCTTCGAGCCGGCGCGGCCCTTGTGATCGCAGGCTTAATGGCCGAAGGCATCACCGAAATTACAGGCGTCGATCACATCGAGAGAGGCTATGAAAACATCACAAACAAACTAATCGAACTAGGCGCCAACATCTGGTACGAAGAAATGTCCAAAGAAGAAGTAGAGCAATTCCAAAACTCTTAAAGACAAAACTGGTACCAGCAAAGCACTATATAACCAACAAAGCACTAGGTACACAAACTCTCTTTCACATCCATGAACCCCACAAGGCCCTTGTGTACCTGGTACCACCATCAACGCACTAAAAACAGCCGCAGCCAAAAAGCAGCAACCATCATTAAAGGCCTATACTATCCACCATCAAAGCACTATATAACCAATAAAGCACCCGGTACCAGGTACACAAACTCTCTATCACATCCATGAACCCCACAAGGCCCTTGTGTACCTGGTACCGCCATCACCACAGTTGCCAATGGAATAGATAAAATTTTTTCTTGCAGAATGGGGAGAGAACCATGGAAAGAAGTTTATCGATGGAATTAGTAAGAGTCACAGAAGCAGCAGCACTCAAGTCTGCCCGTTGGATGGGAAGAGGAAAAAAAGAAGAGGCTGATGACGCAGCCACCTCTGCCATGCGAGACGTCTTCGATACGATTCCGATGAAAGGAACAGTTGTTATTGGTGAAGGCGAAATGGACGAAGCCCCGATGCTGTACATAGGGGAGAGGCTTGGAAATGGTTTTGGGCCGCGCGTTGATGTTGCGGTAGATCCACTCGAAGGCACGAATATCGTCGCCGAAGGAACATGGAACGCGTTAGCGGTAATTGCCATTGCCGATCACGGACAGCTTTTACATGCGCCTGACATGTATATGGATAAAATTGCTGTTGGTCCAGAGTCGGTAGGTAAAGTTGATATTAACGCCTCGATCGCCGACAATTTAGCCGCCGTGGCTCAAGCGAAAAATAAAGATGTAGAAGATGTAGTAGCTACCGTTCTTAACCGTAAACGGCACCAGGGCATTATTGAAGAAATCCGCGAAGCGGGCGCTCGAATCAAGCTGATTCCTGATGGCGACGTGGCCGCAGCCATTAATACGGCTTTCGACGATACGGGTGTCGATATCTTATTTGGTTCGGGCGGAGCCCCTGAAGGAGTGCTTGCAGCGGTTGCTTTAAAATGCCTCGGAGGGGAAATTCAAGGAAAGCTGATTCCTTCGAACGATGAAGAGCTGGAACGCTGTAAAGAAATGGGGATCGATGACTTAAATCGTGTGCTTTATATGGATGACTTTGTAGGGGGAGACGACGCTATATTTGCAGCAACAGGCGTAACCGACGGCGAACTTTTACAAGGTGTTCAATTTAAAGGACAAAAAGCAACAACCCAGACGCTCGTAATGAGAGCGAAGTCCGGAACCGTTAGATTTATCGATGGCGATCACAGTTTGAAGAAGAAACCGAATCTAGTAATTAAATAAATAAGCAGTTATATTTTTTCTGCAAAAAGGGTATACCGTAAAGACCAGAGCCAATCTGGTCTTCTTCCCTTTTTCTTTTCTCCCGATTTCACCTGCCTGATAAAAATTCTTGAATCCATATCTAAACAAGTTGTACAATGTATAGTGTTTCTTAGAAGTAAAGTTTAGCGACGTAACCCTCTGCAGACTTCATTTACCTTCACAAACTATCTTCACGTCTATCAATCCAATCGAAGAATCAACAGGATCGATGTATTGTAGACAGCTCAGGTAAACAATCTACAGGAAAAAATAAATAAAAGTGGTGATTATGTGTCAGATGTAACAATTTCAAGTTTAGAGACGATGACCTTGAAAAAACTCTACGCTTTAGCTAAGCAATTCAAAGTTTCCTATTATGCAAAGCTAACAAAACGGGAGTTGATTTTTGCGATTTTAAAAGCACAGGCAGAGAAAGACGGTTTCTTATTTATGGATGGGATTCTTGAAATCATTTCTTCAGAAGGATTTGGATTCTTACGACCTATTAACTATTCTCCAAGTGCAGAAGATATTTACATTTCCGCTTCTCAAATTCGTAGATTCGATTTAAGAAATGGAGATAAAGTTTCAGGAAAAGTCCGCCCGCCTAAAGAAAACGAACGCTATTACGGATTGCTGCATGTCGACGCCGTAAACGGAGACAACCCGGAAACAGCGAAGGAGCGTGTCCACTTTCCAGCGCTGACTCCGCTGTATCCGGACCGTAAAATGACACTGGAAACGGAAACTAAAAAGCTTTCTACTCGAATTATGGACATTATGGCACCTGTCGGGTACGGGCAGCGTGGATTAATCGTAGCCCCGCCAAAAGCAGGAAAGACAATGCTTTTAAAACAAATGGCCAACAGCATTACAACGAACCACCCCGACGCCAAGCTCATTATCTTGCTCGTCGATGAGCGCCCGGAAGAGGTAACGGATATTGAGCGTTCTGTTGCACCGGATGTGGACGTTGTAAGTTCAACGTTCGACGAAGTGCCGGAAAACCATATTAAAGTTGCTGAACTTGTCCTTGAACGCGCGATGCGATTGGTCGAGCATAAGAGCGACGTGATTGTGTTAATGGACAGTATCACCCGCCTTGCTCGCGCCTACAACTTAGTCATCCCGCCAAGCGGCCGTACGCTGTCAGGCGGTATTGATCCTGCAGCATTTCACCGTCCGAAACGATTCTTCGGAGCGGCTCGTAACATTGAAGAAGGCGGTAGCTTAACCATTTTAGCGACAGCGCTTGTTGATACAGGTTCGCGCATGGATGATGTCATTTACGAAGAGTTTAAAGGAACAGGCAACATGGAGCTGCACCTCGACCGCAGTCTGGCCGAGCGCCGTATTTTCCCGGCGATCGATATCGTTCGCTCAGGAACAAGAAAAGAAGAGCTTCTGCTTCCTAAAGCTGAACTCGATAAGATCTGGGCGATCCGAAAAACGATGTCTGATTCCCACGATTTTGCAGATCGTTTTCTCCGCCGCCTGCGTGCGTCGAAGAACAATGAAGAGTTTTTCGAGCTGATGGATCAGGATATGCAGGGAAAACAAAACAAACCGGCAAAGGCAGGAACTAGAAAATAATAATCCGTCTAAGCTGTTGCATTGATAATACAGTGCTGATATAATCTTTCTATGTGAGTTTTAGTAAAAGGTGTAACGACTAACCTTCGAAGGCTCTTACAATAACTCTGTTTCAGAATGATTCAGGGCAAAAAGGAGTGGAAGAACATGAAAGAGGGAATTCATCCAGAATACCGCAAAGTGGTATTTCTAGACACAAGTTCTGATTTCAAGTTTCTAAGCGGATCTACTAAATCATCTGACGAAACGATTGAGTGGGAAGACGGTAACACGTACCCATTGATCCGTGTTGAGATTAGTTCAGAGTCTCATCCGTTCTACACAGGCAAGCAGAAAGCTGACAAAGCTGGCGGCCGTGTTGATCGCTTTAAGAAAAAATATAACCTTTCATAATAATGAATGGCTTCCCCAGCAGGAAGCCATTGCATAATTTTGAACAAAAACAGGCAAATATCAACCCTTTGCCTGTTTTTTGTTAGTAAAAAGAAAAGCAGAGGCGAGCGTTCAGCTTTAATGAGAGGAAGTTCGACTTAATGAGGTGAAGAAGTTCGACTAAATTCACCACATCCTGTGGCAACGTTGAACTGACCCACGTCGTGTGGGGCGTGTGCCAACATCGAACGGACCCCATCCTGAGCGCCCAAGCAAAAACCATGCAGTGGCGGTTTATGTCACCTAATAGAGTTGCTTATGATGCCAAGGCCTGCCTATTGGTGCTAGACAAGAAAACCGGAGGAAACGGGAGTACTGATCTCTTCCTTCGGTCATAATGAAAAATGATAAAGTAAACATAGATATCCTTTCAGCAAATAGGCCGGAGAGGATTTTTTAGTGACGTGTGAAGTAGGAGAAGGGAGCGGCAGTGAACGTGTATGTAATGAAGCAAAGTGGTTGGGTAGAAGTCATCTGTGGAAGTATGTTCAGTGGAAAATCAGAGGAACTCATCCGTCGGGTACGACGAGCTACATATGGCAATTTGTCTGTTCGTGTGTTCAAACCGGCAATTGACAACCGTTACAAAGAGGATTCAATTGTATCCCATAATGGAACCTCTGTCCTTGCCCGCCCGGTCAGCGAGTCATTGGCGATTCTTCCTGAAGTCGGGGATTCTGTTGACATTGTAGGCATCGATGAAGTGCAGTTTTTTGATGAAAATATTGTTGAAGTTGTTGAGTGTCTGGCTGACCGAGGCATTCGGGTGATTGTAGCTGGACTGGATACTGATTTTCGCGGGGAGCCGTTTGGCAAGGTTCCTGAATTGATGGCGCTCAGTGAGAGTGTGACGAAACTGAATGCGATCTGTCCGGTTTGTGGTTCGCCTGCAAGCCGGACGCAGCGTCTGATTGACGGGGAGCCTGCTTCTTATGATGATCCGATTATTTTAGTAGGTGCTTCTGAATCGTACGAGCCCCGCTGCCGTCATCACCACGAAGTTCCTAATAAGCCCAGGCAAGCGCAAGTGAAGGCGCACGCTGAAAGTTATAAATAAGTTCAACGCCCGCTTCTTGGAAAAGGAGCGGGTTTGTTATATTTACTTAAAGTGTATATCCTTATAGTATAATGGTTCAATATGGGGAATACTCATCAACCCAGACTGCTCCACTCCAGGATCACAGCCAGAGGGCTCACCCATTCGCCTTCAGAAGTGTCCAGGCTGTATATTCAGGGGATAGAAAAAGAGAAGTTGGATGAATGATGTTTAGAGTATGTCCATTTATGTGAAAATATAAGAAATACACAATCTGGGCGATGGAGGAATCAAGATGCAGACGAAGAATGCGAATTCGAATCAGTCCAAAGGGTGTCGGAATGAATATGACGCCTTAAAGAAGGTGCTCGTTAGTAAACCTGAGCACATGAAAATAACAGAAGTGATCAATGAAACGCAGAAGCATTACGAGAGTGAAAACATTAATGTAGACCGGGCAATGGAACAGCACAGGCAATTCGTGAAAGTGCTTGAGAGCAATAACATCGAGGTGGAATACTTACCAGTCCGTCCTAAATTAAACGAGCAGGTCTTTACAAGAGATATTGGTTTTTGTATTGGAGATCAAGTATTTGTTGCCTCTCTGGAAAGTGAACTCCGCCAGGAAGAAGTCAACCCGCTGCTTGATTTTCTAGAAAAGGAGAACCTCTCTTTCACCCGTTTATTCGGCCCTTCGATCGAAGGCGGGGATGTGATTATTAATCATGGAACGATTTATGTCGGAATCAGCGGCCGTACGACGATGGCGGCAGTGGAGCATTTACAAAAAGCGCTTCCTGCCTATGAAGTTGTACCGATTAAGCTGAGGGAGGATATATTACATCTGGACTGTGCATTCAACATTTTAGATGAACATACAGCGCTCATTCATTCCCCTGCGCTCGAAGCAAACGACGCGAAACGGTTAAAGCAAAGCTTTGACTGTATTGAGGTGGATGAGACTGAACAATTTTACTTGGGAACAAATGTGTTATCCATCGGCCAAAGGCTTGTGATCAGCCTTCCACAGAATACAAACGTCAATCAAAAACTGAAGGATGCCGGCTTTATTGTTATAGAAGTGGATCTATCGGAAATTATTAAATCCGGTGGAGCGTTCCGCTGTTGTACACTCCCGATTGCGCGAAAATCATAATGCGTGAAGCATAATCACCTTCTCCTCGGTCAAACTAGAGAAAAAGAGAAGAGGTGAAATTATGTTTCGAGCAGCAGTAGTACTATTAATTATATTTGCCGCAGGCTGCGGTCAAAATCTCGATGAGTCTCAAGGCCATACAAACCGGCAGGACATTATGAATATGGGTTTGGAAGATGAACCGAACACAACACCAACGAATCCGCGTTCGATTGAACGAGTAGGAGAGACGTGGGGCGTTAAAGAGGATCGCCAGCAAATCAAGGAAGCGGCTCAGACGATTCCCGGCGTGGACGTAGAGCGCATCATTATAGATGCAGATAATGCACGGGTTACCGTTCGTCTTATGGAGGACCTTAATGAAGAAGACCTCGAACGCTTAACAGACAATATCGAACAGCGTGTCTCAAATGCCGTACCTGAGTATAACGTCCGGGTAAAAGTGAAGTCTGAGTAAGAATCGGCAGATTTGGTTGTAACCGCAACCTCTCTATAATATAATTGTACTGTTATGGAGAAAGAGGTGCATACCATTGATCGAACGTTTACAAACCTTAGAGGACCGCTATGAGAAGCTCAATGAACTTTTAAGCGATCCAGAAGTGATATCTGATACAAACAAACTGCGTGAGTATTCAAAAGAGCAGGCAGGATTAGAAGAGACTGTTACAGCTTACCGTGAGTATAAAGAAGTAGCCGAACAGCTTGACGATGCAAAAGCGATGCTTGGCGACAGCATGGATGACGACATGGAAGAAATGGTAAAAGAAGAAATCAGTGAGCTTTCCGACCGTCAAAAAGAACTGGAAGAACGCTTGAAGATTCTAATGCTTCCTAGTGATCCAAATGACGACAAAAACGTAATTATGGAAATTCGCGGAGCAGCAGGCGGTGACGAAGCTGCCTTGTTTGCCGGTGACTTATACCGGATGTACGCGAGATACGCCGAATCTCAAGGCTGGAAGACCGAAGTCATTGAATCCACGGCGAATGAAGTCGGCGGATACAAAGAGATTATCTTTATGGTCCAGGGAGACCGTGCGTATTCTAAAATGAAGTTTGAGAACGGAGCCCACCGTGTTCAGCGTGTGCCGGAAACGGAATCAGGCGGCCGTATTCATACTTCAACGGCCACGGTAGCTGTTCTGCCTGAAGCGGAAGAAGTCGAAGTCGAAGTACACGATAAAGACATCCGCGTAGATACCTTTGCTTCGAGCGGACCGGGTGGACAAAGTGTAAACACGACGATGTCTGCCGTTCGTCTGACGCATGAACCGACGGGTATTGTCGTGTCCTGTCAGGATGAGAAGTCTCAAATTAAGAACAAAGACAAAGCGATGAAGGTGCTCCGTGCAAGGATTTATGACAAGTTTCAGCAGGAAGAACAGGCGAAATACGATGAAAACCGTAAGTCGGCTGTAGGAACAGGCGATCGATCTGAACGTATCCGCACATACAACTTCCCGCAGACTCGTGTGACGGATCACCGTATCGGATTAACTCTGCAGAAACTCGACCAGATTTTACAAGGAAACTTGGATCAAATTCTGGATGCTCTTCTAATTGAAGAACAAACGAAAAAACTAGAGTCTATTGGTGAGTAATGATGAAACAAACGACGATTGAGGAAGCCCGCCGCTGGGCTTCTCTTTTTTTGAAACAGCATAACCGGGAAACTCGTGTGGCTGATCTGTTGCTTGAAGACTTGCTCGATCTTAATCTGGCGATGTTGATGGCCTATGAACGGGACCCTTTTCCGCAAGACAAGCTCCAACTTTACAAGCAGCACGTCAGGGAGCATGCAGAAACAGGCATTCCTGTTCAACATTTAATCGGCGAGGCTGATTTTTATGGGCGGCGCTTTTGTGTAAATGAGCATGTACTCATCCCGCGGCCCGAAACGGAAGAGCTGATTGAAGGCGTGCGCAAGCGTCTGCTCCCGTCCGATCAAGTGCTCGCTGATATCGGAACGGGAAGCGGCATTATCGCAATTACCCTGCAGCTCGAAACCAATCGGCGTACCCTTGCCACGGACATTTCCAAGCAGGCTGTTGCTACAGCAAAAACGAATGCCGATAAGAATGAGGCGGCTATCGAATGGTTCTGCGGCGACTTTCTTCAGCCGCTGCAAACAGAAACCATTGACGTACTGATTTCCAATCCCCCTTACATCGCCCGCGATGAGCCGCTGGCGGATACGGTGAAAAATTTTGATCCTGAACTTGCGTTATTTGCTGATAACGATGGACTCGCAGCCTATGAAGCCATCGTTCGTCAAATCGCAGCCCGAACCCAGAAGCCGAGATTGATCGCTCTTGAGATCGGGCATCAGCAGGGACAGGCCGTCAAACACATGATACACAGCCAGCTCGTAAACTATCACGTCACTATCGAACAAGACATTAATCAGAAAGACCGAATGATTTTTGCAATATTAGATTCATAGGTTTAAAAAGATTCCCCCCTGCCCACAATAGTTATCAACAGGGAGGGAATTTTTTTATGAAAAACGCTATTATAATTCTTATTTTATCCACAATATGTTTCACCACCCTAACCTTTAAAGCTACAGAAGAAAAGGCAGACGGGGCACAATATCAGGTTATTCCAGACGAAGCGATTCGACTGCGGATTCTAGCAGATAACAACGATCAGGAAGCACAGCAATTAAAGCGGGAAGTACGCGACGAAGTGAATGCGGAGATTACGGAATGGGTAGAGTCTTTGACCTCAATTGAAGCGGCACGCAGCTTAATACAGGAGCGTATGGACGAAATCGACCAAATTGTTGCAGAAACGGTTAAAAACTCAGGTGTGGAACAGTCGTATTCGGTAGATTACGATTCGCAGGTGGAATTTCCAACGAAGCTGTACGGCTCTTATGTTTATCCTGCCGGAGAATACGAAGCTATTTTAATTACATTGGGTGAAGGGGAAGGGGATAACTGGTGGTGCGTGCTGTTTCCGCCACTGTGCTTTCTTGATTTCTCCAATGGAACGAGCGTAGATGAAGAGGAGCAAGAGAAGTCTGAAGAAACAGATGAAGTGGACGAAACAGAAGAAGAACAGGAAGTTGAATTCTTCCTCGTAAAAATCTGGAATAATATAATGTCCTAGCATAACGATCCCCCGCCTTTCATAGAGTAATAGAAGAAAGGTGGGTGTCTATGTATATAGAACAAATTCAAGCTGGTGAGGAAAGCCGGTATGTGATCAAAAAAGATCGGGAAGAAGTCGGTCGGTTTATTTTAAGTGACCAAGGGAACGGAGTAAAAAGGTTAAAAAATTTACAAGTAGATGGAAATGTCACTAAAACAGGGATTCTCTATGTTTTTGAACTTATTCAGCAATACATTGAACAAGAAAAGATTCCCGAAATACAAGTAAAAAGCCATTCGCAGGAGCTCGATACGCTGCTCCTTCATCAACGGTTTCAACTAAAGGATAAAAAAGATCACCTGTGGACGTATCACGTGAATTGTTGATAACTCGCCAAGTTATACACATTTTGAGTGGATTCAGTGGATAACTTGTGGATATATAATTTTTCAGCGAACGAAAAAATCAAGTTCAGCTTATGGATATGTGGATAATTCTGTGGGTAAGTTGAGGATATCCTGTGGGCAAGGCCTGAATTTGCGATTATGCTCCTTATTCTTCATAATAAGAAAGAGAATCGTGTGGATTAAAGGAGTTTAAAGCATGACGATAAAGACGCAACTATGGCAGCGCACCGATGCAAGCGGTGAACTCGATAATGTAATAAAAGAAGCAGCGGCTCTGTTAAGGAATCAACAGGTCGTTGCTTTTCCTACGGAGACGGTGTATGGATTGGGGGCGGACGCAACGAATGAAGCTGCCGTCCGGCGGATCTTTGAAGCAAAAGGAAGACCTTCTGATAATCCGCTCATCGTCCACGTCGGCGAGCGTTCTCAGGTGGATGAGCTCGTCACCCGGATTCCGGACGTGGCAGAGAAACTGATGGACCAGTTCTGGCCAGGTCCTTTAACCCTGGTTCTGCCTAGTAATCATAAGGCAGCTCACAACGTGACCGCCGGCTTAGATACGGTCGCCATTCGAATGCCGAGCGACCCGATTGCTCTCGCGATTTTAAAAGAAACCGGATTACCGCTGGCAGCTCCGAGTGCAAACCGCTCCGGGCGGCCGAGCCCGACAGATGCTGAGCATGTGTATCAGGATTTAAATGGACGGATTGCCGGTATTGTAGATGGCGGTCCTACGGGGGTCGGAGTCGAATCGACAGTAATCGACTGTACGACGGAAATTCCAATTATCCTTCGTCCCGGCGGAGTAACGAAAGAGGACGTCGAACAGCTGATTCCGCGCGTTATTATTGATCCTGCACTAGCCGGACAAACGGAACATCAGCCGAAATCTCCCGGTATGAAATATACGCACTATGCCCCGGAATCCCCTCTTTGGCTGATCGAAGGCGATGATGAATTCTTTCGTCAGCAGCTGGAGGCACTGAAGGATGAAGGGCAGCGGGTTGCGGTCATCGCAAGTCACGAACTTGCCTCTCAATTGAATCATGAGCACGTGACGGCCTGCGGCTCCCGTGAGCATCTGGCTGAAGTAGCAGGTGAACTGTACCGTGCACTCAGACATTACAAAAAAACGGATATCGACGTTATCCTGTGTGAGTCTTTTCCTGAACACGGGGTCGGCGCAGCGATTATGAATCGTCTGCGCAAGGCTGCCACTCAGAAAATTAAACAGTACTAATCATACGTCCCCTTTTCCTCGCATATTTTACAGTAGCATGTCCGAGGAGGGGTTTTTTCGTGGAATTAGAGAATATAACATCCATTATACTGCTATCGATTGCGTTAGGTATGGATGCCTTTTCGATCTCGCTTGGGATGGGGATGCAGTCTGTACGGCTGAAATATATCGGCATTGCTGGTCTGCTCGTTGGACTTTTACATATGATCATGCCCGGGCTTGGCATTCTTTTAGGGAAATGGCTGTTCGTTAACGTTAGTGAATGGGCTTCTCTCGCTGGAGGGTTCCTGCTGTTAACCCTTGGCACTTATACGGTGCTGGCTTCTTTTACCGAAAAACATTCCCCCGCTCATTCGATGGCCGGATTCGGGTTATGGATTTTCGCCTTCAGCGTCAGCATTGATAGTTTTCCCGTGGGCTTCAGCCTCGGTTTAAACAATATGAACGTGGTCGTCTCGATTGCGAGTTTCGGCATGATGAGTATGTTTTTGACGTGGGTTGGATTTCTTGTCGGCCGAAGAGCGACAAGCTATGTCGGCGCATACAGTGAAATCCTTGGAGGGAGCATTTTGTGTGCGCTCGGACTCTATACTATATTCTGATAGATAGACTTTGTGTTAAAATGGGAAAAGATGATGTAAAAGGGGAGGGTCACCGATGAACGTACTATTCATTTGTACAGGCAATACATGCCGCAGCCCAATGGCAGAGGTTATTATGAAATCCAAATACGATCAAGCGAACGTTAAATCAGCAGGGATCTTCGCCGACGTGAACCAGCCTGTCAGCAACAGCACCAACGAAGTTCTGGCAGAAATCGGGTTGAGTTTCGAGAACACGTCTACCCCTGTATCCCAGGAACTTCTGGAGTGGGCAGATATTGTGTTATGCATGACCGATAGTCATAAACAAACGCTGGCTCTGCAATACCCGGATTGGCAGCATAAATTTTACACATTAAAAGAATATGTGCTTGTTGAGGAACATCAATGGAAACACTTAACCGATTTGTATACACATTTCGAAGAAAAACGAGCTTGGGTGCTCAGCCAGGCGGATGAAAATTTAAACGAAGTTGAACTTGAGCAGTATTTGCTGAAAGAACTGGATGGAGAAATCAAAGCGATTCAGCGCGCAGAAGAACAACTTCCGAATTTAAACATAACTGATCCCTATGGACAGAGCGTCCAAGTCTACCGGGAAACAAGAGACGAATTAGAGAAGACGATTGAAGTATTAATTGAAAAGCTTCAAAATGAGAAGGAGTAGCATATCTGCATAATGTCCTGTTCAACCGATTGAATAGGACCTCCTCATTCAACCTCCGAAACACCTATTTAATAGGAAGAAAAGCCCCCTTAAAAAACTTTTTTACCCCTTTAATTGGATTGACAGAGTATGACAGACCTGTCACTATAAAATTGACGAATTGAATATTGGTATAGAGGAGAGTGGCTGACAGCATGAAAGTCATTATTGCTTCCGACCACGGCGGGGTAAACCTGCGTCGTGAAGTAGCTGAAGTGTTGGAAGAAGCGGGAATAGAATATGAAGATCTAGGCTGTGATTGTGAAGGTTCCGTCGATTATCCGGATTATGCCCTCCCGGCAGCCGAACGTGTAGCCAGCGGGGAGTTCGATAAAGGTATTCTTATTTGCGGGACAGGCATAGGGATGTCCATTTCGGCAAATAAGGTGAAAGGCATTCGTGCTGCTCTGGTTCATGACCTTTTTACGGCAAAAGTAACACGCGAGCATAATGACTCTAACGTGCTGTGCATGGGAGAGCGCGTGATTGGAGCTGGATTGGCCCGTGAGATCGCAAAAACATGGGTCCATGCCGAATTTGAAGCAGGAAGGCACAAAAACCGTATAAATAAGATTGCCGAATACGAGAATAAGTTATAGAATGGTTAGATAAGTGAAGAAGTCGAACCATCCTCAGGCTTAGCAGCAAAAAAGGAGATGACCCGAAATGGCAGATGTGAAGGCGATTCAGCAGGATGTAGCAAATGTGGCCCGCCAATTGCTTGAGACCGGTCACATGAGGGACGGGTTGTTTGTCGTGGGCTGCTCTACCAGTGAAGTAGCAGGTGAAAAGATTGGCACATCAGGAAGTGAAGCAATTGCTGAAGTGTTGTTTGAAGAATGGACTAAATTCTCTAGACAATCAGGTGCCCAACTTGCCTTTCAATGCTGTGAGCACTTAAACCGCTCACTCGTTGTCGAGCGGGAAGTCCAGCAGAAATACGGCTTTAATGAGGTAACAGCCATCCCTGTATCAAATGCAGGAGGTTCAATGGCCTCTTATGCTTTTAAACACATGGACGACCCTGTCCTTGTCGAAGCAGTACAGGCGCAGGGCGGAGTCGACATTGGAGATACACTGATCGGGATGCATTTAAAACGCGTCGCCGTTCCGCTTCGCATTGAGCAGAAGTCAATCGGTCACGCTCACGTTACGGCAGCACGCACACGCCCGCCGCTTGTTGGAGGCGCCCGAGCTGTTTATGAATGCTAACAAATTGAATTCGGAGAGAGGGGATTTTTTACAAATGGAACATGTAAAACATTCAGATGAAGAACTGTACAAAGCGGTAATTGATGAAAAGGATCGTCAGCAGAACAATATCGAACTGATTGCCTCAGAAAACTTCGTATCAGAAGCAGTAATGGAAGCAATGGGTTCCGTGTTAACGAACAAATATGCAGAAGGCTACCCGGGCCGCCGTTACTACGGAGGCTGTGAGCACGTGGATGTTGCCGAGAACCTGGCAAGAGACCGTGCCAAAGAGCTCTTCGGCGCTGAGCACGCCAACGTACAGCCTCACTCCGGCGCCCAAGCCAACATGGCTGTTTACTTTACAGTTCTAGAGCCTGGCGACACTGTACTTGGAATGAATCTCAGCCATGGCGGTCACTTGACGCACGGAAGTCCGGTTAACTTCAGTGGAACCCTTTACAACTTTGAAGAATACGGCGTTGATGAAAAAGACGAACGTATTGATTATGAAGCTGTATTGGAAAAAGCAAAAGAAGTGCAGCCGAAGATGATTGTTGCGGGCGCGAGTGCGTACCCGCGTGAGATCGACTTTGCTAAATTCAGAGAAATTGCCGATGAGGTCGGTGCCTATTTAATGGTTGATATGGCACACATCGCAGGGCTTGTTGCCGCTGGACTTCATCCGAATCCGGTGCCGCATGCTCAATTTGTGACGACAACCACACACAAAACACTCCGCGGACCACGCGGCGGCATGATTTTCTGTGAAGAACAGTTCGCGAAGAAAATCGACAAATCCGTATTCCCTGGCATGCAGGGCGGACCGTTAATGCACATTATTGCGGCAAAAGCTGTTTCCTTTAAAGAAGCTCTTCAGCCTAGCTTTAAGCAGTACTCCCGTCAAATTATTAAAAATGCGAAGCAGCTAGGTGAGACGCTGACGGAGAACGGTGTACGCATCGTTTCAGGCGGCACAGACAATCACCTGCTTCTGCTTGACTTGCGGGAAGTCGGCTTAACAGGAAAAGTGGCCGAAAAAGCATTGGATGCAGTCGGCATTACAACAAATAAAAATACTATTCCATTTGATCCAGAAGGCCCATTCACAACGAGCGGAATCCGCGTTGGTACAGCTGCCGTAACGAGCCGCGGCTTCAAAGAAGATGAAATGAAGCAGATCGGTGAATTGATTGCCTTTACACTTAAAAATCACGACAATGACGAGAAGCTGAAAGAAGCCGCTGAACGCGTCAGTGAGCTGACATCCCGCTTCCCACTCTACCAATCACTCATGCCAAGTACGCCATAAAGACAAAAAAGTCTACCTCACGCAGGTAGGCTTTTTTTGCAACTCTTTTTACAGGTGTTAATTTCCACCCCTGTTTTTTTGCTTTTTTGATGCCGTTGTTGGCCGCCATTAACAGGAAAAAGTTATTTTCTTTTTTCTCTGGGTACCGGGTACACCGATGCACCATTTGTGTACCTGTTACCACACAATTTAATCGGTGTACCTGGAACCACACAATGGAACCACACAATGGAACCACACAATGATACAACACATAGCAATCACACATCTGCTCTTGCTCTTTATCGACTTTTTCTGTACAATTAGCGGGATGCAAACTATTAAAAGGAGTGACTGACATGGGAAAAGTATATGTTTTAGACCATCCATTAATTCAACACAAACTCACGTACATACGGAAGACGGAGACAGGCACGAAGGATTTCCGCCAACTCGTTGATGAAGTAGCCGCTCTAATGGCTTTTGAAATCACACGCGACCTGCCCCTTGAAGAAGTTGAAATTGATACCCCTGTTGTATCGAACGCCAAAGCCCAGGTGCTCACAGGGAAAAAGATTGGTCTGATTCCTATCCTCCGCGCAGGACTAGGTATGGTAGATGGCATTATCCAGCTTATTCCAGCCGCGAAAGTCGGTCACGTCGGACTTTATCGTGATCCAGAAACGCTCCAGCCCGTGGAATACTACGTCAAGCTTCCAAGCGACATTGAAGAACGTGAACTGATCGTCATCGATCCAATGCTGGCCACTGGAGGATCCGCTAATGAAGCGATCGATTCCATTAAGAAACGAGGCGCACGCCAAATCCGCCTCATGTGTCTCGTAGCGGCTCCTGAAGGGGTGGAAGCTGTGCAGGAAGCTCACCCGGACGTTGACATTTATCTTGCTGCGATGGATGACCGCCTCAATGAAAAAGGCTACATTGAGCCAGGTCTCGGTGACGCCGGCGACCGTCTGTTCGGCACGAAGTAAGGACATTCTATGATTAAAGTCATGACCATTTTCGGCACAAGGCCCGAAGCGATTAAAATGGCGCCGCTCGTTTTGGAATTAAAAAAAAGGTCAGAGCAGTTTGAGCCCATCGTGACGGTAACAGCTCAGCACAGACAGATGCTTGACCAGGTATTGAACATTTTCAGCATCGAGCCCGATTATGATTTAAACATAATGAAGGATCGTCAAACGCTGTCCCAGGTCACCACACGAGCGCTTGAGGGGCTGGACGGCGTTATGAAAGAAACAAAACCCGATCTCGTTCTTGTGCATGGCGACACAACGACGACATTTGCCGCATCACTGGCCGCTTATTACAATCAAATCCCGGTCGGACATGTGGAAGCAGGATTGCGGACGTGGGATAAATACTCGCCGTATCCGGAAGAAATGAACCGGCAGCTCACTGGAGTGATGGCTGATTTGCATTTTGCTCCCACTGATCAGTCACGGGAAAACCTGTTGTCGGAAAACAAACCAGCAGAGCACATTTTTGTGACAGGCAATACAGCGATTGATGCATTGAATACAACGGTTGATAAAAACTACACCTCTGAAGTGCTGAACTCAATCGGAAGCGACAAGCGTCTTGTTCTTATGACTGCCCACCGCCGCGAGAATCTCGGTCGAAACATGAAACAGATGTTCCGTGCCATTAAGCGTCTTGTCGAAGCGAATGATGACGTTGAAGTGGTCTATCCCGTCCATTTAAATCCGGCCGTTCGTGAAGTGGCCGATGAAATCTTAGGCAATGATGACCGCATTAAGCTGATTGACCCGCTTGATGTAATTGATTTTCACAATTTCGCGGCCCGCGCCCACTTAATTTTAACGGATTCAGGCGGTGTGCAGGAAGAAGCGCCTTCTCTTGGCGTCCCTGTACTTGTTCTCCGGGATACTACTGAACGTCCTGAAGGGATAGAGGCCGGTACCCTGAAGCTTGCCGGCACAGAGGAAGATCGTATTTTCACTCTGGCTCATGAGCTGTTATCGGATGAAGCAAAACATGAAGCTATGGCTCAAGCTTCGAACCCATACGGCGACGGACAAGCCTCCGCCCGAATAGCCGAAGCGATTCGCTATTTTTTCAAGGAGCGTAACGATAAGCCGGCCCCATTTGTAACAGAGTAGCCTCTTCCAGCACGGGAGAGGTTTTTTTATTGCCCCTCGCATAACGACACCTCCTTAAACACACACTACCGGTAAAAAGGAGCCTCACCGACCATGCCGCTCAAAATCGCCGCCTTATTCATCGTGCTCACACTGCTCGCCGGCTTCAGTCAGCCTGATCCTGACGAAGAGATTACGATTATTCTCGAACTGAAGGAAACCTCGGTCGAATCATTTACAAACCACGTCGAATCTCGGCTGCCCAGGCTTGAGGTAGTCGCTGAATATGAAACGATTTTTAACGGAATCGCTGTAAAAGGTACACCTGATGAGCTTGAAAAAATCTCACGTCTCAAAGAGGTCGCCAACCAATTTCCTGTGGAAACGTACACGACACAGGAGGAATTGTTGACAGAACCGGCTGATTCTTTGACCACAGATATTGTCCGGCCCGATACCTCTTATACAGGCGCTGGAGTGAAGGTGGGCGTAGTAGATACAGGAATCGATTACAATCATCCTGATCTGAAGGCGAATTTTCGCGGAGGCTTTGATGTGATTGATTATGACGACGATCCGATGGAGACGACAGAAGAAGGCAAGACACTGCACGGAACCCACGTCGCCGGCATCATTGGAGCGGATGGCGATATGAAAGGGGTAGCTCCTGACGTGGACTTATATGCCTATCGTGCATTGGGACCAGGAGGCATGGGGACATCGGTCCAGGTTATTGCTGCAATTGAAGAAGCAGTGGAGGATGGAATGGACGTCATTAATTTGTCACTCGGCAACGACGTAAATGGGCCTGACTGGCCGACGACGAAAGCGGTCGAACGAGCCATTGAGCTTGGCACAACAGTGATTGTGGCTGCGGGGAACGCAGGACCTGACACGTGGACGATCGGCTCACCTGCTACATCGGAGCACGCCATTACGGTCGGTGCTTCCGCTTTGCCGGAAGAGCAGGCACTGCTGACCATTCCGGGGGAAGACAAACAGCTGCCCGTCAGGATTTTACAAGGCTCTAAACCATGGAACCTGTCGAAAAAGTACCCGTTGATCGAAATGCAAGGACAGGAGGTCGAGGGCGCGACGGGAAAAATTGTGCTCATGAAACGCGGCGGTACGAGTTTTGCAGAGAAAGCACAGCGCGCCTATCAACAAGGAGCAGAAGCATTAATTATTATGAACAACTCAAATACACTGCTCCGGGGATCAATTCAAGGACTCGATTTACCGATTCCTGTCGCAGCCGTTACAAAGGAAGAAGGAGAGTGGCTGCTTGAAAAAGGAGTAAAGAATAATCAATGGGTGGAGACTATTACGAAGGAAGCAGAGCACGGAATTGCCCCTTTCAGCTCCAGAGGACCCGTCACTTCCTCGTGGAGCGTCAAACCTGACATTTTAGCCCCAGGAGTGAATGTAGTCAGCACCGTACCCGGCGGCTACCAGGCGCTGCAGGGCACAAGTATGGCCGCTCCACACATTGCAGGGGCAGCAGCACTGTTAAAAGAAGCTCATCCAGACTGGACGCCTGCCGAGATTAAGCAGTCGCTCATGAGTACAGCCGACCTTTTACAAAAACAAGAAGAGCCGCTTCCTCCGACAGAGCAGGGAGCCGGCTACGTTGATACCGCCCAGGCACTTACGCCTGAATTATGGATGGAGCCGGGGGCGCTTAACTTCGGAAGGATTGAAGACAATCTGTTTCGAGAAAAAATAAAGCTAAAAGTAGAGAACAAACAGAATACAACCCAGACCTATCACGTCAGACAGCCAGACAAACAGCCAGGCATCGGCTGGACGCTGCCCTCCACGTTTCAATTGAACCCAGGAGAGGCAAAGGAACTCACGGTCGAAGTCAACATGAATAAAGCATTTATGAAGGAAGGCGTTCACCAGGGATTTATCGCAGTCGAAAATGGTGAAAACGACCATCATATCCCATTTTTGTTCATGGTGGAAACCGATAATTATGAAAAAGTCTCAGGCTTTGAGTTGTACAAAGACTGGGAAACTGAAGCGGATTTAACGTATCGATTTAACTTAACAGAACCCGCCGACCGATTAACGATCGATCTTTACAGAGCAGGTACGCTGCTGCATCAAGGACGATTGCTTGAATTAGAAGACCCGAAGGAAGGACTGAACGAAGGGGAAATCGATCTTAAAATGAGTGACGACTATACCGGGCCTTACCTTGCTGTGGTAACGATTGAAATAGAAGGACAAACGCATAGTTACCCTTTTCCGATTCAAATGTGAAAAAGAGGAAAGCAGGACAGCCGTTTGAACATGATGACCCATCCTTCTTTTTACACAGCATCCTTATATTAACGGAATCAGTCAAAAAGTACCATTATGTAACCCTTTCCAAGACCCGATAAATAAGCTGATCGAGTCACTCGACAGCCTTAGGAACAGCCGTTAGACAGCTGTTCCTTTTTTATTAACAAAAATTGTGACAAATTTATGATAAATGCGTGTCGGACTTTTGTACTTTTGCTCGCAAACGCATTGACATGATATGACCCCTATTGTATTCTTACATAGTGTGGAATGATAAGGTTTTCATGCATTACAGCGCTTTTTTTATGTAAAAAGAGGTGTTGAATTGAAACACTCACAATTTCCATTTCGAGCAATGGCCCTTACGAGTGCGATTGTGTCTCAACTGGCTGGTGGACCGCTTGTTGGAGTGTTTTTAGGGAAGTGGGTGGATAACCAATTTTCCACAAGTCCACTCTTTCTAATTCTTGGTCTACTCATTGGATTGGGAGCGGGTACATACGGAACGATTCATTTAGTACGAGCGTACACGGGAGACGATTAACTTGGAAGATTATCAACTTATGATAGCCCGTCAGCGAAAATGGATGTTCTACCTTCTGGCAATTCTAGTTTTAGGTTGGGGTTTAACCCCCTGGCAGCCGGTTTTCCTCGGGCTTCTTTTAGGAAGCATCCTTAGTTTTTACAATCTCTGGCTCATGCAGCGGAAGATCAAAAAGTTAGGCGAATCTTCAGCAAACAGCATGAACACAAGAGGGATTGGAACATTTACGCGACTTGCATCAGGCGCTTTAGCCGTTGTAATCGCCCTTCAGTTTGAAGCACATTTCCACTTAATTTCTGTAGTATTGGGCTTAATGGCAGCCTACTTTGTCATTATTATAGATTACCTGTTTAACAGAGCAACAGATTAGCATGATGGAAGAGAGGTGAACAGATTGAATCACGAAGCACCGATGTGGGAGGATGCATTTGGGATTCCATGGCTGGATTTCAACTTATCCAACTTATTAATGATGTTTGTTGCTTCATTAATTGTATTCATTCTAGGGGTTGCAGCAACAAGGAATATGCAGCGTAACCCAAAAGGTTTTCAAAACTTTATGGAATGGCTGATTGATTTCATTAAAGGCATTATAGGTTCAAATATGGATTGGCGTACCGGGAGGCTCTTTCTTCCTTTAGGTCTTACACTTTTCGCCTACATATTTGTGTCGAATATGCTCGGGGTGGTCACAAACGGAGTTGTCGGGCACGACCTCTGGTGGAAATCGCCGACAGCAGACCCAGGTATTACGATGACATTAGCTGTCATGGTGATCGTGTTAACCCACTATTATGGGATTAAACTGCGGGGCGCCAAAGAGTACAGAAAAACATTTGTACAGCCACTGCCATTCTTATTACCGTTTAAGATCATTGAAGAGTTTTCCAACACTCTGACACTTGGTCTCCGTCTTTACGGAAACATTTATGCAGGTGAAATTCTACTTTCTTTATTAGTAGGACTTGCTACAACAAGCTTCTTAGGAGCCATTGGAGCAGCAATTCCAATGGTGGCATGGATGGGCTTTAGTACATTTATTGGTTTCATCCAGGCATTTATTTTCGTTATGTTGACGATGGTTTACATGTCTCACAAGGTGAGCGAAGACCATTAACATAAAATCATAAAAAATTTTTTTACAAAATATGAGGAGGATTTTCATTATGGGTCTATTAGCAGCTGCAATTGCAGTAGGTTTAGCAGCACTTGGTGCAGGTATTGGTAACGGTCTTATCGTAAGTCGTACAGTAGAAGGTATTGCGCGTCAACCAGAATTGCGCAGTGCGCTTCAAACAACAATGTTTATCGGTGTTGCCCTAGTTGAGGCGGTTCCAATCATCGGCGTTGTTATCGCATTTATCGTAATGGGTCAGTAAAGAAAAAGATGATGGCGAAGTTCATATTTCGTGAATCTTCGCCTTTCCTTTATGTCTTCTTACAGGTACTACCCGAGTTTATAATAGGAAAAACCTTGGTATGTTGGTTTTTCTGTAATCTGGCATTTTTTACGGGTGTCGATAAAGGCGCCAATTGTTATGGGGGAGGTAGAACCCGCCCCTCATCGCTTTTCTTAGTGTCTAGCTAAGGCGCTTAGCCGCTCGAGGTCATAAGTCAATCGCTTCCGTGAAGAAAGAACCCTTCACTGCACCGCTTGTCTTATGCTTGTCGCGGCTCCCAAAGCGCCACCGCTTTTCTTGATGTCTAGCTAAGGCGTCGAGGTCCTCGTGACATAAGCAATTGACCTACGTGAAGGAAGAACACTTCACTACGGCCTCTTGCTTATGCAGGTCGGACCTCCCAAGACGCCACCGCTTTTCTTAGTGTCTAGCTGCGAGGGGCAGGCCTTCGCGACATAAGCAATCTACCTGCATCGGGGAAACCACCCGATTACGGCATCTTGCTTATGCGTTTCAGGCCTAAACCGCCCCTCATCGCTTTTCTTAGTGTAGAAAGGAGTGACTACTGTGCAAGGTTTGACGACGAACTTAGTCCTGGGAGCTTCAGGATTTGCTGTAGGAGATATGATCGCTCAGCTGGCGTTCTTCATCATTTTACTCGTGCTTTTAAAGAAATTCGCATGGGGACCTCTTTTGACAATGATGAAAGATCGTGAAGATTATATCGCCAATGAAATAGAAACTGCTGAAAAAAGCCGTGAAGAAGCTGCTCTCCAGCAGCGTGAAGCCGCGGAAGAGTTGAAGAAGACGCGTCAGGACGCGCAAAGCATTATGGAGGAAGCTCGCAAAACTGCTGCACAGCAGGAGCGTGACATTGTTGAGTCTGCTAAAAAAGAGGCAGAGCGTATTAAAGTATCTGCCCGTCAGGAGATTGAGCAGGAACGCGACAAAGCTGTACAAACCCTTAAAGATCAAGTGGCATCCATGTCCGTTATGATCGCGTCGAAAGTGATTGAAAAGGAACTTTCCGAAAAGGATCAGCAGGAGCTTATTAATCAATACATTAACGAGGCAGGAGAAGAGCGATGAGTGAGACAATCGTTGCCAAGCGCTATGCTAACGCTCTTTTTCAGCTCGGTCAGGAACAATCCAAATTAGAACAGATTGAAACAGAATTACGTGCATTACGTGAAATTTTCCAGAAGAACAGAGGACTTACGAAGTTTCTCAAACATCCTCGTTTATCGGCGGATCAGAAAAAGCAGCTATTGAACGATTCTCTGCAAGGTTTTTCTAAGGAGACGCTCAACACCCTGATGCTGTTAATCGATCGTCATCGTGAAGAGATCATTCTGGATTTGACGGATCACTTTATTCTAAAAATGAACGATATTAAAGGAATTGCAGATGCCACTGTGTACTCTGTAAATCCGCTTTCTGACGTTGAGAAACAACGAATATCAGAAACGTTTGCACCTAAAGTTGGCAAACAATCTCTTAACCTGACAAATGTTGTCGACAAGAAGATTCTTGGAGGCATTCGTCTTCGAGTCGGTAATCGCATTTTTGATGGTTCTGTCAGTGGGAAGCTTAACCGTATCGAACGTCAGTTGGTTTCTCCGAATAATAGATGATAGGGGTGAAATGGCATGAGCATCAAAGCTGAAGAAATCAGTGCGCTGATTAAGCAGCAAATTGAAAACTACGAATCAGATATTGAAGTCAACGACGTAGGTACAGTTATCGAGGTTGGTGACGGTATCGCACGTGCTCATGGTCTTGATAATGTCATGGCCGGAGAGCTTGTTGAATTTTCTAACGGTGTCATGGGATTGGCACAGAACTTAGAGGAAAGTAACGTTGGTCTTGTCATTCTTGGACCATATACAGATATTAAAGAAGGTGACGAAGTTCGTCGTACCGGCCGTATCATGCAGATTCCGACAGGTGAGGAAATGCTTGGCCGCGTCGTGAACCCGCTTGGACAGCCAGTTGATGGTCAAGGTCCAATCGAAACGACACGAACTCGCCCAATTGAATCTCCTGCACCAGGAGTTATGGATCGTAAATCCGTAGATGAGCCGCTTCAAACTGGTATTAAAGCGATTGACGCCCTTGTGCCAATCGGCCGTGGACAGCGTGAGTTGATTATCGGTGACCGTCAAACAGGTAAGACATCTGTAGCAGTTGATACCATTTTGAACCAGCACGACCAGGACATGGTATGTATTTATGTAGCCATCGGTCAAAAAGAATCAACGGTACGTGGTACGGTTGAAACGCTTCGCCGTCATGGGGCTCTTGACTACACAATCGTTGTTACAGCAAGTGCTTCTCAACCGGCACCGCTTCTTTACCTTGCACCTTATGCAGGGGTAACACTTGGTGAAGATTTCATGTACAACGGCAAACATGTACTTGTCGTATATGATGACTTATCGAAGCAGGCAGCCGCTTACCGTGAGCTTTCCTTGCTATTACGTCGTCCGCCGGGCCGTGAAGCCTTCCCAGGGGATGTATTCTATCTGCACTCCCGTCTGCTTGAGCGTGCCGCTAAGCTTAGTGATGCCAAAGGTGGAGGTTCTTTAACAGCACTTCCATTCGTTGAAACACAGGCCGGCGACATTTCAGCTTACATTCCGACAAACGTAATCTCGATTACGGATGGACAGATTTTCTTGCAGTCTGACCTCTTCTTCTCAGGCGTACGTCCAGCGATTAACGCCGGATTATCCGTTTCTCGTGTAGGGGGTTCTGCACAGATTAAAGCAATGAAGAAGGTAGCAGGTACACTGCGTCTGGACTTAGCTTCTTACCGTGAACTTGAAGCATTTGCTCAGTTCGGATCCGATTTAGATAAATCAACACAAGCTAAGCTGAACCGTGGTGCGCGTACGGTAGAAGTACTCAAGCAGGGACTTCACCAGCCGCTGTCCGTTGAAAAGCAGGTTATGATTATTTATGCCTTAACTAAAGGATATATTGATGATATCCCGGTAGAAGACGTTACTCGTTTCGAGAGCGAATTCCATACCTGGTTAGATAACAACCGTAAAGATCTTCTTGCAGAAATCCGTTCAACTGGTAAGTTAGCAGCTGAAGAAGATATGAATGAAGCTGTTGAAGCATTTAGTAAAACTTTTGTCGTATCCGAGTAAGTAACGACTTGAACGATGTGTAAACTAGCTGGAAAGGGTGGTGAAACAGCGTGGCATCCCTTAGAGATATTAAAGGCCGGATTAATTCAACGAAAAAAACGAAGCAGATTACGAAAGCCATGGAAATGGTTTCAGCGTCTAAGCTGAACAAAGCCGAGCAAAATGCCAGATCCTTCGTACCATACAGCGAAAAGATCCAGGAAGTAGTGGCGAGTATCGCTTCCGGGGGCGGAGATGCAAGTCATCCCATGCTTGAAGCACGTGAGGTCAAACGAACAGGATACCTAGTCATTACTTCGGATCGTGGACTTGCTGGAGCTTATAACAGCAGCGTTTTGCGCAAAGTGTATCAGCAAATTCGCCAGAATCACAATGCAGCTGACGAATATGCGTTGATCACGATGGGCCGGATTGGACGCGACTTTTTCCGTAAACGTAATATGCCTGTCGATAAAGATATCACCGGAATCGCCGACCAGCCGGATTTTGCCGATATTAAAGATATCGCATCTGAAACGGTTCAGCTTTTCACAGATGGTGAAATCGATCAGCTTTATATTTATTACAATCATTACGTAAGTGCCATTACTCAGGAAGTGACTGAGAAAAAAGTTCTTCCGTTAACGGACTTAAATCCAGAAGGTAAAGCCGGTACAAGCTCTTATGAGTATGAACCGAACCAGGAAGAAATTCTTGAAGTTCTTCTTCCGCAGTATGCAGAAAGCTTGATTTACGGCGCATTACTCGATGGAAAAGCAAGTGAACACGCTGCACGCATGACGGCCATGAAGAGTGCAACAGATAACGCCGATGACCTTATTGGTGACCTTTCACTCTCTTACAACCGTGCCCGCCAAGCAGCCATTACCCAAGAAATTACCGAAATCGTCGGCGGTGCAGCTGCCCTCGAATAGGTTCTTGGACTTTGAACAGTAAGTAAGGAGGGAAATCGATGAGTAAAGGACGCGTAACCCAAATTATGGGTCCCGTTGTTGACGTAACCTTCGACGACGGCCAGCTCCCTGACATTAATAACGCTTTGCAAGTAAGTTACGAAGCAAAATCAGAAAACGAAACAAACGTTGACCTTACACTAGAAGTTGCCCTTCACCTCGGAGATAATGCTGTACGTACTGTTGCCATGTCATCCACTGAAGGTGTGCAGCGTGGTACAGACGTAATCGATACAGGCGGACCAATTTCCGTACCTGTAGGTGACGTGACCCTAGGACGAGTATTCAGCGTACTTGGTGACAAAATCGACCTCGATGATCCAATCCCTGGTGATGTTCGTCGTGATCCGATTCACCGTCAAGCTCCAACCTTTGAAAATCTGGCAACTGAAACAGAGATTCTTGAAACAGGAATTAAAGTAGTAGACTTGCTGGCTCCGTATGTAAAAGGTGGTAAAATCGGTTTGTTCGGTGGTGCCGGAGTAGGTAAAACCGTACTAATCCAGGAGCTTATTAACAACATCGCTCAAGAACACGGCGGTATCTCCGTATTCGCCGGCGTTGGAGAGCGTACACGTGAAGGAAATGACCTTTACTATGAAATGAAAGACTCAGGCGTAATCTCGAAAACTGCCATGGTTTTCGGACAGATGAACGAACCACCTGGAGCTCGTATGCGTGTTGCCCTGACAGGTCTTACGATGGCTGAATACTTCCGTGATGAACAAGGACAGGACGTTCTATTCTTCATTGACAACATTTTCCGTTTCACACAAGGTGGTCTTGAGGTATCTGCCCTGCTTGGCCGTATGCCATCAGCCGTAGGTTACCAGCCGACACTTGCAACAGAAATGGGTCAGCTGCAGGAACGTATCACTTCAACGGATAAAGGATCAGTAACATCCATTCAGGCGATCTATGTACCAGCCGATGACTACACTGACCCTGCACCAGCGACAACGTTCGCCCACTTGGATGCAACAACCAACCTTGAGCGTAAGCTGTCTGAGCAAGGGATTTATCCAGCTGTGGATCCACTGGCTTCTACGTCACGCGCGCTGGACGCAGACATCGTAGGAGACGAACACTACGAAGTCGCTCGTGAAGTACAGCAAACGCTGCAGCGTTATAAAGAACTACAGGATATCATTGCCATTTTGGGTATGGATGAACTGTCAGATGAAGATAAACTGACCGTTGCCCGAGCACGTCGTGTTCAATTCTTCCTATCTCAAAACTTCCACGTAGCTGAACAGTTTACTGGACAAAAAGGTTCATACGTTCCAGTACAAGAAACAGTTAAAGGATTTAAAGAGATTCTTGAAGGTAAACACGATGACATCCCAGAAGATGCCTTCCGCCTAGTCGGCCGCATCGAAGAAGTCGTCGAAAAAGCAAAAGAAATGCAATAAGCATATCATTGCAAGTGTCACTCAGATGCCTCGCCTTGAGCGGAGCATCTGACACCGGCGCTTATGATCTGCCTTAGGAGGAATAGCTATGAAAACACTAACGGTGAGTGTTGTCACTCCTGATGGCCCGGTATTAGAAGACGCCTATGAAATGGTTAGCTGTAAGGCGGAAAGCGGGGAACTTGGTATCCTGCCTGGACACATCCCCATGGTAGCTCCATTAACCATTAGCGCGGTACGCCTCAAACAAGAGGGCGGCTCCGAACGCATCGCCGTCAGTGGCGGGTTCCTCGAAGTACGTCCAGATAAAGTAACTATCCTGGCGCAGTCAGCAGAGAAACCTTCAGAAATCGATATCGATCGTGCTCGACGTGCCAAAGAGCGCGCTGAACAGCGCATGGCCAACAAACAATCAGATATCGACTTCCGAAGAGCAGAATTAGCGCTGAAACGAGCCATTAACCGTTTAGACGTAAAAAACAATAACTTTTAAAAACTGCTTTCTTTTGAAAGCAGTTTTTTTCTGTGCTTATTCAAAGAAGAGGGGAAATAACAGAGTGCTCTTATAAAGCCAGAGCGCCTAACCGCACCAGGTCCTCTTGAAAGCCAGAAACACTCATAATCACCTGCGGCACCTGGTACCCGTGCGCACTCTCTATATAAGCCGGCACTATACAATCGACATTGCCACTCACCAATCCACCTTCTTTCGACTGCAGTGTCAATATTCCCCGGGAAATAAATTATATTGCGCGGGAAATTATATTTCTGGCATTTCCTGACGGTTAATGTTTGTTCACAAAAAATTCACTTTTAAAGCGCAATCATTACCAGTTGCATAGTTGACAAGAAAACCGTATCATGTGATTCTTGATAATGTGCGTAATAAAAGGTAGACATGAGCGAGGTGTGAATTAGTGGATCAATATTTCGTCGAAGAAGCGATCATGAGTATGACTTCCCACATCATTTTTATTATTATTACTTGGAAAGTCTTGCAAGCAGTGAATCTGGATGCTTTTTTTAGAAAAGGAAAAATCTTTGAGATTCGTGTATTAATGATACTCATCACAATAGCTATCGCGACATCAGTGAGTAACTTTTTCTTAGACTTAATTAACTGGTCAAGCAGCCTGAGTTATTTGTTCTAAGCAAACAGCTTATTCTACCGTCTTTGTCTAATCATGTCAGCAATTGTTTCGTATGATTCTCCTTTTTCCTGTTCAAACTTGAGATAAACAAGGGGAACGGGAGAGGTTACATATGAAACTATTTATTATGTGTTTAGCAGCAGTGGTGGCAATTGGTTCAGGTGTTTATCCTCAGGGAACGGCTGAGGGGTGGAGCCATGTGTCTCCGTTAATTGAACTAGCAGCTTTTGCTGAGGATGAACAGCTAGAGATTAAAGAGCTGAACACGACGCTTAAAGAAGATTTCCATAAAGACGAACTCAAGCAGATTCAACAACAAATTACAGACTACTTTGAGGTGCCGCAGATCACAACACAACACACTTCTGATGCAACGAAATACATTTATCATGACGGACAGAAAACAGCTGACATCGACGAAACCTTTACCGTGCTCGTGCCCAATAACGAATCCAGTTTATTTGAAGTAGTTTATACCGTAACGTCCGCGGGTACTACACCACTAGCACCACAAATCATCGAACAAATCACGGATAGAGTAAAAACTCGAATTTTCACGGAAAATATCACTAATTACTCATTTATTAAGAGTGAATATAGTGGTATGATTAATGAAGTTTTATTCTATCAAAAATTCAAAAAAACATTCAATATAGCAACGATCGAAGTTTCTACCGAAGAAAGCTGGACTAGCAGATCCGGCTACACATCAAGATGGGATCAAGCCATTGATTTACCTGATGGTACGATGAATGTTCAGTTCGCTACAAGGAATTTGGGCAATCGGACAACCATTACATTTGGCACACCCATCCTAACTGCTGAATATTAATAATAATGAATATGGACGCGGAGGAGAATGAACCTTGGAAAAAATCATCGTCCGTGGTGGAAGGCAGCTTGAAGGCACTGTAAGAGCTGAAGGTGCAAAGAATGCCGTACTGCCTGTCATCGCAGCAAGTATAATCGCAAGTGAAGGAAAAAGTGTGTTACATGATGTGCCAGCTTTAGCTGATGTATACACGATTAATGAAGTTATAAGACACATGAATGCTGATGTTCAAATGAATGGAAGAACCGTTACTGTGGATGCTTCCAGTGACTTAAAAACAGAAGCTCCTATAGAATATGTACGCAAAATGAGAGCTTCTGTGCTTGTATTGGGACCACTTTTGGCCCGCTATGGACACGCAAAGGTTGCTCTGCCTGGCGGCTGTGCAATTGGTTCCCGTCCATTGGATCAGCACCTTAAAGGGTTTGAAGCAATGGGTGCTGAAATTACTGTCGGTAATGGCACAATTGAAGCGAATGTAGATGGCCGACTGCAGGGTGCGAAGATTTATTTTGATGTACCAAGTGTAGGGGCGACAGAAAATATTATCATGGCAGCTGCGCTTGCTAAAGGTAAGACAGTGCTTGAGAATTGTGCTAAAGAACCAGAGATTGTAGATCTCGCTAACTACTTAAACAAAATGGGTGCCCGTATCGTGGGTGCCGGTACTGAAACCATCAAAATTGAAGGGGTCGACAAGCTGTACGGCGCCACTCATCATATTATTCCGGACAGAATTGAAGCAGGTACCTTTATGGTAGCAGCAGCAATCACTGGTGGAAATGTTCTTGTCCAGGGGGCAATGCACGAGCACTTACGTTCAGTAGTAGCTAAAATGGAAGAAATGGGCGTTATTATTGAAGAAGAGGAAGATGGGTTGCGTGTCATCGGACCTGATCATCTTAAGGCTACGGACATTAAAACCATGCCGCATCCAGGTTTCCCGACGGATATGCAGTCACAAATGATGGCTCTTATGCTGAATGCCAAAGGAACGAGCGTAATTACGGAAACCGTTTTTGAAAACCGTTTTATGCACGTAGAAGAGTTCCGCCGTATGAATGCAAAAATGCGTATTGAAGGACGCAGTGTCATCATTGAAGGACCTTCCGATCTGCAAGGTGCTGAAGTTCAGGCAACGGATCTTCGGGCCGGAGCTGCTCTCATTTTAGCAGGGCTCGTGGCTGATGGATACACCCGCGTGACTGAATTGAAACATCTAGATCGAGGCTATGTCGATTTTGCAGAGAAACTGCGTGGTCTCGGCGCAGACATTGAACGCGTTAATGAAGATGAAACGTATGTAGAAGAAGTTGAACCTAGCGAATCTGTATCGACCTTATAAATATTTATAACGAAAGCAATCCCCATTTTTATTCGATGGGGATTGCTTTTTTTAGTTCTATTAAAGCGTATTATTGGATATATTTTAGTAGAAAGGTCTACTAATGTTTCAGGAGGACGAGATATGAAGCGAAAGCGTCGTATTGGGGTTATTACGATTCTAAGTATGTTTATGGGCATTTTATTGATTCCTGCCCTCATCGTCGCACCATTTATCGGAAAAAACGACACAGCAACTGTTGAAGAAACTACGGCTGAAAGTGAATCGTCATCGGTAGACATCCCAGCGAGTCTTTCCCCGTTCAGCATTAATGTAATGAGAAGTGCGAGTGAGAAGGTCGAGGAAGTGCCTTTAGAGGATTACGTAGCACGCGTTGTCGCTTCAGAAATGCCGGCCAATTTTGAAATGGAAGCCTTAAAGGCACAAGCCTTAGCCGCCCGCACGTACATTACGCAGCAGCTGACGGATGGCGAACCATATTCCGATGAAGCGGATGTCACTGATACAACCCAGCATCAAGTCTACAAGAATGACGAGGAGCTCCGTGAACAATGGCAGGATCATTATTCGAAGAACATGAACCGCATTAAACAAGCTGTTAAAGAAACGGCAGGCGAAATTATCACCTATGAGGAGGAGCCGATCACGGCCGCCTTCTTTTCGACAAGTAACGGGTACACCGAGAATTCAGAAGACTACTGGGACAATGAAATTCCTTATCTAAAAAGTGTAGAAAGTCCGTGGGATGAAGACTCCCCGAAATTTTTTGATCAGAAAATCGTTCCAATTGCTGAAATAGAGGCCGCCTTTAATGTGAAAATTGCCAATGGGTTGGAGAATATAAATCTAGCAAAAACACCAGGAGGCCGGGTAGCTGAACTCTCGGTCGGGGACCAGAAATTCACAGGACGGGAAATCCGCGAGAAGTTGAACCTGCAATCCAGTGACTTTACGATCGAACAAAAAGAGGACCATATTATTTTTACGACCAGAGGCTACGGCCACGGAGTAGGTATGAGCCAGTATGGAGCTAACGGAATGGCCGAAGCAGGCAAAACCTACAAAGAAATTATCCAGCACTACTACCAAAATACAGAAATCACCCCCGTCAGCAAACAAACCGCCTCCCTCTCTTAACGCGGGTACCAGGTACACAAAATAAATTGTGTGGTACCCGGTACACAGCATCGACTTTCGTGTACCGGGTACCACACAGTTAAAATCACGTACCTGGTACACGCTTATAACCACCGAAAGCCAGTCAAGCCGCCTTTTAAGGTGGCTTTTTTGTGTACCCGGTACACCGAATGAGCCTCTCTGTACCTGGTACCCTCACAGTAGATATCCCAGCACTCCTCCCCTGTCCCCAATAAAATTTTTTCTACTCGATGTATATATTTCCATAAAAGCGTTCAGAATGATTTTTGAGGTGATGAACATGAGAGAGGATGGAAAGAAAAGCGTGACTAAATTAAAGTTTAAACGCTTAATGCGCAAGAAGTGGCTCTATCCCGCTTTATATTTAGCGGTAGCCGCGTTGGTGTTGGTGGGAGTCTTTTGGTATCAGCAAAGTTCTAATGATGTCGCTGATCAGTTGAATGAAGGAAATCAGGTTGAAGATGATGTGTTTGTCAATGAAGATGGCGAGGAAGCCGTACCTGTTACAGGTCAGGATGAAAATCTTGTAATGCCGGTAGCAAGTGATCTAGAAGCAGCAATCGTCACAAAGTATTTCGATTATGACGCATCCGATGACGAACAAGAAAGTGCACTAGTCCTTTACAACAATAAGTATTACCAGAGCAAAGGAATCGACGTCGCAACAAGTGAAGGCGAAGCGTTTGATGTAACAGCTGCTCTATCTGGAACCGTAACAGAAGTAAAAGAAGATCCATTATATGGAAATGTTGTGGAACTAACTCACGACAATGAAGTAACGACGGTTTACTCCAGTTTAGCTGAAGTTGCTATCCAATCTGGTGATGAAGTAAAACAAGGCGATGTTCTTGGACAAGCTGGTCAGAATTCTTTCGGACAGGCAAATGGCGTTCACGTTCACTTTGAAGTAAGAAAAGATGACGAGCCAGTTAACCCGGAAACATTCTTCGGTCAGGCTGTAAGCACGATTGAATCTGCAGAAGCTACAACTGAAGAAGAAGCCGAGGGATCTGAGGAGTCTGAAGAAGCAGCGGAAGAAGAGCCTACGCTTGAAGAAGAGCCAACTGAATCTGACATCGAGCCGGCACCTGAACAGGACGAAGCTCCTGAAGCCGACGGTGAAGAAACTGAGTCTGATGATGCAGGAACAACAGATGACGCTGGTGAAGGTGAAGACACAGAAGAACCATCTTTAGAAGATGAAAGCTCTTCATCTACACAATCGTAAATAGCAAAAGCAAAGCATTACCCACGTGCCAAAAATGGAGGCTGAACCGGCCTCCATTTTTTTCTTTTTTTTCTGGGTACCAGGTACAGAGAATTAGTTGTTTGGTACCAGGTACACAAAATGTCGTCTTCTGTACCGGGTACACGTGCTCTTTATTTCTGTACCTGGTACCGCCATGCTCCCATTGAAAAAGATAGCGCATAACTCCGGCTTTCTTATAATAGAATGTTCATAACCGAAGAATCGGTACCATCCAGGGTGATACAACGAGAGCTTCACTACCAACATAGACGCTAAAACCCTATCCCGTCTCACCCCACCCCCTTGGATAGTCAATATCAGGAGGCGAGAGATGTGCATGACTACATCAAAGAGCGAACAATCAAGACTGGTGAGTACATTGTTGAGACAAAAAAGACGGTACGTGTGATTGCGAAAGAATTTGGTGTTTCTAAAAGTACGGTGCATAAAGATTTAACAGAACGCCTGCCCGAAATCAATGGTCCGCTGGCACAGGAAGTCAAGAAAATCCTCGATCATCATAAGGAAATACGGCATCTCAGAGGCGGAGAAGCCACACGTATGAAATATCGTACAATCGGAAAAGATACACCTGCAGAACCAACGCTTTAGCGTTCTTTCCTCCCGGGACAATTGACACCTTTACAAATTGGAACTTTTTTCTTAACAATTAGAGCGAATGATGTAACTTTGTGATAGAATATAGAATTAGATGTGCATTTTTAAACATAAAACCAATTCGAATAGTTTTTCTGATAAATAGGGAGGATCTACTAAAAGATGTTTGCGCGAGATATTGGAATTGACTTAGGTACAGCAAACGTACTTATTCACGTAAAAGGTAAAGGCATAGTATTAAACGAGCCGTCTGTCGTAGCGATGGACCGTAACAGCGGCAAGGTTCTTGAAGTTGGAGAAGCGGCCCGGCGCATGGTTGGACGTACACCCGGAAACATCGAAGCGCTGCGTCCGCTGAAAGACGGTGTGATTGCGGATTTCGACGTAACAGAAGCGATGCTGCGTCATTTTATTCAAAAAACGAATGTTAAAGGTTTTCTATCGAAGCCTCGCATGCTGATTTGCTGCCCGACAAACATTACGAAGGTCGAGCAGAAAGCGATTCGCGAAGCAGCTGAGAAATCAGGCGGGAAGAGAATCTATCTCGAGGAAGAGCCTAAAGTAGCGGCGATTGGAGCGGGCATGGATATTTTCCAGCCGAGTGGCAATATGGTCGTTGACATTGGTGGAGGAACGACAGATGTGGCCGTGCTTTCGATGGGGGATATCGTAACCGCTTCATCCATCAAAATGGCTGGCGATAAATTCGACAGCGAGATTTTGCATTACATTAAGAAGACATACAAACTCCTCATTGGGGAGCGTACCGCAGAAAACATAAAAGTGGAAGTAGCGACCGTATTTAAAGGATCCCGTAACGAAGAGATTGAGATTCGCGGCCGGGACATGGTTTCAGGTCTGCCGCGCACGATTTCCGTTAACTCCGAAGAGATCGAAGTTGCTCTTCGCGAGCCGGTGCAAACTATTACACAAGCAGCCAAGCAGGTTCTTGAGCGCACACCGCCTGAGCTGTCTGCGGATATTATTGACCGCGGCGTTATCATGACAGGTGGAGGCGCGCTTTTGCATGGAATTGATCAGCTTCTCGCTGAAGAATTAAAGGTTCCTGTCTTTGTCGCAGAAGATCCAATGGATTGTGTGGCAAAAGGCACCGGAATTATGCTTGAAAATATCGATAAAGTAACTCGCAATAAAATTGGGTAAGAAGGAGCGATCGTCTTGCTGAGAGGATTCAATACGGCGGCATCAGGAATGATAGCCAACCAGCGGATGCAGGAAACCCTGTCAAACAACATAGCAAACGCAGACACCCCGGGATATAAGGCCGATCAAGGTACGATGAGAGCTTTTCCTGAGTTATTGCTGCAGCAAATGGGCGGGGAAACAGTCCCGACGAGCAATGGAGGATTGACGCTTCCGGTGCAGAAGGAGCTCGGATCCCTGAATACAGGTGTTTATATGCAGGAAGCCGTACCTGAATTTTCTCAGGGCGATTTAAGGGAGACAGGCAATACGACCGATCTGGCTCTCTTAAATGGTGATTTACCTGACGAGGAAGGCTTTCTTTTTTTCAATGTCCAGAATCCGGACGGTGATGTCAGACAGACGCGTAACGGGAATTTTACGGTAGATGGAGACGGCTTTCTGACGACAAATCAAGGCTATTACGTGCTCGACAATAACGAGGAGCCGATTCAAACCGACGGGATGGAGTTTAACGTTCAGGAAAATGGCACGCTTGAGGTCGGTGGGCAGCAGGTACAGCTTGGGCTCGCCTATTCGGCCAATGCAGCGGATATGGTAAAAGAGGGCAATGGCTTATACACACCTGGCGAGGACGGAGGCCCGTTGGAAAATGCCCGTGAAATCGACGGCGTGAATTTTGAAGTCAGGCAGAACAGTTTGGAAGGCTCGAATGTGGATCCTTCCGCAGCGATGACGGAGATGATGAATACATACCGTACATTTGAAATGAACCAGCGTGCGTTAAAAGCTTATGATCAGAGCATGCAGAAAACCGTCAACGACGTTGGTAAACTGGGATAGGAAGGGGCTTACACTATGAATCTATCAATGCTGCAGGCTTCCAATACAATGGGACAGCTTCACCACAAGCTTGACCTTATTGGGAACAATATGTCCAATATGAATACACCAGGTTATAAAAGCAGACAAGCGGATTTCGCTTCCTTATTATCTCAGCAGGTCAACAACCAGTCGAACGAGGATGCCGAAGTGAACCGTCTCACACCGAACGGCATCAGGGTTGGCTCGGGAGCTAAGCTGGCTCATACGAATCTTGATTTAACGCAGGGAACGTTAAAAGAAACTGACCGTGGACTGGATGTCGCTTTACTTGAGGACAATCATCTGTTTCAATTGCAGGTAAGCACAGAAGATGGTCTCGAGACGCAGTACACCCGTGCCGGGAATTTTTATTTAAGTCCGACGGATGATGAAGAAGTGATGCTGACCGATGTAAACGGCCGGCCGGTTCTCGATAATGATGAAGAACCGCTGACCTTTGCGGATAATATGGAAGATATCAACGTGCGCGAAGACGGAGCGATTATGGTCACCCGTAACGGGGTTGAAGCAGCAGAAGGCCAGCTTGGCGTCGTAGAAGCAGTGCGCCCGAGAATGCTTGAAGCGGCCGGGCAGAATCGCTTCCGTATTCCTGGAGAAGCGGGAGCCGCAGCGGAGGAAATTGTGGCCGGTGCGGATGCTGAAGTTCAATCAGGCCGCCTCGAGTCCTCCAACGTGGACTTAGCGAAGCAAATGACGGACATGCAGAACGCACAGCGAGCCTATGAGTTCAACTCCCGCTCCATCTCAACAGGAGATGAGATGATGGGACTTGTGAATCAACTAAGATCTTAAGGGTAAGGAGAAGCTATCCATGGCAACAGAGGAAAAGAACGCAAAGAAACTACAACCGGGTAAACAACAGCGAAATAAAGATAAAAAGCCAAAAGAAAAGCGTCAGGTTAAATCACGGCGGCGTATTCTTCCTATCTGGCTTAGAATCATCATTGTTCTCGTACTCAGTGCATTGGCGCTGGCCATTGGGCTGATGATCGGCTACGGCGTCCTTGGAGACGGCGATCCGCTCGATGCTCTCAGCTGGTCCACGTGGGAGCAGATTATTAATATAGTCACAGGTGAATAGAGGTTGTCCTTTTTTATTATATATGAACGGACAAGCTGATTTATGAACACACGAGCTCTTTTCTAAGGGCTCGTGTGTTTTTGTTTAGAAATCAAAAGGTTTCTTCTCCTGCATTTTGTGGAACTATTCAGTAATAGAAAAAAGTAAGCCGCGTACAGGGGGGAGCTACGTTGAAAACCGAAGTATTCATAGCGGGGGGAGGTGTCGGCGGGCTTGCCCTTGCTGCAAAGCTCGCAAGCCGAGGTGTCCATGTCACCATTGCTGAACAGCTTAAAGTTAAATCCCACGCCTACAAAGGAGAACTGCTTCAGCCGAAGACGCTCGCGATTTTAGATGGGCTGGGGGTCCTTGATGAGGTGGAAGCGAGCGGCCACGTCATTGATCAGCTGCGTTTTCAGGAAGTTAACAGCCGGCCGAATGACACCCCTGAACCTCTTCAGCTTACCGAACTTAACTACAGCCGGGTCGCAAGCCGCTACGACCATGCACTTATGGTACCGCACGAGACCACGAAGGACATTTTACGAAAAAAAGGACAGGAGTACGACCAGTATTTTCATTATCTGCCCGGGGCCCGCTTTCTCGGCTTTGAAAATGGCTTGGCGAAAGTGCGCCGGCAGAAGAAGACTTTCCACATTAAAGCCGAAGTTTACATTGGAGCGGAAGGCCGTGCTTCTCCTACGCGTGACGCGATGAAGGTAAGCGTGAATCGAAAAGATTACAATCACCATTTTCTAACCGTAACGATCCCGCGCCCCGACACATTCACCAAAGGCAAGATCATTACAACGAACAGCTGCTTTCTCGGCCTGTTTCCACTGCCGGACAATCAAGTACGCACCGTGTATCTCATTAAAGCCGGTGAATTTAAGAATGTGAAGAAAAAAGGTCTCGAACATCTTTATCGAGCATATGGCGAGCTTGAACCCGAGCTAGCCGAAACGGTCAAAACGCTTGATGACTGGCGGCAGATTCAGCTGATGATCCCTTATACGTACCACGTCGACCGCTACTACTCCGGCAATCTGGCACTTATTGGAGATGCTGCTCATACTGTGCATCCTATGGCTGGTGAGGGGATGAACCTGGCTATTCAGGACGCTGACGTGCTCGGGGAGCTGCTTGCCTGGTGTAAAGAGGAAGGCCGGCCGTTTTATGAGAACCTTCATTATTACGAAGACGTTCGCAAACCGCGTGTTTCCTTTTTGCTGACATTAAGTCACATGTCCGCACTCGTTTATTCGTTTCCCAACCCGTGGTGGCGGCAGCTGCGGATGCGGGCCGTCCAGCGGATTTACGATGATGACCAACTGCACGTCAAGCAGATGCTCAACATCTCAGGACTTGGGCGCTGGAGTTTTTCACTAATTGACCGCGCGATTCAGGGGAGTGTCCTTCCTGTACGTTCGAAGCAGATTAGTGACTATAAGCAGCAGAAGAAGCTATTTACCGAAGCGGAGGATTATCCGTGGAGATTTGAACAAAAAGGGAAGGTGTAAGTATGAATGAATGGATTAACGCCATGCAGGCACGCAAATGGATGAAAAAGAACGAATCCTTTTTACCGGTCTGGCACGCTTATGTCGGGTCCGAGCTGCAATTATTCGATTATTTTAAAAAAGCACGCACTGTTGAATCTGTCAGTGAAGAAACGGGATATCCGCTCGATCTGCTCGCTTCCTGGGTCCGCGTCGGGGTTGCCGTAAAGCACATGAAACGCCGGCCGAACCAGACCTTTCGCACATCTAAGAAACGCTGTGCTTCCATCGTCGGCAATAACGCTTCCCCTGGAGTTAAAGCGTTGGTAAAAGAAATTATGGAACTTCATATGCCGACACTGCTTAAATATCCCGAATATATGCGCGAACAAAGCCGTGCACGCTTTGACCATGAACGCCACGGGGAAGTCGTCGCGGAAACGTCAGCTCTGCTCGAACACTTCGCTATTAAGAAAATTAAAAAAATGCTAAGTGACCGCAACGTCAGAAATATCGTTGACTTGGGCTGCGGCCACGGAGGATACTTGCGCAAGCTCGCGGACGAACACCCTCATGTCCAGATGACCGGCGTGGATTTAAATAAAAACGTCATTATGCGTGCCCGCAAGGAATCAGCCGCTTATCCGAACATCAGCTTTGAAGTCGGTGACATTAATTCCTGGGTTCCTGAAGAAGGAAGCGCAGATGTCATTTTACTGCACAACATTTTTCATTACATTCATCCCGATTCGAGAGAAGGACTGCTTGAACATTTAAATACGTATGCGGCCAGAGACGGCCTTATTTCGGTGATTACGCCTATCAGCGAAACCGAACATGGAGAAGCCTTCTCATCTGCCTTTAACAGCTTTTTCGTTGCTCATTCCAATCTGTTTGCTCTGCCAAATAAGCTGCAGCTTCAGGAAATCTCAGAGTGCTGTCATTTCGAAATGTTCGATCTGGATCCGATTGTGAAGGAAGGCTCCTGGTATACGTTCTGGCTTACACCAAGCATTCACGTCCACAATCTGCACCAGCGAACCGGTACTGACAACGAGGAACAAACGATCCCAGGCCAGAAACAGCCCCAGCTCACCCAGACCTCATAGAAAAATCCGTCACCTGCAGGGGTGACGGATTTATTCACGATTTACCTCGTCCTCGAATCACTTTCATAATGATAATAATCGCCGCAACAATCAATAACAGATTTATCAGACCGCCAGCAATATCGAGAACAAGGCCAAGCAGCCAGATAATAAGGATAACGATAACAATAGTCCAAAGCATAATCAGTAACCTCCTTCTAATGACAAGATTTCCTTACACGGATGACCTCAAACCTTTTTGCGGAAAAATTTTGTCCAAATCCGCCGATACCTTTATAATAGGAGTAGTTTGTACGGAAAGGAGCCAAACTATGCTGGATATACAAGAAATTAAAGAAATCATTCCGCACCGCTACCCGTTTCTTCTTATCGATCAAGTCGAAGAACTCGAAGAAGGCCAATACGCGGTTGCCTACAAAAACGTAACCGTCAATGAACCCTTTTTTCAAGGACACTTCCCGGACTACCCGGTCATGCCCGGGGTGCTGATCACAGAAGCTCTCGCCCAGACAGGCGCAGTCGCTATGCTGAAAAAAGAAGAAAATCAAGGCAAACTCGCTTTTTTCACCGGAATTGACAAATGCCGCTTCAAGCGCCAGGTCAAGCCGGGTGACCGCCTTAAGCTCGAAGTTGAAATCGTCCGTCTCAAAGGGCCGATGGGCAAAGGAAAAGCCACAGCCTCCGTTGATGGCGAAGTAGCCTGCGAAGCGGAAATCATGTTCGCTCTCAAATAATAAATTCATGGAAAAGCTGTCCTCTCATAAGAGGCAGCTTTTTTGATTTGCCATCATGTTACAAATATCTCCAGTCCCATGTATATCCAAATAAAAAAGTGGACACACTAGCAATCGAAACATAACACTCGAAGGAGGAACATCTAATGAAAAGTGCTTTACTTAAACTACTCATCGCGATGTTAGCTGTATCTGTTCTTGGAGCGTGTGCTCAGGAAGAGGAACCTGCAGAAGAAGAAAACAACACAGAAGAAGAAGAAAACATGCAGGAAGAGGAAGATATGCAGGAAGAAGATGACATGCAGGAAGAAGAAGGCAACAACGGTGAAAACGGTGAAAACGGTGGAAATGGTGAAGATGGAAACAACGAAGATACAATGAATGAGGATGAAGAGTAATCTTCATATTATGTAGGGCCGCTTCTACTTAAGGGAAGCGGCTTTTTCTAATGGTTTCCTTGTACAATCACGGCCAGCGCAATGATAGACAAGCCGCTCAGCGTTAAGAACGGGACGACTACACTCGTCTGGTCTACCCATTCAACTACAAACAAGGCGATCCCCACATAGAAAAGACCAACGCCAAGCAATGCTAGCCGCTTCGCCATCTGCCTCATGCCATCCCAGCTTTCAAAAAAGACTAGACGGTTCAGGAACCGCCTAGTTCTTATTTACCCTTTTACATCAATTTGACTCCCCTTAGTCGGGTGAGGCGCCGATTCGGAAAGCATTTCTACCATTTGGCTGCCCTGCTGCTCCGCATGGGTTTTCGCCTGATTCATCACAGCCAGGCTGGACTGCTGCTTCACATTCGCCTGACTCATCGCCATCGAAGCCTTCGCTACATCCATTCCATCACACTCCCTTCTCTTTAACCATCGGCTGTCATCGGGAAATAATTAACAACTCAGTCCGGATTCTTGTCATTAGAATCAACAATTCGGTAGAATAGAAGAAAAGCCCCGATAAATTTTCCACATTTCTTAAATAGTAGTTTTCCCGACTTAAAAGTGTGGAATAGGGGAACGAGAGGTGATTTCCGATGAAGTACAGAACAGCCGAAGACTTAAAACCATTACTGTTCGACGAAGAAGAAAGAGTCGTCAACCAAATCCCGCGGGAGAAAGTGGACGTCTACGCCTATCTCAACCTAAACTTTGACTTTACGTATGTACCCGATGACACGATTTACCAGTTCGTCTTTCGCCACTTCTTTAAGCTGGACAACCCCAGCCTTACCAACGAATTCGAACATGAATATTTCAAACTGATGGAAGAGCAGCGCAGCGAAGAACGCCCAAACATCGTTAATATCACAAAAACCCTTTACAACATTAAAAACCACAAAGGAAATCCAACGATGCAATTCCCGCTTGCCGCAGCTATGCTGCATGCCATCAATCCCGTATTCCCATCCTATGACAGTGACATCGCGAAAGCATTTGACTTTTCATCCACCTACCATCTGTCCGGATTTGATAAGAAAATGAAACGTTACATGGGACAATACCAACACATATTTAACACCTACAAAGAGCTGCTTGAAGACGAAGCCGTAAAGCCGCTTCTTAACCACTTCGACGAGAAATTCCCGGACCACCGCGATGAACTCCCCGAAGTGAAAAAACTCGAACTCATCATCGCCCAGCTGGGCCACAGTATGCAATAATCATTCACCCATACATAACCGCCGCCCCCACCAGGGCTGCGGTTATTTTTCTTTTTTATTTTTCTTTTTTCTCTGTGTACCGGGTACACTGTAGAAATTGTTTGGTACCAGGTACACTGAGTGTCTATCGGTGTACCCGGTACACGACAACTGCTTCATGGTACCTGGTACCAGCCTCCCTATGGTATACTATAAAAAAATAATGGAGGTGCTATATGGCCAGAGTCAGACGCATTTGGTATCCAGGAGCTATGTATCATATCACATCAAGAGGAAATCGAAAGGAAAATATCTTTCTCCATGACTACGACCGCATAAGGTATCTTAACATCCTCAAATTCGTGCACAAAAAATACCCATTTAAGCTTCACGCTTACTGCCTCATGAGCAATCACATTCACCTGCTGCTTGAAACCACACAATTTCCCCCGGGTAAGATTCTTCATCTGCTTCATCTTAATTACGCCAAATTCTTTAACAAAAAGTACAACCACAACGGCCATCTTTTTCAAGGCAGGTATCATGCCAAACTTATTATGGACCGTTATTACTTCATGGACGCCTTCAGCTACATCCACCTCAATCCATTCCGCGCCAGCCTCTCAGATAAAGAAGAAACCAACCCACTATGGTCCTCTCACTACTATTACACCCACAACGAAACAGACAATATCCTCACAAAAGACTTGTTCCACACTTATCTTGAATCCACCCCCTACGATCAATGGTTCAGCAGCAAAAAACTTAAAATAGAAGAAAATGAACGGTAATAATTGAATTTTTATGTCTTTTTTTGTACCGGGTACACAAAATGCACATCTCTGTACCTGGTACCAAACAATTCCCAACTCCCTCTTCCTCACACAACTGTCACATGGATCATCGACAAAACCTTGCATCAGTCTCCAAATTCTAGTAACATTATCCATACTTATGACCACTCAGTCACGCATTAGAGCGACACAAAGAGAGAGGAAGACCTACATATGAAGCGAACGATTCTCAGCCTCCTGCTCATCACGACCGCGACCCTCACCGCGTGCAACAACAATGACAACAGCGAACCCGAGGAACGGACCACACCTGTAGAAACCGCCGAAGTCACTCAGGAAGACTTTACCATTGAACGAAAAATAGCCGGCAGAGCGGCTGCAGATGACGGCACTCCCGTCACTCCGAGCATCGCCGGGGAGCTGGTGACGTTAAACGTAGCCAAGGGAGACCGTATCGAGGAAGGGGAGACGGTCGGCGTAGTATCCCCGGCCGACCAGGGAAGCCAGGTAGAACTGCAGGAAATTGCCGTCCGTCAGGCCCAATCTCAACTTGATGATGCCCGCACCCAATATGACCAGGCCGTCGAAGGTGTTGAGACAGCAGAAGAACAAGTAGAGCTTGCCCGCCAGGCTTCTGGTTCAGAAACAGAACAGACCATCGAGCAGGCGCGTGAGCAGTTCGAGTCAGCTCAGCAAATTGCGGACGAAACGAAGAAGCTGGCTGATGAAGGATCCGTCCCGGAATCGATCTATGAACAAGCTCAGGAACGCGCTGATCAGGCCGAAGCACAATTTAATCAAGCGTCCGACCAAGATAAAGGCGGTATGTCTTCTTCAGCTGTAGCCGAAGCTGAAGCCCAGGTTGAGCAGGCTGAGCAGGCTGTCTCTCAAGCGGAGTCCGCCGTGGAACAGGCAGAGCTCGGCGTTGAACAGGCACAGATTCAGCTTGAAGACGCCCGTGAACAATCGGAGAACGAAGCGGTTATTGCAAGTGAATCAGGGGAGGTCGCCTCCGTAGAAGCAAGTGAAGGGGATCAAGTTTCAAATCAGCAGCCGTTTGCCACGATCATCAGTTTAAATCCGATCACGCTTACGGCTTCCATCACCGATGAACAGCTTTCCCTTTTCGAAGAAGGCCAGGAACTCGATATAGAAATCCCAACGTTAGATGAAACAGTCACAGCCACGATTGATTATGTGCCTTCCGTCCCTGACGATACGAATCTGTATCCAGTCGAAGCTACGGTCGATAACCCGGAAGAGAACATTAAGCCAGGCATGATGGCTTCTTTCCTGCTGCCGGAAAATGTGCTGGAGGAAACGCTGATTGTTCCTTCAAATGCCGTCGTGGAACAAAGCGGCGAATCGTATGTTTACGTAGTTAGTGAAGACGAGAATGAAGTTGAACGAGTCGACATTGAAATCAATGAGTCCCAGTCCGATCGCACAGCGATATCAGGCGACGTATCGCCCGGCGATATGGTCGTCACCAATGGGCAGCTGACGCTAGACGACGGAGCGAAAATTGAAGTTATGAAGGAGGACGACTAAGTGAAGCTCGTCAACCTATCCGTTAAGCGCCCCGTCGGCGTCATCATGGTCGTTGCTGCAATTTTAGCGCTCGGCTTTGTTTCGCTGCGCTCACTCACGATTGACCTTTATCCTGAAATCGACCTTCCTGTAGCTGTCGTTTCCACTCAATACGAGGAAGCAGCTCCACAGGAAGTTGAGCGACTCGTCAGTCAACCTGTTGAATCGTCAGTCAGCGCCATTGAAGGTCTGGAAGTGCTTCAATCCCAGTCCCAGTCTGGAGCCTCGCTCGTTTTCATGCAGTTCAGTATGGGAACGGATCTCGATAGTACGCTCCTTGAAGTACGGGAAAACGTCGATCAAGTGACCGAAGCGCTTCCTGAAGGGGCAGGAGAGCCAAGCGTGCTTCGCTTTGATCCGCAGGCGCTTCCAATTATGACTGTCGGTTTATCGGGCGATTCACCTGAAGACCTTCAACGTGTAGCGGAAGATCAACTGATTCCACAAATCGAACGTCAGGAAGGCGTAGCGTCTGTCGATATCGAAGGCGGAAGCACGCGGCAGGTGGACATTTTGATCGATCGTTCCAAAATGGCCAGCTATGAACTCGATACCCAAACGATTACTCAAACCTTAAATGCCTCCAACCAGGCGGCTTCAGCCGGATCCGTTGAAAAAGGCGATCAAGACATCCAGATTAGGATCGACGGCGAATTTGAGTCAGTGGAAGATATAGAAGAAACGACGATTCAATCACCATCCGGCGCCCAGGTGACACTTGATCAAATTGCCGAAATCGAAGAGAAATACGACTCAGACACCGTTTCCGAAGTCGGCGGCGAAGCGTCCGTAGCGCTTTCCATTATGAAGAAAACAGACGGAAATACGGTCGAAACCGCCAATAACGTGCGCGATGCCCTCGACGAGGTAAAAGGCGATCTGCCGGAGAACACGAATACCGAGGTCATCCTCGATACGAGTGAGTTTATAAAAACATCGATCAACAGCGTCGTCATTAACATCATCCTGGGAGGCATTTTCTCGATTATCGTGCTCATGCTTTTCTTAAAAAGCTTCCGAGCAACACTTGTCATCGGCATCTCGATTCCAATCGCCATCATCTCCACGTTTACGCTCATGTACTTCACAGGCGAAACGCTGAACGTCCTTACGATGGGAGGACTCGCGCTCGGCATTGGAATGATGGTCGACAGCTCGATCGTTATATTAGAAAGTATTGTCAGTTACCGGCAGCGCGGCTACTCGATGGTCGAAGCAGCGAAACAAGGAGCATCCGAACTCGCCCCCGCTGTTATCGCATCAGCTACGACCACACTCGTCGTCTTCCTGCCGATCATTTTTGTAGAAGGAATCGCTTCCGAGCTCTTTACACCGCTCGCGATCACGATCTCCTTCGCCTTAATCACAGCACTTGCCGTATCGGTGACCCTTATCCCAATGCTATCGTCCAAGCTGCTGACGAAACCTTTGCAGACAAGCGGCCGCCGCTATTGGTTCGACCGCTTCTTAGAAAAAGTTAACAATAAATACCGAACCCTGCTGCAAAAAGTACTCAAATGGCGTAAAACAACCATTGCCCTCACACTCGCAGCCATCGTCGGCAGCGTCGCCCTGATCCCAAGCATCGGCACCGAATTTATCCCACCGTCGGATCAAGGACAAATCGAAATCGACGTCGAAATGCCAGCCGCCACATCACTCGAAGGCACTCAGCAAACAACAGCAGCCATCGACCAGCGTCTGGAAAATTTCAGCGATGATATCGAAGTTCGTTACCTCTCGATTGGCGGAGGAGGCATGGGGGGAGATATAGGAAACGGAAGCTCCGACAGTGCCACGTACACCCTGCAGCTGGTCGACCCCGATCAGCGTGAACGTACGACTCAGGACATCATGAAGCAGATCGACGAAGAATTAAGCGATATACCAGGAGCAGAAATCGCCGTCACTGAACTTGACGCCGGCTTAGGCACAGGAGCCCCGCTGCAAATTCAGCTCAACGGCCCGGAATATGAAGTGCTTGATGAATTGTCTCAGCAGGTCACCTACGTCATGGAGGATGTAGATGGTGTAAGCGAACCGACATCTTCTACAGAAGAAGGCCGTCCGGAGATGAATATTGAAGTCGACCGTGACAAAGCCGCCCAATATGGGCTCACAGAGCAGGAAATCATCACCCAAGTGCAGACATCGTTCACTGGTCAGGTGGCAACGAGATACCGTGAAGCCAATGAGGAAATCGATGTTCAGATGATTTTGCCGGAGGAAGAACGACAGACCATTACTGATTTAGAAGGCATGTCAGTCCAGACCGCAAATGGAGGCATTATTCCACTGTCTACGGTCGCTGAGCTTGAACAGGTGCAGGGACCTGTCAATCTGCTGCGCGAAGATCAGCAGCCGCAGGTCAATGTTGAATCCGAGATTGTCGACCGGGACCTCGGCAGTACAACCGAAGATGTCCGTGCGGAACTTGAGAGTCTCAATTTTCCTGAAGGTTATTCGTACGAGATCGGCGGTCAGGCACAAGACATGGAAGAAGCGTTTGGAGACTTAGGACTCGCGCTCATCTTCTCGATCTTTCTCGTCTATGCCGTCATGGCCATTCAGTTTGAGAACTTCCTGTTTCCTTTTATTATTATGTTCTCGCTGCCTGCTACTGTGGTCGGCATTACGACTGGTTTGTTTATTACTGGCCTGCCGTTTAGCTTACCGGCATTCGTTGGAATTATTATGCTCGCCGGGATCGTGGTCAACAATGCCATTGTGCTTGTTGACTACATCAATATACTCAGGGAGAAAGGGTACGACCGAACCGAAGCGATCTTAGACGCTGGCCCGAGCCGGTTGCGCCCGATCCTGATGACGACCCTGACAACAGTACTCGGAATGGTACCGCTCGCCATCGGTATCGGCCAGGGAGCTGAAGCCCAGCAGCCGCTCGCTGTGACGATCATCTTTGGCTTGACGATCTCAAGCTTCTTTACCCTTATCCTCATACCCGTCGTCTACACCTATTTTGACGATCTTTCAAGAAAAATTACCGGCTTCTTCCGCAAAAACCGCGACGAAGCTTAGTTTTACCCCTGCCGTGCTGGCAGGGGACTTTTTATTTTCCGGCAATATTCGATTATTTCCCCGGAAATAATTCAAATAAATTTCTAACCTCCAGTAACCTGTCGAAATTCCTCCCGCCCCGTCGACAAATCAAAAATTTTCTAAAGCAAATTTACAATCCTTTGAAAACCTTTACATAAACCTTACAAAACTATAAAAAAATCAACAAATTCATATGATAGGTTTTGAGTGTAGAAAGAGTAAAAGAGAGGGAAGGGGATCAGATGTTACTTATACCGCTTATGATCATCATCGCGCTTTGTCTCGGCATCTTTGAATTAATCAGGCACCAGCGCCGTATTCATTCGATTCCAATTCGAGTGAATGTGAATGGTGTACGAGGGAAATCCACCGTGACGCGATTGATTACAGGGGTGTTGAAGGAAGCGGGCAAGAAAACCGTCGGTAAGACGACCGGTACATCAGCCCGTATGATTTACTGGCATACGAATGAAGAAAAGCCGATACAGCGCCGGCTGGAGGGACCGAATATCAGTGAGCAGAAACACGTCGTCACTGAAACGCGCAAGCTTAAGGCTGAAGCATTAGTGAGCGAGTGCATGGCTGTCAATCCGGACTATCAGATTACGTTTCAAAATCAAATGCTGCAGGCGAATATTGGTGTGATTGTCAATGTTCTTGAGGATCATCTTGACGTCATGGGACCGACGCTGGATGAGGTGGCGGAAGCTTTTACTGCGACGATTCCTTACCGCGGCCATCTTATTCTTACAGAGTCTCCATATACATCTTATTTTAGAAAAATAGCCAGAAAGCGCAAAACCCGTGTCATTATGGCGGATAACTCGAGAATTACAGAAGAATACTTACGCAAGTTTGAATATATGGTGTTTCCTGAGAATGCCTCCCTCGCGTTAGCGGTTGCGGAGGCGCTTCATATTGATGAGGAAACAGCGTTTCGCGGAATGTTAAAGGCGCAGCCGGACCCTGGAGCGATGAGGATTATGCCGTTTATGGACGAGAAGGATCCTTGCTACTTTATCAATGGATTTGCCGCCAATGATGCTGCATCCACACTCAACATATGGCGGCGCATCGAACAGACAAGCTATCCGCATGAGAAGCCCATCGTGATTATGAACTGCCGGGAGGACCGCGTCGACCGCACGGAGCTGTTTGCACGTGACGTGCTGCCGCATATTCAGGCCGATCGGCTCGTGCTCATCGGGGAGATGACCTATCCGATCATAGAAGCCTATCAACAGGGTGATCTCTCATGCCGCTCTATTATGAATCTTGAAAAACAGTCAACCGAAGAGATATTCCAGGCTCTCACGCCTTATCTTAACAAAAAAGTCATTTACGGCGTCGGTAATATTCATGGCGCCGCCGAACCGTTAATCGAAAAATTCAAGACGAAGCATCAACCGAAAAAAGAATTAGTCGTCAGCTAGGAGGCGTCCCATGTTTGGATCTGATTTGTATATATCGTTAGTTGTAGGTGTGATTTTAAGTCTGATTTATTCTGAAAAAACCGGCATCCTGCCCGCCGGCCTCATCGTACCCGGTTACCTGGCGTTAAGCTTTGACCAGCCGGTGTACATGCTGACCGTTTTTATGATCAGCTTTTTAACGTATTTCATTGTCCAGCACGGGATTGCCCGATTTACGATCCTGTACGGCCGGAGGAAATTCGCCGCTATGCTGACGACGGGCATTGTCATTAAACTGCTTCTTGATGCCGTATACCCGATCGTGCCGTTTGAGGTTTACGAGCTCCGCGGCATCGGAGTTATTGTTCCTGGTTTGATCGCAAACACTATTCAGAAGCAAGGCATGTTTCCAACGGTAATCAGCACACTGCTTCTCAGCGGCCTTACGTTTTTAATTATGTTTGCTTACTTCTTATTTTAGGGTGACTACTATATGGCAAAAAAACTGAACATGAAAGAAAAGATGTTAAAGCACAGCAAATGGCACAAAAAACGCGCCCCTTTTCATACGTTTACAGCCTTGCTGGTTGTCCTTGCGCTCGTTTATCCACTCAATCATTTATTAAGGCCATCAGCCATCGCGGTAGAGGAGGGGAATGACCGATTCACCGCATCGGTCGTCGGTGACATCATGTTTGGACGATTTGTCGAAAACGTTGCTGAGAAAGACTCTTACGATGCGCATTTTGACAACGTCCGTGACTTGTTTAACCAATCTGATTACGTCGCCGGCAACTTCGAGAATCCGGTCGTCCTTAACGACGATGCCATTCCGATTGAAAAAGCGTACAACTTTAAGACGAAGCCGGAAGCCGTCGAAGCCCTGGATAACGCCAATTTCACCGTCGCCAATCTTGCCAATAACAACGTGCTCGACTACGGCATAGCCGGATTAACCGATACGATGAACACTTTTAACGATGCAGAAACCGACTTCATCGGCGCTGGGCAGAATTTATCTGAAGCGGGAGCGATTCACTATAAAGAATACAATGGCGTCACGGTCGCAAGTCTCGGCTTTAACGATATCCTTGATTACAGTACCCAGGCGACCGAAACGGCAGCTGGTGTGCTCGGTGCTGATCCGGAGACGTTTATGCCGCTCATTGAAGAAGCGAAAGCCAACGCCGATCTCGTTTTCGTCCACGTGCACTGGGGCAAAGAATACGAGCACGATATCCAGCCTAAGCAGCGCGACTATGCGCACGCCATGGCTGAAGCAGGAGCCGATGCGATTTTCGGTACTCACGCCCACGTGCTGGCCCCTATTGAGAAATACAAAGACACTGTCATATTTTACAGTCTTGGGAACTTCATTTTTGATCAAGGCTGGTCGCGCACGAAGGAATCCGCCATTGTCCAGTATCATCTGGAGCAGGACGGCTCCGCCCGGTTTGAAGTACTGCCAGCCTACATTGAAGATACTAAGCCGTCACCATTGAAGGAAAACAACCATTACCGCAACACACCCATTTTAAGAAAGATGACAAAGGAACTTGACGACGCAGACTGGAACAAGCAAGGCAACCGTGCCGTCATCCCTGTCGATCACTCACACATCACAGCCGAGGAGGAGAGCAGCCGTGCAGAATAAGATCATCATCACTGTCCTGTCCGCCATCGTCATCGGCGGCATGTGGTTTTACTACCAGGTCGAAGGCGTATCGCCCGAGCTTGCGATATTTAATCAAGGAGATAAACAAACCGACCGCGATCCCGTTGAAACCGTAGATGGCTACGGCGTCAGCGCCTCCAATCCGCTTGCCGTCGAAGCCGGTATGGAAATTTTAGAAAAAGGAGGATCTGCCGCAGACGCCGCTGTCACCGTATCCTACGTCTTAAGCGTGGTTGAGCCATACGGTTCCGGCATTGGAGGGGGAGGCGAAACGCTTTATTACCCTGCCGACGGCGAACCGACAACCTACGTCTATAACGAAAATGCACCATTAAACGGACAGATGCCCGACGATAACGTAGGACTGCCCGGATTTGTTAAAGGCATGGAACGCCTGAATAAAGACCTCGGCAACCTGAAGATGAGCGAACTGATCCAGCCCGCGATCGACATTGCCGAAGAGGGCTTTAAAGTCGACAACAGCCTGCATGGACGTCTCGAAGCCGCCCAATATCGCATGCCGATATCCGAGCTGCCGCACCTGTATCCCGGCGGCACCCCCGTCAATCCAGGCGTTGAAATCAAGCAGGAACAGCTCGCCGGAACACTCAAAGCGATACGCGACGGAGGAGCCGACAGCTTTTACAACGACCAGCTCGGCCAGAACTTCCTCGCCCAGACATCCGGCCATACCGAACAAGACTTAACCCAGTACGAAGTCAAGACAGCCGCACCAGCAAAAGGCAGCTTCGCCGGCTACGACGTGCTCACCGCACCCCCGCCCTTTGGCGGCACCACCTTAATTCAGACCTTAAACATGGTTGAAGACATCGGGTTGGAAAAAGCTGCAGCGAATGACGAACAATATATCCACCTCTTAGGGGAAGTGATTAAACGAAGCTACAGCGATCGGTTAGGCACAATCAGCGATCCTGAATTTAATCCGATTAATGTAGACGAATTAACAAGCGACGCCTATGCGGAAAAACTGGCCTCTGACATTTCAATGGAGAATCTATCAGAGGAGTACGAGATTAACGACAGCCCCGCAGACGAGGCCGATCACAACAACACGACTCATTTCGTAATCGTCGATAAAGAAGGCAACATGGCATCGACTACAAATACGCTCAGCAACTTTTTTGGCTCCGGCAAATTCGTCGACGGCTACTTTTTAAACAACCAGCTGTCTAATTTCAGCGAAACCCCAGGATCCGTTAACGCTCCAGAACCCGGCAAAAGTCCGCGAAGCTACACGGCACCGACCATCTTAGCGAAGGACGGCCAGCCGTTTATGGGAATTGGAACACCGGGCGGGAAGCGGATCCCGATGATGATTGCTGACGTGCTCACCCGTCATCTGCTGCTCGATCAGCCGCTTGAAGACGTCGTCGAAGCACCTCGCTTTTACGTGGAAGAAGAGGAGGTGATCATGGAAGAAGCCTTTGCCGACAACTTAGATGAAGACACGAAAGCCAAGCTTCAGGTCCAAGGATACAGACTCGACACCTACAACTCGGACCAATTTTACGGCGCCATCCACAGCCTCGTCATCAACCGCGACAAGGAAATGATGTACGGCGCCTCCGACAGCCGCCGTGCCGGCGACTGGCAAATCAAAGAAAACTAGGAGAGACCTGATATGATAAAAAAACTATTAAAAGAATCACGCTCTTTTCTGTTACTTGCACTCGTCATCATTGCCATGGCCACATTTAAACAAGTCGACACCATTACCGAAGAAGACAAAACCTTTATCGAAAACTACAATACCGAACAAACCAATAATCAGGAAGACGAATCCATCGTCCGCAACTGAGCTCCCGTCAGAGGGAGCTCGTTTTTTTCGTTAAGGCGCAAACCTGTCGCGTTAGGCCGTAATCCTCTCGAGTTAAGTCGTAATCCCCTTACGTTAGGGGCTAATCCCGTTAAATTAAGGAACATTTTTGTAGTTAATGAATCTTAAAGATTTAAAAATCAGAGCAGAACTGATTGCTAAAACAGACAGATTTCGAGAAGATGGGTACGAAGGTTTTAATATGGCTGAAGCAATGCCGAGATTAACATCCAATAAGGACACCGACAAATTTAAGTAAGGAGTTTTCTTATGAATCAACTATTTGACTTATCGAATAAGGTTGCTGTCGTAACCGGGGGCAACCGCGGTCTTGGAAAAGACATCGCATTAGGCCTGGCTAGTGCTGGGGCTGACGTGGTTGTGATAGCGAGAAATGTGAAAGAAGAAGTAGTAGATGAATTGCGTAACGAGGGTGTAAAAGCGTTAGGAATAAACTTCGATTTAAAGCACAGTGAGAAGTATGATGAGTTAATTGAGCGCGTGACGAATGAATTCGGCAGGGTGGATATTTTAGTAAACAACGCCGGGGTGCAGAAGCGTCACCCTTCAGTTGAATTTCCTAAAGAAGATTGGGATTTTGTTATGGACATTAATGCAAACGCTGTCTTTTTGCTGTGCCAGAAATTTGGCAGAAAAATGATTGAACAAGGCAGCGGCAAAATTATTAATATGGCGTCGATGCTCTCTTTTCATGGCGGATACACCGTTCCTGCCTATGCGGCGAGCAAGGGGGCTGTGATGCAGTTTACCAAGTCACTGGCTAATGAGTGGGCCGAAAAAGGGGTCAACGTCAATTGCATTGCGCCAGGTTATATGGCCACTGAAATGAATACAGCGTTGATCAATGATGAAAAAAGAAATCAGGAAATCCTCGGGCGGATTCCTGCAAAAAGATGGGGAGAACCAACAGACTTACGTGGAGCAGCCATCTTTTTAGCTTCCCGTGCCTCTGACTATATTCACGGTTTTACACTCGCGGTGGATGGAGGATACTTAGGTCGATAAAAACCCAAAACGATAAACCTCAATCTTAAAACAAGTAAGATTGAGGTTTTTTTATGGGAAACACCTGAGTCGTGATACCCCCATCAATCTCAAGCCATGAGACAAACCACCTAAATGGATGAATTTTCTTCTGTAAGTCTTCATTTTCCCCTACAATTTAACAGTAAAAATAAAACATAAAACCAATATATTTACAATAAAGTTGGGTCCTTCCTAAATTATTTCAATCACGCGACAGGAAAAATAGCGCCCAGGTCATAGTCTTAGATTCGCAGCTTCTACTCCACGGTTTTGTTTCATCCTCCATCCATGCGGTTTTTGTCGAATTTTGTTTAGAATCCAAGATGATAATATTGGAAAAATTACCACCATATATGGAATAAATACATCAATCGGACTACATAAGTATAGATTTAGTATGTCATCTAGTTGTTATCATTTTTAATCCTTGTGTAACTGCAAAGTAATTGATCTCTAGTATATTGGATTGCGGACTAACCCGTGCATCCCACTCAACCAATCCAGCCTGCGGGGGGCGTCCGAATACATGAGATCGATGCTATGGAGGTAAAACATGGTAGTAGAACTTAGCATTATTCTGTTATTGGGCTTAATTGCTTTTTTCCTTGGCGCGAAGGAGAAAGTGAAGAATAACAAAAACATAGAGAGCATTCCCGTGCGGGTGAACGTCAATGGGATTCGTGGAAAGTCGACGGTAACGCGTCTCATTACAGGGGTACTGCAGAAAGCCGGCTACAAGACAGTCGGCAAAACGACGGGCACCGACGCGCGGATGCTGTACTGGTTTGATGCGCAGGAGGAACCGATTCAGCGGAGACTGGAGGGTCCGAATATAGGAGAGCAGCGTAAAGTATTGGACAAGACGGTAGAGCTTGATGCGGATGCGCTCGTCAGTGAGTGTATGGCGGTGAAGCCGGATTATCAGGTGATTTTTCAGGACCAGCTGCTGCAGGCAAACATTGGCTTGATCGTCAATGTCCTGGAGGATCATATGGACGTACTTGGTCCGACGCTGGAGGAGGTCGCGGATTCATTTGGAGAAGCGATTCCTTATGATGGGGATTTGATCGTAAACGATAGTCCGTATGTGCCGCAGTTTAAGGAGCTGGCAGCGGAGCGCAATACGACGCTGCACGTCTGTGATACATCGCTTATTTCGGAAGAGTTTTTGAAAAAATTTGAGTACATGGTATTTCCGGAGAATGCCGCGCTGGCTTTAGCGGTAGCGGATGTGCTCGGAATTGATCATGAAACGGCGAAGCAGGGGATGCTTGAAGCGTGGCCGGATCCGGGTGCGATGCAAATTCTTCCGCTGGGAGATGCACGAAATCCAAGCTATCTCGTGAACGGGTTTTCAGCCAATGACCCGACATCGACCTTAAACATTTGGGAGCGGGTGAAGCAGCTCAGCTATCCGACCGAGGATCCTGTTGTCATTATGAACTGCCGGGAGGACCGGGTCGACCGGACTGAACAGTTTGCAAAACAGGTGCTTCCGTATCTGCCATGTGAAACGCTCATCCTCATGGGCCAGACAACAGGACCGATTATTGACGCTTACAAAAAAGGCGCACTCCCTGTACGTAACCTGCTTGACTTAGAAGGCTATGAAACTGATGAAATTGTGCGCGTGCTGCAGCCATATCTCTCGGGTAAAACGATTTATGGCATCGGCAACATTCACGGAGGCGCAGAAGAACTCACTGAACGGCTTGAACAGAAGAAGATTATAAAAGGAACGGCATAGAAAGGAATTCATTATGTTTATTTTTGATACAGGAGATGTTTATTTAGCGTTAGTCGCTGGAATTGTTCTTAGTTTATTTTATACAGAAAAAACTGGTGTACTGCCGGCCGGCCTTGTCGTGCCAGGATATATAGCTATGCTGTTCACCTTCCCGGTCAGTGTGGCGGTCGTATTTATGATTAGTTTTATAACCTATTTAATCGTCATGAAGGTGATTGCCAAATTCACCATTTTATATGGCAGGCGCAAGTTCACCGCCATGCTGACAGTGGGAATTGTGCTCAAAATTGTTTTTGATATGGCAGTGCCGGGATACTCCACGCCGGATGTCGTCGACGGCATGATGGCGATCGGAGTTATAATCCCTGGACTGATCGCGAATACTATACAAAAACAAGGGGTGCTCCCGACGACAGCCAGTACGCTGCTCCTCAGCGGCGTTACGTTTGGAATCGTTACTTTATCAAGCTTTATTGGAGGAGGCATTTAAATGGAAGCGGCATTACAATATAAAAAGAAGACACGCAAAGAACAGAAATTAACTTTTAGCCAATGGGTGTTAAAAACGATTAAACGCCACAAGAAACGCACCACCACCGATGTCACGATCGGGCTGATTGTCTCTGTCGTCCTTTTCTTCATTAATCTGGTATAAGGACATGGGCAGAAACAAAACGTTTAACATTCTCATCATCAGTCTGTTCATCCTCATTCTTTTACTGTTGTCGATGAAACAGGGAACCATTGAAGAAGAGGAGCCAGCAGAGGATTATACGTTAAACGATACCGCACCGGAGAAGGAAGAGACAGGCTCGTACGGCGTGACATCAGATAGTGAAATCGCAACCGAAGTCGGAATGAAAGTGATTGAACAGGGCGGGAACGCCGTTGATGCGGCGATTGCCGTAAGCTACGTCTTAGGCGTGGCGGAACCTTATGGCTCGGGAATCGGCGGAGGCGGAACAATGCTGATTCATCCGGAAAAAGGAAGCGGGGAATCACCCGTCGTCTACGATTACCGCGAAACCGCCCCGGACTCTGAATCCGCCCCCGAAAGCGGGATCGGCGTTCCTGGTTTTGTGAAAGGCATGGATAAAGTACACGAGGACTATGGCTCTGTTGACATGAAGCAGCTCATAGAACCATCGATTAATTTTGCCAGCAACGGCATCACCGTCTCAGAAACGCTGCACAACCGGTTAAAAGGCGCCGAATACCGCATGCCTGACCTGGACCATATGTATCCGGACGGCGAAGCGATCGAGGCGGGAGAGGTACTTGAGCAGCATCAGCTGGCCGATACACTGCGGGCTATCCAGGAAGACGGCCCCGACGCTTTCTACAGCGGTGATCTGGCTTCAGAAATGAACAATGAGGAAAAGAAACTCGACGAAGATGATTTAGAATCTTATGAAGTCAATATTTCCGAACCGATCCAGGGCGAATTCGGCGACTATGACGTCGTAGCTCCACCCCCGCCATCAGGAGGCATCATGCTGCTGCAAAGCTTAGAAATGGCCGAGGAGCTGAACATCGAGGAGACGAAGGAGAAACCCGTCGACTATGCGATGATGATGGGGATGATCAACCGCGTCAGCTATAAGGACCGCCTTGAGAACGTAGGCGACCCTGAGTACACCGATGTCCCGGTGAAAAAGATGCTGGCTGAAGATCATATTAAAGCACTCGCATCCGATATCAACGGATCCGATCTCTCTGAGGAGTACCGCTCAAAACTCGATTCGGACGCCGATCTAGAAGATCATGAGAACACCACTCACTTCGTTGTCGTCGATAAAGACGGCATGATGGTTTCCGTGACGAATACACTCAGTAACTTCTTTGGCTCTGGTGAATATGTTGAAGGCTTCTTCTTAAACAATCAGCTGAAAAACTTCAGCAACAGCGAAAATTCACCAAACCGGCCGGAGCCTGGTAAACGACCGTTCAGCTATACAACGCCGACCGTTTTAGCCAAAAACGGCAATCCCGTCATCGGAATCGGAGCTTCAGGAGGACGGCGTATCACGCCAATTGTCGCCCAGCAGCTCGTCCGCATGATCAAGTTCAATGAACCCGTGCAGAGCTCGGTTGAAGAACCACGCACATTCCTGGAATTGGACGAGGATACATTGCAAGTCGAGAACGATTACGTCTTCCTCGATGATCCGGAAAATCTCGGAATCAACGTTAAATATTCCGACCGCACCACCTACTTCGGCAGCGTCCAGGGGCTCGTGATCGACTACGAAAACAACAAAATACACGGAGCCAGCGACCCCCGAAGACAAGGAAGCTGGGAATCCGAATGAGATAGATTAAGAAAATAAGTTAAGCAAAAGAAAAAAAGAGTGGAGCAGTATACTCCACCCTTTTTTTCTTTTTTTTCTGGGTACCGGGTACACAGAAGGTCACTCCCTGTACCCGGTACACATTATCGTGCGTTTAAGTTTATTCCTAAGTAAGAGAGTGCATCTTTGACTGTAGCCAATGTTAGGATAGAAGATGAATCTATATTGAGGTTTGTGGCTGCTACAGATAATTCAGGTCTTAATCCGGTGATAATAGGGCGCACGCCAAGCAGAGATAAAACGCTGTTTATACTAAAAAGGTTATCAATGACAACGTTATCTATGGTATAAACGCCTGAAAAATCAATAATTAAACAACTAATGTTTTGATTTTGCACCTTCACTGGTACAATCTCTAAAAGTAGTCGTGCTTTCTCTTCATCAATTTTACCTACTAATGGAAGAACTGCGATTTCATTTAAGATAGGAACAATGGTTGCAGACAATTCATTTATTTGTTGGATCATTTCATTTTGCTTCTTTTCCGTTTCTTTTCGCTCTGTAATGTCTCGTACATAGGTTTGAATCGCTTTTTTATTCTCAACCACAATAGGATGACAGTATAATTCCACATCAACTGTTGTTCCGTCTGTTCGATAGATCGTTTCTTCAATTACATCTGCTGGTTGTCCGTAGGCAGATTGGATTCTTTTTCTTATCGCAGCTTTTGACGTTTCCTGAAATATATCCAGCGGGCTCCCGCCGATCACATCTTCTTTCTTCGTTCTAAAAAATTTTTCGGCCGCCTTGTTTATATAAATGATCTTATAATCCGTATGGATAATGAGCGGATCAAGAGAGTATTCAATAACCTCAAGGTAATCGATTTCTGAAATATTAGTGCTCAAAATTTTCACCCCTTTTTAAAATACAGTTTCTCCTTATTGTTCGCAAGGAGTCTGTCAATTATAAACTGAAGATAGGGAGAGAAGTTAATTATTGGAGATGAGGAGGTGCATGTATTGAAAAATAGTAAAACAGTGATCCTGATCGTTGCCGCTTCAGCGCTGATTCTATATGTTATCGGCGCATTACTGAATACGGATCTACTCACTCCCGTAATTTTTCGCGATGGCGAATTTACGATAAGCTTTATAGGCATCATTTTATTGTTCATTCTTTCTTTTATTGCAGGATCCATTGTTATTAGGAAAAAGAAGTAGCAGTCAGCATATAGTGCTGGCTTTTTTATCATTGATAATTGTTGCAATTACAACAAAAAACCCTTAAAATATTATTATTGCATTTACAACAAAAAACTGAAGGAGTTCATAATGAAGGAAATACTTCGCGAAATAGGAATGATTGCAAGAGCTTTAGATTCAATCAGTAACATTGAATTTAAAGAATATGATCTTACCAAAGGACAGTACTTGTACCTGGTACGTATCTATGAAAATCCGGGCATCATTCAGGAAAAAGCCGCCGAAATGATAAAAGTAGACCGCACAACAGCCGCCCGTGCCATCAAGAAGCTGGAAACGAACGGATTCATTGAAAAGAAGGAGGATCCACACAACAAAAAGATAAAAAAACTCTATCCCACCGAGAAAGGAAAAAAAGTTTATCCTTTGATCAAAAGAGAGAACGATTACTCCAATTCCGTGGCGCTAGAAGGGTTTTCCAAAAGTGAAGCGGAAACCATTTTCTATCTACTTCAAAGAGTAAGAAACAATATCGAAAAAGACTGGGAATTTGTGAAAAAAGGAAACAAGAGAAATTATTGAGAAGGAGCGTTCGATTGAAATGACGATAACGATCCGCAAGTGCACCCGCGACGATGTACCACAGCTTCAAGAAATCGGCTGTATTACCTTTAAAGAGACATTTCAAGATCAGAATTCACCAGAAAATATGAAGAGCTATTTGGAAAAAGCATTTAACACTCCTCAAGTAGAAAAAGAAATAGCCGCCCCTTCCTCACACTTCTTTTTTGTTTACGTTAACGAGGAACTTGCTGGATATTTAAAGGTGAATACCGATGAGGCTCAGACGGAGGAGATGGGGGAGGACTCCTTTGAGATCGAGAGGATTTATATCATCGACAAATATCAAAAGCATGGGCTCGGGAAATACCTGCTTCATCAAGCGATTGAAATGGCTTTAGAACGTCATAAAACGAACATCTGGCTCGGCGTATGGGAAAAGAATGAGAATGCGATCGCGTTTTATAAGAAAATGGGGTTTGAGCAAACAGGAGCTCACTCGTTTTATATGGGAGACGAAGAGCAGACGGACATCATCATGGTGAAAAACCTAGAGTAGAAAGGGGGAAGCTGAATGTATATTCCGAAGCATTTTAAAATGAATGAGGATGAAGTCTATGAGTTTATCAATGCCAATGGATTTGCGATTCTTTTTTCACAGCATAACGGAGAACCTTGTGCGACGCATCTTCCGCTGATGTTCAATCAATCGGAGCACGCGTTATATGGCCATTTTGCCCGTGCTAACGAGCAGTGGAAGGATGCAGAAAACCAGCAGGTACTTGCCGTATTCCAGGGTCCCCACTGCTATATTTCCCCGTCCTGGTATGAAACAGAGAAAGCCGTCCCTACCTGGAATTATGTATCGGCCCATGTGTATGGAAAAATGGAATTAATGGAGGAAAGCCAAGCGATTTACGACTCCCTGCAGGAGCTGGTCGCTAAATATGAAAGTCCTGACAGTACGTACGATTTAAATGATCTGGAGCCTGGTTTTATCGAAGGAATGAGTAAAGGAATTGCAGCTTTTTGCATTAAAATTAATAAAATTGAAGCTAAGGCTAAATTAAGTCAAAACCATTTGGTGGAACGTCAGGAACGGGTCATTCAGCATTTAGAGAATTCTTTGCGGCAGGATGATCAAAATATTGCTTCGCTTATGAAGAAGAACCTTAAAAAGTAAGAATGTGTAAAAAGTTAATTGCTTTAACTGGATTATTCTGGAATAATTAGTGAGGGAGTGACACTACTTATAAAGGAGTGATTCAATGAAGAATCGAAAGAAATTAAGTTATTTCTCCCTGTTGCTGCTTGTACTACTACTTGCTGCATGTTCAAACGGAGCGGACGGAAAATCAGAAGCAGAATCTGCTGATTCGAAAGAAGAAAAAACAGCTTCAGAAGAAGATAAGGCAAAAGACAAGGCAAGCGACAAATCAGATTCAGAAGCTGCGGAAGATAAAAATGCAGAGGATACGGAAGAGAAAGATTCAGAGGATACATCTTCAGAAGAAACAAACGATGACGACACAGAGAATACATATGAAAAAGAGGAGCAAGCCCTGGATGAATATTCTCCCAAAGAAATCGAGTACGCCCGCGTCTGGAGGCAGCTTGGACCGAATCAGGATATCGAACAATTAAGTGTTGAGCACATCCCGGCCGGCACACCGCTTAACCCTGACGAGGAAATTAGGCTGGATTATCCAGAGAATGTCGTTCAACTGCGCGGCTCCCGCCTGGTCGATGGAGAGGGTGTAATTTATAGTGGAAATGGGGACGGTACGATTAATGTTTATGACGTACCGATACGATGGTATGGCGGTTTATCCCGTCCTGATCATCTCGATGATAATGAAATTCTTGAAGACATGGAAGACATGATCAACAACACAGAAGAAGTATACGTGGAGCCGGGAAATGATGAAGAAATCATAAATATTATCGAAAAGATTCAATAAAATTTTCCGAAAGTGGAAAAAGATTCAAGAAGTATTAAATAAACCATCATATAGATAAAGGGAGCAGCACGCAGCTGCTCCCTACACATCTCTATCACAAACCAACCTGGCCTGCAGCGTATGTGGCATCTTCAGTGCTGTACCCTTCAAACACTAATTGGTCGATTAAACCCTGTCTTGAAAAAGAAGTATAATCAAGATAGTCCTGGGCCGCAATAACCGCCTGCTCTCTCCAGTCAACCGTGATATTTTCTGCAGCATATGTGGCATCTTCAGTGCTGTACCCTTCAAACGCTAATTGGTCGATTAAACCTTGTTTTGAAAAAGCAGTGTAATCAATATAGTCTTGGGCTGCAATAACCGCCTGCTCTCTCCAATCAACCGTAATATTTTCTACAGCGTATGTGGCATCCCCTTGACTGAATCCCTCGTACTCTAATTGCTCAATCAGGCCTGATTTAGAGAAAGCCGTGTAATCAAGATAGCTTTGAGCCGTACGAACAGCTTGTTCTTGAGAACCCGTTACGCTGTTTTCTTCAGCTTCCTTAGCTTCTTGCTCTTCCTTCTCTTTTTGAGCCTGTTCTTCAGCTTCCTTAGCTTCTTGCTCTTCCTTCTCTTTTTGAGCCTGTTCTTCAGCTTCCTTAGCTTCTTGCTCTTCTTTCTCTTTCTGAGCTTGTTCTTCAGCTTCTTTAGCTTCTTGCTCTTCTTTCTCTTTCTCTGCTTGTTCCTCAGCTTCTTTAGCTTCTTGTTCTTCTTTCTCTGCTTGTTCCTCAGCTTCCTCTTCCTGTTTAGCCTTTTCCTCAGCCTCTTTATCTTCTGCCGAGGCTTCACCGGCAACATCTTCAGCAACAGGTGCTTCTTCAGCGATTGATCCCAGAATTACTGCTAGAACTAGAAACGCAAACAGAAAACCACCTGATTTAGCAAAGTTTCTGCCCCTGTTCCCCTTACCTTTCACAAAAGCTGAGACAACAAAAACCACCATCCCTGCTAATGCCGTTAACATTAAGATCAATAAAGTCGTTTCCCATGCAGAATCATCACCCGTTGATCCAAAAATCATGGATAAAACAAGAAGTGCGAACAGGAAACCACCAGACTTAGCAAAATTACGAAGTCTGTTCTCCTTCCCTTTGACGAAGGCTAAGACAGCAAAGAATATCATACCTGCTAATGCCGCTAACATTAAGATGAATAAGAATGACTCCATTGATTAATCTCCCCTTATTTAGTTTTAAACGAACTGATTACATCGTACGAGGATTTTTGCCCTCACTCTGATTCTATTATACCACTTCCAAAGCCATGCTTTCTCATGTAATTCCTGTTAGTAATTAAAAGCCAAGTCATGCTCATTTGCTTTATCACTATTAGAGATGGAGCTTCTTATGCAGTTGACGAAATAAATGGCCGACAAAAAGTTCGAAGATGTTTTTTATTGATTTCCCCAGAAACGGAGTAAGATGGTTTCGACTTTTGGAGCAAAAACGACCACTTTGAAAAAAGTCAGACTACACATGGGGCTGTGGAAAAAGGTTTTCAAATAGAGGTCTTTGATAACAGACGCCCTAATGAGCAGGAGATGGAGGAAGGGGGAGCGCCGTATACCCTTGGAGAAAAAGGAAGAAAGAACTACTACATCTGGTTTCATATATTTGAAGATGAAATCAATCATACAGGGCAGACACGGTTATAAGAAAAATGTTGCCGTGAATATATGTAATGGAAGTTTTAATGAATTGGTAGATGAAGTTACTTCCTAAGAGCTAACTGGAGGGCGGTTGTTCAATACTGACAATTGCTTTTCCAAAGTGAAACTTTATACTAAGAGCTTTCGTAACATTACTAAAGGAGTGCTTCAATTGAGTAAAGATAAAGAAACACCAGAACATAGGAGAGAGAGGCTGCGACAAAAAGAACTAAACCATCCTTCGAGCAGTATACACGGCAGCAATGCTTCTGATGTAGTAGGCAGCTTAAATTGGAAGGTCACTGGATTACTTATTCTTTTAATAATTATAGGGTTTGTCATCTATGCTGTATTTTTTCGTTGATGGGTGGTCGAAAAGCATTTGAAGGAGGAGGAAATGAAAACAACATACGGTTAATTGGGGGTGGAAAAAGTAAAGTTATATGGAAGTCTACTAAAAAACTTCCTCCAATAGACCTTATCACGAGCGTACAGGGATTCTGCGGCAAACCAAAAGTAGTCTTATTCTCTTGCTTTGTTGTGAATGGGGGGGCGCATAAATTGAGAATCATTCAACATGAAGCATCCTGGATCTATTATACTTTCAGATTAAATGACTCTCGTTCGTCACTCGTCAAAAATTTCCCTCTATAGAGAGAAAGATAATTAACCTGAAAGCTGAGCTTGATGTGATGAAAGACAAACGTAAACTATAACGTCTGACTTACTATGAAGGAAACATATGCGGGGGAGTTTCGGGTTATTACAACTGGTTGAGTCTTTCTTTGGGTACATTGACTTTAAAACGTGTACTTCTGTTTTGAAGTGAAACAAGTGGTTGAAAATTATATGGAGTATTATAATCATGGGTGATATCAGTGGGGCTTAAAAAAACGACCCCGGCCCAATACCGAGGTCATCTATTAGCAGCCTAGACTTTTGTTAAACTGTACATTTTTTAGGGTTACAGTTTATTTTATGCCTGCTCCTTCTTTTTTAAATAGGGAACGACTTTCTGATGCTGACCCATTCCTTCATACACGTAAGCTTCATGATTTTTTATCCATAATTTCATCAACGAGATATAAATAACTCCAGCTGGAATTATGCCCATGAACCATGAGAGGTCCATATTAATAAAAGAACATAAGGTTCCGATTAATATGGCGATCAGGGCGGCAGGGTTCCAGCCTTTAAAAGCAGCAAATAAATCTGCTTCATACAGTCTGGATACGTTATAATCACCTTTATGGATGACGTAGTAATCCGCAATCATAACAGCAAATATCGGGCCCAGAAATGCGGAAACAATAGTAATAAATGACGTGAAGTAAGCGGCATTCATGATCCACCAAGGACATGTGAAAATACTTAGTATTCCAATGATTACACAGGACTTGGCCCAGGAAAACTTAAAAATGTCCATCGCAACAAATACGGTTGGTGTGATATTTGCGACCAGATTCGTGGTGACCTGGGCGAGAGCGATCACAAATAACACTAAGATACTGGCAAATACATTGGAAATGTACTCTGACATAATGTCGACGGGGTTCCACATGCCGACAGCCGCCGCTCCTAAGATTCCCACAAACGGCAGAAGGATCATCGGTGGCACGATACCGATAACATGTGACCCTACAAATGTTTTATTGGTGGATTTACGAGGGAAGTACCTCGTGTAATCTGAAACATTTATAAATAGAGCGGAAAACTGTCCTAACAGCACGGTCATTCCCAGCCAGAATGGAATGCCCCAAGTACCGTCAATGGATGCTGTTTCTTCAACCTGAAGTCCGAAGGTGGATAGAAAGAGAAAGATTAAGTACATGACACCGAGCATAATGATAATGGCTCCGAAAATCTCCACCCACTTTATGGATTTGATTCCTTTCGCTGATAAGTAAATCTGTAAAAGTTGAAAAGCGAAGAACCACAGCCATACGTTACTGAAGCCGGTAAGATTTAAGAAAATCTGGTCAATCGCCTGGGCTCCAAGCCACGATTGCACGCCATACCAAAAGAGGGCAGGCACCGCTCTTAAGAGGGAAGGAAACTTAGCTCCTATAGGTCCAAAGGAAGAACGCAGCTGGATGACCATCGGAATTCCGTGTTTCCAGCCGACTCTTCCATTTAAAGAAAAAAGCAGGGCGGCAAGAATATTGGCCAGAATTAATGCAGTAAACGCCTGATACAAATTGAGCTCGCCAAAGGGTGGGATCATACTGGATCCTAACATAAACGATCCGACCATGATGGCATCTCCCCACCACATCGCAATATAAGCTTTTGGGCCAAGAATCCGGTTTTTCTCAAGATTGATCGGCAGTAAGTTGTGATTGATATTCATGGAATCCTCCTCATTATTTATTTAAACGCCGGTCCATTGAATGGCTTGAGCAATAATTAAGAAAACGACACTGACAGACACCCATATCCCGAATAGAGGGAGATAGAATTTGACCCATTTATGCCATTTCACTCCTGCTAGAACGAGTGTCGCCATAAAGTAACCGGATGTTGGGAAGAGGATATTCCCTAACCCATCTCCAAACTGATAGGCTAAGATCGCTGTTTGTTTCGTGACCCCAATAATTTCGGCAAGAGGGGCCATAATTGGAATGGTTACTAAGGCTTGTCCGCTGCCTGAGGGAACTAAGAAATTAAACAGAAACTGAATGAAAAACATGCCGATCGCACTGAAAATTGCAGGAAAGTTGCCAACCACTTCTCCTAAGGCAAATACGATGGTATCCATGATTTGCGCATCTTCCATAATGACAGCCACAGCCCTCGCTACTCCTACAATAAAGGCGCCGAGCATCACGTTTTTAAATCCTTCATTAAACCCTTCGCAAATCTGAGTAGAGGACAGCCCTGCCACAAGCCCTACAGTGATTCCCATAATAATGAACAACCCAGACATTTCCATCATGAACCATCCATGCTGGAGGACCCCGTAGACTAACAGGCCGAAGAACAATAGGGCTGCAGCGGCTGCGGCTTTTTGTCTGCCTGTTGCCGTATAGCGGTCTGTACTTTTGACACTTTTATAAAGCTCTCTTTTTTCCTGGTCATCTTCAAAGACAAGACTGCTTTCCGGCCTGGAATAGATTTTTTTGGCGTACCTCATCACATACCATGAACTGATGGCAAGAATGATGATAAATGCTGTTAACCGAAGACCGATCCCGCTATACAGAGGGAGACCCGCCAGTTTTTGGCCTAACCCCGTATTAATAGGATTTAAGAATCCTGCTGTAAAGCCTGCAGTTGTAGCACATAAAGCAATTGCGACCGCCGTCATGGAATCGTATCCGAGAGCAATAATTAATGGTAAGATGACCGGCACGTACACGAGGCTTAATTCCTGGGTGCCTATCAGGCTGCAAACAACTGCGAACACAACCATTAATACTGGAATCACCGCGATCCTTTTATTTGAAAAGGTTCTAGTCAATGAGTCGACGGCGTTTTCAATAATTCCGGTTTTGCGTAAAACCATAAACATACCGCCAATAATGAAGGTGAAAAAGACGATCTCTCCTGCATCTACCAGACCTTTTGGAAAAGCAAGCATAAAGTCCATAAATGTAGTTGGATTAGAATCAATGGTCTGAAAAGATTGAGGATCAATTGTTTCTCTGCCCTCCGGACCTTCAATTCGATCGTAAGAACCTGCCGGTACAAAATAAGTGGTAATGGCAGCGATCGCGCTGAAAACAAATAAAATAACGTAAATATGAGGCATTTTAAAACCTTTAGCCGAAGATGAAAGCTCCTCTCCTTCACGAAGATAATCTACAGACGTTTCTTTTTTTAATCCCATCTTTCTCCCTCCAATAATTTAAAATGTGACTTATTATGTAACTATTCCTTACATAATAACGAACTAGCAGTTGATAGTCATTGGGCAAATTGACTATAATTTTGCTGAATTTTTAGATAAATAAAACAAAAATAGTAGTTTGTGTTAGAAAATATGACATGTTACTTGTGGGAGCGAAGGCAGGAGATTAAGATATAAAAAATAATAGTGAATTTTGGCTTGTATATCTCTGCGGGGAACCATGAATCCCTGCGTTTTTCTGCAAAATATCTAAAGGAGATTTTCCGTCGGCGGCATTTTTGCCGTTCTGCGTTTAAAGGCAGGGAGCTGTTCGTTCACACCCCGCCTATGAAGAGAGAGTGGTTGGTGTAGATAAAGTGCCAGGGGGAATGGAAATGGAAGATCGCTACAATGCTTATGTGGACAGAAATGTAATTCTGGAGCCATCAGGTTCGGGAGTGCTGAGTGGGAAGACATTTTCTGTGAAGGATGTGTTTTCCGTTAAAGGATATAAGAACACGGCAGGAAATCCTGTCTGGCTGCATACTCACCAGCCGGCAGCTGAGCATGCACCAGTCATTCAGCGTCTGTTGAATGAAGGAGCTGCAATGCACGGCATGACTCATACGGATGAGTTAATGTACAGCCTTAATGGTGAGAACATTCATTACGGAACACCTGTCAATCCAAAGGCTGAGGAACGAATTCCGGGAGGCTCATCAAGCGGATCCGCCGTGGCTGTCGCCGCACAAGAAGTAGACTTTGCTTTAGGAACAGACACAGGTGGTTCAGTTCGCATTCCTTCTTCTTACTGCGGTATTTATGGGTTTAGACCCACTCACGGCACTGTTTCAGTTGAAGGCGTTATTCCGCTTGCATCAAGCTTTGATACGGTAGGCTGGATGGCGAGGAGTTCTCAGCTCTTAGAGGATATCGGAGAAGTTCTCCTTACTGATCAAAAGGAGGAACCATTTTCCCGGCTGGTTATTGGCAGGGATGCCTGGGATTTACTGCTTCCGGAGGCGGAAAATGCATTCTCGAACGTAATAAGTGAGCTGAGTTCGCAATTTGAAACAACGCGTGTGATGACTGTAGCCCGCGATGGACTGGATCATTGGTTTCAAACCTTTAAGTACCTTCAGGCTCAGGAAATCTGGCAGGAGCACGGGGGGTGGATAAAAAAGGAACAGCCGGTTTTTGGTCCCGATATTGGAGAACGTTTTAGTTGGGCGGGGACGTTAGAAAACCAAGAATTCGCTCATTTGGCAGCTCATCGAGAGTATATTACTAAATTAATGGATGAAATTTTAAAACAAAACGCTGTTCTTGCTATTCCGACTGTTCCTGGAGGGGCCCCGAAGCGGGGAACAGAACAGGAAAAGCTGCAGGACTTACGATCCCGAACAATGCAGTTGTCCTGTATTGCCGGCCTGGCAGGTCTCCCGCAAATCACCCTGCCGCTTGGTCATTTAAATACCTTGCCGATCGGTATTTCCTTGCTTGCCGGAAGAGGAGGGGATCGAAGGTTATTGTCCCTCGCGAATCGATTCGTAAGCGCCATGAGTGATGACCTTGTAGAAAAAAGATAAGGAATACCAATAAAAAACCAAGCATCGCATATTTAAACGATGCTTGGTTTATTCTCTGTCTGCATCCAAGTTCCTCGTGACTGGCTTGCTGGAAAGTCATTATTCCGAAAAACTAAACGTCCCCGACTGAAGGTAGCAGCAATGGTGCAAGGGAAGGTATGGTTCATGTAGAGAGAAATTTTATGCTTGGCATGGAAAGTATCGGCTGAAACGTGAAAAGGTTGATTAAGATCAACAATGGCAAGATCGGCGTCGTTTCCGATTGTGATTTTCCCTTTACGTGTAAGCTTAAATCTTTCCGCCGGGCGGCAGGCAGTTAAAGCCGCCACCTTTGCAAAAGGAATCTCAAATGTAAGTGCCAGTTCAATCATAGTGAGCAGTGTAAACTGACCGCCGCTGATTCCACCCCAGGCCTCCAGTAAGTTTAACGAACGGTCCTTTAATGAAGCAGGGCAGGGAGAGTGATCCGATGAGATCATATCAAATTGGCTCTCTTTTACTTTTTGGATCAGTTTCTGCTGCTCATCTACGTCTCTTAAAGGAGGGGCACATTTCGCCACTGCGCCTTTTTCCGCTAAGTCGTCATGGGAAAAAAGCAGATAATGGGCACACGTTTCTACGGACACATCCACTCCTCTATTTTTAGCCTGTTCAATCAACTCGACGGCCCGTATGCTGCTGATATGGACAAAATGAAGGGGGCAGCCGGTAACTTCAGCGTAATGTATCGCTCTTTCGACAGCTTCTGTTTCGGCCTGGATTGGTCTTGTCGCTGCATAGTCATCCGCCGTTATGTCTTTTTGCCATGCTGTTTGTTCTGTTAAATATTGAATGATAGGTCCACTTTCTGCATGCAGAGCCAGTAATTTTCCTGTTTTGGCTATTTCCTTCATCCCTCTTAGAAGGGTCATATCATCAGCTGCTTCGAATTCCTTGTTTCCAGTTGGTGATAAAAAAGCTTTAAACCCGATGACCCCATGGGCAGCCAAGTCAGCAATGTGTGATTCATTCCCTGGGACTAATCCACCCCACAAACCAAAATCAATGATTGATTTCTCTTTTCCAATGGCTGCTTTCTCAAGCAGTGCTTCTGTTGTCGTCGTAGAAGGAATACCGTTTAACGGCATATCAAAGAAAGTTGTACCTCCTGCTGCAGCAAGCATTCGTGAGCCTGTGGTGAACCCTTCCCAGTCTTGACGGCCTGGCTCGTCTAAGTGTACATGGACATCGATCATCCCGGGGAAAATGTAGTTCCCTTCAGCATCATAGATTTTATCTGCCGAAGCGGTAATTGATTCCTGCAGGGAGGAGATGGTGCCGTCGGTGATGCCGATGTCCAGGGATTGAACGCTGTCTTCTAAAACGACATTTCCATTTTTAATAATCGTATCGTAATGACTCATGGTTTTCTCCTTTCAGTAGTAAAGGTCAGCTTCGAGAACCATCGGTATTGTTTAATTTAATGAGAAAGTCGGGATTTCCTATGAGTGAACAGGGAGCTCCCTCAGGTTTTACACCTTCAGGGATATCACGCTCCTCTTTTCTCCTATAGGAGTCCCGCCGGCCCTTTATGTTAATAAGGATAAGCGGAACCTTACAAGGCAATAGTGCTTCTTTCCGTGAACTTCACGAATAAAAAGGCGTTCCTATCACCCAATTAACGCTTAAGTTAATGGGAAATTGTGAGACTCCTACAGGGAGATAGAGCCAAGGTGAAATCGTGAGTGTCACCCGTCTCTCTGCTTAAAAGTGAGTACTTTCAACGGAATAGACCAGAATGAAACTCCTCATTTTCACTGCTCAACAGTTTCCTTTACCGTCGCAGCACTATAGGAATCTAAGGCGGCCTGCAGGGCAGCTCCGTGATTTACAGAAAAACCATGGCGGATCAATACGGCTTCAAGAGCTCCAAGTGTATAGAGAATATTTTCCTTTCGACAGCTGTAGCCCATTGTGCCGATTCTCCATATCTTCCCTTGTAAAGGACCGAAAGAACTGGCAATTTCCACCCCAAATTCGTGAAGCAGCATATGCCTCACTGATTCTCCATCTATGCCTTCAGGGATAGTCACACAAGTGACGGTCGGCAGCTTACAGTCAGGATTTCCGTAGATTTCAAGGCCCATCGCCTCGATGGCTGAAACGAGTGCTTTTTCGTGATACTTGTGACGGTTAAACCTGTTCTCAAGTCCTTCTTCCAGTACGACCCTTAAGCCTTCCCGAAGGGCGTACAGCATAGAGGTGGCTTCGGTATGGTGGTTTAATCTTCTTTCGCTCCAATAATCTTGAAGCATGCTTAAGTCGAGGTAATTACTTTTAATAATAGGGACGTTAAGTTTTACCTCTTTTTGCCGGTCCTCCTCGGTAGAAATTCCTTTCTCGACCTTCTTACGAGAGGTAATAATTTTTTCAACCCGCTCGTTGTAAGTAAGGGGAGACATGCCTGACGGAACAGACAGACATTTCTGGGTTCCGCCGACAAGCCCGTCAATCATCCACTCATCTACTTTTATATCCGCTCCCCCAATGGAAGCAACGGCATCGACGATCAGAAGCGCATCTTCCTGTCGGCAGGCAGCTCCGATTTCTTTTAACGGCTGCATGCGTCCTGTTGATGTTTCGCCATGAACGACCGCTACGATCTTAGGGGATAGCCGCTTTATTTCAGCGCTGATCTCCTGGGAGTCAAATACTTCTCCCCATTGGCACTCGATCGTATGGACTTCCGCACCGTATCGTTCGCAAATCTCTGTCAACAGGTAGCCGAATCGGCCGAAAATTGGAACGAACACTTTATCGCCAGGTTCGATCACGCTGCATAACAGTGCTTCAATTCCTGACCTTGACGTCCCATCTACGGGGAATGCCCATCGGTTTTTCGTTTGGAACACTTTACGCAGCATTTCCATAACTTCATTCATTATTTCTGTAAATGCAGGATCGAACTGCCCGACAATAGGTGTGCTCATAGCTCTTAAGACTCTCGGGTCAACTTCGACAGGACCGGGGGTCATTATAGTACGCAGGGGTGTATTTAAATCTTTATAGGTCATTATTTATGAGCTCCCTTCTTATGTATAAGCTAATTCATACAGTATAGCGGTTAATGCTGCAATTCCGTTTTCCAAGTCTTCAGCTGAAGTAAATTCTTTGGGTGAATGGCTAATTCCGTTACAGCTCGGCACAAATAATAGAGAAGTGGGGTAGGTGGTACCTAACATCTGGGCATCATGACCAGCTCCGCTGATCATGAACTGATAAGGAATCTCCTGCTGCTGAGCGGCTTGCTCGCAAAGGCGAGTCAGTTGTGGATGCATTTGTACAGGTTTAACATCGGTCCATTTATCCATCGAGATGTGTAAATCCTGTTTTCTGGCGATCTTGCTGCAGTAGTCCTCAATCTCCTTACAAAAATGGTCCAGTGTTTCCTGATTGTGGTGGCGAACGTCGAGAGTGAAGGAAGTTTCACCAGCGATAACATTCGGCACGTTCGGTGAGGTCGTAAGCCGACCTATCGTAGCTACTAAACCAGAGTCTGTTTCTTTTGCTTTACCTGTAATGGAGTGGATAATATCGGCTGCGGAGCTCATCGAATCTTTACGGTAAGACATCGGTGTTGTGCCTGCATGGTTGCTTTCGCCGAGAATGGTAATCGTAAATCTTTTCTGTCCGACGATGTCGCTTACAATACCGAGACTTTTACGGGCTCTTTCCAGGACAATGCCTTGTTCAATATGACACTCTATAAAACAATCAATGTCTTTTCGAGCAGGAGATTGATAAAATTGTGGATCAAATCCAGCTGATTTCATAGCTTCTTTTAAAGAGATCCCCTGTGTATCTTTAATTCCTTCAGCATCGGAAATATCATATTTTCCCGTTATATTGCCGGAGCCCCAGAAGGTGATGGGGAAGCGGCTTCCTTCTTCTTCGCATAGAGAAACAATTTCAATCGATTTCTTAGGAGATCCATAGGCTTCCTTTAGACGCTGGACGGCTGAGAAGCTGGCGATTATACCATAAACTCCATCAAATTTGCCGCCATTTGAAACACTGTCGATATGGGAACCTGTTAGAATACAAGAGGAAGACTCCTTGCCTTCTAACCTTCCAAATAAGTTTCCGACACTATCGAAAGAAGTGACAAGCCCATGCTCTTCCCATTGAGACTTTAGGGCTTTCTGCGCCTCTACCCATGGTTTCGAATAAAGCAGCCGGTTCACACCGCCTTTATCAGACAGACCAAAAGACGAAAGCCAGTCGACCAGAGATTCCGGACTGTCCGCTGTTTTCATTACATGCTTTGTCTCAAATGCCATGACTTGTTCCTCCAATTTTCAAAACTTTGTTACTCACTAGTTTATCAACCGAATCATCATTCATCATTGGCAGATGTGTCGGAATTGGGGTGATTTTTTGTGCATATTCCACAAATAGTCTAAAAATTGTGATAAGGTAAACAATAAATTATGATAACAGAAAAGGAGTGAGGTCTTTGAAAGTGTCACAAGTGCTTGAAGTATCTTCTCTGCAAGGAAGCAAGGTAATTGCGGGTGAGGCAGGACTTGGAGAAGAAGTCCTGCATGTCAATATGATGGATGCTCCGGATATCGCTCAGTTCCTGAAGCCGAATGAAATGCTCGTTACGACGGCTTATCACGTCAGAGAGGATCCAGAATCTTTAGTGAAGCTCGTGGAAAATATGAAACAGCAGAAGTGTGCAGCCCTTGGAATTAAAACACAGCGATTTTTAAAAGAAGTACCGTCTGAAGTTACTAACACCGGCAATGCCTTAGATTTTCCCATTATCGAAATCCCCATTGATAACTCTCTTGGTGATATTGTAAATGAGATATTAAGCCGTATATTAGATAAACGTACGAATGAATTAAGGTTTGCTCTTGAAACACACAAGCAATTTTCCGATCACGTAATGAGTGGGAAAGGGGTTGATAAGCTTATAAAAAGCCTGGCCAGTAAAATTCATCGTTCTGTTGTGCTTCTCGATCAATATGGCAAACCTATTACATATTCGAACGTCAATGACTTTAATAAATCCTCCGTCCAGGAGTTATACTTCAACGATTCGGCTGTTCATTTTCCCGACGAAGTATTTTTTACGTTCTCCACAACATATGACAGAGAAACCTACTCTGCCTTTTTAGTGAATTCCCATAAAAAAAGAGCCGGATTCCTGCTCATTCTGGGAGAAATACAGGCCAGTGATCATGTGACGATGCTGACGATTGAACAGGCGACAAATGTTATTTCTTTTGAACTGATGCGGGAAAATGAATTAAAGCAATATACGAAACGAGTTAAAAATGACTTTTTCTTTAATTTTATTGAGGGCATGTTTACTTCTGAAGAAGAAGTCGTCAACCGGGCGAAGGAGTTCTCCCTCAACCAGGATCAGAATTACCTCTGCGCCACGGGAAAAATCGAGGATTACATTTATACAAAAAGCTATACACAAAGCCAAAAAGAGATCGATGAAATCTATGAATATATTGAAGATGAAATCGTCGGGCTGTCGCTGTCCACTCATTTATTTACGAAAGGTGATCTCTGTGTTCTGCTGTTTGAAGTTAACGATTCGATAGACAACATCAGGAATTATGCTGAAACTTCATTGGAACTCGTACAAAAGAAGGTGGATCAGCGTTTCCACCGTTCCTTATCCTTTGGGGTAAGCAACATTTCCAGAGGCCTCTTAAATGTGAAAAATGGATTCAAGGAAGCGCAGAATGCCTATCAATCCGGACGGCTAGCGGCTAAGTCAAAGTTTATCCAAATCTATCAGGCGAAAGACGTAAACGAATTATTAAGAACACTGCCTAAGGAGGATTTGCTGGATTTTTATTACCATTCACTGGAGCCGCTGCTCCGCCCGGGAGAGGATAAGGATGAAGTTCTTCTGCAGACACTCTTTGTTTTTCTCGAAACCCACTGTCAAATCTCAGAGACAGCGAAGCGGCTGTTTGTCCACCGCAACACCGTGGTGTACAGAATAGAAAAATGTGAAGAGTTATTAGGAGAAAGTCTATCTGATTCAGAAACCACCATTCAACTGCGGCTGGCCTTACGAATTAAAAGGCTTCTTGAAGAATGATTTTGATGCATTCTGTTTAAAGACTGTAGCAATCCTTAGTGATGGTAAACAATAACCTTTTTCAGCATTTGAGTCGTGAATGACAGGCAGCAGTAAAAAACTGTTTGAAAGGAAAAAGGGACTTTGCTTATTTACATATGCCCAGCTTAAAATCTTATAACAAAAGCTCCAACACTTGCTATAAAATATTGAAAAGAGTCTGAAGAAATTGACTTATGATTCATTCGTCGAATTTAGTATTTATTCGTATGATGTAATTTATTTTACATATATTATGAATGGGGATTTTTGTAATTAGAGGAGCTGGAATATTTAAAATGTTTAGGTTTTTAAAAAAGATCCGATCATTAAAATCTTCCTCTACAAATGGGGCTCAAAATAATCAAGCAAACGGTGAGTCGATAGACATAAAATTAAATAGTAATTTAAATAAATTACAACAAATATTTGAACATAGTGCTGATGTGAAATTTAGGGAGTTTGAAATTTACAATCGTGCCCCAGTAAATGTTTTTGTCTGTTTCATTCAAGGGTTAGTTAGTGAAGAGTATATTAATTTTCATATCATTAAGCCATTAATGAGAGCTGATTTATTCGAGGATATAGAGAATACATCATCAGAGGATTTATTGAAAATCATAGGTAAAAGAGTGTTAAGTTCTTCAGATATTAAAGAAGTCCAAACAATGGATAAAGTAAATGAAGGTATATTAGCTGGAAAGGCTATCATTTTTCTGGATGGTTTTCGTAAGGCCCTGCTTATAGGGGCACACGGGTTTGAGTCTAGAGGGATAGAAGAACCTGAAACGGAAGCAAGTGTTAGAGGTTCACGTGAAGGGTTTAATGAAGTATTGAAAGTTAATATTTCTTTAATTCGCAGAAGAATCCAGAATAAAAAACTAGTGTTTGAAGATATGCAGATAGGAAAACAGACAAAAACGAATATTTGGATAGGTTATATTAAAGGTATAGCAAACCCAGAGGTTATAGATGAAGTGAGGAATCGTTTAAAACGAATTGATACAGATATGATTTTAGAATCGGGTTATATTGAGCAATTTATTGAGGATCACCCTTACTCTATATTCCCAACAGTTGGGAATAGTGAAAAACCTGATAAAGTATCAGGCAAAATATTGGAAGGTAGGATTGCGATATTTTGTGATGGGACCCCATTTGTATTAACTGTGCCACACTTATTTATCGAATCGATTCAAGTTCCAGAAGATTATTATTCACGTCCATACTTAGCTTCGTTAATGAGATTATTTAGAATACTGGCTCTATTTTTAACTATCTCTACACCTGCGATTTTTGTTTCCGTTGCCACATACCATCACGAAATGGTCCCATCTCTTCTCCTTACAACTATGGCAGCAGCTGAAGAAAAAGTCCCCTTTCCTGCATTTTTGGAAGCTTTGCTGATGATAATTCTATTTGAATTACTTAGAGAAGCAGGTGTTCGAATGCCCCGCCCGGTTGGTTCTGCTATCAGTATAGTAGGGGCGTTGGTCATTGGAGAAGCTGCCGTGCAAGCTGGGTTAGTAAGTGCACCCATGGTAATCGTAGTAGCCTTGACAGCAATTACGGGTTTTATCGTAACGTCCTTAAATGATGCTGTGATTCTGGCCAGATTTTTTCTTCTTTTCTTATCAGGTGCACTAGGTTTCTACGGCTTATTAATGGGAACGTTTGTTTTGATTGGACATGTATGTTCTTTACGATCTTTTGGTACTCCCTATTTAACTCCAATGGGACCAATATTTTTTAGTGAATGGAAAGATGCAATTATTCGTATGCCATTATGGTTTTTAAAATCAAGACCTCAATCGATAACTTGGACAGAATCTAAAAGAGAAGGATCTGAAAATAAACCAGGACGCCCTGAGGGAGAGAGTTAATATGAGGGTATTGATCGTTTTACTTTCCCTTTTTTTATTAACAGGGTGCTGGGATCGGAAAGAATTAGCGGAAATCGGAATAGTATCCGCAATAACCATTGATAAAGATACGGATACGAATGAATATACGCTGACTTCCGAATATCTTAGGCCATCGGCACAAAGCACACTATCACCGAGTCCAGATGAATCTTCTTTAAAGGTCTCAGTGACGGGAAAAACCATTGACGAAATTTTGCTAAAAGCAAATAAAACAATAGATAGAAAAAGCTTTTATGCTCATAATAAAGTGATTGTTATTAGTGAAGAGATAGCGAGAGAAGGATTAATTCCAATCATCGATTCTTTTCAACGAGGAAAACAAGTGCGAGGATATGTTTGGCTTGCGATTACTAAAGGAAGTGACGCCAAAACAATAATTAATACAGAAGGGAATAATATTACCCCTGTTTCAGCCAATTTTTTAAAGGGTCTTTTCGAAAATGCGGATTATAACGCTGTTGGTATTAATATGCTTACTTACCATAAGAAAGTGTTAGGAGCAGGAGTAGATCCTTTAGTAGGGGTTCTAAAGCGTGAGGAGAACGCTGATAAAGTACCTGCAGAGCTTGTAAAGTTGTCAGGAGGAGCAGCATTTAAAGAAGATAAGTTAGTTGGTTTTATAGATGAAACGGAAGTAAGGGGATATAATCTGGTAACAGGGGAGGGGCCGGTTACCGATAGAGGATCTCTACCTCTCCCATCTTTATTAGACGAAGATAAATTAGTTACACTGCTTTTAAAAGAGTTAAAGTCTGAGATTAAACCAAAAGTGGATAAAAACGGTCAAATTTCCTTTACCATTGATATTCACCAGAAAGCACGATTGAGTGGACAAGAATCAACTGACGAGTTTAAAACCCGAAAAGAAATTTCGGATTACTTAAAGGATATTGAAAAAGAAGGTGAGAAAACGATAAAAAAAGAAATTGAGATGGTCATAGATAAAGCGCAGCAAGATTTTCAATCAGACATTTTTGGATTTGGAAGAGTTTTAAATATAGAACAGCCTAAAGAATGGCAGAAAGTAAAAGATGATTGGTCAGAAACCTTTGCTGACGTAAATTATAATGTCAAGGTAGATGTGGAGATTGTAGATTCAGGTTTAACAAAAGGTCCATTTGAGCCTAAAGAGTAACTATTATAATTGATAAAGGTCTGCACCCCCTATAAATGGGAAGCAGGCTTTTTTAGTTTGAATTTTATCGCATATTTTCCTAGTGTTTATCATCTGAAAAATAACTTGATCGATTGATAAACAATTATTAATAAAAGAATGATTACATAAATCCCTCCTCCTATTGTAATTAGGGACAAGAAAGGATCTGCTTTAAACACAGTCAGGTCAATAAACATTGTTATTCTCCTTTCCTGTGGAGTTTTTACTTTTTATAAAGATAATTAATAAAAGTAAAACTGGAAGAAAGGAATATACTAACATCACATATGTTCCTCCTTCAATTCCCTTCCATCTTTGGTCTTCAAATCCATCAAAACGAACAACAGAAAAAATTGGTAAAAGTAACCCGAAAATGGAGATAGCCCATTTTGGATTTTTACTATTAAATAACCAAGTAATTGCTAAAGAGAACCCTAAAAAATGCAAAGCTGTTTTATAAAATCCCCCAATAAACATAATAAAGACGCCTATACTATCCAGGTTTGTAATAATGTTAGCAATATTAATCGATAATAGCGTTTCTAATAGAGGAATTTCTGTATTTGCAGCTAGTTCAGGACCTAAAACGGATATAATCACAATTAAGGATAAGAAAAGTAATAATGTCGATATACCTAGAGCAAGAAAAGCAGCCTTCCGTATATATTTCTGATCTCTTATATAGTGCCAAAACATAAGGAATACAATCATTTCACCATAAGGAAAACCTATAACTCGAGGGACTTCACTTAATATAGGTTTCCATCCTTCTCCTAAAACAGGTCGTAGATTACTGATTTCAAAAGTTCCTGAAAATATCATAAACAAAAAAGTAGCTAATAAAAAAAGTAATAAATACGGGAGGAATATCTCAACTGTTCGTGATAAAACCTCAAAACCTAATAGAAGAATATGTATAATCACAAGGACAAACAAATAGAGAATGACGATAAGCGGGGCTTTAGGTAATGCAGTCATACTAATGAGAGAACCAAATTCATAAAAATTATGACTTGCTTGGTTTAAGAAATATAATCCGAAAAGCAGGAGTAAAGGTTTGGCTATTATGGGTCCTAATGTATCATTTAGAATCTCAGCAAAATTTCGATTAGGGTAGTATTTAGGGATTTGGGTATAAACCCATAATAGAAATAATCCTACTATGAACGCCATTAATATAACAATCCAGGCATCTCTTTTTGCACCAATTCCTAATGCAAACAAGGTTGTACTACCGATTTCAAAAGCCATAATAAGCGAAAATAATTGAATATTTGAAATACGCTTCATTTAAAATAACCCCTTAAACTGTGTTTCCCTTTTATTAGTTATGTCCCTATACATATACGCCCATACTTTTTAACTGCCTCTACCTGGGACTAGTATATTCTCGTGTACATGAAGGGGACTCCTTACCTGAAAAAGGATTGAGTGCCTGGATGTGGATTGAAATAGTTGGAATTGTATACGGTGTAATAGTATGAAAAAGTGCCCTGCTTCAATTAATAATGCGTCATTTTGTTTGATAAGGTGAAATAAGAGATTTTTTTTCAAAATTAAATCCAGGCGGATATTTAAAAATAAGAAGGAAGATATATCCCTTTATTGAAATAGATATTAAACTAGGTTGTAAAAATTACCTCCATTATGGGGGAAGAGAAGTTGAAGAAAAGTAATTTAGTTGGTTTCCGTGTGGTTTAAAGGATAGGACAGGTTCTGGTCGTGAGTTTCCTAAAGGATGTCATGAGAGACGCCAAATTAATTAAAACATGTTGAATGGGGGAGAGAGGATGACATATGAAATTGTTACACTACCGGCATATCGAGCAGTAGGATTAAAATGGGCGGGTAGATTCTCTGAAATTGACCCAGATTTAAAAAACGTTATCAAACAAATGGAAGAGCGGGCAAGGGAGTTAGAAGATAAGGTGAATCCTGATGTTCAGTTAGGTTTATCTTACCATGTAATTGAAAATGGCTTCGTGCATTATTCGGTGTATGAAGTAAGTGAGGAGCAGGAAATCCCTGTGGGAATGATTGAAATAAGGGTTCCTGAATGGACCTATGTGAAAACGACACATCACAAAGGAGAAGATATCTCCAAAACTTATACGGATTTACATAATTGGTTGTTTAATAGTGACTATACCGCATATAGAGAAGCTGAGGTTGAGTACTATGATCCTTATATGCCAATTAAGCATGAACATTACCCAATTGATAGTGATAAGAATGATCCACATTTTGATATTTATATTCCGATAGTTAAAAAATAATAGGAGATCTCTTTTTTGTCGTCACGGGGTAGTGTCAGGCATCGAAATTCAGCTCTCTTCTGGCTTCCCCGTAACGTTCGGTAAACATTCTCTTTAGGGCTGGGGCAGTTGCATCTCCCCGGCCCGGCGCTTATTGAAGGAAAGGGTTAGATAATTGAATAAGGGGGTACATGATTATGACAAATCAAATGAAGGGTTTCATATCGCTAGCCTGCCCTATAAAGTAATAGGATTTAGCTGCAATACAGGGGCACCGGTAGCAGACAGGCGAACGATCGACCTTACATAGCCAACCCCATTCACGGGCTTTATTTGCAGGATTTAAAAGAAAGTGAAGACAAAAACCTGGGAGGAAACAAAATGGCTGCTCAAGTCAAAATTACTCACAGTTTCAATGCTCCACGTGAACAGGTATTTAAAGCATTTACCTCATCCGAACATTTGCAGGAGTGGTGGGGGCCAAAAGGATGGACGTTTAAGGTTTTGAAATCAGACTTCCGCGAGGGTGGTGTTTTTCACTACAGCCAGAAACCTGCTGAGGGTGATGCAATGTGGGTGAAGTTTGTATACAGTCAAATTGTTGCGCCGGAGAAAATCGTTTATTCCAGTTTCTTTTCTAATGAAGAAGGAACCATTATACGTGCCCCCTTTAACACAAATTGGCCTTTGGAAACGCTTAACACGATAACGTTCATCGAAGACGAAGGAAAAACAATGGTTACAGATATTGTTACTCCTGTAAGAGCAGCCGAAGAGGAACTTAAAACTTTTGGAGAAGCACAGGAAATGGTTCATGATGGATTTTCAGGCACCTTCCATCAATTAGAAGATTACATTTCAAAGGAATCAACATAAACCGGGAAGCGAATGGAGATGGTGAAATAAAAAAAAGCCGGCGCTGACCAGCTTTATCATCAATGGAGTGCAGGCTAATGATTACTTGCCTTGATAGGCTTGTATTAATTTTTCTATGTTAAACTTTTTCATTTGGAGAAATGTTTTTGTTAATCGGTTCATTTGTTCAGTCGTCCCATTTGCGATCATTTCTCCCATAACCTCCGGCCAGATTTGCCAGGATACACCATATCTATCTTTTACCCAGCCACATTGTTCTGCTGCTGGCTCTGAGGACAGCTTTTCCCAGTAGTAATCAATCTCTTCTTGATTTTTGCATCGAACTAACAGTGAAATAGCTTCATTAAATTTGAAGTTATGCGGGTGAGCACTATCCATAGCAGCAAACCATTGGTTTTCGAGCATAAAATCTGTAAACATCACAGTCCCTTCTTCATCTGGTTCCATGCCTGCTGGATAACGAGCGATTTCCCCTCGTCTTGACTCACCGAATACAGAAAGATAAAAGTCGCTGGCTTCTTCTGCCTTCCCTAACACGTCTTGAACATACAGCAAGGAAGGTACGATAAATGGTCGTTCTTGATCCTCCCGGTTTAGCAGCATCAACTGCCATGTCAGCCCATACTTATCCTGTATCCATCCGTAACGTTTACTGAACGGATATTCTTGAAGTGGCATAAGTGGAGTACCGCCCTGGGATAGCTGTTCCCAGAGCAGATCTAAATTTTCTCCCGCATTCTCATCTTTTGAAGGGTCAAAATTCACAAAAAAAGAAATTGAAGGATTAAATTGAAAATGTGGTCCTCCATTTATGGCCATGAATGAATATCCTGCGATATGAAAAGAAACGAGATCGCTATCTCCAGATGGCGTGTTGCGAATTGTTGCGGTACTGGTGACTTTTGAATCTGGAAAAATTGATGTATAAAATTGGGCTGCTTCTTTAGCTTCCTGATTAAACCACAGATGGGGGACAATTTTTTGATGGGAGATGGGTATTCCTCCTTTTTATTATGAATTCTCTGTTGATTTAAAATTAGTTATTTAACTTCCTTCAGATGCTCCTCAAGGCGGTTCCAAGTTTCTGTGATGCCCTGCAGCATGCCCATATCCATCACTTTATTAAGAGCTTCCGCAGACTCATACTCTGTACGGTTAACTAGCTTCGTCTTTCCATCGACATCGATGAATTCCAAAGTGGTCTCAGAAGAAGGCATCGTTTCGTCAATATTACCCTCAGCATCCGAGAAATAGTCGGTGTAAGTAATCAGCTCTGGTTCAATAATGTCCTTGTAAACGACTTTTCCCCAGGACTCCATCCCATAATATTCTCCTTGATTCTGATCCATACACTTCATACAGAAATGCCAGGTGCCGCCCGGTCGGAAATCAACGTGGCAAACCGGAAGCTCCCAGCCATTCGGCCCCCACCAATGCTTGAGATGCTCAGGATCTTTAAACATTTTAAACACAATATCGCGCGGGGCATCAAAGCTGCGCTCCAGTACCAGCACCTGATCGTTCTCTACTCTCGATTTCAATTCATTGATTGACATTTTAATTCCTCCCTACAAATGTATAAACCTTTTCCATGACCTCTTTACCTGCACGTTAAAGTTAAATACTCTTAGAGAAAGGATGACTATTAAAATCTCTCCGTACAAGGTATTGAGGTGACCCTGTGAGATTTTCGCTGCCTCATCATCAATCTACTGTTTTTTTTCATGTAAACCATTGAGGTAATCTTCTAACCGATCCATCCGCGATTCCCACATTCGACGGTAGGAATCAAGCCATTGATCCATCTCTTGAAGGGGTTCTGGTCTTAGCTTATATATCCGACGATTAGCGAGCGGCTGAACTTCGACAATACCAGCTTCGCTCAAAACGCGAAGGTGCTTGGAAGTCTGGGGCTGGTTTAAGTTTAACTTCCCCGCAATCTCTCCTACTGGAAGAGGTTCGTCAAGCAGAAGATCGACGATAGCAAGACGGTTGGGTTCTGCCAGTGCACTAAATGTTTGTACGTTCATGATGAATTTGCTCCTAACATGTGAATTTTTCATAAGTAGTTCATGGGGTTACATGATGGATCACCTCCATGGTTTTCGTTTTAATCTACGTCGCTCATTGGTGTTAAATTAATTATTCCTTAAAAGGAATATTCCAGTCAAGGAATATTGACGATTTTTTCAGAAACAGTATGAAATACCTATCTGAAAGTTTCAAAGCAATGTAATAGTACTTTTATAAGAAAAGGAGGGGAGTAAATGAGTGTGTTTTTATTTATTATGGGATTTGTTATATTACTTTTAAGTTTTTTTATAGCTCCGCTTGGTACTTCAAATGCCCTGATGATTTCTGCGGTTTTATTTGTTTTAGCCCTAGTTCTTTTAATATCGAAATCGAAAAAACTATAGAATAAAATTTATTATCCAGCTAGATAGACGGTATCAAAAGATACGACAGCACCAAGAAGGGAAATAGAGGTGATTAAGGTGTTAAGTTATTTTAAGTTCTTCTTATTCATGATTGTTGGTTTTTCAATATGGCAGGTATTGTTCACCTCATTTAACCCTGTAGATGTAGTGGGTGTCTCTTTATTTGCAACTTTTTTCAAATGGTTGTATGAGGTGGTTTGGGAAAGAAAGCCAGGTGGTAAGCGTTAATTTTTAAATTAAATCTGCAGAGGTAGAGAGCGAATCCTAGGCGCAATCGATGCTGATAGGAATAAATATCAGCTGAGCTACATATAGTCTTAGGAGGGAAGAAAAGTCAAAATTTTGTATTTGTATGACTTTTTTGAAAATTGGTCTTTACTTTAAGATCAGGTTCATATATAATTTCCAGTGAAAGAAAAAATTATCAGAAAGCGAGGTCGAAACCAATGATGAACAATTTAACTATGAATCAAACTGTACAACTAAATCGACCTGCGCTATTTATTAGACCCTAAAACGTTTTAATTAACAAAGGTTTATAACAGCCGCAGGTAGTGCATACTGTATTCCTGTGGCTTTTTTGCGTCTTATAACGGAGAGCTTTAAAGCAGAGCCACAGGACACCTGTGGCTTTTTTGCGTCTTCATAAACGGAGAGCTTTAAAAGCAGAGCCACAGGATACCTGTGGCTATTTCTTATGGAATCAAAGGGTATTTTTACTCTTTTGATATAAATTTACAACTTTAAGGAGGTGGGCAATGATGACGATGCATTTCTTTATTTTCACTATTCGTGTGAACCGGCGGAAAAAACAAACTTATTCACCACTGCCTGGTTACCGACCGAGTGCTCAAGATCAATGGCTTGACCGAAAAGCAACTGCCAAAAATATCATCTAAGAAAGGGAGTGTAACCGATGGCTGAACTAGTGAGGATTGAATTTATGAATTGGTTAAATGCGGAGAAGGATTCCGCTTAGTGACAATCACATAGGAGGAATAAACGATGAGAATTAACTTTTTAATTTTTGTGATATCATTTGAAAAAATGGCGCCAGAAGAAAGAGATCGTTCGGCTGAGCGCGCGCGATTTATCAGTAATCGCATTAATGAAAGAAAAATGAAACACAATCAACTGCCATAAGAACCTTCCGCTTTTTGGGGGACATAGTTAAATAAAACATCGGAACTGCCATGACTCTAACTTCTATTGGAGTCTGGCAGTTTAATTTAAATATAGTACATGGCCCCCGCTTTGCTAAAGCGTTAACGCAGTGGGAGTCAGGCACTTCTACTAATGTTTTATTAAACAGCTTTTTTTCGGAAAAACATACTTACAAAATTAGCCGCTTTTATTTTAGGGTGTAAGAAAGGTGAAACGTGAACTTTATATTCTTTTTCTTGAATAGCCTTTTTCAACTGATCAATGGTTGTGCATTCCGGAATTTCATTAAAGATACATCCGTAGTGAAAACGCTGATCAGCATTACTGCCGCTCACAGCACCGATTTGAAGGTGAGAAGCTAAAGTTTCCATTTCAGTTTTCATAGTATTCCCATATCTGTATAAGTCTTTTCCGTTAATTTCGAGAGCATCAAACTGTTTTAAGGTTTCATCTTTATGATGGAGCCAAGAATTGGATTCTCTCAAAGGGTGAGCTGCAATCTTCAATACATGATCATGATGAACTAACTCCATCAATTCGTCCGCACGGATCCCCTTCTCTTGAAGACTTAGCTTCTTATAAATGAGCTGGACAGTCTCCCGATTAGCAATAATTAAAAAGCTCCCTTTGTCTTTAACATCAACTTGCATACCAGGAAACACTTTTAGTCCATTTACATCATAATAATCATTTTCATAAGAGAAGTTGTTATCGAGCATGTTATAAAGATTAGTAAAATTAGGGTGGTTCACATTTTCCGTCAAAGCTAACGCATCTAGTCCATTTAAGCTTGCTTCTTCCATTTTTTTCATAAATTCATCTAAAGTAATGGGTGATTTTCTTGATAAATTTGCGTGGGTATGAAAGTCTATGTGCATTTAGCTCTCTCCTTTGTTTTTACTAAACGAATCATCAGCTCAAGTAAGATCCTAACTATCTATTATTGTAACTAAACATTATTAAGGGAATTATTGTAATATGTTTACTCAATGTAAATTTTTTCTGAGGTATATTAATTTACTGATAATATCGAGTGAAAGAATAGTATAAGTAATATGGTGCCTGACCCCCGCTCTGCTAAAGCGTTAAGGCAGTGGGGATGAGGCACTTCTACTAGAACTGCCATGACTCTAACTTCTATTGGAGTCTGGCAGTTTAATTTAAGATTCTACATAACTAGAACTACTCATGTAGAGGATAGGGTATGATTAAATAGAAGTTGAAAATAAGATAGGGGCGGTGGTTACGTGATTTTAGAAGCGGTAATGCTGCAAGTTAAGCATGGTAAGGAAGAGGAATATGAGGAAGCCTTTCGAGAAGCATCCAAAATCATATCATCCATGCATGGCTACATCTCACACGAATTGCAGCGATGTATGGAAGTTCAGGGGAAATATTTATTGTTAGTGAAGTGGGAAGCATTAGAAGACCATACAGTTGGGTTTAGGCAATCGAAAGAGTATCAAGAATGGAAGAGACACTTACATCATTTCTATGACCCCTTTCCAGAAGTTGAACACTTTGAGAATGTTCAGTTATAAATAGGATATTCAAGGGACGATTGTTCAATGGTGGACGAAGCTTTTTACTAGCTCGGCTGTTTTACTGCTAATGGAAAAGAAAAAAGCAAGGTAAAATTGAGATTATTAGGAGGGATTAGTTTGACAGCAAATAAAAGTCTACGGGTATGTGAAAAAGGACATAAGTATTACAAAAGTAGTGATTGTCCTACGTGTCCTACTTGTGATAAAGAAAATAAACCTCAAAGTGGCTTCCTATCACAACTAAGTTCACCGGCCAGGAAGGCCTTAGTTCATGAAGGAATTGATACTTTGCAAAAACTTTCTTCATACACAGAAAAAGAAATTCTAAAACTTCATGGGGTGGGACCAGCTTCCTTACCTACAATGAGAACTTCGCTAGAGAAAGCAGGTTTATCATTTAAAGAATAATAATTTATTGTCCCGTAACGGTACTGATAGGTGGGGAACAAACTATTTTGATGCCTGGCACGGAAAAGCTAGATAAGGACAATAACTGAATTTTATCTGAAAAAGAGTAGTAACTTTATCAATTGAAAATATCATGACTTTAATAAGTGATTCCTTCAAAAGCAAATAGCGGAACAGCCTTAGTCCTAAGAAGCTTAGAACCAAGGCTGTTTCGGCTTTTTATTTCAATTTCTCTATTTGATTAATTCTTATTTCTGAAAAAGTACATCGTCAGCGTACCGAACACGACAATTAAACCTAATGAAATGTAAGTGATAATCAACAATTCGCTGGTGACATCATAACCATGAATCAATCCTCTGGCCGCATCGACCACGAAGGTGATGGGATTAATATCAACAAAGTATTGCAGCCAATCGGGCATGGTGGTGGGATCGACAAATACGCTGCTTAAGAAGGTGAGTGGGAATAACAGCATCATACTTATGGCCATGAGTGCTTTTTCCGAGCGAACAATGATTCCTAGCATCGTCCAGATCCAGGATAGACTAAAAGCGAAGAATAGAATAACCAGGACGGCAAGGACGACTCCTGTGAACCCCGCTTCTGCCCGAAACCCTAGAATGTACCCCAGTGTCACCATGATGGTGGCAGCAAGTGAATATCGCACAACATCCACTAACAGCGCCCCTACTAATACAGCAGGCTGCCATATCGGCAGTGAACGAAAACGATCAAAGACGCCTTTTTCAATGTCTTTATTCAAATCGAGTCCTGTATACATTGTTATCATTGCCACGGTCATGACTAAGATTCCCGGCAGGACAAAGTCTAAGTACTCTCCTGTAGAGCCCGATATCGCACCACCGAATAAGTACGTAAACATCAACAGAAAGATAATCGGGAAGATCGTCACATCGAATAGCTGCTCTGGAACGTAGCGTATGCGTAATAAGGCCCGCCATGCAAACGTGAGAGCGGCATTCATCGGCGAAGCTTTGGATGGGCGGTTCTCTAAAGTGATTGATTTCTCTAATGAATTATTCTCCACTTGCTTTCCCGCCTTCCTGTTTCGCCGGCTTTCCGGTAATCGTTAAAAATACATCATCTAAACTTGGCTGCTGCAAAGAGAAGTCTTTAACTGTGATTTGCTGGTTCGCGAGTTCTCCAATTGCTTTTGCAGCCTTTGACTGGTCTTTCATCGTAACGGAAATCGATAAATGATCGCGGTTCACTTCAGGTGCCTGTGTGAACATCCCTTCAAAGATGGACTCGGCCTGATTCAAATCCTGTTCGTCTTCAAATTCAATAGTCAAGCTTCGAACACCAATCGACGATTTCAATTCGGCACTCGTTCCTTCTGCAATGAGAACGCCTCGGTCGATGACGCCAATCAGGTCAGCAAGCTGATCGGCTTCTTCTAAGTATTGCGTCGTAAGAAATACAGTCGTTCCTTTTTTGACTAAGGCTCGAACGATATCCCACACTTCATTCCGGCTTCTTGGATCAAGGCCTGTGGTGGGTTCATCTAAAAAGAGCAGTTCTGGTGAGGTGACAATACTTGCGGCAATATCAATTCTTCTTCTCATTCCGCCGGAGTATTTCTTCACCTGGCGCTTTGCTGCATCTTGTAAATTAAAAGCGGCTAATAATTCATCGGCGCGCTTCTTTGCTTCTTTACGGGAAAATCCAACTAACCTGCCAATGAAGATGAGATTCTCCCGGCCGGATAATTCCTCATCAACAGAAGCAAACTGTCCCGTCAAACTGATCGACTGCCTTACTTCATCCGCTTCTTTTGCCAGGTCATATCCCATGACTTTCGCCTGGCCTTCTGTTGGTTTCAGCAGCGTGGCCAGCATACGGATCATCGTCGTTTTACCAGCCCCGTTAGGGCCGAGGAATCCATAGACAATTCCTTTAGGCACCTTTAAGCTGATGCCATCTACAGCTCGTTCTTTTCCAAACGCTTTCACTAATTGATCGGCTTCTACTGCATATGTTTGATTGGAGTGTTCCATTATTAGGCCTCCCTCTTCCCTTCATTTTATCACAAGCTGTACGTCTTGCTATTCGTCTAAAGGATGACTTTAACTAAGGTTTATAAAAACGATCAGCCGGCTTTTAAGCAAACCGTGTTGGATCCTAACTATAAATATAAATAAGGAAAAGGTTGGGAAGTTATGAATAAATATTTCATTATTTAGGGAGTTTTAATTTACTTTTCACATTTTTCTTCGCTGGACGATCAGGTGGCTTATAATGGAAGCACAGTCCATTACACTGCCTTCCTTTTTTCTTTGAGAATCAATTTGTGGCGGGAATGATTTAACCCGACACTAAATAAAGCAAATAGCAAGATAATCAATATACCTGATAATGAATGGTAAGAAGTAGATATTCGAGGATCAAGTAATTGAAAAGCAAAAGTGAATATCGGTATAAATGAAAGAGACATCATCACAAAAAAACTATCACAATACTGTATCCCTATCTGTAAACAGTAGAGAGGCAAAGTAACACCTAACAGGGATACAATCAGAATCCATAACCAATTCGCAGATAATTGCTGCAATAAATTACCTTGTTGAATGGAAAGGTAGAGAGATAATCCAACAATGGCATAAAATCGGTGCGCTAGTATTTTGGAGGAACTCCATTGGGCTGTACTTAGTCGTTTGGAGAAAATGGCTGCTAACGCTGCACAGAATCCACACAAGATAGAAGAGAATAATCCTAAAACGGCAACGGGTAGAGATTCAAAATCAATTCCTGAACTCCCCTGCAAGGTACTTCCAATTAAAAAAAGACTGCCTATTAAAGCACCCAATCCTATTAAGAGGTCGAGTTTATTCATTTTGCTTCCATAAACTAAGCGAATAATGATTAAGGAAGAGACCGGTCCAATTCCTATTTCGATAGCACCTACAATGGCAGGTTCTATGTACTTTAAGGCAAAATAAAAACTCATAAATGCACCTGCAGTACTAAGATTGATCCCAACGATATCCTTAAGAAAACTTTTTTCGATTTTCATAGACTGAAAGGATTGTTTCAGTTGAGTGGCTTGAAAAAAGAATGCAGTAATAAGAAAGCTAATAAACGTAAAGAAGAAGGGACTAATGGCTTGGACTTTGTTTGAATAATAAACGTTGCTTCCGGAAGTTAAAAACGCTGAAGCAATTAAAAAAGCAGTTCCAACGATGGCATAGTTCTTAGTTAAGCTCAATGACAGCCTCCTTTACCTGATGAAATTTTCCTTTTTATGTATAATGTTGTTATTCTAAATTTGGCAGGATGGATTGTCAATGTTATCTTGAACGAGCGCTCCCTTAACCAGAAGAGCGCTCGTTTGTGATTAATTTTGTTTTTCCACGTGCTTTTTAAAATAATTGCCCCAATGAGGCTGTGTGCCATCCACGTCTTTAAAACCGTAAATCTCTGAGAGCTCCCAAGTGCTTAATGTCCTTCCGTTAAACCTACGCACGTCCGGATCCAACGCCAGATGTTTAAGGGCTTCTCCGATATAATAGGGGGTTTCAGAGGCAATAAAGTGTTTTTCGACTTTCACTGCTTCCTTCCAGTTTTCTTCGGTTACGCCGAAATGATCCAGCATGGCTTCTGAACGGAGGAATCCAGGAGTTAAAGCTATGGAAGTAATATGGTAATCTTTGAGATCCTGTGCCATAGCTGCAGCCATATGGATGTTTGATATCTTCGCTAAACTATAATAAAAATTCCCTCTATATTTCGAATCTATCCCGTCCGTGATTTCTACAATCAATCCTTTGTTATTCTTTTTCAATATTGGTACGGCATAATGAGAAGTAATGAAATGAGCTTGTACAGCTTGTTTTTGCATTTGCAATCCCTTGTGTAAATCATGGTCCCCAACATCCTTGCCCCATTCTGTCAGCGGATCTCCTCCCCAAATATCATTCACAAGGATGTCTAATCTTCCGTTTTGTTCATCGTTCACTTTGTTTATGAACCTTCTCACTTGCTCTTCGTCTGTATGGTCCACTTTTACTGGAATTCCCAACCCGCCTGCTTCATTGACGAATTCGGCTGTCTTTTCAATTGTTTCTTTTCGTTGCATAGGAGAAGTTTCTTCTCTTGTTGTACGTCCAGTCACATATACAGTTGCTCCCGCTTCACCAAGCTTGATGGCCATAGCTCGGCCTGCTCCCCTTGTTGCGCCAGCTACGATGGCTGTTTGATTTTTTAAATTCATCATTTATCTATCCTTCCTTTCTTTTTATGTAACAATATAATAAATTGGATATATGACAGGTCATGTCATGATTAAAAAAATAAAGGAGAAAAGCTGATGAAAGCGGAAAGGTTAATTAATATCTTACTTCTACTGCAACATGGGGAAATTGTTACGACTCGAGAATTATCCAGAGAACTTGAAGTTTCCGAGAGAACCGTCCATAGAGATATGGAGTCATTAAGTGCTGCTGGGATCCCGGTGTATGCTGAAAGAGGCCAAGCAGGAGGATGGAGACTTGTCGATAATTGGAAACAACGGCTGAGCTGGTTGAAGGAAGAAGAAATGCTGTCACTGTTTTTGCCTCATGCAGAAAAAATTATCAATGATCTGAATATGGGAATCTCCTCAAAGCAAATCAAGAATAAGCTGCTGTTATCCATACCAGAAGAATCCAGGCAGAATGCAGTAAAGCTCTGGGAAAGAGTACATGTGGATATGGGCACCTGGAAGACTGCTGCAATTGAAATGAATCCTGCTATGGAAGTTATGAAAGAAGCAGTCATGAACAATCAAAAAGTAAACATTATTTACAAAAAGGCAGATGGAGAAATAAGAGAATCTATAGTCAACCCCCTTGGCCTGGTAGCCAAATCAAGCAATTGGTATGTGGTAGCCATGAACAAACAAGATGAATTTCGCAGCTATAAAATTACTCGAATCGTTAAATGTGAATTAATGCATGAATATTTTAACAGACCTCGTGATTTTAAATTATCGGCCCATTGGGAGGAATCCAAGAAGCAATTCATGCAAAGTCTGCCTGAGTTTCGAGTGAAGGTGAATGTGTCTCCTTTTGCACGGGAACGAATTAGGTTTACTGGACGTTTCGTACAGCCAGTAAATGATGGGAAGGTTACAGAGAATGGCTGGACAGAATTAGAATTGATCTTTAACACCGAAGACGAAGCTGTTAATTTCATAGTCGGTTTTGGAAACCAAGTGAAAATTCTTTCACCCTTGGAGTTAATAGATAAAGTAACAGGCAGAGCAAGGGAAATAATCGATTTATATAGATAAGATCTTATTAATTTTTGGGAGAGGTTAAATTTGAGAAAAATAACCTTATCTAATGGAAAAGTAATAGAAGTTGAATGCCTTAGCTGTGCATTAACAAGTGGATTAGTTGAACCCGATGGAGGTGTAATAATAGAAACAGAGCACTTTCACGCACATCAAGACGTCGCTTATCCAATTAAAGGGTTAATAATAGTAGCTGCTAAAAGGCATATCAAATGCTTGGATGAATTAACCGAAGATGAAAGCCTAGACTACATAAATGTTTTAACAAGGATAAGAAAAGCGCAAAGAGAAGCTTTAGGGATTGATTATGTCTATTATTTTTATAACGAAGATACCAGCCACCATTTCCATACCTGGATGGTTCCAAGATATGAATGGATGTATAAGTTTGGACGTTCTGTTGAGTCCGTTCGACCAGTATTACTTCACGCTAGAAATGAAATGAATGATAAGGAGAATATTCAAGAAGTAATAGAAGCCATCCACACCCTTACTAAAAAATTAAATCAAAAATTCTAATTAAAGGTTATTATCGGTGTGATGAGTATCTGGGAGGCTTTAAAACTATGGCAGCCCTATTTTGTATATGGAACAAAGCCGCCATAAGGCCAAGCGAGAGCTAAGACAAACCAACGCACATCTGCCGTTTACTCCGCTGGTAATCATCACGGATAGGGAACCGGCCCCGCTAAGATGGAGTCGTAGCGGGAGTGAGAACGGTCAGTGTATTATTGAACGTATTCAAGTTCACCGTGGCCCCGATAGGAATGGCCGTTTTATAGGTGCCGTGTCCTGAGGTGAGATTAGTCATAAGCGGCTTACCTAGTGGTACTATAAATTCATTAATCAAATCTTCGTACGTCTTCCCATAAGATTCATCACACTCTGTGCACTCTCCCATAACGATTCCAATACAGTCCCTGAATTTCCCGGCCATTCTTAATTGTTCGGTATACCTGAATATTGTGTTGATAGGTTCATGTGTATCTTCAAGCAGCAGGATTTTCCCCCGGGTATCTATCTCAAAAGGAGTACCGAGCGTGCCGATTAAGGATGTGAGGTTGCCGCCAACAATTGGTCCGGTGACGTCCCCGGGGACTCTGCTCCTTAATGGCATACCAGGGGGCGTTTGGATTTGACCAATGGGGGCAGGGGAGGAAACGGCAGTAAAAAATTGATTGAAATTATAATTGGGGGTATTTGGGTTAAAATCAACAAGCATCAGACTGTGAAAAGTGGTTAAATCGGCATATTGATATAAGGCATTCAACAACACCGTAATATCACTGTAACCACTTATGATTTTTGCGTTTTGCTGAATAAATGGATAGTCAATATAAGGGAGAATGCCTGCAACGCCTACACCTCCCCTTGAAGGTAAGATCATTTTCACCTGAGGGTTGGCAAACATATTCATAAGATCCGCCGCACGCTCTTGGGCTGTACCTGCTATGAAACCATCACGGGCGTACACATTACGGCCGAGGAGGATAGTAAACCCCATTTCTTCCAACATTTCTACTCCTGTCTCCACCTCATTCCTTTCAGGTGGGCTTCCCAATGTAACAATCCCGATCGTATCTCCGCGCTTTAATGCAAATGGTCTTATCGGCATAGAAAATAACTCCTTTCGAAGGAAAACGACATCCTAGAAATAGTGTATTAAAGAGATCCGCTCGACATACTTAATAAGTAAATAATGCGGCCAGCCTGAGGAGCACGAAGAAATGCGGTTGTCATCTTGCGATTGATGAATTACTCTCAGGTCCCTTGCTGATACTTTTTAATTCGTTTGCATAAAAATAATTCATATTCCATCCAAATATTAGGGAAGCTAAACTATACAGTGTCTCTAATTGAGATGAAAGGATGAATTATATGACGCAGTCGAATATGCACATCATTCTCCGTTTGGAAATCAATAAACAGAACATTTCTTTTGGGGAGATTGCGACAATTATCAGCAACGCCAAAGGTGACTTAATCGCCATTGATGTTATTAAAGAAGGTGCAGAAACGACGATAAGAGATTTAACGATTAAGGTCGGTCACAAAGACGGTCAAGAGACCATGATTCAATCGATAAAAGAGTTAGATGGAGTAGAGATTCAACATATATCTGACCGGACATTTTTAGTTCATCTCGGTGGGAAAATCGAGGTAAGACCTACGCTTTCGATTGATAACAGGGAGGAGTTATCCCATGTTTATACACCCGAGGTCGCCAGGGTTTGTACAGCCATTGATGAAGATCCATCTCTTGCTCATAATCTAACAATAAAAAGGAACGCTGTTGCTGTCATTTCAGACGGCAGTGCTGTTCTGGGGTTAGGAAAATTAAAACCTGAAGCGGCTATGCCGGTAATGGAAGGGAAGGCCATGCTTTTTAAACAACTCGCCGATATAAATGCGTACCCTCTTTGTCTCGATGAAGAAAATGCAGAAAATATTATTCAAATCATTAAATCCTTAAGTCCCTCGTTTGGCGGCATCAATTTAGAAGATATCTCTTCCCCAAGGTGTTTTGAAATTGAGGCACGGTTAAAAGAAGAATTGGATATTCCTGTCTTCCATGACGATCAGCATGGCACAGCGATTGTGGTTCTTGCTGGAATCCTCAACGCTATAAAATTAGTAAGAAAAGATTTAAGGCATTGTAAAATTGTCGTCTGCGGTATCGGAGCAGCAGGGATTTCCATAACCCAGATGCTCTTAAAAGCAGGAGCTGAAAACATCGTCGGGGTTGATAAAAAAGGGGCCATTACTAAGGGTGTGCAATACGAAAATCCAATGTGGACCTGGTATGGAGAGAATACGAATCCAAATCATGAACGAGGACCTTTACCCACGGTCATTGAGGACGCAGATATATTTATCGGTGTAGCGGCAGCCAATATTCTTCAAGTCGAAGATATTAAAAAGATGGCCGATGACCCGATCGTTTTTGCCCTTGCCAATCCTGACCCTGAAATTGCCCCGGAGATAGCCAACCCTTACGTAAGAATCATGGCCACGGGAAGGTCGGATTTCCCTAACCAGGTGAATAATGTGTTATGTTTCCCTGGTATCTTCAGGGGGGCACTGGATTGTAAAGCTTCAACCATCAATGATGAAATGAAGCTCGCTGCAGCAAAAGCGATAGCCGATTCTATTCCTGAAGATGAACTTAATGAAGATTATATTATCCCCGGCGTCTTTAACAAGAACGTGGTGCCTAATATTAAAGAAGCCGTTGTGGAGGCAGCTTACGCAACAGGTGTCGCCCAAAATAAGAAAGATAGTCAAATATAAATAAAGGAAAACCTCTATTATACGCCACCAATTAGCTTCGGCCACAGCAAGAACAGCGAGAATGTTCAATAGAGAGTTATCCTTTTTGCCTTTATTTAGGAGTTTCGAAGCAGCTGTCTATTATGTTTGCATGGTACAGTTCGTTACAAACGGTGATGAGGCTTTTTTTTAAGATCCATTTCTCACAGGTTAAACATGTTTTTGAATGTCTGAAAAGTTTCTCTCTGCTTATCTCCTGAACTCTCCGGAGCTGTATCTTTAACAAATCTATCCATTAAGGCAATGTAACGATTGAGAAGCATCGTTTGCTGCAGGGCCATATGAATGTGAATATTACGGACATTTTCAGCTTTCATCCTTAATGCTGAATTGAAATTTTTATTAGCCATCGTTTCCGTAGAGGTTTTGAGTTCAGTTAATATATTTTCTTGACTCATGCCTAAGGAGTTCTGGTGACAGTTTAACTGAACGGGCTCCCACTTATGTAAGTCGTTGAGGCCGATAAATTCATTTTGAGATGGATTCATAAGAGCAATCATGACTTTTACATGATTCTGCATGATCATGTATTGCTCTGTCGCGACTTGCTTGATCTCCGAGTCTTGAATGCTGCAGATATAAGTCTCTAATTTATCCAGTTCAGCTTTATGAACGGGCAAGTGTTCAGCCATTAAACTTAAGTCTATCATTTTTAGAATCATAACAGGCATCCCTCCATACCTTTATATTTATTTCTTTGATATTAGAATAATGACTAAAGAAAAGAAACTGAGTATTAAGTGAAAATTAATAACTACGTTTGAATGTAAAAAGTTCGAAGGGAACAGCGAAAAATAATTGGTTAATGGAAATATATTCAGCTTATTTTAATTAGCTACCCGGCTAATAGTGGGAAAAGAGTAACTGAACATAGATCCATAAAGAAAGGGAAGAAGTAGGTGAGGAACCGTTTGAATCTGGGGATGAAGTCACAATATTGCATCTCCTATGTAAATGAACGCTTAATTGATTATCATATAGGGGTCATCGAGACTGCAACCGACGATTTTATGCAAGGATACATACACTTGTGAAAACCAGGGAAATCCTGCAGTAGATCATATTGCTTAATCGACTGTTAGTTCACTTGTTCCAATAGCAGAGGTAAAAATGTACTATAGGAAGGAGAAAAAGGCCATGCAGCCCCCTGCCCGTAGTGAGCTACATAGCCTCTTTGATACCTTTTCTTACTAGCCACCAGTTAGGTGGGAAACTAACCAAGAAACCGATAATCATGGCGATTTGCATCATAAACCAGTACGTAGGTTCATGGGGTTTAGGGGGAGTGGTAAATAATAGATAGTGAACAATTGCCATCCAGCCGAACATCCCAATTTGGAATGTGATTACGGATAAGGTATCTGCCTTAATCGATGCTTTAAAGGATTGCATCACTCCTTGATCCTTATCCATTGGATAAATCGCAAAAAACTGGAAAGCAATACCGAATAGATAGGCTAAAAGAAATTCCACCAGATAGTGGGCAAACAAAGTAGAACCTGCAATAGCTATTCCGGTCATCGCAACAATAGGGACACCTACTATATCTCCGAATGTACATCCACCGGCACAGTGGCTGGAGGAAACAAAAACTTTAGCAGAATTTTTTCGATCATCTTCTTCGTTAGCATCTTTAGCTTTCAAACGACCCCACTTGAAATATGCCCACACAGCAAAGGGGCCAAAGAACCAACCATTGATTGGCCAGACAACATTCATAATTTTCATCATTTGGGGATGTCTGCTGACATCAATTACAATAATTAAAGTGCATATTATCCCAATAGCTAAAGCTATCCACGATATAATAGTTAACATATGGTCACTCCTTTCTGTTTTTTTATAGGTTTACCCATTAATTCATTAAGTGAAAACCTAAAGTAATATTCTTCTAACAGGTAATGGGAATGGAAATGAGACTCGTTGCTTCTTCCATTAGTGACCGATATGAAACAAGCGCAGTCGCCTTAGGCCAATCAGGTAGTAAAAGCTGTAAACCCTTATTATCAAAGCATTTTTTCTTTATGGAAGTAAAGGTCATTCATGGATGATTATGGTATAATAGAGAATAGATACTCCATTCGATTTATCATCGTGTGGTAAAGGATAGGGTGGTTGGAGTTCTCCCCAAAAGGGGGTGATTCCATGACAACCTTCGAAGCTTTGACGCTTATGATTTCTTTTTCTTCAATGGTCATAACGTTAATCGCTGTCGTTGTCGCTATTTTTGACGCAAAAAAATAGCCCCCCTGTCTCCTAAAACATGGGTAAGGGCTATTTTTTCTTTGCAGATTAGATAACGCCAATCCCCTATCAGAAGAATGGGTATCTATCTGACCACAGTTCGCGCTGTGGTCATTTCTTTATTATATGATTTGTTACTTATATCATACCACATTTTCACGAGAATAAACACATGGTCCGGACCCATATAAACGAATCGATTGCAATCGGTCTGGCTGCTGAATTCGTGTCGATTCAGCTGGCAGTCATTGTGGGGGCGTTGATCATACTTTGAAAAAGTTTGATCAACAAGTAGATGAACGTGAGGATGCGAAAGCATAGGTGCATGAAGGGTAACAGAAGGCAGATTGAGATAGTACCTGGCTGCCTTTGTAATTATCAGAGAAATGTCGCTATTTTTTTCGTTAAGTCGTTATTACCTGGAGTTAGGGCGCTATCTTCTACAGATAGGACACTATCTGTAGGAGATAAGCCGTTATCTATTGAAGTTAGGGCGTTATTAACCGTGGCAGTACAATTCCCGGTTCGTGCACCAATGATAATCAGTTTATGACTTCAATTTCGAACGCTTTAGAAAGAGCTCCAAGAAATTCATCGTTTTCGTTGTACCATTTAAAAACCATAAAATATTGCTCCGTACCTTCTCCATGAATTTCTATTTTATTTCCGTTTAACGTGTGATCTTGCGTCGTAGTTCCTTCATCAAAATTCCTTGAATAATAGACTTCGGTGGGTTCTTGTCCATTAATTTCAACCTTAATTTCGTCTCCATGTTTAACTTCTGGTGGCTCAAGCCCCTCTGTAAATTCGCTGTGATTAATTCTTTCTACAAAAGCATTTTCTTCAGAGCAGTCATCAACAAAACATCCTTTAATATTATTGGAATCGATTTCCTCATCCTCATAAGAAAAAGTTACGGTTGGCTGTTCATCTAATTTCTGTTTTTCTTCTGTAGGTTCGCTTTGACAGGCAGATAGAAGAATAATAAGTAAGAAAAATATCAGGTTCTTTGTCATCATGAACACTCCTAAAAAATATGTATCCATAAATAATTTCATATTTTTGGAATACGATCAAATGTTATTTGTCGAGCATCAAATTAACGATCAATATAAAATTGGTATTATTTGTATGATATAATTGAATGAATATGGTTGAGGGGAGAGGAGCGTGTGGGTACTTTCGCAGCTTTTTTATATGTCGTATTAGCTGTTGTCTTAGACTTCTTCTTGTTTGACGTTGATCGAAAACGTTGGGGATGGATGTAGAATTGGACTCGTCTTCAACAAGGATTATTCCTTTCTGGATTTGTCGTTGTATCCTGCTCAATCTATGTAGGTTCGAGTATATAAAAATCCTTATATTTAGAAGGGTGATCTTCACTAAAGGATTGGCTCTTTTTCAGTGACTCCTCATATTCCATTCTTGTGTTTCTTTCTTAACCTAACCTCTTCTCCCTAAGTTCTATCTTTTTTGCTTCTATAGTTACTACCTTTCTAAAAGAAATCGCAGACAAAACGACCATTATAAAATAAGCTAGACGCGGATCATCGTTCTGAGCGACAATTTTCACATTCATCACATCCTCTATTATTTATTAAGACTATAAAATTAACTTAATTTCAGATTACAGTTTAAAAAGTAGAATTTCAAAAAAGCTTCTATCCTTACCACAGGATTTTTAATGATAAGAATACGCCTCTTCTTAATAAAATGAAACCATTCAAGTGTTCTTGCGTAATGTAGGTGAATGCATTATTTCAGTTGAAGAGGTGAAAGATGAAATGACATCTAAGAACCTTAAAGTAACAAGTCATATGATCAAAAGGATACATAATGAGTGTGATTGTCTTTTATAAGCTGGACATATTAATTTCTTTAAGGTTGAGGGGAGGGGTGTTACAAGATGCTGATTCTATACATAGCTTCTTTTGCTTTTTCCATAATAGCTCGGAAGGTGATCGTTTGAGAAAAGTCGAAGTGGAACCTTATCAAGAAAAATGGCCGAGGATGTTTTTAGAAGAAGCGGAAAAGCTTCGAGAAATTTTTACAGGAGAAATCATTGAAATCCACCACATCGGAAGCACCTCTGTGCCAGGATTACAGGCTAAACCCATTATTGATATTATGCCAGTCGTTAAGGACATCTCGAACGTAGATTCCTTCAATGAAGAGATGAAGCAGATGGGATATACGCCAAAAGGGGAAAATGGCATTCCGATGCGGAGGTATTTTGAAAAAGGCGGCGATCAACGTTCGCATCATGTTCATTTTTACGAAGAAGGAAGTCGTGAGATCAAGCGACATCTGGCCTTTCGTGATTACTTGCGAACGCATTCCCATGAGAAGCAGCAGTATGGTGAATTAAAACAGAGGCTGGCCAAGCAGTTCCCTCACGACATAGAGGCTTACATTCAGGGGAAAGAACAGCTGGTGGTAGAAATCGAGAGAAAAGCGTTAATCTGGTTTGACCAGGAGTAAATAGAAGTAAATTTAGCAGTTTAACAACTTATAAGGGGTGGGCACTTGCTAGGATATTACCGCAGTTTATCGTCGGAAGTATATGATATGGACAAAACCGTCGGGCATTCATTCGGGGATGTAGAATTTTACATCGATCGATTACAAACGGTGAAGGGAAAAATTCTTGAACCTGGGGCGGGGACGGGCCGTGTGCTTATTCCATTGTTAGAAAAGGGAATGGACGTTGATGGCTTTGACACTTCGTCTGATATGTTAGAAATATGCCGTAAGAACTGTGAAAAGAGACATCTAGCGCCGACGCTTTTTGAAGCGGATATGGAATCTTTTTCAGTGGATACGGAATATGAAGCTATTATTATCCCGACAGGAACCTTCTTGCTCATTCACGAAAGGAAAGCCTCCATCCAAGCATTACAGAACTTCTATAAACATCTGCGTCACGGGGGAAAACTCATTCTCGATCTATTTCTGCCAACGGAAATATCGCTTGGAAAAGTGTCTACAAGGTCCTGGGAGTGTAAGAATGGGGACATGATCACTTTAGAAGATAAAAAAGTAGAGGTAGATTACGTTCAGCAGTATACGATTTCCCATGGGCGTTACGAAAGATGGAGGAAGGGGAAACTTATAGAAAGTGAGCTGGAGCGCTTTCCGCTGCGCTGGTACGGCATTGAGGAATTTAAGTTGATTCTTAAAGATGTTGGATTTACAGACATTGTGATATCTTCAGATTATCGTTTTGGTCAATATCCGAATTCCCCGGACCAGCTGGTGACGTTTGAAGCGGCAGCAGACAAAAAATAATCGAGCTTTATTATAGGAAAAACACCTCCGAATTTGGAGGTGTCAGCTTGTCGAGAAACCCCTGTTTTTCTGCAAGATTTTTTTACCGCCAGGAGCGAAAGCCCCTTCCCTTTCCGCGGACGAGCGCCCGAGCTTCCTCGCGAAACCCGCGCTCGGCGATCTCGGCTCACTCGTTCTTCCGCAGGAGTGGAAGGGGCCCCGCTCCTTAGAATTTCTTTTTATACAGAAAAAGACTCTCCTTCATCTGGCTTATCTTGGAAAGTTTATGGACAATCTTTTTTCATTTTCTGGCAGGCTCTGTCATCAGCACTTGTGCGAAACCATTAGCGACAATAAATCAGCCTATCCCATTCTTTAATGTATTGAACGTTTAAGTAAAAATGCCAAAAATTAAGACTGTCGAGAACTTTCTCGACAGCCTGACACCTCCATATTATTAGTTACCTGCTGACCTGACCTCACATCGTGCTTGTATCAATGACAAATCGATACTTCACATCAGAAGCTAATACTCTCTCGTAGGCTTCGTCAATTTCGTCAGCTGAAATCACTTCGATTTTAGGCACTGCATTATGCTCGGCACAGAAATCTAACATTTCCTGAGTCTCGCGGATGCCGCCAATCAATGAACCTGCGAATGAGCGGCGCTGAGGAATAAGAGAGAACGCATGGACTGACAATGGCTCTGGCGGCGCCCCCACATTCACTAACGTCCCATCCAGCGTTAACAGGGAAAGGTAAGCATTCATATCGATCTGCGCACTTACCGTGTTAATGATCAGGTCAAAGGAACCGGCGAGCTTAGTAAATGTCTCAGGGTCCGTCGTGGCATAATAGCCTTCAGCCCCAAATTGCAAGCCATCTTCCTCTTTGTTCAATGTCCGTGAAAGAACGCTCACTTCTGCCCCCATGGCGTGGGCAATCTGGACCGCCATATGGCCGAGTCCGCCCATACCGACAATCGCCACTTTCTTACCTGGACCGGCATTCCAGTGATTTAACGGAGAAAAAGTCGTAATACCTGCGCAGAGTAATGGGGCAGCAACATCAAGCCCAATGTTGTCAGGGATTCTAAGTACAAAATCTTCCGTTACCACGATATGAGTAGAATATCCCCCTTGAGTAGGCTCGCCGTATTTGTCTACACCAGCATAAGTAGGAACATTTCCTTTGAGGCAGTATTGTTCTTCCCCTTTACGACAGTTCTCACATTCGCCGCACGAGTCGACCATACATCCGACACCTACCCGGTCGCCGACTTTATACTTCGTTACTTCAGCGCCTACGTCAGTGACAATTCCCGCAATCTCGTGGCCGGGTACGAGAGGGAAGTCTACCTCACCCCAGTCTCCGTGAGCCGTATGGATATCAGAATGGCAAATTCCCGCATATTTAATTTCAATCAGCACATCATGTACATCAAGGTCGCGCCGTTCAATTTCGGCCGTTCGAAAGGGTTGGTCTGAACCGTCAACAGCTCTTGCTTTAGCAGTTATCATTCAAAAACCTCCATCAAAAATTATAGTTTTGCAGAGAAAAATAATAGGTGAGAATTTCTACCTTCCTTTTTCCCTTACAAAACCATGTTAATCCTTAGAGTTAACTCTAGGTCAAGTTATAAAGTTTTAATTCTTTAAGGGCTTTGACTTTCTTCGGGTACCGTGCTAAGCTCCCTGCATAATTTTAGAGCTAACTCGAGGTCTAAATGATAAGAAGGAGAGAAAAAAATTTGAAGACATATTCGATCAGCGACGTTGCTAAAGAATTGAATCTTACAGTGTATACTTTGCGTTACTACGACAAGGAGGGGCTTCTGCCTTTTGTTGAACGGACAGAAAGCGGAAGACGATTGTTTAAAGAAACCGACATCGAAGCTTTAAAAGTGATTGAATGTTTGAAATCTACTGGAATGCCGATTAAGGAGATTAAAAGTTTTATTGACTGGTGCGGGGATGGAGATGCCACGCTGCAGCAAAGATATAACATGTTTATGGAACGTAAAGCGACGGTGAAAGCCCAGCTTGAAGAACTAAACAAGACGATGGAACTCATCAAGCATAAATGCTGGTACTATGAGACGGCATTGGAAGCGGGCACGGAAGATATTCATAAAGGCGATAAAATAGAGGTTTAGTATATTAATTGATTGAAAACCATTTATCATTCATACGTCATATGTATGATAAATGGTTTTTTATTATTGGCACTTACAAGTGGAATAGAGAAAAGTCCGTAGAAAATCAATAAACTTAATAGAGTAATGATCACTTAAAGGAACAGAAGACTAGGCCCTATTCTAGTGTTTGTGAAAGAGGGGATATAAAAAAACGCCATAGAGTTGGTAGAAGCTTTACTTAGTAAAATAAACTCTATGGAAAATGAAACCATTTATGTTTGCTTCCGTACTTTAAGTGAACGTTTTTTCTCAATAGAAGCCAAGACTTTAATGCAGTTACCAAACAAGAGGATGTTATTCACCCTTGTCGCTTTATCCGAAGTTGAGGGGGGATTAAATATGCGTTTATTGTTCTCTACAGATCGTTTTCATGTAGGGAGATCAAGTGTCGAATTGGATACTTTAAGGGTTAAACGAAAAAGCAAACAATATAAATTAAAGGAGATCCATAAGATGTAATAAAAGGAGAAGCTGTACAGGATGGCAATTAGAGAAGGGGAGAGTATATGAAACGAGGGATAAAAGTTCTCTTATTTGTGTTGGGAGCTATAGTTTTACTCATTGGCGGCATAATAGTTGTGTTTATAGTGTCGATGACTCCGGATGCAGAGCAAGAAGAAAAAGTAACAAAGCAGGCCGAGGAGTACATGAGCAAGCATTTTGATCATGAGTTTAAAATCTACGATACATTGTATGACAATATGGGGAATTTCGAGTTTGAGTATGCAGCAAAGGTAAGAGACATAGAAGGCGAGATTGACTTTCTTGTCTATGAAAGTGGAACGACTTCATCGATGACGGATACATATGCTTCAGAGAAATGGACGAAACAGTTAGAAGAGGAACTGGAACGTGATGTGCGTGAGACCTTTAAGGATTCCCACCGTTTTTTTGTGTACCTGGATCCGCGAGAAGGGCCAAAGCTGAGTTTAGAGCATCCAGGCAGATATGATGAGGCTGAAATTGAACCAGCCATCCATATTGAGGTGGCTCGTGAAAGAAATGATGAAGATGAAGAGCTGGTGAATGGGTTTGTCGATGTAATGAAGGAGAGAGATCTCATAACAGACGGGAAGGTCTTCCTGGACTATATTGATAATGGGGGAGAAATCCTGGATGACTCCTTAATTGTAGAATTGTAGTTAATTAAACAAGAATGGTCCGGTAGTTTTGGTGATGGAGATGGAGATGACGGTAAAAGGAAGTATGTTAAAGCCAATCTTTAGTCAGAGCCTGCAATAATATACTATATCGAAAATGAAGTCAGATGTAAGATGACTGAAGAACACGTAGAAAGGAGTTTCTTCATGAATATTACATCTTTCTTAATGTACTGTTTTGTGATTACTTTCACCCCCGGCCCAACGAACATTGTTATCTTATCGACGACCCACAATTTAGGGACAAAAAAGGCCATGAACTTTACATATGGAGCCACGATGGCGTTTGGACTGCTGCTTGCGGTTTCAGCGATACTGAACGCGGCCCTGATGACCATCATCCCTAAACTTCTCATGGTTATGCAGATTCTTGGAAGCGGCTATATGCTTTATCTGGCTTATCAAATTTACAGGATGGATGCCTCTAAGCCCTCCGTCCAGCAAACGGGGACCTTTATGTCCGGTTTCCTGATGCAGTTCCTCAATCCGAAGGTGATCCTTTTTACGATGACGGTCCTTCCCAGCTTTATTTTGCCGCACTATATCTCAACATCTGCGGTGACCGTAAGTGTTATAATTATTACCATCATTGGTTTTATGGCATTTACGACCTGGGTGCTTTTCGGTACGATTTTTAAAAGAATGTTAGGGAAGTACAATAAAGCCGTTAATGTACTTATGGCGCTGTTTTTAGCTTATTCCGCCATCATGCTGTGGATGTAGGGCAGAGAGGTGAATGAATTGGAGAATTTCATTTATAAAAAGTCGGCAGAAATTACCGCATTGTCCGCGAGTATTCATGAATTCTCGTATAAAAAGCACGCGCATGAAGAGTATGCCATCGGGGTTACTCTCCGCGGCATCCAGCATTACCATCTCGAAGGCAGCCTGCAGCTATCCTATCCGCAGGGCGTGATGCTTTTTAACCCTGAACAGGCGCATGACGGGATGGCCCATGATGAGACCGGCCTTGATTACGTGATGTTATATATAAAGCCGGAGATGCTGTTAGAGGCTCTTGAGACAAAGGACATGGTGCGTTTTCCAGCACCGGTTGTGTATGATCATCGGCTGGAACAGAGAATTGTCAATCTGGCACAGGCGATATTAGGGGAAAAAGAGGAAGCTTTGTGCAGTGAATTGTTTTTATCTCTCACAGACGGTCTTACGCAGACCAATTTCACGACAGACCAGGCGAATGAAAGCTCAAGAATAAGAAAAGCCAAAGAGATTATTCATGCCAGCCTGGAAAAAGGGCTGAAGCTGGAGGAAATCTCTCAAGAGCTCGGCTTGTCGAAATACCAGTTTATTAGATTATTCAAGACTCACACAGGAATCTCCCCGTACCAGTACTATCTTAACGGAAAAATTGAACGGGCCAAGCAGATGATCGAGAAAAGCGGAGATATCTATTCAGCCGTAGCTGACTGCGGGTTTGTCGATTTAACTCATTTAAATAAACATTTTAAAAGTGTATATGGCACCACAGCCTTTGAATATAAATCGTATGTTCATGGAGGGCCCATTGAACTTATATAGAAAGGGGAGCTGAGGATGGCATTACAAGCAGGAGATACCATTACATTTGAACGAACGTTTACTGAAAAAGATGTAGAACGATTTACTAAGGTTTCCGGGGATGAAGGCACTCACCATATGACCCCGGATGAAGAGGGGAGGCTTGTCGTCCAGGGGCTGTTAACGGCAACGCTGCCGACAAAAGTCGGCGGCGACCATAATGTACTCGCGCGTACGATGAACTTTGAGTTTTTGCGTCCCGTGTTTACAAGTGACACGATTACTTGCGAAGTGACAATTGAAAAATATGAAAAACAGCCAGACGAAAGAACAGCGATCGCGGCCTCTTTTTCCTGTCACAACCAGAAGGGAAAAGAAGTGCTGCAGGGGAATTTTGCAGGCGTGATTCTCTAGGATGTTCACCTGAACTTTATATAGGAGGGACTACATAATGAATGGACAAGTACCGTTTCAACAGGTAGACGTGTTTACAGCAAAACCATTTCAGGGGAACCCCGTAGCCGTGGTGCTCGATGGAAATGATCTATCATCAGAAGAAATGCAGGCCATTGCCAACTGGACGAACTTATCTGAAACGACCTTCGTGTGTGAACCGAGTGATCCCAAGGCCGATTATAAACTGCGGATTTTCACTCCAAACAATGAACTGCCGTTTGCGGGTCATCCGACGTTGGGTACGGCTTATGCTGTACAAAAACACGGACTGAGCCCAAAGACAGAGGGACGTTTCGTGCAGGAAAGCGGAATTGGATTAGTCACGATTATTCCAGATGGCGATCAAATGTTTTTTACGCTGCCTGAATCGAAACAAACATCGATAGACTCGCAGAAGCTAAATGAACTTACAGATGCCCTAGGTGTAGATCCGGCCAACGTAAAAGCCGCTCTCACCATTGATCTTGGAGTCGTTTGGATGACGCTGCAGCTTTCTGATGCTGAAGTGGTGCGGAATCTCCGCCCCAACATGGAGAAGCTCACGGCCTTGACGCCAGAAGGGGTAACTGGGGTGACCGTATTTGGAAGCACAGCGGAACAATCAGACGCAGCATTTGAGGTCCGTTCGTTTGCCCCTGGGGAAGGAGTTCCAGAAGACCCGGTATGCGGAAGCGGGAATGGCTGCGTCGCAACGATGGTACAACAGCTAGAGCTTACAGAGGGAGCGGACTACGTGGCGAGTCAGGGTTTTTGTTTAGGACGAAATGGGCGAGTAGAAATACGGTTTCAAGACGACGGAAGCATCCTGCTTGGAGGACATGCCGTAACGTGTGTGGAAGGGCAGTTGAATGTATGAATAAATAAAAGAGGCTGAGTTTTGTCCCAGCCTCTTCTAAGTTAACACTACAATCTACTCAAACTTTTCACGGTTATTTAAATAGTCACGAATCAGCCACCTGACAGCAAAGCTTCCTAGAATGGTGTAACCAATTAACTTAGGGAAAGTGAGCGGTATATCGGTATTCAAAAGGAGTATACCCCCTGCAAATAAGGCGATCAGCATCATCCAATACGTAATATAACCAGCAAAGTGTGCATTAGCCCTGGTGCGCTGATCATGCTTTAGATTTGTTTTGCTCCACTTGTTATTCTTATGTATTTCTATTCCTGAGGAGACGACGAGTAACGTTGCAAGAATAGCTGCGACTAAGGTAGTTGTAGAGTGGGAAATAAAAAAGTAGCTTACAAACAAAAAGATCGGGATTAATGTTCTTAATAAAAAATTTGTTCTATAGGTTGTGTTCATCTTTCTTCTTCCTTTCTTCGATCCAAAATAATTTCTCTAATGGACACTCAAGAACATCAGACAGTTTGAGAGCAGTTCCTATTGCAGGTTCATACCTTTGTTTCTCAATAGCTATGATCGTTTGTCTCGTTACAGCAATTTCTTCAGCCAGCTGCCCTTGAGTTAATTTCTTCTCCTTGCGAAACTCCTTGACTGCATTTTTAACTCCTTGTTTCATTCAAATAACTACCTTTCAAAATGTAATGTGCACCTTACATATTTACATTATATTGGAAATTAAATGTAATGTAAACATTACATTGGAATTTATTGTTTATTTTCGGTTGTGGCTGGAGTTGATGAGGTGAAAATGGTTTTGTTAATAGGGTTTTTTCAAAGATAGCTAGCGGAATATTTTTCAGAAGTGGGTAGAATGTGGTCATCTGTAGAAGGTTTATGTGAATGAAGTATAGGGACTTGAAGAATATCTCATACAAAAAAGCTTAGAGCTCTTAAAAACTCTAAGCTTTGCCTATTTAAAGCATCTGCTGATCCACCAACTCCCGATACCGCCCATTGTTTTCATACAGCTCTGCATGCCGTCCGCGCCCGGTAATCATCCCGTCCTCAAGCATCAGCAGCTGATCGGCATCAACAACCGTTGACAACCGATGCGCAATTACGAGTGTCGTCCGTCCTTCCATCAGCGTCCGCAGCGCTTCCTGCACGGCAGCCTCAGACTCAGAATCCAAATTCGACGTCGCTTCATCCAGCAACAGCACGGCAGGGTCGCGCAGTAACGCCCGGGCAATCGCGATTCGCTGACGCTGGCCGCCGGATAGCTTCACGCCGCGCTCGCCGACCCGCGTTTCCAGCCCGTCTTCAAGCTCACTCACAAATTCATGAGCATTCGCCTGCTGCAGCGCAGCTTCGACCTGCAAGTCAGAAACGTTATCCTTTAATCCGTAGCACACGTTATCTCGAATCGTCCCTGACATCACCGGGCTGTCCTGGGAGACGTAGCCGATCGACCGTCGCCACTGTTCTAATTCAATCGCATCCAGCGGCATATCACCCATCCGAATCTCACCTACAGAAGGGGAGTAGAACCGCTCGATCAACGAGAAGACTGTTGTTTTCCCTGCACCGCTCGGGCCGACAAGCGCGACCGTTTCTCCCGGCATGACGGCAAAACTCACGCCTTTTAAAATGATGCGCTCCGAGCCGGTGTAGCCAAACGACACGTCGCGGAACACGAGCTTATCATTCTCCGACAGCTGATCACCGGCTTCCTTCTCGACATCAATTTCATGTAAAAATTGAATCCGTTCTGTCGCGCCCATCGCTTTTTGGAACGTGGTAAAGAACGTCGCCATTTGACTAAACGGCACGATGATTTGAAACACATAAATGATCACAGCCACAAGCGATCCCGCGCTGAGTGCCCCTGAAGCGACCCGAACACCGCCGTATCCAATTAACACGACCAGAACCGCCATAATAATCGTAGTCACGAATGGGGAGATGATCGCCTGAATGCGTGCTTCTTTCAATCCATATGTAAACAGCTGTCCAATTCCGCGTGCGCCTTTGTCACTCTCGGCAGCTTCGGCGTTCGACGCCTTGACGAGTCGAATCTCGCTCAGCACCCGGCCGAGGTTCGCGCTAAAGTCAGCCATCTCATCCTGCAGCTTTCTCGACACACGATACATGATCCGCCCTAAGGGCATTAAAACGAACAATGCGACAGGAACCGACATTAACATAATCACTGTCATCCGCCAGTCAATCGTCAGCAGAATGATCACGGCTCCGATAATCGTAATTACCCCCGTAACAAACGATACCAGATGATTCGTAATCAAATTTTTCACTGTCGTCGTGTCCTGCGTAATCCGGCTCATCGTCTCGCCTGATTCATGTTCGTCAAAATAACCAACCGGCAGCTTCAGAATATGATTCCACAGCCCGCGGCGGATGTAAGCGACGATGTGCTCACCGATGTAGGCGAGAATGTAGTAGGAAAAGCCGCCCGACACCGTTTGAACAAGGAACGTGACGACAAGAAACACGATCAACCCAGTACTCAAACCGCCGTCTGCCAGCTGATCGACTAAATCACGCGTGAACAGCGGCACAACAAGGCTGGCTGCTGTTTCAAGCAGGCTTAACACGAGCGCTACAGCGACCAGCCATTTCGCCGGCAGTCCAGCGCGGATATAAGTAAAAAAGTCCTTCACCGAACGCTTCTGATCACGCATCCTCTGCCTCCTCGACGTCCACTTTAATTAAATCCCACGCCGTGACGATGCCAAGGGGCGACGAATCACACCTTCCATCCTCTGTGACAATCACCGCCTTCAGCTTCCGGCCTTCTACGTGACGATCCTCATACACATCCTCGACGTCAAACACCGTGGACCGCTCAGGGATAAACTCCGCATTACGCACGCCTTCCGCTTGAAGCACATCCCTGACACGCACGCCTTCGACCGTCACAGCACCATTCTCCGCGTGCCCGCTCATCCAGCGCACCAAGGCTCCATTCGTCAGCAAGCCGAGGAAGCGTCCGCCCATCCCGTCATAAATCGGAAACTGCGATACGGCGTGGTCACGGAACGCCTGCATCACCTCAAGCAGGTCCGAATCCGCATAGAAGAACATCACCGGCCGCGTCGCGATATCAAGCGCTTTTGGCGGCTGATCAAGCGTTCGTTTAATGTACTCAAGCTCTTCTACGACCTCAAGGTGGGGAGACGCAATATAATAGCCGTCCCGTACCCGCTCATGCACGATCGCATTGCGAAGCTTCGCATACTGACGCAGCGTGTCAAAATGCTCCTTGATCACACTACGCTCCTTCGACCGCTGCAGCAGCTCCACGAAGTTATCATTTTTCGGATAATGGTTCATATCCTTTAATATTTGATGAATCTGATTAAATGCCAGTTCAAACCGTTCCACTAATTCACTCATCGAAACACCACCTTTTCGTTCTATTCTTATTATAACTAAAGTCCTCGCTTTCAACACTATATAGGTTAATAGAGTTACAAATCATGGATGTCAATTAAGTGAAAAGACCCTAAAATTATGTTGAATTTCACAATTTTTATCGTAAAATGTTAATCGAGCATAAATTTGGATCAAAGTATATCGAAAGAGGGAATGTTATATGAGTTTGCCCATAGAGGAGCATCAACCTTTACGTTCACCTTACATAGATGGCAAAAAACTAATATTAAGAAACGAATACTGTGATTTTAATGGAGCCAATAGTTTAAAGAATAAAAAGCACAATAAAAAATACTCTACATCTACAGATACTTAACGTTTATTAACAAGATCACGCACGAGCCGTTCTACTTTGATAAGCAGGTCAATATCGTACTTCATCCCAAAGCGCGTTTGATCCTGCAGGAGCAGTTTCCTGAGTTCTACGAAGATCATAAGCACTATTTCTATGAAGGAGATATTAAAGAGATCCTTCTACGCACAAAGGTGTTGATCTCCGATTATTCCTCGGTCACCTACATGGCGTTTACAGGAGGGACGAATGTCGTGTTTTACTGGAAAGATAAGGAAAGATGCGAAGAAGAGTACGGCGCACCGAACATTCTTCAAGAGAACATTGCCTTTGGAGACGTGACGTATAATTTCAAAGAGCTGGACCTTGCGATTCAACAAAATTATGAGCTCGATCAGCAGCATCATCACGTTCGTCAGTTTAATGAGCTGGTGGAATGCACAGATGGCCATAATACGAAAAATACGTTTCATTCACTATCGAGAATCATGGTTCCATCGAAAAACCCGCAGCTATAACAAGTCTGCGGGTTTTCGATGTCCACAATAAAAATAGGAAACATCTACTACCAATTTTTACGTGCTTTAAATAGAACACCCCGACAAATTATGCTACACTAATAATATACAAACGAAAGAAGGTGATAGGATGATCGGTGATCGCATACAACACATCCGAAAAATCCGCCATTTATCATTATCCGAGCTCGCCGAACGCGCAGGGGTCGCCAAGTCCTATTTGAGCTCAATCGAACGGAATCTTCAATCCAACCCTTCCATTCAGTTTCTTGAAAAAATTTCCAAAGAACTCGATGTCTCCATGAACTACCTCCTCCATGGCGATGCAGCTGAGAAAGACGTCCACTTAGACGATGATTGGCTGGAGCTTGTATTGGAGGCGCAGAATTCCGGACTTTCTAAAGAGCAATTCCGCGAATACTTGGAGTTTAATAAGTGGAGAACAAATCGCAAAAGCAATCTTTAAATCATGATCACTTCCATTCATCGGGAAGTGATTTTTTTATTCCTATATTTCGACAAAAAAACAGTGAAAACGCCCCTAAATTATGACATAAAATTTCATCAAATGGTGCTAGTATAAATGAACCATATAAATATAGATAAGGTATAGAGAAAGGGGATAATCAATGATTAACATTAACACTCACATCATTCCGGGCATCGACGAGGGCATTCAGACGATAGAAGACAGCATTGAGTTGGCGGAAGCTGCTGTAAGAGAAGGAATCAGCACGATAGTTGCCACTCCAGCCTACCAGGAAGGAATCAACCTTTACAGTAAAAGGGAGATCCTTACTCAAGTGGAAGACTTAAATAAGCACTTACAAAAGAGACAGATCAATCTCACCGTTTTACCTGGACAAATCATCAGCATCTACGGAGACTTACTCGATGATATAAAGCACAACCAAATACTGACGATTAATAAAGATACACCATATATACTGCTTGAACTGCCTAAAGATCATGTTCCTCAATATACAAGCAACCTATTCTTCAATCTACAGATGGAAGGATATATACCGATTATTGCCCAGCCAGAACGTAATAAACAGATTCAGCAGAATCCAAACCTCCTATATAAGCTCATAAAACATGGAGCTTATGCTCAGCTGTCAGCAGGAAGTATTTGTGGCAAATATGGAAAGAAAATTAGTAAATTATCTCACCAGTTCATTGAAGCCAATCTTATACACTTGATTGCTTCTGATAGTCGAGGAAATAAAAGGAAGTTTCATATGAGGACAGCAAGCAATATAATAAATAGAAAGTACGGATACGCAGCGGGGGAAATCCTAACAGAAAATGCTCAACAAGTTATTAAGGGTACACCTATAATAAGTGCTCCTCCAGAATACATGAAGAGAAAAAAATTATTACCCCTCTTTAACTAGTAAAAGCAAATATTTATGAATTGCGGTTCATTATAAAAAACAATAATTCTATATATTGAATAACACCCCCTCTTATGCTATGATTTTTGTAATCAAAAAGTCATGGTTATTTTCCAATCCTTGTGTTGGAGGAATAACCAGGATATTGCACATTGACAAAAGAAGAAGGTGAAGAAATGATCGGGGATCGTATTCAGAACATCCGCAGAAGAAGAGGCCTGTCCATGGCCGAACTAGGAGAAAGAGCCGGCTATGCGAAGTCCTATGTAAGCTCGATCGAACGGAACAACCAGACGAATCCCTCGATCCAGTTCATCGAAAGAGTCGCCGGCGTCCTCGATGTCCCGATGAACTACCTGATCAGCGGAGAGATGTCTTCAGAAACTCAGCAGCTGGATGAAGAATGGGTTCAATTAATCCAGGAAGCAATGGAGTCCGGGTTGTCGAAGCAGCAGTTCAGGGAGTATATGGAGTATAGTAAATGGAAAATGCACAACAAGAGTAGGGACTTTTAGTTCAAACGATGCACGCAAGGACGAGGTCAAACTAAGAGGTTCGACCCGTTTTCTATTAAAGCCGTTTAGAAGATAATGTGAAGTGGTAAGGTCAATTAACCCCTAGAATGTAGAAAAAGAGAAAATTCTAGCAGACAGAATAGGTATAGACTTTAAAGAGGGAAGGGATAATCTTATGATCGATATTCACAGCCACATTCTACCCGGTGTCGATGACGGAGCGCAGTCCATGACCGAAAGTATCGAAATGGCAAGAGCTGCGGTTCAGGAAGGAATCGATACCATAGTCGCAACACCACACCATCAGAACGGAGCATTCGACAACTATAAGAACGACATCCTCCTTCAAGTGAGTGAGTTGAACCGTGCCCTTGAAGAAGAAGACATTCCATTGACCGTCTTACCGGGGCAGGAAACAAGAATCAATGGAGGAATGGTTGAAGACTTACAGAAAGATGAGATTCTGCCGATTAACGAAAGCAACTACGTATTTGTGGAATTTCCTCACGACCAAGTACCCTCCTACGCCAGCAATCTGCTGTTTAATCTGCAAGTCGAAGGCTATCAGCCCGTGATCGTCCATCCCGAGCGGAACTTACAAATTCAGGACAACCCGAATTTGCTGTATTCTTTCGTAAAGAACGGAGCGGCTTCTCAAGTAACCGCAGGAAGTTTAACAGGCAAGTTTGGCCGGGCAGCGAAAAAACTTTCCTATCAGCTGATCGAGTCCAATCTAATTCACCTGATTGCTTCTGATGCCCATAACGCAAAGAAGCGAGCTTTCCACATGAAAGAGGCTTATAGTGAGATCAGCAAGAATTACGGACAGTCAGCGATGCACTATTTCTTCGAAAACGCGCAGTACATGATTGAAAATCAAACCCTAGCCAGCGACCCGCCAGAACACGTGAAGAAAAAGAAAGTGCTAGGAATCTTTTAAAGGAAAATCATAGCTAAGCCATCAAAAAGTGGTGGCTTAGCTATTTATTTGCCAAAAATTCAGACGATGAAAACGGATACATCAAAAGACCCGAAATTTTTTCCTCAAAAGGACCCTTTATAATATCGGCATTTTTCGTTAATTATTTACAAAATTAGTGTAAATATCATATTAAACTCCTTCAAAACAAAGGAAAAACCTGCTATACTTGTACCAATGTAAACCAATAAAGTGAACGAAATGTGAATGCTTATTGAAATGGAGAGGAGTTCGATAGTTTGATTGACATACACAGCCATATTCTGCCGGGTATAGATGATGGGGCACAAGACTTAGAAAACAGCATCGAAATGGCCAAAGCCGCCGTGGAAGATGGGATACATACAATCATCGCAACCCCTCATCACCAAAACGGTAAGTACAATAACGAAAAACACCATATTTTACAACAGGTCGATACCCTTAATCAGAATCTAGCAGACTACGACATTCCTTTAACCATTTTGCCAGGTCAGGAAACGAGAATTCACGGGGGCATGATCGAGAGTATCCGTTCTGACGAAATTCTATCACTGACAAATCAAGGGACATACATATTTATCGAATTCCCCTCAGACGCCGTCCCGAGATACGCAAAGCAGTTACTATTTGATATCCAGCTCGAAGGCTACCAGCCGATTATCGTCCACCCAGAACGCAACCGACAGATCATACAACACCCAAGTCTCCTATACAACATGGTCAGCCGGGGAGCCTACACACAAATCACAGCCGCCAGCCTGACTGGCAGATTCGGTAAAAATATTAAGAAATTCACCCACCAGTTAATCGAAGCAAATTTAACCCACCTGATTGCATCTGATGCCCACAACACCACGACCCGGGGGTTTTGTATGACAGATGCATACGACGTAATAAAGGAAAACTATGGACCCTCCATGGTTTATTTGTTTGCGGAAAATGCGGAGTATGTGGTGAAAGGGGAAGGGCTAGCAGCAGATACCCCGTTAGAAATTAAAAAGAAGAAAAAGCTTTTAGGCCTATTTTAAGAAAATACAAATTGAAAGGAGTGGAAGATTTAAATGCCAGCTGCTCTTAAGAAAAGACTAGCATTACTTATCTTGATTGATTCAATTATCGTTTCTTTCTCGATCTTTTTCTCCCACTTTTTCCTAGGACCATCCGGAACAGTGTTTGATCAAATGATGCTTGTATCATCTCTCGTCTTGCTTATCACACATCATTTGTTTTCAAGTCTTCTCGGTATGTATCGAAAGAAATGGCGTTATGCCAGCATGGAAGAATTAATCGGCATTATAGTAGTCGTTTCGTTATCGATTATATCGACAACCTTTGTTCAATTTTTAGCGTTCGCAGACATTTACACCCGCGCTCTTATCATCACGTGGATGCTACATATATTACTCATTGGCGGGGTACGCTTTGCCTGGCGCTATTATAAAACGTACGGTTTAACGTTAAATCCAAAAGGCAAGAAGGCTAAATTTATTAAGAATAACCCAAACGCAAAACAAACGCTCATTATTGGGGCCGGTTCAGCTGGTCAAATGCTGGCCAGGCAGATGAAAAACTCCAATGAAGTGAATTCCAATTTAGTTGGATTCATTGATGATGATTTTACGATGCACCACTTAACAATTGCAGGCTTACCTGTGTTAGGAAGCACAAAGAACTTAGAAGATGTGGTGATAAAACACCGTGTAAACCACGTGGTTATTGCCATGCCTTCTGCAGAGAAGTCAAGGATGAAAGAAATCATCCAAAGTGCAAAAGGGATTGTGAAAAATGTTCAAACTCTGCCGATGATTGAAGACATTGCACTAGGCAACGTATCAGTCAGCAGCATCAGAGACGTTTCGATTGAAGATTTATTAGGGCGTGAACCCGTTGAGTTAGATATTCAATCGATCTCCAGTGAAATCAACGGACAAACGGTACTCGTGACAGGAGCAGGCGGCTCGATTGGTTCTGAAATTTGCAGACAGTTGATTAAATTTGGTCCAAAACAGTTGATCTTGCTTGGTCACGGAGAAAACAGCATTTATACCATCCATATGGAATTAAAGCAGTTGGACATACAAACTGAGGTTATAACAACAATAGCTGATGTACAGGATCGTGACAGGATTTTTGAAGTAGTTCAGAAATATCAGCCGTCCTATATATACCATGCGGCAGCGCACAAACACGTTCCGTTAATGGAAGCTAACCCCAGAGAAGCATTTAAGAACAATGTGCTCGGTACTAAAAATGTAGCTGAAGCAGCTGATACATACGGAGTGCCAAATTTTGTGCTGATTTCCTCAGATAAAGCTGTAAACCCAACTAATGTTATGGGGGCAACCAAACGAATTGCAGAAATGGTTATTCAGTTGCTAAGCAAAACGAGTAATACTAAATTTGTTGCTGTTCGATTTGGCAATGTCCTTGGTAGTAGAGGAAGCGTAATACCGTTATTTAAAAAGCAAATAGCAAATGGTGGTCCTATAACCGTTACACACCCTGATATGACACGTTATTTTATGACTATCCCTGAAGCTTCGAGACTAGTAATTCAAGCAGGTGCTTTAGCTCGTGGAGGAGAAATCTTTGTGTTAGATATGGGAGAACCTGTGAAAATAGTAGATTTAGCAAAAAACCTTATTTCTTTGTCAGGTTTTCGAGAAGAGGACGTAGGCATTCAATTTAGTGGTATTCGTCCAGGAGAAAAAATGTATGAAGAGTTACTGGGCAAAGATGAGGTTCATTCTAAACAAGTATTCCCTAAAATTTACATTGGAAAAAATAATTATTTTAATGATAACAAATTAACAGAGTTAATATTAGGTTATAACCATCTATCTGACGAGACATTAAGAGAAGAAGTGTTTAAAACTATAAAACTGGAAAAAGTTCATCAATAGAAAGGCAGGAAATTAAATGATTAATTTTGCTATAGTGGGCTGTGGGCGAATTGCTAAGAAACATGTGGAGGCAATTAAAAGTACAGAGGGTGCTGAACTAGTTTCCTTGTGTGATGTTGATATTGATCGTTTAAATAAGATGGCTTCAGAAAATAACATTGAACGTATTTATACAAGTATAGATGAAATGGTGAAAGACTCACATATCGACGTAGTTAATATTTGTACACCTAATGCAGTACATGCTGACAATGCAATAGAAGCTATTGAAGCTGGCAAGCATGTAATGATTGAAAAGCCAATTGCTACTTGTCTTGAAGATGCAGATAGAATTTTGGAAGCAGCAAAACGTAATGGAGTTAAGGCAACTGCTGTCCATCAAAACAGATTTAATGAAGCTATTCAGAAAACAAGGAAAGCATGTGAAGAAGGAAAATTTGGGGAAATGTCTCATGGAGTAGCAAGTATTCGTTGGAATCGTAACATGGGGTACTACAAACAAGACTCTTGGAGGGGAACAGTTGAACATCAGGATGGTGTATTAATGAATCAGTGTATTCATAACATCGATTTACTGATTTGGATGATGGGGCCAGTGAAAAGCGTAACAGGCAAAACTGTAACGCGCTTTAGGGATATTGAAATGGAAGATGTAGGATCTGCTATTCTTGAATTTGAAAATGGAGCTATCGGTATCATTGAAGGTGCGGGTACGATCTATCCTACAAACTTAGAGGAAACATTAAACTTGTTTGGTAGTAAAGGAACTGCTTGTGTGGGAGGAATTGCTGTTAATAAAATTGAGAATTGGAGATTCACAGATGATTTTCAAGAGGAAGAATCAAATCTGCTTGAACAGCAGCATGATAACCCGCCAACAGTATACGGTTTTGGTCACCAGTTGATAATTGAAGATATGGTCGATTCAATCAACTCAAATAGGGAGCCTTATATTACTCTTGAAGATGGAAGAAACGCCATTGAAGTTGTGTTAGCGATTTATAAATCCTCTCAACTAGGGCAATCCATTGAGTTAAATCAAGAAGTTTCTGTGAGAAATTAATAAGGAGGACATGAAATGACTAACATAAATACAATTAATGTTTCTAATAAGACAGCCGAAAGATTAATAGAAAAGATAGAGACTAAAGAAGCAGTTATCGGTGTAGTAGGGCTAGGTTATGTCGGCTTGCCACTGGCTGTAGAAAAAGCGAAGGCGGGTTTCAAAGTAATAGGATTTGACGTGCAGGAGGAAAAAGTAGAGAAAGTAAACAATGGCGAGAATTACATAGGAGATGTTATTCCTGCAGACCTTAAGGAACTCGTTGAAAATGAAAAGCTAACTGCTACATCTGATTACTCGTTTATAAACGAAGTGGACGCGATCGCTATCTGTGTTCCTACTCCATTAGATATTTACAAACAGCCGAACATGGATTATGTAGAAAGATCCGCAAAAGCAATAGCCCTTAACTTAAAGGAAGGAACACTAGTTGTTCTAGAAAGTACCACTTATCCGGGCACCACTGAAGAACTAATTAAACCTATTCTTGAAGAATACGGATTTAAATGTGGGGAAGAATTCTTTCTTGCTTATTCACCTGAAAGGGTAGACCCAGGTAATAAGCAATTTAATACTAAGAATACACCTAAAGTGGTAGGAGGAGTGAGTGAAAATTGTACAAAGGTTGCTGCTACCTTATATAGGGCTGTACTCGATGGAGAGATCCACGAAGTATCTAAACCGGCTGTAGCCGAAATGGAGAAGATTCTAGAGAATACCTTTAGAAACATAAATATCGGTTTAGCTAATGAGATGGCCGTCCTCTGTAATAAGATGGGGATTGATGTATGGGAAGTAATAGATGCAGCAGCTACCAAGCCGTATGGATTTATGCCTTTCTATCCGGGTCCAGGACTGGGTGGGCACTGTATTCCGATAGATCCATGGTACTTAACATGGAAAGCTAGAGAGTATAATTATCATACTAAGCTTATTGAGACGGCAGGAGAAATAAATAATGAGATGCCAGATTATGTTGTTAAGCGTATTATGGAAGTCCTTAACAAAGAAGGAAAAGCATTAAAAGGCTCAAAGATATTGGTATTAGGTGTTGCTTACAAAAAAGATATTGATGACTATCGGGAGTCACCAGTATTACCAATATTGTCTAAATTGAATCAATTTGGTGCTGATTGGGAAGCGGTAGATCCTCATGTTAGAGAGTTTAAATTGCAAGGGGAAATACACCAACCCTTAAAAAATGTGAATTATTATGAATTAAATTCTTATGATTTAGTGCTTATTACAACTGATCATACAGATTTCCTATTTAAGGAAATTGCGCAAGATGCAAATTTAGTACTTGATACACGAAATGTAAAAGATATTGATTCAAAAATAGAGCATTATCATAAGATGTAAGTTTAATAATTAAGTTGCAAAGGTAAGTTTTTAAAAGGGGAATAAAAGTTAATGAAAGTCTGTCATCTAACTTCTGTACACAATTATAATGATACAAGAATTACTGTAAAAGAATGTTCTACTTTAGTTCGGCAGGGATATGAAGTTCACTTAGTAGTTCCTAATACTAGTATAAAAAAGTATAAAGGGGTTAATATACAAGGTGTTAAGAATGTAAATAAAGGGAGAATCAATAGAATAACAAAGTTTACAAAAAAGGTATTCGAAAAAGCGAAAGAGATAGATGCAGATATCTATCACTTTCATGACCCTGAATTAATACCTCTTGCACTGAAGTTAAAAAAATTGGGGAAGAAAGTTATTTATGATATTCACGAAGATGTCCCAAGACAAATTCTTTCCAAAGAATGGATACCAAATCTACTCAGAAAGATAATATCAAAGAGTTTTGAGATATATGAAAATAGATCTGCTAGAAAGTTTGATTATCTAGTTACTTCCACTCCATTTATTAATGAGAGGTTTAAAAACAAAGGGATAGAGACAACTGTAGATGTAAACAATTATCCTATTTTAGATGAGCTTTTTATACCTAATCTTAAGTGGCACACAAAAAGTAAATCAGTATGTTATGTTGGAGGCCTATCTAAAACTAGAGGAATATTCGAGATGATTGATTCTGTTTACCACAGCAATGCTCTTTTAAATATAGCGGGAAATTTTCAAAATGAAAATTTAAAAAAAGAAGTTGAAAGTAAAAGAGGTTGGAATTACGTTAATTATTTAGGCTATGTAGATAGAGAAGAAGTTAAGAAGATTTTAGCGAATTCAATGGCTGGATTTGTTGTTTTACATCCTTTAATTAATTATATTGATGCTCATCCTATAAAAATGTTTGAATATATGGGAGCAGGTCTTCCTGTAATAGCTTCAAATTTCCCTTTGTGGAAAAGTATTTTAGAAGAAAACAATGCAGGAATATGTGTTAATCCAACGAATATTAAAGAAATTTCCCATGCCCTAGAATGGTTTATTAATAATCCTAAACAAGCGAAATTAATGGGAGAGAATGGTAGAAGGGCTGTAGAAGATAAATATAATTGGGAGTTGGAAAGTGAGAAATTGATTAAGGTTTATCAAAAATTAGACCCTACCTAGATTAATTCTATAAAAACATAGAGTATTATAGAATATTCTCTACAATAAGGTAATTATCCTTGATAATATAATTGAAGGAGCAGTTTAATTGCTAATAGAATTAAATAAATCAACTGATGAGTGGTGTGAATTTAAATTTAAGGACGATGATTCCATTGATAACGATTATTATTCACAAGATGATTATCAAATTTTTCTTTACGGGCATCCATATTCATCCAAAGAGTCCAGTTGGATAACTGCAAAAGATATATACAGGTTACTAAAAACCAAAGAGGAAGTTTTCATCAATTATATAGATGGTTTTTATGCTATCCTAATCTTAGATAATTCAAAGAAAAAGTGTCATATATATATTGATCCTTATAAAGTTTATAATTTTTTCTTGTATAAAGATGCTAATAGGATTTTTATATCGACTTCCGTAACAAAAATAGCCAATGAATTGCCAAAAGTAAAGTTCAATAATACTGCTGTAATAGAATTACTCTACCTGGGAAAAGCTATTAATAATAAAACTATAATAGAGGGTATAAATAAACTTTCAATGGGCACCAAATACTCAATTAATAAATTTAATGAATTGAGTAAAGAACGTTATTTTGATTATTCATTAAGGGGTGAAAATTATTCTGTTAAAGAATGGGCTGAGGTTTTTGTAGACCATGTAAATAAAGGTCTAAATCTAAGTGAAAAAGTAAGCCTTCCTCTAACCGGTGGTGTTGATAGTAGAACCATACTAGCTGCAGCATTAGAGCGAAAAGATAAATTAAGATGTTACACACATGGTTTAGAAAAATCATCAGATGTAAAAATAGCTAAAAAAATTTCTAATAGTTTAAATTTACACCATTCACATTTTAATGATTTAAATAAGGATTTCATCGAAAATATACTAAATATCTCTGCTACTCTAAATAAAGAATTCGAAGGTATGGCCGATACAATTAGTTTTTCCCATTTACCAAATTCATTTAGTAAAGCAAGTAAAGAAGCTGATGTGTTTTTTCTTGGATCTGGCGGGGGTATTCTAAAAAGTCAATATACCAAATCAATAAAGGAAAATTTAAATATTGAGGCTTTTGTAGACAACGTGAGAAGATCTCATATGAAATATGAGGCTCCAAGTATTATTGATTCAGAAAATATTAAGAAAACACTTAATAACTCTATTCTAGAAATTTATAGAGAATTTGTTGAGGTTAGTCCAGAAAATGTTGACCAATTATTCTATCTTCATCACATTGGTGACTTTGCTTCTAATACTATTAGAATTATTGGGAAAAAAATGAAGGTTTTTGACCCTTTTCTTTCAAAAGATTTATTGACTATTTCATTAAACACGGCTTTTTATGATAGAGAACAACAATTATTTCATAAATTTCTAATAAAAAGTAATGTAACTTTAAAAAACACACCAACAGATAAAGGAATTAAATTTACTAATTCTATTAGCAACAAAATTATGCCTAAATTAATTCAATTTAATAAAATAACAAAATATGGACTGAATAAAATATTTAAAATTCCTTTTGATCAAAAGTATTTTACAAATTACCCAAGGTGGGTAAAAGACAATCACAAGCAAAAATTAGATGATACAATTAGTTATGACCATTTAGTTCTTAAAAAAATAATAAGTAAAAATGAATATATTAAATATTATAACGATTATAAGAAAGGTTCACTTTATAATTTTAAATATATTTCTAGAATTTACAGCATGGAAGATTTTATGAAGTCTCTTAAGAGTTAAACCAACTATAAAACTGGGTTATCCATTGAGAAGATGAAGTAATCAATTAATATTTGATTACTTTTATTTTCTATATAAAGGAGAGCTTTTATGGATGTCACTTATGACCATAAATTTAACATAAAAACGTTGAGTATCTACAATTTTTCGTTTTTTTTTCTATTGACTTTAATTTTTTATTCTCCAAGTATATTCGGAAGAGATTATATTGGAATAGTGTTGTTATACCTTTTCCTTTTGCTAATTATGTTTAAAGGTATTAACTTTAATAAACTGACTTTGTTAATATTGGGCTACGTGATGGTCACTACGTTAGTGGAATTTTTAAATCTATATACATACCCCGCGTCTTTTCAATTAATTATCAGAACTTTAATTTATAATTTTCTTCCTTTGGCTGCTTTTTTAGTAGGCTCTTTTTTAACGGGAAGAATGACTAATAAAACATTTAGCCAAGTGATTTTCTTAGTAGGATTTGTCCAAATATTTGTAGGTTTAGCACAGGTTTACTCTGAAAGTTTTAGACTCTTCACTTTAAGTAATTATGCGGACTTTGAAAAGTACAATAATAATTTTGAAACTTGGGAAGTCGGAAGGATAATTGGAACTATTGGTAATCCCAATACTTATGGAGTTTTTATTGTTATCTTTGTACTATTTATTTGCAATGTATTACTACCAAAGTATAAAAACAATTCGAAGATTAAAGTCTTATTAACTACTACTTTATTAATTTCTATAGTATCTATAATCCTTTCCCAGTCCAGAACTGCTTATATATTACTTGCTATAGGGTTAGTTATATCTATTGTATTAAACAAGAAAAGTTCCTTGAACAAGTTTATGTGGTTTATAATCACTGCTCTCAGTTTAATAATCCTTTTATTTTACAATGAATTTGTTTCACAAAGGTTTACAAATGAGAGTTTGACTTCCTTAGGAGGAAGAGTAGAGGTTTGGAAGACATTCATAGATAATTATCTTTTTCCTTTTAATATAAATAGTTTAATTGGGTCTGGAGTAGAAAGAATTAGTGATATTGGTATTGCTGTAGACAATTATTATTTACAATTACTCCTACAATATGGTGTAATCGGATTAATTCTCTACATTAGTATATTTATAGTGATTATAGGACATTTTTTGTTTTATTTTAGAATTTCGAAATATAGCACTTTTATAATTTCTACAATTTTAGTTGTACTTATATCAGACATGTCAGGGTCTGTTAGTATGAACCCTGATATAACAGTATTTTTGTTTTTAATAATTGGATACTGTTATAAAAAATATTGAATAGGAAAGATTGTCTAATGAAAATATTACTAGTTACTAGTCTTTATCCAGGTTATAAGGGACAACCCAGAAAAGAGAAAACTTATGCGTTACACTATTTTGCAAAAGATTGGTTAAATGCTGGACATGAAGTTAATGTTTTTCGCATTTGGCCTTTGTATCCAAATATATTTAAATTCAGTTTAAAAGGTAAAAAAGCTTCAAGATACAAATATAACGAATCATTTAGTTTGGATGGTGTGAATGTTAATAGAATTACAATAAACAAAATTCCAAGGGTGCAATATTCAGAAAAAGAAATATATAAAGTTTTTAAACAGTCCTTAAAATCTTTAAAAGAAAAACCTGATATAATAGTCTGTCATTTAATAAATCCTTCATTAAATATTTCTGTACTGCTTAAAGATTTTTTAGATATACCATTAGTTCTAATTCTCCATCAGGTAGACATTAATAAGTTACACAATGATAAAAAAGTTTATAAAAATTTCTCCTTAATCGAACCGTTTGTTGATAGAATAGGATTTCGCAACACTCACTTAATGAAAAGATATAACCATATTGGTTTACCGACAAAAAAGAACTTTATCGTGCCCTCAGGAATTGATTCAGAGCTAATTATTTCTAGAAATAATCTGCAAAAAAAATTAACTATGAATGAAAAAAGCATTTTTATAGCTGCGAGTATGATACCCTTGAAAAATATTGATATTGTTATTAAAGCTTTTGAAAATTTATGTGAAATTCATAATGATGTTTCATTGAAAATTGGCGGTGATGGCCCTCAAAAAGAGTACTTGATGGGTTTAGCTACAAAAAGTAAATTTCCTAGTAAGATAGAATTTCTAGGTTATCTTAGTAGAGAATCTGTTATGGAATATATGGAAAAGAGCAGAATTTTTGTTATGGTTAGTTCTCCAGAGACCTTTGGATTAGTTTATTTAGAGGCGATGGCAAAAGGCTGCATTACTATAGGAACTGAAGGTGAAGGCATAGATGGGGTTATTAACGATGGAGAAAACGGGTATCTTTGTAAGTCAAGAGATATAAGTATGTTAACTAATAAGTTAAAATTAGCTTGTGAGATAGAGGGAGAAAAGAAAAGAAAAATTCTAATAAGTGCTGTTAATACGGTAAGTGAAATGACCCAACAAAAAATTTCAAGCAAATATTTAAGAATACTTAACGAAACCATATCAGATTACAAAAGATAAGATTACTATCTTTAGAAGAGGATTAATTCATGAAAGAAAAATTAATGAATATTTTTAAAAAAAAATTTGTTAAGAATGTAATGGTTATTGCAACCGGAACAGCAATGGCTCAGGCAATAACGTTTCTTTTATTACCACTAGTAACACGACTTTATGGACCTGATGCTTATGGATTAATGAGTTCATTTATCGCGATAGTAGCCATCCTTACTCCCATTGCAGCTTTAACTTTACCTTTGGCAATTGTTTTACCTAAAGAGGAAAGAGAAGCTATTAGTATTATTCGTGTATCCTTAATGATTAATTTGTTACTTTTTATTATATTTCTTTTTACCATACACTTTCTTTATGAAAGTATTATAGAAATATTGAATGCAGAAAAAATAGGACAGTATATATATTTGCTACCCTTTGTTATTTTCTTAGCGGGTTTGTTTCAAATTATGAGACAATGGTTAATTAGAAATAAACAATTTAAGGTAATATCACAAGTAGCAATTCTTCAACCTATCTTTACATATGGTGGGATGGTAAGTATGGGGGTTGTTTATCCGATTGCACCTATATTAATTATTTTTTCATCTTTAAGAGACGCATTCGCAACTTTGTTAATGTATAAAAAGGTAAAAAATAAAAGTTCAATTAGAATAAAGCTGGAAAAATTTTCGTTGACTTTAGGAGAAACGTTAAAAAAGTATAAGGATTTCCCCCAGTTTCGTGCTCCAGAAGCTTTTATAAGTTCAATATCGCAGAATCTTCCTGTTTTACTATTATCGACCTTCATGGGCCCAGCTGGGGCTGGTTATTACACCCTCGCTTTAACAGCCTTATCTTTACCTGCTAAGTTTTTAGGTACGGCAGTTGGAGATGTATTCTATCCAAGAGTTGCCGAGGGATTTAATAAAAATGAAAACTTAAATTCTTTATTATTAAAAGCTACCTTAGCACTTTTGGCAGTAGGAGCTCTTCCGTTTGGTCTTATAATAGTTACTGGCCCTTGGATATTTACTCTCATATTCGGAGAAGAGTGGGTAGTGGCAGGTGAGTATTCTAAATGGATAGCTATTATGTCTTTTTTTATGTTTATTAGTAGACCTACAATAAAGGTCCTTCCAGTTATAGGAGCTCAAAAGTTCCATTTGATTTTTACAATAATAATGACATTTACTAGAATATCAAGCCTATATGTTGGGTTAGTTTACCTTAACCATATGGTTGCAATCGCAACTTTCAGTATTGCAAGTTCTTGTTTGTATTTGATATTAATCATAGCTACATTTAAAAAAATAAGAACATTGATTAGATAGTCATTAGTTAGAATACAGAAAGGTGATTCAATGAATATATGGATTTTTAACCATTATGGAGTTGGACCCAATTCCAGTGGCATTACGAGACACTTTGATTTAGCAAAAGAATTAGTTTCAAAGGGACATAATGTTACTATCTTTGCAGCTTCTTTTAACCACCAAAAAAGAGAGGAACAACAAAAGTATGATAAGGGTAATGAATATGTTATCTATGACTACAATGGCGTAAAATTCTATTGGATTAAAACTCCCAAATATTATAAAAATGATTATAGAAGAATTCTTAATATGTTGTTATATACCTATCGAACAAATAAATTAGTAAAGAAAGTAGAAGGAACTCCTGATATTATTATAGGTTCTCTAATGCATCCCTTGGCAGCTATTTTAGGTTACAAAATATCTAAAAAATTAAAAACTAAATTTTATTTTGAAGAAAGAGATCTTTGGCCCCAATCTTTAATTGACTTAGGAAAAATATCTTCAAAAAGCGTAATCGTAAAAGTTTTATCTAAATTGGAGCTATTTCTTTATAAAAAAGCAGATAAAATAATCGTGTTGTTTGATAAAGCCCCTAAATACGTTAAAAAAAGAGGTATAAAATCAGAAAAGATAATCTATCTTCCAAATGGCGTAGATTTTAACCTTTATAAGGTAGAGAAGAAATTGCCAGACTTGTATTTGAATACATTATATAAACTAAAAGATAAATTTCTTTTAGTTTATACAGGAGCGCATGGGCTAGCAAATAATCTGGGATCAATGTTAGAAATTGCTGAAAAAGTATATGATCAAGATGAAAATATTCATTTTCTATTAGTAGGTGATGGACCGGAAAAAGATAAAATAATAAGGCAAGCAGATGAGAAAAATTTGAAGAATTTAACTTTCTTACCTTCTATTCAAAAAGATTGTATACCTTCTCTATTAAAGTATGCAAATGCCGGAATAATAACTATGCACAATGCAGAAGTATACAAATGGGGTATAAGTTTGAATAAAATGTTTGACTATATGGCTGCATGTTTACCAATTGTAATGCTTTCTAATTTGCAAGATACTATAATATCAAAACAAAACTTAGGAATTGTTTCTAGTAACGTTGACAACATTGCCGAAAGAATAGTAAAGCTTTCAAATAATAAAGCTTTACTAGAAAAGTATAGTGTTAATTCCTTCATGTATGGAAAACAAAATCATTCTTGGGAAAAACTTGCTGAGAAACTAGAAACTAATTTTTATGACAATTAGTCCAATCTGTGGGTGCATTTTTGAAGAAGGGGAGTAATAAATGAAATATCTTGAGGAAATTAATCAAGAGCTTGATTATTTAAGTAAATCTTCAAAACGTGGAATTATTGTTAATACTACTGCAAAGCAGGCCCCCTCTTTTAGACTTCTTCCTAGACGAGCAGTTGATAACTTATTAATATCTACATTTATGATTAGTGAACAAGAAATCTTAAAAGATACTTTGGAATTTTTTGATGGGAAAGTCGATTATATATTTATAGATATAGAGCAGAAACAAGAAATAAACTTATTTAAGATAGCAAAGGAAGTAGTGCAAGACTCGAAATTAGTTTCTATAAAACCTAATGATATTACTTTGGAATCGTGTGATCTTCTATTAAGGAACCAATTTAGTGACAATTTATATGATAAAAATATCATAATTATAGGAACTGGAAATTTAGCAAGTAAAGTTGCAAATAGATTAGCAGAGAGACAAGCTTCTGTTCATATTATAGGACGATCTAAAGAGAAAGAATTAAAAACCGTTAAAGCTATAAACTTGTTTTTACCAAAATACAATTCAACTATTAAAGTTTTCGATGAATTTCCTAAAAATAAAGCCGCGGATATAATAATATCTTTTTTATCAGGTGAATTCAAAGATGAAAAAAAACTATTAGAAGTAATTGATAAAAATAGTTTTATTGTTGATGGTGGAATTAACAATTTTAGTGAAGACTTCATTAATGAAATGCTGATAAATAACATCAACATTACTAGACTAGACACTAGAATAGCAATACCTTACCAAATGTTATTGTTTCACAAAGATACGAAAATTTTTTTTAAAGAAGTATACGGTAAAGGTAATCTACAGGGAATTCCTTTAGTCTCTGGAGGCTTTATCGGTGATGAAGGATCAGTAATAGTTGACAATATCAATCTACCGGAACAAGTAATTGGTATCGCAGATGGAAAAGGTGGCTTGAAATCTAATGAACAACTTACCGAAAGAGACGAAAATAACTTACAGGGAATCAGAGAAGCGATTTCAATTAGCCGTTAAGAGATTATTTGATATTTTCTTTAGCTTAATAATGCTGTTAATCCTTTCTCCACTTTTTTTAATTTTAACGATCTTTATAATAAAGGAAGATGGAAGGCCAGTCTTTTTTAAACAACAAAGAAGTGGTAAAAATGATATGCATTTTAATATGTTTAAGTTTCGTTCAATGAGATTGAGACATGAAGTAAATGGTAAGATGAAGAGAAATAAATACTACTGGGAAAATGGGGTACCAGACGACTTTGTTTTTAAAACCGCCTCTATAGAGAATCCGAATATAACAAATACTGGTAAATTTATTCGTAAGTATAGTCTAGATGAACTACCGCAATTTTATAACGTTTTAAAAGGTGATATGAGCATCGTAGGTCCTCGTCCTGAAATTATTGAAATAACTAGGTGTTATAACAATTATCAGAGGGAGCGTCTTTTAGTTAAGCCGGGTATAACCGGTTGGGCTCAAGTAAATGGTAGGAGCGATATGAATCACGGTGATAAAATTAAATATGACCTATACTATGTAAATAACTTTAGTTTGCTTTTAGACTTAAAAATTCTATTAAAGACTATAAGCCAAGTCCTATTAGGAAAGGGTGCGGTGTAAGGGGAGAAAAAAATGACATTTTTTATCCATGATTCCAGTTATCTAGATGAAGGAGCTAAAGTGGGAAATGGAACAAAGGTTTGGCATTTTTCTCACATTATGTCCAAGGCGGAAATTGGGGAAAAGTGCAATTTTGGGCAGAACGTTTTCGTGGGGAATAATGTAAAGATAGGTAATGGAGTAAAGGTGCAGAATAATGTATCTATATATGAAGGTGTAGAACTAGAGGATTACGTTTTCTGCGGACCAAGTATGGTCTTTACCAATGATATGAATCCTCGTGCAGCTTTTCCTAAAGACCCTAGACAAAGCTATTTAAAAACTTTAGTGAAATACGGAAGCAGCATTGGTGCTAATGCAACTATTGTATGCGGGACAACGGTTGGTAAATGGGCATTTATTGCAGCCGGTGCTGTTATTAATAAAGACGTACCAGACTATGCCATGATGGCAGGTGTACCTGCCCGTCAAATCGGTTGGATGTGCAAATGCGGTAATAAGTTAGATTTAGAGGAAAGTCAACAATGTAAAAGCTGTAACCGCGAATATGAGTTATTAAAAGATAATCAATTAGTAGAAAAGAGTGTTCAATTATGAAAATACCTCCATTTACTACGGAAGAAGAAACAAAAATATTGAAACCCGAAATTATGAAAGAAATTGAACGAGTTATTGACTCAGGACAATTTATTATGGGTCCTGATGTGAAAGAATTTGAAAGTGAAGTAGCTGAGTATCTAGGCTCTCAATATGCTATAGGGGTAAACTCAGGCACTGATGCACTAGTGATCGGACTTTTAGCTGCAGGGGTAGGCGAAGGAGATGAAGTCATTACTACTTCTTTTACTTTCTTTGCAACTGCAGAGGCCATTTCCCAAATTGGTGCGACTCCTGTATTTGTCGATATCGAGGAAGCTACATACAATATTAATATTTCTTTAATTGAAGAGAAAATCACAGAGAAAACCAAAGCAATTATTCCTGTTCACCTTTATGGTCATTCAGTGAATATGGATCCACTTACGGAGGTAGCTCAAAAACATAAATTAAAAGTGGTAGAAGATGTTGCCCAAGCTTTTGGATCTGAATACAAAGGAAAAAAAGTAGGTTCAATTGGTGATGTAGGCTGTTATTCTTTTTTCCCAACTAAGAATTTAGGTGCATATGGGGACGGTGGTTTAATTACAACAAATGATAGCGAAATCGCTGAAACAGCTAAAATGCTTCGTGTGCACGGGGCGAAGAAAAAATACCAAAATGAGATTCTTGGTTTTAACTCTAGGTTAGATTCTATTCAAGCAGCTATTCTACGCATTAAATTGAAAAAGATTGATGAATGGAATGAAGGTCGAAGAAAGGTAGACAAAGCTTATAAAAAATACCTGGGAGACGTTGAAGAAATTATTCTCCCGAGTGAGCAAACATACACACATCATGTCTATCATCAATATACCACTCGTGTGTTAAATGGAAAAAGAGACGGGCTTCAAAATCATCTTAAAGAAAAAGGTATTGGATCAATGGTTTACTATCCAACTCCCGTTCATAAGCTACCTTTATATGCTTATGAGTTAGACTTACCAAACACGATGCAATTAACTGATGAAGTTTTAAGCTTACCTATTTACCCGCACATGAGTGAAGAGAAGGTTGAGCTAGTGGCTAATGCAATTAAGGAATATTTAAATTAATCTATTATAATAACTTGGTTTTATTAGTTAACAGTCTTTTTCGATAACTGGTTTGTATTTTCTTTTTCAACTGAATCACATTCCCTGTTATTAGAGAAGAAGCCGGCTGTATGCCGGCTTTTTTCTTTTATCTTAGACAGTAAGAATTTCCTTTAACATTTGAGAGAATAGATCGGTTAATTTAAATTTCCGTTGCTAGTACTTCACCTTCAAAGATTCATTCCCTCCATTCTGCATAATCCTGAAGCCACAAAAGTGAAATGATCAGTTTAAATGGTACTCTTTAAAGCTCTCGATAATTTCTGGATTTAAATATCGGTCGTGCGTTCCTTTTATAATATTCATCCAATCATTTAAAAGAAAGTTTTTCATGTGCTTGTCAGGGATCTCTAGGATTTCATTCGTATAATAAAGAAAGGTAAAATGACACTTTTTGTCGAGGATATGTATACCCCGCATACCATCTTCGTCTAATTGGGTAAATAAAATCGAATATCTCATTGAATAAACTCCTCCATTTAATAATTACATTAATGTTCTATTGTGTGTCTACTAGTATTCTTGCCGATTTGAGCATGAATGGTAAGGCTGGGTAAAATGCTTTAGAAATGAGTGAGCTATAGGAAGGTACTGCTTTTTGGATATTTGTGGGTAGAAACGAATAAAGCATAGAAGTAGAATAGTTGAGGAAATAGGAAGAAGAATTTCAGAGGCAGGAGATTGTGCAACAGCAGGTCAACTGAGTGATGACTGGGGAAGTTTTTTTCAGTGCTGTGAAGGAGGACTGGTCAGTCTTTGGGGAAAAAGAAAACTGGTTATATGATATAGGAGAGATAACGGGGCCCAATTATCACTCCTATGCCATTCCTCCGTTCTATTTGTATGGAAATCACTCCGTTTGGTTCACCTCATTCCTTATCCTGTTTTTTTCGAAAAACTTATTTGAAGTCTTCAGGTACTTCGATCGTTGAGAACAAATCCTTCGGGCGGAGGTTTTGAGTAAATGCTATGCGCATAATCACATCGAAGGTTAAATTCGTTTTTCCTGTCTCAATCGCACTGATATAAGTGTGGTGTACTTTTGCTCTAGAGGCGAACTCCTCTTGAGAAAGGCCCAGTTCTTTACGAAGTGCTGCTAGTTGTCTGCCAAATTCTTTTTTTGCTTGTGAAATATATTCTTCTTTGATTTCGCTCATGGTTAAATTTTCCTACACAATGGAAGACTTGTCTATAGACTGACAGTCGTATATTTACATTAAAAGGGAATTATTGAACTTTTTTTGTGAATTTAAACTATTTATCTTTTTTCTTTAGAAAATATAGAACTACAAAGCAGCGAATGGATTTGAGACACACAAATTCATTCGCTGTTTTTTAATAGTAAAGGTGACACTTTACCAGGTAGTTTGTGAAGAAATTTTTCACAATCCCTTATGAAATTGTACTTAAAAGTAATAGTATACATTGCCCCGGGTTTTTTAATATATTAAAATTAGATACATTACTCGATTACATATACTAGGAGGATGGACATGGACGATTTAACAGTAAACACAAATCCGGGCTTCTCTACAAGGCTTAAGGCATCTTTTGTGAAATTACGGGGTTCAGAACGCAAGATAGTAGAGTTTATTGAAAAGCATCAAGATGAAATTATTCACCTTTCTATTACAGAGGTAGCGGAACGAAGTGAAACCAGTGAGTCTTCGGTTGTTCGGTTGTGTAAGAGGCTTGGGTATAAAGGGTTTCAGGATTTAAAGATCCATTTAGCGAGAGAGGTCATTCAGCCTCAGCAGCAGATTCATGAAGTCATTGAAAAAGAAGACGATGTGACGACAGTGAAGAAAAAAATCTTCCAATCGAATATTCAGGCTTTATATGATTCTTTAGAAGTGTGTGATAATGAGGAATTAAATAGGGCGGTTGAGGTGATTTCGCAGGCTGACTTCATAGAATTCTATGGCTCTGGCGGCTCGGGTACGGTGGCATTAGATGCGCACCACAAGCTGTTAAAGCTGGGTATTAAATCTTTTGCTTATAATGATTCCACTTTGCAGGCGATGTCAGCAAGCGTATTAAGCGAGAAAGATGTCGTTATTGCAATATCTCATACAGGGGCGACGAAAGAGGTCTTAAATGCTATTAAGTTAGCAAAGGATGCAGGAGCCACCGTGGTTTGTATTACGAATTCTTCTAAATCTCCGATTACAAAAATATCAGATATTGTGCTGCAGACGGCTTCTAAGGAGACCCTTTTCCGTACGGATGCGATCTCTTCTAGAATTGCTCAGTTAACGATTATTGATATCCTGGTCGCATCTATTGCGAATCAAAAGTATGAGTATTATCTTAATAATTTACAAAAAACAAGAAAATCGACGATCGGTAAGAAACTGTAGAATCACACCATGAAAATTACATTCATTTTTTTTAAAAATATCTTGAAGGAAATTACCACCGTGTGATAAGATACTTTTAACGCATCAATTATTTGAAAATTTCAAAAATCAGGTGCGCTTTTTTAAAACTTTTAATGAAAGCGTTACCAAGGGAGGGTAATTTTTGAAGAATTTATTGTGGTCACTTGTGGTAGTTTCTTGTTTGATGTTGACAGCTTGTGGGAGCAGTGAGGATGCAGGTTCAGAAGCGCAGGGTTCAGGTAGTGATGAGAAGGTAAGCTTTAAATTATCTACTCCAGACCCGGAAGAGTCAAATGTAACTATGGCGGCGAAAGAATTTGCGGAAGTAGTTGAAGAAAAGAGTGATGGTTCTATTGAAATCTCTGTTCATCCGAATGGAACGTTGTATGGCGGAGATCCTTCAGCGGCTGTAAAGCAACTGGGGTCAGGAAGTCTTGACATGTTAGTGTTATCCACTTCCTTGTATGCGAACTTTGAACCAGAGTTCAGTGCCATCAGTGTTCCTTACTTATTTGATGATAATGAACAGTATGTTTCGTTTCTTAACGGAGATTTAGGTAATGAACTATTAGGATCGGTTTCTGATCTTGATATTAAAGGGCTGGGGTACTGGGCACGTGATTTTAGACAAATCACTAATTCTCAACATCCTATAGAGGAACCGGCAGATTTAGATGGCCTTAAGCTAAGAGTACCGAACAATCCATTGTGGGTGGAATTTTTCAAAGGTGGCGGAACAGCCACAACGCCAATGGATTTCGGTGAAGTGTACAATGCGCTTCAATTAGGAACTATTGATGGACAAGAGAACCCGCTTGGGGTCATCTCTTCAGCAAAAATGCATGAGGTGCAGGATTATTTAACCATTTCTGATCATATGGCTGATGGCTGGTTAGTTGGTTTAAACCAGCAGAAATATGACAATTTAAGTGATGATCAGAAGCAAATTCTAGAAGAAGCGACGCAGGAAGTTCAGGATTGGTCGATCGATTACAATGCCGAGCAGGCTGAATCGATCATTGAAACCCTGGAGGAAGAAGGAATGGAAGTGAACGAATTATCTGATGAACAGAAGCAGGAATTCATTGAACTTTCCCAGGAAGCGTATCCGGCATTTGAAGAAGTTATTGAAGATGAAGAATTCTTTGAAGAAGTACTTAAATCTGTAGGTAAAGACTAGGCACCTTGAAATAGGCGGCCTTTAGTCCTTAAAGGCCACTTTCTGTAAAAGGGGATAAGTTATGGAAAAGAAATTTTCAACGATCATAAGCAACCTTTTTCATGTGTTTAATAAACTGACTTCTTTCCTGGCTATACTGGCCTCTGTATCGATCTTTGTCATCGTTATTTGGCAAATTATAGGGAGGTTGATCGGGCACCCTGCACCGTGGACTGAGGAATTAACAAGGTTCGTTTTTATCTGGATGATTTTTTTAGGGATTGGCATTGGGTTCAGAAAGGCAGAATCAGCGAGGGTCACAGTGTTTATGAATGTGCTGCCTAAATTCATACAGAAGCTGTCTGTTTGGATCTACTCGATTGCTACCATCTTATTCTTTTTATTTATGGTCATTTATGGAGTTCAGTTTATTTTCCAGCAGATGGCCACGAATGAGATGAGCTCTGTCGTAATGATTCCGATGTGGATTATTGGACTCTCCGTTCCGAGTGCAGGTGTGATAGGTATCCTCAATGTCATTCAGTCTTTATTATATGACCGAGAGCTAATTTAGGAGGTACCCTGAGCTATGTCTATATTTCTGCTTGTCATGTTTTTTCTACTCGTTTTCATAGGAGTTCCAATAGCCATTTCTCTCGGCCTCTCCGTGGTAGCGACGATTGTATTATTTACTGAAGTTCCCGTCAGCATCATTATACAGTCCATGTACAGCTCGATGAATAGCTTTATCATGGTGGCTGTTCCTTTGTTTATCCTTGCAGGGATCATTATGGATGAAGGCGGTATAGCTGAGAGAATATTTGATTTTGCCAGGAGTGTCGTAGGCTGGATCACTGGAGGATTGGGGCACGTTAATATTTTTGCAAGTCTGATCTTCGCAGGGATGGCAGGTTCCTCTGTAGCGGATATCGCAAGTACGGGAAGAATCACGATTAATGCTATGAAACGTGATAACTACCCGTTGGGATATGCGGCTTCCTTAACGCTTATTACTTCCATGTTAGCTACCATCATTCCGCCAAGTATTTTAATGATTGTAGCGGCGTCAACAGCTGGTGTTTCTATCAGTGCTGCATTAATTGGCGGCCTTGTTCCGGGAGTAATAATTGCCGTTATCTTTATGGTTTATAACTATTTATATAGTAAGAAGCATGGCCTTGGAACTCATCAAAAATTCGAATGGAAGAATGTAACGAAAGAATTCATACGCGCTTTCCCGGCTTTATTAGCTCCTGTTATCTTAATCGGAGGTATTTTAAGCGGGTACTTCACCCCGACGGAAGCTGCGGCTATCGCTGTTTTATATACGCTGTTCGTTTCGATCTTCGTATATAAGGGACTGCCTTTTAGAAAGCTTCCTGATATTTTCTTAAGAACCGTAAATCTTACGGGCACGATTTTGTTTATAGCTGTAGCCGCAATGCCGGCAGGATGGGTGTTTGAATACGATGGACTGCCGACTCGACTCGCTACATTTATTAGCGGAGTTAGTGAGAGTTCGTTAGTCATCATGCTGTTACTGTTTGTATTTTTAATTATTGTTGGAATGTTTATGGATGCCACAGCAGCCATCTTTATCTTAGTTCCTATTTTAATGCCTACAGTTACGGTAGCTGAAATTGATCCCGTGTTTTTCGTGATTTTCATGGTGATTTCCCTTTCCATCGGGTTGATCACGCCGCCAATTGGAGTTTGTTTATACGCGGCCTGCAACATTACAGGATTAAAGTTAGAAGAGTTAAGCAAAGCGTCATTGCCCTGGCTGGGGATTACATTTGCCACATTAATACTCTTTATATTTATTCCGGAACTCATCATGACACCGCTTAGTTGGCTTGGTTTCTAAAAAAAGAAGAATAAAGGCAATATCCTTCTTTTTTTTACTTATATTTATGAAGGAAATTACCACCAAAAATGCAGGTAGTAGTCAGAAAGGAAGTGTTGGAATGAAAGCAGCGATTTTTCATGGACCTAATGATATTAAGCTGGAGGAGGTAGACAAACCCGCAATTGGCACACAAGAAGTACTAATGAAGGTTAATGTGAGTGCTGTTTGCGGCACGGATGTACGCATTTATGAAGGAAAGAAAACGAAAGGAGTGAGAACGCCTTCCATTATCGGCCACGAACTTGTAGGGACGATTGAGGAAGTAGGAGCTGAAGTAGCAGACTTCGCTATTGGAGAAAAAGTAGGAGTGATCCCGGTGATCCCATGCGGACGGTGTTACTACTGCATGAATGACAGGGAGAATGTATGTGCCAATCGTACCGCTATTGGTTATGAATTTGATGGAGGATTTGCAGAATATGTAAGAATCCCTGAGTCCGCTATAAAATCGGGCAACTTAGTTAAACTGCCAGACAACGTTTCCCTCGAAGAAGCAGTAATTACAGAACCTCTGGCTTGCTGTTTGAACGGGCAGCGTAAAGCGAACGTAAAAATGGGAGATACAGTGGTCGTTATTGGAGGAGGCCCCATTGGTTTAATGCATGTTCAGCTGGCCAAAGTGGCAGGAGCAAAACATGTGATCTTAAGTGAACCTATTGATCATAGAAGAGAAAAGGCGTTGTTAGCGGGAGCAGATCTTGCGGTAGATCCAGAATCAGAATCGCTGGAAAGTATAGTACTGGAGAAAACGGATCAGTTAGGGGCCGATGTCGTCATCATGGCTATTGGAGTTCCCCCACTAGTGAACTCTTGTCTTTCCTTATTAAAAAAAGGAGGAACATTAAATTTATTTGCTGGCTTTACGAAAGGGGTTCTCGGAGAAATAGATCCCAATGTGATTCACTATAACGAAATTAATGTAAATGGTACCTCAGCGCTGACACGGTCCGATTATTATCAGTCTCTGTCTCTTATTTCCTCGGGACAAATTAATACTGAAGTCCTGACGACCAAAGGTTATAAACTAGAAGATATTCAAAAGGCAATCATGGATGTACGAAATGGCAACGGGATGAAATCCGTTATTAATGTATAAAAAAACAATTAAAGGAGAGATAAACATGGGAGTATTAGGTAAAGAAATTAGAATGAATCGTTTAATCAATCAGGAGTCTGGTAAGCTGCTGGCGGTAGCTGTTGATCAGGCAATGGCGAGGGGTATTTTTGATGAGTTAATGCCGATTGACCGAAAGTTAAGCGAAATCGTAGACGGAGGACCAGATGCCATTACGATGCATAAAGGGATTGCGGATACATGCTTTAGAAAGCACGCTGGAAAAGCAGGGCTTATTCTTAAAGCATCCACTTTTTCTCCATGGCAGCCGAATTATGATACATGGGTGACAGAAGTGGAAGAGGCCGTTCGTTTGGGGGCTGATGCCGTCTCAATGGGATGTATTGTAGGGGGAGATGACCAGCCTGAACAACTGCGCAATTTAGGAATTATTTCAGGGCAAGCTTCTAAAAGCGGCCTGCCTACAATTGCTCACATTTATCCTAGAGGGAATCAAATTCCGGAAGACGAGAAGAATGATTGGAAGCACGTCGCTTATGCCGTGAGGGCTGGTGCTGAATTGGGCATTGATATCGTTAAAACAAAATATACTGGTGATCCGGATTCCTTCCATAAAGTAGTGTCTTCTACCCCAGGAAAAGTAGTTGTCGCCGGCGGTGATATTGGTAACAACGTAGAGGACTATTTCCAAATGGTGTATGATGTAATTGAAGCAGGAGGCGCGGGCATTACTTTTGGTAGAATCGTATGGAATAATCAGAACCCAACAGCTATTGTGAAAGCGTTTAAGAACATTATTCATCATAATGGGACCGTAAATGAAACCATTGAACTTTACAATGAATTAATCAATCAACCAGCAAACCTATAAATCTATGAATTAGGGTGGGGGATTATGTCACATGTCATCGGAATAGATATTGGAACGAGCGGCATCAAAGTGGGCGCTATGAATCAAAATGGAGAGTTAGGGTTGATTGAATATCAACCCTATTCTCTCCACTATCCTCAAAAAGGATGGGTCGAAATTGATCTAAAGGATATATGGCATAGAACGAAAGAGTTGCTCGGGAAGGTCATTCATAGTGTGGAAAGCACGGGGTCTGTGGATGCAATCTCGCTTTCAACCTTTTGTAACTCTTCTGTTTTTCTGGATGAAGCAGGGGAACCGCTGTGCCCTGGAATCATGTATCTGGATCAAAGAAGTAAAGAAGAAGCAGAATGGATTAAAGAAGCAGTGACGGAAGAAAAAATCTATGACATTACTAAAAACAGGCTTGAACAGGGAATGTACTCAGTGACTTCCCATCTATGGTTTAAGAATAACCGTCCTGCTTTGTATGAACGAACCCATAAATGGGGAAATCTCTCGACCTACATACTGAACAAGCTCACAGGGAGTTTCGTCATGGACTGGACTCAAGCTTCTTTTTCAGGGATGTATAACATTGAAGAATATAGCTGGTCCGAAGCCATCTGTGAACAGGTGGGGCTTGAGATGGAGAAACTCCCTGAAGTCGTAGATCCATGTTCGATTGTAGGCGAGTTAAATTGTTCAGAACTGTCTCTAAACGGTATACCTGTTGCAGCGGGCGGAGCTGATACAGCCAGCTCCACCCTAGCTTTAGGCATCCAGCCTGGAGGAGTCTTTGAATCGGTAGGTACTTCGAATGTACTGACCGCATGCACCGAGAATCCTGGTAATTTAGATAAAAGGTTTCTTAATCGGTGTCATATTAAAAGAAACCAATGGTTATCCCACGGTGCGATGTCTTTTCCAGGAGCGGCCATTCAATGGTTCTATGAAGAATTCCTGAAAGAAGAAAACGAATCCAAACAAATTCTTGAAGAACTTCCCCAGCAATCCCCAATCGGTTCGAATGGAGTATTCTTCCTTCCTTATATGCAGGGAGAACGATCACCGATATGGGACCCTAATGCCCGCGGTACATTCGCAGGGATATCATTGAACACGAAGAAAGCAGATATGATGAGAGCGATTTTAGAAGGATGTTCTTTTGGATTGAGACAAATCCATGACATCCTTGTAGAAACGTATAAAATTGAATTTAAGAACCTTCCGTCTATTGGAGGCGGGTCCACAAATCAAACCTGGGCCCAGGTGAAAGCCAATGTTTTAAATAAGAATATTGAAATGAAAAGTATATCAGAAACGGGCGTTTACGGAGCATGTTTAATAGCGGGAATTTCTGCCGGGTTTTATAAAACATTGGAGGAAGCGTCAAACCTTGTCGCTAACCAAACAACGCAAGTTATCCATCCGAACCTGGATGAAGTGAGCATTTATAACGAGCACTTTAACGTTTTTAATGAATTGTATCCTTCATTAAAGCAATTCTTCGCTAAAAGTATAAACCTCTAATAGTTAAAATTAGAGGATAGGGAGGAGATCACTAGTGAAAAGCTCCATCTATATTACCAGAAGACTGCCTGATTCCATCGTAGAAAGTCTGGAAGCCTACTTTGAAATTAAAATGTGGGAGGAAGATACTCCTGTACCGAGAGAGGTTTTGTTGAGGGAAACTCAGAATGTGGAAGGAATCTATTGTCTGCTTACAGATACAATTGACGAAGAAGTTATCAAAGGAGCTCCAAATTTAAAAGTGATCAGCAACATGGCCGTTGGATTTAATAATATCGATGTAGAAGCCGCTGAACAACGGGGAATCGTTGTCACGAATACGCCCGGAGTATTAACGGAAACTACAGCAGATTTAACATTCGCATTACTAATGAGTACAGCCAGGAGAATCCTAGAGGCTTCCGATTATTTAAGAAATGGAGACTGGGATACATGGTCACCGATGTTACTTACCGGCCAGGAGGTACATGGTTCTACGATTGGAATCATTGGCCTCGGAAGAATTGGAGAAGCGGTTGCGAGAAGAGCCAAAGGTTTCGGGATGAATCTTCTCTATTATAATCGAACAAGAAAAATTGAAAAAGAAGAAGAAATCGGCATTCAATATAGGGAGTTAAATGAGTTATTAGCAGAATCCGATTTTGTGTGTGTGATGATCCCCTACAGTCCCAGCGTTCATCATTTCATAGGAAAAGACGAGTTAGCCCAGATGAAGACCAACGCGATCCTAATCAACACGTCAAGAGGTGGAATCGTTGACGAAGAAGCCTTATACGAAGCGCTGGTGAACAAACAAATATGGGGAGCAGGCTTGGATGTATTTGAAGAAGAACCTGTGTCTCTCCATCATCCTTTGCTGTCTTTGTCTAATGTTGTCACGCTTCCTCACATCGGCAGTGCAAGTGTAAAAACAAGATTGAAAATGGCTCAATTAGCAGCCGATAATATCATTCACGTGTTAAACGATAAATCGCCTCTTACCCCGGTGAATAGCTAGAAGACTATCTTATGTAAGTACAAAAAGCCTGATTCGACCTCAAGAATCAGGCTTTTTTCTCCGTAGAAATCCTTCAATTGATTGGAAAGATAATCTCTTAAATTCATATGGTTAATCTCTTCAGTATGGATCTGATCCCTTCGTTTTACATAATTCTGTCGAGAAAAATCGACCGTATTTCTTTAGTATGGCAGGCTTGCAGCGGAAAATGGTTATTTCTATTTATCTTCCTTTATTTAGGTTTTATCGTCCAGGTTATGGGAATTGAACTACTAACTTTATGGAGGAGGTTTTTAATAGAATGGGCATGACTGTCAGTGAAAGGTTAAATACGCCAGGGGTGGAGAATCTGCGTCAGGCTGCGGTGTTGGAGTTTACGCATGAGGTATTTGAGTCAGATAATTTCCGTTCGTTAGAGGTGCTGACGGCAGATCAGCATCAGCTTTTTATTGTGAATCGTAATGACCGCACACTAACCGTTCTCAGCATTGATCCGACCATGAACGTGACCAAGGAAACGTTGCTTACGGATCGAATCATTTCCATGAAGGAATATTTTGAAGAGTACAGCCTGGTTGATAATACGCCGCCTAAGAAGCTGGAAGTTGTGTTGCCTGAGGGCCGTGTCGTAGTGATTGAACCAGGCCTCACACTCACCCAGGAGAAAAGCTACCTGGATCCGGACATACAGAATCAAATGAATGAGGATTTTGAAATGTTGATCAATGCATTAAAGAGTACTGTGATTCTTTAATATGACGAATACAGGAGAAGACGGCAATGGGCCGTCTTCTTTTTTTAGGTTATGGTACATATAAATGACTAAATGTACAATATATGTTGCAAAAAGACGTGAATAGTATATAATGGAATGAGAAGGAAAAAGATGTTCTGCCGTGGTTTTAACTTACATGACCAACAGGAGGATGAGTATGAAATTCTCATGGACGAAAAGGAAAGAACTAGACGAGCGAGTGACGATTTTACAAAATAAAATTTACCGTGAGCTTTATACGCTTGTCGTGATGATTTGTGGAGGTTCGTTAGTGTATAAAATTTTTCAGGGGGAAGCATCGACGGGCAACATTTGGCTGGAAATGGTCATCTTAGTTGCGGGAGGGATCTACTATCTTGCCAGAGCGTCCCACTTAGGAATTTTTACAGATGAAGTGGAAATGCATGATCGATCAAGCAGAATAAAGCTAAACACGAAGAATTTAATTCTCAGCCTTTCATTAGGGGCAGGGATCTCATTATTCTTTGCTGTGAGGAATTCATTAAAATATGGCGAAGGCACCATGGAAACAACGATTTATTTTTTCCTCATTTTGATCACATCTTTCGCGATTTACATTCCTGTCTTATTTGGCCTGATTGTGGTACCCTCTCTCATAGCCAAGCAGAAAAGCGAACGCATGAATGAACGCGATTTAGAATCTGCAGACGACGAAGATGAGCGGTGATCCTAATGAAAAATAAGAAACTGAAAATGGCGCGGGCGGAACACGATCTTTCCCAGCAGGAGCTTGCCAAGAAGGTTGGTGTCTCCCGGCAGACGATTGGTTTGATTGAAGTGGGCAAATACAATCCGACGCTTCAGCTCTGTTTATCGATTTGCTGGGCGCTGGATAAAACGTTGGATGAATTGTTTTGGCAGGAAGAGGCGTAAATGCTGCGCTCTTCCTTTTTTTATGGGTGCTATACAGAGGACGGCCATTGGCTGTCTTCTTTTTTTTCGTGGAGGAAGACAAAAATTTTAAAAAAAGTTTTAGGTTTTTTGACACCAAAAGACCCCCTGCGAACGATTATAGATATGCAGGGGTTTTTCGATAAGCCCTCATACTATAGAAGGAGAGTGGTTGTATGAATTATTTAAAGGAGATCAATGCGTTTCATGATGAGGTGGAGCTGAATTCGCTTACTGCTTTTGCTTCACTGCTTTGGCACGTGCTGATGCAGTTCAACAACAAGACAGGATGGAAGAAGGAGTTTACCGTTCCGACGGCTGTGATTTTAGCGAAATACGGCTTAAGTGAGAGCTCGTTTCTTCGCGCGCGAAAAGAATTAGAGGAGAAGGGATATCTGACCTTTCAGTCCGGGAGCCGGTTTCAGGCACCAACCTATCAAATGATTTCCCAGGTGAAAGAGCAAGTGATGGATGATGGGGAGGATACAGTGAAGGACGATGTGACGGATAGGGTGAAGGATGAGCCGGAGGATAGGGTGGAGGTATTATTTAAAAGAAAAGAAGTGAAACGAAAAGAAAGAGTAGTAGGTGGGGACGCGCCGCCTCACGCCTTTTACGAACAAAACATCGGAATGCTCTCTCCCTTTATCGCAGAGAAGATCACCGATTGGTGTCATCAGCTCTCCGATGAACTGGTGATGGAGTCGATGAAAATGGCGGTGCAGCATAACAAGCTGTTTTTCAATTACTGCGAGGGGATCTTACGACGCTGGGAGAGTCAGCAGGTGCAGTCGCTAGACGATGTGCGGCGGATTGAGGAACAGAAGACGCGATCGAAACAGAAGAAGAAGGAGAAGGAAGACCGGACGTCTGTGTTAAGCCGCATGTTTGAGAATCATCGAAAGGGGAGTCTGATATGAAATATGAAGAAGCTGCAGAAGTACTGGAAACCATCGAAGAATTATTCCCGGAGAAGTTTGTGATTACGGAGCGGAAGATTGCTGTGTTTATCCCTGAGTTGATGAAGATGGATTTCGCTTCTGTGATGGACAAGCTGTTTGGATATGCTGCTCGTTATCCTTTTCCTCCAACACTTGCTGACATCGCCTCCTATCCTCCAAAGCCTAATGATTACCTGGAGAAAAAGAAGCAGTGGGACGAAGAAGCGGCGAAAGTGCCGCAAGAGACGAAGCGTCTTTTTGAAGAGAAGTTCGAGGCGCTGTTGAAGAAGGTGTCGAAATGATTCACAACAGAGAAGCGGAACAGTCGGTCATCGGTTCGGTCCTGCTGAAAGGGGATCTGATTAAAGACGTCACACTCAGAGAGGAGCATTTCTACGAAGCACGCCACCGCCTGATTTACCAGGCGATGCGCAAGATTGATCAAGTGGGCGATCCGGTCAACTTAGTGACAGTAACAACAGAATTATATAAACGCATCAAAGAAGTCGGAGGCGTCAGTTACTTAAGCAACCTCGCTCAGTCCATTCCTTCAACGGAAAGCCTGAAGCATCATCAGCGGCTCGTGCTGGATTCCTACCGCAACCGCAAAACGATGGAACAGGCAAGCCGCTACATTAATGACCCCACCGAAGAAACCCTCGATACGCTCATGAGCCGCCTAGAAGATTACCGCGCGGAAGGCAGAGTCCGGGAAGAACAGACAACGTACGAAGCGTTAAAAGAGATTGCCGGAGAAATCACGAACCCGCCAGCCGACGGAATGACCGGATTTGCCACCGGCTACAGCGAAGTCGACGACATGACCGGCGGCAGTCAGCGCGGCGACTTGATCATCCTCGCCGGCCGCCCGTCAATGGGAAAAACAGCCTTCGCCTTAAACCTCGCCGCCCACCACTGTAAAAGCGGCGGCACCGTTCACCTCTTCAGCCTTGAAATGGGACGCAAATCTCTGCTGAAGCGCATGCTCTCGTGCGAAGCGGAAATCAACGGACAGAAATGGCGCTCGATGAATTTTTCCCACGACGATTACGTTCACTGCCTGGAAGCGATGGGAGAGGTCAGCGACTGGCAGCTTCATATCCACGAGCATGAGCGCACCGTCACCGACATAAGAGCCAGGGTGAGGCAGTCGATCAAGAAGGAAGAAGTCAGCCAGCCGCTGATCATCATTGATTACCTGCAGCTGATGGCCACCACCGGCCGCTACGAACGCCGCGATTTAGAAATCGGAGCCATGACCCGCGAGCTCAAGCAGCTGGCAAGGGAGCTGGATGTACCGATCATCCTCCTCTCCCAGCTGTCGCGAGGGGTGGAGCAGCGCAAAGACAAACGCCCGATGATGGCAGACCTGCGGGAATCCGGCAACATTGAACAGGACGCAGATGTGATCGGCTTCTTCTACCGGGAGGATTACTATAACCGGGAGGCGAACGATAACGAAGAGGTGGAATTTTTGCTGAGCAAGCAGCGTAATGGTCCGGTTGGAAGTGTGAGGCTGAGGTTTATGAAGGAGTATGGGAAGTTTGTTGGGACTCATAAGATCGTAAATAACAAGGAGGATATTTGACATTTTGACTTGAATTATGAAAAAGAGTTGGAAGTATTTTTTGATGTGATCGATATCGAACAATTATCTGTTTTCGGATTATAGTTAAAAAACCACGATTCCTTTACACAGCAATCGTGGTTTTTTCTTTACTCAATTCTTTTTTGCGGGTATGAATATTTTATTGAGTAATAATGATAGCGACCAATAGAGTCAGCTGACATAAGCTCTTCATATACATAGTCAGGTACACCAGAATACTCGTATAAACCATCTTGAAATCGAATCAATAGTTTGCAAGTCACGGGATTATAAGCCACAGCTTTTAGATGAGAAGATTTAACAGGAATCATATTCAAGACTAGCCACCTCCTCCCCTTACTTTAAAACTGAAAAAAATACATTCCACTTTTGAAAATATGTTGGAGATAGTAAAGCTAGAACTTGTTATTTATCATTCATTTGAATTGGAGAGTATTAATGGAAATGGACGAGTGACAGTAATAATACCGTTAACCTTATGAGTTGGCTTAGATCTGAAATTTGAGTCTCTGCCCGTGGACGGCCCAGAAGAAGATTTCGCCGCTTTCAACGTCGGGTTTCCCTGGGGATGAAAAGAAAGAGGATAGGGAGGATTTTATGAAAGTTCCTTTCATTTTTGCAATGTCATAGGAATAACTTTCCCTTTGATTGGGTAGAAGCCCCCTCAGGCTGAGGAGGCTTTTTGAATTATTGCCCGTCCATATCCGGAAGAGCTTTTTGCATGTTTTGAACAGGTCGGCTTTGTCTTGCTCTTTGCGTTAGTTGCTGCATTCCACCATTGCGGTTCATACGAGAAAACCCATACATTGCTGCAGCACCAATAGCCCCAGCTGTACCTAAAGCTAACCATGAAGTTCCATTTCGTCTGCCATTCATTTGTTGATCACCCTTTAATGAAGAAGTTTTAAGGTCCTTGTTAGGAACACGTTTAGTTTATCTATCTAAAGGCTCTTTAAACAGGTGATATTTATCTAAAACATCTGTATTTTTCCAGTTTAGTCCCAACAACAAAATTGATGGTCACCTATACTTTTTAAAATAAAACAGAACCTGGCAGGTTAGAGTGTTTGGCGCAATGAGCCCACACAATGAATAATCTCTCCTGTTTATTGGCACATTATACGGATGGAGAGGTTAGCATGGATAGCTTCCGCATACCATTAGATTCTTCTGTTTCATTGGACGACTAAATGGCCTTTGTGATACTTTCATTCTTCGGCCCTTTCTAAGATAAACGCTTTCATAATTCTGAAAAAAATACTGTCCGGCCGCTTTAAGTCAGGAAGTTAAAGGACTTGAATTCCAAATCTTATAGACCTATTTCTGCACTTCTTTCATTAACTTGTCGATTTTCTCCAATTTGTTCAATTTCTTCTAAACTGCGACCGCGCGTTTCAGGAACACGTGTCCGGATAAATAGAACTCCGAGTAAACAAATAACGCCGAAGATGGCAAACACAGCTTCTTGAGCCATCGAAGCGGTCATAATTGGAAATAGCAGTCCCACTAAGAAAGATCCGATCCAGTTAAAGGAGGAAGCTAATCCTGACGCACTCCCGCGAATGGCCAATGGGAAAATCTCCCCAACGATTACCCAGGTTAAAGGAGCCCACGTGAATGAATAAAGGGCTACATAGATACTTAAAAACACAACCACCATCATAGGGCTGGCATTAGGAATGACTAAATTCAATACGGACGGCAGAATAAAGGACAGTCCCATAATGGTTCCGCCTACGGTTAGTAAAGTACGACGATTAAATTTATCAGCAATCACGAGGAACAGTAAGGAACCCAGTACGAGAATAACTCCTTGAATAATTGGCCACATCAACGCTGAACTAGCTTCATGCCCTGTTGCATTTTCTACAATCAATGGAATGTAATAAAAGATTGCATTTGCCCCCTGGAATTGTTGAAAAGCAGCAACGCCTAAACCGGCAATGACTAAATAACGGTATTTATTACTTAAGAGCGTACTCCATGACACTTTTTGATTACGCTTTTGTTCTTCTCTGGCCATTTCCTGGATTTGTACAATTTCAGAATCAATTTCTTTTTTGTTAGAGCGAAGATAGCCCAACACCTTACGAGCTTCATCAAGTTTATTGTTCTTAATTAAAAAACGTGGTGATTCAGGTAATCTTAACATACCGAAGTATAAGACCAGAGCAGGTACAGCAGCCATACCAAGCATCATCCGCCATGCCATGGTTACCGGCAGATCTTTCAATAAATAATCAACAATGTAGGAAAGTAACATTCCAGAAACAATCATAGTTTGATTAATTCCTGACAGTCGTCCCCGTAAACGGGCAGGTGCCATTTCTGACATATAAGCTGGGACGAGGGCAGAAGCCGCACCAACGGCCAATCCTAATAACACACGAGCAACCACTAGAAATAGGATCCCATTATGAGGAGCTATTCCTGAGAAAATAGATCCAACGACAAAAATAACAGCAGATATTAAAATCATCTTGCGTCGTCCTAAACGGTCAGAAAGCTTCCCGGCCAGGAAACCTCCAAAGATAGCTCCCAACATCACCGAAGAGGTAATCCAGCCAATGGCCCCTGCACTGTTTTCAAGGTTCCAGTCATTTTGCAAGAAGGGTAATGCCCCTGTCATAACACCGATATCATAACCGAAGAGAATGCCTGCGAAAGCACCAAAAAAATATATGAAGCGACTGGAAATTTTCTTTTCTTTTTGCATGATAGTTTCCTCCTCAACCCTCACGTTTTAACAAATTCAATGCTAAAAACATAGTTTCACACCGAAATATGAAGCGTTTTCAACTTTTTTTAAAAAAATAGAATCCCGCTCCCAATTTGAAGCATCTGCTGACTGGAATACTTCTATCTACCTCCAGGAAAGCCGCAGAACTTTCCTGGAGGGTAGAAATTTTACTTGATGGTTACGTAGTCCAGGTCCACCAGTTTTGCGTAAGCAATAATTTGATCTGTTGTCAGATTTAATGAAACCACGGTATGGTGGCCGCCCCCGTTTTCTATCCAGGCTTTCACCCCATCCTGGAAGTTTGGCTTAACATCCCAGAGCACGCGGGCTACTGGAAGCTTTGGAGCTTCAACAGTGGGCTCAAATGCAGAAACTTCGTTGATTAAGAGCTTGTAATGAGTACCAAAGTCAGCCATTGAAACAACGACGCCGTCACCTGCTTTGCCGTCAAACACTAAACGTGCTGGATCTTCTTTATCGCCGATACCTAGAGGAGATACGATGATTTTTGGTTTGCTGCTTGCGAGCGTTGGATCCACTTCAAGCATATGGGATTGAAGAATTGATTCTTGACCAGCTGCTAACTCATAAGTGTAATCTTCCATAAAGCCAGTGGACTGGTTATGGCTCATCACTTTTAGTAAACGATCGAGCGCTGCCGTCTTCCAGTCACCTTCCGCTGCAAATCCATATCCCTGCGCCATTAAACGTTGAACAGCAAGGCCGGGAAGCTGTCTCATCCCGTGTAAATCTTCAAAGTTAGTGGTAAATGCGTTGTAGCCGCCTTCATCAAGGAAACGTTTAATCGCAATTTCATAGCTTGCCTGTACTTTTACACTTGCTTCCCAGTCTTCTTGACTATAAGTTCCATAATCAAACTCATAAAGTTCTGCATATTCGCCAAATAGAGCATCAATTTCCTCGTCTTTAACAGCATCCACGTATTGAACTAGGTCGCCAATGCCATAGTAGTCCACGGTCCATCCAAATTGAATCTGCGCCTCAACTTTATCCCCTTCAGTCACTCCAACGTGACGCATATTGTCACCGAAGCGAGCGACTTTGATGTTAAAACTCTCGTTAAAAGCAACCGCTGCGTCCATCCATTCTGCAATTTGCTTCTGGACTTCCGGACGTTCCCAATACCCGACGACAACTTTATTGTTTTTCTTCAAACGGGCATTGATAAACCCATATTCACGGTCACCATGAGCCGATTGGTTCAGGTTCATGAAATCCATATCGATCGTTTCCCATGGAATACTTTCGTTGAATTGTGTGGCTAGATGGAGCAGGGGTTTTTGTAATAGTTTGGTTCCGCGAATCCACATTTTCGCAGGGGAGAAGGTATGCATCCATGTAATAACACCTGCCACCTCGTCACGATAATTGACTTCTTTCATTACATTTGTAATCTTATCTGCACTCACAGCTAAATCCTGCAACACAACGGGGTAAGGTAAAACACCGCTTTCATTTAAGGCATCTGTCATGGTTTGTGCGTGTGCTTTAACTTCTGCTAATGCTTCCTCCCCATAAAGATGCTGTGATCCTACGACCAACCAAAATTCTTTGTTTTCTATTGCTGACATAGTTATCCTCTTTTCTTTATTTAATAATTTGGTTTACTTCTGCCCGTAATAGGCATTTTCTCCATGTTTTCGTAGATAGTGTTTATCTAAAATCCGCTGTGGCAGCTCTTGAGCAAAATGATTTAATTCGCGTGCAAATAAATTCATTTTCGAAATTTCCTCCAGCACCACACTGTTGATGACCGCTGACTTTACATCTTTGCCCCAGGTAAACGGAGCATGTCCATGAAGTAAGACACCTGGAACTGCTAAAACATCCAGGCCGCGCTCTTCAAAAGTTTCGATGATCACGTTGCCGGTTTCAGCTTCATAACTACGGTCAATCTCTTCCTGTGTTAAGTATCGTGCACATGGGACGGAACCATAGAATGTATCCGCATGAGTGGTTCCCATAGCTGGCACATCAAGCCCAGCTTGAGCCCAGATGGTCGCCCATGTGGAGTGGGTGTGTGCGATACCGCCGATTTGTGGATAATGCTTATAAAGTACGGCATGCGTCGGGGAATCCGATGAAGGATTTAATTCTCCTTCGACCACATTGCCATTTAAATCAACTACCACCATGTCACTGGCTTTCATAGTTTCATAGTCGACACCACTTGGTTTAATCACGAACAGGCCGCTTTCACGATCAATCGCACTTGCGTTTCCCCACGTGTATTTCACCAGTCCCTGCTTTGGTAATTCTAAGTTCGCGTGAAACACTTCTTCTTTTAGTTGTTCTAACACGTCAACCCCTCCAGTTCTCCACTAGATTTTCTACAGCGCTCCGCTCAATCACTAATCCTTCTTTATATCGTTCAATAAATGTTTCAAATCCTTCCACGTCAAATCGATCCGGGTGAATTTCTTGTACTTCAACCTCGGAAAAAACTTTTTGATCGAGGAAATCTTCTAAACTTTCATCATGATCTTTGTTCGTCATATAAGAGGCTAGAACAGCCATTCCCCAGGCCCCTCCTTCTCCTGCTGTTTCCATAACGGAAATCGGAGTATTCATGGCAGCTGCCACGATTTTTTGCCCGACGATAGGGGTGATAAACAAACCACCATGCCCCAGGATGCTGTCCACAGACACATTTTCTTCTTTCATCAGAATATCCATCCCAATTTTTAAAGCACCAAAAGCCGTAAAAAGATGGGTGCGCATAAAGTTGGCTAAGTTAAAGTTACTCTCAGGCGAACGAACAAATAGGGGGCGGCCTTCCTCTAATCCCGTAATATTCTCCCCTGAGTAATAACCGTAGCTAAGCAATCCACCACCATCCGGATCAGCTTTCAATGCTTGATTGAACATCACCGTGAATAATTCATTCGTTTCAACCTTTTGTCCCATCGCTTCATAAAATTCTCGGAACAATCCGATCCAGGCATCGATATCGCTTGAACAGTTATTCGCGTGAACCATGGCAACCGGAATCCCGTTAGGCGTAGTGACCAAATCGATTTCGGGATACACTTTAGAAAGTTCCTTCTCTAACACCATCATGGCAAAAACTGACGTTCCTACTGATACGTTTCCTGTCCGTTTCCGCACACTGTTTGTAGCAACCATCCCTGTCCCTGCGTCTCCTTCAGGCGGGCAGAAGGGGATGCCTGGTTGTAAATTTTCTGATCGATCTAGAATTTTTGCTCCGATATCCGTCAATTCACCGGCTCTTTCGCCAGACAGATAAACGTCAGGCAGAATGTCTTTCAGCTTCCAGGAGTAGCCTTTGGGCGCGATTAACTCATCAAACTGCTTCACCATCGATTTATTGTAGTTCTGCGTTGATTCATCAATCGGAAACATTCCCGAAGCATCTCCAATCCCAATGACTTTCTTACCAGTCAGCAACCAGTGAATAAATCCAGATAATGTGGTGATGTAGTCCACGCGTGGTAAATGTCTCTCTTCATCTAAAACCGCTTGATAAAGGTGGGCAATGCTCCAACGTTCCGGGATATTGTATTGAAATGTATCCGTTAATTCATCTGCTGCCACACTGGTTGTTGCATTACGCCAGGTCCGAAATGGAACAAGCAGCTCCCCGGTCTGGTCAAAAGCCATATAGCCGTGCATCATCGCCGAAATTCCGATCGAACCGATTTTCCGAATCGTCATTCCGTAATTGCGTTCCACTTCTCGTTTTAATTCACTATAAGCGGTTTGCAGTCCAGTGATTAGATCTAATAAGTTGTACGTCCAAATTCCGTTTTCCAATCGGTTTTCCCAACCATAACTACCCGTTGCAATTGTTTTAAAATTTTTATCGACCAACACTGCTTTAATACGTGTCGACCCTAATTCGATTCCAAGTGTTGTCTCGCCATTAGCAATCTTTTGTTTATTTTTCAAGGTAATCTCCTCTCTGGCAGCGGTTTCAATTTCTTTAATAATAAGAAGACGCTTTCCGTTTTTGCTGAAGGTTAATTACAGATTCAGTATAATTTCTGTACGTACATATGTCAACAAACAAAAAAATATGTACTTACAATTGATCCTGGAATGGTCCTGTTAACTTCTCGTTTATATTTGAACAGTAGTGAATCATACACATGGGGGACGTATAAATTCATTTAAAAACATGGTATAATATGTACGTACAAATAATCAGAACAAACAAAATGGAATCGCGATCAAATAAGAAATAGGTGATTGAAATGAAACCGAAATATCAGGTCCTCATTGATGATATAAAAAGTAAAATCCTTGCAGGAGAATACGACATTGGAGAACGAATCCCTACGGAAACCGGGCTGCAGGAAATATACAGTGTGAGTCGACAAACCGTTCGAAAAGCTATTCTGGAACTGTCAAATGAAGGATTCTTAAAAAGTGAAAAGGGATCAGGGACGTATGTAAGTAATCAATATCAGTCAAAATCCAGTGGGAAATCCACTAATAAATCCATAGGGGTCATCACCACTTATATTTCGGATTACATTTTTCCCTCTATCATTCGAGGTATTGAAGGAAGGTTAAACGAGGAAAATTATTCGTTGCTGTTAGCCAGTACAAATAACGATGTAGAACAAGAAAGAAAAGCTCTGGAGATGATGTTGTCATTCGGAGTGGATGGGCTGATTGTGGAACCTACGAAAAGTAATTTATACAATCCTAATATTGCTTATTACCTATCGTTTAAGGAGCAGGATGTGCCTTTTACCATGATTAATGCTTATTATGAAGAATTAGAGGTGCCTTTCTTCTGTCTTGATGACGTAAAGTCAAGCTATCTCGCAACAAGCGAGTTGATTTCCAAGGGCCACACGCAAATTGGATTAATTTCAAAAAGTGATGATTTGCAAGGGAAATATCGAATGAAGGGCTATATCAAAGCGCTTGGAGAAGCCAAACTACGGTTTCAACCAGAGCACGTGCTTTCTTTCGATACTGAAACAAAACTGGACTTATACACTAACTTAAAGAAGTTTCTAACCGAGAATAGAGACGAGTTGACTGCCATCGTCTGCTACAATGACGAAGTTGGGTTAGAAGTAGTAAATGTATGCAACCAACTTGGCATTTCGATCCCTGATGAATTGTCAATCATTGGCCAGGATAACTCTTATATTGCCAGAAATGCTAATATCAAACTAACCACCCTCACACACCCCCAGGAACAAATGGGGCGTGAAGCAGCAGATTGGGTGATTAAAAAGCTACAGGGAAACAAGGATTTACCCAATGAAACTTATTATCAGCCAGAGTTAATAGAAGGCGTTACTGTAAAAAAGTTAAACTAATTGATAATCGGCAGCAGAAGTAATACAGTCTTGAAACTACTAAGACTGAATGAGGGCTGAGTCGTATGTTCTTAGATAAATAACCCATCCTTTTCCTGATTGGGTAAAAGGCTGGGTTATTTCTATTCTCAGGTGGATCAATTTTATGAGGCTTGAATAAGTCAGATATACTAACCATCTCATCCACTCTTTGAGGGGCATTACTACAAAAGTAAATACTAGAGCTTCTTTTGCAGGAAATGAGAAGGACGATTATAAGGATGCTCCCTAAAACCAAAGGAACTGGGGTATAAGTAAAGCAGTGATGTCAAAAACGAACGCTCGTATAAACGCAGGTCATTAGCGTAGTCAAAATTCGCAGACTCCTGTGGGAATAGCGCGAGCGGAAGATCCCGCAGGAAAGCGCTCTTTGCTTTCTGAGGAAGCTTAAGGCCGTGCCCACTTAAAAGCGAAGTATTTTGACGAAGCGATGGTGTGAATTCTCTTTATCAGCAATAATCCGAATGATTTATTCAGTTTTGTCCCAGCCTGCTGACTTTTACTCTATGCTTTTAATGAATTATAAACACGAACTCATAAGTTAAACTTTTTCAATCTGTATTGTAAGCTTTGCCTGCTGATGCCAAGAATTTTTGCAGCCCTTGAGATATTATTGTTATTTTTGGCAAGAACCTGCTGCACGTAATATTTTTCAACCTCTGTCATCTTTTCGCGTAGTGTTTTAGTGCTTTCGGATGGTTCACTTTCCTCTATAGATGGCTCTTTCTCCCCCTGGTACTTGGTTCTAAATCTTCCAGGCAGGTCCTGGATGGTGATTACTTCTTCCCCCATAATTAAATTCATCGTACCTTCTATGGTATGTTCCAGTTCCCTGACATTGCCCGGCCATTCATGTTGCTGCAGCAATTGGTTGACTTCTTCGCTGATCCCTTTGATATCCATATTAAATAAGTCATTATATTTATCTATAAAACTCTGAGTCAACTGCGGAATGTCTTCCTTTCTTTCGCGGAGTGGGGGAATGAACAACGTGACTACACTAAGCCGATAGTATAAGTCCTTTCTCAGCCGGTTGTTGGCAACGGCGTCCACGGGATCCTCGTTAATTGTAGCAATGATACGCACATCCACCTCTTTATCTTTCATATCTCCGACTCTTCTAATCGATTTATCCTGAATGACTCTTAATAGTTTGGCCTGAAGGGCAGGCTCTAATGAGTTGACTTCGTCTAACAGCAGTGTACCTCCGTCCGCCTGTTCAAACAGACCAGGTCGATCGATTGCTCCGGTAAAAGCTCCTTTTTTTGTACCAAACAATAAACTTTCCATTAAGCTGTCAGGAATGGCGGCACAGTTTTGAGAGATGAAAGGGGCCCTTGATCGGTCACTGCCATTATGGATACTCTGAGCAAATAACTCTTTGCCTGTTCCTGTTTCCCCGACTACCAGCACAGATGATGAGGTTCGTGTTGCTCTTTTTGCCTCATCCACTACCGTATTTATCAAATGGCTCTGGCCGATAATTTTATCAAAGGTAAATTTCCCATTTTGCTTATTAATCACGTTTTCTTTAATGACTCTTTCTAATTGTGTAACGTCTTTCGCGATTTCAATAGCTCCGGTAATTTTCCCCTCCTCTTTTATAGGAAAGGAATTATTGATGGTGGTAATTTCTTTTCCTTTGTTATTGAAATAGGTTTGTTTCACGTTTTGGGTCGTTTTCCCGGTTTTTAATGCATTCACAAGGGTACTATTTTGGCTGTCGCTGAATTTAAAAACATCCAGTAGATCTTTGTCGAGCACATCTTCGCTCCCCATAGCTTCAATCTCCATCATTTTTTTGTTGTAAATGATGGTCTTTCCTTTGTCATTAATCACGTGAATCCCGACGTCTACTTCATTTAATAGATTTTCATATAATTGATTCATTCTAGCTAATGATTGGACATCTTTGGTGTTCATGTTAACCATCATATCCCGCCCTTATATGCTTGATATGTTTATTTTAATAGAACGAGCGTCTGACTGCAAAATAAATTGGCGGGTGTTTCAGCTCTCCTCGCAGACTTCGCAAAATTATTTTGCGTTATTAGTCTTCCTTTTTTATAAAACGCTTTCAAATCAAAGTTTATGAAGTTGGCATGAATTTTGCATTAAAAGCAGGTGAGAGCAAAATAAAGGAGGAGTACGATGAATACGGCAATTAAAACAAATGAGGTTATAAGTCAAACGGCACAATATGGGGCCAATAACTATCACCCCCTTCCTATCGTTATATCAGAAGCTGAAGGGGTGTGGGTTAAGGATCCTGAAGGAAATACCTACATGGATATGTTAAGTGCCTATTCAGCAGTAAATCAGGGTCATCGACATCCTAAGATTATTGAAGCCTTAAAAGCCCAGGCAGACCGGGTGACCTTGACTTCACGCGCCTTTCATAATGACCAGCTGGCCCCATTTTACAAAAAAGTCTCCGGATTAACGGGCAAAGACATGGTTCTGCCTATGAATACAGGGGCAGAGGCTGTCGAGACCGCTGTAAAAGCAGTTCGCCGCTGGGGTTACGAGAAGAAAGGAGTGGCCGAAAACAAAGCCGAGATTATCGTTTGTGAAGGCAACTTTCACGGCAGAACGATGACAGCCGTGTCTTTATCATCCGAAGAGGAAGGCAAACGCAGTTACGGACCTGTCCTGCCGGGAATAAAGCTGATTCCTTATGGGGATATCACGGCTTTAAAAGAGGCGATTACACCCGATACAGCCGGATTTTTACTCGAACCGATCCAGGGGGAAGCTGGAATCGTCATGCCGCCGGAAGGGTTCCTGAAAGAAGCATTTGAACTGTGCAAGAACGAGAATGTTTTATTTGTGGCCGATGAAATTCAAGCAGGACTCGCTCGCTCTGGTAAAATGTTTGCCTGTGACTGGGAAGACGTGAAGCCGGACATGTATATTCTAGGAAAAGCGCTTGGCGGCGGCGTTATGCCCATTTCATGCGTCGCAGCCAATAAAGATATTTTAGGAGTGTTCACTCCAGGGTCACACGGCTCTACTTTCGGCGGAAATCCACTCGCAAGCGCTGTAGCGGTAGCCTCATTAGACGTAATTGAAGAGGAAAAATTAGCTGACCGTTCTCTCAGGCTCGGGCAGTATTTTCAAGGTAAATTAAAGGAAATTGATAATCCGGTCATTAAAGAAGTACGGGGAAAAGGTTTGTTTGTCGGCGTTGAATTACATGAACACGCACGTCCATACTGTGAAAAACTCAAAGAAGAAGGTTTGCTTTGTAAAGAAACTCATGAAAATGTGATCCGCTTTGCGCCGCCCCTTGTGATTAAGGAAGAAGACCTTGAATGGGCTGTTGAGAAAATTACTAAGGTGCTATCCAAATAACAAAATTAACTTATAATCCCGCGGAGGTATAAAAAATGGCTGCGACAGATCTATCAAATGACCAACAGCAAAAACACAGGCAGGAAGAAGAGTCGCTTGAACTCTTCGAATCGACACAGGTTGTTATTAAGGAGGCTCTCAGTCATTTAGGTTATCCAGGAGAAACCTTTGAACTATTGAAAGAGCCGATGAGAATGCTTACCGTCCGCATCCCTGTTCGAATGGACGATGGAAAAATAAAAATCTTCACCGGCTATCGTTCACAGCATAACGATGCGGTCGGTCCTACAAAAGGTGGCGTTCGATTTCACCCCGAGGTCAATGAAAAAGAAGTAAAGGCTTTATCGATGTGGATGAGCTTAAAATGCGGCATCGCTGATTTACCTTATGGTGGCGGAAAAGGCGGGATTATTTGTGATCCGAGAGAGATGTCTTTTCGAGAGATTGAAGGGGTAAGCCGCGGCTATGTCCGTGCTATCAGCCAGATCGTTGGACCGACAAAAGATATTCCGGCTCCCGATGTGTTTACCAATTCGCAGATCATGGCATGGATGATGGACGAATACAGCCGCATTCGCGAATTTGATTCCCCGGGATTTATTACAGGGAAACCAGTAGTCCTCGGTGGTTCCCATGGTCGGGAAACCGCTACGGCAAGCGGTGTAACCATTTGCGTAGAAGAAGCCGCCAAAAAAATGGGTATTCAGTTAGAAGGCTCCCGAGTCGTTATTCAAGGATTTGGAAATGCCGGCAGTTTCCTGGCTAAATTCTTGCATGATGCGGGTGCCAGGGTCGTTGGCATTTCTGATGCTCATGGTGCCATATACAACGAGAACGGTCTTGACATTGACTATCTGCTTGACCGTCGCGATAGCTTCGGCATGGTTACCAATCTATTTGAGCATACGATCACAAATAAAGAACTTCTTGAAAAAGATTGTGATATTCTCGTGCCTGCTGCGGTTTCTAATCAAATTACTCTCGAAAATGCTAAGGATATTAAGGCATCCATCGTTGTAGAAGCGGCAAATGGGCCGACTACCCTTGAAGCGACTAAAATCTTAAGCAAACGCGGGATTCTGCTGGTTCCCGATGTTCTTGCCAGTTCCGGCGGTGTCACGGTCTCCTATTTTGAATGGGTGCAAAACAATCAAGGATATTACTGGACGGAAGATGAAGTTTCAACAAAGCTGCGCCAGGTGATCGTAGATTCATTCGAGAAGGTTTATTCTGCAGCCGACAAACACCAGGTCGACATGCGCTTAGCTGCTTATATCATCGGTGTTCGAAAGATGGCGGAAGCTTCTCGTTTTCGTGGATGGGTATAAGCATCGGAACGAAAAAAAGTTTGTGTTCAACATCATCCTATCAAAGGAGTGAAAACGATGAAGGAAGTGCTTCAAAATGTTTACAGCCCTTGTGATGGAACCATTAAAGAAGTTTTTGTAAACCGTTCCTCTTATGTGTATGAATGGGAACCTTTGTTGCTGATTGAAACAAAAGAACAAAAAGAAATAGAAGTATCGGTAGGGGTCAGTGGAACCGTTACATCAGTGGAGTTTTCCCAGGGTCAGAGCGTTACTTCAAATACGATTGTAACCACACTGTTAGATGACATGGAAATCACCGGTAGTGACTAAAGGATCCGTTCTAACGGGGGAATCTTATCTCTACTTTCCCCCTCCCATTAATCTATAGTCACTGTAAGTTGGCATGAGTAGAAATGATTACGCTTACAAAAAAGGGGGTTCTTCATGAACGATTCTGCCCAAAGGAAAGAACAATATTATTCACCAAGCCATGAAACGAAAGCATTAGAGCAGAGTAACACCTTGAATGTTCTGAAATTCATGATTCCTTCTCTGATTGGAATCCTCTTGTTTATGGTACCTTTACGTATCCAGGGCGAAATTACAATTCCAGTCGCTTTACTTGCAAGCTGGGTCCAAAGTACATTCACCGGGGTGTTACCGGGGTTTATAACGGTCATTATCGTGTTCACGGCAGTACTTACGGTGGTGACAAAGGCGTATAAACCGCCATGGATTCTTAACAGCCCTTTTTTAAAAGGACTATTTAATATATCCAGGGTCTGGGTTTTTGCAAGAATAGCAGCCGCGGTTTTTGTTGTGATCACCTTTTATGAAATCGGTCCCGAGTCTATTTGGTCAGACGCGACAGGCGGCTTACTCTTTAACGATCTTATCCCCGCCTTATTCGCCGTGTTTCTATTTGCCGGTATACTCTTGCCGCTGCTGTTGGACTTCGGACTGCTGGAACTATGCGGAGCTTTATTAACAAAAATTATGAAGCCTGTCTTCACGTTACCTGGTCGATCTTCTATCGATTGTCTTGCTTCCTGGCTGGGAGACGGTACCATCGGAATCCTTTTAACCAATAAACAGTACGAAGGTGGTTTTTATTCAAAGCGAGAGGCTGCAGTGATCGGGACAACCTTCTCCGTTGTTTCCATCACATTTACTATTGTAGTGTTAACGTTAGTGGAGCTGCAGCACATGTTTTTCCAATACTATCTAACCATTATTGTAGCCGGACTGGCTGCTGCGTTGATTTGTCCGCGCATACCACCGCTGTCAAAAAAAGAAAATCAATACTATGAACAGGCTGACAACCAATATGATGAAAAAATTCCGGGCGATATCTCCTCATTCAAATGGGGAATCAATCAAGCCGTAGGAAAGGCCAAACATACTAGGTGGGCCCACGTCTTAAAGGGTGGAATGCAAAACGTACTGGATATGTGGATGGGTGTGATTCCAATAGTTATGGCCATTGGAACGGTGGCGTTAATCGTCGCCGAATATACACCATTTTTTGAATGGATTGGCGCGCCGTTTATCCCTCTTCTTCAATTGATGCAGGTTCCTGAGGCTGCGGCTGCAGCACCATCCATGGTCGTTGGATTCGCGGATATGTTTCTGCCGGCAGTCTTAGGAAGTGGTATTGAGAGTCCGTTAACAAGATTTGTGATCGCCTGCGTATCGGTCACACAATTGATTTACATGTCTGAGGTAGGCGGACTGTTACTGGGTTCGAAGCTTCCTGTTACATTTATGGATCTGGTCATCATCTTCCTTGAGCGTACGCTGATTACCCTGCCAATTGTTGTGCTTATGGCACATTTATTCTTTTAATTAAAACTGGATGATGTACTTATGGATCCAGAAGAATAAGTCGAGGGAATGACATGGGTTCTAATGACAGGCATTGTTGAACGTCTGGAGAATATGATGTAAGAGGGATGAACAGCTGATGAACATCAAGAAAAATAAAGTAAGATTCGTAGTGACTCACGATAAATCTATTAATTTAATTGACATGAAATATGTAAGCGGTTACTCTAATAATAGTTATTTAGTTTTTAGAAGAGAGTGAATGTTAATGCTTTTGCAGGTGGACCGGAGAATAGGCAAGCAGGCGATGTTATTGGTGCTGAACGAACCAACTGAAAACGATCCTGAGTTTAATAAGCATATTGAACGCCAAAATTGGCGGTATTGCACAGGGAAAGTAGGTTCGATGGATTCTCACAAGGTCGTTGCAGCCATTGAAACAGCGGCGAAAAAGAACGGTATAATCAAGACTGATTATTACCGTGAAACGCACGCTCTGTATCATGCGATCCTCGAAGCGTTTCACGGTGTGACCCGCGGGCAAGTCCAGCTGGGTACTATATTACGGACAGTCGGATTGAGATTCGCACTCGTACGGGGAAATCCATACGATAACGAAGAGGAAGGCGAATGGTTGGCTGTAGCACTTTATGGAACGATTGGTGCTCCTGTTAAAGGATTGGAGCACGAAACCATTGGCCTGGGAGTTAATCACATATAATGAAGCCCATAGTCATTAGCGAATAGGGGGCTATATCGGTGAAATCTTTTTGATTTCTTCGATATAGCCTCTTTTTATTTTCACTTTATTATGGTAAAGGAGAGGAGCATACAATGATTACATTAGAAGGACATTCCTTAACATTAGAAGATGTCAAACATGTGTTGTATGAAAACGAAAAAGTGCAAGTTTCAAAAGAGAGTTGGGAACGTGTCAACAAAAGCCGCCAGGCCGTAGAGAATGTAGTCAACGAAGGAAAAACGGTTTACGGCATCAATACCGGATTTGGCAAGATGAGTGACGTATTAATCGAAAAAGAAGATGTCGAAGAGCTTCAATTGAACTTGATTCGAAGCCATGCTTGCGGAGTCGGCGAGCCGTTTCCTGAAATCGTCAGCCGGGCCATGGTGCTGCTGAGGGCAAATGCGCTTTTAAAGGGGTACTCGGGTGTAAGAAAACCATTGATTGAGAAATTGTTAGCCCTGCTGAATGAGGGCATTCATCCCGTTGTTCCTCAGCAAGGTTCACTTGGAGCCAGCGGTGATCTTGCTCCGCTTTCCCATTTGGCATTGGTCTTAATCGGAGAAGGGGAAGTCTTCTATAAAGGTGAGAGAACGTCGACCATGAAAGCTTTTGTCACTGTTGGAATCACACCGATTACTCTAACTGCTAAAGAAGGCCTGGCGCTGATTAATGGTACGCAAGCCATGACAGCGGTAGGAGTGGTTTCTTACTTGGAAGCGGAAAAACTCGCTCGGCAAACTGAAGCTGCGGCTTCCATGACGATGGAAGGGTTACGCGGAATCATTGATGCCTTTGACGAAGATATCCATATTGCAAGAGGGTATCCAGAACAAGTTGATGTGGCAGAACGGATGCGTCGGTATCTTGATGGAAGTAATCTCATTACCAGACAAGGGGAGGTCCGTGTTCAGGATGCTTATTCACTACGCTGTATTCCTCAGGTCCATGGCGCAACATGGCAAACTCTTAACTATGTGAAAGATAAGCTCGAAATCGAAATTAATGCAGCCACAGACAACCCGCTTATTTTTGACGGCGGGAAGAAAATCATCTCAGGAGGCAATTTCCACGGTCAGCCGATTGCATTAGCCATGGATTTTCTAGGCATTGCAGTCGCCGAGCTTGCCAACATCTCAGAGCGCCGTATTGAAAGGCTGGTTAATCCACAGCTGAATGATCTGCCTGCGTTTTTAAGCGCCAAGCCGGGCCTGGAATCTGGCGCGATGATTATGCAATACAGTGCGGCTTCCCTCGTGTCAGAAAACAAAACACTGGCCCATCCAGCCAGCGTCGATTCAATTCCGTCATCAGCTAACCAGGAGGATCACGTCAGCATGGGAACGATCGGAGCCAGACATGCGATGCAGATCATAGCTAATACAAGAAGAGTGGTCGCGATTGAAATAATCTGTGCAATGCAGGCTGCCGAGTTTCGCGGTGTCGACCTCATGGCTCCACATACCCAGAAGTTACACAGAAAAGGGCGTGAGGTGGTTAAAGCCATTACAAAAGACCGCGCTTTTTCTAAAGATATTGAGGCCGTGGCGCTATGGATGAAGCAAGGAAAATGGGATTCAATTCTACATCCAGTGTTAAAAGAAAAACAATTCATATAAAGGGAGAGAATCATCATGGCAGAGGTAAAGACAAACATTCGTGCACCAAGGGGAACTACATTAAATACGAAAGGATGGATTCAGGAGGCTGTTTATCGGATGCTGATGAACAATCTTGATCCAGAAGTGGCTGAAAAACCGGAAGAACTTGTAGTATATGGCGGGATCGGAAAAGCGGCCCGCAACTGGGAAAGCTATCACAAAATTGTCGAAACGTTAAAGACATTGGAAAATGATGAAACGATGCTAGTGCAATCCGGAAAACCGGTGGCCGTTTTTAAATCACATACCGATGCACCGCGTGTATTGCTGGCCAATTCTAATATTGTTCCAGCGTGGGCAACCTGGGAAACGTTCCGGGATCTCGAGAAAAAAGGCTTAATGATGTACGGTCAAATGACAGCCGGAAGCTGGATTTATATCGGCTCCCAGGGGATTTTACAAGGAACATATGAAACGTTTGCGGAAGCAGCACGCCAGCATTTTAACGGCTCACTTAAAGGGAGGTTAACAGTTACGGCAGGACTCGGGGGCATGGGTGGAGCTCAGCCTCTTTCCGTCACGATGAATGAAGGGGTAGTCATTGCTATTGAGTGTGATAGAAAGAAAATTCAGCGCCGAATCGATACGAAATATTGTGACGTGATGGCAGAGTCGTTGACTGAAGCGCTCGCGATGGCGAAAGAAGCGATGAACGAAGGAAAGCCGCTGTCGATCGGTCTTCTAGGAAATGCGGCTGAAATTCTGCCTGAACTCGTTCGTCGTGGTGAAATTCCGGATCTTGTGACAGATCAAACCTCTGCCCACGATCTATTAAACGGTTACTTGCCAAAAGGGATGTCTTGTGAAGAAGGCGAAGAGCTTCGTCAAGCCAATCCTGACGACTACTTAATAAGAGCGAAATCAAGCATTAAAGACCATGTTCAAGCGATGCTCGAGCTGCAAAAGGCGGGAGCTGTTACGTTTGATTACGGCAACAACATTCGACAGGAAGCTTACAACGAAGGTTTAAAAAACGCGTTTGATTTCCCAGGGTTTGTTCCGGCATTTATCCGCCCGCAGTTTTGTGAAGGAAAAGGGCCTTTCCGCTGGGTGGCACTTTCAGGAGATCCAGAAGATATTTATAAAACGGACGAAGTGATCTTAAGAGAGTTTGCTGACAATGAGCATCTCTGCAAGTGGATCAAAATGGCAAGGGAGCAGGTATCCTTCCAGGGGCTGCCTTCGAGAATCTGCTGGCTCGGCTACGGAGAAAGAGCAAGGTTTGGCAAAATCATTAATGAAATGGTCGCATCTGGTGAAATTTCAGCACCGATCGTCATCGGCCGCGATCACCTTGACTGTGGTTCGGTTGCATCACCGAATCGGGAGACAGAAGGGATGAAGGACGGCAGTGACGCTATTGCCGACTGGCCGATTTTAAATGCAATGATTAACAGTGTGAATGGGGCCGGCTGGGTTTCCGTCCACCACGGCGGTGGTGTCGGAATGGGGTATTCGATGCACGCGGGAATGGTTATTGTGGCCGATGGAACGGAAGAAGCGGCGAAACGGCTGGAACGCGTTCTTACCTCAGACCCGGGTATGGGTGTTGCCCGCCATGTTGATGCCGGCTATGATCTTGCCATTCAAACCGCGAAAGAAAAAGGTGTTCATATACCAATGATGAAATAGACATTACGGGTGTGCAGGCAGGAATACTGTCTGCTTCCCATTATCTTTTACAGGGAGTGGAGAATAATGACACAAGAAGCAGATGTACTATTATATGGAATCGGACAATTGTTAACGATGGATCGCAGCGACGGTCCGGTAAAAGGCGAGAATATGAGCAAGCTCGATGTTTTGGAAGATGGAGCTGTTGCAATCAAAGACGGCAAGGTCCTTTCTATTGGAAAAACGCACAACTTGAAACATATGGAGGCAGAAGAAAAAATCGACTGCAAAGGAAAACTAGTGACACCAGGACTCGTCGAGCCGCATACGCATCTCGTTTTCGGCGGCTCGCGTGAACACGAAATGGCATTGAAACAGCAAGGCGTCCCCTACCTTGATATTTTAAAACAGGGCGGAGGGATACTTTCGACCGTCCAATCCACGCGTGAAACGCCAGAGGAAGAGCTTCTCGAAAAAGCGAGATTTCACCTCAACCGGATGATGTCCTATGGGATTACAACAATGGAAGCAAAAAGCGGATACGGACTTGACTACGAAACAGAAATGAAACAAATGCGGGTGGCGAAACAACTTCAGGAGGAACACAAACTTGATATGGTTTTGACCTTCCTTGGGGCCCATGCGATTCCTGAAAATTATAAAGGCAACCCTGATGCTTTTTTAAATGAAATGATAGCGATGCTTCCTGAGATTAAAGAAAAGAACCTCGCTCAATTTGTTGATATCTTCTGTGAAACGGGGGTTTTCAGCGTTGAGCAGTCCCGTGAATTTTTACTAAAAGCAAAAGAGGCCGGGTTTGACGTCAAAATTCATGCTGACGAAATTGATCCTCTCGGAGGAGCAGAAATGGCTGCGGAGGTCGGGGCGATATCAGCCGATCACCTCGTCGGTACAAGTGACAAAGGCATGCGAATGCTGGCGGAAAACAACGTGATTGCTACATTGCTTCCCGGAACCTCGTTTTACCTTGGGAAAGAAAAGCACGCAAGAGCGAGAAACATGATAGAAGCAGGTGCATCAGTTGCACTTTCGACCGATTTCAATCCGGGCAGTTCCGTAACCGAAAACTTGCAATTCATTATGAATCTGGCTGCCTTAAACTTGAAAATGACGCCTGAAGAAATTTGGCATGCGGTGACGGTAAATGCTGCTCACGCAATCGGACGTGGGGATCAAGCAGGTAGAATTGCTGTGGACAGGGCGGCTGACATCGTCATATGGGATGCGCCTAACTACTTATATATTCCTTATCACTATGGTGTGAATCATGTGAACACGGTGTTTAAAAATGGGGAAAAGGTGGTTGAAAAAGGTGGGTGATTTCCCCCATTTATATCCTGCGGGAAAAGCGACGTTCAAAGATAGTGGAGTGACAAAGGCACACGAACTCCTCGTGCCATGGAAGGGTTTTGGTATTCTTGGTGCTCCGCTTTCCAATCCGTCTATTAGTCATTCTGGTGCGTCGAGTGCACCAGGGGCCATTCGGTCTGCTTTTTCTTCCTATACCACCTATGCCATTGAGGACAAATCAGTCGATATGGACGTATTGGATCAGGCATTTGCACCGGGGGACCGGGAGGCATGGACAGTGAAACACTTCTGCAAGCGGCTGCATTTCTTGGAAGCGAAAAAATGGTAGAAGCCATTGATAGAGTTTGAAATTGATCCTGCTATTGATTTTCGCAATATGACAAGCCGGTTGCAGCGCATGTAGTATTACAATTTTTGAAGGGGGAACATTGATGGAATGGGTTGTTATTATTTCAGTGCTTGTCCTCGTAATGTTAAGTTTACTGAGGGTGAACGTCATTTTAGCTCTAATTGTAGCTGCTGAGGTAGCGGGTCTTCTGGCCGGCCTTTCCTTAACAGAGACAACGGAGCTTATGATTTCCGGTATGGGCGGCTTAGCCGACACTGCATTAAGCTATATTTTACTGGGGATTTTCGCTGTCATGGTCGGGTTCTCAGGAATCATAGGTTTCTTGGTGAAAAGACTTGTGAAACTAATGAGTGGAAAGCGTTCGATCCTTTTACTAGTGATTGCAGGAGCAGCGTGTTTATCTCAGAATGTCATACCTGTACATATTGCGTTTATTCCCATACTCATTCCACCGTTACTGCACCTGTTTGATAAGATGAAGGTGGACCGCCGTGGTGTAGCGGCAGCGTTAACTTTTGGTCTTAAAGCACCTTATTTAACGATACCAGCAGGGTTTGGTTTGATTTTTCAGGGGATCATCGTAAGTGAAATGTCGGCTAACGGCATGGATGTAGCTCTTTCAACTGTGACGAAAGCGATGATCTTTCCCGGTATTAGTATGGTAATAGGCCTGCTATTCGCCATATTTATTACCTACAGAAAAGACAGGGAACCTGGTGCCATGAGCAATTTCACATCTGCAGAAATGGAGAGTGCGGCATCAGCGGAACACGAACACCTTGTATTTTCAAAACATCATTTCCTTACATTGATCGCCATTGCCGCCGCCCTCGTTGTTCAATTAATTACGGAGTCCCTTGTTTTGGGGGCGCTTACAGGTATTATTTGTATGTTTGTGCTTGTCGTTGTGCCGTTTAGAGACGGAGAACGTTTTGTAAACGAAGGCATTCAGATGATGGGTATGATTGCGTTCGTCATGCTGATTGCTTCCGGTTATGCAAAAGTATTGACAGATACAGGGGCAATCAAAGGACTTGTTACTTCGGCCTCCGAACTTTTGGGTACCAGCCACCTTGTTATTGCGTTTGTAATGTTGCTTGTTGGGCTATTGGTCACCATAGGGATCGGCTCTTCATTCGGAACCATTCCAATTATTGCTGCCTTGTACGTGCCGATTTGTTTAGAAGTCGGCTTTTCACCGATGGCTACTGCTGCTTTGATTGGGACGGCGGCAGGATTAGGGGATGCAGGATCACCGGCTTCCGATAGTACGTTAGGACCTACCTCCGGGTTAAATGCGGATGGAAAGCACCATCATATTTGGGATACATGTGTTCCGACATTCATGCATTACAACATCCCGCTGTTTATATTTGGTGTGTTGGCTGCAGTGGTGCTTTAATAAATTCACGGTAGATTAAGTGTTTTTTAAATCAAGAAGAGGGGAGTAGGTTGGCCAATGGAAAAATATATATTATGGAACGGAGACATCATTGACTCTAAGGAAAAGGACGGACTGATCTCATTCGATGACCGTGGCTATCAATTTGGTGACGGAGTGTATGAAGTCATTCGTATATATAAGGGTGCCTTGCATTTGCTTGATTTACACCTGGATCGTTTATTTCGTTCGATGAAGGAATTAAACATTACGCCTCCGATTTCGAGAGAACAATTTATTGATGAACTGGGGAAGCTCATCGGGCATAATCAATTTGACCAGGACGGCAACCTGTATGTGCAAGTGACACGCGGACTTCAGCCGCGAGCTCACATTTATAACCCGGGATCAAAGGCGGTCTACTATGCAAAAATCGACCACTTCCAAAAGCCTGTGGAAATACTCCAGAACGGTGTGAGCGTTACGGTGCAGGAGGATATTCGCTGGTTGCGCTGTGACATTAAATCTCTGAATTTACTCCCGAATATTATGGCTATGACGAATGCCTATCATAACGGTTTCTATGAACCCCTTTTTGTCCGTGATGGCATTGTTCGCGAATGTGGAGCTTCTAATTTCTTTTTAGTGAAAGATGGTAAGGTCATCACACATCCAGCTAACCACTTCATCTTAAATGGGATCACAAGATTGCACGTTCTGCGTTTAGCGAAAGAATTAAACCTCCCCGTGGAAGAACGTGAAATCGACCGAAATGAACTATATACCGCAGACGAGTGTTTTTTGACGGCCACCCCGCTTGAGGTTGTTCCCATTACCCACATTGATGAACACAAGGTGAACGGGGGAGAAGTCGGGAGAATAACCAGAAAACTTCAGAAACGGTATGAACAAAGCATTTCCAACGACTTATATACATTTTAATTATAGTTTTTCGGAGGATTCCAGCCAATCGAGAGCTAAGGCTTGAGTCCTTCCTTTCCCCACATGACTCCTTACGCGGAGGTGGAATCAAGTATTAACGGGAGTAGAACTACCGAAGAAGAGCCTTAACCCCTCTTTTCATGTTTGAACTGCGTTGAAGAAGTTTCTTATATCGACTGAATTGTTCATAACAGGCTTTCAAATATTGATATTTTACTCAGAATGTGCCTATATATTTCCATTCCCATCTTGCAGGAGCACGTGATTTTAATAACTCCCACCTTTATATACATCTGCCCGGACCCCATATTGCAATAGCTGGCTCGACTCCGGGCAATTTTTTCGTCCTTGTATTCGTGTTACCGTGCATTGGTTTTTTGTAGCTTTGAAATAAAGTTTGATCATTTTCTTCCTACGTTGTTCCACAATCGCGCCCGTTAGTGGTATTAAAAAAACAAATAAGAAGCCACAGGATCATTTAACCTGTGGCTGATTTACAAAGGTGTTTAGTCTGTGACAGCCCCTTTCGAAGCTGAAGATACATGCTTGGCATATTTGGAGAGAATACCTCGCTTTGCCTTCAATTCCGGCTCCCGCCAATTTTGCCTACGTTGCTCAAGTTCTTCATCGGAAACATTAAAGCTGATTTCAAGCTTTTCAGCATCGATTGTAACCATATCGCCTTCTTCGAGTAATGCCATGGGGCCACCAACTTGCGCTTCAGGAGATGCATGCCCGACAACAAGACCATGAGAGCCCCCAGAGAAACGCCCATCTGTCAACAGGCAGACCGATTCGCCAAGGCCCTTGCCTACAAGAATTGAGGAGGCCGAAAGCATTTCCGGCATACCAGGTGCCCCTTTGGGTCCAGCATAACGGATAACAAGGACATCGCCAGGTTTAATTTCATTATTTAATATGGCATTCGTTGCTTCTTCCTCTTTATCGAAGACGCGAGCTGGCCCCGTGATGTGAGTAACACTCAATCCAGAAATTTTTGCGACTGCCCCCTCAGGTGCAAGGTTGCCTTTTAAAATGACAAGGGGACCTGTGGCATGTTTGGGATTATCAAAATCGATGATCTCCTGGTCGTCAAAAAGAGACGGTTGATCGGCGAGATTCTCGGAGATGGTTTTACCGGTCACAGTCAGGCAATCTCCATGAAGCAAGCCTTTATCGAGTAACAACTTCATGACTGCGGGCACCCCGCCTATATCGTGTAGATCCGCCATAACATACTTGCCGCTCGGACGAAGGTCTGCAATATGTGGCACACGCTTGCGGGCATATTCAAAGTCATCTAGACTTAGATCAACATCAATAGTGTGTGCAATCGCCATCAAGTGCAGAATGGCATTTGTCGAGCCACCCAATGCCATGACGACAGTGATGGCATTTTGGAATGCTTTTTTCGTCATAATGTCTTTCGGATAAATGCCTTTCTCAAGCAGGTTATAGACAGCCTGTCCGGCTTTTCGGCTATCCCTAGACTTATCCGCTGAAACTGCAGGGTTAGAAGAACTGCCAGGCAGGCTCATCCCCATTGCCTCAACAGCGGAGGCCATTGTGTTTGCAGTAAACATCCCCCCGCAGGAACCCGCCCCGGGACAAGCAGCACATTCAATTTGATGCAATTCATCTTTGTCAATTTCACCATTGTTGTATTGCCCTACACCTTCAAATGCAGAAACAGCATCAAGATTTTTCCCGTGCAATTTCCCAGGCAAAATCGTGCCACCATAGACAAACACCGATGGTAGGTTCAAACGAGCAATCCCCATCATACAGCCAGGAATGTTTTTATCACAACCACCAATAGCAACAACAGCATCAAGATTTTCAGCACCGACAACGGATTCAATTGAATCGGCTATAAGATCTCGACTTGGAAGGGAATAACGCATTCCATCCGTACCCATGGAAATCCCATCAGAAACTGTTATTGTATTAAAAATGAGCGGTGCTCCCCCAGCCTCACTAATTCCTCGTTTGGAATCGCGAGCAAGATCCCCAATATGTATATTACATGGGGTAACCTCGCTCCATGTGCTTGCGACACCAATCATTGGTTTTTTGAAATCCTCGTCTTGAAACCCAAGAGCGCGAAGATAGGCTCGGTTCGGTGTACGGTTTTCACTCTCACTAATTGCTTTGCTTCGAATTCGCAGGTCTTGTTTTTCTTCTGTAGATTCTTTCCTCTCCCGACTCATAATGATAGCCTCCTATAATAAAAGACACCGATAAATGGTTTACTCATCTCTTCTTCTTCCACCCCTGCCCGCAATAAACTGCGGTGCCTCGTTTTACTATTCAAATGAACCATCTCGATTTTATTTAATAAATGCATACAGTTCGTGCATGGGCCGGATAATGTTTTGTTTCATCCTCACGGCCGCTTCTTCCGCGTTTTGTTGCTGTAAAGCATTGATGAGGGAATTATGTTCTTCGACAGACGCCTTCGTTGCGTGCCACTTTTCTTTTAAGAACACATACTTGAATCTGCGAATGTGAATTTGCAGCGATGCGCTAAATGAAGCAACATATTCATTTTCAGAGAGTTCTACAATCAGGTTGTGGAACTGCTCATCGGTTTCCATGGCTTCGAACGTAAGTCCATTTTCGATCGCTTGCTCGAACTGTATATTCAGCTTTTTCAATTGATCAATGTGGTCTGACGAAACACGTTGGGCAGCGTAATCGGCTCCCAAAGCGTGAAGGGATGCCAGGGTTGGATACAATTTTAGAATGTCGTCTTTTTCAATTTGTTTCACCCGGGTTTCTTTGCCGGGATACATCGATACCAGCCCTTGTATTTCCAAGAGTTGTAATGCTTCCCTGATCGGCGTTCGGCTTACGGCAAGCGTTTCCGCAAGTTCTACGTCCATGATTTTCTCCCCGGGTTGAAGAGTGCCGTCAATGATCCATTTTTGAATTTGCGCGAATGCTCTTTCTTTTGCTGATGTTCGTGCCGGTAATGCAAAATTTTTGGGTACAGGCATGGTGACCTCCTTTTTTAAAATATATTATATGCAATATATCGCATACGGAATATTTTTTCAAGCGTTCTTAAAGAACTACTCAAATACGGTGCAACTTTTTTACAAACAGTTAAACTTTATTTTAAATCCACACGTACCAACATAAATACTGGTGGCTGAACTAGAAATCTTTTATTGTATTCATATCACTTCTCTACATATAATAAGAACAAAAGTTCCCGTGGCCATCTTTCATGATGCCAGAACACATAGAAATACTTAAAGAGATGTGGATAGAAGACAAACGGATAGAAAAGCCTGTCATGGATGAACAACAAATAGAGGAAAACAGCTTTGCATTGCAACGATCCATGGCTGACGGATTGACTGTAAAGGTTAAATATCATAATGGCTTTGATTTTAGTTACGCAGCTATCAAAGTCACGGACATGAATCCAAGTACCAAGAAAGTGAGAGGCATTGACCCAAAATCGAAAGAGGTCATCTATCTTTTATTTGAGGATATTGCCGAGGTTGATATTCTTTGATTCAGCATCTTCCAAGCACTCTGACTTGTAAGGGGAAAAGTCATAAAAAAGACTTACTATTTATTAAAATAATAAGTCTTTTTGTTTTGCTGGTTACTTTGCCTTCTCGTTAATACAGTTAAGGGGTTGCGAAGAGAGGATAAGAAAATTAAGTGGCCAAGATAATAGGAAATGTATCTTTGAGAAAAATCTTTTGATCTGCACTCACTTTTGCTGAGTAATAAAGCATACCGTCAACTTCTATGCGCTTTCCGTTTTGTATAGAGAAATGGTGTTGTCCCGTTCTCACTGTAAAAATCACATCTGCACGCTTATTTCCTTTTTCGTCAAGAACTAACCAAGTTAACGTATGAGAGTTGTCAGATATGTTGACCGGCTTAGCTATAAGTTTCGGGTCATCTTTAAACATAATCCCTTCAGCTAATGTTTTAAATTGCTGTATAATGTCCTCTCTCCAGTTTATAAAAACTCCAAATGTTTCTTCGTATAACATTAATTAATCCCTCTTTCTTCACGTATTTGATCAAGTGAATATTTAGCGTAATTATCCATTTTTATTAATTATTAGCAACACACTTTTCCTTACTTCGTATGTAAGCTTGAACTTCATGTACAGACAGACCTAACCTCTTTGCTTCTTTGTATGAGCTCGATCCACTCTGGATCTAATAAAGAAAGTTGTATTTCAATCGAAGACTTCTTCTCTCCTTATCTGGAAAAATATAGCTAATAATAGCACAAGGAAATAATCAAATTTTGTTGCTTTTTGTAAATCAATTAAAAAAATATATTATTTTACACTTGTTATTTGCTACTAGAACGTAAAAGCACTAGTACTAGTAAAAGTATTAGTGCTAGCAAAAGCATTAGCAACAGTAAATGCTAGCACTTGGATAGTGCTAGCAAAACAAAAAGGAAGTGATTTTAACATGCAAGTCTTTATTCTATACATTGGAGCTCATATCCTTGGAATGTTCATCCATATATAGTTGGATCCAAGATGACTTTCCCATTGTGAGGAATGTTCGTGTTAAATGACTTCCCCTAAAGACAGCAATTGCACTCCCTAACCAAAAAATCCAGGATGTGGTAATTTGACACACAATGGATTTTGTCTATCGTAGTGAGTTTAAAAAAGGTACCTTAAAACTAATACCACCGCAAGCAACTGATCGTACAGTTTTAATATAGAAAAAAGGAATGTGAGTCCTTCCTTTTTTCTTTCTGCTTATTTGAAAAGTTTGTTTTAGAGCATAATATACGCTTATTTACAAAGAATAATCATGATATAGCCTTAGGGGGTTAACATGATGAATCAAAATAAAATCTATTTAACTTCAGCTGAAATCGGTTCTCTTTGGACTTCGTATATGAATAGTAGTATGGCTACATGTATCTTAAAATTTATGCTCAAACACATAGAAGATACAGACATAAAACCTGCTGTTCAATTTTCCTATGATCTTTCATCGAGTCATTTGGATTTTTTGGTCCATCTTTTTGAACAAGAAAAGTATGCCATTCCTAACGGTTTTACTGAAAAGGACGTGAACATGGACGCTCCTTGGCTATTTTCTGACATTTTCTGTTTAACCTATGTGAATCATATGTCAAAAGTGGGCATGCTGTCATACAGTGGGTTTGTTGGTATGAGTGCAAGAGAGGATATTTGTGATTTCTATACCCAAGGGTTAATGGATATATCCACGCTCTATAATCAAACCAATAAAATTGCTAATTCAAAAGGGGTACATCCCAGACATCCTTATATTGAAGTTCCAAATGAATCGGATTATGTGGATAGTAAGAAGTATTTAAGTGGATTAAATCCCTTTACAAACAAAAGACCATTAAACGCTATTGAAATCGCTCACTTATATATGAATGTCTTAACCAATTCCGTGGGAGTAAAGTTGTGTTTGGCTTTTGCTCAAACCTCTCCATCTAAAGAAATTCAAGATTATATGTTACGCGGCAAAAAAATTTCTAATAAACATATCAATGCCTTTCATTCGATTTTGCTTGAAAATGATATTGCCACTCCTCGATTGCCGGATATCAGTGTAAGCCATTCGACGACTAAAACCTTTTCAGACAAGTTATTAATGTTTCATATGACTCTTTTAGCTTCGGCAGGGATCGGGAATTACGCCACGGCTGCTGCGGCCAGCCAACGAAGTGATTTAGTGGCTAATTATGAAAGGTTCTCCTTAGGAATCGCCCAATATGCCAAGGATGGGGCTGATATCATGATTAAAAACCATTGGCTTGAACAGCCACCTGGAACAAAAGACCGGGAGAAGCTAGCCAGAAAACAGACATAACACAAAAGAGGGAATACCATGACAAAGGAAAGGCAAATGGAGATAATCCTTTGGAGTATTGCTTTCCCTGGGTTTTTGTCAATTTTTAAATGGTCAGTTTCTCAAGGGACTGCTTTTCATTCTATTAGAAGTTGTCATCAATATTCAATACAACTTCAACCAAGTGATTATATACAGCTTTCAGGGGGATATTCAATCGGCGATTGAGTATACCAATTATCAATGGTTAATGTTTTATCCGTATATTTATATGTTTGCCATATGGGATGCCTATAAAGACGCTGGTGGTGCCTTTAGTGCTTATTTCCTCACTGTAGGATTGATCTATTCATCCAGATTGGAGCTATTTTTAAGATTTATTACGCTTGGTGACCGCCAATTTTAGTATTACTTTTAGGTATAATGTCTCCTCTAAAATTACTTCTTTGTATTTTCGGGTCTATGATCTGATTTTGTCTAGTCATGACTAGTCTTGTCTAAGCTATTTCAATTAAAACTAAATCCCTCCATAATAAATCTCATGTTATCTCAAGAAAACAGGAGGATTTTATATTTTGAAGAAGGCAGAAGAAAGGCTCTTGCAGGACATAAATAAAAAAAGACAGAAAATGATTAATTTAGCTTTACACAAGGGATTCACAAGTAAAGAGGCTGTTAAATGTAGTCAAGAGTTGGATCAGCTATTGAATTTATACAGGCCCATTTATCAAAATGTATATTATGGGCAGGCAAGCAGTTAAACACTACTACATAACCTGTTTACTTTTAAATTGCAACATAGACGCTCTGAGAAACAGTCACATTTAGAACTAAATCCAATTATTTTATATAGGAAAGGAGAAACCTATTTATGAAAAGTAGAGATGAATGGATAGAGAAAACGATAGACTCTCTTTTTGAATTATTACCTGACGAATCTGTCATGGGGGAACCATTCTGGACAATTATGGAGAAGGCTTCAAGTTATGAACAGGGTGTGAACGGTAATTATATTCGAATGGAGGGTAATGTTATCCCCTTATTTTTTTCTAAGAAAATGGCAATTGAGGCCTCTAAAAGGTTAAGAAAAGAAGGGGTAGTTAGGGGAGTTTCTCAAACCCATTTGAAACATCTTATTGCACTATCGGAGGAAAAAACAGGAGACATGAAACTCTGTTTAATATTATTGGAAGAAACAAAAGCGATGGTAGTAGAACCCAAGTTTCTAACTGATTATTTTTTGCTTGATCAGCATGAAAGCTTTCAAAATTCTGCCTATCCATTCAAGAGAAGAGCTTTAAAACAAACCCTCAAGGAAGAATATTGGGCTTTAAATCAAAAGTTTATCTAAACACTTAATCATGTAGCAGGTTTTTATCGATCACAAAACATAGATCCCCAAGAACTTTACCATCCTTTAAAAGACCCTAAACTCGGGTCTTTTGAAGGATGGTAGCATGGTTAATTGACCAATAGGTTTGTTAAATCAATAATTTTGTGAAAAGCTTTCTCTCTAGCTGTTATAGATAAATTTTCATCCTGAAATTGCGAAATCCAACTTTGAATTTCCTTAACAAGGCATAAATCATCCATATTGTTGAGTTGGTCCTCTTTTTCCTTCGAAAAATGAATTAGACTATCTCGCATAGGAATCCCCCTAGGAAAATCACTTCTGTTTATTTTATGCTTCATATCCCATAAGAATAAACATTCTTGGCTAGTCACCCAGCGTGTCGATGTTAAATTTTTTATTTATGTATTTTATGAAGGAAGTATTCCCGTTTTACAGATCTTGTAATTTTATGATATTTGGTTTCTCCTATTTTGTAAATATAGTTTCTGAAAATTAAGACTAAAGACCAGATTCCTGATAATTTAAATTGTTACAGTTCTTCCTTTTCTCCTGTTACTCAAGTTGTTCAATCTGAGTACACTCTGTACAGACAAATTGAAACACTGTAATATCAAGGTGTAAAGTGTACATTCAGGGGTGTTCAACCCGATTGAGATGAGCTGGAAAAGTGAATTAGATAAAGGAATTTACAGAAAAGTATTCTATAATTAAAGTTTGGCGATTATATAAGAATTTTAATTTTTAATGTAAAGAAACTTGGGTTTAAAAACACTTTATCTATAAAGAAGGTGCTTAATATAGATTATAAACGGATGGAGATACCAAGAATTGATCCTTCAATGTTTCGGATGGAAATCCCAAAGATTGATCCTTCAATGTTTCGGTTGGAAATCCCAAAGATTGACCCCTCAATGTTACGGATGGAGATACCAAGAGTTGATCCCTCAATGTTTCGATTGGAAAGCCCAAAAATTGATCCTTCATTATTTCAGGTGAAGATGCCGAGAATAAATTCCTCTTTTTTTGAAATGAAAAAAGTCGTGAATTCAATACCATCTTTTGATAACCTGGATTTTTCTTCTTTAGAGCACGACTTAGGTGAGACATTTGTTAAGGAGAGTACTAAAGACGAGCCATATAATGTGGTATCCAATAAAATATTTGTATTTATTTTACTGTTGCCCTATGCTTTCTTTTATTATGGAAATTCCATTAACTGGGATTTAACTTCTGCTTGGGGAGATGTTTTATTTGCTTGTTTACTCCATATGGCTGGAGAAGTAAAAAAGGATTATATGAAAAAAAGCGAAGAGTAATCCTATCTTCTAGTAGGGGTACCACCAGCAAAATGCGGAATTAATAAAAAATAGTAAAGGCATAATCGTAATATAGGATTGTGTAATTGAACTATTGTTTCTTTCTTGTTCCTAAATAACGGTAGAACGTAGCTCTTCCTATACCTGTGGCATTTAAAATTTCATTTATGCTATATTCTTTACTATCATACATGCGAAAGGCCATATCCAACTTGGATTGGTCTTTTTTTGGCCGTCCACCTTTTCGTCCCCGAGCTCTTGCAGCATCTAATCCTTTACTTTACTTGACGGTACTAATAACACGGGAACGAAGCAAAGATGGAATGTCCCTCGAAGATCAAGCTAGGCTGTTTGAACGTTTAAAAACAGAAAAGTTGAAAAAAGACTTTTTTGTTCTTTACCTAGATGAAAAAGCCATGGAAGATATGGAGGTTTTAATTGGACCAAGAGCAAATTACGTCCAAAAACTAATCATAGAAAGTATTTTCAATGGTTTGAATCCAACTACCTTAATAAAAGAAAGTAGTCTTAGGATACATTAAGTCTGGAACTTCAAGGCTTATAATTTTTACTCCTAATCCAGCTTCTTTTTGGGCTTTTCCTTATGCTTTCTATTTTTAACCTCGGTAAACAAGTTATCCGAGGCACCGGATTGAGCATTCGACGTATCATTTTGTGGTTTAGCCTGCCGGGCTTCAATCAACGATTTGAGCATTTGAATATCCTCCTTCGTCGCATAATCCTTATCAGGCTTCAGCATATACCCTAACTGCCCATTGGATTCTATGGTCGCCCATTGCAAATCAGAAAAATGCTTGATGTTCTGCTGTCGCATACGTACCTCAAGCATATCGACCGTTAAGCGCAATTTTTTTAAATTTGCTTCATTAATCTGGCCGTTTTCGACGACTAGAAGTGACTTTCCATAGATGAGGGTTTCCAAAGTATTTGATCTCAGAACCACATACTCAATCGATAGAAGAGTCAAGACCATGAGAAAGGTGATCGCCATGGTAATCCAGATGTTCCGGTCGCCAACCGGCTGAATAATCAAGGATCCAACCGCAATCATCATGACCGTCTGGGCTACCGTAAGCTGGGAGATGGACTTTCGGCCGGCTAACCGTAAAATAAGGACACCGCCAACCACCACGACAATGGCTTTCCATATGAAGTTAAAATCCATAAGCATCTACCTCCTTGGCCATCCATTTGGCTTTTTATTTTTCTCCACATTTTCTAGCGTTTTTCCCGGGGGAATACGATATAACCTGCTCTTAAGGCCGTAAATTTTTTGAGAAGACCATAGTCCGTGATGTCCTGAAAAAAGATAACTGACTAAACAGGCCACCAAAAAGAACTCCAGTCCTTTTCCGTCAAACATCTCCATCGCTAAAAGGAATGCGGCCAAAGGGGTGTTGGCCCCTGCACAAAAGGCCGAAATTAATCCTAGGGCTGCAAGAAAAGACAGGGGCAAGTCAACAAAGGCATGTAAAGCATTGCCCAGTGTGGCACCAATGAAAAATAAAGGAATTGCTTCCCCGCCAACAAATCCGCTGCCTAAAGTTACCGCCGTAAATACCAGCTTCGCCAGGAAGGCAAAGGGAGGAACGTCCTCCTGAAAAGATTGTTCAAGCATCTGTAATCCCCGGCCGTTATAATCTTGGGACCCCGCGAGGAGTGTGAGTCCTACAACAATCAGTCCTCCCACGAAGGCTCGTTTCACATGATTTTTATTAAAAAGTTTCTCAGAAATATTCTGGATTCCGTTCCTCAGCTGACAGTAGCATACGCTAACCAGGCTGAATATGACAGCTAATAGAATCACCTTCATAAAAGTAATCATCGATCCTTCCGGCACGCTCTGGAGGATGAATGATTCGTGCTCATGTCCCCATGCTGCCGTCGTTACATAGTGGCCGACGAAGCTTGCCGTCAGACAAGGAACAAATGCTTCCAATCTCAGTTTTCCTAATGCCGTCATTTCCATGCCAAATACAGCACCGGTGATGGGTGCCCCGAAGGCAGCTCCAAAGCCGGCGCTTATTCCGCTCATCAGCAGCGTTTTTCTGTCCAGTTTGTTTAACTTAAAGAATTTATTGACGGTAGCCGCTACACTGCCGCCCATCTGGATAGCTGCGCCTTCCCTGCCCGTTGATCCGCCAAACAGAACGGTTATAAAGGTACCGAGATAGACGATTCCCCCCATCCGCCGCGGCACTTCTTTTTTCCCATGAATGGAATCGATCACCAGATTATTTAATTCCGCCGTGTCATTTAAGGTGTTATTCAGAAACACCTTGCCGTAGTTCATATACACATATCCTATGAGAGCTCCTCCAAGGGGGAGGAAGTAGATGAGCCAATCTCTTTTTAACCGAACCTCATCTCCAAGAAAATCGTTCACTTCTAAAAGGAAAGTGGTTGCCGAGCCGACGATTAAACCAATTATGCTCCCGAAGAAGATCCATAATCCCAGAATTGAAAAGAAGTTTTTATACTTTAGAAGCATCCACCAATCACCTCATTTGCATCTAGTGGGAATGTCGGTTCTAGTTTTGCCTAATGGAATAGAATTATGAAAACATGGGTGGAATAAATGGGGGTTAGAGACTGCGATTTCGAAGATCTGGGCCAGGCATAGGATGACCGAGAAGGAATTGATTTAGCTATGCAGAAAGGATAGAAGTTTGGTCGTCCAAACGCACAAATTACCGATGCTTTTATGGAAGCTTATAATGGGGTAGCATCAGGAAAATGCGTATTTACAACGCTAAGCATATCAATTTCCCTTTACACATCCAACACCATGTTTTATCTGCTTTATCTCGAAAGTGAGTCTTCTACTTAAGGGCAGTTATCTGGAAGACTTGAATTTAAGATAATCACCAATTTTGAAACTAAACTGTATTGAATTCGTATGTATAATATTGAGGTTTTAAATAGAGGAACAAGGAAGGTAATTGAAATTCTATAATGGAGATGCTAAATCGTCTGTGAATAATGGAAATCAGCATAAACCAAAGAGGGGAATTGTAACACAAGGGCAATTGCTTGGTTCGTTCACAAGCGTTTTTAGACTTATATTATTTAAGGGTGTAGTAGTAAAACGTTTTAATCAGGAGGTATTAAAGTTTTTACTTGTAACTACTCAACTATCAATTTGGTAAGGTGTATTGCGTTGAGACAATAGAATTGTGAATGATTATAAAATTCTAAATCACTTAAAGTGTTATATTCACGATATATTTCCTGAATTTAATTTAATCCTATGTGTACTAATAAATGGAAAAATATGGTATATTAAACTTGTAAATTACATATAGGAGGAAGATGTTATGTTAAAAAAGTCCTTGTTCGTTTTATTAGCTATGATTTTGGTTTTTTCGACAGTAAGTCCTTATACTGCGCTCGCTCAAAAGGGAGGAACAAGTCAACCAACACAAAAATTAATTAAGGAAGCAGATGATGAAGTAATTTATCAATTAGCTATCGATGAAAAGACTTACGAATTTCATGAAAGAGTTAAGGAAGTAGGTAATAACAAAGAGAAAGTGAAAATAAAAAAGTATGAATTGGTGGGAGATAAAAAGAAACTAGTAGATACGGAGGTTCAATTTATTGAAGATGATGGAGAAGACATAAAAGTCACAGATGATAGTAAGAAAGAGATTACAAGTGTACCATCCAACCCAGAGGAGAATAGTGGTTTAGTAAGTGCTGCTTCGTATGTAACAAGTTCAGGAGGTTCTTATGTGGCCGATATTAGATGGAAACAGTACTCAGATGGTGATGCTGTGGCTATTATTCCTACGGATCACAAATTTACTAGGACCACTAATTATAAGTATAGAGACTTTAGGGCAGCAGCAAATAACGTGAGGTCGGCTGAATATGACATTATATCCCTGGGGATTACTGGTCTTCTCGACGCAGTAGTAGCTGCCGTAAGAGGTGGAGATTTGCTCTCATGGACAGTTGCTAAAAGGATAGCGGGTAAGTTTGCTAAGGCTATCCCTGGAGTTGGAACGATTTGGACAATAATTACTTATAGTCAAAAGGTAAATGCAGCACATAGAGAATTTAATCAGATTTAAAATTAAGTAGTTGGGGCTATACAGTAGTTCCGACTACTTTGCTATTATAAGGAAAAGGAGTTGATGAGTTGGGACACTTAGTTATTGGGGTAATATTAATAATTACGTATTTACTTATAGTGCTTATTCTCTCTAAAAACGTTAGTGGGAAACTTAGATTAAAAACTGACGATAATTTAATTAAGAAATTTCCAGTGTGGCTTTTGGTGTTTGCTCTCTCATTGGTCTTTTTAACTCTATCTAAAGTATTAAATACTACTGGTGGATTAGTTTTTGAATTTGCTACTTATTTGATGGGTGTAATTATTATATGCGGTATAATTCTTTACGTTTTAGTTCGCCCTCTAAATCGAAAAGTGTATCAATCAATTACAAGTCGATTATAAAGGTTAGCTGTCAAAAATAGTTAGTTATGTGTTTTAGCACTCTAAAAGGAGTGCTTTTTTATTGTGTTTTTTTATGGAATGTCTTATTATCTATTCTTAAAGTAATGGGGACTTTAAATGGATTGATTGTCTCTGATTAATAAAAAACGACATTAAATTTTTCCAGTGAAATGATGGTTGAAGATGATCATTTTCGTACCATTAACTATTTCTATATTATTGTTGGCTTTGAAAGTCGGAAATACAGAACAAGGAAAATAATAATATACAATTTACTTTTTTTCAGCAATGCAAGGTAATAGTAGTGACTTGTACTAAAGTGATATTATCTTGACTTCAAGTCTTACATAATCGGGAGCGATAGTTGCATAGTGGCTATCGCTTATTGTTCTAACGGATCAGGTTACTACCCTTCAAAACATTGATGTAGACCTATATGTATATAATAAAAGGAGTAAAACTCTAATCGTAGAAATTAATAACCAATGTTACTGTTTAATTTGGCCATTGTTTTTTAAAACTTGTTCTTTTGCAATTTGATACACTTCTTTTTCTGAATTGTTTTTGTTAGCTATTACATTGGTTTGATAAATTTTTCCCTTGATTGTTACTTTGATTATATACTCGTACATTTTGTTCTTCCTCCTTCCTTGATACTTATATTGTAAATGTGATTTTTTAAGTTTTGATAGATTTTACGTAAAGGTTTATTGAAAATTACCGTCCAAAGTGTGATCTTTTTATAAAAGAAGTTCGTTCATTGTATAAAATAAGAGTGTGTTTTTATGTTTTGTACATTCCACATTCCTTTTTAGGTATCTTAATTCGGGAAATGCCAAATTTTTGATCTGGCTTTAACTGTTGATTAAGTCGAAGGCAGAAATAGTAAGAATCGACTTCGGTTACCACGTAATAAGGGGAGCCTTTAAAACAAATCACTTTATTCAAAATCATCACCCTTTCTCCTAAATAACAATTCATTATATGCAAATCTCTTTCTGTTATAATCTCTACCTTCCCAGATCAAAAAAAGTAGGGTCTTGAATATATAACCTTTAATTTGATGGGTATAAAGTTATGAGGTAGTGAAGATAAGCCGAAAATTATCCTATATAGGTACATTAATCAATTTCATGGATTCACTAATCGTTTTGATCATACTAAACATTATTAATGGAAATCTATACCTTCTACAGAACATCTATTCAAATGTCATAAAATAACAAATTTGAGCGATTGTTCAATTTGGAAGACCGTTTTTTATTTACGAGTAAGTAGAGGTAAAATATAAGAAGTGAAAAGGTGGTATAAAAAATGATTAAAGTGAAATTCGGAATATAGCAGATGGAAAAATAATTCATTTTGCTATAGGGGATCATGTGAGGCAAGGTTTCGGACAGGAATTTGAGTGCTCGATGATTTACTTATTAAAGCAATAGAGAAATCTACGGTTTAATTCAGTTTAAGAAAAACCTTCTTTTTTCAGTAAAGCTTAACTGGCAGGCAGCCTCACAAGCCGATATAATGGTTGTAGAATAAAAAACAAAGGGTGATGATGGCTATGATGCCTTATATTGCAGCAAATCATGCAAAGTCTATTGGTTAGACGGGCGATGCTTTGCATGAGGTGATCATTCGCTTAGGATCGCTTTTACAACACTGACCACAGACTTTGTACCTTCCATTTATGTATGTAAGTAAAGAGAAGGGGCTGTCTGTATGAATTATGTAAAAGCTAACGAGGTCCTGCCGCAGGAGCTCATTGAAGAAATCCAGAGATATGTCCAGGGAAAGACTCTCTACATTCCAAAGCCGAAAGGTGCTTATGAAAAATGGGGAGCTCGTTCTGGGGCGAAAGCTTTTATGAAAGAGCGCAATCTTTCGATAAAATCAGACTTTAAAGCTGGGATCTCCATCGATGAACTTATGGAGAAGTACTATCTATCCGTAGAAACAATAAAGAAGATTGTTTATACGAAATAAAGTGGAAGACCTGCTGTCAGGGTCTTCTTTTTTATGTCATTTTTAATTCTAAAGGAAAGTCTGCATAGGAGCTCTAGGGAATTTTTCGTAAACTTAAATGTATCACAAAAATAAAGGTGGAGTTTGTATGGAACCGTTTTTGGCCCCTTATCAATATCATTTTCTAAAGTATCAAGGTCTTAAACTAGTGAATGCACGGATCAGCTCCACAGACACTAATGTCATCAAAGCGGTCCGGGGAATAGTTGAGGACAGCATTTTGCATCAATTTCAGCATTGTGCGAAGGAAGAGATGCAGCTGGTGGAACGGATGAATGCTGTTAAGGATGAGCGTGAGGTTGAGCAAATATTAGCAGAGATGCATCCATTCATAATTCCTTTTCAAGCGACAGAAAAGCAGATCAAAAAGCTTTTTCCTAAAGTAAAAAAGCTTAAAGTCCCTGATTTGGACGGTATGGATACAAAGCTGATCACATATCTTACGTGGTGGGACCCGGGTACCCATAAAAAGTTTATCGTCACAGTAAGGGAAGGAAAACTGTGGGGTGTGTATGGAACTTTTCAGAAAGCAGCACAGAAAGGGATTTGCTCGATTTGCGGGCGGTATGAAAAGACCGGGCTTTTCTTAGTGGAACGAAAGGGAAAAGAAATAGGTACGTACAAGAAAAAAGGAAATTATATTTGCAGTGATGGAGAGGCTTGTAATCAAAATCTGACTCGTCTTGATAAGCTGGATGAGTTTCTGTCTCATTTAAGTCGTTAAATGTTTGATTATTTAGAAGCAATTAAATTCGATCGAAAAATTGGTGAATTGCATTAAGTCAATCAAAAAAGCTGAAGGTATCTACATGTAAGAGTATACTCCTTTTGAAAGGGAAGATATTGTAATTAACGGTTATGATTAGACAATAAGATGAATGATGACTTACATTAAAAGAATTGATGATGGCTGGACCACTATTTGGGGAGAATGTTGCATTTGGAATAGTTGCAGGTTGTTTGTTTAGATGGGGTGGCGTCAGGAAAATGCGGATTTACAACGCTAAGTATCATTTTTCTTTTCCTTTTGGTGTTTTAGGTAAGTAAAGTACGGTTTTGGACACTAATTTCAAATACAGATTGTAGTGTTCCAACACCATAATTTATCTGCTATATCTTGAAATCGATCTTCTAGTATAGGGCAGCATTAGTTGAAGACTTGAATTCGAGATAAGGCTAGTTTTGAAACTAAATTGGGTTAGTATCGTATGTGAAATAAGAGCACTGATTTTTGGTGGAATTAGAGAGTGGGAAGTACTGGTGAAAATACTTAGAATGATTTTGGCGACTGTTGTAGTAGCTTCTATGTAGTTATGGTTTGATCACTGGAAAAACTGGATTAATAATACCTTATGTTTTGCTATTACTGGGTGGATTACTTCTTGTTATGGGGATTACTGAATTTCAAAAACGAAAACCAATCGCTTTCACAGCTTTACTTGCAGCTGGATTTAGTTTTTTTGTTGGTATTTATACTTTATAAAGCAAGTGAAAAATGTTTATAATTTATGTTCTGTAATATTGGAGGGTGTCATCTTGAGGACTTATTCAATTCTGTTTATTGTTGTTTTTTTAATGCATACCATAACCCTGGTAAATGTAACGATATTTAATGGGGAGTGGAACGGGTTTGTGTTGCTCTTTTCTAATATCTTATTTCTGATTGCTGTTTTCTATTTTGGAGTAGAATATCGAGCAAATAGAAAAACTGAAGCTTAGATGTCTCGAACACAAGCCTTTCGTTAACGGGAGCGATTGTTCATTATGAGCAATTTCGCATTTTTGGCTAATGGGGAGAATAGTTGAATACTCAGTTTCGAAATAATAAACTAATTTTGCTTGGTGTCGTATAGCCCATGGCATAGCTAATTTAGCTTAACTTAACTAACTAGCAGGAGTGGGAAGACTTGAATTCGAGATGATAAATAAGCAACTTGCTAAGACTCAAGTTGCTTATTTAATAATAATCCTTATTAAGTTACATTTCTCTTATCAATAAACTATAACTATTTTTCTGATATAGATGTTCTGTTATTGGTTTGTCTTATCAATTCAATAAGTATTAAGAGAAAAACAATGGCCATTATTGTACCATCAAAGTAACTATGGTTTAAAAAATTTAAGACTGATACATAAACAGATAAAATCATGGAAACAATTAGTAATAATTTTCGCAAATTCTCACCCCTTATCTTTAATCCAAAGATGTGTCTTTTTTTATATTATCGCGTATACAATCCCTTGGGCAATATAACCACAGCTAGTAGCAACCCAGTCCCAAACGTATGGCTTTAAAGAATTAGCAACGTTAGTTTTAACTTCATCTAAAGGCCCCATTAAAATATATGTATTCCAAATACCTACCCATTTTGCCTCACTAACATCACTTTTAAGGGCTTTAGGGAAAGCTTTGTATATTTTTTTGGGTAGTTTTGATTTGACATAACTTTTACCAAAATGTTTGGTAAGCTTTAGAAGTAGAGTACCTCCTGCCATTGTTGTAAATTCGCCATTATCTACTCTTGGGGCTTCCAAATTAATTTCATGGGCTGTTTCCTGAATTATTTTATCCATTTCTTCTTTACTTAATTTTTCTTCACTTTGTAGTTCGGCATCTTGATTTACAGTTGCACTAACTGAAGGCGCTGATGCAGAGAATAAAATTACAGCGGCACAAAAAATAGAAATTATTATTCTCCAATTACCGTTAATTATTTTCTTCATTATTATTCCTCCCTATAATATATTTACAAAAAACATAATAGAAATACCATGAACCGTGTCCAACCTTACTATATTTCATAGAATTTTTCATCGAATTTATGTAAAATAAGGAAAAATATACTATTTTTGTTTTTATAATTTTTACCACGGTATCTTATATACTATTTTTAGTAAAAGGTGAAGATTACTAAATAATCATAGAGCCCCACTTCTATAAATATGTTGGTAATAGAACCTTGAAACTGAGTCTTAAACAAACGGGGATCGATTGCTCAATATCAATAATTGTAGAAGGAGGTGAAGGTTGAGAAATAAACAAGTTATGTTCTGAAGTAAAATAGCTGTGATTCTAGTATTGGTATGGCTCTTCTTAAAGTAATACATAAACAATTTAGAATTTTATAAGCGAAGGAAAATATCTCGAAATCAAGTCTTATAAAAACGGGGGCTATCCTTGAATAAAAGGGGTAGTGCTCTTTGCTTTTAGAGGACCAGATTGTGGAATATGGAAGGAATTATTAGAGAGTAAATCGAAACTTAAGTTAATGGTACAAGATCATAAGGTGCTAAAATTGAGGTGTTATCAATGATATTAGTGAGTTCTTGTTTAGCAGGGTTAGAGGTAAGATATGACGGCAGACATAGTTTAGATCATAAGATCAGTAAACTAATAGAAGAGAATAAGGCAATACCTGTATGCCCGGAATTACTTGGTGGATTTTCAACCCCCAGAGAACCTGCTGAAATAATAGGGGGTAGCGGGGGAGATGTATTGGATGGGAAAGCTAAAGTAGTCGAGAAGTCAGGTAGAGACGTTACGGAATTATGCATAAAAGGAGCTTACACTACTTTAAACAAAGCTAAAGATATTAATGCAACAGTAGTTGTTCTTAAGGAGAATAGTCCATCCTGTGGAAGTTCAATGATTTATAATGGTGAATTTATAGGAGAGAAAATTGCAGGAAATGGAGTTACAACTGCTTTGCTCAAAAGAAACGGTTTACGAGTAATTTCAGAAGAACGGTTTGCCGATAATTTTGATGAGATAATATAGTTTATCTTCAATTAAAGGGGAGCGATAGTTCAATAAGAGCAATTAAGTCCACGATTCTGGATTCGAGATAATTAATTGTTATAACATCAAGAGGACTGGTAATTTATTTCTCCATTCAAAGTAGCCAGACAGGATGAATTTTTCACCTTTAAGAAGCATTCATAAATGCTCTCGGCACAGCTGTAAGCTGGTTCCTTCCTGGATTATAATGTTACCAGCTCTAGGACTTTTAGGAGGTAATAAGTCATGAATAATAAACCTATTTCTTTTCGAGCATTTGAAACGAAAGATATTCGCGAACTCCACCGTTGGTTTAATGATCCAGTGTCCTTACAAACGGTTGGGAGAACGCCACTAACATACGAAGAAACGGTAACGCACGTTGAACAAAAAAGGCAAAATGGTGATCTTTTATTATCGATTGAGGATAAAGATTGTGAACTAGTTGGATGGATCTTCCTTCAAAATATCGAATATGGCCATGGTAGAGCTAGCTTAGGAATCCTACTTGCCCCTGAGTCTAGAGGTCAAGGAGTAGGTAAATATGCGATAGAAGAAATTCTTAATATTGGGTTTAACCAACTTCGCTTAAACAAGATCTATTTAACAACGAGAGGAAAAAATGAACAAGCTTATGGTTTATACAAAAAAATTGGTTTTGTAAAAGAAGGGGAACTAAGGAACCACACTTATATCGATGGGAAATATTACGACACCTATTTTATGGGCCTATTAGCATCGGAGTGGAATAAGTAACATTTTCCAGTAGGGGCTAGACTTCAATATAATATTTAAGAGGGAGAGTGGCTTATGGCTCGATGTGCAAGCTGTAATTTCAAGTGGTCAATATGTGATATTTAGTCATTAGGGTTTTCGAAGAGCGGAAAATCCTACCCTACTGTGGTAATTCTTAATACATTTCAGGGCAGACACAAAAGATTTTCACTCTAGGATATTGGAATATGTCTTTGATTGTATTATTGCCGTTCTTCATTACATTGAGTAATGTTCAAGAGGACTTATATAACTAAAAAATACACTGAGATGAAGGAGAATCCTGTTAATAACTTGGAATCGAGTCTTTCCGTAAAGGGGAGCTACTGTTTAATATATTTAATTCTGCTTACGGTAGTAAAGGAAGGTGTTTAAAGTGGAAGACGACTTTTATTTAATTAATGCATTTACAAAAGATCCGTTTAAGGGAAACCCCGCGGCAATTGTTTTATTGAATGAAGAAAAGTCAGATGAATGGCTGAAATCCTACGCGCAAGAGATTAATCAACCAATAACTACCTTCGTAAAAAAGGATCAAGAAGGTTACAACCTGAGATGGTTTACACCCATAAGTGAAATTGCTTTATGTGGACATGGAACCTTGGGAGCAGCAAACGTATTATTTGAAGAATGTGTAAATAGTTCTATTATTCAATTCAATACGGAAGCAGGTACACTTTACGCAGAGCAAGTAGAAAACAAAATTAAACTAACGTTTAAGATTAAATATGCAGAATCAGTAGAGGCTGCTGATCATTTTAAATATGTAATAAATCATCAAATTAAAAAACTAGCCTGGGCAGAAGATCGTTATATTATTGAATTGGGATCAGATACGGAGGTTAAAAGTGCTATTCCTGATTTAGAAAAAATTAAAGAATTAGATGGTACAGGTTTGGTAATAACAAGTCGAAGCTCCGAGCCATATGATTTTGTCTCAAGATATTTTGCTCCTAAGATTGGCATAAGTGAAGACTATGTCACTGGGTCTGCACATTGCGCATTAGCCTCCTACTGGAAGGATATTCTACAAAAAGATAGGTTCTTAGCATTTCAGAATTCTTCCCGTGGTGGAGAAATTGAAATGAACGTCACAGGAGACCATGTAGAGTTAATTGGTGACTGTGTAACTTTAATTAAAGGGCATTTTCACAAAAGAGTTAATACATAATCGGGGGCAATTCTGTATTACGAATTGATAATAAATAGAATAATCGTTAATCGAATATTTAAGCGATGTGTAGAATTAATTTGGAGGTCCTATATGCTAAAAGAGGCGACAATATCAGAAGTAAAAGAAGTTGCTCACCTTGCCTTACTGCTTTGGCCAGATCACACTTTGGAGGAATTTATACAAGAAATAACGCATCTTATTGCTCAGCCTGAGGCAACGGTTATTTTAGCTTATCATAGCAGTGAAGCAATTGGGTTTGCACAATGCCAACTGCGCTACGATTATGTTGAAGGGACCAGTTCAAGTCCGGTAGGATATTTAGAAGGACTTTACGTAAAAGAAGCCTTTCGTAAACAAGGCTTTGCTAAAAAATTAGTTAGTGCTTGTGAGAATTGGGCTAAGAAAAAAGGTTGTGATGAGTTTGCTAGTGATTGTGAATTAGAAAATGAAGAAAGCGTAGCAATGCATCTTAAATTGGGATTTAGTGAAGCAAATCGAATTATTTGTTTTAAAAAGCTGTTATAAGACGGATGTAAATTGAGGTTTCTTCAATCAACCAGCTAATTATTGTTTATTCAAGAAACGTGAGCGATTATTTAATAAGAGGTGTCGCCAATCCTTGTTGACACTTTGTCGATAAGGTCGTGAACCTTGGATTAACTCTTTTGGAATGAGCTGTGACTTCCAATTGATCAATTGTTACATAAGGAAAACGTTCGTCTGTTTCTTTTTGACGGTGATGAATTCATTCTGATATTATCAGTTGGTAACGAAGACCACGTTGAGGAAATCGCAAGAAGACTTAATAATAAAATCTATAAATATAATTCTAAAGTTTCTCTATCATTCGAAATCACCCAAATAGTTGCATCAGACTTTCCTAAAAAGTTAAATATCGACCATTATATTTAAGATACGAGAATGTACAAGTATAAAATCCAGTATAAGGAGAAACGGCGTTATTAAACGGAACTGATTATTCAATTATGGGGCTGATGGACCGGCCTCAGTAGTTAAAGCAGCGAAATCTATATACATTTTGTCCAAAGTCAAAAAGTGAATGCTCTAGAAATAATACATAATAATACTGAAGAAACTACCAGCAATATATAAGTCTTTTGTCTTTTGCTGGTAGTTTCTTTTTAGTATTATTATTTACTTTTAACTAATACAGTCGCATGGGCGGGAACTTTTAGAAATGATTGGACTTTCTTTGTACCTTTTTCACTTGTAAAAACCAATTTATCCTTTTTATCCACGGATAGTTCAGCAGGATCATTTGAGATATTGTGGTAAACCTTCACAGTTTCGTCTTGATAGGTACGTGTATAAGCAATAACTTGAGATGTATCCGTTTCTAATGGTTGGAGATCTCCTTTTTCTAATGCTACGTAATTCTTGCGTTCGCGAATCAGTTCGCGGTAATGATTCAATAAAGAGTCTTTGTCTTTATCCTGTGCTTCAACAGATCTACCGTCATTACCCGTATTATAGACAGGCTCTTCCCAACTCGTTTGCCCTTCACCATCTCCTTCATACCAACGGAAGGGTTCACGAATAAGTTCATCTGGTTTTTCCCCAGTCATTCCTATTTCTTCACCGTAGTAGATAAAAGGATTGCCTGGAAGGGTTAATAAAATAGAAGCAGCGGTTTTCGCTTGATCAACATCGCCGCTTAGCTCACTCATTACACGATTTTGGTCATGATTTGTTAAGAAAGTAGCATCAATCTTATTTGGATTATACTCCTTGTACAATTCATCTGTAGAATTGACAGCTTGAACAACCCCTTGATCTTCGCCGTTCTTTACAGAGTTTACAATCGTGTCAGCTAAATCAAAGTTAAATAAAGAATCTAAAGATTGATAGTATGGAGCAACTACTTCTGGCTCGTCCCATACTTCACCAACTAAATAAGCATTTGGGTCAGCTTCTTTCATTGCATCTCTAAATTCATTCCACCACTCGATATTTTTCTCTGCACCTTCTTCCGTTTCACCCTCAAAAATGTGCAAAGCGGCATCTAACCGGAAACCATCTGCCCCTTGATCTAGCCAAAATCTACCGATATCTTTAATTTCTTCTTTAACTTCTGGGGAATCAAAATTTAAATCAGGCATTCCGTGCCAAAATGTACCGTAGTAATATCCTTCTCCATTTGGGTTTTTATGCCAAACTTGTTGTCCCCACGGACCTTTTTCATCGAGATCTGTATCTTCATCTGCCCAAACATAATAATCACGATATTTACTGTCTGGATCAGCACTAGCACTTTCAAACCAAGGATGTTCAGTGCTTGTATGATTAATCACTAAGTCCATAATCACTTTCGTATCCTGTTCATTAGCTTCTTCTGTTAGTTTTTGGAAATCTTCAAGAGTACCATAATCAGGATCTATACTATAGTAATCGGTCACATCATATTTATGGTAGCTAGGTGAGGGATTGATAGGCATTAACCACATACCATCAACTTGTAGGTCTTTCTTGTTATTAGGGTTACCATCATTTAAATAATCCAACTTCTCTGTAATCCCGTTTAAATCACCATGTCCATCTTCGTTTGAATCATAAAAAGAATTGACATAGATTTCATAAAAGACACCATCAAGACTATCTTCGGATACTTTAGGTTTTGGATCGGCTTGGACAACAGACGACAGACAGGCAGCTAGCATAAAGGACGCAGCTGTAGCTGACCATTTCTTTCTGTCCATTTCTCCAACTCCTTATTAAAATAATGTGCAACCGTTTGCGCAAACTAATTACACCGTTAGTATATTATTTTTTGTAAACGATATCAACAATTAGTTTGAATTTTTAGATATATCGGTTGATAATACCCAGTTGAATCTCAGCTCGTAAGACTTTTAACTTATAATATAATCAAAAAACCTGATAACAGTGTAGTGTTAACAGGTTTATTGTTTTTCATTTATATTGACAAGTTCAATAAATTGCCTGCTCCCCACTGTACTAAAGCATTAAATAAGGAGTCAGCGTTTGTATCTAAATTGAAAGGGCGATTTATATTAATTCGTTCATTCAAAATAACTTGAAAGCAATTCTTTCTTTATCGGGGGCAAATCTGCAACAAAAGGGTTTGCTCCTTTTATTTAGGGCCAGATTTGTGAAGACACTTTTTGAGATCAATCTATTGAGTGGTTGTGAAAGAACCATTCCCTTATATACTCCTCCAACCGGGGGGAGAAGAAACCGACATCAGGAGCTGCGATTTATCCGATAGCTGTTTTGTTGAAATTAGTGGAAATTAAAATGATATAGTTCATAATTAGATTTGAGTTGTATGAAACATGAAGGGGAGGATCTTTGAATGGCACAGCTTGAATTACAATTGTATAACTATAATGAATGGGCAAACAAACAAATTTTTAACCGACTAAAAGAGCTTCCAAAAGATGTTTATCGTCAAGAAGTTCAAAGTGTATTCTCATCGATATCTAATGTATTAGCTCATGTTTATCTATCTGATCTTGGATGGATAGAGGTTTTTTCTGGTAAAAGTATGAACTATGCATTGGAGTTGGCTTCTCAACAAAGAGAAACAGAGGCAAAAGGAATTGATGAAATGGAAGAAATGTTTTTTAAGTTATCAGAAAAATACAAGTTGTTCCTAAGTCAAAAGGGGAATTTAGATAAACCTATTGAAATTGAGAATCCATTAGGTGGATTAATGAAAACGAATGTGTCCGAGTTAGTGACTCATGTTGTCAATCATGGAACATATCACCGTGGGAATATTACAGCTATGTTAAGACAAATGGGTTATGTTTCTGTAGGGACAGATTATGGACTTTATTTATTTTTAAGACAAAGGGAGAATAAATAAGGATACCGTATCAAAAATTCCAAATAATGGTTTAAACCCAACTAGAGTAGCCCATTTATTCAGTAATAGGGGAGCGATAGCAAAACAGTTGCTGTCGCTTATTTTGCTAATGGAGCAGGTTAGATAAAGATGGCTTTGTTCATGGAGGTTTAAGTTAATGATTATAAAAAGAATTTCTTGCAAAGTGAAAGAAGGTTACAAAGAAACATTTTATGAATATCAAAAGCAATGGAACCCCCTAAGTAAAGTGAAAGGCTTTTTAGGGCAAATTGGTGGTTGGAGTATAACACAACCATTAACGGCTTGTGTTTACTCATTTTGGGAGAATCAAACAGATTATAATATATTTATGGAAAAGGAACATGACTCAATTTTTATTGATTCTGGCCAAGAAACCACCTGTGACTCAATAGATGTGAGTGTTTTCCATCAGAAGCTAAGGGTTCCAGGGGTGGAAGAAAACATTGGAAATATTGTTAGAATTGCTAAATATATACGAGTTGCCATGTCAAAAGTTAAAGAAGATAAGCTCATTCACTTTGTAAATATGCAAGAAGAAGTTTGGAACACAGGAATGCAGAAATCTGAAGGGATACTTGGGGGGACATGCGCATTATCTCAAAAGCAAAGCAATGAATTCCTTGTACTAACTGGATGGGAGAGTAAAAGCTATCATCAACGCTATATGGTAGAACACTTTCCTGGATTATTAAAAACAGCCAAACCTAAGAATGAGGTATTAGAACTAACAGGAGAACAATTCAAAGTTGAAGAAGCGTGGCGTGTCTGTCCAAAAGCCTATTAGACTATAGGATGCATTTTTATAATCTACTCCAATATATCTTGAAATCAAGTGTTCTTGTATAGGGGAGCTATTCTTCAATAAAGACGATAGCTTTTTTACACAGAGAAGGATAGTTGAAGAAGGGATTTGATATTTACGAGGGGGCTTAAAATGATCTTTGAGGAAATTGATATAAAGAAACATCGAGATACAGTAGTTGAATTTCGGAAAGATTCATTTTATGTAAGTTTTGGAAATACTATGGGTTTCGGTGAAGAAGAGGAATATTTAAGCTGGTTAGATGAAAAAATCAAAGATTTTCCTGAAGGTTTTGTTTTAGCCAAAGAAGATGGTAAATATATCGGACAGCTTGAATTAACTATTCGTGAATACGAAGGCAATAAAATTGGGTATGTAAACTTGTATTATTTAACACCCGAAATGCGTGGACAGGGTAAAGGGAAAGCTTTACACCAATATGCAAAGCAATTCTTTAAAAACAATGAAGTTAGTGAGTATCATCTAAGAGTCTCTCCATCAAATAACAACGCGATCAAGTTTTATCGTTCATTCGGAATGGATGAAGTCGGTACAGAAGTTGATGGAAAAGTAATTAGGATGAAAGGTTATTTATAAGATTTCATATAGTTCTAAGGGATGCGTTAGTTTAGGATAAACTTCAAGATATCTCGAATTCAAGTGTTAAACAAACGGGGAGCATTTCTTTTACAAGATTTGTGCTCTTTTCTTACTAAATGGTTTGAACAAAAATGTAAGGATTGTGCGGAACGAAGTCTATTTGAAAGGTGAAAATTATTTTTACAAATATTTCATCCTCTAATGTGCAACAATAAGGTTGCTCGTAAGTAATAATATGTGCTACACTTTGGTTGCACTTATAAAAAGGAGGAGTAGTAATGGATAATGATCAAATTAATAGAGAAATTTTTATTAACGCTCCTATCCAAACAGTATGGGAGTTAATTAGCCAACCAGCATGGTGGGTGGGTGATGCACCTGGTCCAGACAAGGTTCAGGTAGATGGATCACGTGTGACGGCGGATACGAAGTACGGACAATTCCCAGTGTTGATTAAACAATCAGAACCGCCAAACTACCTTGCATGTAGGTGGGCAAGCTCATTTCCTGGAGAGGAGCCAAAAGGAGAAAACTCTACGGTAGTTGAGTTCAAGTTGACTTCAAAGGACGGGGGAACTTTACTCAGAGTAGTTGAGAGTGGCTTTTCACATCTTGCAGTATCCGAACAAGAGCAAAGAAAGTTCTTTAAAGGGAATGTCCATGGCTGGGAGATGCAAATGGAAGTACTGCGGAAGCGTGCTGAGAAATAAATTGGCAACTACAGATATTAGTAATTTCGAAAATGTCTTGATCGCCTTAGCAGACCCCACACGTCGAGAGTTACTTGACGTAATCGCTTTAAGAGGACAAGTTACAGCAACAACATTAGCAACTATGGTAACTGTATCTCGTCAGGCAGTTGTTAAACATCTAACAATCTTAAAAGATGCTAGGCTTGTATCCAGTAATCGTGTTGGGCGGGAAGTAAGATATAAGGTGTGTCCACAGCAACTGTCTTCAACAGCAGAATGGATGGCAAATCTAGCTGCGGATTGGGATAGAAAGTTAGAATGGATTAAGAGCATAGCAGAAGATAATAAATGAAAGTTAAATACCTTATGAAAGACAAAGTTTGATCAAGCTGTGCACTAATTCCAAAAGGATTTCCTTGAATGGGGAAACTCTTTTCTTTACAATAATTTACATCGCCTTTTATTCAAGACAAGATGGGTGAAGTAATAAAAGCCTAATTTCTCGATGACATATTGAAAAAATTAGGCTTTTTAGGATTTCTTAGCGTAGGATTTTTTCGAAATGTCGGTGAGATCCTATATAGAATTAGAAATATAATAAAAAAGATTATCTTGAATTCGAGTCTTAATGCAACGTGGGCGTTTGTGAATACTTTCTATTTAACAGAAAAACTGAGTTTAGAGAATAAACTCAGTTTTTCTTAACAGTTCTATTGTTTTATGCTTTCACTAAAGCTTCCTGACCATAGAATGACGCTTTATAGAGGTTCTTCATTTGCTCCACTGTGGTTTCACGTGGATTGGTACTGGTGCATGGATCTTCCATTGCATTTTTCGCCATGGTGTCGAGGTGTTCGTTGAAAGCTTCTTCAGATACGCCAAACTCCTGAAGGGTGGTGGCCAGTCCAAGGTCATTATTTAATTGATAGATATACTCCACAAGGGCATCCGTCAATTCAGCGTCGGTTTCTCCTTTAAGCCCAAGGCGATTGGCAATTGCCGCAAAACGATCTTCAACTACAGCACGGTTAAACTGAATCACATATGGTAAATAAATCGCATTGGCATAGCCGTGAGGGATGTTGAAAGTAGGGCCGCTTTTATGAGCCAGACTGTGAACATTTCCTAGCACTGCATTCGCAAAAGCCATTCCAGCCATAGCTTGAATACTATGCATCTTCTTGGCTGCTTCTTGATCGCCTTGATAAGAAGCAAGTAAGTTATCTTTAATCACTTCTGCACTGCCAAGAGCAAGGATATCCGTGTACATGGTTCGTGGCTTGGCAACATAAGATTCGATTGTGTGTGTAAACGCATCCATGCCGGTATAAGCAGCGATGTGTTTTGGCAGGCTTTCGATCATGACAGGATCAATAATTGCTATATCAGGCGTTAGCTCAAAATCAGCCAATGGGTACTTAATATTCGTCTTTTCATCGGCTACCACGGAAAGGTTGGAAACTTCAGAAGCACTTCCGCTTGTAGTAGGAATGCCGGCAAATTTTGCTTTTTTACGAAGACGTGGAAGTTTAAAAGGCTTGGTAGCGTCCTCAAATGACAGATCCGGGTGCTCATAAAAGAGCCAGATCGCTTTCGCAGCATCCATTGCGGAGCCGCCTCCGATGCCAATAATCCAATCAGGCTGGAACGATTCCAACTCTTTAGCTCCTTGTTTGACCATTTCATCCGTAGGCTCCGTGTTGTATCCTTCCAAAACTTCTGTTTCAATATTGGCAGCGGCCAAATGTTCCTGAATTCGTGTAAGGTTTCCGTTTCTTTTAACAGAACCTCCCCCAATGACAAGCGCGGCCTTTTTTCCTTCAAATGACCGTAACACTTCCAGGGCATTATCTTCAAAATAAATATCACGTGGGATCGTAAATCGACTCATAGTAATAAAAGCCTCCTTATTTGTATAAGAATTTGTTACGGTTTCCATTGTATAGCTTTTAGGACTATAATGTTAGTACGCACTTTAAAAGCACATAGTACCCTAAATGATACTATTGAAATAATTTACGATTGGAGGAAAACAAAATGACTAGAGAATCAGTGCAAGAATTCAATTGTGAAAAGGAACTTACATTGGCTTTAATAGGTGGCAAGTGGAAAATGATTATCCTTTGGCATTTAGGAAAAGAAGGGACAAAGCGATTTGGTGAATTAAAACGGAAATTGCCTAAGATTACGCAGAAAATGCTAACAAAACAGCTTCGAGAATTGGAAGAAGACGAACTCATTCACCGTGAAGTCTACCCAGTCGTACCTCCAAAAGTCGAGTATTCTCTTACCGAACATGGAGAATCACTAATCCCTATTTTAGAGTCCATGTACCAGTGGGGACGCACATATATAGATACAGTTGGAAAAGAAAAAGACGATGTCCAGTATTCGATTTTGTAGATCCGTTGGCCACTGTGGTTACTAGTATGGCTTGAATCTAATAGGCATCGTCCAAATGACAAAAATCTTATATAAATATCTCTCGGGGATTAATCAAATCCATAAAATGAAATTATCTGGATTTCGAGTCTTAAATAATCGAGGAGCAAATCTGGAACAAAAGGGTTTGCTCCTTTTACTTATTTTCATGGGCAGAATAGAAGGCTCAGTCTTGAGATAAATTAAGCTTTATTTGTAAAAAGGTTGAGTAAACAGGGTCGTTTTGAAATAATTGGAACTAATGAGAAATGCTAGGGGTAAAAGAAATGTATAATACCCTAATTAATAGGAAAGGAAGGTCCAATTGGATTCCTCGAAATTCAGTATTTGTCGGTTGATTGTATACTTTCTACTCGTATCATTATTGCTGTTTGTAGCGGGTAATGTTGGGCAATATTTGATAGAAACTCAAGATATGGATCGACAAATAGGCATGCTTTTACAAGGAGTGATCTTTACTGGGTTAACGCTTTTTGTACTTTTTATACTTAAAAGAAAAAACCCAGAAGTGATTAAAAATATTGGTCTAAAGGGTTTTAATTCACCATCCAGGTTGATCGTCGGAATTGCGTTACCCTTTGTTTTAGTCACGTTAGGCATTTTAACAGCTTATTTATTTGGAGGCATTGAAAATGTCCGCTTCAACTTGACAACAAGTGTTATAACTGCCATTTTAATCAATGGAGTGACAGCATTTATGTATGAGGCATTTCCAGAAGAAATTTTCATCCGCGGACTAATATTTGAAGAGTTGCAAAAGAGATTTCGCTTCATCATCTCATTAATTTTGCAACCGTTAATCTTCACAAGTGTCCCGGTTACGGTAATTGGATTAGAGTCAATATTCTTAAGTGAGCCATTTGCAATAACTATAGATTATATTATACTGCTTTTTATCTTTGGAATTGCCCTGCAACTATATAGGAAGTATACAGGAACAATCTGGATGAGTATTATTTTTCATATTTTTTACCTTGAAGTGGCTAGATATATTTCCATGGGTGGCACATATGATCCAGATGTCGCTCTTTTGGTCTTTGAGGAGACGTTTGGAGGATTCATGACTCTATACTTGTCATTTCTGTGTATAGTGGTATTAAGTGTGGTGGTGTTGTCGCTTCTATTACTAATTAATAAAAGAAAAAATAAGTTGAAATAGCTAAAATAAACGGCTATTTCCAGTCAAAAATTATAAAACATTTAGTTTGTGGAAGAATTGTTTTTAATTAATAGGGAGCAAATCTGCAACAAAAGGGTTTGCTTCTTTTTCTTATTTTATGGGCACCTATACTGGAATAAGATGAAAGCAAATAGGGAGCAAAAACACTCCCTATTAATTAGATAGGCAAATGCAAAACATGTTGAGGACCTTTAGGGCCATCATAAGTTTTGTTTTCATCTACAAACCCTGTCTTTAAGTACAGATTTATTGCCACAGTATTTCTTTTGTTAACCCCAAGAACTACTTCATCGACATCGGGGAAAGTTTCTCTTACAAAAGAAGGTAGTAATCTTAATCCCTCTTTAGCGATCCCCTTGCAAAACTCTGGCTTTTGGATTGTTACTATATCTCTTAACTTTCTCGCCGTCTTCCAATGCGAAATACCCTGCTGGTTCATTATTAGCCAGGATTAATACGTGAGAAGAAGTGTTCGGCACATTCGAATTATGAATTTTTTCTAATGGGAGACTTGTAAAGTTCAGTTGCTCTTCGGGTAAGTAGTAGTCGGATAATAGATCCTTGTATGTATCCTTATACTCAACTAACGTTATTGATGGATTTATAGTATTGTACTCCAAAAGCAAACCTCCAGTTTTTGTAATTAAAATTTATTATAAGACACTGAGAAAATTTAGACAAAGGAATAGTGTTAAACAAGAGACTTGTTTTAATGTCACATAACTCAATTTGGAGTTTTCCGCAAACAGGGAGCTTTTATGGAATAGGGAACTGTTTTGTAGAGAATTTTTATTTAGCAGTTACTGTTCTCGCCCCGATCTAGATCTTAAGAATGAGGAATTAAGTTGTAAAATTATTGGTTTTTTTCATAAAATTGGTACTAGTTTCACTAGTGAAACTATTTGTTCTTCTTTACTATAAACATAACAGGGTACAACAAATTCAAGAAAAAAGTAAAGGAGGAAAATTTTTATTTTACAAAAGAGAGTTTTTGTGTTTCTTACAATGACCACCACTTTATTAATTGGGCTGATGTTATTCCCGATGGCATTTTTGGCAGCTGATGAAACAAAAAAACAAGACTCCATCGAAGATCTTGAAACTATGACCTATAAAGAAAAAGAAAATTTTTTTGATAAGGAAACAAAAAGAATTAATAATTCGTATGAAGTTAATGAAGTTTTCTCTGAAAAAGATGAGAAGATAATAAAGGCTGCTGCCAGATTTGAAGAAAACAAAATGAAGCCTCAATTTGTCGATCAGGAATGGCGATTTTTTGGTTCAAGAATAAATGACTCTATTGGAATTTCGGGACAAGTGTCAGGGAACGTATATATTGATGTAGGTTGGTGGAACCACACTCTTTCAGTCAATGGAACTGTGGACGGTACAAATGGAGTAGATCAATCTCGTGTTCGTGTCCATTTTGTAAGTTATGGTCTTATTGGAAGTAGTGGGGTGGGTAAAACAAACGATTTTTGGTTGAATTCTGGCTGGGTAAAAAACCACTATGCTACCCTGAATACGTCTCACGACTTTTCTGGTAATATCGTTTATACCACTACAGATGTTTATGGGGAGCTACAAAATAACAGAGGTACACTGGTGATTCCAGGAAGAGTCAGATAGAATCGGAAAAATTTAGACGTTGTTGTCAAGTAACATGAACCGTTTTGCCCCTTTGGATATGCCTTGTCCGAAGGGGTTTCTTAGGGTGAAATTTATACGAGGTTATACTACAATCGGGTGTTTTAACGTAATAAAGATTTCTCTTTCAAAGAGATGGAAGTCCTTGGTTTAATTGGATTCAATAAGAGGGGTGGCCAAATGATAAAGCAAAGAACATTGCCCATTTATGCAGGACTTATTTGGATGCTTTTATTTGCGGCGATGAGCTTTTATTGGGCGACTGGAGGAAGGGTTGGGGTCAAGTCTGTAGGCGGAGAGATTTCCCGAAAAGTCCTTAGTGGAGATCAGGATATTATTGCAATTGTCTGGTTGACGGGCTTTGTCAAATTGGGAGGAGCCATTATCCTATTATTAATGTTAAAAAAATGGCGTCATGTGAAAATGAATAAAATATTATCGTCTCTTACAATAGTGGCGGGAGTATTTATGCTTTTATACGGGCTTGTTAATTTTATTACGATTTCGTTAGCTGGACTGCATGTGTTGGATTTTGATTTAAGTCCTTTTGCTCTCAAGTGGAGGCTTATTTTCTGGGAACCGTTTTGGATGGCCGGCGGTGTTCTATATCTCATGGCAGGCATCAATGGTCGCCAGATCAAATTAAAGCGAGATTAGCTCTAACAATTCTTAGGCTTGAAAAACTGTATGAGTAAAAATCTATCAATTGGGGTGAATTTATATCTTTCCGGTTTATATCAAACGGGCGCAATTCAAGAATAAGGAATTGGGTCTATTGTTCCGTAATCAGGGGCATTTATTAAGTTATAAAATTTAGCTCAAAAAAACGAGATAATAAGCATATTACCTTGGTATCGAGATTTCAATTAAAGGGAGCAAATCTGGAACAAAAGGGTTGCTCCTTTAACTTATTTTTATGGGTAGTTATCTGGAGTAAGAGGTTTCTATGTTTAATCCACAAAAGGGCCATTATCTTGAATAACTTAACACCTGACTCTTTCTTAAAAATACTATCCTTCGATTTTGAAGCCGGCAGTTTGTATTGGTCCTTGGGTGATGAGTTTGGAGAGCTGGTTGGCCATCTCTTCAGGTGTAGGCTTCTCCTCTTGGTTTAACCACCATTGGATGACAGCTACGAAGGCAGCACTGATAAAATGGAGAAGGAGATCTTTCGGGATTTGGAATTGGGTTGAATCCTTCACCACTTCTTTTATGTGCCTGTCGAACTTCTCACGAATCACTTCTTCTAAATTGTTCCTGAAACCATTGATTCCATTTTTACCGAACATGACTTGATAGAACATCTGATGTTTTTGTACACATTGGTAAACATTGGTGACACTGCCTTTTAACCTCTGAATAATCACTTCTTGATCTGCCTGGTGGAAAGGCGGATTGATGACGCTGATCAATTCCTGGATGACGTCAGCACTCATTTTTTCCAGAAGATCATACTTGTCATCATAGTGAAGATAGAAAGTTGCGCGGTTGATTAACGCTTCATCTGCGATCTCTTGAATGGTCATTGCCTCAAAGCCCTTCTCTTCGATAAACTTCAAGAACGCGTCGTTAATGAGTTTCCTCGTTCTTTTTACTCGTAGGTCTGTTTTCTTAGCCATTTTTTCATCCCTCTTTTATCAAATAAGCAACACATTTAAATCAGGTGTCGTTTATCATACATATCGTAAAACATTGGTTATTGTAAGTTTCTTGTATTCTTCTATAATGGCATTGTAAACAACATAGTGTTAATTAATCAAAAAGTTGTCTATTAAGGCGGATGTATAGGATGGATCTCTTCCTGAATTGGATTGGATATGCAACAGCGCCGATTTTTGTTCTTCTTCTCGATGCCGGGCTTGACCCTGCCGTCTGAAATGTAAGCTGGGATGACAAAATACAAGGAGGATTTCTATATGACATATTCAGACAAAACCATTTTAGTGTTGGGTGCCACGGGAAAACAGGGGGGTGCAGTTGCCAGGAAGTTGTTAGCTGATGGATGGTCCGTGCGCGCGGTTTCGCGGCGCCCGGATCAACCGGCTGCACAACAACTGCAAAAAAAGGGCGCCACAATCGTTCAAGCGAACATGGATAATCAGCAATCTCTCTTGGAAGCTATGCGAGGGGTTTACGGTGTTTATAGTGTTCAACCTTTGTATTCAAAGGATACCGAAAAAGAGATCCAACAAGGGAAAACAGTAGCGGATGCTGCCAAACAGGTCGGCGTCTCACATTTTGTATATGGCTCGGCCGGGGGCGCTGAAAGAGATAGTGGAGTTCCCCATTTTGAAACAAAGTGGGAAATTGAGAAATATATACGTGCTATTGGTTTACCTTTTACGATTCTCCGTCCAGCTGGTTTCATGGAAAACTTTATAGGATTTAGTCAAGCTCATGAACAAAAATTGATGATACAGGGATTTATAGATGTGAATACGAAATTACAAGTCATCTCTGTGCAAGATATTGGGGCGTTTGCTGCAATTGCCTTTAACAACCCGGAAAAATACAAGGGAATGGCCATTGAAATTGCCGGGGACGAAGTGACGCTTTCAGAAGTGGCGAAAGTGTTTAGTCAAGTATTTGATAAGCCATGTGAAGTTTTGGAGTCTGCCAGGGTTCAATTTCAGAAAAATAAAATGTTTAAATGGTTAGAAACTGATGGGTATCAAGCTGACATCCCTTCACTACGTAAAGTTCATCCGGATTTGCTTGATTTATCAACCTGGGTTAAAAATTCGGGATGGGATCCATTTGTTTAAGAAGAAAAAGGTGCTAATCGATAGTTGTGTGCTCTTATTAAGCAACAGAAAAGGTAAGGGTATCTTATGAACAGACAAGAAATGCATCAGATAACAAAGAAAAAAAGGAATTGAGTGCGGCAGAACAGTATCCGGTTAGTGTTGCCATTACAAATGCTTTCGTAAGAGAGGATTGTTCACAGGGCAAGAAATTCTAATAATGTAATTGTGGGATCAGGATGGTCAGTCACAAAACCGCCTCGACTGGACATGGGTTGTTAACCATTCAACCGTTTTGAAAACGGTGCGAAGGTTGGAAGAACTTCTATCCCCCTTGGGATAATGTCCGTTTTTGCAGGTAACAATTGAAGCCGGAAAAGTACTATACAAAATTGAGAGGGGCAAATCTGAAACAAAAGGATTTGCTTCTTTTATTTATTTTTATGGGTAGGTTAGTTGAAAAGCTTGTCATTTTATTTTTTTAATCTTTAAAATATATTTGAAGTAAAAGATTGTTACTTTACTAAGAACGAGGTATGTAAATGAAAAAGAAACCAAAGTTAATTATTTTTATCATCCTGTTTTCTACTAGCTTAGTTTTGAATCTCTATTTAGGAATAGATCGTTATATTAAAAGTACCTATACCCCTAATTTAGAGGACCAACAAATTTTAGGAGAAATGACAAAAATGGTTTTAGAAAATGAGCAATATCAAGAAATTGCCTCAAGAGAGACGGTTTATGCGATTAAACAAGGCGTTAGTCGATTCAATGTGGCTGACCCATCTTCTGTTTTTCATTATGAAATTTATGTTCAAACCGAGAAAGAATCTTACATATTTAGCTGTACTGATGAGGGTTGTTCAGATGTATCAAATGAAGGCTGGACGTATTCAAGATATAGTGAAGAAGAGCCTATACTTCCTATGGATAATAAAAACTAAATATATACTAATATCAAATTTATTCAACAACCGGGGAGCGATTATGTAATTAAGAAGCAACTCTCGTAATCAAACCAAAACACAGACCAAAGAAAAGCATTGGTCTGTGTTTTCGCGTTAAGTCTCAGCTTTAGAAGTAATATAAGTCTTAACTTTCGGTGGGGCATAGGAATAAAATTGGTCTAATAAACGAGCTGGGTTCGGGTCTGATAAAGCTATAGACAAGTATTTTTCATTTAGGAATTGCTCTTTTGTCATGTGTTTTAAAAAAGCTAAAAGAGGATCAAAATAACAATTAACATTCAGAAGGCCGCATGGTTTTTGGTGAAGGCCTAATTGTGCCCAAGTAAAAATTTCAAAGTACTCTTCTAACGTTCCTGGGCCACCTGGTAAAGCAATAAATCCATCAGCTAGATCTGACATTTGGGTTTTTCTTTCATGCATAGATTCAACAACAATCAGTTCAGTTAGGTGCTTATGTGCGATTTCCCTCTTTTCTAGAAAATCGGGCATAACACCAATCACGTGTCCGCCTTCCTCTAAAATCGTATCTGCAAGAGCTCCCATCATTCCTACACTTGCCCCTCCATAGACGAGAGTAATATCTCTTTTAACCATTTCTTTCCCGAGCTTTTTTGCCCCCTCTATGTAAGCTTCAGATGCTCCAGGGCTTGAACCGCAGAATACAGCTATTTTTTTCATTTTATCCCTCCTAAATTCACCATGAGTATTATACAAAACTTAGAATCCTTTGTTAAACTATGGCTAATGTAAGGAGGAGTGAAAATGGATGTTACTGAGTTTCAACAATGGATCAAAGAATATTATGAAACTAGAGGGTGGTCAGAGTTAGATATTTTTATACGGATTGGCTTTCTAGCTGAGGAAACGGGAGAGGTAGCCCGGGCCATACGATCGCTTGAGATAGGAAGAGATCGTCCAGACGAAAGAGAGGGGTCTTATACCAAAAATAAACAAGAGTTAACAGAAGAATTAGGGGATGTATTAGGAAACCTCATCATTATTGCAAATAAATATGAGATTCCCTTAGAAGAAGTGTTCCAAGCACATAAAGAAAAACTTTCAAACCGTTATGATGGTTAACTTTAAGTACAAGCAATATTCATCGAAGTTTACTTAGAATTATGTCTCTCTAGTATAATGCGAGTATATTTACATTAATAGATTAAAATTCTGTCTGTTAAGAGGTGTATAAATGGATGTAACATTGGTTTTATCTTATTTAGGTGTTGTAGTATTTCTTACATTAATGCCAGGTCCGGATATTTTATTTGTTATAGCTCAAAGTATCTCTCAAAACAAAAAGGCTGGAATTGCTACTGCAATGGGACTCTGTTCTGGTTTAATCGTCCACATAAGTGCGGCTGCTTTGGGAATATCTGCAATTATTTATCAATCTGCAATTGCTTTTGCCATTGTAAAATACGCTGGAGCTATTTATTTATTATTCCTGGCTTTTCAATCATTTAGAGAAAAAGATACGAATCTCAATGGAACTAATAATAAACGATTGTTCAACTATAAGGCATTGTACAAGAAAGGGATTCTGATGAATATTTTAAATCCTAAGGTTTCCCTTTTATTTTTAGCGTTGTTACCGCAATTTGTAAATGAATCCATAGGGAATGTAACAGGGCAAGTATTTATTTTGGGAATGATTACAATGGTTCAGGCGTTGGTTATTTTTGTTGGAATTAGTATTTTATCTGACAACGTACGCTATTTATTTGAGCGCAACTCTTTTATTGCGAAAAGGATAAACATTATAAAAGGGTCAATATTAGGCGCTATAGGGTTACAGATAGCATTTAGTGAGAAATAAACCAAAAGTTATAGAGTACTCAGGAAAGCCATTGGTCTAAATGATGAGGTAAACCCTGGTAGTTATTTAGAGAGATTATCTCGAAATCGATTTTTCAATAATCGGGGAGCGATTGTTTAAGGGCGGTTCCATAATCAAGGGGGGAGAGGCGTTATGAACTTTATGGATATACTGATTGGAGTCGGTATTGTTTTCTTTATTTTATTTACATTAGCTGTGTCCTCAACTTTTCGAAAATAAGCCTAGAGAGATAGAATCAATGGGAAGTAAAAAACTAGGTTCACTAGTAGAGCAAGGTAAATTTATCTTGAATTCGAGTCTTTAGCTAACGGAGAACGATAGTTGTACAGTAGCTATCCACTTATTGTGCTGACAGAGCAGGATTCCATAAGAGAGTTATCAAAAATAGGTAACAAAAAGGTGAGGGATTATGGACAAGATACTGCATAAGATAGCTAAATGGGTTAGTAATAAAGAAAGAGAAATTATTATAGGTATTGCTGGTCATGGCGCTTCTGGAAAGACAACGTTTGCAAATAACCTTATAAAACTATTAGGACAAAATGATGTGAACTATATTAATACTGACCCTTATATTATTGGCTCATCTAATATAAGGAAGTACGCTGTTATTAATTACGAATATAAAAACGAAAATCATCATTATAAAATGACAGCTTGTCACCCAGGGGCTCATAATATAACAGCCTTAGAACGAGACATACATATGATTAGAGATGGTTTAGATATTTATACAATAGGCACCCATTATAAGGAGAGTCATTTAATTTCTTCCCAAAATAAAGTACATGTTATAGAAGGTATGAGTGTTACATTTGCTAATCCAAAGTTATTTGATTTAAAAGTTTACTTATATACGGATGGAGAAACAGAATTTATGAGACGGTCTTCTCGTGATGTTGCTGAGAGAGGAATGGATATAGATTTTTTAAGGCAATCCCATGAAGAGCGTAGAATTCAATATGAATTATTCATGCATCCCTTTCATCAAAATTTTGATATTGTTTTAAAAAATTCCGATGAAGAGTATTTTCTTGAAAAAAATGATTTATATTAAAGGCGCGTTAATTTGGGTTTATTCAAGATATTTCAAAATCAAGTCTTCCGCATAAGGGGATCCATTGTTCAATATAAACGATCGCTTTTTTAACTAACGTAGCGGATTAGTTTAAGTAGGTCAGGGTTCCTGCAGTAAAATTATACAAGAACATCACAGGGAGATATTAAATGAGTAGAGGAATATATGAACTTATAAATGAAGCACAGTTAAAAAAGTATGCAGAACTTGCTGTACGGGCTGGTGTAAATCTGCAGAAAAATCAATTATTAATTATTCATAGTGATATACAAAATGCTACGTTTGCACGTCTAATCCAAACGGCAGCCTACGAGGCAGGAGCTTCAAATGTATGTATAGATTGGACAGATGAACAGTCCACCAAAGAATTTTACTTACATGCAGCAGATAGCGTCATCGATCACTTTCCTGATTGGCAGGCTGCCCGTTTTAAGGAGTGGGACGATGCAGGTGCTGCTTACATCCATATTATTTCTGAAAACTTAGAGGTCTTTAACAAGGTTCCTAAAGAAAGGATAAATCGTTTCCAAAAAGCTTCTCGTACCAAATTGAGGAATTATTATGCGAAAATTAGATCTCACGAGGTACGCTGGTGTCTTCTAGCTGTCCCTAGCGTTGAATGGGCAACTAAAGTATTTCCCAACCTAAGTAAAGAAGAAGCTTTACAATCATTATGGAAATTAATTTTACAAGGAGCTCGGGCGGATGGGAAGAATCCTATAAAAGATTGGGAGAGTCACAATAGAGCCTTCGAGTCTCGAAAAAAGTTCCTAAACGAGAGCCAATTTGAATCTCTGCATTTTACAAATAGACGCGGAACTGATTTATCAGTTGGTCTACCTGAGAATCATCTCTATATCGGTGGGGGTGTCAAAGATAAAAATGGAGTATCTTTCTTTCCGAACATTCCTACGGAAGAAATATTTACAGCTCCCCATAAAAATAAGGTGAATGGCAAATTGGTAGGTACTAAACCTCTTATCTATAGGGGGAGTGTCATCGATGAATTTTATCTAATCTTTAAAGATGGACGGATTACCGACTATTATGCCGCAAAGGGACAGGAAGTGTTGCGAAATCTCATCGAAACAGACGAAGGTTCACATTATCTAGGTGAAATTGCCTTGGTTTCTAATAAATCTCCTCTTGCTCAGGCAGATACTCTTTTTTACAATACCTTGTTTGATGAAAATACGTCCTGTCATATTGGAATCGGAAATGCATCTCCCTCCAATATACATAATGGCATTGATCAATCTGAGGAAGAGTTGAAGGAAGCGGGTCTGAATACTTCACTTTTATCAGTCAATGTTACCTTTGGTACCGAAGATATGAAAGTAGTGGGCATTAAAGAAGGTGGAACTGAAGTCCTGCTAATGAAGGATGGGGATTTCCAATTCTAAATCGTCTACAACTTAAAAACAGAGAAAACTGATTTCTGGTGGATTATACTTAGTGCTAGTGATAGTGAAAACAAACTGGGCAGCATTCCTGTGACAAATGAAGATTATGGGGTATGTTTGTGAAAGAATGGACTTAAACAAACGTGTGCCTTGATAACACTGTTAATACAAGTAAAGAATAGTAATCTCGTCAATAATCACCCTTTTCAATTTGACTAGGGTGATTAATTATTTGATCGTGAACATACCTACATAAGTTACCTATGAGTTAAAAAACCCTTCACTGAAGATAATTTGCTTTTCTCCCCAACCGGATTATGGGTATCCGCCTTCTTTCCTGCAATTAAAACCAACATATTAGGATCATCGTTCGCAAAGCATAGGTATTTAGGGTGAGAGCAGTAAGAACCATTTCGACATTATTCCCAAAATTTATAATATTTTCGATTTATTGTTTGTTATAATAAACATGTTTTCAAAGTTTTGGAGCATATATAAGAAAAGTGGAGGGGTTCAATTGAATTAATTACTTGTTGTTTTTTTACTGCTTTTGGACTGAACATTTTTATGAAATCTATTAAAAAAGGATGAAGAGTTTATTATACATAGGAAATTTAAATGGAAGATGTCGGCCGTAATTTTGTTCGTACTCCTGGCTATTTTTTCGCTGAATGACGGAAGCTTAAGCGCGGAGGAATCTGCGAAAATATTTATTGATCCGGGACACGGCGGTTCAGATTCGGGAGCTGAGGGGAATGGGCTTCAGGAGAAAGACCTGACGCTGGAAATAGCCCTGCAAACCCAGGGCATTTTAGATCATGAGTATGAGGGGCATTCTCTTCAGCTGTCACGCACGACGGATCAGAAGGTGTCTTTAGATGACCGAACGGATATGGCGAATAACTGGGGAGCCGATTATCTTGTTTCCATTCATGTGAATGCTGGCGGAGGTACTGGCTTTGAGTCTTATACATACAATGGAAGTTATCCGGGGAAAGATGAAACGAACCGTTTAAGCGGAATTGTGCATGATGAGATTGTGAACCAGACGGGATTCAATGACCGTGGAAAGAAGGAAGCAGATTTTCATATGGTGAGAGAGTCGGCCATGCCGGCTGTCCTTACGGAAAATGGCTTTATTGACAATGGAACGGATGCGGAATACTTAAAATCGGAATCATACTTAACCAACATTGCAAGAGGGCACGCGCAAGGGATCGCAGATGCTTTAAACCTTACACGCCGGCCGCAGGCATATGTGGAAATTGTGGCAGATTCCTTGTGGACGTATAATTCCCCGGACTGGGATGATCGTGGCTCGATCGTGAATAAAGGTGAAGTCTATACAGTTACTCGGGATAAGTTCCCGGTCGGTGACGGGGAAATGTATCAGCTTAAGAGCGGTGTTTACATTTCAGCGCATTCAGAATATGTAAGGTACTTTAGAGAATAGTAGATACTCTATATAATATTGGTTCATAATATTAGAATCGTGAGTCGTATTTTCATAGATAAATAACCCATCCTTTTACTAAACGAGCGAAGGATGGGTTATTTTTTTATTAGTGATGGTATCTAAGGCGGTCGCCCATCTCCACTCTATCGTATGAGGTGAGAATTCTAGACGAATATAGGGAATTCGTGACTGTGAATAGGCTGCTCCAGCGATTAATTAATGGAGACACCCGCACTTGCGGCACCTGTTAGAGTGACAGCGAGCGGAAGACCTTCTGTAATTTCTGCAGAAAAAACCAGGAGTAATCGTTCCCCGGCCGTGACAGGGATGGATAAAGTATCATTAATTCCGCTGCTCGTTTCATTAATATCGATAAGGCCTGAATAGGACGGTGATAAAGTAACCGAAGCGTCGGTTGGACTAAAAATATTACTATTTTGAGGGGCGCTATATAAATCTGCCCTTACAGTAGCCGTCGACCCTATAAGGTCGATTCCTACGGTCGTACTGAAAAATGCAGACATCGCAGTGATCTCACCATCTCTGGGAACTGAAAAAGCAAAGTTAGGTATACCTCCCACGTTTCCAAGATCGATGACCCCACCGAGAACTTCTACGCCAGCAATCGAATTTCCAAAACCGACGATGCTTGTCGTTCCAATTAATCCATCTGCCACCGTAGTTAGTTCAGCTGGAATTGTTCCCGTTGCATAGGGAATAATGGCACTTGCCCCGGCAATGCCTTGTTCCCCTTGAGGTCCTTGTTCTCCCTGTGGTCCCTGCTCTCCTTGTCTTCCTCTAGGTCCGCGGGGTCCAGTACAATTGTCTTTCGCTTTTGGCACGGGGTAAATGGGACAGCACCCGCGATAAGGTCGAATTTTTGCCAATCATATCACCTCATAACATATTTGGATTATCGTATGAGGACGAATGACTAATGAGTAGGCGCTTGCACCATATGTGCTTGTTATAAGGAAGAAAAATCCAACGATCAGTCATGAAGTAAAACATAAGTCAGGAATAGCGCCGGTGAAATCGAGGAGAGAGCTTTATACTTGAAATACCATCTACTATTGTTATAGTAATTATTATGTAAAACACATCCTTATAAAGGAGACTTAAAAAAGGAGAGAATAGGCGGATGCCAATATATATTGCAAATGATTATTTAGTGAAAGATGGTAAAGTCGTTTCCCCGGGACATGAAATTGAAATTACTGAGGAACAGGCGGAGAGGTTAGAAGACAAGGTTAAAACTGCACCCGTTACTTCATCTACTAGAGATGGGAATCATTCCTCTATATAAAACAGACAATAGAAGCAAGCGGCAGCTGATAGAGGCGTATGATGGAATGAGTTCGTTGGAAGAGAGGATATTCTCTATTGGATTGGCGTGTTTATTTAAGTGGAAGCATCCCTGCGGGGGTGCTTTTTAATTTGAGATTGGAGCGTAAGGGGGGATTTTCCCTCTCTATGTTGCTTTTAGTAATGGGTTATCTAGTAGATACTGCCATGCTCAAAGGTGCGGCTGTAATGTTTTTTAATCTTATCAAATGTAAGAATAATCTTTGGAAATGTAAGAAAAGCTTTTTGAAAGGTCGGAAAAGAAGAACCGAATGTCAAAAAAATACTTGAAATGTAAGAAAAACTCTTTCAAATGTAATAATTAGCTCATTCAGTAAAGCCCTTTGCCGATGTTTAAACTAAATTTTTAATAGATAAAATTTCTAGTTGTGGTTAATTTTACATAAAACAGGGAAGGGGAAAATAATCCATATATTCTAGAGAGATAGAAAGTAAATTAATACGGGAACAGTAGGGGATATTGATATTCTAGCTTTTAAGATAATATAAGGATACCCCTTGTTTTCTCATAAATAGTACTCCATTACTTTGTGAGGCCTGAAGGTACAATAATGACTGGAAGAGAAGACATTCCATTTTGAAGAGAGGAGGAGTTTAATGGTGAAAAAGGAATTATTACCATTACAGCTGGAATGCACGATGTTATTTCAAACCAATCCTACTATGGTTGAAACACTGGCAGGCATAGGAGTTCGCTTAGGCAGAAAAACAGAAGACCTTCAATCCATCGTAGAAGCACTGGTGCAACAGGGCATTTTACAGAAGTTAGGAGATGAAGCGTCTCCTTTATTTTGCTACAAAGAGCCTGTTGTTACTACAACATTATACAAGCTGAAAAACTTGGTGTTGGAATGGTTAAGGTTTTACGAGTTCAAACAGAGGATATACGTGAGCAGAGGCGGCAAAGAGCAGAAGAAGCAGCTATGAAGGCGCCAATTAAGATGATGTTTCCGCTGGTTTTGTTTATATTTCCTACCTTATTTATTATTTTACTTGGACCGTCCATACTGCAGTTTATCGATGCGTTTTAAGAGTTATTCCTGATCATATATTATTAATAGTAAGGGTTACTTGCCAATCATAAATTGAACTAAAAGCTTAGGAATTTTTCAGTATACGGGATATTCAGGAACTATATTTCTATTAGCAGATTCACCACCGTCTAAAGGTTCTAGGCGGTTTTTTTTCGGTTTTATGGGAGTTGTAGATGAAACCAGCGCAACTACCTATTTGTGTATATGGTATTTTTTACTTTCCTTTTATAGTAAATAAATTATAGTTATTTCCTTATTTAACAATCTATTGATATATATCTGTTTCAATAATCCAGCGGAGTATTGCTTATAAACTTCTTTTGTAGTTAAAAATATCCGCCTAACATTTACAATATTTAAAATAATCTTAATATTTCCTTAAAAATACCTAGGTATGTATATGTTACACTTTCGATATATCAAAATCATGGAGGGAGAGTACATATGTTAAAAAAATTAAGTATTATTACAGTGGGCGCAGGTCTCATTTTTGGTGCAGGAGGGAGCTGGGTTCAACAGGCTGATGCCCAAAAGCCGGATTGGGCTGGAGAAGGAAAACCTGACCATGCAGGTCCTCCCCAAGGAAAAGTTGAAAACGTCATTTACATGATTCCGGATGGTTTTAATGCAGATGACGCTACAAACTACCGCTGGTACAAGGGAGAAGATGCCGTTTGGGACGAGCATTTAAAGGGGCTGCACAAAACTTATTCAGATGATTCTAGAGTAACTGATTCCGCAGCTGCTGGAACTGCAATGGCGTCTGGCGTGAAAACGAACAATGGTACGGTAGGATTGGATGATGAAGGAAATGAAGTTGAAACCATTCTTGAATCCTCAGAAGAGAAGGGCAAATCTACTGGTCTAGTTGCCACATCTACCATTACTCATGCCACACCTGCTGTGTTTGCCTCGCATGTGGAATCTCGTGATAATGAACCTGAAATTGCTAAGCAAATGCTCGCGAACGACGTAGACGTTATGCTTGGTGGAGGTAAGGATTTCTTCCTGCCAGAGTCTGAGGGGGGAGAACAAGATGAGAATCTACTAGAGCAAGCTGAAGAAGCAGGGTATACAAATGTGGAAACGCGTGATGCCTTAATGGAAGCTGATGATATTGATGTAGAAGAGGGAGAGAAGCTGCTTGGTTTATTTGCGGATGGTCCTTTAACTCCTGAAATGGAGCGTGAAGGTACAGAACAGCCTAGTCTATCAGACATGACCGAACGTTCGATTGACGTTCTGGAGCAGGACAAAGATGGATTCTTCTTAATGGTTGAAGGCAGCCAAATTGACTGGGCCGGCCACGATAATGATCCAACCTGGGCAATGAAAGATACAGAAGCATTTGAACAAGCTGTGGAAAAAGCCATCGAATTTGCTGAAGAAGATGGAAATACCCTTGTCGTTGTAGCTGGTGACCATGAAACTGGTGGAATGACGGTTGGATCTAATGGCGAGTACGATACGAAGCCGGAGCTTGTCAAAGATGTAACAGCTACTGGTGCAGCGATGGCTGATGAATTAAATGAAGACCGTTCCAATGTGGAAGAAGTAGTCGAGAGTCATACGCCGTTTGACCTGACAGAAGAAGATGTTGAAGAAATCCAGGAAGCTGAAGATCCAAAAATGGCCATTAACCATTATGTCAGTGATCAAGCCTTAGTCGGCTGGACCAGCGATGGACACACAGGGGTAGACATTCCGGTTTATGCTTACGGCCCGCAGTCCGATTCTTTCAGCGGCATGATTGAGAACACCGACCTTCCTAACCTTATGGCAGAAGCCATGAAAGTTGATTTAGGGGATAAATAAAACTTACCTTAAAAAAGAGCAGTTCTGATAAAGAAGATGAATAAATAGGAGAAACGGCAGTCATATGGCTGCCGTTTTTTAGTTAGGTGAGGGTATAGGGCACGCTAAATCGGTCTTTTAAATTAAGAAATTCCGTATATATCTTTGGTACATCACTTTTATCAGAGGTTTTTTGCATGGTCAAAATTTCCTTGTGAAAAAGCTGAATTGTTGGGAATGCAGGGGTTTTGTGTTTTTATCCCGCATTAGTATCACTCTCTTTCTTATTAAAGTTCAAAACATTTTAGTTACCAATTCAAGAAAATGTTGGTAAGTTACTCTTAAAGAGAGGTGTTTTTATGTTTAAGAAACTTATATTTTCTGTAATAATTTTAGGAACTGCGATCGTGTGGTTTTTGCCTAATGGGGAGGAAATAGTCTCTGAAACGACCGACGAGGACTGCTCAGGCGAAAGGTTTTGCTCATTTGAGGAGTTGAATGAAGAGTATGAAGAAGGGAAGGATTGGGAAATTTTAAAAAGTACAGACGGGGATGAACAGTGGCTCGTAAGCGCCATCCATGGTGGAGGGATTGAAGAAGTGACTTCTTCCCTGACGGAAGCTGTAGCAGGCTCTTCTTATCCTTTTTACACTTTTAAAGGAAGACTAACGTCGAATAATTTCAGCAATTTACACATTACTTCCACGCGTTTCGATGAACCACAGGCATTGGAAATGGTATCAAACACCAACCACCACATAGCTATTCACGGTGCATCTGGAGAGGAAGCGAAGACAATGATTGGGGGGATGGATAAAGAACTGAAAGAGGCCGTCCGGAAGCATTTAGAAGAAAAGGGGTTCAAGGTAACTGAAGCTCCTGACCACCTCAATGGCGATCACCCTGATAACTACACCAACCAGACGAAGAAAGGTCAAGGCGTACAAATCGAGATTACAAGAGGGCAGAGAAAAGAGTTTTATAAAAACGGCGATATTAGCTTTTCCTCTCGAAACGATCCCTCCAATGAAACAAAAACGTTCAAAGTATACGTGGAAGCCTTACAAGCAGCGATGAAAGATTATTAATAAAAACGAGGGCTTCCCCCTTCTGCTTTTTCAAAAAATGAAATTAGGGGATAGTTTATTTAGGTAGAGTGCCACTTTACTAAATAATCATTCGAGGAAAATAAATGAGGGATAATTTTAAAAGAACAGAATTGTGTTCTTCTAAGTAAAAGAGCTTATCCAGAATGTGATAAGCTCTATAGTAAATAATCATCTTATTTTCATTAAATCTTAATCGACCGGTGATAACTCTTTTTCTGTAACCCACTTATGATTTTCTACTTCTTCTCCAGTTGTAGTTGTAAAATCAACCATATATACAGTAGTATCTACAGCAGCTTCAATCACAGCTGTCGCTCCATCCATTCCTTCCATATGGTCCGCATTTAGGTTCACTTCAGTCCCTGGTTCTAACGGAGCTTCACTTGGATCTTCTAATTCTTCATGAATAACCCATTTATGATTCTCTACTGGTTCTCCACCAGTCGTAGGGTAATAAGTAACAGTATAAGCGGTAGTCTCAAAAGCCCCTACAATTGTTGCTTCAGCTCCACTCATAGATTCCATGCCCATATGCTCTGCTTCAATGGTGGCCCTGCTGCCTACTTTATAGGTTGGATTCTCAGCTTCTTGTAATCCTTCAGGAATTTCCCCGGTACTGGACATTTGATTTGCAAAAATAGATTGAATCCTTTCTTCGACCTCTAAAATGCTGGCTCGGACATCATTGATTCTTAATTCAATCTCTTTAGCGGAGGCATTCGGATCTTCATATTTATTAATAGCATCCAACTGGTTTTCAGCAGCGTTTAAACGATTAAGTAGAGAATTCAATTCTTCCTGATATTCTTGATAGGACTGTACTTCTTTAGCTGTTAAAGGGGGTTCCTCGAGGGATTTTTCGATTTCCTCTGTTTCAGATTGAACAGCGTTAGTTTTAATTTCAACTTTATCCACTCGTTTTTCAGCCTTTGTTTCTTTTTGTACTTGTACGGTTGCTTGTGAAGACGAGTTCACTGGATCTGCAGAAACTTGCCCTATTGAAAAAGTCATTCCAATCACAGCTAAACTAGGAGCTGCTATTTTTGTGAGCCTTTTATTCATTTTATATCCCTCCCTGAAGTTTTTAATCATGGATATATATACCTTAGACTGGAATTCTTAAAACATCGTTTACTACTGAGTTCTTTAAGAAGTTTATCTACAAATGAGAAATAACAAGCACAGGAACAACAGTAGCAACAGTGGCAGAGTATGAAGGTTTGGAGGTTATTGGTATTACGCTGAAAATTGACAATTGACTTTTAAGAAGCTAGAGAGTTAATAAACTTTGCTTTTGAAAGTTTTGAACCTGTCTCTAATGAGCTCGATTACGTGAAACTAAAAGATCACAAAATAGTGGAAATCATTACGAATGGCGGTACAATTAAAAGAGGGACACAAGAAACGGAGGAGGACGTTGAAACAGGGACAACCGCTGAAAATGAGTCAGATAAGGACTTAGCTTTTGTTTATAAAGCAGTTTGTAAACATTTGGAGAACGTCTGCAACTGTTACCTGTGCACCAACCAGGGACGCAGTAAATATAATGAAAAAGAGGTGACTGAAATGTGCGTTTCCAATCATACATTTGAAATCCAGGCTTATCGCATGTTTGAAAAAATAAAAGCATGTTCCATTTATTCACCTGTTGGACTCATTTATATGGGAAATGAAACTGTAGATTTAACCGTAGAAGCACCTGAGACGATAAAACTAATCGATAAAATCGTATTAAGAGGGAGAGATGGGACTCTTTATGAAGTAGAACCGAGCGAAAATGGATTGAAATTTGCTCAGGGTGAGCTTACTTATGAGGAATATGTAGAGGAGAAAAAAACAACTAACAGAAAAGTTATTACGTACCTTTCTCTCATCACAAGCGCTTTTTTTGCAACGGGATGGGCTTTTATTGAATTATTTGTCTAGGTCTGCTGGTTTTCAGTTATATCTTGTTACAAAATAGTCATAGAAACGGCATACTCTTTTTTATTTTCTCCATAGTTCATTCAAATTTCTTTTTTACTATAAAAAGTATAAAAGTAAAGGGGGAATTATATTGAAAAGGTATGCTGGTCTATTTTTATTAGCCTTATCACTTTTAGCAGCTTGTGCTGGTCAGGACCCGGCTGACCAAACCGAAGAAAAAAGTACGTCAGAAGACAATGTGGAGAGAAACAATAATAATATTACAGTTAGTCTTGAAGCTGAGGAGTCAAAATGGTCGATTAGTGAGAATTTGTCTATAAATGGCTGGTTATATAACGATTCTCTTCCAGGAGAAGAAATTCGTGTGACTGAAGGAGATCAAGTGAAAGTGAATTTCACTAATTCTCTTGATGAACCAACTGCTGTCCACTTTCATGGGGTACCGGTTGACAATAAGATGGACGGAGTTCCCGGGGTAACTCAGAATGTGGTGATGCCAGGCGAAAGTTTTACATATGAAATTGATGCAACTTTGCCTGGCACGTACTGGTACCATTCTCACCAGAATGGTGCGGAACAAGTAATTGATAAGGGGCTTTATGGATCCTTTATTATAGAGGAAGAAGATAATAACTATGATACTGATGAAGTAATTATGTTAAGTGAAGTCTCTTCTATGATGAATAAGATGGATGAGGCAGGTATGGAAAGACACGGAATGGATAGCGAAGGCGGATCTAGTCATATGTCCGAAATGGATGAAAATATGGCCCACCATGATCAAATGAAGGAAATGTATGACACGTTAGTGATTAATGGAAAATCTGATCCGAAGCTAAGTGAAGTAAATCTGAGGGAAGGAGAGAAAGCGAAGTTACGATTCGTAAATTCAGGGTTAGCAACAAAGGTGATTGCGATCCCTCATGATTTCAAAGTGACCCACTACGATGGACAACCAGTGAATGAACCTGAAACCATTACAGATCATACTGGAATTCGGCTTGGTTCGGCAGAGCGAGTAGATATAGAGATAGATGCAAGTGATCCAGGAGCTTATGGTATTGAAATTTTTTCTAATGATAATCCAGAGAATCTTCAGGCTGTTGTGCCATTAAGATATGAAGGGGAAGAGAAAGAAGAGTTAGTAACTCAAGAAGTGAGCGATTATTTAGACATCAGTTCTTATGGCACTTCCAAAGATCAGGAAGACATTCTTCAAGATATTGATAATGAAGTTGAAGCTGTTTTGGGTACAAACGATGGAGGCCACACTTACACCATCAATGGAAAGCAGATGGAAACTGACACTGCAGACGGACATGAAATATATGAGATAGAAGATGGGGATATCGTAAAAATGAAAATTACAAATGAAACGGACGTAGACCACCCGATGCATCTTCATGGCAGCTTTTTTAAGGTTATGGCTAAGAACGGGGAAAAAGTATCTGGATCTCCTATTAAAAAAGACACATTAAACGTAAGACCAGGCGAAGAATATGAAATTGTTTTTAAAGCAGATAACCCTGGGAATTGGCTTTTTCATTGTCATGAATTCCACCATGCTGGTGGAGGAATGGTGAGTGAAATCAAATACAAGGGATTTGAGCCAGCAGAAACCATTGATCCTGGTGCTCCTAACCAACCAGAATGAGACTAGAAGCAGCACCCATGCCGTAGATATAGAAAGGACATGGGTGCTTTTTATTAGGATTATATCACTTTAAAGGTGCCAAACATTCCGGCTTCTTTATGACCCGGCAGCGTACATATAAATTGATAAGTGCCCGATTCAGCAGCTATGAAGGAGACAGTCTGACTTTCACCGCCGTTGGTATGTAAATGTATATTGGGGTTGGCATTGTCATGTGAATGTCCACCAGCCGTCATCTCTTTTGCGGGTAAATTAATAATTTCCAGGTCGTGCTCTAATTTACCTGTATTAACTAGAGACAAGTTCACCACCTCACCAGCCTCTATACTTACATCACCGGGGGTAAAAGTGAATTCGCCAGCTTCCACAACGATCTCTTTTTCTTCAAGGGAAGGGGAAGAAGGGTTGGAGAAAAAAGGGCTTAAGGAATGGACGGAAAGGAAAACAAATCCATAAAGAACCATGGTGAACAGCAGGTTATTAAAATTTTTCTTCATATTTATCTGAGCTTGTATTAATCCAAGTAATAATAATATAGTGGAAAAGCACATAAAAAATAATATCTTTAACAGAAGCTCCTGATCACGCGGATTTATCATTTCTCCAAGCATGGCACCCATCATGCCACCCATTATCCCAGAGAACATCCCCTCTATAACTGTAAGTAACCCTGAGGGTAATCCTGACAAGAAGCCAGTGATCATTCCTAGGATCATTCCTAGAATAGTAGAAAAAAATAAGTCTCCACTGAATAAAACACCAGAAATATACCCAATAAATAAGCCAAAACTCATAGATAATGCCATTGCAATTACCATGCTTGTCATCTGGGGTATGAACTCGCGGTATTTAATTTGGATGGTGATGACAAAGAGAACACCTAAAAACGTAAAAGTTAATAACATATGCAATGAAATTTGCTCCATTATTCAGAGTCCCCCCTTGCTGCCTTGTCCATAGTATCTTATGCTGGGCTATTAGGAATAATACCTTTAACAGAGGTGGAACGCTACGAACAATTTTAAGCTCAAATTGTTCATTCTAATAGTTGTTTGACAGTAATTAACTGGATGATGCTAGAGATTTATCTAAATACATTAAAAAAAGCCTCTCTTAATAAGGGAGGCTTTCATACTTAGTGCTATTTAAGATTCGTTGATAACGGTTCAATACTTTATCCAGTTGTTGAGACACACGCAGAACCCTCTGCCCCTTGGGGTTTCTTCTGTATTCTTCATGCATCTCGTTACGTAAGCGTTCAATTTGAACTTTAAGCTCCCTGGCATTATTCATGTAACCATCCTTATGTATTTTAAATTTTGATATATTGGTTTGTAAAGACACACTCAAACAATATAATAAATGGAATACATAAATGCAAGAATTTTAAAGAAAAATTTACACTAGTTTTACAAATTAAGCTGTCGTTTTATACTTCTTGAATCATATATGCCGGGATCGTCACCTCTTCCATCATATCAATAAATATGTTGACTAAGTTCCCGTCAAATAGAGACCATGCACTTCGACGTAATTCGTTAAAAGCTTCTTCATAACTTAAAGTCTTCCTCTTATAATGACGTTGATCTATTGTCATCGTATCAAAAGCGTCACAAATAGAAATAATTCTTCCCTGGAGAGAGATTTCATCACCCACTAAGCGGCGCGGGTACCCTGTTCCATCCCATCTATGATCCCTGATATACCTGGCTGCTTTTGTTAATCCGAGGTGCTTACGTACGATGACATTGCCTATATGAGAGTGGCTTTGAATGATGGTGAATTCTAGTTCCTCAAACCATTTTTCAAGAATAATAACTTCTTTTTTTATACGAGTAGATATTTCTTGAAGTGTATATTGTGTCACTAAGAATCCCTCCTTTAATTACAGAAAATTCTTTTAAATTGTACCATGATTAGTGAAGTTCGAGGAAATATATGATTTACTCCTATAATGGTCCCGAATTATTTGGAAGCTGTTTTGTAAACAAAAAATGTTTAGTGTCGATATTAAGCAAGAAAGCAAATCTGCTATTAAATATAATTTATATTTTACGAGTTAATATGCCATAGGGAGCGGGTGGACAAAGTGTATAAAAAAGCAGTGGACTATTTTTACTTATAATTTTATTACTATTAGGTTGTAGTAAAGATGAATCTAGTGAAGAACATCCTGGGAAGGAAGTGAATGACCAAAAACACCGTTATATGAAAATCAGGAAAACAGCTTTTGGGTTTCTGAAACCCCAGGATGGAAACTAGATAAAAAGAATCTCAGGAACAAACTAAAGGGAAGGGAACCAACAAAAGAAGGAATGAAGAGGGACGAAAGCCCTCCCACCTCTAAGGACTTTTCTTAAGCTCATTTTCCTGACATCATGAAAAGCAACAGGATTGAGCGCAGAGCCATCCATATTTTGCACTTTTCCCCATCTAGTGCCCTATCAAAGAAGCGGACTCGCAAACTGCGTATTCTTAGCTCAATAACAAAAAAAGCCCCCTTCACCAGGCTGTGATGCCAGGGAAGGGGGCCTTTGATTATTCTTCTAATTCTAAATGATCTTTTAAGGTACTGGAGAGTTCCTCTACCTTTTCTTCATCCGGCTCATAATAATAAGTATCATCGATTGTATTGTCTTCACCCTCGATTTCATGCTGTTCGATAGTTTCACGGGCGTCTCGATAGTTGGATTGAATGTCCCAAATTTCTTTTAAGCTGTAATTGGTTCGTATATTGTCCTCTAAGACGCCGAAGATCTCTTCTACTTTTGTAATAGAGGAGAAGTCTGCGCCTTTGTCCATAATTCCTTTAATAACTTTACGCTGTCTCTCCTGGCGGCCCAGGTCACCGCGCGGGTCATCCTTTCTCATACGAGAATATTTGACTGTTTCCTCTCCATTTAATTGAATAGGCCCTTCTTTAAAATGTACGCCTTTGTACGTGAAATCCAGCTCATTATCGATTTCCACTCCATCTACGGCATCTACCATATCCTGAAAGCCTCTCATATCCATACGGATAAAATAATCAACCGGGACATCGAGGAAATTTTCTACGGTTCTCAGGGTCATTTCCGTTCCACCGAATGCATAAGAGTGGTTAATTTTATCTTTTTTGTTTTCTCCGATGATTTCAGTATATGTATCCCGGGGGATGCTGACCATATGGGTGGAGGCTTTATCAGGATTGACCGTTAATAGGACAAGCGCATCGCTCCGTTGATTTGTATCCCCTTTACCTCCGGGTTCATCGATACCCATTAGTAATACGGAAAAAGGATCTCCATCCTCAAAGTCGATGGCTTCAAGACGGTCTTCTGATTCCTTTCGATCAATGTCTTCCTGTATGTTGGTAAAGGTGGAAGTTACTAAGTTCCATCCGTAACTTCCTGCTGCCACTGTTAATACTCCTATGCTGGTTAGAAAGACAAGCATAATTCTTTTCCACTTTGTTTTATTCATACGTAACCTCACTTCACTTGCTGGCGGTAGGATAGTGTATCTGATGATGAATCCAGGTTATATTTTCTTCCGGTACGAGAGACCTTCTTCCAATCTTTGTTAAAGAAGTAAGCGATGCTGCCGTACATGACAAAGTACATGGTGACGAAGCGATGTACAAACACATCATAGACAACGGTATTCAACAGAGAAAACCTGTCGCCTTTTTCAAAAGTAAATCCATATTGTTGCACCTGTCTGAGAGCTAATAGGTTATAGATGAAATTAAATAAGAAGATATAAGATAAATAAACAATAATAAAACCTATAAACATAAATGCCATATTCATCAACGCGTTCGCCACAAAAAAACCTGCCGTAATATAGGCAGCCAGAATGCCGACAAAGAAAGATTCAATAATGTAGAAAAAAGAGACTGCTTTCGTAAATACGGTTTTTCCTAAGAATCCTCGAAAGTAAACAAGACAGTCCATATATGATTTCTGCCAGCGAATCCGCTGTTTAAATAAGTCTTTCCACGTCTCCGGCAGTTCCGTATAACTGATGGCGTCCGTAATCAATAACACTTTTTTATCCTTTTGCTTCGCGATGAACCGGTGAATCTTCAGGGTGATATCGATGTCTTCACCAACAGAGGAACGATAACCGCCGACATCAATCAGGACGTTCTTTTTAAAAATGCCGAAGGCCCCGGATATAATCGCTAATGCCTTGAAGCGTGCCAATGATAACTTTGTCACGTAAAATGCCTTAAAGAAATCAAGCATTTGGACACGAATGAGCATTTTGGTTCCAGCTAAAGACAGTTTTTTCAAAGGGTTGGACGTTTTGGTCTGCAGTACGTGCACCATTCCGCCCGCCGCTACCACATTCGGGTCAGCAAATTTATCATTTACTACGTTTAAGGATGGGGCTGTTAATACCGTATCGGCATCAAGGGTCACGACTAACTCCTTAGAAGCATATTCAATCCCTGCATTTAAAGCATCAGCCTTCCCGCCATTTTCCTTGTTGAGCACATAAATGTTGGGGTAAATGCTCGATTGGTATACTTGAACTACTTTTTCGTGGGGAAGCTTACCTAGAGAGGACTTGTCGCAGGGTTTTAGGTGTAACTGTTGGTGCAGTTGAGTTAAAGTGCTGTCCGTAGACCCATCATTGATATAAAGAACTTCAAAATTATGGTAATCCAATTTCTTCATACTACTTACCGATGTTTCAATGATCCCGGCTTCATTGTAAGAGGGAACTAAAATACTGATCCCTTTCTCCGATTGAACGTTTTGACGGGTCGATTCATCCTCTTCCTTGAACCAGGGCAGACAATGAAACAAGTGCAGGATCGGGAAAAATAAACATAGACAAAAAAACACGATTGCAAAAACTTCCAATATTAAGCTCCTCTTCTGAACAATTTACGTTACATATTCCGTCAAACTTCTCCCTATTACAAGGGTTTAATAAAGAAATCTAACGGAAGACTCAGAGAAGGATCCTGTGTTTTAGCTATATTAAAAAGAAATGTATAGTTCCTGATTCTATCTATGCAGGAAAAATAATCTACATTGTTAATAGAGTTAACCTATAACCAACAAGACTTATGTAAAAGTTATTCTATTATCATTTTTGTTTTTGTTACTAATCTTTTAAGTCATTGCAGTTTGACCGTTTTAAGGTTATATAGTATTCTACTAAAAAATAAAAAGTGTCATCACCGCTAGGGGAGCTTTATGCTGAGAGAAGAAATTTCGACCCTTTGAACCTGATCTAGTTTGTACTAGCGTAGGGAAGTGGAGTGAGTCTATTAGTTGTTGAATGTTCATTTTTTAAATTCTTCCTATATAGAAGTCACCCCACGATCTGGGGTGGCTTTTTTGTATGTGAGGAGGATTTTAGAAATGAGACAAGAGGAAAAAAGTACATCTTTGACGGTGGGTGTTGAAGAAAAACTCTCACCGGCAAAAAGCTTTCTTTATGGTTTGCAGCACGTATTCGTTTCTAATGTTTGGCTTGATCCGATTTACGTGGCCGCTTTAATCGGTTTACCACTAGGGTTATCAGCAAATATGGTGAATGCTATCTTTATTGCTGCTGGTCTGGTCACACTTGTCCAGGCGACAAGGTTTGTCCGTTTGCCTGTGGTTCAAGGTCCGTCAGCAGCTTTTGATGCCTTAATGATCAGTGCGGGTAAATCACAGAATTTAGGAGCTGCAGGCGGCGCTATTATTGTAAGTGCATTGATTGTATTCTTACTGGCGATTACTGGTTTGTTAAGCAGGTTAAGGTCATTCTTTACCCCGGTAGTTACCGGGACAGTGATTTTTATTGTTGGGGTTGCGCTTTCTGGTTTCACTTTAGAGTTGTTTTTAGGAGGAGCACCTGGGTCAGAGACATTTCTAAACGGCGGCGTACTCACGATGTCGATCACTTCAGCACTGATCGTTCTTTTGTTATCTGTATTTGGGAGAGGAAAACTGCGCTCTTTTTCATTTTTAATCGCTCTTGTTATTGGAGATCTTATCGGATTGCTATTTGGGTATATTAATTTTTCTACCGTAGCAGAAAGCAGTTGGTTTGGTTTACCACAATTTCTTCCCTATGGGGAGCTTACGTTTGACTGGATTACATTCGGTGCATTCTTCTTCGCTTACCTTGTGGCGGTGATTGAAGCCATGGGGGTTTACCATGCAGCTGCTGAAATGGTTGACGTTAAATTAGATGATAGACGAATTCGCGGGGGATTTGCCGGCGAGTCTTTAGGGTCGCTGGCCTCTACGTTGATCGGGGGATTCCCCACTACAGCCTACGGACAAAACGTAGGGTTATTGCGTTTAACGGGCGTAGGGTCGCGTCACGCTGTAAAAGTAGCCGCTCTTATTTTCCTTATCCTGGGTTTCGTGCCAAAAGCGGGGGCGTTGTTAGCTGTTACTCCCCACGCTGTGGTCGGAGGAATCTTTTTACCGGCAGCCGCATCCCTCATTTTCACGGGACTCAATATTTTAGGAGGGATGAAGAAAACAGACGCGAACTTTATGATCGCCGGTATCTCTATTTTACTGGCAATTGCCTTGCCAGACTTTTTTGAAGAGACGGAAGGCTGGCTGGGGGATTTGCTCGGTAACACTATTTTAGTCGGAGGTATATGTGCGGTTCTATTACAACTTATACTGGTTCAGTTTCCAGACTGGCTCAGTTTAAAAAAAGGAGTAGAAAAACAATGAGACAGCAGACGAAACAGATGATTGAGCAGCTTATTTCTTTTATTATATATCGACGATCGACAGATAAAGATTTTCAGGATTTGGCACTCTCCTTATTTTCTTATCAATTTGAATACAACCTTCCTTATAAAAAGTATTGTCAAAAAAGGAGAAAAACCCCCTTGACGGTCCAGCACTGGCAGGAGATCCCTGCCTTGCCGATCCAGGCATTTAAGGAACTACCTTTAACCTGTGAGTCAACCACAGAACCTGAGTCCGTGTTTTTGACTAGTGGAACGACAAATGTGGAGAAACGCGGGCAGAACATTCATCCTACTTTAGCCGTGTGGGATGTATCAATGATGACCGCTTTTAAACAATTTGTATTGCCGGATCAACAGACTGCGACCATTTATGTGCTTTCTCCTGCGGAAGATTTGAATCAGCAGTCTTCTTTATCCCGTTATTTAACCAACGCAGTCAAGCATTTCGGCACAGAAGACAGCCGTTTCTTCTTTAAAGAAGAGGGACTTGAAATGGCGGCTTTAACTGCCGCTTTAAAAGAGAAGGAAAGCAAACGAGAACCTGTTTTACTGATGGGCGCCTCATCTGCTTATGTTCACTTTATAGACTATTGTATGGAGCGTGATCTTACCTTCCATCTCCCGGAAGGCAGTCGGATATTTGATACCGGCGGATTTAAAGGACAGTCTCGAGAGCTGACTCGTGAAGAAATGTATGAATCTTTTGCCAGGGTATTTGACGTTGATCCAAACAACTTTATTAACATGTACGGGATGACAGAATTAAGTTCCCAGATTTACGAAGTGACCGCCCAGTCTCCGAGATTCGAGAAGGTAAACCCGGATTGGGTAAAGACCCTCGTGCTGGATCCGGATACATTACGTCCCGTAAAAGCCGGGGAAATTGGTGTGCTGGCTCATTATGACTTAGCTAATTGGAATTCCTGTATGGCGGTCTTAACCGAGGATATTGGTTACGAAACAGAGAATGGATTTGTACTACTAGGTCGAGTGGAGGGTTCAGAAGCACGCGGCTGCTCCATCGCAGTGGACGAGCTTATGAAGGCAAATGGAAAGTAGGGATCCTTAATGAACAAAGAACAACAAGAGACTCAGGCATATTTCATTCCTGACACGATTCAATTGACGTCGTTTACTACGAGGGAATTTGAGTCGAAACAAGGGAAGTTAATTTTAAAATCTCCTACCCTTTCAGGAAAAGATATTCAATTCATTACAGACACCATAAAGGCTAATCAGAAAAATTATCTTGACAGGCTCCAGACTACTGAAGTAATCGACATTGTGGACGCAGCGGTCCAGAAATGGCTGGATCCTGATTATCATTTGAGGAAATTTGCAGAGAAATGGCTGCCCGTGATTACAGGTTATGATGCAGAAATGATCCGGCTTGAATTAAAACGATTCCTGCGCACCTTTCGTAAACAAGAGCTGCTTCGTTTTTTAGTGGAGGAATTTGACGATCCAGCTGTACTCGATGATTTTCGTCCCAGAAAAAAAGGGGGTCTCAGCAAAGCCTATGGTCCCAATCTTATCTTGCACTTTTTTTCAGGGAACGTGCCAGGACTCCCCGTTTGGAATTTGGTCATGGGGTTACTGATTAAGTCGGGACAGCTTGGCAAAACGTCTTCATCAGAGCCGCTCATGCCTGTATTATTTGCTAAGTCCCTGGAGGAAGTTAATCCTGAGCTGGCAAAGACATTAGCGGTGCTGCCGTGGAAAGGAGGAGAAGAACAGCTTGAGCAGCCAGCTATAAAAGCAGCCGAGGCTGTTGTGGCCTATGGCTCAAGTGACTCAGTAGAAAATATAAGGAAGCGGGTTCCTGCTCACAAGCGATTTTTAAGCTATGGTCATAAAATTAGTTTCGCAATGGTTGGTCAGGAAGCCCTGACAGTGGATCGCTATAGGGCCTCAATCCACAGGGTAGCTGAAGATGTTTCTGTCTATGATCAGCAAGGATGTGTATCTCCTCAAATCATTTATGTAGAACAAGGGGGAAGTGTGAGCCCGAGAGAATTTGCTCAGCTCTTAGCTAAAGAAATGGACCATTATAATCACAAAAAACCAAGAGGGCCCCTCCTTGAAAATGAAGCCTTAGCTATTCAGTCTTTTCGCAGCCAATATGAATTTCAAATGGAAAGTAGTGTGTACGGCCATCCTGCCGATACAAGCTGGACAGTGGTCTATCATTCAGAACCTGGATTTGAACCTTCCCCTTTAAATCGGGCTGTCCATGTGTTTAGCTGTACACACTTAGAGCAGGTATATCCTAAGTTGACGGCATTCTGTCAATATTTACAAACGGTTGGTGTGGCTGTTAGACCAAACCGGTTGTTTAAGCTATCTGAAGACCTGGGAAAAGCGGGAGTCAGCCGGGTTTGTTCCGTAGGGAAGATGGCGCAGGCCCCTGCTGGCTGGCACCATGACGGGGAATTCAATTTATTAAACCTCATTCGCTGGACAGATATTGAAACCAGTGCTGAACGACACGCCGAACATTATGATGAAGATTCAGAATAAGGAGGTAAGAAAATGGATTTGAAAGGAAAAATTGCATTAGTAACCGGGGCGAGCCGGGGGATTGGTGCTGAGATTGCAAAAGCTTTTGGAGAGGAAGGGGCATTCGTTATTGTTAATTACCTTCAAAATGAAGAAAAAGCAGAGACAGTTGTTGACCATATTAAAAATCAAGGCGGGGAATCCATAGCTTTGCAGGCAGATGTTACTGACGAGAAATCAGTCCAAGACCTGGTCGCAAAAGTAGTCGATTCGTTTGGAGCCATTGACGTCGTCGTCAATAATGCATTGCCTTCTTATACATTCAACCCGAAAACGCGAAAAGCGGCGTGGGCCATGAAATGGGAAGACTATCAGAAACAAATTGAAGGGAGTATAGGCGGAGCTTTCCATGTGTGTAAAGCGGTTATGCCTTATATGAAAGAACAAAATAGTGGACGAATTATCAACTTACTAACGAACTTAATCGATCTTCCTCTAGTCCCTTACCACGACTATACGACAGCCAAAGCTGGGCTTCTCGGATACAGCCGCAACCTCGCAGCGGATCTTGGTCCATTTGGAATAACAGTGAATTGTGTAGCGCCGGGATTGACATACCCAACAGATTCAAGCATGGAAACAAAAGAAGACGTACGTGAGGAAATTGCTCGTCTTACGCCGATGGGGAAAGTCGCTTCACCAGAAGACATTACCGGAAGTGTCCTGTTTTTTGCTTCCGATTGGGCATCGTTTGTTACCGGGCAGTGTATTCGTGTGGATGGCGGATTAGTAATGAAATAGTGATAAAAAATATATTGTGAAGATAGCAGGAGGCTGCGATAAGATAATAGAGACGGTAACCTTCACCTTTCCACAACAATCCTGCAGGATGAAAGAAACCCGTCAAAAAATACAACGGGTTTCTTAAGGATGATCATCTTTTCGTTTTTAATCAGCATACTCAGCAAAAAGGTGGTCTTCAATCCTTACACTCGGTGTTGTATTTGTAAATATCCACTCAGAAGTTGAAGTCTTAGGGTTATAAAAATAAGTAGCACCTGAGGTAGGATCCCAACCCTTCCAAGCATCCTTGACAGCTTGATATGCTGTGGAAGTTGGAATTAAATCGTATTGACCATTATGTACAGGCGTGAAAGCATTCTCCTGATGAATAACTTCTTCTATCGTTGAAGGAAATTCTGAGGAGTGTAAACGATTTTTAATAACAGCAGCTACTGCTACTTGTCCTTCATAGGATTCTCCCCGTGCTTCTCCGTTTACTGCTTTTGCGACTTTTTCGATTTCACCCAGTTGCCTCAATGTTTGCTGGCCTACGGCACCATCGACTGGAAGGTTAAAGTCTTCTTGAAGCTGGCGGATGGCTTCTTCTGTCAACTTTCCATAGTAGCCGGTTGGTTTGACCTCCAGGTAACCTAATAATGCCAGGTCTTCTTGCACTTCAACAACTTGTTGTCCTGAAACCCCTGTCTTAAGAATAGATTCATGAGCAAAGGATTGTTTAGGAAAGTTAGATGAAATTAATAAACATCCCAAAATAGAAAATAAGATTTTTACTTTTAACGACATATAACAGCCTCCTTGAAAAACTAATATGCATTGTTTGAATGTCTCACACTTCCTTACTGAGCAGGCTGAATTATGCCTTCCTATTGCCCTCCGACCTTTCTGCATTACGGAGAGGGACTATCACTAAGTAATGTGGTATTTGTTTCCTGATCATCCAATATTTATTTCCCCATTTTTTTGGTCAAATAAACTTAACTTTCAACCTCGTATAGATAGAGACAGATCATCCTAAAATGCTTCCTGTTTTTCGAATTTCTTTTTGCGCCATGTTAACTTTCTAAATTTTAAGCATTTTAGTTTCTGTTTAAGGAAAATATTGTTACGGTACTCTTAAAAAAAGAGGCGGTGTTATGTATATGAAATTCAGGTTTCAGCGTAAGGGAACGATCTAGCAGCTGAGACAACCGAAGAAGACTGCTCGGGTGACGGATGTTTGAGGAGCTGAATGAATGGCCCTGTCCCGGGTCGGAATTTTTTTAGGTTTTGTAGATGTAAAAAAGAAATCATGGAGGATGGACCGGCATAATGGTCGTTCAAAAGTGTATGAGGAAGAGAAGAAGATCTTGAATTTGAAAGGCGGAATAAGTATGATATGGTTTTTTCTTGCAGTATTTGCTCTGTTAGCCGGCATGGCCCTGCCCACACAATTTAGTATCAACGCGGTTTTACGTTCACAAGTGGTGAGCCCCTATTTAGCCTCTTTGATTTCTTTTTTTATTGGAACGTTTGTACTGCTTGTGGTTACACTAACTCTGGATAAAGGATTAAAAATACATAAAGAATTGTTTCAGCAGCCGTGGTGGATTTGGACAGGTGGGGTATTAGGGGCTTTTTATGTTTTAGCCACGATCGTTCTGATTCCAAAATTAGGAGCCGCCAATACTATTGCATATATTTTAGCCGGACAGATTTTTATGTCGATTGTGATTGACCATTTCGGCCTTATTCATGTTCCCGTTCATGAAATAAGTCTGCCTCGAATTGGGGGAGCGATATTAATTGCAGCAGGTGTTATTCTCGTTCAAAAATTTTAATCGAAGACCACGATCGGAAGCATCCCTAAAGGGGTGCTTTTTAATTTGGAGGAATGTTTATAAACGAAAAAGGATTGACCACAGGTTCAGTTCTTTTTTTATTCAAACAAATTTTTAGTTTGAATAAAAAAAAGTTTGTTGACAAACATCTGAATTAAATTTATAGTTTAGTTACACAATTTTCTAAAAATTAAATCTATTGATCAAAGGCAGGTTATGATCTTGGAACATATTAACGAAGAACTGGATTTTTTGAAGTCTTTTATTAAAGGAATCGCTAATCATTTTGGTGAGAGCTGTGAGACCGTTTTGCTCGACGTTTCCAATCATGAGGAATATGGAAGCGGTTTAATTGTTGCGATTGAGAACGGTCATATTACAGGGAGAAAGGTAGGAGATACGGGGACTAACTTAGGGTTGGAGATTTTAAGAGGGACAGAAAGTTCTGGAGATAAGCACAATTATATGACCCAGACGAAGGATGGAAAGATGCTTCGTTCCACGACGATGTACATAAGGAATTCTGAGGGGCAGCCAATTGGCTGTATCTGTATCAATTTGGATATTACGGATCTTGTTATGGCGGAGAATACCATCAGGCAGTTCACACGAACGGATGATATCAACACAGAAGTGAATGAAGTGTTCGTCAACAATGTCAACGATGTGTTAGACATGCTGATCACAGAAGCCCAGGAACATGTGGGTAAACCTGTGGCCCGCATGAACAAAGAAGAAAAAATGAAAGGTATTCATTATTTGGATAAAAAAGGAGCCTTCTTGATTAAGAAAGCGGGGGATACGATTTGTTCCCACTTCGATATTTCCAAATACACGCTTTACAACTACCTTGAAAAGGCCAGAGATAACGGCTCGGATTAAAAACTTGAATCAGGGTCCTTCATTAAAGGTCCCTTAAAATACATACACCTAAGAACAGCTTGCAGAATAGATAACGCTTCTAAGAAGATTTTTCCTCCACGACGGTTTTTGATGTAGGTTTGCTATGTGAAAACAAATTAAAGGAGAGGTACAGAATGGGAGAAGCGCAGTTGGTGTATTTCTTAGTATTTCTTGGCTTTCTTTTGGCTATGGTTGCTGTCGGGGTTATCGTCAGCCGGAGTGTGAAGAGCGGGGAAGACTTCCTGATGGGAGGACGCGGTTTAACAACACCGCTATTAATTGGAACGACTTTAGCGACATTAGTCGGGACAGGCTCCAGCATGGGGGCTGTGGGTTATGGCTTTGCGAATGGCTGGGCCGGGGCGCTTTATGGGATAGGCGGTTCGGTCGGGATGTTCCTGCTGCTGCTGTTATTTGCTGACGTTCGTAAGTATAATTTTATGACCTTCTCTGAGGAACTCAGCTTTTATTATGGAGCCAATAAATTAGTGAAGGGTTTAACTTCGATTATTCTTTACGTGGCCTGTATTGGCTGGTTGGGAGCGCACATTATCGGCGGGAGTTTGTACTTAAGCTGGATTACCGGCATTGATCCTGTTCTTTCCAAAGTTATTGTGGCGTTAGGATTTGGTTTATACACGTTAATCGGCGGTTACCTGGCAGTCGTCTACACCGATGTTGTGCAGGGGATGATTTTATTTGTTGGATTCATTCTGTTGACGGTACTCTCCGTCGTTGCGATTGGAGGATTTAGTGAAGTGAGTGCGAATGTCACTCCGGAAATGGGCTCCTTCTTAGGTCTTCAGCAGGTGGGCATCATTCCTGCGATTTCTTTAGCCGTTGTGATTGCGGTTGGAGTGTTGGCCACTCCATCTTACCGGCACCGTATCTATTCTAGTAAAAATGCCCTGACGATTAAAAAAGGCTTCCTTATTACGGGTATTCTTTTTGCACTATTCTCTTTATTCCCTGCGATCGTCGGGATGTCAGCCAGTATTCTGAACCCGGGGATGGATTCAGAGTTCGCCTTCCCGTACTTAGCTACGGAAGTTTTTCCGTTATGGATTGGAGCGATTGTTCTCATTGCAGGTCTTAGTGCCACGATGTCTTCAGGCAGCTCCGACTTTATTGCGGCTGTAACGATCCTGCTTAGAGATGTGTTTGAGCTTTTTACCGGGCGGCTTCCAGAAAAAGAAAAAATGGTTTTATATTCAAGAATTTCACTCGTACTTACGCTTCTGCTGGCTTTGTTCTTCACGTTATTTACGAACAACATTATTACGTACATTTCTAATTTTATATCTACTGTCATGGCCGGCTTATTTGTAGCGGCACTGCTCGGTAAGTTCTGGAGCCGTGCAAATTGGCAGGGAGGCATCGCCAGTTTAATCGGAGGCTCTGTGACGTCATTTATTATTTTAAGCAGCGAGAGTATGACAGCCTTTTGGGGAAATCCAATTCTTCCCGCGATTATGGTGGCGATAGCCGCTAACATTGTCGTCAGCCTGCTTACCCCGGCGCAAGCCATTTCAAAAGAAGAGGCGCTTCGCATTCTGGAAGAAGAACGAACGCGACTGGATGAGGGGACCACCGTTATCCCTGATCAGAAGAATGTACAATAGGAGGATTTTATATGGATCACACCCCTTATATCGAAATCGATGAAAAAATTTTACTGAAAAATATTAGAAAAATGAGCAAATTAGCCAGGGAAAATGGGGTGAACTTAAGGCCTCACATTAAAACACACAAAATTCCCCGTATCGCTAAAATGCAATTAGCGGAAGGAGCGGTCGGGATTACCGTTGCCAAAATTTCAGAAGCTCAAGTGATGGCTGAATACGGAATTGATGATATTTTCATTGCCTATCCCGTTGTCAGCGAGGCTAAGGCAGAGGAAATCTGTGCTCTTAATCAAAAGCTGTCTAATTTAATAGTAGGCGTAGACAGCAGAGAAGGAGCAGAAGTACTGAATACATGTGCGCAGAAACACGGGCAAACGTTAAACGTGCGGCTGGAAATTGACACAGGGTTAGCCAGGACAGGCGTGGATCTGCAGCATGCACTTCGTTTAGCTGAACAAATCAACCGGCATGAGGCCCTGCATTTACAAGGAATCTTTACATTTAAAGGGCCTGTTTATAAGGGAGAAGCGACGACCGACACCGATAAGGCAGGCATAGAGGAAGGGGAGGTGATGGCAGCCTTAGCCGCTCAGCTGGAGGAGAGCGGAATCAAAGTAGAAGACGTGAGTGTAGGCTCCACTCCAACCGCAGCTTCGGTCGTTGCAGTAGAAGGCGTAACGGAAATCCGCCCGGGAACGTACGTCTTTAACGATTCGATGCAAGTGAAGTTAGGCGTCAGTGAAAGGGATGATTGTGCAGCGCAGGTAGTGACTACTGTTGTCAGCCGGCCGTCTGAAGATCGTGCAGTTATCGACGGAGGCAGTAAAACGTTTGCCACAGACGTGCAGCCTAATCATGCGCCGCTTTACTTAAAAGGATTTGGCGCAATTCAAGGGTATCCAGAAGCTGAATTTGCTCGCATGAACGAAGAGCATGGGGTGATTTTAACCAATGATCACGAATTAAAAATTGGAGACCAGGTAAAAGTGATCCCTAACCACATTTGCAGCACGATCAATCTTCATAACTATGTACATTTGAAAAAAGAGAACGGTGAGTATGAAAAGGTAAAGGTCGAAGCAAGAGGAATGCTACAGTAAGGAGGCCCAGCATGTTCGATACGTTTATTACCAATGGCAAAATCGTAGATGGCACAGGCAATCCGTGGTTTTACGGAAACGTCGGCATTAAGGATGGAAAGGTCGCTTACGTCGGAAACGATCGTGCGCATCATGCTAAAGAAATCATCGATGCGAACGGAAGAATGGTGTCTCCAGGCTTTATTGACGGCCATTGCCATTCGGACTTAATGCTTCTCGATTTCCCGGAAAGTGAGATTAAGCTGCAACAGGGAGTCACGACAGAAGTGGTAGGAAACTGCGGGTTAGCCCCGGTTCCCGTCAATCCACTCTATAAAGAAGATCTGCAGAGCTATGTCGAGCCTGTGTTAGGGAAAGCCAATAAGGATTGGAAGTGGCAGACGATCAGTGATTACTTCAATGAACTGGATAGCAGCCTGATCTCAGAAAATGTGGCTTCTTATGTTGCTCATGGTTCATTGCGGATTGCGGTGATGGGTTTTGAAAACAGGCCGCCCACGAAAGAAGAAATGGAAGAGATGAAATACATTCTCGAACAAGGAATGAAAGCAGGAGCCATCGGTTTATCGATCGGACTGTTATATTCTCCCGGAAGCTACTCTACGAAAGAAGAGCTCGCCGAACTATGTCAGGTGGTGGCTAAGTATAACGGGCTGTTCTCCACTCATATTCGAGGCGAAGGCAACAATTTGATCCCGTCTGTAAAAGAAGTGATCTGGATTGCTGATCAAGCAAACGTCCCTCTTCATGTCAGTCATTTAAAAGCAGCCGGCAGAAGAAACTGGGGCAAGGTTCAGGAAGCGATGGAATTAATAGAGAAAGCGAGAAGTACAGGAATGGATGTCACCTGCGACGTGTATCCTTATTCTGCGGGATCAACAATGTTGACCACTTTGCTGCCGCCATGGGCTCTAGAGGGAGGACTAACATCCGTCTTAGAAAGATTGAAAAATCCTCGCACGAGAGAAAAAATAAAACAGGAACTCAGCGAAGAACAAGAGGAGTGGGATAACCTTGTGGCTTCCACAGGGTGGGAGAGCGTCATTATCTCCTCCATTCATTCTCCTCAGCTTAAGAAATATGAAGGCAGCTCCGTAGCCTCTATCAGCAAAGAAAATGGCAAAGATCCAGTAGACCAGGCTTGTGAACTATTAATAGAAGAAAACGGAAATATCGGGATTGTTTTTTTCCATATGGATGAACAAGACGTAAAGCACGTCATGCAATACCAGAATGCTTTAATCGCATCCGACAGTTTAACGTGTTACACAGGAAAACCCCACCCGCGGCTTTACGGAACGTTTCCACGAGTGTTCTCTAAATATGTGAAACAGGAAAACATCCTTTCCATTGAAGACGCCGTAAGAAAAATGACCTCTTTCCCAGCCAGAAGGTTCGGGTTAGGAAAGCGGGGGCTTTTAACAGAAGGATACGCCGCCGACGTGGTGATCTTTGACTTCAATGAAATCGAAGATAAAGCTACCTATGGTGACCCGGAAAATTATCCTGAGGGCATTGAATATGTATTCGTAAACGGAAAACTGACGACGAGAGACAAGCAGCATACTTCCGAAACATGCGGCTGCTTTATTAACTCCGCATCCCAAACTATTCTTACGAGGTGAAATCAAAATGATCAATGTAGAAGAAAAAATTAACGAATTAGGCATTCATATTCCTGACGCACCAAAGCCGGGAGCCGTATACGTACCCGCTAAAACAGTCGGCAACCTTGTGTACACCTCTGGCCAGGACTGCCGAGTAAACGGCACCCTGCTCTATGAAGGAAAACTCGGAAGTGACCTGACCGTGGAACAAGGGTACGAAGCGGCCCGGCAAACGATGATCAACTGCCTGGCCGTCCTGCAGGCAGAGATCGGCGATTTAAGCAGAGTCAAGCAGGTGGTCAAGCTGTTGGCTTTTGTGAACTCAGCCCCCGGATTTGTAGAACAACCCTACGTCATCAATGGAGCATCAGAATTGTTGGAAGAGATCTTCGGTGAAAAAGGAGAACATGCCCGTTCGGCGATTGCATCCAATGAATTGCCGTTTAATACACCTGTTGAGATTGAGATGATTGTGGAAATTGAATAGAAGTTGAGAAAAGACAGCTATTGCTGTCTTTTTTCGTGAAAGGAAAGAGTCGTATTTTCCTGAAGATGTTCATATTTCGGCTGAATTGTTCATAAACATCTCGAAATGTTCATAAGTTCTCAATCAATTACTTCCGAACGTATTTCAAAAATCCGATAAAAATAAGCACCGAGCCCGCGACATTACACAGCACCCTAAAACCATGGACAACAAGAAACTCCCGTGCCGTCTTCGTTAAAAACTCCACACTATGAACATTCGCACCTTCAATAAACATGATCTCATTTCGCGGCCATTCAAAGATCATCGATGTCGCTCCCTCAAGGACGATCATCAGCATGCTGGCGAGCACCCACCACTTCACCCGCTGATAACGCCACGCCAGTACGACGGCGACAATTCCTGTTAATATGCTTAAGAAGCCAAGCGGCGGGAAGTAGGTGTTCGGTGCTGCTACTGCCATGAATTCCATCCCGAGTTCAAAGGAATGCGGGATGTCGTGAAATATATTCGGGTACACCATAAAGGTCTGTAATAAGATACTCCCCAGCATAATCAACTGGATCCATAAATGTCCGGCGATCAAACCAAACGTAAATTTCTCTCTCATTTATTTTTCCTCCTTAGTTGATTGCTTTTTTACATCCGGCTGCGATCACACCTGCAGCTGTTCCCCAGATCGCATTGGTTATCAGCACACTGACAATGCCAAACGGATGAGTCAGCGGTCCCTGAAGCTCTCCGGTAACAATCGGCGACATGACCGCACTGATTACGATGGCAAACATTCCATAGGCCACTCCTGCATAAAGCAGCGTAATCACTGGACGCGATACGTTCTTCCATACAACAAAAGCTATCCAGACGACGGTGATCACGAGGGTGATCGCTAGACTGGCGGCTGGCTGGCCAATGAGGTTGAGTAGTCCGAGACTGCTAAGCAGCGGGCGGATGAGCGCGATGGTGCCCAGACCTAAAATTAATTTCCAAGATGGATTCATTGTGTTTCACTCCTTTGCTGTCTCTATCATAGAAAGCTTTTCTAAATAAACTCTTGCTGAATTCTTAACGATTTATTAAATCGCTGATCCGGTCCGTTAAGAAATTCTTAAGATTTATCGTTTAGAATGGAGAAGGAGAGATAAAAATGGAAAGCGAAAGAAGGTGAACGCCTGTGTCGATTCGAAAACGGCTGCTATTATCCAATCTGGGTATGATTGTTCTGCCGATCATTGCCCTGCTGATTATGGAAATTCTATTAGGTCTTCTCATGTTCCGCGTCTTCCATTTAGATGTGGAAAGCAGAATTGAAACCTTTACGCAAATCCGTTTTATCGGGATTATTCTTATTCTCATCTTGACGAACGGACTGTTAACCTACTATGTTGCGAGAACCATTATTAAGCCAGTGCGAGAGCTTTCAGATGCGGCGGGTAGAATTGCCGATGGGGAGCTTGATTTTCAAGTGAAACCTGAACGCCGGGATGAACTCGGGGAGCTGGCGGAAAGCTTTGAAACGATGAGAAGAAAGCTGCAGGAAGCGGAAGAACTGCAGTACAAATATGAAGAAAGCCGCAAAGAACTGATCGCCAGCATATCGCATGATTTGAAAACACCGATTACTTCTATAAAAGGCTACGTAGAAGGGATTGTTGACGGTGTAGCTGATACGCCGGAGAAGCTACAGCGCTACGCGACGATCGTTTATAAAAAGGCTGACGAAATGGATCACCTGATCGATGAGCTGTTTTTATATTCCAAGCTCGATGTGCAGCGCGTGCCGTTTCATTTTGAAAAAGTCGACCTGTACGCTTATTTTGAGGATTATTTAGAAGACGTAAAGCTAGATACGGATGTGGAAGTAGAGCTCCGACCCCAAGGGAAGCGAAGCTTTTTTGTAGCAGCCGACCGGGAGCAGTTGAACCGCGTTGTCACCAACTTGATCAAAAATAGTCTCAAGCATATGGACAAAGAAGATAAGCTCCTGAAGGTCACCCTTAAGGAATACGGCGGCAGGATTGAAGTCACCATCCAGGATAACGGAGAAGGCATACCTAAAGCTCACCTGCCGCACATTTTTGAACAGTTTTACCGGGCTGATGCTGCGCGCGGTAAAGCGGATGGTTCAGGTCTCGGCCTTGCCATTGTGAAAAAAATTGTGGAAGAGCATGGCGGCGACGTGGCTGCCGATAGTGAAGAAGGGAAAGGTGCAACGATAAGCTTTACGTTAGAGAAATGGAAGGAGGAAGAGGATGGAGCGGATCTTAGTCATTGAAGACGAACGGGAAATTGCCGAACTGGAACGCGATTATTTAGAAATGAATGGGTTCGCCGTCGATATTGAAGGGGATGGAGAAGCGGGACTGCAAAAAGCACTACAGGAAGACTACGATCTTCTTTTGCTTGATTTAATGCTGCCGGGGACAAGCGGATTTGAGATTTGTAGAAAGGTAAGAAAAGAGAAGGAACTGCCCATCCTCATGATTACCGCAAAAACGAGTGATATTGATAAGGTGAGAGGACTCGGTCTTGGAGCCGATGATTACATCGTCAAACCCTTCAGCCCCAATGAACTCGTCGCCCGTGTGAAAGCTCACTTAACCAGATATCAGCGCCTTGTCGGTAAAGAAGATAATAAGAAGGACATTCGAGTGAGAGGACTGCACATCGACAGCTCCTCGCGACGGGTTTTTGTTAATGGAGAAGAGAAAACACTCACCGCGAAGGAGTTTGATCTGCTTGAATTTATGGCCCTTCATCCGAATCGGGTGTTCAGCAAAGATGACTTGATGGAGCGGATATGGGGATTTGATGCTCTGGGGGATAACACCACGGTGACGGTCCATGTCAGAAGGATTCGAGAGAAAATCGAAGAGAATGCCTCAAAGCCGACGTTTATTGAAACGATCTGGGGCGTGGGGTACCGGTTTTTGGCATAAGAAGCTGAGATGGGTCGAAGCTCTCGCCTTTTTATAGGGGAGGGTAATAGCGTCAGTTTTTTCTGAAAAAAAGAAGATTATGGTATAATCCAAATCAAATGCAAATTGGAATATATAAGAGCACTTGTCAGAACAAGCATCGGTTCTCACGACTGAGTACACAATTAGAAAAAACTTATGCGGAGTTAGAAGGGTAAAAGGAGGAGAACGGATGAAACCAAAAGTTTATATCGCTAAACCTGTCTCACAGCAAGTAGAAAACTATATCGCCGAGTACTGTGATTACAGGATGTGGCGGGGAGAAGAGAATATCCCTAAAGAGGTCTTAATGGAAGAAATCCAGGATGTAGAAGGGCTGATGATTCCTAAAGCGAAAGTCGATGAAGAATTTATAAAGAAAGCATCCCACTTAAGAATAGTAAGCCATATAGCAGTTGGCTATGACACGTTAGATACAGATCTTATGTCTGAACACAATATCATCGGGACCCATACACCATACGTGCTCGATGATACAGTGGCCGATTTAATCATAGGACTGATGCTGTCTAGCGCAAGAAGGATCAGTCAGCTTGATCACTATGTGAAAGCTGGAAAGTGGGATAAATCAGATGATCCTTTCTTTTTATCTAAAGACGTCCATCATGCCACGCTGGGCATTATCGGCATGGGCAGAATAGGAGAACAGGTGGCGAAACGGGCAAGTCTAGGATTTGATATGAACGTTCTCTATTGTAACCGCAGCCCCCGTCCTGAAGCTGAAGAAAAATATGGAGCGGAAAAGAAAACAATGGAACAAATTCTTAAGCAGTCCGACTTTGTGCTGACGATGGTTCCTTTAACAGATGAAACTCAACATTTAATCGGGGATAAAGAATTCAAGCAGATGAAAAAAGATGCGATTTTCATTAATCCCTCAAGAGGAAAAGTAGTCGATGAGACCGCCCTCATTGGCGCCTTAGAAGCAAACGAAATTGGCGGCGCTGCCTTAGACGTTTTTGAAAAAGAACCCGTTGACCCAGCCAATCCTTTAGTGACGATGGAAAACGTGGTGATGACACCTCATATTGGTTCAGCTACCGCGGATGCACGTGAAGCTATGGCGATGAAAGCAGCAGAGAATCTGGTAGCCGGTGTGACTGGTGGGAAACCTGAGAATGTAGTCAAAGAGTTGAAGCATTTAGTTTAATGGTAATTAAAGAACATTAGATGATCTCTGTTGGGAACAGGGGTCATCTTTATTCTTTATCTAATTCTGCCTGGGCAAGTGGATTTGAGATTTGAAAACCCATACTCATGATTACCGCAAAAACCAGCGTTATAAGGTGAGAGGACTCGAACTTGGAGCCGATGATTGCATCGCTAACCCCTTCGGCCCCAATGAACTCGTCGCCCGGGTGAAAGTTCACCTTACTACTAATAATTCTTAACAAACCCTATAACGCTGTTTTACTTGATCATAGGATGGCATGCCTTGCTGAGCTCCAAAATACTCCACCGAGTAAGAAGCAGCTATATTAGCATGAGTGATCGCTTCTTCTATGACATAACCACTTCCTAAGAAATAAGCTAGAGCTCCATTGAAAGTATCCCCAGCACCAGTGGTATCTGTTACCTTTGATTTATAGGTGGGGATAATCGTGCCATTATACATAGCTCCTCTTGGGCCAAGGGTGGTAATAAGCTTAGAAGAATAATCATTGACTATGTGTTCAATTGAAAATACCTTTCTAGCTTCCTCTTCATTTGGGGTGATATAAGTACAATTTTCGATCAGTGATGATGAAAGAGCCCTGGAAGGTGCAGGGTTTAATATAAACGGTATACTTTCCCTTGCACATAAGTTTGCGCACCATTCTACTGTTTCTATAGGAATTTCCAGTTGAGCTAATATTACATCACTTGTTAAAATGCGGTGTTTGTATTTTTTTATAAAATCAACTGTAACGTTGGAATTTGCGCCTGGCACTACCATAATTCTGTTATCTTTATTATTCAAAATGACATTCGCTATTCCTGTAGAAGCCTCTGCATCGATTTCGATCATTGAGTAATTAAAGTTTTCTTCTTCAAAATAGTTTAGTAGTTTCTTTCCCATTAGATCTTTTCCAACTTTTCCAAGGAAACAGACATCAGCCCCTAATTTTGCTGCAGCTATAGCCTGGTTAGCTCCTTTGCCGCCAGGCGTCATGAAGTAATCTTTACCAAAAATGGTTTCTCCTTGCTGAGGTAGTTCATCTACAGTTGTAAATAGATCCATGTTAATACTTCCAATCACTGTTACTTTAGGTTGGTTCATCCAACATACCACCTTACGCTGCTTCTGATTTTTTATTAAATGCTTTTCTAATGAGGGGAACCAAAAGAGTTAATAAAGCTAAACCTAATAGTATTAGAGAAATAGGTGTTGTAAAAAAGATCATATAAGGCTGCTCATGGTTATTAATAAGAGCTCTCCGGAAATTAGATTCCGCCATCGGACCTAAGATAAGTCCTAAAATTAACGGCCCAAGAGGGTAATCAAGTCTTCTAAAGAGCAATCCAATAAGACCACTAATAAACATAACCCAAACATCGAATACACTATTGTTAAGAGCATAGGAACCAACTACACTAAATAAAATAACGGAGATCCAAATATATTCTTGCTTTAATAGCATGATTCTAGAAAATAATTGAGCGCCAAACAAACCTACTACAATGACGACGATATTAGAAATCAGGAGTAAGCCGAAGATTGTATACACGATGTCCGGGCTCTCCATGAAAAGGTTAGGCCCAGGTTGTAGTCCATACATCATTAAAGACCCAATTAGTATTGCAGTCACTGCATCGCCAGGCAATCCTAATGTCAGCATAGTAGTAAAAGCGCCGCCAATTACCCCATTGTTGGCAGTACAGGTAGCAGCTAGTCCGCCCAGAGAACCGTTGTTGTATTCTTCTTTTTTCTTACCTTTTGCAAAACGCTTGCTTTGTTCCCAAGTCACTATAGATGCAATGTCTCCTCCAGCCCCTGGTATGGCTCCTATAAATGTAGAAACGATAGAAGACATCGCGAAAGGTTTGCCCATTTCTTTGTGTTCTTTTCTAGACGGAAGTATTCTGCCAATTTTTTGCTTTGCTTTTTCTATTTTTTGAGGATTTTCCAATACCTGATTAAAAATTTCTCCTACACCGAATAACCCAATCATAATAGGAATAAAAGATATACCCTCGTAAAGAGCACTCTGGTCAAAAGTAAACCGGGGGGTACTCATAATAGGGTCGAGACCTATTGTTGCAATGAATAAGCCGATAAATCCAGTGAGTAACCCCTTAGTAATCGATTTACCCGATATACCAATCATCATCGAGAGGCCAAAAATGGCTAAAGCAAAGTATTCGGGGGCACCAAAACTAAGGGCAAAACTGGAAATTGGCTGGGCCAATAAAATAAGGAAGATCGTGCTTATAATACCTCCCAGTCCTGAATAGATAGCATTTATACCTAAAGCAAGCCCTGCTTTTCCTTGTTTGGTCAACGGGTAGCCATCAAAAGTGGTCGCCATAGATGCCGGAGTCCCAGGTGTGTTAATTAATATGGCAGGGATTCCACTAGCAAAAATTCCGGTACAATAGATAGAGATTAGCATAGCTAAGCCCTGTTCAGGAGGGAGCCAAAAAGTTAAAGGAGTAAGAATAGCAATCCCCATTGTCGCTGTTAGACCTGGTAAAGCACCAATAAATAACCCTAAGATGCTGCCAATTAATATAAAAGTTATTGTACCTAATTGAAAGATTTCACTTAAAAAAGCCATATAGGTCCCTCCCTCTAAAGAATGATGTTAAATCCCTGGGTGAAAATATAATATACAGAAATACTAAGGATGATAGAGAACAATAGAGAGGGAAGCAGCTTAATTTTTAAAATTATTCCCATTATAAATAAAAACCCTACGGAAATTACAAGAAAAGGAAGAGTGTTAAACAAAGAAATAAATACCAGAAAAGTAAGGGCAAACAATGTTAGACGTTTACCCGAACTTGTGATTGGAATCGCTTCCTTTCTCATTTTTAATGATGTGAAAATTTCGATAAACGTTAAAAGCATTATAATAGCCAATAATACTCTAGGGAAAAAGGAGGGGCCTACTCCTTGCTGGTTAAGAGAATTATTGAATTGAAACGTTTCCCGAAATAAATAAGCACAAATGATAAAGATTGTTATATTTATTCCTATACGTAATTTCTTCATCCTAATGCCCTCCCCGGGGAGAAACCTTATTCTTCCAGCTCTATAGTAGGAATTAATTCGTTAAAGTAGTCATATTGTTCCTGAGCATATTGCTCAAATTCTTCACCAGACTTATAGGCTGGGGTCATACCGCGATCTTCCATAAGTTCTTGGAATTCATCACTCTCTGCTGCATCTTCGAATGATTCTCTTAACTGAGAAAGTGCATTTTCAGGAGTATCTTTCGGTGCAACAAATCCTCCCCACCCAGCGACAGAAACATCATAACCTTCTTCTTCTAAGGTAGGTGTGTCCGGTACGGAAGGGTCTCTTTCCTCTCCCATAACTGCTAACACTTTTAAGTCTCCACTGTCGACTCCACCTTTTACTTCTGAAGGGCTTACAGATACAGCTGAAATATGATCTCCCATTAAAGCGGTGACTGCAGGAGCGGCTCCTTCATAAGGAACATATTGCATTTCAATATCTGTTTCTTGAGCGAAAGCAGCAGCAGCAATATGCCATATTGAACCGGTTCCAGAATTACCTATCTGAATCTCCCCGGGATTTTCTTTCGCATAATCAATGAATTCTTCGATCGTATCGTAAGGAGCATCTGCAGGAACAGTAATAGCGGCAGGAATAGTCATCAACTGTCCAATAAACTCATAATCCTTTGGAGTAATATCTGCTAGTTCTAAGCTCTCTAACATGGACATTTCGACTGGAACGTATCCAACCGTGTGCCCGTCTGGTTTAGCATTTTTTGTTGCAAGCATTCCAGTTGCTCCAGAGCCTCCTGTTTTATTAGTAACAGTAAATGGAACATCGAGGCTCTCTTCCATCTCAGAAGCAATTGTTCTAGATACTAAATCTGAAGCACCACCTGAATCAAACGGCACTACGACTTCTATTTGGTCATCAGGATAATCTGGATCAGTCTCTCCTTGACTAGAACTTGTACTTCCGCAGGCACCTAGAAGCAATGTGAAACACAATAACATGAATACGCTTACTTTTTTATACATAAAATGTATATCCCCTTTTTTAAATGGATTTACATGAATCCCCTTTGATAAGTGTGGGTTTCATGACTTTTTTTTGTGCAGCGAACCTTTCCATTAACGTCAAGCGGTTTTTTAACATAATAGATGCTTCAATACCAATGCGTTTGGTAGGCTGGGTCATTAAAGTTAACTTTGGGTTTACTAACTCCCATTGAGAATTGTCACCAAAAGCGATAACAGATATATCTTCTGGAATTTTCATATCCTGATCTCTTATGGCTTTTAACACTCCTGCTGTCATCGTATTGTTACATGAATATATAGCTGTAGGTGGTGTAGGCTGCATCAATAATTCTATAGTAGCTCGGTATGCCAAATCTTCTTTGAAATCTGCTGGATGAATTAATGAAGGATCTGTTTCGATTGATAGATCCTCTAAGGCTGCTATCGCACCAGTAAAGCGGTCGCGACCAATTGAATTTTTTTGATGTCCATAAATTATACCAATCCGTTTATGTCCTAATTGATATAAGTATTTGATGCTTTCATATGAACCGAAGTAGTTGTCATCGACAATTAAATCTGTCTCTACTTCATCAACTTCCCTATCAATTGCAATCACTGGAATATTCATTTTTTTAATAGATTCGATTAAGTCTCCGTTTTCCCCAGTCGGTATGATGACTAAGGCATCTACTTGCTGCTCTATAATAATTTTTAAAGAAGTTTTCTCGATTTCAGGATTATCATTATGGCTAAGCAGTAGCATGTGAGAATTTAACGAACGAATCATTTCCTCCACATCTTTTGCAATAGACATAAGGTAAGGGTTTGAGATATCAGAAGTTAATACAGCAATTTTATTGGACTTGGCTGCTTTTAAGCTTCTGGCATTTGCGTTTACGCTATAACCAAGTTTGTTTATTGATTGTAAAACAGCATCAAGCGTCGATTTGCTAACATAACCTTTATTGTTTATAACTTTTGAGACTGTTGCTATTGAAACTTGAGCGTCTTTTGCTACATCTTTTATCGTAACTTTTTTCATTTACAGTTAACCTCCGTGAAAATAGTAGTTTCGTATAATATCAAAGCACGGAAGTTCTAATTCTTCAAACATTTTTAAGAGTTTGTATAGAGTTTTTTGTGGATATTCCATTCATTGATCTCTTGTTCCATAGTTTTCATTGTTTCTACGGAAAGGTTCATTTGTGGACTTCTCATCGAACCAGCTAGTATGCCGCGAAGCTCTAAGGCTTTCTTGAAGTAGGACATGTTCGCTCCGGCTTTTAATATTTCAATAATCTGATTGGCATGCTTCTGCATTTCTTGAGCTTTCGTAATTCTTCCATTATAGTAATGCTGTTTAATCTCCACAAAAGGTTCTGGATACACGCCTGAAACCCCTGATACAACACCGTCACATCCCATGGCTAAAGCAGGTAGAAGTAAAGTATCTGCTCCAGTTAAAACAGAAAATTCTCCTGGCTGAATTGATAAGTAATCTTTTAATTTTATGAAATCAGGATAGCTATATTTAATACCCACTATGTTTGTGAAACCTTCAGCTAATTCTTTTACAACTTCAAATGACAAATCATTACCTGAACATTGAGGAATGTTATAAAGATAAATTGGAAAATTGCTAGGAAGAGACTTTGCAATTTGTGTATAGTATTCCTTAATCTCCTCATCGTTTGCATTAAAGAAGCTTGGCGATACTGCACCAATACCATCGGCTCCCGCTTCTAGTGCATGGTGAGCAAGCTCTAACGTATCTTTGGTAGTCATCGCGCCTACATGGATAAAAACATTCACTCTCTTATCCGTAGTCTGTATTACTTTTTCAGCAATCTTCTTACGTTCATCAAGAGTGAGCTTAAACATTTCACCTGTTGTTCCTAATGGGAAAAGACAATCAACTCCTTTTTCTATTAAAAAATTAGTTAGTTTCTCTGTTTCCTCTAGGTTTACATCCTCATTTTCGTGCAGAGGAGTAACCATTGCAGTAGTGATGCCAAATAGTTTCTTCAAATAAAGTCCTCCTATCACATTTAATAAAACGTTTCACTGTTTTATATATTATTAACATAAGGTTTTGACAAAATAATATTTGTTTTTAATAATTAAATAGTAAAACGTTTCACTATTTAGAGTATAAAAAGAAATCGCTTTCAAATCAACCCCATAATTTAATTTTTTAAAAAATATATTTTTTGAAAGCGGTTTCCGGATTAGTTGGGAAAATGTTCTCGCTAGTTGAGTGTGAATAACTGGATTATTATGAACTCAGAAGGAAGGAGGGAATAAAGTGAAACCAAGACAGAGTCAACTGCTCCAAATATTAAAAGAGGCTGAAGGTGATTATGTCTATGGTAATTACTTAAGTGATCAGTTGGAGGTGAGCTTAAGAACAATTAGAAATGATGTAAAGGAAATTAATGAAGTAGTTTTAAAAGATGCACTAATCGAGTCTAACAATCGATTCGGGTACAGGCTTACAGGGACTTTAGGAGAGATGAAAGCTTCTTCCTATCAAAACTTTGAGGAGCGAGCTTTCTTTATAGTTAAAACTCTTATAGAGGCAAAAGATTATACGGTTTATGCAAATCTGGCTGATCAAATCTATTATTCTGCAAGAACGATTAGGCTAGATGTGCAAAAGCTTTCAAAAATATGTGGACAAGATTTTAGAGGATTAGAGATTCAGGCCAAGCCTTTCTATGGGATAAAACTTATTGGTCAGGAGTTGGAAAAACGCGCTCTTTTAGAAGAAATGATTCAGAAAGAGAATCATTCTGAAAGGGAAATTATTCATAATGCATTTCTTATGTTCCGCGAATGGTACAGCAAAGAAGAACTAGAACAAATCTTAAACATTATAAAAAGTACATTGAGAAATTCTTCATTAACCATCTCTTTAAAAGTGTTAGATCAATTATTTATTCACCTACTAATTAACGTACGAAGAGTAAAGAATGGTTGTTTAGTAAATGTAGATTCCCTCGGTAATCATCTATTACCTTTACAAGAGAAAGAATTGTCTCTCCACATACTAGAAAATATTGGACTTAACTTTAATATAACTTTTCCAAAGGAAGAAATAACTTATTTTGCTGTATTTTTAATTAGCAAAAAAGTCTGCAATAGAGAAACTCACATTAACCAAAAAAGTAATGAAAAGAATAAAACTATGATGAATGCTATGAAGCAAGCGTTATTGAGGATAGAAAAACAATTTGGTCACCCTTTATTGACAGACGACCAGCTTCTAATGGGGCTGTACTACCACGTAGAACGATCTATTTACCCCCTTAAATACAGTATGCAAATTGATAACCCATTCATTGAGAAAATTAAAAAGAAATACTTGCAGTCTTATTACATGGGAGTATTTTTTGCACAGGAAATGGAACGGACGATTTGTGTATCCATTGATGAAAATGAAATTGGGTTTATCGCCCTCCATATACAAGCAGCATTAGAGCGAATAGATAAAAAAACTCATGTAATGGAACTTGCAGTAGTTTGCAGCAGTGGGATAGCAACCTCTAGTTTACTTAAACAAAAAATTGAAAAAAGCCTTCCAGAAATAAAAGTACAAGGAATTTATTCAACTACCAACACGGAACTAATTCCGGAAAATGTAAATTTAGTTGTTTCTACTGTACCCATAGATATTAGTCAGAAGAAAGTCTTATTAGTAGAAGAGTTTTTGGAAGAGAAAGACTTAGATTTAATTAAAAAACAATGTACCTTAATTTATTCACGAAAATGATGGGCAGAGAGCGTTTTGCTATCTTTGATGTAAATAACAAAGAAGAATTAATATCGAAATCTTTGATCCATTTTGGTTTAGAACACTGTCAAAAAAGCATACTAGCACGTGAAGCAATATCTAGCACTGATGTAGTAAGTGGTGTAGCTCTGCCTCATCCATTAAGTGAATATTATCAAGAGACAGCCATTTACGTGGTAATCAATAAAAAAGGTATTCAGTGGGGGAAAAACAAAGTTCAGTTGGTGTTGTTCTTGTTTCTGAATGAAGATGACCGCATCAACTATGATCAATTGTTTCGCGAACTTTATTACTTAGTTACGTCAGAAGAAAAATTAACGGAAATTTATGAAGTTAGCTCTTATGAGCAATATATAAAAGTTTTAAATTAATAACATTAGGAGGAATGATGGATGTTAGTAACTATGAAAGAATTACTTCAAGTCGCGTATAAGGAAAAATTTGCAGTTGGATCATTTAATGTTTCTAATAGCGAACTTGTCAGGGCGATTTTAGCTACCGCTGAGAAAAAGAAATCTCCAGCCATTCTGCAAATTCACCCGAATGAGATAGATTTGGTGGGGGATGAATTTGTTTCTTATTGTAAGGAAGCAGCTTATAAAGCGAAGGTTCCTGTAGTTATCCACTTAGATCACGGAGAAAGTATGGATGATGTAATAAGAGCAATTAGAAATGGCTATACCTCAGTTATGATGGATGGATCTCACCTTCCATACGAAGAAAATGTAAGGAAAACTAGAGAAGCGGTAGAATACGCTCACTCTGTAGGTGTTTCTGTAGAAGGAGAGTTAGGCACTATAGGAGATAATGGAAATAGCAGTGAAGGAGGTTCAAGCCAAATTCTCTACACAGATCCAGAACAGGCGATAGATTTTGTGGAACGAACAAATGTAGATACATTAGCAGTAGCTATAGGTACCTCTCACGGATTTTATCCAAAACATCTCGAGCCTAAAATACAAATCGACCGCCTTCAAAAGATCTATAACAACGTTAAGGTGCCTTTGGTCCTTCATGGAGGTTCAGATAATCCTGATGAAGATATTAAAGAAAGTACGAAATATGGAATTGCAAAAATCAACTTATCCAGTGATATGAAGAGAGCTTTTTTCAATCAATTGCGAGACACCTTATCTCAAAAAGCGGAAGATTTTGAACCAGATGTTCTATTCCCAGAAGCAAATGAAGCGGCCAGGAGAGTACTTGAGAATAAAATGGATCTTTTTGGATCTACAGGTAAAGCTGAATTATATCAGCTAAGCAGATTTTAATAAAGGAGTAAATCAATGAATCTATCAAAAGTGATGCAACCCGAAATAATTGACTTGTCTCTATCAGCAACTAATAAAAAGGAAGCAATAGAAGCATTAGCGGATTTGATGTCTACCCATGGTTATATAGGAAGCAAAGAACAATTTGTTGCAGATGTATATGAACGAGAATTACAAGGAAAGACAGGAATCGGTGATCATATCGCTATTCCTCACGGAAAGTCTGAAAGCGTTATCAAAAATGCTATAGCTATTGGAAGGCTGCAGGGTGAGATTGAATGGGAAACGTTAGATGGTGAGCCTGTAAAAGTGATTTTATTATTTGCAGTAAAAAAAGAAGATAGTAATACTCTTCATATAAAAATGCTTTCACAAGTAGCTGGAGCTTTAGCTGATGAAGCTATATGTGAACAGTTGCTTCACTCAAATAATGCTATGGCTATTATTGATGCTTTCCAAACAGAGTACCAATCATGAGGAGGGGAAAAATGAAAATTGTAGGAGTAGCAGCGTGTACAGCAGGTATTGCCCACACTTATTTAGCAAAAGAAAAATTAATTAAAGGAGCCGAGTCTTTAGGTCACCAGATTCGTGTTGAAACTCAAGGCACAATTGGGGTAGAAGAAGAGTTAACGGCTGATGAGATTAAAAGTGCAGAGTTAGTCATTATTGCTGCAGACGTCAATATTAATGGAAAGGATCGATTTAGTGATAAGCCTGTTGTTAAAGTTCCGACACATGTGGTTATTAAATCTCCAAAGAATTTAATCAAAAATGCAGAAAAACAAATGAGACAAAACCAATAGGAGGCTTACTAATGAATGTAGGGGCTGAACTAAAAAAACATTTGTTAACTGGTATATCTTACATGATTCCATTAATTGTAGCTGCTGGGATATGCATAGCCTTAGGTCAAATTATTGGAGGACCTGATGTAGCAGATAATGAAGGTAGTATCGCTTATTATATTAATCAAATTGGCGGATGGGGTATGAGTCTTGTTGTACCTCTCTTCACTGCAGCAATTGCATTATCGATCGCTGACCGACCTGGGTTAGCTCCAGGCTTAATTATTGGATTCATATCTAATGAAATCGAGACAGGATTTATTGGAGGAATAGTTGGGGGTCTATTAGTTGGTTATTTCGTATTGTTCTTAAAGAAAAAGTTAAAAATGCCTCAGTCTATGCAAGGTCTTATGCCTGTCATGATTATTCCAGTTTTAGCCACAGTAGTTTGCGGCCTCATAATGATTCTATTAATCGGACGCCCAGTTGCCGGACTACAAAACGCCTTATTAGAATTTTTATCTTCTATGCAAGGAGGATCCAGGTTTTTTGTAGGAGGAATTATGGGGGCAATGGCCAGTTTCGATTTTGGGGGACCGGTAAACAAAACTTTATCCTTGTTTGCGGATGGATTATTAGTTGAAGGGGTTTATGGTCCACAGGCAGTCAAATTCATCGGATCAATGGTTCCTCCTTTTGGAATAGCATTATCATTCCTGATTACTAGATATAAATATACTAAAATGGAAAAAGAAGCTCTCAAAGCAGCGTTTCCAATGGGAATATGTATGATCACAGAAGGTGTTATTCCTATTGCAGCCAGAGATTTAATTCGAGTTGTCTCTAGTTGTTCTATCGGTTCAGCCGTAGGTGGAGGTTTAGCCATGGTATGGAATGTTGGGAGTCCGGTTCCTCATGGTGGAATGTTTGTAGTCCCCTTAATGGAAAATCCAGTGTTTTTTGTTATATCTCTTCTTATAGGAAGTACAGTCACGGGAGGCATGTTATCTCTTTGGAAACCAGCTGTAACGGCAGAAGATGAATTGGAGAATCTCGAAGAAGAGGAAGAGGAAGAGGAAGATGATATTGGGGAGTTTGATCTCACCAGGGGTGTTCAGTAACCACTTAATCCAAACCGAGAAGGAAGAAGCTAAAGTAATATACTGGATGAAGCAGGTCAAATATTGACCTGCTTTATTTAAATAAATTTTAGTGATCACCGACCATATTAATAAAAATGGAGATGTTTCACTTTGAGTAGGCACTTCTTTAATAACACCTGGAGAACCTTCAGAAAAAACCAAAAAGGAAAACACCTTTTGAGACCATTCCAGCTAGCATCTAGCTATTTCCGTGGCTGTTAACGTCGCAGGACCGACGACAAACAGCTCCGAATCCTCATCCAGCTTCTCCACCGTGATTCCATAGGCCACGGCTTCTTCATCTGTTTCTATCTCATCGACAAACAGGAGAGGGATCGGCTGGCCGAAATCATCTCCGCCTTCGGATTCAATTTCCACGGCGATACTATAAATGATTTCCTCCTGATCGCCCGTGACTCTTAGAATTCTGGCCACGACTGTTCCAGGCTCCTCTGAATTGTTATTTACAAACAGTAAGCCATTAAGAGAGACGACGTTTCCTGCTTTTACACGGTCAAGGAGGACGGTTGCAATCACGCCTTCGTCTTCAAATGGAATCGGTACTTGCAAGGAATAATCCTGGTTATCGTAAGCGAACTGCACGAAGTTGTTCCGTTTTTTACGGGTCTTTGGATTGGGATTCAGCAATGTGTTTAATAGAGACTGCTTATTAAAATGGTTTTTGTTCATAGGGTACACCTTCCCTTCTATTTAAAAAGAGCATTCTCTCTAGTATTCTATGATTTATCCTAGAAAATGCGAGGGATGAGGGACCAGCTGATGCGCACAATTTTTTTTATAGGAAGCGGTTGGTAAGCCCGGGCAGTACCCTGAAGATTATGCTTGTGTAGCCAGGCTGTGAATTCACAGGAGCAGGTCCACGTAGTAAAGCATCCAGTGTGGCGGTTATGTCAGGAAAAATGCTGGGAACGTCAGAAAAACTGCTCCAAATGTCAGAAATAATGCCAGGAATGTCAGAAAAACTGCCCCAAATGTCAGAAAACACCCCTCAAATGTCAGAATAACTCTCCGGCTCTTCTAACATTGACAATATTCTGAATCTATTTTACCTTAAGTGTAAGCGCTTTTATGTATAAGGAGATAAACGAAATGACGTCATCTAAAGATGTAGCAAAACTCGCAGGAGTCTCGCAGTCGACGGTTTCCCGGGTGTTAAATACCCCGGAAAAAGTCGACAAAACCAAATATGAAAAAGTAGTACAAGCCATGAAGGAACTGAATTACCGTCCGAATTCTATCGCAAGATCGTTGGTCAAGAAACAGACGAAGTCGATTGCGCTGCTTTCAGGTCCGCTGCACAACCCGTTTTTCGTAGAAACGACCACGTCGATTGTTAATTACTCTAAGCAAAGGGGGTATAACGTCAACGTTCATTTTGAGAATTTCGGTGATAATATGTCGGTTTATCAGGATGTGCTGGAACGAGAAGTTGACGGGATTATTTTATCGTCGATTTTATACGATGATCCGATTTTTCCGGAGCTGAAAAAGCAAAACGTTCCTTTTATGATGTTTAACCGTAAGCATCGTGAAGGGGGGAACTATGTGGAGATGGATAATGTTCAGGCTGGCAGAATGGCGACGGAGCATTTAATTGCTTTAAATCACAAGAATATTGTTTGTATTGGCGGGCCTTCTACCATGACGACTTTTCAAGGGCGTTACGAAGGCTTCAGGCAGGTGATGGAGGAGAACGGGCTGGAAGTTTCGGATCATAATGCCCGGATCACGGATACGAGTGAAGAGGCGATTCGCGATGTGATTACAGCAATCCTCGCTGAAAAGAATCGGCCTACGGCTATTTTTGCAGCTACCGATTCGATTGCCATTTTCGTTCTGGATGACTTAATCCAGAAAGGGTACAGCGTCCCGGAAGATATCAGCTTAATTGGAGTGGATAATATCGAATTAAGCAGCCACCATTCCTTTCAGCTTACAACCGTTGGTATGCTGGAAGAATCGAATTTAGGTCAGCTGGCGATTGAGAATTTAATTGAACAGATCGAATCGCCGGAGCGGGAATGTATTCAAGAAACCTATCCCGTGCAATTAGTCAGGCGATCCACCACAAGAGAGATTCAGCCTTAATTTGAATACGTATTCAAACGATGCGATAAGGAGGTGGTTGGTGGATTTAAGTCTATGAAGGATTTATGCTGTCCATCCAGTAAAAGGCTTTAAGAATACGTAACCATTGAGGGGAGCTGAATGTTTATGTACATGCTTCAGGAGGCTGACAACATTGTATTACCTGCTCAATGTACTATGGTCTATTATCCTTACGCCGTGTCTGAATGGTCCGTGGAATATAAGCCCCTGCCGATTATGAAAAAGCGGAAAGAAAAGATGAGGGTCGTCTCCAACTTGTTCCATAAAGAAACGACGCTGTTTGAATGGCCGATGGAAAAAATGAAAACGCTGTCAGTTGAGAAGCAGGGGATTTTTTTACCAGAGCAGTATGAAGAAGCGGAGCGCCAGGATCAATCCGCTGATTTGCTGCGTAATCTCTACCTTCATAAAAGAAAAGTCTGGTCGAACCCAGTGATCAAGTGTTTGAATACGTATTCACTGTATGTCACTTATGCGGTTTTTCAAGATGACAGCAAGGGGAAGCAGAGGTATCAAATGATCGAGATGGCTTCCGGGCACAAGGCGGATTTACTTCACCATAAGAGGATCTATGATTACTTAAAAACCAGGGAGGTGATCATATGACGTTCCTATATATTATGGCTGTTATTATTTTTGGGACATGGATCGGGATGGCTTTGGTGCTGTTTAGAACCAATTTCTTAAATAAATAAGGGGGGATTCGAAGTGGATAGTGTTGTGGTTTATTCGTGGATATTTATGGCGGTCTTTATCGGAATTATGCTTGCCATGGGTTTTATCGGAATGAAAAAGACCAGGACTTCGGAAGATTTTGCAACGGCCCGATCCAGTTATGGACCGATGACGATTGCTCTCGTAATCAGTGCAGGGATCTCAAGCGGCTCTACATTTATGGGGATGCCGGGACTGGCCTATGATTTAGGCACACCGAGTTTGTGGTATCCGCTTTTATATCCCGTGGCGACTGTGATCGGGATGTTATTTGTCGCAAAAACGATTAAAAAATATGGGGATGAATTCGGAACACGGACGATTCCTGAATTTATCGGAGATCGTTTTAAAAGTGAATTCCTGCGCATTGTTTTAACGGTGATTTCTATTCTATTAATCTTCTATGTCGTTTCCCAGCTTGTTGCAGCTGCCACGATGTTTCAAATTATGATGGGGGTAGAATACCACTGGGGTATTATGATTACGGGGGTTGTACTGGCGATTTATGTGTTTATGGGTGGCTCCCATTCAGACATTCTCACCGATTCGATTCAAGGTTTTCTCATGTTGATTACATCCCTCGTCGTCGTTGGCGTTTTCGTATTTAGTGTTGGAGTGGAAGGTGGCTTTGGGGATATGATCTCCACGATAAAGGAAAGGAACCCGACTGGCGGCTTTGATCAGCTGTTCCTTCCTGGTGACAATACGTATGGCTCATTTTGGCTGGTGGCCCTACTGTTTATCGCCCACCTTCCCTTTGGTATTTTACCACATTTAGGGAACAAATTCTTAGCCGTAAAATCCAACAAAGATATGAAGAAGTTAATTATGTACTGCACGATTTTCGCAACGGTTCTTCCTTTAATGGGTCTTGGCGGTATGCTTGGGATCGCCGTGATTGATCCAGGGATGGAGATTCGGCCCGATCAGGTCATTCCTGTTTTATTTCAGGAGATTTTTCCTCCATTCCTGGCAGCGTTCCTGGCTGTTACGGTTCTTTCTGCGATTATGTCCACCTCGGACGGCTTGATTGTTTCTTTAACGCAGTTATTAGCCAATGATCTCTTCCGTAAGTCTGTTGTTCCGAGAACGAAGATCGGTAAAGATCAAGCAGAGAAAGCTGAACTGGTGATCAGCCGTTACTCTACGTTTGTGGTCATCCTTATCGCTTCCATCATGGCATGGAATCCGCCGCAGTATCTCTCTATCTTCATGTGGATTGGAATTGGAGGAATCGTCTCCGCCACCGCAGGTCCATTAGTGGTCGGAGCGCTGTGGAGCCGGGCGACGAAAGCAGGAGCTATTACTTCTCTGATGGCAGGTACACTTTCTTATTGGTATATTTACCTGCCGATCGGCATGGGAGTCAGTAATCCATTTGCGGCGGCCGGTGCAGGGGTTCTGTTAAGTATGATCACGATGGTGGTATTTACTTTAATAGCCGGGAAGAAAGAGGAATCGACTATGGAATCTACGAAAGAAGTATCGATCAATTCTTAGAAAAGGAGAGTTTTAAAAAATGAATTCTTTCATTACACCGCAGAACATTTATCACGGAGTGAACTCAATTGAACAGCTGAGAACGATCATTCAGGATTTAAATGTGAACCATGTGTTTTTGCTGACAGACCCTATGCTGAAAGAGCTTGAAGTCATCCGCCCGATTGAAGAGATCTTAGAAAAAGAGGGAACGCGATACACGATTTCAACAAACGTCGTCCCTGAGCCTCCTTTAGCCATTGGCAATGAAGTGCTTCATGAAATAAGAGAAAGTCAACCGGATCTTGTGATCGGCGTTGGCGGAGGCAGTGCGCTGGATCTGTCAAAAGCTTCTGCTGTACTCGCGGATCACGGAGGAACGGTAGAAGATTATTTGAATTTAACAGGTACGAGAGAGCTCCACTCTCCCGGGATCCCGACGGTTCTTATTCCCACTACGGCGGGCACAGGAGCAGAAGTCACAGATATTGCTGTTTTTTCCTTAGACGATACGAAAGACGTGATTACTCATAAGTATCTACTAGCGAATTACGCCATCGTCGATCCGCAGTTCACTTACACCCTGCCGGCAAAAGTGACGGCAGCGAGCGGAGTTGATGCTTTGACCCATGCGATTGAAGCCTTTACTTCTGTGAACGCCACGCCGTTAACAGATACTTTGGCTTTAGATGCGATGAAACGCATTGTAGATAATTTAAGAAGTGCCGTCTGGAATCCCAGGGCTTATGAGGCTAGAAAAGAAATGTCACTCGGCAGCTTAATTGCCGGCCTCAGCTTCTATAATGCCGGCGTAGCAGGCGTGCATGGGCTGGCTTATCCGCTTGGAGGATTATTTAAGATCCCTCACGGCGAAGCGAATGCAGTTCTACTACCGTACGTTTACCACAGGATCTGGCCTTCTTGTTTAGAAAAAATGTTTACGCTCGGAGAGGTTTTCTCCATACCTCAAGAAGGGAAGAGTAAACGAGAAGTAGCTTTAGAGGTTGTGGAAGCTCTCCATGAACTCGTAAAAGACGTCGGCCTGCCGACTACAATCTCCGACTACAACATCACTCAGGATGATATCGAACAATTAACGAGCAATGGCACGAAGCAGACCCGTTTACTGGCAAGAAGTCCGATGCCTTTTGACGAGAAAAGCATTCGCAGCGTTTATCAGCATGCGTTTGCCGGATGGAAATAATTTAGAGGAGGAATACTGATGAAAATGCAGCACAGTGAGTTAAATCTATTAAACTATGTAGATGGAGAATGGGTAGGAGAAAACTTGGAAACCTTTGATGTTATCAACCCGGCTACCCAGGAACGAGTAGGAACGATGCCAGTCGGTACGAAGGAACATGTGCTCACCGCGATTGAAGGGGCAAAGAAAGCCTTGGAACATTGGAAGGAATTATCGGCGGAAGAACGAGCCAATTACCTGGAGAAATTCTATCAGCGGGTCATCGAACGCCAGGAAGAAATCGCGCGCATTCTCACGCTTGAAAACGGCAAGCCGCTGAAGGAAGCAAAAGGAGAAGTCTTATATGCCGCTTCCTTCATTAAATGGTACGCAGAAGAAGGAAAACGAGTCTATGGAAGAACCATTCCATCGAAAGGACCAGGCCAGCGAATCCAAGTATTGAAGCAACCCGTGGGGGTTGTCGCAGCCATCACACCATGGAACTTCCCGGCCGCAATGATCACAAGAAAACTGGCACCGGCTCTTGCGGCAGGCTGTACGTTCATCGTAAAACCACCAAAAGAAACACCACTGACCGCAGCCAAATTACTAGAATGCGCCCAGGAAGCTGGTATCCCGCAAGGCGTGGTGAATATGACCGTTGCACCAAACGAACTATTCAGCGAAACCATTCAAGAGAGCAAAGACGTCCGAAAATTGACCTTCACAGGATCCACCGAAGTCGGAAAATTACTCATGAAGCAGAGTGCGGATGAGATGAAAAATATTTCTCTTGAACTCGGAGGGCAGGCCCCGTTAATCGTTTTCGATGATGCGGACGTAGACACAGCTGTAGAAGGAACGATTGCCTCTAAATTCCGAAACGCAGGCCAGACGTGCATCTGCGCCAACCGCCTGTATGTCCAGAGCGGAATCTATGATGAATTCGTAAGCAAGTTGAAAGACAAGATCAAAGAACTTAAAGTAGGGAACGGACTTGAAGAGGGCGTAGACATCGGCCCGCTCATCAACCAAAAGGGTTATGACAAAGTGGTAAGCCATGTTAAAGATGCCAAAGAAAAAGGTGCAGAAGTCGTCATTGGTGGAGACGCCGATCGTTATGAAGCTCCATTTTACGAACCGACCCTTCTGCTTGGTGCCAAAGACAACATGCTGTGTATGACCGAAGAAACCTTTGGACCAGTCGTACCGGTCCAAAAAGTAGAATCCGACGAGGAAGCCGTCCGCCTGGCTAATGATACGCCATTTGGATTAGCTGCCTATTATTTCACGGAAAATATGAACCGCGGTACAAAGATTGGAGAAGCGCTGGATTATGGCATTATAGGCTGGAACCACGGCGCCCCTTCAGCCCCTCAAGCTCCGTTTGGAGGAATGAAGCAAAGCGGACTAGGAAGAGAAGGGGGAGCGGAAGGCATAGAAGCGTTCCTTGAGACAAAATATCTATCGATTGGCATTAAAGAATAGTGTAGGTGTTGAACAAAAAGGTTCTAAGGAAAAGATATAGTGATAGTATAGTTTACCTGCAAAAAGCCTTGAAAAGTTACCATCTTTTCAAGGCTTTTAATGTTTGGAATGGGGATAATGCACTCCACTCCCTCCGGCTGATCCCCCTGTGACAACTCTCCGGTCGAAACGAGAAGGGGTCCGCATAAAAAAAGAGGTGCAGAACTCAAGGAGATCCTTCTGGTTGGTCGGATGTTTCCCTTTCTTCATGCCTCTGGTAATTTTTGTGATTGGGAATTATTGTTTATAGTTTGCCCCGGATGCTCATACATATCTATTAGTACCATAATGATGGTGGGAAAGCAGGTGTCTTTTATGAGAGAAGAAGTATGTGAGTTAGACTATCCAGATGATTTTCTTTCTATAATTAGAAACGGATTAGACAAAATGTCGCAGCCTAGGCAGGTAATAATTATTGGAGGAGGGATGGCAGGACTTGTTGCCGCTTCCCTTCTAAAACAAGCAGGCCATCAAGTTACCATTTTAGAAGGGAATAATCGTATAGGCGGAAGAGTTCATACCGTTCGACAGCCCTTTACTGCAGGCAATTACTTAGACGTTGGCGCTATGCGGATACCGGACAACCATGCCCTTGTGTTGGAATACATTAAAAGGTTTCAGCTGCCTGTTCATTCTTTTATTAATTCTTCGCCTGATGATTTGATTTTCGTAAATAACGTATTAACGACTAGAAAAGAATATGAGGAAAACCCTGATATTCTAAATTTTCCAGTAGAAGAAGATGAAAAAGGAAAAACGGCCCTCGAACTGCTTCTTGAGGCTACCCAGCCATTTTTAGATCTATATAAAGAGAGTTCTCCTGAAGAACAGGAAAGATTAGAAGAGGAATTTGCTGATTATTCCATGGGAGAGTTTCTACGGTTAAATCCGCTTGGGAAGCCACTGTCTTTAACCGCTATTAGAAGTATTGGAGTGATGCTGGGTATTGAGGGGTTCCCTAACTTTTCTTTCGTCGATATTTTAACAGACATCATCTATCCGATCTTTAGTAATACCGTGGAGTTCTTAGAAATTGAAGGAGGAAATGATCATTTACCGTACTCATTTCTAAAGGAACTTCGTCCAAATATCCATCTCAATCGGAAAGTGGAACGTATAGATCAGACAGGGGATCGAGTACGAGTGCAAACTCGAGATCCGCAGACAGGAAAAATTGATCAATACGAAGGAGACTATGCGATTGTAACGGTGCCGTTCCCCGTCTTTCAGTTTGTTGATGTAGTACCCTATCACTCTCTTTCCTTTGAGAAATGGAAGGCTATTCGAGAATTAACGAATATCCCGGCTATTAAAATTGGAGTCGAATTTAAAAGTCGCTTTTGGGAAAAAAGAAAGGCAGGAAATGCTGTATCGGATCGAACAACCCGCTTTTCTTATATTCCCAGTCATGGAATCGGTTCAAAGGGACCGGCTGTGATGCTCGCCAGCTACAGCTGGGGAGAGGATGCTATTATTTGGGCAAGCGTGCCTTCGGATGAGATGACTCGAGAAGTTCTAAAAGACTTGGCCAAAGTTTATGGGGATATTGTGTATAAGGAATATATGCAGACCGTAGCTTTTAATTGGTCATTAAATCCTTATTCAGCAGGATGCTTTACTCTCTTCAGTCCTGGTAAGGGAGAGGACTTTACTGAAGTTATTCGAAGACCTGAAGGCCGGCTTCATTTTGCTGGAGAACATACTTCTTCCTTTCATGGCTGGATTGAAGGGGCCATCGAATCAGGCATACGTGCAGCCTGTGAGGTCAATGCCCGGTAGGCTTTTTAATAAAAAGAAACAGGGAGAACCCATTGACGTTCTTCCTTTTTTTAATGGGCCCGGCTTGGGCATAAACTTTAAGATTCAATCCTCGAGGAGAGTAGATAAGCGTTATTACTTCACTCTCTCTTAATTTCTGAATCTCTAACCTCCTACCTATTCACTTTATTTCGCTTTACATACAATAAAGTAGTTTTACTCAGGAGGTGAAAGATATGGATAAATTTATCGCAAAGCTAAAAGGAAAAAACGAAGTACCTCAACCAGTCGATACAAAGGCAACTGGCTTCGCTAAATTCCTCGCAAATGATGACTGTACAAAAATTAAGTTTGAGCTGGAAGTCTGTGATATTAAAAATTTTGTGCAAGCGCATATCCATCTGGGGGCACCAGGTGAAAACGGGCCTGTGCTCGCTTTCCTTTTCGGGGCGGATTTAATGACTTTAGAGGACCAGCATGGGATCAGCACATGCCGGGGAGTCATCAGGGGAGTGATTACAGATAAAGACATCGTTAAAAATAATGAAGGAATTAAATGTGTGAGAGGCTTACTCGAATGTATGGAAGAGAAAATGACCTACGTAAACGCGCACACTGAACAAAATCCTGACGGAGAAATACGAGGGCAGATTATTCCTCTTCATCAAGAATACGATTGTTAGGTTTACCTACTACTCACTATCAATGCTAACTTTAATTGGAGGTCGTTTCCAGCCTATGGTGACGGGCTCCCTAAGAATAAACACCCCATAAGTATGTAATTAACAAAGGGAAAAACTAAATGCTGCAAAGGTAGCCTATAGAATTATAGGCTGGAGCCATGGTTGCTCGTCTGGAATGAAATGCAACTAAAAGATATTACTCTCAATTGTGTGTCAAAACTCCAAAACAGCTTGTTTAAATAATTAAAGCCTTGAAAAGTCAAAATCCTTTTCAAGGCTTTAATTGAGTTTTAATCGATGAATTCTTAACTTAGAGCTAAAGAATATCAGTAAGGTATAGTGAGATATCAGGGAAGATAACAATTAGAATCAGCACTACAACAAATATGGCAAAGAAAGGAATAACCCCTCGTATGACCTTTTCGACTTTTTCTTCAGTTATCCCGCTAACTACAAATAAATTTAAACCAACAGGTGGTGTGATCATTCCCAACTCCATGTTTACTACCATAATGATTGCAAAGTGAATGACATCTATATCCAGCGTCGCAATGATAGGTAAAAAGATTGGGAGCGTGATCAAAATGATCGCAGTTGGCTCAAGGAACATTCCAAGGATAAAAAACAATATACTGACTATAAGTAAGAATGTCCATTTGTTGAATCCACTGTCGCTTACCCATGAAGCAAAATCCTGAGGTACTTGCTCTGTAGTTAAAAACATTCCAAACACAAGCGCAGCGGCAATAATCAAGAAAATCATCGCAGTTGTATTAATAGATTCTAGTAAGATTGAATTGAATTTTTTAATGGACAGCTCCTTGTAGACTACTACGGAAACAATAAGGGAATATAACACAGCGATAAATGACGCTTCTGTTGGTGTGACTATTCCTGTATAGATGGAACCTAGAATTAAAACAGGCATGATCAATCCCCATGTAGCCTTTAGTGTAGGCATCCACCTATCTTTTAGTGGAACCTTCTCCAACCCGCCGTACCCTTTTCTATATGCGACAAATACAGCATAAGCTATCAATGTTAATCCTAGTAGGATCCCAGGTAAAATTCCTGCAGAGAAAAGTCTGCCCGTCGATTGTTCTGAGACTGATCCATAAAGTATGAGAGGGATGGAAGGGGGGAGTAATATACCAAGTGTGCCGGCAGCAGCTACTAACCCCATAGAATATCTTTTATCATACCCTGCTTTTACCATCATGGGAATCATGATAGCCCCAATTGCAGCAGCTGTTGCCGGGCTTGATCCGGAAATTGCAGCAAATATCATACAAGTTATGACGGTAACAACGGATAAGCCGCCTCTTGTATGACCAATCCAGGCTTGTATGCAACTGATTAAATACTTGGAAATCCCTCCGTTCGCCATGATTAACCCTGCAAATACAAATCCCGGGATAGCCATTAACGTAGTACTGTTGACACCGGTGAACATTTTCTGAATCACGGTATCAATTGAAAAGTCAACCAACCATAGCCCGATTACGCTTGATAAAGCAAGACTAATTGCAATTGGTACACGAAGAAAAGCGAAAAAGAACAATAGCAGTAATACTATACCTGCCTCCATTTACATCCTCCTCCTGGTATTTTAAGTTTTTCATTGACAGTTGAGTTTTGTTACTCAACTTTTCTTACGGGTGTAGATTCATTTTGTTGCTCCTTTGTATAGATCTCTTTCTTAATAAAGAATCTAAAGGCTTTCTCACAAAAACGTATGAACAATAATGTGCCAGCTATCGGCATGATTAAATAATTTATCCATATTGGGAAACCGACGTCTATCGTTTTAATTCCTTGAGCGTAGGCGGTTAATACCATATCGACTCCTGTCTGGATGATAAAAATACTAAAGGCTATCCCAAGCGCTAAGGTCATTACTTCACAAATTTTTCTAAATAAGGGCCCGGCACGATCGTATAAGAGATCAATAGCAATATGCTTGTTATCCCTCAGCGCCGTAGAAAATCCTATGAAGATCGCCCAAACAAGCAACATAGTGTAAATTTCTGTTGCCCAACTCTGTGATTCTCCTACTATGTATCTCATGAATACGGAGTAGAGGCTTACAGAAATACCTACAAGAAAAAATAATCCTGAGAAAGCGTTTTCAATAATGGATAAAACTTTCAAGACAATATCCTCCTTTTAAAGATTGAATTTTGGATACAATTTTCTGAAATCATCATAATACATATAAAACTCCAAAACAACCCCAATATTCACAATAAACAAAAAATTTTGAGTATTCTTTACATTCGGATAGATATTGTGTTAATTTATATATTGTATCCAAAATCCACTGAAGTTTAGGTTGAATCGTTCTATTAGTTTAAATGTTGTTTATAAAGGCTTAATTTTTTTGTTGAAAAATGTAAGCCTTTTCACAGAGAGGAGGATAGGTGAAAAAATTAATTTAGATTAAATCATTAAGGAGGAATCTTACTTATGAAAAAGATTATTGTTTTTGGTTTGTTTTTGGCTGCAGCAATTAGTTTAATAGCTTGTGGTCAGGGAGCATCTGGGACGGATGAAGGTGGAGTAGAGGAAATGAAGATTAAGTTTTCTCACGTAGTTTCCGAGAACACTCCTAAACACCAGGGCGCTTTGGCAATGAAGGAATACATCGAAGAAGAGTCTGATGGAAAAATAGAAATGGAAATTTATCCAAATAGCTCCCTTTTCGGGGATCAAGATGAATATCAAAATCTAGCTTCTAATAACGTACAATTTATTGCGCCAGATTTAACGAAATTTGTGGGTAACAATCCACAGTTTAATATTCCTGCACTGCCATTTTTGTTTCCGGATGATGAATCTGCAATCAAATTCTGGGATGGAGAAAAAGGTGAAGAAGTACTTAGCAGTCTAACGGATGATGGAGTTCTTGGATTATCTATGTGGCCTAATGGAGGAAAACATATCACAAATGCCGAAAGAGAAATTACTTCCCCTGATGACTTTGAAGGACTCAAATTTAGAACCCAGGGTGGACAAGTTTTAGAGTCATTGTATTCAACGATGGGAGCGGGATCTGAGTCAATTCCATTTGGAGAATTATATACTGCCCTTGATCAGGGGGTAGTAGAAGGTCAGGAGAATACCTTTAGTAACATAGAATCCAAAAAGTTTGACGAAGTACAAAGCTATATGACAGTTATGAATCATACACGCGTTGACTATGCAATCTTTACCAACACCGAGTTCTGGGACGGTATGAATGACGAGACGAAAAAGATTGTTGAAGGCGGTGTAGAAAAAGGTACAGAAGTAGCAAGAGCCGAAGCACAAAGTTTAAATGAAGAAGCATATGAAACAATCAAAGAACGTGGACAAGTGGAAATAAAAGAATTATCAGAGGAAGAGATTCAAGAGTTCCAGGAAACGTTGGAGCCGGTATATGAAGAATATGAAGAGGACATTGGTACAGATGTGATTGAAGCAGCTCGTGAAGCAAGCGAATAAATACTTCTTGTTTACTAGATGAAGAGTTAACTGCTCCCAGTCGACTCTTCATCTTCACTAGAATGTGGAGTTGAATCAATAATGGTGACAAAAAAATTAATTGCTAATTGTTTATCAACAACATTTAACCAAATTCCTGAGGAGGTTCAAGTTCACGGTAAAAGGAGCTTGTTAAATTGGCTGGGCGCAGCTATAGGCGCTGCTGAACATTCCTCAATTGACATGCTTGTCGAATTATCCAACGACCTTTCATCCAGCGGTGAAGCCACTATTTTCGGCAGAAGAGAAAAAAGTGATATTTCAACGGCAGCGCTGGTCATGGGAACGGCTTCCCACATCTTTGATTATGACGATACCCATTTAGACACTATCCATCACCCGAGCGGACCAGTTGCTCCAGTAGTTGTTGCACTAGGAGAGCATTTAGAGGCCAGCGGGGAAGAAGCTTTAAAAGCATTTATTCTTGGCTGCGAAGCTGAATTAAGAATAAGTAACGCTGTGTATCCTTCGCATTATAAATTAGGCTGGCACATTACAAGTTCGACCGGGGTTTTTGGAGCTGCCATTGCAGCAGGGGTATTACTGGGACTCGATGATGACGAGCTAAGCAATGCCATGGGGATTGCCGGTACGCAGGCCTTTGGTTTGCGAGCATCATTCGGCACGATGGCGAAGCCGCTTCATCCAGGTAAAGCTGCACAAACTGGGCTGTTATCTGCTTTATTAGCACAAAAGGGATTCACTGGATCACAAGAAATACTTGAAGCTAAAAGAGGATTTGCTAATGTCTTAGCTCCTGAGCACGAGTTAGAAAAGGTGAACTTCAATTGGGGAGAAGATTGGGAACTATTGAAGAACACTTTTAAACCTTACGCATGTGGTATTGTACTCCATCCGTCTATTGATGCCTGCATCTATTTTAAAGAGAGAATATCTTTTGAAGAATTAAAATCTATTCAACTTACTGTAAATCCTTATGTTTTAGAACTTACGGGAAACAGAAATCCAAAGACGGGCCTTGAAGGAAAGTTCAGTATTTATTTTGCAGCAGCAGCGGCATTCATCTATGGTGAAGCAGGGTTCAAACAATTCACGGATGATATAGTATGCCAGCAAAACATTCAGCAGGTGCAAAGAAAAATACAGGTGAAGGTGGATGAGACAATAAAAGAAGAGCAAGTAGTTGCCAGAGCTGAACTTTTTAATGGTGAAACTATGGAGTACAAAGTCGACCATACCACGGGAAGCCTGTTAAATCCAATGAAAGAATCAGATTTAACCAATAAATTCAATGAATTAGCGGGTGAATGGATGGAGCAAAGCCAAATTCGAGATATCGTTTCTAAGCTGTTAGATTTGGAGAATCTCCCTTCTATTAACGAACTGACCGAACTTAATAATTTCACTGTTGCTAAAAGATTTCATTAATAAAGGAGCTTGTTTATGAATAAAGAGTTATTTGAAAAAGGATTAGAAAACAGAAAAAGTGTACTAGGAGCTGAATATGTGGAAGCATCAATAAATAATGCTACTGATTTTAATATGCCTATGCAAGAGCTTGTTACAGAGTACTGCTGGGGTGAGGTTTGGGGGAGAGAAGGACTTTCTAAACAGACGAGAAGTATGCTGAACCTGGCGATGATCACTGCACTGAACCGTCCTCATGAATTAAAGCTTCATGTGAGAGGCGCGATTAATAATGGATTGACAAAAGAGGATATCCAGGAAGTATTTTTACAAGCGGCGATTTATTGTGGAGTACCCGCAGCCATAGATAGTTTTAGAACTGCTCAGCAAGTATTTGATGAAATGGAACAGGAATGAATAATACCCAATTATTAATCAAAGCAGTATGAATCAGCACTAGACTGATTGCATACTGTTTTGGTTATTCTCAGGTTTTGCTAAGCTTCACTGCCATTTATTTAAATAGTATGCCTGATAAGTAAATGACAAGAGTTACTGTGATCACACTGAATATGGTTGAAAATAGCACAGCCTGAGAGGCAAAAGAAGGTTCGTTCTCGTATTCCTGAGCTATAATTGCACTATTGACTGAACTTGGTGCGGCGGAAGCTATAAACATAGCCTGGGCCGTCATGGTATTAACATCCAAAAAGAGAATAATAATATAAGCTGCCAGTGGAGCTACCATGAGTCTTACGCTAATACTCAAAAAGACGTTCCACATGTTTTTAGAAAAATTCAATTGAACCACTTGTGCCCCTAGTGTTAATAACGCTATGCCTATCAAGGCATCAGCAATATAGGAACCAGGTGTGTAAATGAAATCTGGCAGTCTAATATCAAATACATTCAATCCAATTCCAAGCAGCATAGCATATGTAATAGGCATCTTAAAGTAAGGAATCAGTGATTTGAAGAAGCCTTGACTGCCTGCTTGGAGCGTAATAATTCCATATGAATAAACTAATAGATTTTGAAAAGTTAAAATCAGGACCTGTATCGCCATGGCAAAAGGATCTTGTTTAAAGGCAAGGTCGTTTACAGGAACCCCATAGTTTCCAGAGTTAAAAAACATGGTACTATGCGAAAATGCCAGCTGCATTCCACGATGAAAACGAAAAATTTTACTGATTATCTTGGATACAAAATACAAAACTGCACTTAAAGCCAGAAAGAAAATAAGAACATCAGCAAACATATTCCAAGCTAAATCGGTTTCATAAAGTCTTGTAAAGATGAGACCTGGGATTAAATAATAAATGTTGATTTTAGCCAGCGTACTCAAATCAAACTGAAATTGTCGATGTAGAAAGGCTCCAATACTTATTAAGATGAGAATGGGTAATAACACATTTAAAAATATATTTAAGATTTCCAATTGTTTCTCCTTTCTTACAAAAAATAAAGAATAATCAGAATATAACACAATTCTTGGATTTTGGATAAACGTTTTGATTGATCTGCAAGTTTACTCTATATACGGGAGGTTTTAACATGAAGCTGCCGGAAAGTGTTTGTATTAATGAGGTCGTGTTAAGGGATGGGCTGCAGCTGGAGAATCAAGTAGTCGGTGTAGAAAGTAAAAAGAAATTATTTGATCACTTGCTGGAGGCTAATGTAAAAAGCTTTGAGTTCGGCTCCTTTGTTCATCCTAAATTAGTTCCTCAAATGGCTAATAGTGGCGAGTTGTATACCGCAATAAGTGGTCAAAATAAACATATCGATTTAATCGGCCTCGTACCTAATTTAAAAGGAGCTGAAGCTGCCAATCGTGTAGACGTAAAGAAAGTGAATTTTGTTTTCTCAGCCAGTGATACTCATAATCAGCAAAATGTTCGTAAGCGAACGGAACAATCGTTGGAGGAATTGAAATCACTTCAGCATTATTGTGAAAGGAATGATATGGAGGTCGGTGTAGCATTAGCCACTTCCTTCGGTTGTCCTTTTGAAGGAGTTATACCAGCAGAGCGGATTGAATCTATCGTGGATGTTATATCTGATTTAGATATAGCTAATATTACCTTAGCTGATACAACAGGGATGGCTAATCCAAAGCAAGTCTATGAATTACTCGATCGTTTAGTAGATCAATTTCCAAACCAAACGTTTAACTTGCATTTTCATAATACGCGAGGCATGGGTCTCTCCAATATAATGGGCGGCCTGCAGGCAGGTGTTCGAAGGTTCGACACAGCATTAGGTGGGTTAGGGGGCTGCCCGTTTGCACCAGGAGCCACAGGTAATGTGTGCACCGAAGATGTGGTACACATGCTGCACGAGATGGGGATAGAGACGAATATCGACCTTGACCAATTGATCTCTGCTTCCGAGCTTTTAAGTGAAATCCTTAACCACGACACCCCAAGCTACATACGAAAAGCTGGCAAGTCGACTCGCAAATACCCTGTGCCCAATCAAATTTGATGGAGGTTATCATGATGAAATCCTATGAAACAATCAATGTGATAGAAGAACATAAGAGTGACAGTATCGTTGTAATTGAACTGAATCGTCCGGGAGCCATGAATTCCTTAAATACTAAAATGAGTGAAGAGCTTATTGATTGCTTAAAATCTTTAAAAAACAGGAATGATACCTGCGTTCTGATCTTGACTGGTTCGGGTGAAAAAAGTTTTTGTGCAGGAGCTGATTTAAAAGAACGGAAAGGAATGACCAACCAACAGTGGAAGGAGCAGCATGATTGTTTTGAGGAGGCCTATAACCAATTAAGGAATTTTCCGTTTCCGACCATAGCAATGGTGAATGGGTTCGCATTAGGCGGGGGAATGGAAATGGTGCTTAGCTGTGACCTTCGCTATGTTTCTGAAAATGCAAAGATGGGATTGCCGGAAGTGACCCTGGGGATCATTCCTGGAGTGGGAGGTACTCAGTTGCTGCCAAGAACGATATCTGTAAACAAAGCTAAGGAGTTTTTATTTAGAGGGAATCACATATCTTCTCAGCAGGCATTAGAGACAGGGATTGCCAATGGCGTATTTAAAAGTGAAGAACTATACACCCACACCTTAGAAGTTGCTAACGAAATTGCCCGTAATGCTCCATTATCTCTGAAAGCGCTTAAAAAATCTGTTAACTTGGGGACAGAAACAGATTTAACAACGGCATTATCGATAGAACTTGATCAATATTATACATGCGCAAATTCTAAAGACAGACAGGAAGGCATTAAGGCGTTTAACGAAAAACGCGATCCAATCTGGCAAGGAGAATAGTTTTATAAGGATCAATCACTTATCGAGGAGGATGGTTATGGACTTAAGTAAGGAGATGGCCAAATACTGCGTCAACTTGAGTTATGAAGATATTCCAGAAGAGGTTCGTCAATATACAAAGCTTTGTATATTGGATTATTTTAGTTCAGCTATTGCAGGTTCCGATAAAGAACCGATTCGAATCATCAATGAAATGATGCAGGAAATGGGGGGACAGGATCACTCTACGCTTTTTACGGGTGGTCAATCCAGTGTAATAAATGCAGCACTGATAAATGGAGCTTCCAGTCATATCGTAGAGTTGGATGATATCCATAAAGCTTCTATTATACATGCTGCTACCGTTGTTATACCAGCCGCTTTAGCCGTAAGTGAGTGGAGAGAGATGTCTGGGAAAGACCTCATTACTTCGGTCGTTATTGGATATGAAGTTTGTTACAGGATAGGGGAAGCGGTGTCTCCATCTCACTATTACTATTGGCATAACACGGCGACATGCGGAACATTTGGGGCTGCTATAGCGACTGCGAAACTAATTGGCTTAAATGAGAAGCAAATAGTTGCTGCTTTAGGGAATGCAGGAACCCAGGCTGCTGGCTTATGGGAATTTATTGAAGACGGAGCTATGACGAAGCAGCTGCATCCAGGTAAAGCTGCTATGAATGGAACGATGGCTTCTCTGCTTGCGCATAAAGGTTTTACTGGCGCGCAAAAGATTCTTGAGGGAAATAGAGGGTTTTTTAAATCAATGAGCACGGATCCTAAGGCACATAAAATAACCGAGAACCTGGGGGACGAATTCAAGATCTTGGAGAACTCATTCAAAGTTCATGCTTCCTGCCGCCATACCCATCATGCGATTGATATTCTTATGAAGATGTCTGATTCAAATCCTATTCCTATTGAAAAAATTGAAGCTGTAGATGTGCGTACGTATCAAACAGCAATTGATATTACAGATAATCCGTCCCCGGACACCATTTACGCATCTAAATTCAGCCTGCAGTACTGCACCGCTTTAGCTCTATCAAAAAAACAGGCCGGGATTCATGATTTTAATGAAACAAGTTTGTGGGATGAGGAAATACGTGAGCTTATGAAAACCGTAACACTTCACTCTGATCCATTAATTACGGGTGAGTATCCAGAAAAATGGGGAGCTGAGGTAACAATCACCTTCACAGATGGTCGTTCTATTCAAAGCGGAACAGATTTTCCGAAGGGAGATCCTGAAAACCCGGTCTCCACGGAAGAATTAATAGAGAAGTTTCATTCTTTGTCTTATCAATTACCTTTAGAAACTAGAGAACATCTAACTGACAAAATTATGAATGTAGAACAAGAAGAGAACGTAGCAGACGTGATGCAAATATTGAAGCAGCCCGTTTAAAAATATTTTAATGAGGGGGGAAGGCTATTGGCTATTCACGTTCAACTGCCCATTGAAGAAAAGGAGCTCGCTTCACTAAAGGCTGGCGATCGAGTGCTATTATCGGGAGTTGTTTTTACAGCTCGTGACGCAGCTCATAAACGAATGGTAGAAGAAGAAAAGAAGGGAGTCCCATTACCAGTCGATTTGAACAATCAAGTCATTTATTATGTTGGACCTACTCCTACGAAACCTGGAGAAGTGATCGGTTCAGCAGGACCTACAACAAGTGGTCGAATGGATGCCTTTACACCACTGTTACTGGAAAAGGGCTTAAAAGGAATGATTGGAAAAGGTTACCGCAGTGAAGAAGTTAAAGAATCAATAAAAAAGAACAAAGCCATATACTTCGGAGCAGTTGGAGGGGCTGCTGCATTAATCGCACGTTCTATTAAATCCTCCGAGGTCATAGCGTATGAAGATTTAGGAACAGAAGCTATTCGAAAGCTGGAAATCGAGGAGTTTCCGGCAGTTGTCATTAATGACGCTTACGGGGGCGATTTATATGCTGATGGGGTGGCTCAATATAAGAAGGATTAAGTCATAAGCTTTCATTTCTGACACAGGAATGGAAAATACATTCAGAGAGGAAATAAACTATGAGAGTCGGTATCATTGGGTTAGGAAACATGGGAGGGAGAATCGCTAAAAGGTTATTAACAGAAGGTTTTGAAGTGGGGTTATTTGATGTAAATGAAACAGCTGTAAGCCAACTCGTGGAGATGGGGGGAAAGTCTTTTTCTACTCCCGGCGAATTAGCCGAAGAATTCCAATATATCATTACGATTCTCCCGAATGTTTCTATTGTAAAGGAAACCCTATTAGGGGAAAGTGGCTTACTTAATCGTCTAACGGAAAAAAGTCTTCTCATCGAAATGACTTCTTCTGAACCTTCTGTAACAAAAGAGTTGAATGATATAATGACAGCTAATCACCTGAGGATGATAGATGCGCCGGTGAGTGGAGGGATTCAAAAAGCAGAAAACGGTTCTCTGGCAATCATGGTAGGTGGCAAGGCAGAAGACGTTCAGGAGGTCTATCCCTTATTACAAAGTATAGGAGAAAATATTACCCACGTTGGAGAAGTAGGCAGCGGTCATACGATGAAGGCATTAAATAATTTAATATCCGCTACTACACTTGCAGCAACGGGGGAAGCCTTAGCTCTTGGGGTTAAATTAGGGCTGGATCCTAACCGGATGTTGGATGTTGTTAATTCGAGTACCGGAAGAAGCTTTTCAAGTGAATACAAATTACCGAAACAAGTTTTAACACGTGAGTTTGAAGTAGGATTCACCTTAGATTTGATGGTGAAAGATTTGAAAATTGCATTAGGTATGGCTGAAGAACAGAAGGTACCGATGATGATAACAGGGGCCAGTTATCAGCTCTGGAAACAAGCGTGGTCTAAAGGCAGAGGGCCCAGGGACCACACTGAAATTATTCAGCATATAGAAGAAATGATCGATATTGAAATCAAAGGATAGTTTTAAGGAGATGAAAGCCTTGGCAGATTACAAAATAGAGAATTTCGACCGGACGACTTTACAGTTTAAAGTGACGACCAAATTGAGAGAATTGATTTTAAAAGGTGAATTTAAAATGGGGGAACGCCTCATGCAGGAAGAGTGGGCTGAAAAGCTTGGGGTGAGCAGGATGCCGGTTCGAGATGCTTTAAGACAATTAGAGTTGGAAGGTCTCGTAAGAATAGAACCGAGGAAAGGAGCCATTGTCACCCCTATTTCTGAGGAAGATATTAAGGAGATCTATCAACTTCGTGCGCTCTTAGAAGGGGAAGCGATCGTTAAGTCCTTACCTTATTTAGAAAAACATGACTTGGAAAAACTGGATTCCCTGTACAATCAAATGATTGAATTAAATGCAGATAGCAAGGACGTTAAAGAGTACTTAAGCCTGAATGCGGAGTTTCATAAAGTTTTGCGAAGCGGCTGTCCCTGGAGGAGAACGCAAGGGTTCATTGACACGTTGTGGAAAGGGATACCATCTTATACGCCAAGTGTACTGCCTAATCACCTGGAGGAAGCTCACAAGGAGCACCGTTTGATGGTCGAATATGCTATTGCGAGAGATGCGGACAAGCTTAAAGAAGTGACCGTAAATCATATCCTAAGAACAAGGGACGAATTGATTAAAATGGTTACGAATAATGAGGAAGTAAATAACTAGTCAGTTAGGAGAGGATGAGATGAAGAAGTACGAGATATCCGTCATACCTGGAGATGGAATTGGAAAGGAAGTAGTACCTGAAGCGATTCGTGTGTTAAATAAGCTTAGTGAAATCCATGGAGGTTTTCAGCTGTCCTACAAGGAGTTTCCTTGGGGATCCGACTATTATATGCAGCATGGAAGAATGATACCGGAGGATGGGATGGCACAGCTTGAACAAAGTGATGCCATATTTTTAGGAGCGGTAGGAGACCCGGCTCTTGTACCAGATCATATCTCTTTAAATGGATTACTGCTTAAAATTCGCAGGGAATTCGAACAAGTCGTAAACATTAGACCTGCTAAACAATTGGAAGGGGTAGCATCTCCACTCTCTCATCCGAAGGATTTTGATTTTATAGTTGTTAGAGAAAACAGCGAAGGAGAATACAGCAGTTCGGGAGGAAGAGTACATTCAGGCGAGGATGAGGTAGTCGTACAAAATGCAGTCTTTACTAAAAAAGCAGTTTCGCGTGTGATGAAGTATGCTTATCAGTTAGCTGAAACGCGAGACTCCAGGCTGACAAGTGCGACAAAATCAAATGGAATTGTCCATTCTATGCCATTTTGGGATGAGGTATTAAAAGAACTATCTAGTGATTATCCTTCAGTAGAAGTTGAAAACTTCCATATTGACGCACTTTCTGCCTTCATGGTTACGAAGCCGCATAGTTTTGACGTGATTGTAGGCAGTAATTTATTTGGTGACATATTAACAGACTTAGGGTCGGCTATTATGGGAAGCATAGGGATCGCGCCTTCTGGCAATCTTAATCTCAACCACAAGCATCCTTCTATGTTTGAACCCGTGCATGGCTCTGCCCCTGATATAGTTGGCCAGAATCTAGCAAACCCGATTGGTCAAATTTGGACGGCTAAGATGATGCTGGATCACCTTGGAGAAAATGAAGCGGGAGCTGAACTACTAAAAGCTATGGAGTATGTGTTGAAAAATGGTGTGAAAACCCCTGATATAGGCGGCACAAATTCAACGGAAGAAGTTTCAAATGCGATAATCGATCGATTTTCTGCTGTTTTACAATAAGTATCTATGAGATTAATACATGAAATGGATGCAATTTTTGCTTTGTTCGTTCCTATGGTCTCCCTTTATAATTAAAAGTGCAAATATAATTTTTTGAATTTTTAAAAATATAAAAGCTAGGAGAGTGCTAAAATGGAAAAATTAAAAGAACAGGGGTTTCAGTCGCTGACGGAAAAAGAAAGAGATGAGCTTAGACAAGATGTCCGAGAGTTATGCAGTAAGTTTCCAAATACATACTGGCAGAAGTTAGATAAAGAACGGCAGTATCCCTATGAATTTGTAGAAGAATTAACGAAATCCGGCTATCTATCCATCCTGATTCCAAAAGAATATGGAGGCAAAGGATATGGGATGACAGAGGCCACCATTGTGCTGGAAGAAATTAACCGATCTGGAGGCCATGCTGCAGGCTGTCATGCGCAAATGTATACGATGGGAGCGTTACTAAAGCATGGAAGTGAAGAACAGAAAAGAACTTATTTACCTGGCATTGCTGATGGTTCGATTAAATTTCAAGCTTTTTCAGTAACAGAACCTAACGCTGGGTCCAACACGACAGCCATTGAGACATTTGCTGAGAAAACGTCAGATGGATATGTGATCAATGGACACAAAAACTGGACGAGCAGGGTATTACAATCTGATCTTGTCATGCTGCTGGCTCGAACGAAAGAAGTTAACCCTGATAAACGTACCGAAGGACTGAGCCTGTTTTTAATTGATCTCCGGGAGATTAGAGAGAATCAGCCTGAATCCTTTGTAGTGGAACCGGTTCGAACCATGTTTAATTATGCGACCAATAAAGTGTGGTATAACGACATGAAAGTACCTCTCAACAGCTTAATAGGTGAAGAGGGTAAAGGATTCCGTTACGTTTTGGATGGAATGAATGCAGAAAGAATCCTCCTCTCTGCTGAAGCCATTGGGGACGGCTATTTCTTTATTGACAGAGCGACAGATTATGCTAAAGAACGAAAAGTATTTGAAAAACAAATTGGAGAAAATCAAGGCATCCAATTTCCATTGTCACGCGCTTATATGGCTGTTAAAGCGGCTGATACCGTGAGATATGAAGCTGCAAGAAAGTTCGATAATAACGAGAAATGCGGGGAGCAAGCGAACATGGCCAAGTTCTTATCAAGTGAAGCCAGCTGGCAGGCTGCTAACACTTGTCTCGATACCCATGGCGGCAACGGATTTGTCGATGAGTATGATGTAGAACGAAAATTTAGAGAAACGAGAATGTACCAGGTAGCTCCTGTCAGCAACAACATGATTATGGCTTATATTGGCCAGCATGTGTTAGGACTGCCAAGGTCTTATTGAATCCTTTACTTCCTATTAAATGTGAAATCGAAAGTAAAGTTTTTGAATGATTTAGCGGCATTTGAGATATAATCTTTCTTTTTATGAATAAGGTAGATTGTTCTTTCTAAATCAAATGACGGAATCGAAGAAACGTGGATGTTCTGAAGGTTCCTTACAGTTGATTCAGGCACAAAGGCAATCCCCATATTGGCGGAAACTAATCCAATGACACTATTAATTTCCAATCCTTCATAAATCACATTGGGATAGATGTTATATTGAAATAAGGTAGAATCAATAACATTCCGTAACTCCGTATTTTTATTGTAATGGATAAAAGGTTCATCCATGATTTCTTCAAGAGGAACAACTTCAATTTCAGCAAAACGATGGCTCTTAGAAGTGATCAATATAATTTTTTCTTTGAAAATAGGGTAATACATTAAATCAGCTAAAGGTTTATAATGAGTAGCAAATCCTAAATCTATTTCATCGGTAAGCAGGTTTTTGATGATAAGTTCTGCATTGTCTTCGTGCAGGGACAGTGTATGATTCGTATTTTTCTTTTGAAAAGCATTTAATAAGGAAGGGATGTAATTCAGTCCAAGACTATGAACATAAGATATTGTCACATTCCGGTTTGTAGAATTCGTGAGGTTGATGAGTTTTTCTTTCGAAACTTCCACCTTATTAACGATTTCCTTCGCATCCTTTAGAAAAGCTTTTCCTTGATTGTTCAAAAATATTTGTCGGTTCTTTCGATTAAATAAAGAAACCCCTAATTCTTTTTCTAATGACGTGATGGATCGGCTCAAGGCAGACTGCGAAAGTGCCAGTGTTTCAGAAGCTTTCGTCATATGTTCTTGTTCTGCTGTAACGATGAAATAATATAATTGTGAAATATCCATTAGGAAACTCCTTTATTTTGTTATAAAGTGAAGGAAAACAATAAGTAGAAGGAGGTCTCTGACTCCTATGTTTAACCGCCGTTCCTACCTTTTTGTACCTGCATCCAGTGGGAAAATGGTTGAAAAAGCTATACGATCTGAAGCAGATAGTGTAATCATAGACTTAGAGGATGCCGTGGCACTTACCGAGAAAAAGAGAGCTAGAGAAGTTATCAAAAGCTCTGTTGATAATTTAGAGTACAATAAACAAATCTTCGTCCGAATTAATAACCTAAATACCCCTTTCTGGGAAGAGGATGTTGTCTGCGCTATTCGGATAAAAGCTGATGGGATTATGCTCCCTAAAGCAGAGTGCGCGCAGGACATCGAAAGATTATGTGAAAAAATACAGCAAGAAATTGAAAGCGATACCAATCCTGGGTTTAGAATAATCCCTTTAATCGAAACGGCAAAAGGGATTCAGCAGGCATATGAAATTGCCAGTTCAAGTAATTTTATTGATCGATTGGCTTTTGGATCTATTGACTATTCTTTGGATATTGACTGCCAATTATCACCTGAAGGCTTTGAGTTGTTATTTGCACGATCTCAAATTGTAAATGCATCAAGAGCAGCTGGGATACACTCTCCAATTGATGCCGTTTATCCTGATTTGAATGATGACGATGGTTTAATAAAGGAAGCATCATTTGCCCGGCAGCTGGGTTTTAAAGGAAAAATGATTATCCATCCAAAACAAATTGAGAGCGTTCATAAATTATTCTCTCCCTCTAAAGCAGAAATGATTTATTGCCAGGAGGTTGTAGAAAAATTTGAAGAAGCGGAAAAACAAGGTATAGCATCTATAAGATATAAAAATAAGCTGATAGATTACCCCGTTTATTTAAAAGCCAAGCAAGTGCTGGATAAACTAGGATAATATAAAAAGAATAAAAGAAAAACAGTTTTTTGTCTATGAGGCAGGGAACCGCATATTTAATCTAAGTTGAATCCCCTAATAAAGGGAGTTCAACATTTTATTATCATTTCTTGTGTATCCAATATCCGATGCAGTAGAATTCAAACTTATTGAAAGAAGGTGGAAGAAGTGAAAACCATCCCCTATGAAAAAATTGTTGAGGAAGTTGCCGGGATGTGTCAGGAAGCTAACTATGATTTAGGAGAAGATGTGGTTAATGCGTTTAAGACTGCGGTGAAAGAAGAGGAATCGGAAACAGGCAAGGATGTATTAAATCAGTTAATTACGAACGCCAATATAGCGACTAGTGAACGTGTTCCTATGTGCCAGGATACAGGGGTGTCAGTATTCTTTGTCGAGCTCGGGCAAGATTGTCACATCATCGGTGGGAATTTAAATGATGCTATTAATGAAGGGGTGATGAAAGGCTACGAGGAAGGATATCTCCGTCACTCCATTGTAGATCACCCGATCACTAGAAACAAAAGCTCAGAATACAATTCTCCTTCAGTCATTCATATAGATGTGGTTCAAGGAGATACGTTATCCATTCATATGACAGCTAAAGGAGGTGGGGCTGAAAATATGAGCACCTTAAAGATGCTGAAACCTTCAGATGGCTTGGAGGGGGTCAAAGAATATATTATTGATACGGTTAAAGTAGCCGGCCCCAATGCTTGTCCGCCTTTAGTAGTAGGAATTGGTATTGGCGGCAATTTTGAGAAATGTGCACTATTAGCGAAGAAATCTTTATTCCGACCGGTAGGGGAAAGAAGTGATCGTGAAGATATTGCACAGCTAGAAGAAGAATTGATGGAGGAGATCAATCGTTTAGGTATTGGCCCTCAAGGGTTAGGAGGAAGTACGACTGCCCTAGATGTGAAAATCGAAATTGCTCCTTGTCATATTGCTGCCTTACCAGTAGCTGTAAACCTGAATTGTCATGCCAGCCGCCACAAAAAAGCAGTTATCTAGATATTAATTATATAGGAGGACTTACATGTTACCGTTAGAAGGAATTACTGTAGTATCGTTAGAGCAGGCAGTAGCAGCCCCATTCGCCACCAGGCAATTAGCCGATTTAGGGGCACGTGTCATTAAAGTCGAGAGGGACGAAGGAGACTTTGCTAGAGGATATGATCAGACGGTGAAAGGAATGTCGAGCCACTTTGTGTGGTTAAATCGTTCTAAGGAATCCATCACATTAAATTTAAAATCAGAAAATGGAAAAGAAGCTTTAGATAAAATTTTATCGCAAGCCGATGTGTTTCTCCATAACTTAGCCCCCGGTGCCGTCGATCGACTTGGTTTTGCAGCTGAAGATTTAAGAAAGAGATACCCACAGCTCATTATATGTGGTATTTCCGGTTACGGTACAAATGGATCTTACACCCAAAAGAAGGCGTATGACCTCCTGATCCAATGTGAAGCAGGGCTCGTTTCTATCACAGGGACTGAAGAAGAACCTTCGAAAAGCGGAATATCTGTAGCTGATATTGCTGCAGGGATGTATGCTTATACCGGAGTATTGACAGCGATTATTGCAAGATATAAAACGAACCAAGGTACCGTTATGGAAGTATCCATGTTGGAAGCATTATGCGAATGGATGGGGTACCCTATGTATTTCTCCGAATACGGGGGACGAGATCCGAAAAGAACAGGAGCAAGGCATGCAGCCATTTATCCATATGGTCCCTTCCAAGCAAAAGATAAAAAGATGGTTTTTCTAGCGATACAAAATGAAAGAGAATGGAAACAATTCACCGAAAAAATATTGAGACAGCCCCATTTAGCAGATGATGAACGTTTTAATAACAACTCCAAGCGAGTTGAAAATAGTGAAGAGTTAAAGGAAATCATTGATGAAGCACTGGAGAAACTAAATTCAGAGCAAGTGATCGATATTTTAGAAGAAGCCAAAATTGCTAATGCACACTTGAATACTGTCCAGGATGTTATAAACCATCCCCAGTTAAAAGATAGAAAACGTTGGGGAGAAGTAGACTCTCCTGTTGGGAAATTAAAAGCACTAATTCCTCCGGTAACATTTGAAGATTTTGATACAGTTATGAACCCTATCCCTGAAATTGGTGAGCATACTGAGCATATCTTGAAGGAGTTCAATGTTAATAATAAACAGTGGACAACATGATAGTTAGGAACGGTGCTCTACGATAGGATTACCATAAAGCGAACAGGTTTTATATAAAAATGAGTGAGTTGACCTCATGAATGAAAAAAAGGAGATGGCCTGGCTGTCTCCTTTTTTGTACGGTTAATGAGTATATAAAATGAAGACCTCATTTTATATAATTGAAATTTTCTAAAAACTAAAGCTTCAGGGGTTGAATAATGAAACAATTATGTTTAAGATGAAGGTAGTTCCATTAAATAAAACCAAATTCCGTTAGATGGAACAAAAGAAGGTTGAGTAAAGATATGACGAATGCAAAAAGTGAGCAAGGTCTGCGAACGGTTCAAAGAGCGATTGATATTCTCAATTGTTTTAGCGAAGAACAATCTGAGCTTAGTCTAACCGAGATTGCTTCAGAGATAGGATTAGCTAAATCGACTACGAGTAGACTACTAAGCACATTAGAGCAAAACAGCATCATAGAAAAAGATCAGCAAACGCTGAAATATAAGCTTGGAATGAAAGTTTATTATTTAGGATACTTAGCGGGGAAATCAATAGAAACCAGATTAATTGCGAAACCGATCATGAATGAGGTTAGAGATCATACAAGGGAAACGGTGAACCTTTATAGTATCGATGATATCTATCGGGTTTGTCTGGAACAGGCAGAGGGGCTCAGGTCTGTGCGTCACTCTGTAAAAATCGGGCAAAAGCTTCCATTATGGGCTGGAGCAGGAGGGAAAGCGTTGTTAGCTTTTCAAGAGCAGAAATTTATCAATGAGCTGCTTACAATTGTCGATAAACCTGAGCTTGAAGAAGAATTAAGAACCATCAGGGTGGACAGAGTTTGCTGCAGTATTGATGAGCGGGGAGAGGGTACGTCTGCTGTTGCTGCTCCTATATTCGATATAAATGGAAAGGTAAAGGCGTGTCTCTCCATTTCAGGTCCTGCCATGAGGTTCTCTCAGGATAAGATTGCTGAATATCAGCAGTTGGTCAAAGAGTCGGCCTCAGTGATCTCATCTAAATTAGGCTACAGGAATTGAGAAGGGGGAGAAGACGATGAAGGAAATGGAACCAAATGTCTGTACACCGTTAGTAGGTGAAACCGTAGAAGAAATTATCGATGAAGTACATGCGATAGTTCCTCAGGAGCCTGACATTATAGAATGGCGTGCTGATTATTTTAAAGAGGTCCACAATATCGGACAAGTAGAAACGGTGCTTGAACAGACCGCTGATCTCTTAGCTGATATCCCTCTGTTGTTTACGATTCGCAGTGAGAAAGAGGGAGGGCAGCCGCTTTCTTTACGTGAGGATGAGAAAATAGAGATTCTAAAGGAAGTCAGCCGAAATCCCTATATAGAATTCATTGATTACGAGGTAGCTAATTCTGAGCAGTATATCCAGCAGTTAAGATCAGCAACACAGCAGAACGGGACAAAGTTGATTTTGTCGTACCACAATTTTAATCACACTCCCGAAGATTCTGTTTTATTAAAAGCCCTTCATCAGGCTGAATTTTATAAAGCGGATTATGCTAAGCTCGCTGTAATGCCTCAAAGCAACAGTGATGTTCTACAATTGCTCATGGTCACAGAGAAAGCCAGCAGTTCGATGAATATCCCTTTAATTACTATTTCTATGGGTGGTTTAGGGATCATAACGAGAATGTTCGGCTGGGTTTTTGGCTCGAGTATCACTTTTGCAGTAGGAGAAAAAAGCTCGGCTCCCGGGCAAATCCCTTTAAAGGAATTAAAAGACGTCATCGAGCTTACGAAGAAATATAAAGGCGATTCATAGAGCTGCTTTGTAGGAGACACCGCTGCCAGTCATGCTGGCGGTGGTGCAAAGCTTACATTATTTTTTTATTCAAAATTAGATCGATCTAATCAAAGGAGGATAACCATGACTACACCTAAATTTGGTCCATTAACTGGAGTGAAAATCTTAGATATATCAACAATGATTGCTGCCCCGTTTGGAGCTACCCTCTTAGCTGACTTTGGAGCAGATGTAACAAAAATCGAGTTACCCGGTAAAGGAGACACGTTAAGAACAGTAGGTCCGTGGAAAGGAGAAGAAGGCTTAAGATGGCCAGGGCTGGCACGTAACAAGAAATCGATCACCTTAGATATCCGCACAGAGGAAGGCAAAAAGCTCTTTAAAAAGCTAATTGCACAACACGACGTATTAGTAGAAAATTTCCGCCCTGGAACAATGGAGAAATGGGGACTGAGCTATGAAGAATTAAAAAAGGTGAATCCTGATTTGATCATGTCGAGAGTTTCAGGCTATGGACAGACCGGACCTTACAGAGAAAAAGCAGGTTTTGGAACGCCTGGGACAGCATTCAGCGGACACACCTCCATCCAGGGCTACCCGGACCGTCCCCCTGTCAGTCCGTCGTATTCTTTATTGGATTATATAACCGGAGTCTATGTTGCATTAGCTACAGTAAGCGCTTTATATAATCGTGATGTAAATGAAGAGGGAGAAGGGCAGATCGTAGAGATGGGGCTTTATGAATCGATTTTCCGTATGCTTGAGTTCCTAGTAGCGGAATACGACCAGAACGGAAAAGTACGGGATCGCAGTCCTGGACTCTCAGGACATTCAAGCCCCGCAGGTACGTACGCAACCAAAGACGGCAAGTTTGTCGTTCTCGTCACAAGTACCGATTCAACTTTCAACCGATTGGCTGAGGCGATGGATCGAATGGATATGTTAGAGGATGAGCGGTATTATACCAATTCTGAACGGTTGAAGCATGATGATGAAGTCCAGGAGATTGTATCCAACTGGATTAGAAAGCATACCCAGAAAGAATTATCCGAGCTGCTCGACTCTTACGGGGTGCCGGTAAGCCCGATTTACACTATTGAAGATATCTTCGAGGACCCTCATTATAAAGCTCGTGAAAATATCGTTGAAGTGGAGCATCCTCGTTTAGGAAAAGTAAAAGTGCCGGGCATAGTGCCTAAATTTTCAAAAACTCCAGGCGCTATTCGCCACCGTGCTCCTGATCTTGGAGAGCACAATGAGGAAATCTATAGTGAAACCTTAGGGCTGTCTAAAGAAGAGGTCACTCAATTACAAGAAAAGGGGATTATCTAATGATGAATGCTCAGAATCTAGTATTGCCTTCGAAAGCGGTTGTGTGTGAAGTAGCACCTCGTGATGGCTTCCAGGCTGAAAGAGAATGGATTCCGACAGAAGCTAAAGTGAACATCATTCGGGAGCTTGCGAAAACAGGGGTTCAATCCATGGAAGTTACGTCTTTTGTCCATCCCCAGGCGATACCCCAGTTAAAGGACGCGGAGAAAGTTGTACACCAGGTCCAGGACTTAGAAGGTCTGAAATTTCGTGCGCTCGTTCCTAATGAAAAAGGGGCTCAAAGAGCAATTGATTCAGGAATTAAGAAATTAAAACTGATGCTTTCAGCTACCGATTCCCATAGTCTGTCTAATGCCAATGCCAAAGTCGTAGATGCTCAAAATAAGCTGGAACCGATTATTGAGACCGCCCATAAACAGGATGTAAAGGTGGGAGGCTCCTTATCTGTCGCTTTCGGCTGTCCTTATGAAGGAAAAGTACACGTTGAACAACTGATTCCGATCATAACAAGGTATGAAACTATGGGAATAACTGAGATATCACTTGCTGATACGACAGGCATGGCTAACCCTAAACAAGTGTACGACACGTTAGGAGTACTCAAGCAGGAATTCCCCGCGATTACTTTTTCGATGCATTTTCATAATACACGGGGGATGGCGCTTGCGAATACTTTTAGCGCCCTGCAGCAAGGAGTGATCCATTTTGATAGTTCCATCGCTGGGCTGGGAGGCTGTCCGTATGCTCCAGGTGCCTCAGGGAATGTAGCTTCAGAAGATCTTGTTCACTACTTACATGAAATGGGGATCGAGACAGGGATTGACCTTCAGTCCTTAATTCACACCGCCGACTATACAAAACAAGTGATCGGGCATGATGGGGGAAGCTATATGTTACAAGCCGGACCTTGTTCACTGCTTTCTAGTAAGCCTGAAAGTCAGGAGAAAGTTTTAAATAAATAACGTGTTACTTTATTTTAATAGAAGGATTCAAAGAATTTTCTGAAAACACATTGATTAATAGAATGAGCTCATTTAAAATGTAGTAAATGTTCCAATCAATTAGATCGATCTAATTAAGATGCCCTCTTATTAGATCGATCTACTAAAGAGGAGTGGATTTCATGAAGAAAATAACGCTCATTGGATTATTGGTCGTTGTTGCGATCTGGGGTGCTGGCTATTATCTTAATACCTTACAAGCCGCTGGTAAAGAAACGAAAACGATGAGACTGGCTGTAGTAACTTCAGAAGACCGGTCTTTAACAAAAGGACTCTATAAGTTTCAGGAAATCGTGGAAGAGAAGACAAATGGAGAAATTAATGTAGAAGTCTACGCTAATGGAGTACTAGGCGGGGACAGAGAAGTGCTGGAAGGGTTACAGCTTAACACCATTCAAGGGACAACGATGTCTACCGGCCCTATCGCTCAATTTGCTGAACGATATCAGATTTTCGATCTGCCTTTTTTATTTCCTGATCGAGAAAGCGCTTACGATGTTCTGGATGGACCTGTCGGCGATCAGCTGTTGGACGATTTAGATGAACAAAATTTAAAAGGATTGGCTTACATGGAGAACGGGTTTAGGCAGCTTACGAATAACAAGAAAGAAATCAGTAATCTGGAGGATATTCAAAGGTTAGATATACGAACGCTTGAAAATGAACTTCATATGTCCATATGGAATCAACTAGGCGCAAACCCCACTCCTATTAGTTATACGGAATTATATTTAGCGCTTGAACAAGGAACGGTAGACGGACAGGAGAATCCTGTTGGTAATGTGACGACAGCTAACTTCTATGAAGTTCAGGAGTATTTAACGAAAACAAATCACGTTTATAATGCAAGCGCCTTCATGGTTAGTAAGCCGTTTTGGGATTCTCTGACGGAAGATCAAAAGGATGTTATGTCAGAGGCTGCGATTGAATCTAGAGACTATCAGCGAGAACTCAACCAAGAAGAAAGTGAAGAAGGCTATGACTTAATAGAGGAAGAAGGAATGACGGTTACGGAATTATCTAAGGAAGAAAGACAGGAAATGGTAGAGGCTGTTAGACCTGTTTATGAAAAATACAAATCCATTGTCGGAGAGGATTTATTAAACCAGGTTTTTGAGGATGCGAATGGATTTCCATTGGAAGAGTTAGAAAACTAGGGAGACATCGATCAGGGAGTTCGAATAAAAGGAGATGAACGGATGAAAGCCATCAAATGGTTAGACAGACACTTTGAAGAATCGCTTCTCGTGTTCTTTTCAGTGATTATGGTTACTTCTATCACTTTACAAATTTTCATGAGATTATTTGGGGAGTCCTTAGGGTGGTCGGAAGAGTTAGGAAGATATTGTTTCATTTGGCTGGTGTATATAGGGATTAGTTATGGAGTTAAAAAACAGAGACATATAAAAGTGGATGTGCTGCTGTTATTGCTTAAGGAAAGAGGCAAAGTGATTCTAACTATGATTTCAAATGTCATTTTCCTAATCTTTGCTGTGTTCGTAGTCTTTTATGGATTAGAGATTGCCTACAAAATTCTGGAGTGGGGCCAGACGTCTCCGGGTTTGCATCTTCCTATGGGGCTTGTTTACCTGGCAACACCAGTAGGCATGGGGATTACGGCTGTTCGAATTATTCAACAGATCATTAACCAGTATGCTTCTTTAAAAGGGAAAGAAGGTCAGGATGAAGAAAAAGTGGACAATCTTAATACGAGAACCCATGTGCTCGTCCATGAACAAGAAATGACAGGAGGAGGAAGATCATGACAGCTACACTTTTGTTTGGCGGTTTAGCGGCTTTGTTACTCATAAGTGTTCCCATCGGGATTGCACTTGGGGTAGCTTCTCTGCTTGTACTGCTTTATAGTAATGCGCTGCCTGTTGAATATATCACTCAAACGTTAATTACGGCTGTGGATTCCTTCCCGATCATGGCCGTTCCTTTCTTCATCCTAGCTGCTGAAATTATGGGTAAGGGAGGGATCTCTAACCGCCTGTTTAACTTAGCTAATACACTGGTAGGCCACAGAACAGGTGGTTTTGCGATGGCTACCATTGTCACGTGTATGTTCTTTGCAGCCATATCCGGGTCGGGCCCAGCCACTGTGGCCGCGATCGGGGGAATTATGATCCCACCCATGGTAAAAATGGGGTATGACAAAAGGTTTGCCACTGGTCTGGTCGTTGCGGCCGGCTCGATCGGCGTTCTTATCCCGCCAAGTATTCCAATGGTGATCTATGGAATTGTCGGAAGCGCATCTGTCGGCGAGTTGTTCATCGCAGGTATTTTGCCTGGCAGTTTAGTAGCTGTTGGGTTAATGGTTTATGCCTATTTCTACTCGAAAAAGATGGGCTATAAAGGTACAGGTGAAAAGTTCACGCCTCAGCGCTTTCTGAAATCCTTAGGTGAGGCTAAATGGGCACTGCTGATACCGATTATTATCATAGGGGGAATTTATGGAGGAATATTTACCCCCACTGAAGCAGCGGCAGTTGCCGTCATCTATGCATTGGTAGTAGGATTTTTCTTATATAAGGAACTTAAACTAACAGACCTCCCCCAAATATTTGCTGATTCCGCTTTGACCACGGCTACCGTGTTGATCATTATTGGGGCAGCTACTGTATTTGGACGAATCCTGACCATTGAACAAATTCCTTCTCAAGTCGCCAATTATCTGCTGTCCATTTCGGAGAATCCGATTGTCATCGTTATGCTGATCAGTTTGCTTCTGCTAATTGTCGGCTGTTTTATGGACACACTTGCAGCCATTATTATTCTAACTCCTATCCTGCTTCCTATTGTGGCAGACATTGGATATGATCCTGTTCACTTTGGTGTGATTATGGTGGCTAATCTTGCAATTGGGTTTATCACGCCTCCGCTGGGAGTTAATTTATTTGTCGGCTCAGGCATCTCAGGATTATCTATTGAATCTCTTTCGAAGGCTGTGATTCCATTCTTTATCGTCATGATTTTTACATTGATGCTTATCATATTCATCCCGCAGTTTTCTCTCATGTTTTTAGAGTAAAAAGCGACGAATTTTAAAATTGAATCCATGATTCTCTCGTAAATTGACAGTATAAACCAATGCCAATATACTTAGTAATAATTGAAGGATTTAATCTAATTCGTTTGTTTGAGGTGAACAATTTGAGCAAAAAAAAGGCTCGCGTGACTTTAAGCCAGGTTGCAGAACACGCTGGAGTGTCTCGAGCGACCGCATCCCTTATCGTACGCAACAGTCCAAACATTAAAGATTCGACTCGGGATAAAGTATTAGCCTCTATGGAGGAATTAGGGTATGTTTACGATCGTGTAGCGGCGAACTTAAGAGGACAGAGTTCTACGACAGTAGGCTTAATTATCACAGATATTGCCAACCCATTTTTTGCCGAACTTCTAGTGGGTGTCCATAGCAGACTTGAAGAAGAAGGATATACGGTTATTCTTGGTACCACGTTCGATTCAGAGGATAAGCAGAAGAAACTAATCTCAACCATGATGGAGCATCGGGTCGGAGGAATTATTTTATGTCCGGTGTCTGACAGCTCATCGATCAATATGGAGAAATTGAAAAACTGGAATTTATCTATCGTAACAGCTGTTAGAGAAATAGAAGGACTGCCTTGTGATTACGTAGGGATCAATTATCTTGAAGGGGCCAAGATGGCCGCCCGGCACCTTATTGATAAAGGACATAAGCGTATTGCTTTTGTCGGAGGGAACTCCGAATCTTCCGCCTGGAAAAACCGGAAAAAAGGATTTGAGCAGGCCCACAAGGAAGCGGGGATAGAAGTAATTGAGTCCCTGATCGTAGAGAGCTCCGCTGAAAGAGTAGGCGGTGTGGAGGCGATCGAGCGTGTGATGGCAGAGCCTGATCCACCTAGTGCAGTCTTCTGTTTCAATGACCTGGTTGCCTTTGGAGCGATAGAAGCTTTGCGCAATGCAGGGTATGAACCTGGAAAAGATATAGCAGTGGTCGGATTTGACAATGTGGAAGCATCAGCCACTTTATCTTATCCGCCCCTGACTACGATTTCTTCCCACGCTAAAGAAATCGGAAGTAAAGCTGCAGATTTACTGCATCACCGTATCCAAAACAAAGGGGAAGAAGAAAACCAGCGCATTATCCTGCCGCCAGACCTTGTCATAAGAGCGTCAACTTAATGAACATTAAAAGGCTGAGACAAAACTGAATAAAGCATAAAATAATCCGAACGATTCTATGAAATCAGTTCGGATTATTTATGTTAAATCGCGCGCGGGGTACCAGGTACCGAAATACACACCTGGCACTTCGCTCTTTGTCAGCTTTTAGGTACCTGGAACCCTTATGTTCCCTGGCTGCAATAGAGCTGCTCCACTGTTGCAGTCGTTTTTTGCCATTATTGCTTAAAACCTCTTTTGAATTCAGTCATACAGACTCCATGCCATTTTTAAGGAATCTGTAATATAATCAGCCGCCTCTTCTTCATTAAAGTCATCGGTAACGAGTATAGAATTATGATCAGAATACGTGTTTTTTCTTTCATAAAACAACGCTTCGATTTCCTCCACTGTTTTTCCCTGCAGCACGGGCCGGCTGTCTACTAAAATACTGAGCCTCTCTTTCCAGGAATCCCAGGAAATATCTAAATAGAAAACAATACAATTCGAAAGACACGCATTACGTATTTCCTCTTGCAGAAAAGCTCCTCCTCCAAGAGAAATAACTTTCAATTTTTGCTGACAAGTAGTCATAACCATATCTTTCTCTTCTTCACGAAAGGCCTTTTCCCCAATGGCTTTAAAAATTTCCGGAATCGGTTTTTGATGCTTTTCTTCAATTTCTTTATCTATATCGATAAAGCTCCTGTGAAGCTTCTGGGCCACCAATTTCCCGACCGTGGTTTTCCCTACTCCCATGAATCCAATGAATACAATACTTTTCTCACGCAGAGGGATTTCCTGCTCCAGTTTTACCATGCACATCACCTTTTCTGCCGTTCATAAAATTATAAAGATTGCAACGATTATATTATATTTGGTGGTATTTGTACAATTCCCATGCATAGTTTTTCTTAAGTGTTCGCTTTAAGAGTTCATGGTTATGACTTAATGGAATTTTAAGTAAATTTATAGTGGATATTCTTTTTACCATTGTCACTAATCTGCAAAGAAACGAGGGGGTTCCATGTCTGCAAAACAAAACAAACGAGATATTGAAGCCCAATTGGAAGATTTATCAAAAAGCTACGATGATTTTTATGAGAAGCTCCGAACAGCTCGAACCACTTCAAAAGGGACCTATTCCTTTTCCCAGCACATAAAAGTGATTGGGTCCTTGCTGATGGATTTTCACAATAACTTGTGGCCGCTTATCACTAGCGGTTTTGGCGGAATTGCTTTAATCTGGGGTACCTTTGGTTTTGACAGCTTATCTTTAGAATATAAATTATTGAGCTGGATTTTATTTGTACTCATTCTCGTTTGGTATTATGACCGGAAAGCAATACTCCTTTCTACCAATGCGTCGGATGAGAAATTTAACTTAGATGCTTACCGTAAATATAGAAAAGATGATTTTATTCGTCACTATGATTACTTTTATGATCAGTTATTCTCGTTTAAAGAGTTGTTGGATGACTTTAATGCAGTTATGGGAGACAATGACATCGTGGAGCGGGAATTTTTTATCAACACTCTTAAAGAAAAAGATGAAGAAATTGAAGAACTCTCTAAGTCTCTTGTTATCACTACGGAATCCATGGAAATGCATGAATACCGAAGCAAAATTTCTTTGAACACTTTAAGAATATTTGATTTCTTAGCTCAGGGACGATTAGATTATAAGGACCTGCATTTTGGGGTGGATTTTGCCATATATAAAGTAGAGGAAGATCATCTATCTTTGCAGGAAAAAGATGCCGTCGATTACATTTTTGAGAAAAGGGTGCCATTAAATACGGATCACCATTTAACGAACGTACTAAATAAGAAACCAAAAGAATATGTAGTTGAACGGGAGAGACATATAACGTGGTACCTGGAACCTACATCGACCGAGAAATACGTCGTGACACTTCCTTTGAACGAGAGAGACAACGACAAGTTGAACCCTTATTCGGAACTTGGTAAGATGAACATAAGAACCGTCGTTACGTTAATGAGTAACTTCATCGTTTTGATCGGGATGCTCAACGATTTAGCTGGTAACGGAGAGGATGATAATGATCAAGAGAGCTAAATATGTAAGAAATGCTAAGATCACTGACCAGTCCCTGGGAAGCATTAAACTCATCCGTTCTACTACGAGCAAAGCAGCTCGCGTTGTAAGCAGCAATGAGTTAAGCGTTCATAATCTTAAGCATTTAAATACGATTAACTTATCTCCCTTAGATGAAAAACAGCTTGAAGAACTATCTCGATCTACACATCAACTTGCGGAAGACAATTATAAATTGATTAACAATGTCAATCGTTCACGGAACAGAGACTATATAAAAGAATTAGAAGAATATAAGAAACAACGGAATGTATATGCTAAACCATAAGTTCAGGTCTCAGGCCTGAACTTTTTTAATATTTCTTTGGCTTCGCGCGAATTTTTTTCGATCTTTCCAATTAACTTCTGGTTATGTTCTTTGATGGCCTCTGTGTGCTTCTTATTCATTTCGATGAGCTCCTGGTAGCTGTCGTTAAAACTTTTTTCCACCTGACTATGCCTCCTAATGGTTTAACTCCCTAAATGATTCTATGTAAGTCTAGATTCCCTTGTGATTGGTGGACTGGCTCTTTTATAGTATGTGCTTCACTTAAACTATTAACCTTATCGCTACGCATCTATTCTATCTTAATAAAGAATCACCGAAAGTTAGCTATTGATTTTTTTAAATGTTTATCGTAGGATGATGATAACGGTTACATTAGATCGATCTAATTTTGGCGGTTTCAATGAATACTCTCTTTTTTTAAGCTTTTATTAGATCGATCTAATAAAATTCAAAGAGGTGATAGCAATGCATAAATCACAACCCTTTATCGGAGGAGAATGGATCTCAGCCGACAGAGAAAAACTTGAGATAAGAAGCCCTTTTACTCAAGAAGTCATTGGAGAACAATATTTAGCTACAGCAGAAGATGTAGAGCAGGCACTCAACCAAGCTTATACAAGTAAAAAGGAAATCAGAAACATTCCTACGTTTAAGAGAGCTCAAATTTTGAAAAAGGCATCGGAGTTATTAGAAGAAAATAAACAGAAATTTGCTGAGATTATTTCCAGTGAATTAGGCAAGCCTTTGAAGAACACTTTAGGTGAAGTAGATCGATCTATTGAAACAATGGAATTATCTGCGGAAGAAGCAAAACGGCTTCATGGAGAAACTTTGCCAGGAGATGCTTCAGAAAGAGGAGTAAACACTGTGGCCTCCACTCACCGCGTACCTGCGGGTGTAGTAGCCGCCATTACGCCATTTAATGCCCCGTTAAATCTAGTTTGTCACAAAGTAGGTCCTGCATTTGCAGGAGGGAACGTCACCATCTTAAAGCCTGCCCCGCAAACGACTTTGGTGGCAGCTGAATTTATTAAACTATTATTAGAAGCCGGCTTTCCTAAACAAGCCATTCATATGGTACTTGGCGGTGTAGAAACAGGTCAGCAAATCGTTCGCGATGATCGAGTGAATGTGATTTCGTTTACGGGAGGCACGGTCGCTAGTAAAAATATTTGTGAAACAGCCGGGATTAAGAAAGTGCTATTGGAATTAGGCGGCAATGCAGCAACCATCGTTCATGAAGATGCAAACATAGCCGATGCAGCCACTCAATGTGCGAAAACAGGATACAGTAACTCAGGTCAAAGCTGCATCTCTGTTCAACGAATTTATGTTCACAAATCGATCGTCGACGATTTTGTTCCTCTTTTAAAACAAGAGGTTTCAAATCTGAAAACGGGTGATCCGTTACTTCCGAATACGGATGTTGGCACGCTTGTTGATGAAAACGCTGCGGACCGAGTGATGGAATGGGTTAACGAAGCTGTTCGTTTAGGAGCTGAAGTAGTAACCGGAGGAGAGAAAAAAGGAGCTTCTGTTGAACCGACTGTTCTAATTAACCCGCCTAAGCAAAGTAAAGTCGTTTGTCAGGAGGTTTTCGGTCCTGTCGTCAGTGTCATTCCCTACGACAACTTAGAAGAAGCTGTGGCAGAAGCCAATGACTCTTCGTTTGGCCTGCAAACAGGAATATTCACCAACCAAATTGACCTGGCTTATCAAGTAGCTGATGAACTGGAAGCAGGCGGTGTCGTGATCAACGGCACTTCGAATTTTCGATTAGATCATTGGCCATATGGAGGAGTGAAACAAAGCGGGATTGGAAGAGAGGGTCCTCGCTATGCCATCCAGGAAATGACCGAACCCAAATTGATCGTACTTAAACTACCTAAATAAGAATCTGCCATACAAGGGATCAGCAGAAAAGGATTGGGGTGATAAACATGATGGGATTATATTTGAAAAATCCGAGTGATCTAGAATTAAAAGAATTCGAGTCTATACCAACGCTTCAAAATGATGAAGTGAAAATCAAGTTAATTTACGGAGGAATTTGCGGATCAGACGTCAATGTTTACAAAGGAATGATCGAGCATGCCAGCTATCCTGTTTTACCTGGGCATGAATTAGTCGGTGAGATTGTGCAGAAGGGGCAGCACGTCAAAGAAGAAATCGGACAGCGGGTCGTTATACAGCCGAATTCATTTTGCGGAGAGTGTGACTACTGCAAAGAGGGCCGCACCAATATTTGTCCTGAAAAGAAATCTTTAGGGGTGAATGAGAACGGAGGATTTGTGCAGGAGTTTGTCATTTCCTCGAAATACATCTTACCGATTCCAGAAGACGTATCCAATGAAAAAGCAGTGTTAATCGAACCCCTTGCCGTCATTGTTCACGGATTTAAAAAAGTGACGATCACTCCAGACACTACACTTGCCATTATCGGCTGCGGGGCCGAAGGGATGCTGGCCATCGCTCTTGCTTATTATTTAGGCGCCAATATAACCGCCGTGGATATTAATGGAGAGAAATTAGAGAAAGCCAAACATCATTACAGTGGGATAACGACCTGTTACCCGGAAGAAATAAACGATGGAACAATTGATGTTGTGATTGAAGCTGCAGGTGCAAAGCAATCGTTTGAGCAAGGTGTTGATATCTTAAAGCCAGGAGGGGCCATGGTAGTAGTGGGGATGGCTTCGAAAGCTGAAATACCAGTCATTCGAATGGTACGTAAAGAATTAACGCTGTTTGGATCGATCATTTATAACTTTCCGGAGGACTTTTTAACAAGTATTGAATACTTACAGGAAGAGGAGTTTAGTGTACAACCTGTGATTTCAGAAATACTTCCTTTGAAGGAATATAAAAAGGCTTATCAATATGCGGCGTCAGGTGAACACGGAAAAGTAATCCTAAACTTTCAGGAGGGTGACACATGGAGAAGTTAGTTTCGAATTTGCTGGTTAATTACCTTGAAGATCGAGGAGTCGAGCACGTCTTTGGATTATGCGGCCATACCAATATTGCTGTACTGTCCGAACTTGAGAAGAGTTCAGTGAATTTCGTTAATGTAAGACACGAACAGATCGCAGCACACATGGCCGATGGTTACGCAAGAGCAAAAAAACAGACATCTGTAGTTCTGAGTCACTTAGGGCCAGGATTAACCAATGCCGCGACAGGAGTAGCGAATGCAGCATTAGATTCGATTCCGATGGTGGTGATTGCAGGTGATGTGCCAAGTCATTACTACGGTAAACATCCACACCAGGAAGTAAATTTACATGCCGACGCTTCGCAGTATGAAATCTATCGCCCATTCGTCAAACGATCCTGGCGGGTAGACCGTCCGGATCTTTTTCCAGAAATTATCGAAAAAGCCTTTCAGCTTGCGGAAACCGGCAACCCCGGCCCAGTCCTGGTGTCCGTTCCGATGGATATCTTCTCTAAGAAGATTGATGAAGCCTTATTCGAAAAAAACAAGCACCACACGAAAGCCATCTCCAAGCCTTCCATTGATGATAAAAAGGCAAAAGAAATTATCCAGACCCTTATTGATGCAAAAAACCCGCTGTTTTACGTCGGAGGAGGAATCATGCTGGCTGATGCAGCTGAAGAGTTAAGAGAACTAGTCAACCATCTGGATATACCTGTCGCTCATTCCTTAATGGGCAAAGGTGCTGTCTCTGATGAGATCGATCTAACGCTTGGCATGACTGGATTCTGGGGAACTAAGTTTATTAATGATAAATGTAAAGAAGCCGACTATATATTCGCCATGGGCACCCGGTTTGCAGAAGCGGACAGCAGTTCATGGGAATCAGAATATACCTTTAACATTCCGGATACTAAACTAATTCAAATCGATATCGACCCGAATGAAATAGGCAGGAACTATCCAGTTGAATTAGGAGTCGTAGCGGATTTGAAGCAAGCGCTTACTGTCTTAAATCGCATTGCCAAAGAAATGATTCCTGAAGGATTAAATAATGAGCAAATCAGGAAGGAAATTGCGAATAATAGACTAGCCTTTAATGAAAGCAATCGAGAGCTAAAAGAAGATAACAGCTTTCCTATGATGCCTCAACGAATTTTAGCCGATGTACGTGAGGTACTCCCAAGAGACGCTTATATTACAACAGATGTAGGCTGGAACAAAAATGGAGTCGGTCAGCAATTTCCTGTCTATGAAGCGGGAACCATTTTCACCCCGGGTGGATATGCCACTATGGGCTTCGGTGCCCCGGCTGCTATGGGAGCTAAAATCGCCTCCCCTGAGAAAGTTGTGGTCTCCCTTGTCGGAGATGGAGGATTTGGCCAGAACCCAGCCTTATTAGCCACCGCTGTTGAAGAAAATATCCCTGTTATATGGGTGGTTATGAATAATTCCGCTTACGGAACAATCGCCGGACTTGAAAAAGCTCATTTCGATACCACTCACGGAACGGTGTTTGAAAGAAATGGAGAATCATACAGTCCTGATTATGCAAGCATTGCAAAAGCATACGGAGTCGATGGGGTGAAAATCAAGTCAGCGGATGAATTTAAACCTGCTTTACAGCAGGCGATTAAAGCCAATAAGCCTTTTGTTATAGATGCACCGATGATTAATAACCCTGTTCCTACGGATGGACATTGGAACATTATGGACATTTATTCCCCTGATAAAAAAGTTCATCACGCGAGTGTCAATTAGAGAAGAAAGGAGGAGTCGGCCATGCGTCTAGCTCACCTGAATGAAATGTTTAGTTCGTTTGGATACGATGCGCTTAATGACATTTTTGCTATTCAACAAGAGAACTTATTAGAAACAGAACGAAGAAGATTAATCAGGCTGGCCATGGAGCAGGAGTCAGATGAACACTTAAAAGAGCAAGTGAGCCAAATTAAAGAAACAACCGAAGACGAACAAGTGAGAGCCCGACAGCTTTTAGATTTAGTGAAGGATCATTAGCCATGAGTCATTTATTCGGATCAGTTATAAGGAGGAATTGAAATGACCAAGAAGTTCTCCCTGGCTCATCTAACCGCCCTCGGCTGTTCACCGCCCGAGCTGACGTATATAGCTTCTCGGGCGGGCTATGATTACGTAAGCTTGCGTCCAATTTATATGGGGCTTCCTGACGAACCTAATTATGAATTAGCCACAAATAAACAAATGTTCCGGGAAACCAAATCAGCTCTTTTAGATACCGGGATTCAATTACTAGATATTGAATTGGCCCGCGTATATGACGGAGTCGACCCCAAAAGTTATGTACCTGCGATGGAGGTAGCTGCAGAGCTGGGCGGAAGTCATATCCTCAGTAGTATCTGGACGGATGATCGTAACTATGCGATCGAGCAATTTGCTGAAATATGTGAGTTAGCGAAACCATTTGGACTGACAGTGGAATTAGAATTTGTTCCTATCGCAAGTGTGGATAATCTATCGGGGGCGATCGACGTTCTTAGGCAGGCAAACCAGGAAAACGCCGGCTTAATGATCGATATCAATCATTTCTATCGCTCAGGAGATAAAGTAGAAGATTTAGATGCTGTCCCGCAGGATTGGTTTCGATATCTTCATTTATGTGACGCGTCGACCAAACCTCTTAACTCTAAAGAAGAAATGACGAGAATCCTTCGGGAAGAACGTCTGTATTTAGGAGAAGGGGGAATTGATGTAAAGAGTATAGTAGATCGCATTCCGGAAATCCCTTATTCTATTGAAATGCCACATGCTAAGCGTGTGCAAGAATTAGGATATGAAGAGTTTGCCCGTCGTTGTTTACAAACGGCCAAAGATTATTTCAACGAGCTTCTCCGCTCGAACGATCCGCCATATAGTCGTGCGTATGGGAATGGAGGCTGAAGCTAAATAAGCGTTATCGAAGGAACAACCTCGATAACGCTTTTTTTAATTCTTCTAACAATGTTTAACTCAGTTATAATGAAACCTACTCACAATTTGTATCGTTATAAGATAAAAATAGGAATATATGGGAAATCATAGTTGCGATTTATAAAATTAAGTAACGGGAGGGGCAACATGCATTTACAAGATAGTAATAAGCTGATTACAGGTGCACTCTTTATCTTAACTTCGGCCATTTTACTTTCAGCCCAGTTTATAACGGCAGCGATTCTTTCTGTTAACCGTAACAGCTGGTCGTCTGAGGCCATCTTTAGTGTATTGGGTAGTGCAGGGTATGTGTTGATTTCGTTGAGTATTGGTTCATTGGCGGCAGGGATTTTTTTCATGGTTTCAGGACTGCGTGGGCAGTCTGAGTAATACGCCCGTTTTCTATTCATAAGGAGGCTTGTTCTTATGAAAAAAATAGCTTCATTATTTATAGCTTTTTTCCTTTTTTCGTCTATCTCTGTGCATGCGCTAGACTGGGCTCCCTTCGTTGTATGGGAGGGAAAAGTTTACAATGTAACAGAAGAAATAATACCTGAAGAAGAAATAGGAGAGGTCATCGGAGAAGTGAACACAAAACCGAATGAGAGAACAGGGAGTTATTACGGAAATGCTTCCAATGTATATCCAAAAGGTACCAATTACTATGAAATAGAAGGCACTTCCACCGATGCTGAAATAGCAGTAAAAAAAAGCAATAGCAATGGGGTAAAAGCGGAGTACGCACAAGACGCTCCTTTTCACTTGATGAATTTAGCCGTCAATCCTTTCGTGATGATGCTACTAGGAGTGACGCTGGTGATTCTGGTTATCGTCTCTTACAGAAGGTTCAAATAGAATCGGTTTAATAGATAAAGATTTGTTGGATAGGAGGAAATTGTGAGAAAACACTTTAATAATAAAGTGTTACTATATACGTTTTATTGTTTTCTGGATTTTCTATTATAGTTGGAATTATTACGGAATCTATTAAAAAGAATAAGAAAAGTTACACCCATTAAAATTTCAAAAAATATAATGTACAGCTCTCATGATGGAATCATTAATCGAAGGCCAGCCTACATAAAAAATAAGTTTGCACCTAGATCTCATAAAGCTGCGAAAAAAATTATTCAAGAAAGGAAGAGGTTTTATTTATATTGGGGACATAGTAATCCAAGTATTTTTCCTCGTTCTAATTGTTGCCATTATTGGAGGAGGTGTATGGTTATTAACTTCTAAAAAGAATAAATGGAGATGCAATTACTTGTGTATGAGCAGTTAATAATAATTTGAGGAGGATAATTATGGGGTTTTGGTCCGTCGTAATCGTTGGAGTGCTTTCCATAGCAGGCTGGATTTCCATTTCTTATTTTCAATCAACATCGGAAGAATATGACAGTAGGAAGAAAAGTTAAAAGGCTTTTCTTCAACAAGAATCACATAGTCGATGGTATTGCCAACCACTATTTCTCATTAAAAATGAATTTCTTGGTAATAAGGCCGCTTCCTTAAACTCGGATGGTAAATAAAAACTTTCCCGAATGGTGGAAGTTTCAGTCCTCAGGAAATCGGATAATCAACCACTATAACTGAAATTAGTCCTTATCAAGAATTTTGCCTCCACAGGACCCGGAGGTTTTCATATTTTAATGAGAGGTGGGTTCATCTTGCAGACTACGCACTATATTTTACTGATTTTCATTGGGTATATTATCTTCACCATCGATAAAAAACAGAAAAACTTCCCTGTTCCGACGATCCTGGTCCTGCTAGGGATCGGCCTTTCGCTGATTCCTTATTTCGCATCAATCGAAGTGACCAAGAACATGATTTATCATATTTTTCTGCCGCCTCTGTTATTTTCCTCTGCCTATCGGTTTCCTGCCAAAGGGTATAAGGAAAATGCGGGGATCATCAGTGTACTTGCTTCAATCGGGATCATGCTCACCGTTACATTGCTTGGGGCAGCGATATTTGCGCTTAGTGGACCGTTTGTCTCGTTATCATTTGTCGGCGCTTTAATGATCGCTTCAATCTTGACGCCGACAGACCCGGTATCTGTGACTTCAATCCTGAAAAATTCGACCGGGAATGAAAAAATGGCAGACATAGTGGAAGGGGAATCCTTGATCAATGATGGGACAAGTATCGTCATCTTCACCGTTCTCGCGGGGATTCTCACAGAAGAAAAATCATTTGGGTTTTTCTCGTTTTTAGGTGAATTTCTGTTCGTGTCCCTGGGCGGTGCTTTGATTGGTTTATTATTTGGATGGCTTGTCAGTAAGGCTGTACATTTTACGCATAATCGAGAGTATCAGGTGATGCTTTCCATTGTATTAGCGTTTGGGGTATTCAACCTGGCCGAACATTTTCATTTTTCCGGGGTTCTGGCGACGGTTTTTGCCGGAATCATGCTTTCCTTTGAATTTGGACGAGCGATCAAGGAAGACGACCTGCGTGACAAGCTGGATGGTTTCTGGAATATCATTGAGCTGACAGTATTAGCTTTGATCTTTCTTTTAATCGGCATTCAATCGGCACAGCATCTTTTATTTGGTGCCTGGGGATTTGCTATCATCATCTTCGTACTCTCCTTGATCATACGTTTCCTGATCATATTCAGCACAACCCAGCTATTTCCGCACTGGAGACAAAAGATCAGCGCTCGAGAGTCGATTATGCTTACCTGGTCAGGGCTAAAGGGAACAATGTCCATTTATCTTATCCTAAATCTCCAATCGAGGGGCGGGGAAGAAGTCGGTTTGATTCTATCGCTTGGATTTGCCGCCGTGTTGGTTTCATTAGTCGTCCAGAGTCTGGGGGTTTATCCGCTCTCCAAAAAATTGATGAAACAATAAATATAGGGAAGAGGATCCTGATCGGAAAAGCCCCCAGTTGTTGGGGCTTTTCTTATTGGATACGTTTAAAAGAAACTAAACGTAGGTAATGTAATACAGAGAATAACAATAGAAAGGGGAAAGGAGAATGCCTAAATTAGCAGAGGATAAAAATTATTTAGATTTAAAAGCTGGCCGGTTTCGTGTGTTTTTCTGGAAAAGATATAAGTTCATCTCTCTCTTTAACGATGTATTAGTCGGAGTGTTCTTTATTACGGGCAGCAGTTTAAACTTCTTTTCGATCACGGCATTGTGGGGAAATCTTTGTTATCTTCTGGGGAGTTTATTCCTGGGGACACGTCCAGTCCTCAAATTTATACATGATACAACGTTAAAAAATGAAGCGAAAAAAGCTTATTCACGGGAAGGCTATTAGCCACAAGGCATGTGCGTTGCATTAAACTTTCTGGTGTGAGTTATAGAGACAAAAAGATCTCCTATGCGTTATGTTAGTAATAAGAAAATGTCAACAGGCCATAAGCGGCATTTGTTATTAAAAAACAATTACCAATATTTCAATCATTTTACAAGTCGAATTAGCGGGAACTTTTATGGTTTAACTCTACTGGAAAACGAGAATGTACCTTAATGTAAGATAATAAAACTGAAACTTGAAGGAGGCTAGATACCATGGCTAAGAATAATAACAACAATAGAAACACGATGAGTGTGGAAGAAGCAGGAAAGAAAGGCGGAGAGAAAGTAAGTCAGAAATACGACCAGGAACATTTTGAGAATATCGGTCAAAAAGGTGGAGAAACCACTTCTCAAGAACACGGTCAGGACTTCTATGAAGAGATAGGCCAAAAAGGCGGCGAAACAACCAGCCAGGAATATGACCAGAAACACTTTGAGAACATCGGCCAAAAAGGTGGGGAAACCACCAGTGAAAAATACGGTGAAGAACATTATGAAAAAATTGGACAAAAAGGCGGCCGTAACTCAAGCAGCGGATCCAACCGAAGCTCATAATTACAGCCGCAGTGACTCAAATGTAAAGGTCTTAAGAAATTGGTTACTGGCATAAACAATTTCTTACCCAAATTATAACGGAGGTGCTTAATCATGGCAAATAACAAACAGTATAAAACAGGTGAAAAAGCTCCAGAAAGCGGTAAGTATAAAGTAGACAAGCTGCAGAACGGCAATTCCGCACAGGATAATACAGAAATCAATCTTAATGAAGGAGATCAGTTCCCGCCTTCTCCTTCAGAGAATGAGGCGGCATATTGGGTAAAATCTTCATAAAACTCTCAAAGTAATCCCCTTTTGTATACTTAGGGGATTACTTTTTTGCATTGTAATAAGATGTAGGAATAGGTGATCACCTTGAGGTCCTTAGAAAGCGGAAATATAAACATAAGTTCCAATTGCTTTTAATAATGAAAAGCTGTTTTAACGCCGACCCCTTTGATTAAAACAGCTTTTCTATAATTACCAGCTAGCCTTTTTAACTCCTGGGATTTGCCCTTTGTGGGCGAGTTCTCTAAAGCAGATTCTACATAGTCTGAATTTACGAAGTACTCCACGAGGACGTCCGCATCTTTGGCATCTTCTATAGTATTGAATTGATTTCTTGTTCTTTTGTTTTTCTGTCAAAGCTTTTTTAGCCATTAAGCAACACCTCCCTTTAAATAAACAGATCTCTGCAAGTGATTATCTTCCTTAATAAGAACTCCCCAAGATTACTGAGTCATTTCATCATCTTTTCTGTCGATATATAATGTCCCGTTCGGGAGAACCTCTGCGTAAAAAATTTGCTCAAGGTTTGATTGGTTCAGGCTTTCCAGCTGCCGATACAGCCAGTTTTCGTCCTTCCCTAACCTTTGTAAATTTTGGGGAATTATTTTCCCGTCACTAATTACTTCGGTGGCAAGAGGGTAAATATTATCTGTAGGAAAGATGTTTAAGTCTTTCTTCGTTGCAGGCTGATTGCTTTCATACTTCATCACAGAAAGCTTGCCGCTGGTCTCAAATATAGCAAATTGTACCTCTTGCAGAGTGAAAATATTTTTTTGTCTTAGTAAGGTGCGGAGAGCGTCAATATCAAACCGAGTGGATCGAAGGGCGTCTTCCATAACCCGTCCTTCTTTAATCACAATAATGGGTTCACCTGTTGTTATTTTACGAGCTCTTTTCGATTTTATATCGATAATGCCCATAACTAGAGTAAAGGCCGTCCATAAAATTAGTGCGGTGACGCCGTTTGTTTTACTTAGATTGGCATTCACTGCTAAGTTCGCAGTAATCGATCCTATAGCTATGGCTGACACAAAGTTGAAAAAAGTCATTTGGCTTATTTCTTTTCTTCCCATAATTCTAGTAAGAATAAAAAGCACAAGGAAAGATAATAAAACTCTCAATATAAGCTCAGATGTATTCACTTTATCAAACCCCTTATTATTATTTTGCGAAAATAGGTTCCGCGTATTATAGCTGGAAAGGAAACTGATGGATGTAGATCTCAAATATATTTCCTGTGTTATAGACGGCTCACATATTAAGCTTGGGTTAATAAGGGTCTGGTTATGCATACAGAAGGAATGTATAAGCAGGGCGTCTTATTGAGAGAGTAAGAAATCAAGACTGTCCGTAAGAAGTTTAACCGTTAATACAGAACAAAATGATACGTTAACTCGATAAAAACTTCGGGTAAACTACCTAAGATACTTACTTATAGGAGGGGGTTACAGTGAAAGCAGCTGTATGGCATGGCCAAAAAGATCTTCGAGTCGAAGAAACTGAATTAAGAGAGCTTAAAGATTCGGAAGTCAAAGTGAAAGTTGCCTGGGCTGGAATTTGTGGCAGTGATCTCCATGAGTACGAAGAGGGACCTGTATTTGTCCCTACGGAAAAACCTGATCCTTTAACGGGAGAGACCACTCCATTGACTATGGGCCATGAATTCGCAGGAGTTGTAGAAGAAGTAGGGTCAGAGGTGAAGGATTATAAGCCTGGTGATCGTGTCACGATTAATCCGACACTGACGTTTGGGAAGAAATCAGAAGACCTGGATCCCTACTTTGGCTTCGCTTTTATCGGTTTAAGCGGGGATGGCGGGTTTGCCAAATTTGCCAATGTACCGGAGAAGAATGTGTATCACTTACCGGACCCGCTTTCTTTGCAGGATGGTGCTTTAGTCGAACCGACGGCAGTAGCGGTACAGGCTGTCAAAGAGGCTGAACTTCTTTTCGGCGATACAGTGGCCGTATTCGGGGCAGGACCAATCGGTTTATTAACGATTGATGCGGCCAAAGCAGCTGGTGCCAGCCGGATTATTGCTCTGGATCTATCGAAGGAACGATTAGAAAAGGCAAAGCAAATGGGAGCTACAAACGTTATTAATTCTGGAGAAGTAAACGCAGTGGAAGCCATTAAGGAATTGGAACCAGAAGGCGTGGACGTTTCTTTTGAAGTGGCTGGTGTAGGAGCGACTTTTGAGCAGGCTGTTGAAGTGACTACACCTCGAGGAACTATGGTCGTGGTATCCATCTTCGCCAGTCCTATTGAATGGAACCCATTTCAACTGACAGCGAAAGGCATTACGATTAAGTCTTCACTTGCCTATACACCAACAAGTTTTCGTCAGACGATTGATTTAATGGCAAGAGGGCAGTTAAAACCACAAGAAGTTATTACTGATCATATTGGGCTTAATGATATCGTCGAGAAAGGCTTTGAGGAATTGTCTAACAATAAATCCCAGGCAAAAATCTTAGTAGAATTGAGCGGCGAAAACTAACTCGTAAAGACATAAGGAACTTCCTGCAGAAGGAAGTTCCTTTCAGCTTGTGGAGAAACCCCTGTTTTTCCGCAAGCTTTTTTCTTGCCGCCAGGAGCGAAGGCGCCTTCCCTTTTTAGCGGACGAGCGCACGAGCTTCCTCGCGAAACCCACGCTCGGCGATCTCGGCTCACTCGTTCTTCCGCAGGAGTGGAAGGGGCCCCGCTCCTTAGAATTTTTTTAAATCCAGAAAAAGACTCTCCTCCACCTGGCTCATCTTGGATAGTTTATGGACAATCTTCTTTATGTTCTGGCAGGCAGCTGTCATCAGCACATGTGCGAATATATTTTCCTATTCGGGCGAGTAGCTGGAAGTTCCTTTATTCATTTATAGGCTGCTTTACACCGATGATTCAGTGTTGGTGCTGCTGTCTAGTTAACTCTCATTGGTTAAGACATGAAGCACATTGGTGACAAATATATCCTGGTTTATGCTTAACGCAATACGCGCGCATTTCGGTCCAAAACAATTACTAGTTCCCGGCCTGAAGTCAGCAATACTTTCACCGTAAGCATAGGTGCCTTCATGTTCAACAGTAACCTCTCGTTTGCTGTACTCATACAGACCGCTGATATCAAGCGCGGCCATTAAAGCGGCCAGATCATGTTGAGGAGTTCCAGAAATCCCCGGCTCCAGTTGTTGATAGACCTCATAATAGAAATCTAAGATCGGTTTAATTAACTTTTCTAAAGGTGAATCGGAACGAGCATCAATAAGATTGACCTCTCTTGGGGTCAACAGGGCATTCCTCGTGGCATTTAAAGGTACGATGGTCAGGTTGGCAGCATTTTGACAAATGTAATGAGCAGCAATTGGATCACCGAAAAAGTTTGCTTCCGCTACTTCGGTCGCGTTTCCGGGTTCGTTGAAAGCTCCTCCCATGACATAAGTTTCTTTAACATCTGCCATCACTTCAGGGCTCAAATAATGGGCAATGGCTAAAGAAGTGCACCGTCCCACATTGACGATCGTGACCTCATTACGATGGTCCTTAATTAAGCTGAACAACTTACTGAAATTCGTACGATTAGCATAACGTTCTTCCGGAATGGGAGGGTCAATCGGCCCCAGACCTTCTATGCCGTGAATTTCCGGAAAAAAGTCTGGGTCTTCTCCACTCAGGGGACGTGTCGCCCCAGCGATGACAGGAATATCTGTACGCCCTGCGAGTTCCAATAAGTACTCGACATTCCTAAACGCTTTTTCCCGCTCAATGTTCCCGTAGCCGCTCACCACCCCAATCAGATTGACTTCCGGGCTTTTCAACGCGTAAACGAGCGCAATCGCATCATCTATCCCTGTATCGGCAAATAAGATTATGTTTTTCATTTTTTCACCTCAACCTACATTATGAAAAAAAGACAAGTTTGCTTGTATGTTTGTCCAATTGGTATTTCTTTGTTGTTTTTCTGGGTCTATTAACCTATAAAAGCTGATCGACCTTTCCTGTATATTAGAAGTAATACAGCGCTTATTATGAAGGCGAAAGAATTCGGAGATGATGGTAGAAGAACATTTTACAACCGTTCGAAGCAGTAAGTCAGGAAAAATATAAAAAATGAAAAGGAGTGCTTATATAATGGTAAACAGCAGTAGGAATCCTGAGGTTGATGAATATATAAGGAAAGCTGAAAAGTGGCAGGCTGAATTTAAGAAAATGAGAGAGATCGCACTTGCCTGTCAATTGACCGAAGAAATGAAGTGGAATCACCCTTGCTACACCCTCGATGGGAAAAATATCGTTCTTATCCATGGTTTTAAAGATTACTGTGCTTTTCTTTTTCATAAAGGCGCCCTGCTTAAGGATTCACATGGGATTCTTATTCAGCAAACGGAGAATGTCCAGTCGGCCCGCCAAATACGGTTTACGAATGTGGAAGATATCGTTGAATTGGACTCGATCCTGAAAGCTTATATTGAAGAAGCTGTGGAAGTTGAAAAAGCCGGCTTGAAAGTGGAAAAGAACACCGAAATCGAAATTCCTGAAGAGCTTCAAAATAAATTTGATGAAATTCCTGCTTTACAAACGGCTTTTGAAGAATTGACGCCGGGACGGCAGAGAGCCTACGTTCTATATTTTTCTAAAGCCAAAAGGGCACAAACCCGGGAGTCAAGGGTGGAAAAATGGATTCCGCAGATTCTTGATGGGAAAGGCTTAAATGATAAATAGATAGATTCATCTATAGGAGCGGTTATTCATTAAAAAGTAACCGCCCTTTTTAATGACTGGGGCAGCTTTGTTGACGCGTCTGTAAGAAGATGCTACTATTAAATTATAGATAAAAAGAGTCTCTGATATCTTTATTAAAGGAGCGAATTATGAAATATTCCAAAGCCACCAACTATGCATTACACACGATGGTGTATCTACTGACCTTGCCAAAAGGAAGGACGGTAGGGGTTCAAAGCTTGGCAGAAATGCAGAATCTTTCTTCAACCTACCTGTCAAAAATATTAACCAAACTTGCTAAAGGCGGGTTAATTGAATCCACTCCAGGAGTGAAAGGAGGGTATAAGGTTTCAAAACCGAAAGCTGAAATTTCATTCTTAGACGTCATCCAAACCGTCGAAGGAGAGTCCAATTTATTTAACTGTTCTCTGGATCATAATGAAGACTGCCTGATTGAAAGTGTAATGATAGAGGCTGAGCAAAACATGAAAGACGACCTCGCTGGCAAATTTCTCATCGATATAGCTGAGAAAATGGAGCAAGATTGTGATCACAAGGTCGAAGACTGAGCCAGCTAAGAGATGTTGTGCCGAACTGACTGACTGAAAACTATTAAACGAAAAAAAGGAGAATTATATGAAAAAGTGTAGTAAATCCGATCCTAGGCACCAATTAACCAAAAAGGTAGAGTATTTAGACAGCAGGAAACGAAGAGACCAATTCTCTCCAGAAAGCCTGTTCGAACTGCTCCCTATTCATAAAAACGATACGATTTTAGATATTGGAGCGGGCACAGGATTTTTAACGATACCGGCGGCCAAAGCCACCAACGGCATCGTCTACGCACTGGATATCGATCCCAATATTCTACAAATTGCTGAATCTAAAGCGGAGCAGGAGGAACTTAAAAATATTCGGTTTCTTCAAGGAGAGTTGAGGGATGCCTCTTTATCCAATTATTCACTGGATATCGTACTGGCTTCGTTAGTCCTCCATGAAATCCAGCCTTTGCCTGAAACCTTACAGCGGATCAACCAGGTTCTTAAAGTAAATGGTTACCTGGCCTGTGTTGAATTAGAAGAAGAGGAGACTCCAGATAAAAACCACCCAAGAATCAGCTCCGCCAAAATGGAGCAGGAATTAAACAAAGCGGGATTTAAAGTCAGTAAGAAAGTGTATCCTGCAGCGTCCATCTATGTTTTAATCGCCCAGAAACAACAGTAAAAAATATATTTTTTGTTCTAATTATAGATATTATGAGTATGTAATATATTTAATTGCGCGAGTGCATAGAATCAGAGCGGCTGCCCAACAACAGGGAGCCGCTCTTTTCTTGCTTTTGAGTCAGCGGGGATTGGTGTATAGTTGGGGTATTCAAAGGTTGCTCTAAAAGAAAACAAAGGTGGTGACAGCTTTGAAAATCGTAATAGCCGAAAGGGATAAAAATGAAAGTATTGCCATTGAATGGCTGATTGCTACCTATTCGATTCCAGTGGACGAGGTCTTCATCGCCCACACAGTTAAGGAAACAGTCACGTTACTTGAAAAAGAAATGCCGGATCTCCTGTATCTTGAGCTGGATATGATTTCAAATGAAAACTTGCCCCTGGTGAGAAGGAATGTAAACAAGTATTCCCCCAAAACCATTGCTGTTACGGCAGAAGCTACATTTGAGCGTGCCAAGCAGGCAATTGGATTAGGGTGTGTAGATTTACTCGTTAAACCGCTCGATCCAGTCAATATTAATCAAAGCATCAGGATGGCCCTGTCACTGGCCTCTAAACGAGACAGCATTCCGTCTTCTTCGGCAGCTAACGATGAAGAGGAGTACTCTTATCGGTCGCTGTTTATAGACCGGGATTTAAACCACGGGGACATCGGCTTAATGCTGCTGCATCCAGAAAATAATAAAAAACTCGCAGACTTATATAAGTTTTCGAAATACTTTTCGTTTCGCGAAACCCCGATACTGCTTCCTTTATCAGATATGGTGGTTTGTTTGTTTAGAGAACCAACCCACCATTTAAGAGAAGAAGCCTGGAAAGTTTTAAAAGACTGGGAAGCCACTCATATGGATCCGCTTGCTGCCGTTATCATTCCGCCGAATCATGTCCACAAAACGATCCATGATATGTATTTATCAGCCAGGAGGCTGCTGGATATTACGTTCTTTATCGGCTACAGCCAGGTAATCCTGCCGAATGAAGCTTATGATTCGTGGCATGAGATCGACCCATTTCTCACGTCAGTAGAGCAGCGCGAATGGGTAGAAATGTTAAACAATTTTGATAAACAAAAAATTAAACATACGATGCATCAAGAGTTTTTGCAAATGGAAACTCCATTTCCCAATCCAGAGAAGCTGAGAATCAGACTGACAAGCATTCTGGCCCAGGTGAGGCGATTCATGAAAATCTACCAGCTTGATCAGGGAGAAATGGAAGAGCATTATATGAGAATTTTTTCTGAAATTCTATTTAACCGGGTGTTGTATCGAATTGTGCAGGAAATGCTGCTGTTTCTTTATGAGCTGCTTGACCGTTCGAATACGGGGGAAGTGTTTTCGAAGAAGGACGTGATCGAGAGAGGGATTCTCTATATTGAAAACCACTACGCTGACCCTGATTTAACCTTGCAGAAAGTGGCAGATGCGGTTGGGAGAAGTCCGGCATATTTCAGCCATTTGTTAATGAAAAAGCAAGGAGTCTCTTTCCGGCAGCAATTGGCGAATAAGCGTGTGGAGGAAGCGAAACAGTTGTTAACGGGGACTGAGCTTTCTATTAAAGAAGTTGCTGAACAAGCAGGTTTCCGTCATCCCAGTTATTTTACAAAGTTGTTTAAAGAAATCACTACGATGGCTCCTCGTGAATATCGGGAGCATATGAGGAACAAAACCTAAAGAAAATATAAAAAGACAAAATAATTTATACTATTAAATCAAATTAAAGGAATATTATTGGTATTTTCGAAAGAATTTTATGAATTTCGAAAATTTATCATCTATTTTTTGAAAAATCAATCTTTTATAATTTTTAATAGATTAATATAAAGAAGGATAGGATTATGAATCATTTTATGAAAGCGTTGTCTTAAATCTACTTCTTTATCTTTTTTGATGAGAGGTATAGGTGGGTTTTTCAATTAAACAGAGAAGGGGGATATAAACATGTCACTGGCTGCCAATAAGGAACAGAATACGGAGCCCTCGCTGGAGAAAAAAAATAAAACGAGAAAATCTGTATTTGTTCCGTCATTTTTAATTGTTGGAGGAGGAGCAGTTCTAGGAATTGTAAACAACGAATTGTTAACTGAAATATCTATGAATGGGTTTACCGGATCACTAAAGGGGCTCGGATGGCTTTATCAAATCATCTCGCTTGTGGCCCTGATTATTGTAGGGATCGTAACGTTTTCTAAAATAGGGAATGTCCGCCTGGGCGGAGAAGAGGCTAAACCGAAATTTCCGTTTCGGGCCTGGTTTGCGATGGCCCTGACGGGAGGGATCGCAACCGGAGTCATAACCTATGGGGTTAATGAACCGATTATCTACTTCGGGAACATTTATGGAGAAATGGCCAATACGGGGGTCGAGCCGGGGACTTCGACGGCAGCTTTTTTCGCCATGGGCCGTTCTTTATACAATTGGACCTTTATTCCTTATGCGATGTACTCCCTCAGTGGTTTAGTAGTCGCTTATATGTATTTTAACCGCAAGCAGGAGTTGTCCGTTTCAGGAACGCTGACGCCTTTGTTTGGAAATAAAGTCACAAAAGGAGTGTGGCCGGGCATCATTGACACGCTCGCCGTCTTAGCGATCGCTCTTGGTCTCGCTTCTTCCCTTGGAGCAGGGCTGGCATTAGTAGGCTCTGGCATTGCGACGACATACGGAGTATCTCAGGGACCGGTCGTCTGGTTTATACTGGCGGTGGTTACGACTGGTTTGTTTACCATTTCTGCTTTAAAAGGATTGAATAAAGGAATTCGCCGGATGTCCAGTTTGAATGCGACGGTCTTTTATATCCTTCTCGCTGTCCTCATCGTTATTGGTCCGACCTTATACATCTTAAATTCGACTACAGCTGGGTTTTCCTATTGGCTTGAGAATTTCTGGGGATGGGGACTGGATCCCGGCGTAAGAGGAGGAGAAGCTCTTGTCATGTGGTGGACATTGTATGACTGGGCGATCTGGATTGCTTATGCTCCGCTGATGGGGATCTTTCTCGCGATTATTTCCTACGGGCGGACGATTCGTCAGTTTATGTTCATCAACTGGATATTGCCGGCGGTCTTCAGCATTCTCTGGTTTGGAGTCTTTGGCGGCACAGCCTTGCATTGGCAGGAGAACGGTACCGTCGACCTCATCTCAACGATCGAAGAAAGTGGAGCTGTGGCAGGCTTATGGACATTCTTAGCTAATCTGCCCCTGGCGGCCATCATTATCCCTGTGGTGATGATCGTCCTCATTCTTTCTTTTGCCACGGCAGCTGACTCTATGGTCCGGGCGATATCGACGGTATGTACCGTCAACATTCGCTATGATGAAGAACCGGCAAAATGGAAAATGCTCCTTTGGGCGATTTCCATTGCGACAGTTGCTTTCTTAATGGTTACCTTTGCCGGAGGCGCACAGGGCGTGGACGGTGTGAAATATTTAGCTGCCTTAGGTGGATCAGCTGTGCTGTTTGTTTTTGTCCTTCAGGTTTGTTCTGCCATAAAAATGTTCTTTGTCGATAAAATTGAAAGATAGAAAAGAGGGAGGCTGCATGACAAGTCAACAACTAAAAGGGGTGACTCTTGGGTCTACGATGACTTTAGAAGAGTTTGTCTCTGTAGCACGTGATGGTACGTATGTAGAGTTTTCCGATACTTACCGGCAACGCGTGGAACACTCCCGTTCTCTGCTGAACAAGCGGATGAAACAAGGAAGGGTAATGTATGGAGTCAATACAGGATTTGGCGCTCTATCTACGCAGGTCATATCTACTGATCAAACGAAGCAGTTACAAAGAAATATTCTTCTGTCGCATGCTGCATCCGTTGGAGAGCCTCTTGAAGAAGAATGCGTAAGAGCGATTATGCTTATGGTGCTGCAAAATTTAGGGCAGGGGTATTCAGGAGTTCAACTACGTACCCTTGAAATGTATCGAGAGCTGTTAAACCGCGGGGTTACCCCTTTTGTTCCTCGTGAAGGCTCGGTAGGTTACTTAAATGTAGAAGCCCATATCGCTTTAGTGCTGCTCGGTGAAGGAAAAGCCTGCATAGAAGGAGAGGTCATGCCTGCGAAGGATGCCCTCGCTAAAGCCGGGTTAGAGCCGGTTGAATTGGCTGCTAAAGAAGGACTGGCCTTAATAAACGGAACAACGAGCCCGACTGCAATTGGGGCCCTTGCCTTATACGATATGGTAAAGGCGGCCAAGTCGGCTGATATCATCGCAGCGATGACTTTAGAAGTGTTAAGAGGAACGACTCGTGCTTTAGACGATCGTCTGATGAGTGTGCGCCCGCATGAGCAGCAAAGAAACACAGCTTCCAACATAAGACGGATGCTGGAGGATTCCATGATTGCCAGGCAATCGATCGATCATCGGCTCCAGGATGCCCTGTCCATAAGGGCGATTCCTCAGTTGCATGGAGCGGCGAAGAAAACGCTTTATGATGCCTTATCTACTTTCGAAATAGAAATGAATGCATGCTGTGATAATCCGATTTTATGGCCGGATGAAGAGGACGGGGGTGCGATGTCAGGGAGCAACTGCGACTCCTCCTATATCGGAATTGAGCTGGACTCCGCATGTATCGGGGTAACGTCCATCGCCAAGATGTCTGAAAGAAGAAACAATCGGCTGATCAACACTCATCTTTCAGGCTACCCGCCTTTTCTTATCCAGGGTTCCGGCTTGAATTCAGGCTTGATGATCCCGCAGTACTCCCAGGCTGGATTACTAAATGATATGAGAATGTTATCTCACCCGGCCACTGTGGACAGTATTCCAACCTGTGCGGATCAGGAGGACTATGTAGCCATGGGATACAATTCAGCGAAAAAAGCGCGGGAAGTTGTGAAAAAGCTTGAATATATTTTAGCCATTGAACTGTTGTCTGCCTATCATGCATATCCATTTATTGAAAGCAGCCTCACGCCAGGTTCTGCTTCAAAAGCCGTACTGGAACGTATCGCCCCATCCGTCTCAAGAATGACGGAAGATAAATATTTATATCCTGATATAGAAGCAATAAAAGACTTGATTCATTCAGGAGACATTCTTGCTGTCGTAGAAGAAACAATTGGTGCACTTCACTAAATGACTAAAGTTAAAGGGAGGCCATTTTCATGGTACAGGTAAATAATGATAAAGTGGTTCGTTATCGTGGAACGGAGTTAAATACAAAAGGCTGGCTGCAGGAAGCGGCACTACGCATGTTAATGAATAATTTAGACCCGGAAGTGGCAGAAAAGCCGGAAGAACTCGTCGTGTACGGCGGGATTGGAAAAGCGGCGAGAAACTGGGAGTGCTTCGATGCCATTGTTCACTCATTAAAGGAGCTTGAAGATGATGAGACACTCCTTGTTCAATCAGGAAAGCCCGTCGCTGTATTTAAATCGCACAAAGATGCACCCAAAGTTCTCCTCGCCAATTCAAATATTGTACCTGCGTATGCCAACTGGGATACCTTTCATGAATTAGATAAGAAAGGTCTCATGATGTATGGTCAAATGACTGCGGGAAGCTGGATCTACATCGGTTCACAGGGCATTGTCCAGGGAACGTATGAAACCTTTGCGGAAGTTGGCAAGCAACATTTCAATAACACACTCAAAAATACGATTACAGTAACTGCCGGCCTTGGCGGAATGGGAGGGGCTCAACCGCTCGCGGTCACGATGAACGGTGGTGTTTGCATTGCCATTGAAGTGGATGAGTGGCGGATCGACCGTCGAATTGAAACCCGTTATACCGATATCAAAACCGATTCATTAGATGAGGCCATCCGTATAGCGGAAGAGGCCAAAAGGGAAGGAAAACCATTATCGATTGGTCTTCTGGGCAATGCAGCAGATCTTCTTCCAGACATGATCGCTAAAGGATTTATTCCCGACGTATTAACGGACCAGACCTCTGCTCATGATCCTTTAAATGGCTATGTCCCTTCCGGATTATCACTGGATGAAGCTGACCATCTGAGAGAACATGATGCAAAAAAATACGTCACGTTGTCAAAGGCATCCATGGCAGAGCATGTAAAAGCTATGCTTGAAATGATGGAAAAAGGAGCCGTTACCTTTGATTATGGAAACAACATCCGCCAAGTGGCAGAAGATGAAGGTGTAGAGAATGCCTTTGACTTTCCAGGATTTGTTCCCGCCTACATTCGTCCGCAATTTTGTGAAGGCAAAGGCCCTTTCCGCTGGGCAGCACTTTCCGGGGATCCAGAAGACATTTATAAAACCGACGAAGTGATTCTAAGGGAGTTCAGTGATAATGAACATCTGTGCAATTGGATCCGGATGGCTCGTGAAAAAATCAGCTTTCAAGGACTCCCTTCCCGAATTTGCTGGTTAGGTTACGGGGAGCGAGCCAGGTTCGGGAAAATTATTAACGATATGGTAGCGAACGGAGAATTGAAAGCCCCGATCGTTATTGGCCGCGATCACTTGGACTCAGGCTCTGTGGCCTCTCCTAACCGTGAAACGGAAGGTATGAAGGATGGCAGTGATGCTGTCGCAGACTGGCCGATCTTAAATGCATTGATTAACAGTGTAGGAGGAGCAAGCTGGGTCAGTGTTCATCATGGAGGCGGGGTAGGAATGGGCTACTCGCTTCATGCAGGCATGGTTATTGTGGCAGATGGAACGAAGGACGCAGAAGCCCGTCTTGAGCGGGTATTAACTTCAGATCCCGGGATGGGGATTGCCCGCCATGTGGATGCAGGGTATGAGCTGGCAGAAAATACGGCACGTGAAAAAGGCGTCAATATTCCAATGCTGAACCAACAGGGAGGTGGGAAATAATGACCCAGTCCATTTATATAAGCAACGCTGCTCAATTAATTACGCTTGCCGGTCACTCGCAGAAGCCGGCTGTAAAAGAAGCGATGTCGGATTTGCAGATTATCGAGAACGGAAGTGTATTGATTGAGGACGGAAAAATAACCGCCGTCGGTCCTGATTCTGAACTTCAAAAAAAATACACTGACCGCATCAAAGCTGTGAAAGAAATCGACGCCGCAGGTAAAGTGGTGAGCCCGGGTCTGATTGATCCGCACACTCATCTCGTTCACGCCGGAACAAGGGAAAATGAATACGCCATGCGCCTAAAAGGCAAATCCTATATGGATATTATGGAAGCCGGGGGCGGCATCCATGCTACGACTCGTGCGACACAGAAGGCAAGCCACGAACAGCTTTTCGAGGAATCGATTAGCCGCTTAAATAAATTTTTCCTCCATGGTGTGACCACGGTGGAGGCTAAAAGCGGCTACGGACTGACGCTTGAACATGAGCTCAAACAATTGGAGGTGGCGAAACAGCTCCATGAAAGCCATAACATCGATATTGTTTCCACATTCATGGGGGCCCACGCCGTGCCAATGGATGAGAAAAACAATCCAGATGCGTTTGTGGACCGCGTGATTGAAGAGATGATTCCGGAAGTCGCCAGGCAGGGATTGGCGAAGTTTAATGACGTCTTTTGTGAACGCGGCGTCTTCACTCCAGAGCAATCCCGCCGAATTCTTGAAGCTGGTAAAAAACACGGACTCATTCCAAAAATCCATGCCGATGAAATTGAACCATATGCTGGAGCTGAGCTAGCTGCCGAAGTCGGGGCAATTTCTGCCGACCACCTGCTGCGTGCCTCTGATAAAGGAATTCAAGCAATGGCTGACCAAGGAGTCGTCGGCGTGCTGCTTCCAGGGACCGCGTTTTTCCTGATGGCAGAATTCGCCCGCGGCCGTAACATGATTGATGCAGGCGTACCCGTATCCCTCTCTACAGACGCGAACCCTGGGTCTTCACCGACGATTTCCCTGCCATTCATTATGAACTTAGGATGCCTGATGATGGGAATGACGCCTGAAGAGGTGTTAACAGCATCAACGATCAACGCAGCTCATGCTATTGGAGTAGCAACAGAAGCGGGCAGCCTGGAAGAAGGCAAAAAAGGTGATGTTACCATTTTTGACGTGCCGAACTACATGGTCTTATCCTACCAATATGGGATGAACCATGTCGATACAGTAATCAAAGCTGGAAAACCTGTCGTTGTTGGGGGGCAGCTGCAATGAGCAGCTATCCATACCCTCAACTAGACCGTCCGAAGTTCGTTTGGAATACCCGGACTGAAGCAAAGTCAGATGTGAAGGTCCATGAATGGATTGAGACGTTGACAGAAGAAGAGCCAAATTGGGCAGAGTATGATGTCACAATACTTGGCGTACCGCTTTCCAAGTCGTCCATTAGCTCTTCTTCCGCCAGTGAAAATCCAGATGCCCTGCGCCAAGCATGGAAGGGATTTGGTACGTATAATCTGGACGAAGACATTGACCTGGCCCAACTGCGTATCGTTGACCTTGGAGATGTCGAGCAGCACGTTACAGATATCGCCTATACCCACGAGCGGATTACCGAAGCTATGACCGCGATGCGCTCCCATCATCCTCATACGCTTCCCCTCGTTATGGGAGGAGATCACTCGATTACGGCTCAGCTGGTCAAAGGGTGGAAGCAGTCGCATCAGGAGGAGAAAATCGGCATCCTTCAACTGGATACCCACTTTGATTTGCGGGATCCCTCCACGCTCGGACCGGCAAACGGCACCCCGATCCGACAGCTGCTCGAGGGAGGAGTAGTCAAAGGAGAGCATGTCCACAACATCGGATTGCATGGATTTTTCAATGCCCGCGAATTGAAGGATTTAGCCGATGAAAAAGGCGTTCATTATACTACGATGAAGCAAGCGCGGAGAAAAGGAATCGAAACGACGATCCAGCAAGCTTTAGAAACATTAAATGGAGAAGTAGACACCATTTATTTGACAGTGGATATGGATGTGCTGGACATCACAAATGGACCAGGTGCTCCAGCAGCCACACCGGGTGGCATGTACACCGCTGAGCTATTCGATGCCGTTCAGCTGGCCGGGCAGCATCCAAAAGTGAAGGCCATGGACATTGTCTGTCTTGATCCGCGCAAGGATATCGGCGAAATGCATGTAAAAGCTGCCGTCCATACAATGCTTTCATTTTTAACAGGGTACTGTCAGCGTGAAAAATAACAACAAACCTCAGGTCCTCTGCATGGGCTTGAGGTACATTTTTAAGTTGAATTTTCCTAATATTGTGAAATTGGAGGTTTTATTATGGAGCAAAGAAAAGCAACTGTTTCACAAGATCAGCACTTAAAGCACAGAGGAAACATCAGTAAATTCTTTATCATGAGTTTGATCGGTATCTTTACCTTTTTTATGCCTATAACAATTGACGGCAACTCGTCCATCCCGCTTGATCATATGGTCACTTTTCTCCAAACGACTTTTCCTGAACTTATCCCTTACTATGCCTTGATTGTCATAATTCTTGGTGCGATTTATCCTTTTATCAACAAATCCTGGAACAAAGATGGAGTAAACGTGACACTATCCCTCTTTAAAATTCTCGGTGTGGTCGCAGCAGTCATGCTTGTCGTCGATGCAGGTCCTGCCTGGCTGTTTGATCCGAATATGGGCCCCTTTCTGTTTGAAAATCTCGTCATTCCCGTCGGACTATTAGTCCCAATCGGCGCTATATTCTTGGCGTTGCTGGTTGGATACGGGCTGTTAGAGTTTATTGGTGTTCTCCTGCAGCCCGTCATGCGGCCGATTTGGAAAACGCCGGGGCGCTCTGCGATCGATGCCGTAGCCTCTTTCGTAGGAAGTTATTCGATAGGACTATTGATTACGAACCGTGTGTTCAAAGAAGGAAAATATACGATCAAGGAAGCGACGATCATCGCCACAGGTTTTTCAACGGTATCGGCCACCTTCATGATTGTCGTAGCAAAAACTCTCGGCCTTATGGAAATCTGGAATACCTACTTTTGGGTCACCCTCTTTGTAACCTTTCTTGTAACCGCGATTACCGTACGTATCTGGCCTTTAAATAAAATCAGCGACGACTATTACACCGAGGAAGGACATCCGGAAGAAGTGATCAAAGAAAACCGTATCAAGGCAGCCTGGCAGCAAGCGATGGAAGCATCCAGGCAGGCCCCTTCTCTTGGCAGGAACATTGGGCTCAATTTAAAAGACGGCTTTATTATGACCATGGCTATTCTTCCCTCGATCATGTCCGTCGGTTTGCTCGGACTGGTCCTAGCGGAATATACCCCTGTATTTGATATTGTAGGTTATATTTTCTATCCATTTACATGGGCCCTGCAGATCCCTGAGCCATTACTGGCTGCTAAAGCTTCAGCGATCGAAATTGCAGAGATGTTCCTGCCTGCTCTGTTAGTTGCGGAAGCTCCGCTCATTACAAAGTTTGTGATCGGAACCTTGTCCGTATCAGCTGTCTTGTTCTTCTCCGCTTTGATTCCGTGTATCCTGTCCACGGATATTCCCATCAGCATTCCAAAGTTAATCATCATCTGGATCGAGCGCACGATCTTAACGTTGATCATCGTCACGCCAATTGCCTATCTGCTCCTTTAGATGAATGACAACATATTACCGTGCTCATCCTTAACTTTTTACCAAATATCCAGTAAAATAAATATGTCTGAATATTCAAAAATAAACTCGCGAGGGGATGATCATATGAAAAATTCAAATAAGGTGGTACCCAGGTAACTTGTCCTTAAGTCTAAAACTATTGAGGGGTTGACGAGTTGAAAGCATTATTCTTCTTATATGAAGGGTATGTGGATTGGGAGATCAGCCCTCTGTCCTACATGCTCAACATTTCCGACGTCGATATTCACACGACGGCATTAAGTGATGAAGTTACACACCAGGGGAATTTCACAGTTAAACCTGATCTGAAAATGGAAGCATGCGAACCTGCTGACTACGATATTTTGATCATTCCCGGCGGTGAGCCTGCCCCCTTTGATCAGGATGAACGAGGGTTGAACCTCATCAAGAGTTTTGATAAGCAGGGGAGAAAGATCGCAGCCATTTGCGGAGGGCCGGCCTTCCTTGCAGCAGCAGGCGTCCTTCGAGAAAGGAAATTTTCAACATCCATTGATGATAATCCTCAGTATGCACACTATTTTAATGAAGACTTCATGAGTGAAAAAGATGTGACGGTAAGCGAAAACTTAATTACCGCTGAAGGAAATGCCTATATCGAATTTTCTATTGCTGTTGGAAAAGCATTGGAGATCTTTGAAGACAGAGAAGATGAGTTAGAAACGGTATTGTTCTTTAAAAATCAATTAAGAGGATAACACTGCTGTTTGGTCAACCTTTTGGGTTGGCCATCTTTTTATGGAGAAGTTCCGGGCACTATCACAGTATATGAGCCTCAGCAGTAATATCAAAAACGGACTCCCGAGTTGTCAGGACTCCGTTACAGCTTGTGGAGAAACCCCTGTTTCTCCACAAGCTTTTTTCTTGCCGCCAGGAGCGAAAGCCCCTTCCCTTTTTAGCGGACGAGCGCCCGAGCTTCCTCGCGAAACCCACGCTTGGCGATCTCGGCTCACTCGTTCTTCCGCAGGAGTGGAAGGGGGCCGCTCCTTAGAATTTCTTTTCATAGAGAAAAAGACTCTCCTTCATATGGGTCATCTTGGATAGTTTATGGACAATCTCCTTCATGTTCGGGTAGGCAGCTGTCATCAGCACTTGTTTCGAAAACATTTTCCTATCCGGACGAGCGACAATAAATCAGCCTATCCCGTTCTTTAGTGTACGGAAAGATCAAACTTAAGTAAAAATGCCAAAAATTAAAGCTGTCGAGAACTTTCTCGACAGCCTTGTTTTTTTGCAGAGGTGTTATTTATTTTTTCCTGCTGTTTTGTCTAGCCCAATGGCTGTACCGGCCCTTGATGAATCGGCTGCACCTTCGTAACTGCCGTCTTCAAGAACTCTTACAGCCTGTACGTTCCCAATTTCTCCTGGGCTGCTCTGCCATTGGTGTCCCCAGTCTTCCATTGTAGCTCTCGCATTATCCGGAATGCCCTCTTCCCACCTAATTTGAGGATAAGAGGCACTGTATATTCTCGGTTCCTCTATCGCATCCTTCAACGGCATATCATAATCGATTACATTAACAAGCGTTTGAAAGACAGAAGTGATGATCGTAGGGCCGCCAGGGGAACCCAGCGACAGATAAGGTTCACCGTCTTTAAACACCATGGTAGGCGTCATGCTGCTCATCGGTCGTTTGTCAGGCTCCACCTGGTTAGGTCCTCCCGGGATTGCATTGAAATCCGTTAACTCATTATTCAGCATAAAACCGTATTCCGGCACCATAATCCCAGTCCCGAATACCTGCTCAATCGTTGTCGTATAGGACACGTGATTCCCCCATTTATCCGCTACACTAAAATGGGTGGTCTCCCCAATTTCACGGTCGTCCTCACTACTGGCTGCAGGCTCTGAATCCCCGCCTTGATAATCCCATGGGTCACCTGGTTCGATATTATCATTAGCCTGACCCAGTTCGATAAGGGAAGCTCGTTCTGCTAAGTATTCTTCATTTAACATTCCTTCCATCGGTACATCCACAAACTGCGTATCTCCAATATAAGCATTTCGATCAGCATAAGCGAGGTGCATCGCTTCTGCCATTAAATGATATTTTTCAGGTGATCTTACATCATATTCACTTATATCAAATCCTTCAAGCATTTTGAGCATTTGAAGAACAGTCAGGCCTCCAGAGCTTGGCGGCGGCATTGAAGCAATTTCGTAGCCCCGGTAAGTCCCCGTTACAGGCTCATCTATTGTAAGTTGATAGTTCTCAAGATCATCAGATGTCATAGTGCCGCCAAAATCCTGAACCGTATCTGCAAGAGCCTGTCCAATTTCACCTCCGTAAAAAGCATCTAAGCCGTCTTTACGAATGAGTTTAAATGTATCGGCCAGGTCTTTTTGGACAAGCTTTTCTCCTTCCTGTAAAGGCTCACCCCCAGGTAAAAAGACATCTTTTGCTGCGCTTCTTGATAATTCATATTGATTATCATCAATGGCTTCAGCCAGAACACTATTTACTTCTACCCCATTTTGTGCAAGTTTAATGGCGGGATTGATTAATTGATTGAAAGGCCGGGTCCCCCATTCGTCATAGGCTGTCATTAAGCCTTTTAACGTCCCGGGAACCCCGACAGCATCCCCGGTAATATGTCGTTCGGAAAAGGGAATAACATTACCGTTCTCATCAAGGAACATATCCGGCTCCGCGCCAGCGGGAGCACGCTCACGGCTGTCAATGATCGAGACATCGTCCTTCTCAGCATCATACACCATCATAAAACCTCCACCGCCAATGCCTGACATCATCGGTTCGGCCACGTTTAGCGCAAGCTGTATAGCAATTGCTGCATCCATGGCCGTTCCCCCTTTACGGAGAACCTCTGCACCAATTTCCGAGGCAGCCGGGTGAGCAGTGGCTACCATTCCTTCCCCTCCATAAGCTACTTCATCGTCAGAATGATGAGGAGGACCCTTAGCAAAAGCCCCGGCCGGCAGTGCTGTAGTGAACAAAAGGACAACCAACACGATAAATGACCAGATTCGTACTCGTTTTACATTCAATAAAATTCTCCTCCTTTCTATATTATTCTACATTTTACAGAAGATTCTGAATGCTATATATAGACGATACCTCTCAATTATTTCAATTTAATGCGGCAACTTCATTCGCTTTTCTCAAACTTACAGTAAGAATAACTCAATAAATCGACACTATTTTTCTTTCTCTCTTATAAAAATTCACACATCGACAGCTGTTTTCTAGGTAAAAGGAAATGGAGTGTTTATGTAAAATCTTAATAGAATGCTATGATACATCAATACTCTTAAAGAAGAATTGCACAATTTGACAGATATTGTAACAATGAAGAAGAAAGGAAATCTCATGAGGGGGGATTAGTCATGAACAAATATGGAGGTTTTTCCATTCTAATGGTTGCGCTTAGTATTCTTGCATTTTTTGTATTAAGGGGGCCAAACGCAAACTTATACTTAATTATTGTCATTCTTAGTGTTTTTTCTGTTTTAGGAATTGTCTTAGCAGTTTTATCGAAGAAGTTAGTTGCAGTAACCCTCGGTATCTTTCTTAATGGAGGATTATTAGTGTTTACATATCTGCTTCTATTAACACTTGGAATGAGTGAACCATGAGTTTAGAAAAACATTACGTCAAGGCTTCATATATACGGGAGAGATAGCTGCACAGTGGCTGTCGCTTATTGTGTTAACAGAGCAGGGTTGTTGGAGAGCAAAAGCTAGTAAAATGATCAATGGGGGAGGTAAATGATGAGCAAAAATAAAAAAACAACACGAGACACTTATCTAGCATTTGGACTTGGTATAGGGTTACCTTTAGGAGCAGTACTTGGATTAATTATATTTGATAACCTGGCAATTGGAGCTGGTATAGGTTTGGTTTTCGGAATAGCAATAGGCACAGCAATTGACTCTAATAAAAATTAAAAATACTTATCCATTCTTCCGTTAACGGGAGCTAATCTTAAAGAGGTGTTTAATTCGACCTTGTTCAAGAAAAGGTCGGGATATTACAGGAATTAATTTTATTTTTAGAGGGGGAGTACTGGTGAAAATACTTAGAATAATTTTAGCAATTATTATAGTTGCTATTTCCAGTTATGGGTTGATAACTGGAACTATTGGAATAGTATTACCTTATGTTTTGCTGTTAGTGGGTGGAATGCTTCTTATTATGGGGGTTAATGAATTTCAGAAACGAAAACCAATTGCTTTCACATCATTTCTTGCCGCTGGATTTAGTTTTTTTGTTGGGTTTTATACTTTATAAAGTAGTCGGGCGCAATAATTTTTAACTTACAGAACAGTTTTATTGAAAAAAGTATAATAAGGGAGTGGTTATCATTGGATTTTCAATAATATTTTTAATGATCTTAGCCATGATTGCAATTTTAACGTCAATAATTACTGCATTTTTAGCTGTTAGAAAAAATAAGGAAGGAAATCCCCCTCGAAAAATTTCTTATGGAATATTAGGGCTGTTGGTTTTTCATTGGTTATTTTTCTTAACTAGTGGTTACTCATTATTACCAACGAACTTTGCAGACGTCGTATTTATGCCTGTATGGCTGGTGTTGTGTGTTGCAGGGTTGTTTACAGCTATATATGAATGTAAAAATAACATAGGTTTTGCTATCCCGGTTGCTGGCTTAACAACTATTAGTTTATTATTTAGTATTTTCATTAACGGGATATCGAAAATGTAAATCTTGCATTATACTCAATTATCCCAGGTGCGAAAGTAAATAATTCCCTGAGATATATCTCTGTATACAAGTCTAAAGTAGTTTCAAAAATAACTGATCTTTTGAAATGGATAGGAATAGAGATTGGAGAGAATCTTCATTAGACAAACAACAATTCATGTTATAAACATTATATTAATTCTTCTTCTGTTAGTGGTAGGAGCTGTCATGTGGTTTGGGCTTCATTTTGTACCGCAGCCTGATCCTTATACAGCTGAATACATAGCTATTAGTATAATTTACATGTTGTGGGCTGTAAGCTACTGGTTTCAGTTTAAGATAAGCACTACTAAAAAAATTATCTTATTTAATTTTGCAGTAATTATATTGGTTGTATTGTATATATTTTTTATTTACTATCCAATATCGTTTTTGGAGTATTTTCTAGAATAAAGTCTTCAGAAGTTATTTTGAGGAGCATTGTGGAAGATTTGAATCCGAGTAGATACCACTTTTGAAACTAAATTGTATTAGTTTCGTATTGTGTTATGAGAGATATCATATAGAGGAGAAAAAGATGGCTAAAAGGAGAGATTCTTATGATGCTTTATGGACCTTTATTAGTATCTTTAATACCTGGAATCATTGCATTGACGCTTACGTGGTGGTTCAGTAAAAAGGGCTTTTCCCTATTTATCAAGATGGTACCTGGATGCTTTTTAACTATTGCTGCTGCCATTCTCTTTTATAACGGTTTTGTTAACATCAGAGGCTTTGAAGGTGCAGCTTATGGTATTCTTAGTTTCTTTTTAATCATTTTCTCCATTATATCTTTTGCGATGGGAGTAAAGGTGAAAGAGGGCTTATCTTCAACAAGATAAGCCTTCTAATTTTTGTGAATAAGGATTGATAAGTTTCGGTTATCAATAAGAAGGATCTTACATGCAGTTAGTTTATTAGAAGGGGAGTTTATATGCGTATTTTTTCAGTTCTTATACTTCTTTTGTGGCCAATCGTGGCAGGATGCAGTGATGAGCAAACTCAAACCAAAGATAAGGAAAGTTTTCCAACTGAAGAAGCAGCATTAACCCATTTTATTGAGAATGAAAGTCCAAGAGATGATATTGAAAGAGTACAAACTTCACAGGGAAGTGAATTATTTATAGTCCGTTCCGGGAATCATCAATATAGTGTATATGATAGGGCAAATGAAAATGATGAGCATTCTGTAGAGAAATTAACCGCAACCTTGTCTCCATAATACGAACTCAGGCGGTGCTGAATTTACTTCCTCTAGAGGAGAGGAATACACTTTTCTGGTAGCAAAGAAGCAGGAAGGTTTGGCCAATACCACTAAACCGCAAAATGAGTTTCATCCCATTTTTTCTGATGATGCTTTCCTGGCATTAAGTAGCGGGCACAACCTTGATAAAGCTCAGAGTGGAGAAGCTGCAAATGTTATCCAAGCTACTGAGACATTACAAGATGACTCTTCCAGATAGACCGGTTATCTCATAACCTTCTGTCATTATTGAAGATTCATCTTGTTTTCAAGTAATTGAGATAAACAGGAAGGATAATACATAGTGCAACAATACGAGTTATTATAAATTCAGATGTACAAGTTATAATTATATTGAGGTTTCAATTCCTAAATAAACGTGTTCCTGAACAAGAAATAATTTGTAGTCATACACCAGGAAACAAATAGGGTTATTACAAATACACCCTCAATTTTTTATACCAAAGTTAGGGGGAGAACGGTGAAGATATTAGTAGTGGAAGATGATAAAACCATTGCTTCAGGACTTGAATATACGTTCCAGAACGAAGGATACGAAACCGTCATGTGCCCAGACGTCGACACCGCTATGAAAATGATAGACGAGCATGTGAACGAACTGGATTTATTCTTGTTAGACTTATCGCTCCCTGATGGCAGTGGGTATGAGTTATGTGAGGCAGTGAAAAAACGTGCAGACAAGCCTGTTATTTTTTTGACTGCCTTTGATGATGAAGTCAATGTAGTGATGGGATTGGATATGGGAGCAGATGACTACATTACGAAGCCATTTAGGATCCGGGAGCTGCTTTCGAGGATAAAGTCCGTGACGCGTCGATATCATAAACACTCCCAACCGTCATCCAGTAGTTATATAGATATTGGTCCTATTCGTGTCCATACTGCAGAAGGCAAAGTATACAAGAATGGTGAGGAAGTATTAATGACAGCGTTGGAGTATCGGCTTTTATTGATTTTTACGAATCATATTGGCCAGGTGCTAACAAGAACACAATTGCTTGAGTGGATTTGGGATGTAGCTGGCGATTTCGTTAATGACAATACGCTGACGGTCTACATTAAGCGGCTGAGAGAAAAACTTGAGGATGATCCTCATCATCCGAAAATTATTAAAACCGTTCGTGGAATGGGATACAAGGTCGGTGGTTAAGGTGTTGAGAAATCGGGAGATCCAGGTTCTTATTGGCATTTTAAGTTTAGTGATTTTGCTGGGAACGGTGATAGCGGCATACTTTTTTTCGACTGCGGCTGCGGTATTTCTCTTTATTGTTTCTGCTTTACTTGTAATGATTACCTGCCTGTTCACCGCCTGGCGTTATCGTGAAATCGAAAAGTTATCCGATTATTTAAGAAAAATACAAAGCGGGGATTACAGTCTGGATCTTCGTGACAATCATGAAGGCGAGCTTAGTATTTTAAAAAACGACATTTATAAAGTCACATTAATGCTTTCAGAACAGAGTGAGTATTTACAAAAGGATAAAATGAATTTAACAAATGCGATCTCAGATATCTCCCATCAATTAAAGACCCCGCTTACATCAATGATGGTCATGTCCGACCTGCTGAGTGATGTCGAGCTTAGTGACATGAAGCGTATAGAGTTTACTAAAAATATCCGTATTCAATTAGAGAGAATTGAATGGCTTGTTTTGTCACTATTGAAGCTTTCAAAGATTGATGCTGGTACTCTTCCATTCCATAAGGAAAAGGTACAGGTAACGGACGTGATTAACAAAGCCATGGAGCCTGTTCTTATCCCAATTGATGTTAAACAATTATCCATAAATATAACAGGAGAAGAGCAGGTGTCATTTACAGGGGACTTCAACTGGACGGTTGAAGCTCTTCTCAATATTATGAAAAACGCCGTAGAGCATACAGAAGGAAAAGGCGAGATTAACATCACCTTTACTGAAAATGCCTTGTTCACAGAAATTACCATACAGGATTCGGGAAAAGGAATTTCTAAAGAAGACCTTCCTTACATATTCAAGCGTTTCTATAAAGGGAAAAATGCCGGAGAAGACAGTGTCGGCATCGGTCTTGCCATGGCATACAGCATCATCACCAACCAGAATGGAGATATCGAAGTCAGCAGCGAGGAAGGGGAAGGGACCCGGTTTCAAGTGAAATTTTATAAACAAGTGATTTAATGATCTCCAAGGTGACTAAATTGTCACTTAACAGTCACCGGAGAGTCATTTTAGACAGATATACTGAAAGCACCAAGGACAACATGGAGGTTAACGTATGGAAATTTTAAAAATAGAAAATCTGTCTAAAGTGTATGGAAAAGGGGAAACCGCGGTCAAAGCCCTTGATGATGTTTCCTTTTCAGTCAATAAAGGAGAATTTGTTGTCATCATTGGCCCTTCTGGATCAGGGAAGTCTACTTTGCTGCATCTTCTGGGTGGTGTTGATAAGCCGACAAGCGGCAAAGTAAGCGTCGATCAAACAGATATGTATGGACTCGATGAAACACAGCTTGCTATTTTTAGAAGAAGACAAATCGGATTAGTTTATCAATTTTATAATCTGATTCCGATATTGACGGTTAAAGAAAACATCACGCTGCCGATGCTATTGGATTCTAAAAAAGTAGATCAAACCCAATTGAATGAGATTGTTGATATTCTAGGACTTGAAGAGCGATTAAATTACCTGCCGAACCAGCTTTCTGGAGGACAGCAGCAGAGGGTTTCCATCGGCCGAGCTTTATTCAGTAATCCATCTATTATGCTTGCAGATGAGCCGACAGGGAATCTTGATAGTAAAAACAGTGATGAAATTATGGAACTGTTAAAAATGTTCAATAAAACCTACAAGCAAACCTTGTTGGTCATTACTCATGATGAACGTATTGCTTTACAAGCCGACCGTGTCATTTCAATAGAGGATGGAAGGATCGCCAAAGATGAGGTGATTCGTCCATGAATATTGTCAATAAACTGACATTGCGCCATATGAGGGAGAACAAACGTCGATCTCTCGTTACCGTCATTGGTGTTATTATTTCGGTAGCCATGGTGGCAGCTGTTGCCACGCTTTCCGTATCTTTTCTGGACTTAATGAAGCGACAGACCATTTCCCAGGATGGAGAATGGCATGTCCAGTATGAGAATGTGGATGCTGAACAACTCAAGGCTATCGAGAATGACGAAGAGACAAAAAAACTCATCGTCGAAAATGATCTTGGGTATGCAGAAATGGAAAACTCAGAAAATCAAAGCAAGCCATATGCTTTCATTAAAGAATACAATGCTCAAGGTTTATCGCAATTTCCTATTCAAATAAGTGAAGGTCGTCTGCCTAACGAGCAAACGGAAGTGATGATATCCGAAGCCATGTTGGAGGATGGAGAGTTGGATTATGAGATAGGGGATCAACTGACCTTAGAGGTTGGCCAAAGGTACAATGAAGGTGTACAAGAGCCTTTAACACAGCAGGACCCCTTACAATCCAATGAAAATGGAGTTACTGAGAACATTCAAGTCGAATCAACCGAAAGCTTTACCATCACAGGAGTCATGGAACGTCCAACTTGGGAACCATCGTGGGCCCCTGGCTATACAATGGTCAGTTACATGAATCAAAGCCAAGTGGAATCAGCACAAAACGTCGATGCTGTTGTAGTGTTAAAAGATGTGAATCGTTCGTTATATGAGCATGCGGAGTCGCTGGCTGAGAAACATAACATTGAGAAGGTTTCTTTTAATAATGAACTTCTTCGTTATTATGGAGTATCTTCGAGAGATAACTTGAACCGTACAATGCTGATGCTGGCTGCCGTTATCATGGCTGTGATTATCACCGGCTCTATAGCATTAATTTATAATGCGTTTGCCATCAGTGTTTCAGAACGGACAAGACATTTAGGCATGCTTTCAAGTGTAGGGGCAACCAAGAAACAAAAACGGAATTCTGTATTATTTGAAGGGGGAATCATCGGACTGATCAGTATCCCCATCGGGTTATTAGCTGGGGTAGGTGGAATCGCCATCACTTTTTCCTTCATAAATTCTTATCTTGAAGGGGCACTGGGAATTCCACAAAAGCTCGATGTAGTGGTGACCCCGGTCTCTATTGCTGCCTCTTGCGTTATTTCGATGGCAACGATTTTTGTATCTTCTTATCTGCCGGCAAAAAGAGCGTCAAATATCTCTGCCATTGATGCGATCCGTCAAAGTCATGATATCAAATTATCCAAAAAGGCCGTCAAAACTTCCCCGCTGGTAAGGAAAATCTTCGGGATTGAAGCGGAAATCGGTTTAAAAAACATGAAAAGGAATAAGCGAAGGTACCTGGCCACGGTCTTTTCCCTGGTCGTCAGTATTGTTCTTTTTTTATCCGTTTCTTATTTCACAAACAACTTAAAAAAATCTTATGAAATTTCACAGGAAGAAATCAATTTTGACATTCAGGTATCAGGCAGCAGCCAATTGGAAAAATCAGAGTTAGAGCCGTTAACCCAGCTAAAAAATGTTACAGATTCAATAATCATCGAGCAAGTGGATTTGAATACACTCGTGGATCCCGATTCAATTGCTGAGCCGTTGAAGGATGATGTTCAACAAAATGATGATGTGCTTGAAAATGGAAAATATCCCTATTATGTTGTGCTTCATGCGTTAGATAAAGAAAGCTTTAACAGCTATTTGCAAAAAGCCGGGATCGATGGGGAACAGCTTCAAAACGGAGACCATCCTGGTGTGATTGTGATTGATAAAATCAGCTATGAAGACAGTGAAACTAGAAAATTCCGAGAGACCAAATCCATCGACACGACGATTGGCGAGGAAATCAATTTGTACTCTATGAATCACGAAACAGAAGAAAAGGATTCTATAAATAAAGTAGAGGTCGGTGCATTAACGGACGCTGTTCCAATGGGGGTGAATACGTCCTATCCTGGCGGGGTGGATCTCGTGGTGTCGTCGGAAATGATGGATGAGATAATCACTGAACCCATTGGTCAAAAGAGGACGTCGATGTACATGAACAGTTCCGATCCTATGGCTACCCAGAGTGCTTTAGAAGATGCGAAGAAATCAGAGATGAATGTGTATAATGTGCATCAGGAACGAAAGCAAAATGAGCAGGTTATCATGTTTTTATCCATCTTTGCTTATGGATTCATTGTTTTGATCTCAGCGATTTCCATTGCAAATATATTCAATACGATTTCCACAAGCATCTCGCTGAGGAAACGCGAATTCGCCATGTTGAAGTCTGTAGGAATGACACCCAGAGGGTTCGATAAAATGATCAACTATGAAAGTATATTCTATGGAGTCAAAGCCCTTCTCTATGGCTTGCCGGTCGGGTTCATTGTTATGATTCTGCTCCACTTATCCTTTAAGAATACTTTTGACTATGGCTTTTTAGTGCCATGGTGGAATATTCTTTTTGTTATTGTAGCTATCTTTTTGATTGTAAGCGCAGCTATGCTGTATTCGATTAAAAAAATCAAAAAGGAAAATATTATTGAGACATTAAAGCAAGAAAACGTTTAAGGAAAAAGCAAAATGAATTCCGGCAAATTAGGTTTTTAATTTAGTAATCAATTTAATACTTTTACTATATGGGGCGAATACTTAGTGGAGTATTCGCCCCTATATTGTCTCAGAGCAGCATAATTGAATATAAGTTGGGGTTAAGAGAGATATATTAGAGTATGTCCCAGGTCTAACCTAAGAAAATGATATAATTAGAAGAATCAATCAAAAATACATGAAAGGGAGGATCTGCCATGACGAAACACAAGATTTATACAATGAGTTTCTCAAGTGTCTATCCCCATTATATTACGAAAGCAGAGAAAAAAGGACGTACGAAAACAGAAGTCGATGAAATCATTCGCTGGTTAACAGGGTACAGCCAGGAAGAGTTAGAAGCGCAACTGGAAAAACAGACAGACTTTGAGACCTTCTTCGCGGAAGCTCCACGGCTGCATCCTTCCCGGGCTGTGATCAAAGGTGTGATCTGTGGTGTACGAGTGGAAGACATTGAAGAACCAACTATGCAGGAAATTCGCTATTTGGATAAGATGATCGATGAGTTAGCAAAGGGAAAAGCGATGGAGAAGATCTTGAGGGATTCATAATTATATATGATGGAAAAGAGTCAGGTAAATAACAGCCTCTTCCTATTATGTTTCCCAACTCATAAAACGAACAGGAACCACCGCAGAGGCAGAAGGTTTAATGTAATGATACACTTACCGTATGAAGATAATTACAGTGTGATGAAATTGGGGTAAATTCCTTCTATTGTTTAAATAGGAATCATTAGAAAACATTTGTAACAGTTACAATAAATTGCCCCATATAAAGAGAAAGGGGAGAGAACGATGGACGAGAAAGGACAGCTGTCCACTGAATCAAAAATAAACGATGCTGAGAAAGAAGTCATTAATGCGATTGCTGAAACGATGGATTTGTATGGGATCACCCCGTCAATTGGCCGACTCTATGCCACAATGTATTTTAAACGAGATTCAATGACCCTTGATGAAATGAAAGACGAGCTCGGCATGACGAAACCTAGTATGAGCACAGCGGTCAAAAACTTACAAGAGATCAACATTGTCCGGAAGGTATGGCAAAAAGGCTCCAGGAAGGACCACTTTGTGGCTGAAAAAAACTTTTTCAATTATTTCGGCCGATATTTTGGAAGTAAATGGAGAAGAGAAGCAGAAATAAACCTTTACGCTATAAAACAGGCAGAGTATCAACTTCAAGAAATAGTAGAAGATGGAAAGGTCGAAGAAGATTTATATGAAAGAGCCAAACTGGACCTTGAACAGTTAGAGGAGTACAAGACATATTGTTACTGGCTTGAAAAGCTTGTAGATTCAATCGAAACTGGTGAGATCTTTGACTTCTTGCCGGTGGATCATCAAAGGTCTGATTCCAAGTAATGGCTAGGATTGTAAAATTAATTAAAGAATTTTAAATAGGCTCGACCAAATGTCTAAAGCGCAACAAATTATCATTTTAAAATCACCGAAAGAAGTTCGAGAATTTCTAGCAAAATTAGGATAACAACTGGTCGCAGCTAATCAAAAGTTTTAATTCTAGATTTCAATATAAGAGGGAGCGGGGCTGAAAACCAATCAGATGATTTCAGCTCTTTCTTTGTACAGAACGGTAATTTCTCCAATAAGTCTATGCTGCCGCCGTTGAAAAGACTGAAGTATTCATAGCGTGAATATAATTATTTAGTCTTTTTTGTTTTAGCGAGCTTATGCTTATCGATCGTTCCAAACGGCTCTTCAAGCCAACCATTACGTACCATAATATCACCGCCATCTTTCGCATATCGAGCAATCTCTACAGATAACCGTTCATAATTTACCATAAGGTCATTTCTTTGACTGGCTGCGGCCGCAGTTGCATAGTTACCTGCTCCAGCCCCGCTTAATAACCCCATATGAAAAAGGATAAGCTTATCTGAAAATGGTGCCTTCGTGGAATCAGTAATACTTACATCTGATGGGGCAGGAGCCTGAAGGTCATTATCTATAAGTAATTTCGTAAAGATATTAATATGTTTCTTTGAAATATCAGCCCCTCGTAACAACCATTTTTGAACCTCTTCATTAGGTGATGTTTGAGCAAAACTAAGCGCTAGTTTATTCCCTATCACGTTGGTTTGAATATTCATGAACAAATGAGATATTTCAATTGTATTTAATGGTCGTTGACTGCCGAGCAACGTATACCCATTAAAATATTTTTTTGAGTCTGCGTAGTCTGTTTTGGTTGGATAGGCAACATATGGAGAACGAACGAATAGACCTTTGGAGAGAAGCACGTTTGAACTATTATCATATAAATCAGAGGTTTCTTGTAGTCCTTCCATAAAGTAACTTCTTATGTCTTCGCGGGCACTCATCGCAATAAAGCTGCTGTAAGCAAGTAATCCTACCTTAGCCATGTGATTGATATAACTAAGCATAAATATGTCTGTGTAAAGTCTCGGAGCATTTAAATTTAAATCCTCTTCTTCTGTAAACCCAGCAGGAACAGGTAAATCCTCACCCAGGAAGATATCGGTTAATTTCCCTAAATGGGTCGATGAAAGGTCATAAGAGAACTGGACGACAGACCGAATATCTTCATCTTCCACATATTTCAAAAAATGGCTTAATATGCAAGCGGACAAAGAATCATTCATATAAGAAGTCCATATAGAACTTAATTCAGAAGAAGTTAACTGCATATGGTTGTGAGTCATAAAGGCATCCTCCAATAGATAAAAATTTTCAGGTATGTATATTCTTTGCAATAAAGGCTGAATTATTAATAAAAAGCTAGGTGCTTTGGATTTGAGTTTTCCATAAGAGAGCGATTATTCAATTGTAAGTAATTTTTTAGGTAAGAGGGATAAACTGAATGATTTCTGTGCAGGAACTTGAGATGTTCTATAAGGGAATGGACCAGCAAAACTTTGATAAGGTAAAGAACTGGCCTTGATTCCGAGGTTCTATAGTGTTAAATTGTACTCAATTAAATAAAACTAATGGTTTTCTAGGGTTCCGTAATTTCATTAAATTAGTCTGGTCCGAGAGAAAACACACAGTTTTATTCTGTGACACGGAAGGACAAAAGCCTGGGAGATACTGTTTTTACAGTGGTCTCTCAGGCTTTTTTATTTACTTGGAAATGGAGGAGTAAATCGTGAACAAGAACTGGATTAAAGTTTTTATTGCTGCTTTTTTTGAAGTCCTCTGGGTGATTGGGCTAAAACATGCAGATAGCTTTTGGGCCTGGTCGGGGACAGTTGTTGCTATAGTTATCAGCTTTTACTTTATGATTATGGCAGGGAGAAATCTTCCTGTAGGAACGGTATACGCGGTTTTCGTAGGACTAGGGACGGCAGGTACGGTTATTTCAGGAATTGTATTTTTTGATGAACCTTTTCAATGGGCGAAAATGATTTTAATATTCTTTTTGTTAGCGGGGGTTATAGGCCTGAAAGTAGTGACAGGTAATAATGAAGAAGGGGCTGCGTCCTAATGGCATGGATCTCACTAATCATTGCAGGGATATGCGAAATGTTTGGGGTGGTGATGATCAACAGGGTTCACAAGTATCGTAATTGGCAGTCCGTGATGCTCTTGATTGTTGGATTCGGAGCTAGTTTTATCTTCCTTGCCCAGGCAATGAAAACATTGCCTATGAGTACAGCGTATGCTGTATGGACAGGAATTGGTGCATCGGGCGGAGCTATATTAGGGATGTTTCTATATGGAGAACCAAAGGATCTGAAGAGAATTGTTTTTATTGCTATGGTATTAGGGGCTGCGATTGGTTTGAAGTTGATTTCATAACCTTCACTAACAGAAAGGAAATCCGGTTGAATCTTCCTTTCGCGTGGGCAATGATTTATTTAGATATGAAAAAGCTGGGGAACTTCTCCCCAGCTTCTTGTGTGGGTCACTCTATTTCCAACATTCCTTTGAAGCTTCTGGCATATTGATCGGCAGCCATAATCGCATCAGCCACTTCATCAGCTGTTACTGAAAAGGCTTGATGGATCGTTTCTCCTTCGGCTGTTGCGGCTTCTGCTACTTTGAGAATGTCATCTTTAGAGACATCTTTTAATTTGATATCTTCTAAAGTAATAGGGAGACCAAGGCTCATATATAACGCCATGTATTGTTCGATTTCTTCTTGAGGATGTTCTTCCATCGTTAATTGAACAAGGGTGCCGAATGCTACTTTCTCTCCATGGGCGAGGTGATGGATTTCACCTTCCAGAGCGGTGAATCCGTTATGAATCGCATGGGCAGCACCTAGTCCGCCACTTTCAAACCCAAGGCCGCTGAGAAGGGTGTTAGCTTCAATCACATTTTCCAGAGCTGGCGTTACTACTTGACGTTCGTTCGATTGGTAAGCGAGTAAAGCATAATCAAATAGGACTTCTTCACATTTTTCTGCTATGGCCTGGGCAGCGAGTGTCGTTTGTCCTCCTGCCATCGTATTACCGCTGTTGTTGACCACACTTCTCACCTCAACAAGTGTAGCCAGGGCATCTGCAATACCGGAAGCCAGGAAACGCGGCGGAGCTCCTGCTATGATTTTAGAATCTAGTAACACGAGGTCTGGATTTTTGTTATAGAAACGATAGGATTCAAACACGCCTTCATCTGAGTAAACAACGGAAAGTGCGCTGGTAGGAGCGTCTGTAGATGCAGTTGTAGGAACGATGACCATAAAACCTTGAACCTCATCCGCAACGGCTTTTGCTGTATCCAGCGTTTTACCTCCACCAACGCCAATGACAATTGAAGCTTCAGCCTCCTTCGCAATACCAGCAATTCGATCCATTTCTTTAGGAGATGCTTCGCCATTGAACACGACATTCTTCGTATGGATGTTTGCTTCATTTAGATGACCTGTGACGTCATCTCCTGCAATTTTCCATACTGTTTCGTCTGCCATCACAACAGCAGTTTCACCAACCCCTTCTAAAAGTTCTCCAATGTTTTGAATGGCGTTTCTACCTTGTACATATTTCGCCGGGCTGATAAATATACGTTCCTTCATCAATAATCCCTTCCTTTTTTAATCGATTATAATTGTTATCTTCCCTTGTGCTTAAGAGTGTTAAACCAACGTCACCGCGTTCCTGTTTTTACTTGAAACCGAGTACTTGTTTTATAAATGCCGCAGCCATATAATTTTCATAAAAAGGATGGGGATTATGCCGATTAATTCTTTTGAAAACTATCCGATGAGCTGGAAGCCCTCCATCGATAAAACCAAAAAGCCGATCTATCAAGTACTTGCAGATCAGTTAAAACAGGACATATTGCACGAAGTTTTATTACCTGGCACAAAACTTCCCCCGCAGCGAGAACTGGCCGATTATTTAGATTTAAATTTGAGTACCATTTCAAAAGCGTTTAAAGTGTGTGAGTTAAAAGGCTTATTAAGTGCCTCGGTTGGAAAGGGTACGTTTATATCCTATGATGCGTTATCGAATGCTTATTTACTGGAAGATACGAAGCCGCAGCATTTAATTGAAATGGGAGCGACCGTGCCAGATGATGCTTCCTACGAGCCGCTGCATGCCGAACTGAAAAGTATGCTGGAAGAGCCGGATTATGAAAAATGGTTTGGTTACGGTCGGGCAGGAGAAAATCTTTGGCAAAAGGATGCTGCGGTAAAGCTCATGCGAAGGGGAGGGTTTGAAACAACAGCTGATCGCATTTTATTTACAAGCGGCGGTCAGAATGCGATTGCCGCCTCACTTGCGAGTCTTTGCCAGTCTGGAGATCGTATTGGTGTTGACCCTCATACTTATCCGGGGTTAAAAACGGTTGCAGCGACACTAGGTGTACAATTAGTACCGATTAAATCAGAGAACTATGCAATGAGTCCGGCAGCCTTTGAATATGCATGTAATAATGAAAATATTAAAGGCCTTTACTTGATCCCGGATTATCATAATCCGACAGCTTGCCGTATGTCAGTGGAGAACAGAAAAGAGATTGCAGCTATTGCCCAAAAGTATAGTCAGTTCATTATTGAAGATGCGGCGTATCATCTCCACAACGAAAAATCACTTCCGCCAGTTGCCGCATTTGCGCCGGAACAGGTCATTTATATTGCAAGTTTATCGAAATCAATAGCACCGGGGTTACGACTCGCCTATGCAGCGGTGCCGGATCAATTTAAAGAGCTGATTTCAAGGGCCCTTTATAATTTAAATGTATCCGTTTCTCCGTTATTAACAGAATTGGCAGCACGTACTATTGTATCGAATCAGTTTGAAGTCATAATTAAGAGCCATCAGGAACAAACCATTCGCAGAAACCAAATCGTCAATAAATATCTGGCAGACTATACGTATTTCGGTGCAGAAACAGGCATCTTTCATTGGCTGCTTTTACCAGACCGGATTACGGGTGCTGAATTTGAAAGCTTAGCGGCACAGCAAGGGGTACAGGTGTATGCGGCTGAACGATTTGTCGTTGGAAATAGTAGGCCGGACAGGGCTGTAAGAGTTGCGGTCTGTGCACCAGAAACGCTCGATGAGCTTGAGGAAGGATTGAGTATTCTTAAACATTTACTAACCGAACTTACTTAAAATTGTTCGCCACACAATTAAAATATTGTTTGGTTTTATACGGTGTGCTAAGCTGATTGAAATCTAGTTGGATAATATGAAATAGAATTAGGTTTCTTGAGAGGCAGGTTAGAATGTGTTACAAGATCGTGAAACAAAGTTAGATGTTCAATCCGCTTGGCTACAAGCCTACATTAGTTCTTCAGAAAAACAACACCAATTATATAAAAGAACCTTAGTGGTGGTTGTTCTATCCCAAATTTTTGGAGGGGCCGGACTTGCAGCAGGAATAACAGTGGGAGCACTTCTAGCGCAAGATATGTTAGGAACAGACAGCATAACGGGGCTTCCGACCGCGTTATTTACTTTAGGCTCAGCAGGGGCTGCGTTGCTTGTGGGACGACTTTCTCAGCGATTTGGGCGTCGATTCGGCCTTACGACAGGATTTTTGGCTGGTGGTATCGGTGCGCTTGGCGTCGTGATGGCAGCTTTAACGAACAGCATTCTCCTTTTATTTACTTCACTGCTCATTTACGGGGCTGGAACAGCTACAAATTTACAAGCACGTTACGCAGGAACTGACTTGGCCAGCTCAACGCAAAGGGCAAAAGCTGTCAGTATGGCCATGGTTTCGACTACATTCGGTGCTGTGGCAGGTCCTAACCTGGTTGGTGTAATGGGGGAGTTTGCGCAATCCGTAGGAATTCCTGCTTTAGCTGGTCCCTTTATATTAGCTGCCGCAGCTTATATACTAGCTGGTTTGGTTTTCTTCATTTTACTTCGCCCTGATCCGTTTATTGTGGCAAGAGCGATATCAGAATATCAAAGCACAACCAGTAAGGTAGAGAAAAATTCTAATTTGCTGATGACAAACAGGCGGGGCATTTTAGCGGGTGCTGCAGTAATGGTTCTAACTCAATTTGTTATGATTGCAGTGATGACGATGACTCCTATACATATGGGACACCATGGTCATGCTCTAAAAGAAGTGGGGCTTGTGATTGGCTTTCACATAGCTGCTATGTTTTTGCCTTCTTTAGTCACTGGTTATCTAGTTGATAAAATTGGCCGTGCTTTTATGGCCGTTGCTTCTGCGGTTACACTGCTTGCTTCTGGCATTCTAGCTGCTATGGGACCTGCTGATTCGATGGCAGTACTCATTACAGCACTGGCTTTACTTGGACTTGGCTGGAATTTTGGTTTGATCAGCGGTACAGCCATCCTTGTAGATTCAACTCCCCCACCTACACGGGCCAGGACGCAGGGTTCTGTAGATGTGGGGATTGCTTTGGCTGGAGCATTAGGAGGAGGCGTTTCCGGACTGGTGGTAGCCCACTATAGTTATCCAGCCCTTTCCATTGCGGGGGCTGGACTTTCCTTACTGGTTATTCCCATCGTTATTTGGGCCGGTATCAACCGAAAGAATAAGGTCTGACAATAACTACAGAGCATGTCTGTTGCTGGATGCACAACGGTTTGATTTAAAAGAAAGTATGGCACGCACCGAGCAAATCGCATCCTTTATGGACCTAACTCTAAGAAATAAACACACACGTGATTTTAAACGAAAAAAAACAGCTGTGCTTAATTGCTCAGCTGTTTTTTTAATTCAAAAGCTAAAAAATCAGAGAAATCTATATTGCTTAAAAAAAGAAATTGTGGTAATTTTAATAAGTGACTCTTTTTATTTTAATGTGGATATAATTATTCCTATTATAATTATAATGCAATATTTTTCTGGAGTCAACCCCCCTAATCTGCATTTTTTAAGGAGTGGTTTTTCTGACCAAAGAAATTCGGAAAGAGCAGGAGTATTTGGATAAGGTAATGAGAACCATTGGCGGGCAAATTAACGAGATGGAAGCAGATGCGGCGAAGCGGAAAGAAGAAGTGATCCACATCCGTAAGCACTTCTGGGATGACCTTAAAGTTAATATGGATACGTTTGACGATTATCTTGAAACGATTATTGGAATGAGGCAGCAGGCACAGGATCTGTCTGTAAGTCAAAGTACACACAGACATGCCTATAACAGGCTGGCGAGACTGAAACGAATAGAGAAATCTCCTTACTTCGGCCGGATTGATTTCGTTGAAGAGGGAAATGAAGTTACAGAGCAGATTCATATCGGCGTTTCGACAGTGACTGATGAAACAGAAGATAACATCCTTATTTACGATTGGAGAGCTCCGATTTCGAGCATTTATTATGATTATCCTCCCGGCCCGGCCGAATACACTATTCCTGATGGAGTCATCCGCGGGGAACTTGAGAAAAAGTGGCAGTATAACATCAGAAATGGCGTGATCGAATCGATGTTCGACACGAGCCTTACCATTGGCGATGAGATTCTGCAGGAAGTGCTCGGTAAAGGGTCCAATAAACATATGCAAAGTATAGTGGCCACGATTCAAAGAGAACAAAATAAGATCATTCGAAACATAAGTGGAAGACTATTAATTGTACAGGGAGCTGCGGGAAGCGGGAAAACATCAGCTGCCCTTCAGCGAATCGCTTATTTCCTCTATCGATTTCGAGAAAATTTAAAGGCCGATCAAATCATTTTATTCACACCTAATACGATGTTCAGCAACTATGTTTCTCACGTTTTACCTGAGCTTGGAGAAGAGAACATGCAGCAGGAAACTTTTCAAGACTATCTGGAATACCGGCTGGATCGCTCATTTGAAGTTGAAGATCCTTATGATCAACTGGAATATCTGCTCGAAGCTGCGGATGACCCTCTTTATCGTACAAGAAAAGCTAGTATTCAATTTAAAGCCTCATCCAGCTTTTTTGAAGGGATTAAAAGGTATCGAGAAACCTTAGAGTCAACAGGCATGATTTTTAAAGGGATCAAGTTTCGCGGTCAGTCTATCGTTTCCTCTAAACAAATCAAAGACTTTTTTTATAGTAACCATACCTCTCTCCGCTTTCATAATCGAATTGACAAGTTGAAAGAATGGTTAATGAGTGAGGTCGACAAAACGGAAAAAGCTGAAATGAAGAAGGCCTGGGTACAGGAAGAAATCGAGCTGCTCAGCAAAGATGAACTGCAGAAGGTATACAACCAATTAGAGAATTCTAATGAAGATTCCTTTGATTTTTATAAAAGAGAGAGAAAGATGCTTGCCCGTATGGTCGTGCGCAGGAGACTGCGCCCTTTACGTAAAAAAATAGAATCCCTTGAATTTATAAATATTAAAAGATTATACAAACAGCTATTTGAAGATTCTCTCAGCCTCAACCTCTGGGAAGAGCAAGATATTCCAGGCGAGTGGAAAGAAATCTGCTTTTTGACAAAAGACATGCTGGACGAAGGGAAGCTGTATCACGAAGATGCCACTCCATACTTGCTGCTGAAGGAACTCATCCAGGGTTTTCAATCCAACACTTCTATCAGATATGTACTTATAGATGAAGCGCAGGATTATTCTGTATTCCAATTCGAGTTTATCAAAAGGCTGTTTCCCAGGGCCAGGATGACAGTCCTCGGTGACTTTAACCAGGCCATATTCGCCCACTCTGATCATTTTGCAGACTTTGATTCGCTGACCAGCTTATACGGATCTGATGAAACAGAGCGCATCACATTAGAGCGCAGTTACAGATCCACAAGGCAGATTATTGAGTTTACCCGTGAACTTGTTCCAGAAGGTGAACAAATCAAGGCTTTTGACCGGGAGGGAGAGAAGCCGACGCTTACAAGGCTGCCTGACCATGATGAATTACACGAAGAAATCACTTCTAAAGTAGAATACTTGCAAAACAACGGTTTTCAAACGATTGCGATCATTTGTAAATCAGCTGCTGAAAGTTCATCGGCTTATCATGGTCTTCGTACCATAGACAATCTTAAACTCGTTAAGAAAAACACCGATGAGTATGCACAAGGGGTTATTGTTATTCCAGCCTACCTGGCGAAAGGGATTGAGTTTGATGCTGTCGTGATTTATAACGCCTCCAGCCAGGTATATGGAGAAGAGAGTCTTCGCCGGTTGTTTTATACAGCGTGCACTAGAGCTATGCATCACCTGCATATTTATAGTGTTGGCGAACCGAACCCATTTTTAAAAAACGTTCCTTCAGGAAGACTGCAAATGTCCCGTGAGTAAGAGGGATTGAGGAGCGCTGCTGCTCAAAATATTTCATTATAAAAAAGCCGCAAACCTGCAGGTGGAAAGGGTTTGCGGCTTTCCTTTTTTATTTGAAATCGATTGTCGGCGGAGTTTTATCCAGTACATTTGAAATTTTTGTTAATAAAGTATTGTCATAAAACATAAATTTGTATAAACTATGATTAGATATTTAGAAATTTATCTAATCATCTAATCAAATCTTTGTAAAATAAATGTAGATGAGAGGTGACACAATGTCTCTTAATGAAGCTTTCAAAGCATTATCGGATCCAACTCGAAGACAAATCCTAACTTTGTTAAAGGAAGACGAACTAACCGCAGGGGAAATCGCTTCTCACTTTAATATGCAAAAACCCAGCGTTTCCCATCATTTAAAACTATTAAAACATGCTTCATTAATTGATGATGAAAGAAGAGGCCAGCATATTTATTATTCTTTAAATATGACCGTTTTTCATGAATTAATGAGCTGGTATTTCACGTTTATTGAAAAGGAGGAGAAGAAATGAGGAAGTATGTATTCAGTTTAATTCTCATCGCAGTAAGCCTGGGGATAAGTGCGGCTGTGCTCCCGTACCTGCCAGACCAGGTAGCTATGCATTGGAATATAAATGGGGAAGCTGATCAGTTTTGGAACAAATCCTACGCAGTTTTCTTTGCACCGCTTTTAATGATGGCAATGCTTGGTTTATTTATTCTGCTGCCTAAGATCGATCCTAAAAAAGAAAACTATAAAAAGTTCTCAGGCAGCTATACGATTGTTGTGAATCTGCTCATCGTATTCTTTTTTCTGCTTCATATCGTAACAATGGGGTATAACTTAGGTTTTGCTATTGATATTTCTTTAGTCATTCTCATAGCAGTCGGGTGTCTGTTTATCATCCTGGGGAACTACCTGCCTCGAATTAAACATAATTATTTCATGGGGATCCGTACCCCCTGGACATTGGCGAATGAAAAAACTTGGAGAAAAACACATCAATTAGGTGGCAAAGTGTTTGTGACGGCAGGAGTATTAATAATTGCAGTTTCTTTTTTACCTGGACTTTTTAAATTTATCAGCTTAATGATTGTAATGGTCGTTATGCTCTTAGTTTTAACAGTTTCCTCTTATATATTTTTTAATAGATATCAATAAATCGTACGAAAGATAGATAAATGGTCGATGAAAGCATTTGAAAAAAACATCGATTTGCAGTATGATACGTTACAAGAAATTCGAGGTGAACAACATGGCATATAATATTTTCTGTTCACAACTGCATCATCATATGAATTAGCCTTGCTATTCGATTGAATAATCGTAAATAGGAAGGCTGTTTCTCATGAACCGCATTTGATTAAGTTCTACACTTAATTCAAGTGCGGTTTTTTTATATTTAAATAACCGGAGGGATAACGATGAAGAAAATGAATTATCAAAATGTAAAAGGCACCCAGGATTACCTGGGAAATGAAGAAGCAGTAAGAAGAAATATAAAAAGAACATTAGAAGATGTCTTTATCCAATATGGGTGTAAACCATTAGAAACGCCGATTTTAAATTATACAGAACTACTAGCTTCTAAGTATGGAGGAGGGGCTGAGATATTAGAAGAAATGTACACGCTGACTGATCGAGGAAAAAGGAATTTAGCTTTGCGGTACGATCTCACTATTCCGTTCGCTAAAGTTGCCGCAATGAACCCGGCTTTAAGAATGCCATTTAAGAGATACGAAATAGGCAAAGTGTTTAGAGATGGACCAATCAAAGAAGGGAGGTATCGAGAATTCACCCAATGTGACGTGGATATAGCAGGGGTGGATTCGCAGGCAGCCGAGGCTGAATTAATGACCATGGCTCTGGACGCGTTTAATAAACTGAATATAAGTGTGACCATTCAATATAACAATCGAAAGTTAATAGTCGGCATGCTTGAAGAATTCGGGCTGGAAGAGGAGATGACTAGTAAAGTAATCTTAGTCTTTGACAAGCTTGAAAAGGTTGGGGTCAATGCTGTCCTGACTGAACTGGCCTCACTGGGGATATCCAATTCATTAATTCAGCAGATAAAAGCATTTTTGACGGATAAAGGGAACACAACGGTCAGCTATTTTGAAGCCTTAGCTGAACGAAGTGAGCTTGTTAAACAAGGATTAAACGAGGTCCAAGAGCTCGAATCTTATTTAGACACACTCGGCGTGAAAGCACAGTGTCAATTTAACCCTTTTTTAGCAAGAGGATTAGAGATTTATACGGGAACCATTTATGAGATATTTTTAGCTGACAGATCTATCAATTCCAGCATTGGCAGTGGAGGAAGGTATGATAACGTAATAGGCGGTCTTATGGAGACCAATGAAAAATATCCCACTGTCGGTATATCATTTGGTTTAGATGTCATTTATGCGGCTTTAAGTAAAACGATAAAACAGCAGGAGATCACGGATGTAGATTACTATATAATCCCGCTCAATACCCTTAACGAATCATTACTAGCAGCAAAGTATTTTAGAAACCAAGGATTTAAAGTCGAGCTGGAGTTAAGTAATAAGAAATTAGGTAAAGCTCTTGATAAAGCAAATAAAGAAGGGATCCCTAACGTAGTTATCATAGGAGAGGAGGAGGTGCGAAAACATCAACTTAGAGTTAAAAATATGGATTCCGGCGAAGAAAGCATGAAATCCTTTGATTTTATATAAATGTGTTTTTCTTCATTAGAAACAGCTCCAGGTGAAGGAGGCGATTATTATAATAGAAGTAACCGCCTCTTATCCTGGAAAACCGGGTAATTAATGATGAGGCTCTGAATTTGAATTTTGTTCTGGTGAATTCTCTTTGAGAGCCTCTCTTTCACTGTCAGAAAGTTCTCCCACGACAAACTGGGTTTGAGGAACAATGGTTGACCCATCATTCCCTGCATGTAATTTGGCATAATATAAGCCTTCACTCTCTAATTCTTTACTTAGACTGTACACCCCATCCCCGATATTCTTTACTTCTTCCATTCGGTATGAAACGGAACCATCCTGTTTCCACACCTCCATATGAACAAAGTCGGCATCGGGGACTCTTTGTCCAGACTGGGTGAGAATGACTTTGATTTCTTTATTTTCATTCGCATTAAATGATTCTGGGATGATAATTTCTGCCTTCAGGGGTGTTTCCTTTTTATAGAGAGAAGCGGCATCTTGTTTGAGGGAACATCCTGTCATCATCACAATCAAAAAAATAAGAGACATACCTATCTTTTTCTTCACGGAAAAACCCCCTTTACCAGTTAAGATTAAGCATTTAGAAAGTTTTTGACACTCGTTATTCTTTGGATGATCAGCCAGTCTATCAGCCACACCACGAGGAGAGACAAACCAACCAGCGGAAATACAAGTCCCAATGCTATAAAAAGAACAAGGAAGTATTTATTAATGGCACCGAATTGGGTTCCTTTATGAAGGGTAATACCCCATGCGACAGTTTTTCCAATCAAGCCGTAATGATCGTAGCGATAATCTGCCAGGATAGCACCAGAGTATTGATCGATATGGATAGTGGCTTCATCCTGAGCTTTACGCGTTCTTTAAGCGAGGTGCTTTTGGCGCACCTAATCCTTGTTGTGGTTTTCGTTTCCACCATAAGTATAAGCCGCTGACCGCTACAAGAATAATCCCTAAACAAATAAGCAGGCTGATGAATTGAAGGTAAGAAGAGAATTGCAGGCTAAAAAGAGAGGAAGATTTTTGATAGAGGAAATTCAAGTTGAAACTATGCTTCTCTTAGTGTAAGAGGCTAAAATGTAATTGTTTTTAAGAAGAATTGGAGCTGAGAAGTGGGGAATGGAATATGGAATGAAAAAGGTTTTAAATTGGTTTCTTTGTTTATAGTAAATGCATTAATTTCATATAAGGAGTAGAAAACAGGCTGGGAAAAAACTGAATAAATCATAAAATAATCCGAATGATTCTGTAGAAATCAGTTCGGATTATTTATGTTAAAAAGAATTCACACCATCGCTCCGTCAAAACACTTCGCTTTCCGTGGGCGCGGCCTCAGCTTCCTCGGAAAGCAAAGACCGCTTTCCTGTGGGATCTTCGGCTCGCGCTATTCCCACAGGAGTCTGCGTATTTTGACTAAGCTAATGATCTGCGTTTATACGAACGTTCGTTTTTTTGAATCACTGCTTTACTCATGTTTCAGTCCTTTCTAACTGAAATTATAGACATCAATTCAAGTTTAATATTGGGAGATTTTGATTGGAGAGGAGACCACTATTAGCTCTTGAAATGATGATTGGACCTATACGATTCCTACAAAGTCATTTGCAGCCAGCTAAGAAGAAAAACAACAGAACGAATAGGGGCAAACTCACCTTCAGCTCTACTAATCATCTTATAAGAATTTCAGAATTTCGTTTCTTGCTCTTTTTCTATGTGACTGCATAGAAACCTGAGCAGCTTCACCATCGCTTGCTCTCATGCAGGCTACAATAGCACGGTGTTCGACTATCGATTGAAAAGGTAATGGTCGTTTGTTTATAGTAATAAGGCGAGCTCGATATAATTGGTCTGCATGGACTTCTATAACGTTTGAGAGTCTATTATTTTCAGCATAGCCAATAATTTTGAAGTGAAATAAATTATCAAGCCTGGCCCATTCTGACAGGTCATTTTCGTTAATTGCTTGCTCTTGCTGTTCGATCAGCGTTTCTAACTCATTTAGCTCTTCATCATTAATAGTGTGTGTTGATAGCTTAGCAGCTAAACCTTCAAGCATTTCTACGACTTCGTAAATTTCACGCAAATCCTTAGCTTCAATAGGTTCGATTTCAAAACCTTTTCTTGGTATAAGGTTGACAACTCCCTCTGTTTGCAGGCGAATCAATGCTTCTCTGACTGGTGTACGGCTCATCCCGAGGACCTCTGCGATTTCTCGCTCAAGTATTGTCTTTCCAGGTAATAATTTAAGATTTCTAATGGCTAACCGAAGTATTTGGTAAGCTCGTTGGGGAAGCTTTCTCTCTGTCACATTCATTAGAATGGGTTCCAAATCTTGTTTAACTTTTTGGATGTTAATCGATGATTCAGCATTCTTCGTATGTTGCTCTTTCATAGTTCACCACTTCACTTTTTGTCTTTCTACTTATTATAACAAGAAGAGAAAATAAAAAGAGGGGCTCCCCTCTTTTTATTTAGACACGATTAGATACTCGTGTAGTTTTCGAAATGTGGGATATAATTGAATCCGTTACTTCCTTAGTCGTATTGTTACCTCCGATATCAGCCGTTAATATTCCATTTCTTGTTGTCGCTCTAATTGCATCATTGATTAAATGGGCTTCTTCAGGTAACCCTAAATGTTCCAGCATTAACGCTGCACTTCCGATCGTTCCGATAGGATTAGCGATTCCTTGGCCGGCGATATCCGGGGCAGAACCATGGACAGATTCAAACATGCTGGGAAAGCGGCCATCAAGATGTAAATTTGCACTTGGGGCAATGCCAAGGCTTCCTGCTAGAGCACTTCCCAGGTCAGATAAGATATCCGCATGCAAGTTTGAAGCAACCACCACTTCTAATTCTTCTGGGTGCAGCACGAACTGTGCGGCCATAGCATCCACAAGCCATTTATCTGTTTCCACTTCTGGGTATTCTTTGCTTACTCTCTCAAATACTTCATCCCACAATACCATTCCGTACTGCTGGGCATTACTTTTGGTTACACTCGTTACTTTTTTCCTTTTTCTTTTAAGGGCTACATTAAAGGCGTGTCTAATCACTCTTTCACATCCTTCTTCTGTGAAAACGGATGATTGGATGGCGACTTCTTTTCCTAGCCCTCTTCCTGTAAAATTGCGTCCGCCAATGCCTGAATATTCACCTTCTGTATTTTCCCTGACTAATACCCAATTTAAATCTTCTTTATTAGGATGGTTAAGCTTACCTTCTACGCCTGGTAGAAATTCAACAGGTCTGATGTTAGCCCATTGGTCAAAACCTTGACAAATAGCTAGACGAAGGCCCCAGAGGCTAATGTGGTCAGGGACAGTCGGGTAGCCAACAGCTCCAAAATAGATAGCATCGTGGTTTTTTATTTTATCCAACCCATCTTCGTCCATCATCTTTCCAGTTTCCAGATAATATTCACATCCCCATGGGAAGTAATCGCTTTCAAAGGTGAATCTGTTTAATGTACTAGATAGGTAATCAATAACTCGCAAACCCTCGTTTATTACTTCTTCACCAATTCCATCTCCTGGAATAACAGCTAATCGAAAATGCTTTTTGCTTTCCATACTTAAATTCCTCCTAATAGTAAGATTTGATTCATTATTCTAAATTTTAAATAATGTATACGTAATTGTCAAATTAATTCATGAAAAATAATAAATAACCGGTATTTACAAAATTTTATTGACTTTAATGTATACGTAAAGTATTATGAAAGCGTTACCAAATTTGAGGAAAGGAAGGATAAACGAATGTACTTTCATTCAGTATGGGGTCAATTATGGAGTTGGGACCGTAAGATTAGGAAAGATATAGGGAAAGCTGCATCTTTTTTATTTTTTAGTGTTTCAGCAAATGCTAGCGCAAAGGAAGAAGTCGACACCTCTAAAAAAGAAATAGAGAATAATTCTCCCCAACCAGGGAATTATTCTATTGCGCAAAGGTTAGGTTTGTTTCTTGGTCCTTTATTGTACTTTTTTATTACTTTACTACTTCATCCAGAAGGGATGAGTAGGGAAGCTGTACAAATGCTTGGTCTTATTAGTTGGATTGCCACCTGGTGGGTAACTGAAGCCCTGCCTATTCCTATAACATCCTTGCTCCCTCTTCTATTGTTTCCTATAACTGGGGTTATGGAGACAGGTGAAGTGTCCTCTTCTTATGGGGATCCTCTTATTTTTCTATTTGCCGGGAGCTTCATGATCGCTTTAACAATGGAGAAATGGAATTTTCATAAACGAATTGCACTAGCTATCATTGCCTTCATAGGGGGGAGTCCAACTATGATTATTCTAGGATTTATGGTGGCTACTGGGTTTTTGTCTATGTGGATTTCTAACACCGCCAGCACCATGATGATGGTTCCAATTAGTTTAGCTGTAACGAAACATGTAGCTGATTCATTAAAGAATAGGCGAGATGTTGATGTCTCTCCAGGAAACTTTCCGTTTGGAACCGCTATTATGCTTGGAACAGCATATTCGGCAACAATAGGGGGGTTTGGTACTTTAGTTGGAGCCCCTGCGAACACCATTTTAGCTGCAACGGTTAATAATTTGTACGGAATAGAGATCTCCTTTGCAAGATGGATTCTATTTGGGTTTCCCATGGTTATGCTGCTTATCCCGGTTGTTTGGTTTTACTTGGTTAAGATCGCTTATCCTATGGATATAAAGAATATCCCCGGCGGGCGTAAAATTGTAAAAAAAGAGCTGAAAGAACTCGGGAAAATGAATTATGAAGAAAAAGTAGTGTTAACTGTATTTTCCCTAACAGCCTTAGCTTGGATGACAAGAAGCCTGTTTCTTGAAAAATTCATTCCAGGTATTGATGATACGATAATCGCCTTGTTTGGAGCATTCGCTTTGTTTTTAATTCCTTCCAAAAATAAAGAAGGGAGTATACTGGACTGGAATACGGTATTAAAACTGCCATGGGGAATACTGTGGTTGTTTGGGGGTGGACTGGCTCTAGCTGCAGGGATTGTGAGTTCTGGACTGGATAAGTGGATTGGTAATCAACTCGTTAATTTTACTGATGTTCCTTTTTTTCTCATGGTAGGTTTAATTATAGCTGTAATTACCTTGCTCACAGAGTTTACGTCGAATACAGCTACCTCCACTATGGTTTATCCAATAGTTGCGGCAGGTGCTGCGGCTTTAGGAACTGATCCGATTATTCTCATGGTAGCTGCTTGTATGGGGGCAACATTTGCATTTATGTTCCCTGTGGCAGCTCCGCCTAACGCGATTGTATTTGCTACAGGTTATATAAAAATGAGTAAAATGGCGAAGACTGGCATTTGGCTGAATATTTGCAGTATCGTTTTTTCTATCGTTATTGTTTACTTCTTTGTGCCGTTTATATTTGGAGATTTATTGAATTAAAGAAATTATGATAAGTCCTTTATAATTAAAACCACGGAGACGCGAAAGTTCTTCGTGGTTTTCCTTTCCTCCTTTGCTTAATCCCTACCTTAACCTATTGATTATTCCTGGGGAAAAGACATGGATAACGATATGCTTGAAATAATCAGGTATGGCTGGTTGTGGGAATGGTGGAATCGTTTGGTTAGGAGAGTTAACGGGCGATACTTTTACAGTGGACGGGCACATAGGTATATAAGTGAGAAGAAATATTTAGCGTATTCCGCTTGAAAAGTTTCACTATAAAGAAAAGTTGTACTTAATTGAATACAGATGATAATTTTTAATGAAAAAAGAGGAAGATTCTCTCAACTTAAATGGGTGAATCTTCTCTTTTTTATCGAAATTTTCCATGCATCCGTTTACAAATGTTTACAGGCTTATAAGGTGAGGTAAGTTTTCTACATACACTAATGAATAATGACAAAGGAGAATGTGCGATGGATATTCATAAACGACAGGTTGGCGGCCAGCCTGAGCAGACCCAGGAGAGACAGCCGGGGATAGAATCTGAAATGGATCCACTTCCTGTTCAGCCGCTTGATTACAAAGGAAGCGAGAAGCTGGTAGATCAGGTTGCTCTGATCACAGGCGGTGACAGCGGCATTGGACGTGCGGTCGCGATTGCTTATGCGAAGGAAGGAGCTCATGTGGCGATCAATTACGTAAGCGGTGAAGAGAGTGATGCTGAGCAGACGAAGGAATGGATTGAACAGGAAGGGGTTCAATGTCTCTTAATTCCAGGGGATATTACTGAAGAAGATACCTGTAAGGAGTTAATAGAGAAGACCGTAGACCACTTCGGCCAGCTCGATATACTGGTCAACAACTCTGCGGTTCAATACCCGACTGATGATCTTCAAGACATTTCCTATGATCAATGGGATAAGACGTTTAAGACGAACATCTACTCGATCTTTCATTTAACTAAATTCGCACTGCCGCATTTAAAAGAAGGGAATTCAATCATCAATACAACTTCTGTCAACCCTTATAAAGGGAATCCGGTTCTCATTGACTATACGGCAACAAAAGGAGCCATTGTCGGTTTTACGCGCAGCATGGCAGCCAATCTCGTGGAAAAAGGCATCCGTGTCAATATGGTGGCACCAGGACCGATCTGGACCCCGCTGATTCCGGCGACCTTTGATGAAGAGAAGGTTGGAGAATTTGGAACCGACACACCGATGAACCGTCCTGGTCAGCCTTCAGAACTGGTAGGTCCATATGTATTGCTAGCTTCCAGAGAAGGTTCTTATATGACCGGACAGTGTATTCACGTCAACGGCGGTCAGATTATGACATCTTAGAAAGAGAGATGTATAGGATGAAAATAAACGAATTAACCGAACGAGACGTCCAGCGTAAAGCCAATGAATATTTTCAGAAGGCAGATGTGGTCTTAACTGATGATGAAATTCAGTCGATCCAGGTGAATGACTTCGGTCTCAATCGGCTCGATGAACTCGGCCTTCAACTGTTTGTCTACATTAATACGGACAGATACTGTGCGAAGGAATGGGTACTGTTCCCGCGCCAGACCTGCCCGGAGCATCTCCATCCGCCGGTAACAGACGGAGATCCCGGCAAGGAAGAAACATTTCGTGTGAAATTCGGCACGGTATACTTGTACGTAGAAGGAGAGCCCACGGTGCCTCCAAAAACTCAGCCGCCGGAAAGGGATCATGATTATTTCACAGCGGCTCATGAAGTCGTTCTTACAGCGGGTGATCAATATACAATCCCGCCGAATACGCGTCACTGGTTTCAGGCCGGGGAAACAGGAGCGGTCACAGCGGAATACTCGTCTCCAAGCACGGATGATTTTGATATTTTTACCCATCCGGATATTTAAGAACAAGCAGGGCCTTAGTGGTCCTGCTTTATTATCGAAAAAACACCATAGATCTATTAGAGGCACATCCGGAATATCAAGGAAGCCTTCATTTTAATAGGATAATATAATACTGTAAGCTAGCTGCCCATAATATGATTCTATTCTTTGACATTTCTAAGAATCCCCGTTATTCTAATGATGTAATTCCGACTATTTTTATAAGGAAAAGGGTGTTTTTAGATGGAAACAACAAGAGTTCAACCTATAGATGAAGTAAAAGACCCCGTGCAGCGAAAAGACGCCGACTTAAACAGCCCTCAAATGCCGCTGATTGTTGGCGGTCTCATCGTTGGGGCCATTTTAATGATATATCTCATGGTTACGCAAAATATCGTACAGTCGTTACTGCTCGTTATTGGTTTATTGCTTGGCTACACATTGTTTCATGCTCGTTTTGGGTTTACTTCTGCATTCCGCAGGATGATGTCGGTCGGTAATGGGCAGGCATTGCGTTCGCACATGTTAATGCTGGCTGTTGCCGTGACCTTATTTGCTCCGATTCTGGCATTTGGTTATTCCTTCTTCGGAGGGGAAGTAGCTGGATATGTGTCACCGGTAGGAGTAAGTCTTCTCGTAGGAGCATTTATGTTTGGGATAGGCATGCAGCTTGGAGGAGGATGTGCTTCTGGTACGCTTTATGCAGTAGGAGGCGGCCGTTCTGTCATGCTGGTCACGTTGCTGTTCTTTATCATCGGCTCTACGATTGGCGCGGCTCACCTGCCATTTTGGACAGAAGATCTTCCTGCTTTTGAACCTGTATCGCTTGCTACCTCTACAGGTTTTGGATATGGGGGAGCATGGCTGCTGTCCATTGGGCTGTTTGCCGTAGTGGCCTGGATTACCCTGGTCGTAGAAAAGAAGAAAAAAGCACCGAAGATGGCTCCTGTGCCATCAACGAGTGGATGGAAAAGAATCCTCCGCGGTTCATGGCCATTATTCGCAGCAGCGATTGTGTTAGCTGTTCTTAATGCACTAACGTTAATGACCCGGGGAGCACCTTGGGGCATCACTTCAGCTTTCGCCCTGTGGGGATCGAAAGTCGCCCAGTTCCTGGGCTTTGACGTTGCCAGCTGGGGATACTGGCAGGGAGAGAATGCAGCTGTATTAGATGCATCCATTTTTGCAGACTCTACCACCGTATTAAACTTAGGCGTTATTTTAGGAGCTTTCTTAGCCTCAGCAGCAGGCGGGCTATTCAAGTTCTCTAAGTTAAATGGAAAAAATGTAGCAGCTTCTGTGATCGGAGGCTTGTTCATGGGTTATGGCGCCCGACTTGCTTTCGGGTGTAATATCGGCGCCTACTTTGGCGGGATTGCATCGTTCAGCCTTCACGGCTACATTTGGGGAATCTTAGCATTAGGAGGAACCTTCCTGGCTCTTTACCTAAGACCATTATTTGGGTTATCCGTTCCGAAATCAAAAGATTCCTTCTGTTAAAAAGAAGTAAAAAAATCGCCATGTGATGTACTCACATGGCGATTTTTATTACACCGCCCAATGAACTTGTGTCTGTTTTATCATTGCTGTTATTTTAGGCTACTAACCAAACTGGAGGGATGCTTTTGGGTGCCATCTTGGCTGTATTGATTATAACAGTAGTCCTATTGGATTTCTTTATTTATGTCGATCGGAAACGATGGGGGTGGATGAAGAGCTGGACAAAATATCAGAAAGGCTTATTTTTTTCTAGCTTTATAGTTGTCACCATTTTATTTTACATAACGATTTGATAAATAAAAATTTATATAGGCTATTATACTACAAGTCTTAAAATTAGAATGGATGCTGGGAGCATGAAGGTTAAACTCCCAGAGAAAGATAGATTAAGCAGGAAAAGAGTCCAATATTAAGGACTCTTTTCTAAACAGTAAAGAATGCTTTAGCCTCGTCTTTGGATTGGAATATAAATATCAATCTGTTTGTTCTCTGCTCCGTAACATCTCTTATCATAGAGTTCGAAATCTACGATACCGCTATGTTCATACCCCGATTGAGGAAACCACTCTGTGAAGATGTAGTTCCAAGTAGACTGAATGGTAGATGGAAAAGATTCCTCGTCAGCCTTTGGTGTAGTAAACACCGTATAGGTCAGCTCCGGAAAACTTCTATACACCAATCCTTCAGGTGCTTCGCTTCCTTCTTCGACTTCCATCCCAATTACGTAGACGAACTCGCCTGTTTCCGGAGAAAAGTCAGTACAGATGCCAAGTTCTTCGTTGGTGTGCAGAGGATCGGGAATATTGGAGCTCAATTGATTCTGAAGGTACTGCTGCCAGAACTGAGGGATGTCTTTATCGTTCTGCCCATTTGTATTCTTTGTTTTTAGTTCATACCCAATGATGTGAAAAGCAGGTTTCGTAACTATTTTCGGTTTCATCTTTCGCCCTCCTGATAAACGTATTGGTTGAAGGCAGGCTTTGCCGAGAAAAGGGCCGGCGATTCGGTTTGAGCTGCGGTACTGCTTAGGGGAAACGCCATACCACTTTTTGAATGCCCGATTAAACGATTCATGATAGTGAAAGCCGACATCAAGGGCAATATCAATGACTTTCTCCTCTGAGTAAAATAGACGTTCTGCAGCAATAGTAAGCCTTCTTTTCCGGACATAATCGATCACAGGCTCTCCTACCATGGCTTGAAAGACACGATGAAAATGAAATGGGGAAAAGAAAGAAGCCTCAGCCAATTTTTCTACTGTGAGTTCTTTATCCACATTCTCTTCAATGTAATCGAGCGTTCGTTGTATGCAGTCCCTGTAATCCATACCGCTTTCACCTGCCTTACGTCCACAATATCAGCAAATCAGAATTTTCTCTTAACACTTTTTGCTATCTTCATTTTACATTAAGTATACTGGAAAAACTCACTCACTTCTGCATAAATTTTCTAGTTGGAGTTAAGATAAAGGCGACTACTGTGGAGGAGGTTTTTCATTTTGGCTGCTGATAAAAATAGGAACGCTACAAACGGGCAAGACAGGGAACGCGAGACCTTGACCACGCGCCAGGGGCGCCCTGTAACGGATAATCAAAACATCCGTACTATTGGGAATCGAGGTCCAGCCACGCTGGAGAATTACCATTTTATCGAAAAGATTTCTCATTTTGACCGGGAAGAGGTACCTGAGCGGGTCGTACATGCGCGAGGAGCAGGTGCCTTTGGATATTTCGAAACGTATGGAAAAGTCGGGGACGAGCCGGTAGAAAAATACACGCGGGCGAAAGTGTTCTCCGGCGCAGGAAAGAAAACCCCGTTAATGGTTCGGTTCTCCACTGTGGCTGGAGCGAAGGACGCCCCGGAAACCGATCGCGATCCCCGGGGCTTTGCGGTAAAAATGTATACAGAGGATGGAAACTGGGATTTAGTAGGGAACAACTTGAAGATCTTCTTTATTCGTGATGCGATGAAGTTCCCGGATATGATCCACGCGTTTAAAGCGGATCCGGCTTCAAATGTAAAAAATCCTGAGCGGATGTTTGACTTTGTTTCCCGTACCCCTGAGGCAACCCATATGATCACATTTCTGTTCTCACCGTGGGGGATCCCGGCCACGTACCGCCATATGCAGGGATCTGGAGTGAATACGTATAAATGGGTCAACGATAAAGGCGAGGCGGTTCTTGTAAAATATCACTGGGAACCGAAACAGGGAATACGGAACTTAACACAGGAAGAGGCTGACATGGTTCAGGCGAAAAACGTAAGTCATGCGACACAGGATTTATATGAATCGATTGAGCGTGGAGAGTATCCAGAGTGGGAGCTGTTCGTACAAATCATGGAGGATGGCTATCATCCGGAGCTTGATTTTGACCCGCTTGATGATACTAAGCTCTGGCCGGAGGAAAAGTTCCCCTGGAAGCGGGTGGGCCGCATGGTGCTTGACCGCAACCCCGAGGACTACCATGCGGAGATTGAGCAAGCCGCATTCGGTACGGGTGTGCTTGTCGATGGCATGGACTTCTCAGATGATAAAATGCTGCAAGGACGTACATTCTCGTACTCCGATACACAGCGTTACCGCGTAGGAGCAAACTACTTAAAACTGCCTGTGAACGCTCCTAAGACAGGAATTCGGACCAATCAGCAGCGCGGTCAAATGGATACACGCGACCCGAGAGAGTCTGGAGACAATCCGCATATTAACTATGAGCCATCCATGAAGGGCGGTTTCCAGGAAGCAGATGGGGCAAAAACTCCCCCGCATGAGCCAACGTACAATGCGGCGGCCATGAGTGCACCCATTGACCGGCCAAACAACTATGGCCAGGCGGGACATACGTATCGCAGTTTTGAGGATTGGGAGCGCGATGAATTAATTAACAACCTTTCAAACGCGCTGGCTGTTAGTGATGAGCGCATTCAAAAGGCCATGATCGAACACTTCACTCAGGCGGATAAAGATTATGGACGCCGGGTGAAGGAAGGGATTGAAGCTAAAATGAAAGAGATGCAGGAAATGGATAAAGGCAGTGAAGTTCCCGGCCGTGAACCAGGAGAGCAATCGAAATATGGCCAAGGGTCTTTTGCTCAGCATGAAGCGGCAGAAGAGGCCGTGAAGAAAAGCCACGAAGCTGATCCTTATTAATTTCAACACAAGAAGGCTGCCCGGAAAACTGACGGGCAGCCTTTATTTTAATCTAGCCAATAGAGCGCAAACTTCAGCTGGATATAGGTTGTGGTGAACTGATATCATGCAATTGGTTGGAATTTTGAAAAGGAGGTTATTTTTTGAAACAGCTATTTATCATTTTATCTGCCGGATTTATTCTTGCAGCGTGTTCTGATGCCTCTACAGAACCTGATGAGGAGCCAAGCTCTAAGGATACGCCTTCTTCAGCGGATTCCTTAGCCCTCAATTATTCAGAAATTCTCGATTATTATGGAAAGTTATACAATACAATTGATAGGTCAATGGCAGAGGGTAAGAATAAGGAGTATTACGAGGGTATATCTGATAATGCGCAAATCACTCTACAAACAGCTTTAGTATATGACCAGCTGGAGAATTTGTCCTATGAACATTTATCTGAATACATCTCAGATGAGGAAATAGAAGACGTAAAAGAGATTAATAGCTATTTATACGATGCCACTTACAATTTAACTGAATTAATGAAGGAAGAAGATTTCGATAAAGAGTCCATAACTCCCTATCTGACAGAACTTAAAGCAGAACTTGACGTAAGTGGAGTATCCAGCAGTGATTTAAACTATTTTAACTTAATTCGAAACCCGCGAGCTGTTGCAGAAGAAAACAGCGAGCAAGAAATCACCGAATTAGTTAATCAAATGCTGGATGATGCTAGAGACTTCTTTGAAACAACTCATACTATGTATTCCTCATAGGGAGGAGGCGGCTGCCGCATATGATAATCACCTTCTTACTAGATCCTTCCTTATTATAAAGACTGGGTATAGTATCCCGACGATACTAACAAAATAATAGACAACAGCAAGAATGAATAAAGTCTGCGATAAACCCTTTTAATGAATAATGAAGGAAAGTGATGATGTAATGAAACAGCTGATTCGACCTCTAATTGGAATTACCAGTTCAACAGTTAACCATAATAACATTCCAAGCATTAATCTACACGAGAAATATATACAAGCTGTTATCCAGGCCGGAGGAATTCCTGCTGTCATTCCAGCGGGCACCGAAAAAGGAATGGCGGAAGCGTGGCTCGCCGTCTGCAGCGGCATTATTTTAAGCGGCGGGGAAGATGTTGATCCATACTCATACCAGGCAGAACCGTACCCTAAAATGCAAAAAACGAATGGGAAGCGTGACAAATTAGAAATTGAAATCGTGAAGCAAGCACAGAATCAAAATAAACCGATCCTGGCTATTTGCAGAGGCCTTACAATGGTAAATGCTGCGCTAGGAGGAACAGTCATCCAGGATATTGAAACGAACCTGCCAAACGCCATAAATCATTTTCAACAGGCAGCGAGACCTGAACCTACCCACGAAATTCAGATTGATCCTCAGAGCCGGATTTTTCAAATTTTCAATCGTTCAAACATTCGAGTAAACAGCATGCATCACCAGGCCATTGACCAACTCTCCCCTGTCCTTAAACCAGTGGCTGTTGCTTCGGATGGTATAATTGAAGCCGTTGAGGGAAGCAGCGAAACCTCATTGCTGTGGGGAATTCAGTGGCACCCTGAAGAAATGGCGAGTGAAGACCCAGGTATGCAGCAGCTGTTTAAAGAGTTTGTAGCTGAGTGTACAAACAAAGGCAATAATCAAGAGGATGTGAGAACTTTATGAAATCTGAAAAACTGGACCATGTGTGGTACGCAAGCTATGGTTCTAATTTAAATAGAGACCGTTTTTTATGTTACATAAAAGGAGGCAAACCTGAGGGGTCAGAGAAAGTAGAGACAGGATGCAAAGACCCGACTCTTCCTATTGAAGAAGCCACATATATCATGCATTATCCTTTATATTTTGCAAAGGAATCCGGCCGCTGGCAGCGAAAAGGTGTAGGGTTTATAGGCTTACAACAGGATCCTAAACAGCGTACGTACAGCAGGAAATATTTAATAACCGTCGAGCAGTTTAAGGACGTGGTAAAACAGGAAAATAACGGGATTGCGCTGGATATCGATCTAGATAAAATTATGGAGCAGAAATATAAGACTATAAAAGATTCATGGTATGGAACGATCTTATACTTAGGTGATGAGGGCGGGTATCCTGTCCTGACTTTTACAGCTGACTGGGATTTAGATGTTCCTTTTAATTCCCCATCGAAAGAGTATTTAAGTATGATTATTCACGGATTGCAATCGACCTTAGGTTTAGAGAATCAAGAAATCATTGATTATCTTAGTACAAAGCCGGGGATAGAGGGGTCTTACACAGAGAATGATATAGCGCAGTTAATTAAGTAGTTGATCGTAAAACAGAAACCCCCCATAAAAAGGTCTGGTGTATCGATCCTGACTCCTTATGAGGGGGTTTTTTATAGGCTGTTAATCTTCCACCACAAGGTTTTTCTCAAAACGGTTTACATCCTTATCTGCACCAATGACAATTAAAACATCGCTTTCTTTAACTTCCTCCGTTGCCATTGGTGATACAATGACATCCTTACCACGCTTTATGGCCACGATGTTACATCCGTACTGAGCGCGGATATCCAAATCGACCAGTGTCTTCCCGCTCATTTTTCTTCCTGCTCTTACTTCAACGACACTGTGATCGTCTGATAACTCGATATAGTCTAATATGTTGTCTGAAACGATATGGTGAGCGATCCGCCTTCCCATGTCTCTTTCCGGGTGAACTACTTGATCTGCACCAATTTTGTTTAAAATCTTCTCATGATAATCGTTTTGCGCTTTTACTGTAATCTTCTTAATGCCCATTTCTTCAAGAATTAAAGTCGTTAACATGCTCGCTTGAATGTTATCTCCGATAGCTACAATCACATGGTCAATGTTTGAAAAACCTAATTCTTTAAGCACTAACTCATCCGTCGAGTCAGCCATGACAGCATGAGAGACAATATCTCTGTATTCATTAACTTTATGCTCGTCGAGGTCCACTGCCAGAACCTCCATCCCCTCACGACTCAATTCTTTGCATATACTGCCGCCGAAACGACCAAGTCCTATGACTGCAAATGTTTTTTTCATATTGTATTCCTCCTGTTAACCGATAATCATTGATTCTTTTGGATAATGGTAGTTATCCTTGATGCCTTTGCCTCTAATAATGAATAAGAAAGAGAAAATTCCGATCCGTCCAATAAACATGAGACAGATAATGATAATTTTACCGGCTGTATGCAAATCAGGAGTAATTCCCATGGATAATCCGGTAGTTCCAAAGGCAGAACAGGCTTCAAACATTATTTGCACCAGTGTAAATTGCGGTTCAAAATAATTTAATAATATGACAGCCAGGGCTGTAATAGCTATGGCTGTATTAATAACGATGAATGACCGAAAGATATCATCCGGATCTATTTCACGTCTGAATACCCGTACACTGCTTTTGCCGCGCGCATAAGCGATGACGCTTAATAAACAGATAGCAAACGTGGTCGTTCTAATACCGCCTCCTACACTGCTTGGAGATGCACCGATAAACATAAGAATGCAGATCACGAGTAAGGTGGGTGCACTAAACTCTGCAACATCCATTGTAGCAAGCCCTCCATTCCTCGTGGTGACTGATTGGAAAAGAGAGAAGAAAAAGGCCTCGTGCCATGACTTATCTGCAAAAAAATGGTTCCTGTCCAAAAGGTAAATTAAAATGGTACCTACCACGACGAGAGCACCAAACGTGATGGAGGTCAACTTAGCGAATAATGAAAAGTTGATATAGCTCTTTTTATTATGAGTGAGATAATCTTTAATCTCGATAAGAACAGGAAAACCAATCGCCCCTAAAGTCAGTAAGAGGATATTAATAAATTGAACAAAATAGTCGTCTTCAAACATGACCAGGGAAACCCCTGTGATATCAAAGCCCGCGTTGGTTGTTGCACTAACGGAGGCAAACATCCCCTGAACAATGGCATCTCCTACGGTAGGAAAGTACTGAGTGAAGTAAATGCTTAAGATAACGGCACCAATCATCTCAATCAGGAGGATGATCAATAGTATTTGTTTAATCAACTTTACCATTCCAGCAAACGTTGATCGGTTCTGGTCCGTTTTAATCAATTCTCTACGTTTCAATCCGATTCTTTTCCCGAGTAAGAGCCAAATAAAAGTTCCCAGTGTCATAACGCCTATTCCCCCGAACTGGAGGATAAACATCAAAACAAAGTAACCTGGTGTGTTAAATGTTTCCATCGTTGAGGTAACAGTCAACCCTGTGACGCTTACAGCACTGACCGCCGTGAATAAAGAATCGATGAAACTTAACTCTACCCCTTCTTTATGTAAAAATGGGAGGCTTATGAGAATAGTTGAAACCAGGACAGCAGTTGCATAGAATAAGACAATCACCTGAAAAGGAGTTAACTGGTTGAAATATCTGTTGAATTTTGGTTTAAAGTTTTTTAACATAGGTATTCTCCTTCAGACAAAAACAATACGAGTTATCTTTGAATTTTATACGTTCCTGACTGCTATTACAATATTAATTATGGCGTGGTTACAACCGCAGGTTAAAATTCTTGGAGTAATGATTAAAAAGAAACATTAAATGGATTGGAAAGTAAAGCGAAAGGATAGTCACTAAATTAATAAAACCCAGAAATCAATGGATGACCTCTGGGCAGTTAATTTTCATCTTTATTTAAAGATATCGAATATGACTTCGGCAGACTGTTCAATCAGCGCATCGTCATATTCGGCATCTTCCATATCATGACGTGACATAATTGCCATAACGATAGGGTCTCGGTTTGGCGGCCAAACAACTGCAATATCGTTTCTCGTGCCGAAACTTCCAGCCCCACTCTTATCAACCACTTCCCAATCCTCAGGTGCGCCCGCTCGAATGAGTGTATCTCCTGTAGCATTGCCCCGCATCCAATCCACAAGCAATTTACGCTTATCATTCGAAAGCAAGTCATCGACTGCGAAGGTCTGGAGACTGGCAGCAAGCGCGCGTGGTGTGCTGGTATCCCTGGAGTCTCCTGGAGTGAACTCATTTAATTCAGGCTCGTACCGATCCGCCTCGATAACGTTATCGCCGATTTGCCTCAGTGCCATTTCAAACTTTTCAGGTCCTCCTAGTGCCTCAAATAAGAGGTTACCTGCTGTGTTGTCGCTAGTCCGGACTGCCGCCTCACTTAGTTCCAAAAGAGTCATACCCTCATCTGCGTTTTCCTTGGTAACTGGAGAATAAGGCACCAAATCATCCTCCGTGTACGTGATGACTTCCTTAAGCTCAGCCGTAGATTTCTGCTGCAGCAAGGTACCTGCAGCTAATGCTTTATAAGTGGAAGTGAAGGCGAAACGTTCCTCTGGCCGATATTCGATAGTTTGATCTGTACCCATATCGATCGCATAAATACCAATCTGGGCGTCGAACTTATCCTCGAGCTCGGCAAATTTTTGATTTGTATCTGCCTTTTTGTCCGCTTCTTTACCCATAGCAGATGAATCCTTAGTTGAACTGTCTGCATTCATGCAGCCTGCGAGGGTGATTACGGGGAGAAATAATAGGAATATTATAAACATATGGCTGAATTGGAGTTTTTTCACATCGACACCTCTTTCCCATGGAAAATTATTTATTGATCATAATTATAGCTCTAACTGGTAAGTTTTCCATAAATATGTTTTACAGGGACGGGGAGACCTTCAATACAGACTTAAAAACATTAGACTAAAGCCCAACAACCATGAATTCGTAAATATTGTATCAAACCGTTTCATACAATATTTTTGGGGTGATAAAATGCCACGAGTAAAGTTTACAGATTCCGACGTTGCCTTAATGGCCAGGATGATGAGAGCGGAAGCGGTGGGTGAAGGAAAACAGGGGATGTTGTACGTCGGAAATGTGATTGTTAATCGAGCGGTAGCGGATTGTTTAGACTTTAGAGATGTAAGAACGATTTATGATGTTATTTATCAAGTGCAGGGAGGAAATTATTCTTTTGAGGCTGTCCAAAAGGGGAATCTTTTTTATAACAGAGCGAGATCTGTTGAGAAAAGATTAGCAAGACAAAATTTAAATTTTTGGAGGCAGCACCCAGCAAAATATTCTCTTTGGTATTTCGCACCAGGAGGAGAATGTCCTCCAACGTGGTTCGGTCAAACTTTTGCAGGTCAATTCAAAAATCATTGTTATTATGAACCGGAACCTGGCACGTGTGATAGTGTTTATAGATAAGTTTAAGCCTGTATTCCTTTTTCCCGCATTCCTCATCAAATCAATTATAAAAAGGGGTTTCCATCTGTGGAAATCCCTTTTTAAATTTTGCAATCTCTAAGTCTCTTATAATCACTTACCTTTTCTTACTTTGAGTGATAAGTTCCCATTTACCGTTTGATAGAATTTATACTTTTTCTTACCTGAACTTAGTTCATATTCAGCATCCGAATCTTTGCTTATCATCACACTTTCGTAATCGTCATATTGAAGACGCATCACATAACCGCCCCTATGAAGAGTCTTTAAGTGATCGGTTCTTATTTTTAATTTGAGACGGTTCTTATTTTGGGACAAGGATTTCTCTACATTAAATACCTTTAAGATTGACGTTCTGCTATTAAATTCAATTGATTGAAATTCAGGGATATGGTGCCCTGCTAATTCAATCTCAAACACTATAAGACCTTTCTTTTCTTGCTCCCTGATCACTTTTGCTTCTACCGGTATTTCCAGTGGAACATCCACGCCGTTATTTAAATGAGCCACTGTATAGGGGAGCCCGTCAGTATAAGTATGGGATTCTTCCCCGCCTTCAGCAGACCATTCAGCAAGTGCTTGAACATTGTTATACTGCTTGGTTGTTAAAAAATTAAAGAAAGCTTTGTTTAACGGCTTATGAATGATATCTCCTAACGTATACGGTCGGTCGTAGCTGTTAAATACATTGATTACTTCTTCAAAAGCATCGTAATATGACTCTTTTTGGTTACTGTTGATGAAATGTCTTCGATTAAATAGTCGCGTGATGCTGTCGAATTCAACAAGACGGTTTACGATCATTTTTTCTTCTTCGATTTTTAAATTTTTATTTAAGACATATTTTAATACAGCAATATTGGTATCCATCTTTTCCATAATGTCCGTTTGTTTGGTTAACGAATCGTTTCCAGGTATACGATTTAAGTAATAAATCGGCTCTGTCGTAGTAGAGATCTTTCCAACAGAAGTAAGAACATCGATAAAAAATTGTTTATCTTCGGCATATTTCATTTCTGGAAAACGAAGCTTATTTTTCCTTATAAAAGATAATCGCATCATTCTCGCGCGAGGACCAAGATGATAAAAGATATGAGGGATTGAAAATGGTGAAACATTGGTTCTGTTCTTACAAGACTCATACTTCCCTATAATTTTCTCAGACTTTGCATTCACCTGAATGGTCTTGCCTACCGCATAATCACTTTTTGTACTTTCTAACACGTGATAAAGATGTTGGATCCCATCGTGAGCCAGCCAGTCATCTGCATCCAGAAAAGTTAAGTATTTGGAATTAGCTAAGTGGGCTCCCAAATTTCTTGGAAAAGCCGGTGTCCCCGTATTTTCGTCCAAGAAAACAACTACAATATTAGAATAGAGCTCAGAATACCGCTTTAAAATGGTCCTTGATTTATCGTTTGAACCATCGTCCACTAAGATAATCGTAATGTTTGAGAAGCCTATATTCTGCACAATGACCGAATCGACGGTTTTTGCTAAATATTTCTCCGCATTGTAAACAGGAATTACGACGGTAACCTCTGTTTTCGTACTTAACGCTTTGTAGTTATGCACTTTGTAGTTTATTTTTTCAAAATATTGGTCTTCAAAACTTCTAGTAAAAGGTAATATTTTCTTGAAATCCATGGTCATTCTCCTCATTTTAAAGATGAATAATGGAAAGATACGCATAAATCTATCAACTATCCCAATTTCATAAGTAGTATCATACCATGGTTTCCATATTAATCCAAAATTAATTTTTCCTATTTTTTCAATTTATATTTATTTAGTACTTATTTCATGAAAAAATGCATTGTTGTAACATAAGAAATTAAGTATAATCAGGTTATTATGTAAATTTTTGGAGGCTACCATGAAATCTATTAAAAAAGCAATTATTCCCGCAGCTGGTTTAGGAACTAGATTTCTTCCTGCGACTAAAGCCATGCCTAAAGAAATGCTCCCCATTGTTGATCGTCCCACTATTGAATATATTGTAGAAGAAGCTATTGACTCCGGCATTGAAGATATTATTATTGTGACGGGAAAAGGAAAGAGAGCCATAGAAGACCACTTTGACAGTGCCTTTGAACTTGAGGACAGTTTAGCTAAAAAAGAGAAATTCGATATGCTCGAGGAAGTAAGAAAATCGGCTAAGGTAGACATTCACTATATTAGGCAAAAAGAACCAAAAGGTTTAGGTCATGCGATTTGGTGTGCAAGAAAATTCATTGGTCATGAACCATTTGCTGTATTACTCGGGGACGACATTATTAAAAGTGAAACACCTTGTTTAAGTCAGCTTATGGATGAATACAGTGCGGTCCAATCTTCTGTAATAGGTGTTCAGTTTGTCCCGGATGAGCACACCCACCGTTACGGTATCATTGATCCAGCTGAGCAAACAGGCAGAAGGTTTAAGGTTGACCGTTTCGTAGAAAAACCTTCGCAGAATGAATCTCCTTCTAATATGGGAATTGTAGGGAGATACATTCTGGAACCTGAAATCTTTGACTATTTAAGTGAACATAAGATAGGGGCAGGAGGAGAAATTCAACTGACCGACGCTATCGAACAATTAAACAGGCTGAAACCAGTCTATGCGTATGAATTTGAAGGCCGCCGTTACGACGTAGGAGAGAAGTTCGGCTTTATCCAAACCACTCTTGAACTCGCTCTTGCGAGAGAAGATTTACGTCAGCCGATAAAAGACTATATAAATGAGCTTCACGAGAAGTTAAACGTGGCGGATAAGGTCTAAGTCGAGGATTATAAGTGCTATCTAACGAGCTTTATAGAACAAGAAATAGGTCGTTTTAAGCAAAAACGGCTCGGGTCAAAACTGAATAAATCATAAAATAATCCGAACGATTTTGTTGAAATCAGTTCGGATTATTTATTTGGCAAGAAAGGATTTAGACCATCGTTCCGTCAAACACTTCGCTTTTTCGCGGACAAGACCTTAAGATTCCTCGAAAAAACAAAGTGCGTGATCTTCGACTCGCGCTCATGAATTATTTTCCTTGAAAACATTCATGTTATGTATTAAATCTTGATTCTTCAATCAGAGTATGAAAAAATAAAGGTGTTTAAATATGCAACGATTGAAGGTGTGGGAAATGATAAATATCTTAGTAATTGCCCCATACCAAGGGCTTGCTCAAATTGCTAAAAGTTATCAAAATTACGATGAGGAACTTAAAATTGATATAAAAACGGGGAATCTTGAGGCTGGTGTAGAAATAGCGAAAACAGCTGAGTCCGAGGGTTACGATATTATTATTAGTCGTGGCGGAACTGCCAGCTTAATTGAAGAACAGACAAGTGTGCCTGTGGTGGATATAAAAATAAGCGGATACGACATGCTTCGGATTTTCACATTACTTAGAGGGACGAATGGTAAGGCAGCTTTGGTCGGCTTTTCTAATATTTCCCGCGGAGCTTCTACTATATGCAGTATTTTAGATATGGAAGTAAAGACAATCACGATTAACAGCGGGGAAGAAGTAACTGCTCATCTGGATGGATTAAAAAGAAAAGGTTATTCCGTAGTGATTGGGGATGTAGTAACGGTTCAACAGGCTGAAAAGATTGGATTGCAGGGAATATTAATAACTTCTGGAAAAGAAGCGGTTTTGGATTCATTTGAGGAAGCAAAGCGTCTTTTCTATTTATTTCAGGGGATGCAGTCTCAAGCTTCGGTTTATTCTGAGGCTGTAGAACATTTTCCACAGCCTATGATCACTCTAAATAAACAGGGAGAAGTGGTTTTTAAAAATTACTTGTTTAGAGAGTATTTGGATGAGGGGATCATTCAACATTCGCAGTTTCAAGAGCTTTTAGATCAGGTGTTTTTTGAAGAAAAGGAAGTGTGGAAAACTGTTGCCCACCTTAATATAAATTACCAGTTGCGAGGCTATCCATTAAATGGTGAAGAAAAATTGGTGAATGTCATAATTTATAAGGACTTTTTGGTAGAAGAAGAGGGTATAAAAGTACATTCGCGCCTTTCTCATATTAAAGTATCTGGGAAGAGTCCTTTTGCTAAAAATATGAGAGGTAACCTGGGACGTTTTGCTAAAATGAGATCTCCTTTATGGATAGAAGGCGAGCAGGGCACGGGTAAGATGCTCTTGGCAGGTAACCTTCATTTTGAAACTTATGGGCATCGTGTTCCTTTAATCACTATCAATTTACAAAAGGTATCGGTTGAACAGTTATATGATAGGTTTACAAGCCAATTTGACAGGTTACCGAAAGAGGGAACAATTGTATTGCTGAACATTCATGAACTTGACAAGGGAGATCAGCTAAAAATAAAAATATTTGTGCAAAGACTGACTGAGTATTATAAAGTGATTATTGTTTCAAATGATGGTATGGCTGAGCTTGTCAGAAAAAAACAGTTGGAACATGACCTGTACTATAAACTGCCTAACACGTTGATTTATTTGCCTCCACTCGCTGATCGGCTGGAGGACTTAAAAGATCTGGTCCAAGCATTTATTACTCAAAGTCATATGAATTATGGAAATGAAACGATTGGAATTCGTGAAAATGCTCTCTCGAAATTATTAGAATATCCGTGGCCGGGGAATATAGACCAGCTAAAGAAAATGGTCGAAAAACTAATAGCAATAAGTGATACTTCGTATATAGAGTTAAAAGACGTTGAAAAAACCCTGCAGGAAATTGATCAACCCTCTTCGGAGGAGGACATGGAGAACATCATCGAAATAGATGGAACGTTAAAGGATATGGAGAAGCGAATTATTCAGCAGGTGATGAAACAAGAAAATAATAACCAATCGAAAGTAGCGAAAAGGCTGGGAATTAATCGAACCACATTATGGCGCAAACTAAATTCATAGTTTGCGTCTTTTTTGTTGCAAAAATAAACAAAAAATAATGAAGCAACTCTTAATCTCTCATTTTTTATTCATTTTTTAATAATTTCCTGTTGCATAATAAAAATGTAAGCGTTATTATCGTAGTATGAAATCGCTTTACTAAGTGTCATTTGTTTCATTTTGTAACAGTTATGATAGAATAGGAGGAATAAAGATGAAGATTAAAGCAACTTTGGAAAAAATCCCTGGAGGTATGATGGTAGTACCTTTGCTGTTAGCGGCTATTCTAAATACGGTGGCGCCCGATTTACTTAGGATCGGGAACTTTACACAGGATTTATTTGTGGACGGTGCAGGTACATTGATTGCCTTGTTTCTATTATGTACCGGAGCTCAAATTAATTTGAAAACGGTTGGGGTAAGTCTTGGAAAAGGAGCTACTCTATTGACCGTAAAGTGGATAGTGGGAGCGGCTTTTGGTTTACTTGCCTACTTTTTTGCAGGAGATAATGGTCTTTGGTTAGGATTGGCTCCTATTGCAATTATTGCAGCTATGACTAATAGTAATGGCGGCTTGTATATCGCGGTAGTCGGACAATATGGTAATAAAACAGATCGAGCCGCTTATTCACTGCTTGCTTTGAATGATGGTCCTTTCTTCACGATGGTAGCACTATCTATTTTCGGGGCAATGGGCTTTGTTGATGGCCTGTTTTCATTAACTTCCTTTATTGCCGTATTATTACCAATAGTAGTAGGTATGGTGTTAGGTAATTTAGATGAAGAAATGCGGAAATTTTTGGATCAAGGAAGTTCCATGTTAATACCTTTCTTTGCTTTTGCGCTTGGAATGGGAATTGATTTTGGAAAAATCATTGAAGGTGGAGCAGCAGGTGTGCTTCTTGGAGTGGCCACGACGTTAATTACGGGAAGCGCAGGTTACTTTGCTTTTAAAGCCTTTAATTGGAACCCGGTTGCTGGGGCAGCAGAAGGTTCTACAGCAGGAAACGCGGTAGCTACACCAGCTGCCATTGCAGCGGCTAATGCCGGATTTGCAAACGTTGTTGATATTGCGACGGTTCAGGTTGCGGCTTCAACCGTGACGACAGCTGTCTTGCTGCCAATTTTTATAGGCTTCCTTGTTAAACGCTTAGAGCGTAAGGGTGTGAAACTGCCGGATGATTATACCACTGAAGCCGAGAAACAAGCGACAGCGTAGCAAGTTTATTTAGGAAATGAGGATTTATAGATGAACTTTAAATTTGGAATGATAGCAGATGATTTAACAGGCGCTAATGACAGCGGCATTCAGTTAAAAGAAAAAGGGCTTTCAACTTCTGTTTATTTTGAAATTCCAGCGGATCAGAAATCTCTGGATGAAGCCATTGTGATTGATACAGATTCCAGGGCATTAAACAGAGAAGCAGCTTACGAAGCGACGAAAGCAGCAGCAGAGTTTTTAGCGCAAGCCGGATATACAAATATTTATAAAAAGATGGATTCGACATTGAGGGGATATATTGGTCTGGAGTTACAAGCTGTGGATGAGGTTTTTGATCCTTCATTTATAGTGGTAGCTCCAGCATTTCCCCCATATGGAAGAACGACAGAAAATGGTATTCATCTTTTACACGGAGAGCCTGTAAGTGAGACGGAGCTTGCGATCGATCCAAAACATCCAGTGAGCGAATCTCATCTTCCTACATTAATAGAAGAAGAGACTGGTAAAAAAACCGCACTGATAAATGAGAAAGTGTTAAATCAAGATGTTGACGACTGGTTAAAAACTATAGATCGATTACAAAAGAAAAATGTAAAATATTTAATCTGTGATGCCAATACAGAGAGAGAGTTACGCGCTATGGCTGAAAAGATTAACAGCCTTTCCCTTAACATTGTATGGGCAGGATCTGCAGGTTTGGCTGAAGTACTCCCAAATGTTTTACGCATTGATCAGTCAACTAATAGCAAAGATAAATGCGAACAAAAAGGCTCTGTGCTGACCGTGTGTGGTTCGTTATCAAAAACGACCCAAGACCAGGCAGCTTATGCAATGAAACAGCCGGGCATCCAGAATGTTATGGTAGATACAGAGAAAATTTTTTCAGATGAATGGCAAAGGTTCGCTGATGAATACTATAACTCTAGCATGGAGGCTGTAAAGAAAGGGAAAGATGTCGTTCTTTATGTCCCGTCTAATTTAGATATAAGAAAGCGGGTAAAACAAAGAGCAGTGGAACTAGGGCTGAGTCCGTTTGAGATGGGGAAAAAAATCTCCGAAGCTCTTGGTCAGATTACAAGAAGAGTTGTAAATGAAGTTTCCCTGTCTGCCCTTGTATTAACAGGAGGCGACACAGCAAAGGACGTAGTTAAAAGTTTAGGAGCCACGGGCTTACGTTTGGATTATCAATTAGAAGCCGGAATACCTGTGGGCACCCCTATAGGAGTAGAGCCTGCTATTCCTATAGTGACTAAAGCAGGGGCATTTGGGAATGAAAGTTCTATCTATCATGCCATGGAGAAAATGAAAGGGGCCGTCAGAAAATGAGTAATAAACCGGTAATTGGGATTACCATGGGCGATGCAGCGGGGGTTGGACCAGAAATTATCGTCAAAAGTGTTGAAAACACGGATATAAGGCAAAACTCGATCCCGCTTATTATAGGAGATTTAAAAATTTTAAATAGAGCAGCGTCCTTGTTAGATTCGAATATAACCTTTAAAAAAGTAGATAAGGACTATGACTTTTCGCAATTAGAGCAGTCGAATGAGGTATATTGTCTGGATCTGGATCTTCTTCCTGAAGATTTGCCTTATGGAGAAGTTTCTTCAGAAGCAGGCAATGGATCTTTCGAGTTTCTCCGAACAGCTATTGAGTTAGCAAATGAACGCAAGATTGATGGGATTTGTACCGCTCCTTTAAATAAGGAAGCCCTGCACAAAGGAGGGCATCTCTATCCAGGTCACACTGAAATTCTAGCTGAACTAACAAATACTAAAAACTTTTCTATGATGCTTTCTTCGCCGAAACTTAAAGTGATTCACGTTACTACTCATGTTGGACTTCGAGATGCGATAGAGCGTATTGAGCCCACTCGTGTGTACGAGGTTATTAAAATGGCCCACGATACTCTAATACAATCTGAAAAACATCCACCAAAGATTGCTGTATGCGGGATTAACCCTCACGCTGGGGAAAATGGATTATTTGGTTATGGTGAAGAAGAAGAGAAAGTCATCCCCGGTGTAGAGCGGGCACAAAAAGAAGGGATAGATGTACAAGGTCCACTTCCAGCAGATACGCTATTCTTTCGTGCTGTTAGAGGAGACTTTGATATAGTAGTTGCTATGTATCACGATCAGGGGCATGGTCCAATAAAAGTACTGGGTCTCGACGCTGGAGTTAATATTACCGTCGGTCTGCCAATAATTCGTACGAGTGTCGATCATGGGACGGCTTTCGATATAGCTGGAAGTGGTCAGGCAGATGAAAAAAGTATGCTAGAAGCATTAAGGCAGGCCATTGAACTTGCGCCGACAAAATAGACAGAAAGCTTATCTTTTCCTGTAATATAAGAAGAGTATACTAAACAATAGCCCCTTGCTGAAGGAAATGTCTGCAAGGGGCTATTTGTGTCTGAAATCTGCAAAATTTCACCTCTTACCAACAGCTTTAACCATAGTAAATGTTCGAGAAAAATAGGAAAATCGAAAAAGGATTATCCCGCTTTTTTGTTTAATATATAGATTGAGGGAGATGAATATTACGTTATTATTATCCAAGAAGAGTGACAAGCTGATATACATTGCGCTCTCAGAGTGCCCGGTGAGAAACGAACAATAAAGGGGGAATTAAACATGGCAGGTTACCTGAATATTGGCAGCCTTTTACTCGGATTAATTGCCTGGATACTTCCTGTTGTGACTCTCTTGAGTAGTCATGGCAGCAAAAAGTGGGTTACCTTTTCGATGATGAGCTTCAGTGCTTGTGCCATTGCGTTATTTTTTCAAATTCTATATCGCTACCATCTGGTAAAGGTTGAAGATTGGTCCGCTCTAATGGACATCACAGGTGCGGTTGCGTTCGCTGCATCAGTTCTTCTTGTCGCTACTATCCTATTGAATGCAATGACTCTGATCGTATGTCGTAACAGAACGACTGGTTGATATTTTCTTCTTTACCACGAGGGATTGAAAAAGGAGCATTTCCTTATACCAGGGGAATGCTCTTTAATTATGCTGAATTATAGTTATCAATAAAATAATAATGCTAAGTGATAAAAATTTATTGTAAAACGATAAATTAAGTGGTAAATTAAAAAAGACAATAATTAAGTGAGGTGCTTTTTATGATAAGAGAAACCCTCTTTTTAAAGATCGCTGTGTTTCTTATGGCTCTTCCTATTCTTGCTTTATGCATATTCGGGGTGCCTTCGATAGCAAGAGAAGCCGCAGGGTTTTATCCGGGATTTTCATCTTTGCCATATTTCATTTTAATTGGATTATATATAACAGCGGCAGCGTTTTTTACTGCATTGTACCAGGCGTTAAGACTGTTAAGCTATATTGATAAGAACAAAGCTTTCTCCGATTTATCCGTTAAGGCACTACAAATGATTAAATACTGTGCGTTTACGATCAGTGGGGTGTATGTGGCAGGCTTACCATTTCTGTATCTTATTGCAGAGAAGGACGACGCTCCAGGACTGATAGTCATTGGATTGGTCATTATTTTCGCTTCCATGGTGGTGGCTGTCTTTGCTGCAGTTCTTCAAAAACTATTAAGAAGTGCCATAGATATAAAATCAGAAAATGACTTAACGGTCTGAGGTGAATAACATGGCGATAATAATCAATATTGACGTGATGCTGGCAAAAAGGAAAATGAGTGTGACTGAACTTTCGGAGAGGGTTGGTATTACAATGGCTAACCTTTCTATCTTAAAAAATGGAAAAGCGAAGGCGATTCGAGTTTCGACTTTAGATGCCATTTGTAAGGCGTTAGAATGCCAGCCTGGAGATCTGTTGGAATACACACCAGACGAAGAAAAACCTGAGTAAAATGCTTTTTCGGAACTGGAGGTGTTCGTACCGAATGCCTTCATTACATAAGATCCCCCGAAAATTCTTGGAGGCAATAAATTATGAAAGCAATAAAACAACTCCTCTATTTTGGATGGGAACAGGCCTTATCCTGCTTGTTTCCTGTTGTAATTTTTACTTCTTTGGCTATAACCCAGGTCCTTCCTCTCCCCTTGCTGCCAAGGTATGACTGGCTGCTCATCATCTTTCTTCTGACCCAGTGGGGAATGCTCCGTTCTGGTCTTGAAACACGAGACGAATTAAAGGTAATTACATTATTCCATGTGATTGGAATCGCACTTGAACTATTTAAAGTACATATGGGATCGTGGTCTTACCCAGAGGAAGGATACTCCAAGATTTTTGGTGTTCCCTTATATAGTGGGTTTATGTACGCAAGCGTCGCTAGCTATCTTTGTCAGGCGTGGAGGAGGCTGAAGGTTCAATTAGTGAAGTGGCCGCCGTTTTGGATCGTTGTAACCCTCGCCGCTGCTATTTATTTGAATTTTTTCACCCATCATTATTGGATTGACATTCGTTGGTGGTTATCTGGCCTGGTGATTATCGTCTTTTGGCCATCGTGGGTCACCTATGCTGTGAATGGAAGAAATTATCAAATGCCTCTCTCACTGTCTTTTGTGCTCATCGGATTTTTTATATGGATCGCAGAAAATATCGCAACATTCTTTGGCGCCTGGGAATATCCGAACCAAACAGATGCATGGAGTCTCGTCCATCTTGGAAAAGTAAGCTCGTGGCTCTTATTAGTCATTGTAAGTTTTCTTATCGTGGCGTCGTTAAAGCAAGTCAAAGGGAGAAGTTCCACTAGCATAGAGGCCAGGCAAATTATTTAGATCACTAGAGCTATAGGGTTTCTGGTATTCTTCGAGTACCTGAAAAATTGGTCACAATAAATAGACCAAAAGAAAAAGAAAAGCAAATTAACCCACCTTTCTTTTTCCTCTTGTCACAGGATTTAAAGTTTAATCTAACTAAACATTCTCAGTCGGATTGCTTCACACTAAGTACGGTGACCGTAAACAGGATGAGCAGCATTCCTAAAAGTTGCATGATGGACAGATGATCTCCAATAAGCAGAACACCAAATAATGAGGCTGTCACCGGTTCCACCATAGCGACCATTGAAGCCGTGGCCGGGGTAGTCCTTCGAATGCCCATCACATAAAATATAAATGAAATACCTGCCCCTACAATCCCTAACAGAAGAAACCATCCGATATCGCTTGACGTCACCACAGCAGCTGTTTCACCCTTGTCCGTGAAAAGAAAAAGGATGAGACAAAATGAAAAAAAGGCGATGGTTAACGAAGTCTGCGGTTTTCCGATAGAAGAGGCATTTTTAAATCCAAATATAAACAAAGCATAGGAAAGGCCGGCAGTAAGCCCCGCTGCAGCTCCTAGAAAACTCACTGAAATTGAATCAGTATTGTAAGCACCTGTAAGCAGGACAATTCCCATAAGTACACCGGAAATGCACCCCCATTTAAACCAGGTTGAACGTTCAATTCGTAATAAAAAGGAAATTAAAAGGACAAAAACAGGGGCGGTGTACATTAAAGTAGCAGCCACAGCTACGCTTGAGGCTTGAATACTTAGAAAATAAAAAGTGAAATTTCCAGCAACACCAACACCCGCTAATAAGGACCAGATGTATAATCGGGCAGAGGCAAACCAATTTTGTCTAAAACGAAAGAGAAACCACGCGAAAAAACATATAAAACCAACAGCCCCTCGATAAAATGAGATCACAATAGGATCCCAGCCCCTGGTCATTAAAATATCTGCAATGCCCCCACTAATGCCCCAGCATATAGCGGCCAGCATAACTAAGCCTACACCTGCAAATCTCATAGTCTGCCTCCTGATACGTATTTTTAATTACGATTAGAAACCTAATGCGAACGTAATCTTAAGGGCTCCATCCAATATAGGTTTAAAAAAAGATATTAATGGTAATTCCTTTAAATTCTCATACTTAAACTTAAGTCGGACTGTATGCAATATGAAAGAGCGGTATTCTTTACAACATCTTATAAAACAAATTCTGTGTATACAGTAAGGGGTACGGGTAGATGACGAGACGATATTACTTACAGGTGCCAATTTATCCTAATGCATACGAGGATCCGCAGGCGATCAGTTTCCCCGGTAACGACCATATTTTTGAAAAGTTATTAGAAAGAAGATTTGACAATATAAGTGTCCATTACTGGGAAATCTTGTATAATTAAAGTCAACGTTTATAAAATAAAGCAGGGAGGGTTAATGTGATTCGAACAGGAACAGTACAAATTCTAAATGGAACAGAAATGTATAAGAATTTTAAAGAGACACATTTTCTTGAACCCGAACTGATGATTCCCTTTAACGAGGCAATGTGTTATGGGGCAGCATGCGAGGATTTATTTTCCGATGAATTTACCGAAATACGCGCGAAGGTTCATCATGTAACGCCAGCTCAATATGCTGAAATTACACTAAACCCATTGGAGCCTGTCTTTTGTGGAAATTTTGATCATATAGCACTATGGTTTGATGAGGATATGTTTTGTCAAATTAATCTTCTCACCATCCTCGCCTGGTTAGACCAAACAGATTATAAAGGTTCAGTTGATCTCCATCTTGTCGGTGAACATTTTCAACCTGTAAATTATTACAGCTTAAAAGTAAAAGGATATTATCAGCTCTACAAGCAAGTAGTGATACATGAAACTTCTCCTCAAAAAGTTTATCCAAGCCCTTTAAACATGGGGATTGAGCTTTATTTGAATTATCTTAAGAAAGATAGTGATCTTATGTTGTATATTCAAAAGCATCAAGAGGTTCCGATAAAAGAGCTTGTGCCTCTCCTTATTGATAACTTCAAAGACTATGGCTTAGGAGATACACAATATGCCGAAATTATAAAATCTTATCGTCAAAATCAGTAACGTTCTTTAGAAAAAAGAAGTATTTCTTAATTCAGGACGTAAATACTTTTATATTCCGATAAAGAAAAAATACTATATTTTGAAATACTTGTGTTAAATTTTTTGAGCTTGAATACTGGAGGATTACATATGGTTACATTATCAGCAACAGGCAGTTGGAATATTGGGGATATGATAGTACAACTGTTTTTCTTCATTATTTTAATTGCTATAATAGTAGGAATTGTTAATTTTGTTTTGGTGGTTAAGCAAAGAAGAAGACAATTAAATAGAATTGAAGAGAAATTAGATAAACTCATTAAAGGAGGATAATTTTGAGACAATTAACAACTAATATTTCTCTTATATTCTTAGGATTATGTATTTTTGCTGGAGCTTGGATGGTGTCTAGTGCATTAAATGATAGTGGTTCTCAAAATGCAGTTGAACAAGTTACCGTCCATCCAGCACAAGACGAACGCCAATTAATGAGTCATTCAGAACTAAAAGAATACTTAGGCATAAGTGACGAGCAACTTGAAAAGATATTGCCTGAAAAAGAAGATAACGTTATTAAAAGTAAAATTCCTTACATAAAGATTGATCATGAGTACTACTTTTCTGTTAAAGCGATAGATAAATGGTTAACTGAAACGGAAGTTGAAAACTTTCAGTGACAAATCTTTTCAACATGAAGGGGGCAAAGCGTCAACCGTAGGTATTCCTCGTGAGAGTGTAGGAGGTACCCGGCATCATTATAGAGCCAGATGATTAATGTTAAGAATCGTACAAGTTACTGTTCTTTACAGGGTCCTATATACTAGTCCGAGTTCCTCTTCAGTCATCTTGGAATCAAGTCTTAAAAAATCAATACGGAAATTTAACATAAAGTAAAGGAGCCCAGGGGATTTCTCAATAATTTTCCTGTTTAATGGAAACATTAAATTTTAGATTAGTTTACTTCTTTCCGGGGTAGGAAATAGAAGTATTTAATAATCTTAGGAATGGATTGGGGATCATATGGGGTTCTTTTACTATATAAAGAAGTATTTTAAAATGTCGAGACGTCAGCGGAAAAGTGAATTAAAATCAACTCTCTGGTTTATGCCTTTATGGTATATCGTTGGAGCGATCGGTTTATCGGTTTTCACCTTTTATCTTGATTACGTGGTTGATATCAGCTTATATTTACCACCTGCCATCGGTTTTAGCGGACAAACGCTGCAGGTTCTTTTGAGTGCACTCGTAGGCGGGGTACTGACCTTAAGTGCTTTTACAATTAACTCCCTGCTAGTCGCCCTGACGACGTTCAGCGGACAGTTTTCTTCCAAAATGCTTGTAAACTTTGTCAGTGACCGAGCGACTCAGCACGTACTCGGTATTTTTAACGGCAGTTTTATTTATGTGCTCTTAAACTTCTTATACGTTACACATGAAGAAGAGGAGTACATTGTCGCGACACCGGTTTTATCCATCTTGACGGCTGTTACGGCTGCAGTGACCTTTATTTATTTTATTAACCATACGACGACTTGGATGCAGGTGCATAATATCAGCTTCAATATGAACGCCAAGTCAAAATCGGTGCAGGCTTCTCTAGAAAAAGAATTAAAACCTTACCGCCTTGAGAAGGAAATAGAGAAGGAATCCCTGCCCCTTGAGTCTGATGGAAAGGTTATAAAAGCCGATCAATCCGGCTATCTTCAAGTTGCTGACTTTTCAAGACTGATTAAACAGGCGAGTAGATACAACAGCCTCTTAAAATTTGACGTCAGAATTGGAGAATTCGTAGTAGAAGGAACACCGCTGCTAACGTATTGGGAATACGGACAAACCATGAATCCCGAGCGCTACTTCAAGTCTATTGAGATCGGGGTCAAACAAACAGAAATTCAGGACCTGGAGTACGGGCTGATTAAGCTTGCCGAAGTAGCCGTTAAGGCCTTAGGTCATAATGACCCACTTACAGTTACAAATACGATTCATCAGATCACTGATTTGCTGAAAAGCATTGGACAGTCGACCAATTTCTCTCCCTACCTTTTCGACGAGGAAGAGCAGCTTCGTATTATCTTAAACCAAAAGGATTTTCGGTATTACCTTCATAAGGGATTGGCCTCCATTCGTGAGTATGCGAATCAGAACTCGATCGTTATGACGGAGCTTTTAACGATGGTATCCCTGCTAAGTAAAACGATGGATAAAGAGGTTCACGAGGATCTATGGGAGTTTGCCCGTCAGACGATCTTTGGGTTTGATAACTATAGCCTCTACGAAAATGACTGCCTATATATTTTAGAACAATTATCCGAGCTTTCTAAAAACACAGGCAATCAGAAGGATTATCTTTTCCTGCTTGAATATATGCTGCAGCGGGTCAGTTCGAAGAGCGCCTCAAAGGTGCCGCTAAACTATCCTGAAAATGAACAGCCACGCTAAACGTAGTTTTGTGATTTTTAGTTTTTCAACTATCAGGGAAGTTGTGGTTAATAGGAAATCCCACATGTTCGATCTAATTGAAATCTTAAGACTTTGGACAACTTGCATTGACCATTCGTGAATATGATTAAAATATAAAACCGAAATGTTTAAAATGACTAGAGTGATTGAAGGTGTTTTGGAAAATAATTGGAATTTATGTAGGTGAAATCTATAAGTTAAGGGAGTTTTAATATATATTATGGTGTACCTCTTAGTGTTTTCTTTGGTGTTTTATACTGTGGACGGAGCCACTTAAAGTACTATACAGCCTTTTTAAAGTGAGGACGTTACCACTTTGAATATTATAATATTTTACTTATTCCCTGTAGTTATTGCGTTAATTACAGGTATAATAGTTTACTATCTTTAGGATTACAAAACGAACGTTTAGTAGCACTATTAATTGATTCAAGGTTAGCAGATTATTTGTAATTCCATATAAGGGGCTATTATCAGATTATCAAATAAGGACAATTTTTTTAAAAAGAATTGGCCGGGATTTGTTTATTAAGGAGTTATTTATGAAAAAAGTTATACCTATCGGTACTGGTGAATCAGGGAAATCTACACTAGCAAGGCGATTAAGTCCTAGAACAATCTGTATCTACCGTGCCCTTAAAAGAACACCGCAGTACCAAAATAAAATCAGACCAGATGTGGGATGATCCCAAATCTAAAAGACCAAAAATCTTAAAAAGGATTGAACAAATGTCTGAAGCGCAACAAGTGATTATTCTAAAATCCACAAAAAGCCTGACAATAACTAAACGCGGTAAATCATAAATGGAGGAAAAACAGCTCAGGCCGTAGAAAAAGTCTACAGCCTGAAGTATAAGCAATTTCTTAATTATTTGCTGTTGTTTTTCTGTAAAACCTTTAATCCATTATCCATATCAGAAGCGAGGATATAGTTTCGGTCTACATCCACACCCCAGAAATAAGCTCCTTCAGGCAGGTATTGTCCTGTTTGAACCGGGTTTGCAGGGTTTGTAATGTCAGCAGCAATTAGGCCACCTGCATAGTGAGACAGGTATAAGGTGTTGCCATGTACTTTAGGGTCGTGTACCGTATTGGCAAATGTGATGCCATCTTCAACATTATCAATTAAATCCGTCTTAAACGTACTCAGTTCTTTTGGATTGGCAGGGTCCTTAATGTCAAAAATTCTAGTGTATCCATACGATTCTTCGTACCCCTCTTTAACAGGGTTATAGACTTCTCTTGTTTCAATCAACACGTTTCCACCCTTCGCTAAAGCTGCAGAGTGAGCAGAGCCTTGTACGTCTGGCGCATAATCCGTACGGCCTTCATATTTTACGTTATAAGGGTCAGAAATATCGAGAATGATCGTACCTAAATCCCAGAAGGATAAGAGGGCCGTGTCCCCATTGGTATCGGTTATAGCGCTATGATTGAAAACCGGTCTTGTTTTTCCATCAGGGGAATCCCAGTGATAGCCGTTAAAGTTGTCTGAGACTTCAGGGAGTGTACGAGGGTCAAATTCATAAATGGTTTCTGGCTGCTTCGGATCCGAGACGTCTACTAACGCGAAATCTTTATTCTCCCCATGAGTATAGTAGTCGGCGTAAGGATTTGCTGATAGTACAAATGGCTTTCCATTTTGTACCGTTAAGTATAATTCATGAGTTCCTGGCACACGCTTGTCCATTTCCCAGAAACCAAGTTTTTCTGGATTATGTGGGTCAGATACATCATATAAGAGGAAGCCGCCTTTAGAATCAGGGTGACTTCTATCTAATTGCTGAACACTCACCGCCGCTAATTCTCCCTTAAAGTCAGGTGTGTTCACAGATTTCACAATCACTTTTTCCTGCCACGTGCCAGGAATGTCATCTGCAAACTTGGCAATTTCTTCAGGGTTCTTAGGATCCTTCATATCAAAGATTCGAACTCCGCCTTCTCCGCCGTTCTGTGTATGCGTACCTAAATAAGCATAGCCCTTGTGAGAATAAACGTCTGCAGTATTATTTTTGATTCCGTCATACTCTTTTAGAGGCATCGCTGCAACTTCTTTCCAATTCGAAAGACTCTTGTCCCCTTCAATTTTAGGGATAGCATTTAGGTCTGCTTCATGAGCACCTTTTTCAATCCCTGCATCATCTAACATATCGTGAGCAAAGGCCGTAGGTGTAAATAAAGAGAAAGTCATGATACCAGCAATCGTGGAATGAACTAAAAATTTTTTATTCATATTTTCCCTCCAATTGAAATAGTTTCCTTTTACTATAGTACCATAGGGTGTACATCTCTTCAGTAGTTATTAGAAAAATAAGACAATTATCGTGCCATAGGACCTGAACATGCTGGGTCATATTACTCTAAAATGGAAATTAGTCATTCTATGTAACTATTTTTTAAATTGCAAGCAAAGCGTTTGTCAGTTTACTAATGGCATCCTGGAGCGTACTAGAGCTGGATTCTAGAGCCTTCGACGGGTTCAAATCATCTTACTGGAAGTTCTTTTAGTTTATCTCGATATTGAGTTTTTCACGTAAGGGGCGTAATATTTAATAAGTCGAAAAAGGTGAGCATTCAAAGTGCTCACCTTTCTCATGCAACCTGAAATCGAACATACTGATTGAATATTATATTAAAGAAGGCACTCTTAACACCGAAATTGATTGGGCGATTAAATCACTAAATAAGAATGCCGCCTTATACCCCATTTTTATTATGTGTAGGACAAGGCTAATTAGAAAATGCCCCAATATCCCTCCTTCCATTTACCGATGCCCCATTTGAATATTCCCTTATTGGAAGATCTAGAGCACAATTCATCTTGTCATCCCTGGGATTATAGAACTGGAGAAAGAAGAAAAAATAATCCGAACGATTCTGATGAAATCAGTCCGGATTATTTATGGACCAGGAAAGGATTTTTACCATCGCTTTCTTGTTGGGGCTTCGACTCGCGCAGTATTAAAAAGAGTAAGAATCACCGTCATTAGGAATTAAAACATCGGAGACGATTCCTTCTTGGTTAATAAAGTCTTTTAGCTCCTCTCTAGATAACGTCCAATGGTTAACAGCCTCCGTATGAACGACAATGATTGTAGCATCAGGTGCAGCATCATGGGTTTCTTTGATGTCCTCTTTCCCCATGACAAGAGAGCCACCTTCATAGAATTGATTGTCGCCGCCGTTTACAACAATGATATCGGGCTGGTGGGTATCGATTTCTGTTTGGACGGCATCATACCATACAGTGTCTCCCGCAACATATAATGTTTTCTCATCTTGATGTTTAAAGACGATGCCACATACTTCGCCGGCGAGTTTAAGGATTTCCCCTCTACCGTGCTGGCCAGTTGTTTTGATTAACCGAACATCGTCAAAATCCGTATGTTCTGTTAAAACTTCTACATTTTGGAAACCCGCCGTTTTTACTTCTTGCGCATCCTCTTCGTTTTGTACGAACACTTTAATACCTTTAGGTAAGACATTTTTAGCTGAATCGTCAAAGTGATCGAGGTGTAAATGAGTGACAATGACAGCATCGACATCTTTTATCACATCGTCGAGGGATACTGGCAAATCAACTAAAGGGTTATTCTGATCCTGCCTGATTGAATTCGGGAATGGCGGGTACGTGCCTTTCTCTGCTAACATTGGATCTATAAGAAACTTTTTGCCTGCGTATTCAACAATTAAGGTTGCGTTTCGGATAAGTTTAATATCCATAGTAACCACTCCTTTTCTAAAATCTACGTTATATTTTAAACGGAGATGATAGAGTAATACATAGATGCAATCAAGTCTTTCAGCCATTTGACTTGAACTTTGAAAGGATTTGATGAGGTGCTTGACCAAACAGATCTTCGAATTGTAGAAGAGTTATCCAAAAACAGCCGGATTACCATGAAAGAATTAGGGGAGAAGGTACATTTAACAGGGCAGGCTGCCGCAGCCAGAGTGGCCAAGCTTGAAGATCAAGGAGTAATTGAGGGCTATACGATTAAGGTTAATCAAGAGAAAATGGGTTATTTCATTAAAGCGTTTATTACGATTATTACAAAAGATACCCACCATAAACCTCTCCTTTCCTTTGTAGAAACTAAAAAGGAATATGTTATCAATAATTATAAAATCAGTGGAGATGGCTGTTATATTCTTGAATGTAAATTTCCGACTCATGAGCGTTTAAATGAGTTTTTGACAGCTTTAAACAAGCACGCGAACTATAAGTTGTCGATTGTAATTAATACTCAATCTTCTAATGACTAAAAGTTGACTATTGAATAAGAAGTTGATAACCTGTCAGGTAGAAAGGTTGTTCTATCTAAATAAAGGAGAAGTTGATTATATGAGTCGATCTGCAAAAAAAGATACAATACTCCAGGTAGCGGAAAGGTTATTTTATGAGCATGGCTTTCGAGGGGTAGGGTTAAAGCAAATTATTAACGAGTCTGACGTCGCCACGATGACGATCTATAACCACTTTTCCTCAAAAGATAACCTGGTAGAGGAGGTATTGAAGCAGCGGGAAGAGCGGTACTGGTCCTATTTGGATTCCCATGTTGAAATGGATTCAGATTCGCCTTTTATCCTTGCCGTTGAAGCCCACGGACGCTGGTTAAAAGAACAATCCTACAGAGGGTGTATGTTCTTAAGAGCGATAGAAGATTACGCAGGAACGGATAATGAAATTGAAGATATAGCCCGGGGGCACAAATCTAAATTGCTCAAATACTTTCAATTACTGGCGCAGAGGAAAGGGAAAGATAACGAAAAAGACTTAGCCCATCAATTCACACTGCTGCTTGAAGGGACTACCTCTATGACCACATTGATCGGTGCGGAAAAAGCAACAGAACATTCTATTGCGATGGCCCGGATGCTCATCCGGCATACATCGTAATTTTTTTACAGTTAAATAGAAAGGTCGTTCTATATAATTTAATGGTGAGGAGGCTACTATGAAATTCTCAAGTTTAGTTTTCCCCGGCGTGACCATGATTGCTGTTACTTATGGATTGGCCAGGTTTAGTTTTGGGCTGCTTCTTCCTGATATCAATGAATCCCTTGAAATGTCTGAGCTGGTATCAGGGATGACTTCTTCGTTGTTTTATTTAGCATACTGCTGCACGATTATCCTTTCCACGGTGATAACTACAAAAGAAGGACCAAGAAGGATGATTATCTCAGCTGGGCTGTCAGCTTTTATAGGATTGCTGTTGATGGGGATCGCACCGAATGGATGGGTGCTTGCGTTAGGCGTGTTATTTGCTGGAGGAAGCACGGGTCTCGTATCTCCTCCTTATGGCGCGGCGATATCTCTTTGGATTAAAGAGAATAATCAGGGGAAAGCAAATACATGGATCAATTCAGGAACAAGCTTCGGTATTGCCCTTTCTGGAGCAGGGGCGATTTTATTAACACCGAATTGGAGACTGACGTATATAATTTACGCGATCTTGACCCTCTTGATATTATTATGGAATTTCCAGGCGATTCCGAAGAACGGGACTCGCACGAAGGTAAGGTTTAAAACAGGGAATCTCTCTATCCGAGGAGTAGAAGGATCCATCCCTTTGATTATAGCCTCTCTTACCCTGGGAGTTTCCACAGCGGCTTTCTGGACTTTTTCCAGATCTTTTATTGAAGTGACGGGTGATTATAGTGATTGGCAGCTTTCTGGATTTTGGGTCATTATAGGTCTTTGTGGCGTGCTGGGAGGGTTTTCCGGTTCTTTAGTGGAATCAAGAGGATTATCTTTTGCTTATAAGTTGGGAAGTTTGTCGATTGCTTCAGCTCCGGTTATTCTATCTGTTTCATCGGGGAATTGGTTATTGTCTTTCTTATCCGCTGGAATCTTTGGATGCTCCTATATATTTTTAACAGGTGTGCTTCTAGTGTGGGGAATCCGTGTATTTATTACGAACGCCTCCTTAGGTATTGGAGTACCCTTTTTACTATTGGCGTTGGGACAGGTCCTGGGTTCAATACTCGCTGGATGGTTTATTGGGACATGGGGCTATGTTGTTTCTTTTCTGCTTTATGGTTTAATCGGCATTGGAGCTGCCCTTATGGGTCCTGAAAAAATTAGAAGATAGTATTTCCCTCAGTTTTTTCGTTCATTTTAACCCCTTTTTGAATCGTGGGTAATACGAATACGATATACAAAAGTGTACCTTTTGGCTTTTTGCTAAAAGGTACACTATGGTTTTAAAGAGGACTTGCCTGTTGGGAGGACTGCCGGATAAATAATGATTAATGTAACAGCTTTTGTTTTTCTCTTTGAAATTCTTCTTCTGTCAGATAACCTTGTTCTTTAAATTGTATTAATCGTTCAAGTTGTTGAAGAGACTGTTCTTTTATTTGTGCTAACTCTCTTAGTTGATCTGCTTGGGTGATACTTTCATTTAATTGAAGGGATCCGCCGGCTAAAACTAATATTTGATTTGGACCTGTTCGTTTGAGCACAAAATAGCCTCTTTCTGCGTGTGTTGCAATGCCCTCATCATTCGGCCGGCAATATCCATGTGAGGTGCTTCTTTTTTGCCATATATTCAATCTCTCCCTGGTTAATATACTCCTAATATCATATGTCCTCTAAATCTATTGGTATGTTTAGATGACTAGCTGAGGCAGGCCTTACTCAGACAGCAGCGCATGAGCTTGCTCAGTTTGATATTAAAGTGAATGCTTACTGCCCTGGAATAGTCGGAACTTCAATGTGGGATCGGATCGATGAAAGAATGGTAGAACGTTGCATCATTCAAAGGCTTGTAATCTAATAATAGAATAGAGGGAGCTACACTTTTTAAGAGTTGAAGTCTTCAGCTTTTTTAATTAAGTAGACAAATAAAGAAGGATATATACTAATTTTATTGAATATTGTTAGCATATGGTTAAATTAGGCGGAAAGATCAGTTCTGAACAAATAAATACTGTTTGAAGTTTAATAAAATTATAGCAATGCACCCATGCTTATTGATTGTTTATTCAGTCTATCCTTAATCTAAGCTTCGCCTGAGTACAGTATAGAATGCCTTGCTAAAAACTCCGCTGAAAAAATGCCGTAACTTTATTTAAAGTTGGCTATAAATAATATGATTCTAAACTTGAGTGGAGGAAATGTAATGAATTTTATCAGTTGGTTTGATTGGATAACTCCAACTAATCCAGTTGCTTCATTATTTTTTGGTGTTCTTTTCACTATTATTCTAGGCCTCACTGTTTGGATGGAGACAAGGGATTTTAAGACCGTACTTGTCACCACTATAACTGGTATAGTGATAACAAGTATTGGAGTTGCTATTTTAAACGGAATTGGCTTCTATGCTTGAAGATAATGCTGTTTAGAATGGGTTTTTGATATTATGAAAGAGGAGGAATAATTTTATGAAACTCAAAACAGCCGATTTATGTGATAGTTATCCAGATAAGGTAAGTATTGTCGATCCATCATTTTCAAGTTTTGGTAAAAAGAAAAGCTTTTTTGGCCCTATATCCACCGTTAAGGTGAAAGATGATAATGTCCTTGTCAGAAAGGCGCTGGAAACAATCCCCGCTGGCAACGTTTTAGTTGTAGATGGAATGGCTTCTAAGAATTGCGCATTGCTTGGTGGTAACTTAGCAGAAATAGCAGCAGAAAGAGGATTAGCCGGAATTATAATAAATGGATACATTAGAGATTTCATGGAAGTGTGTGAAACGGATATCGGAATAATTGCGCTAGGCACAATACCACTAAAAAGTAAAAAAGAAGGCAAAGGACAAGAAAATGTAACGTTAGAATTTGGGAATGCCGTATGGAATCCTAACGGTTATGTTTATGTAGATGAAGATGGAGTAATTGTCTCGTCTGAAAAGTTAAATATTTAATTAAACCACAGTTCAATGGAAACAAGCGGAGGACGATCATCGTCTGATGCTTAAAATTGTATCAGGAGGAATCAACTTGGAAGCTTTCGAAAAATACTTAGCAGGCATCGATAACCCTGACCACCGTGCCCGCATAGAAGAAATATTAGTCTGGGTTGCTAATAAGTTCCCAAATCTGGAACCGCAGATGAAGTGGAACACACCAATGTTTACTGATCATGGTACATTTATTATCGGCATAGACACAGCAAAACATCACATAAGCGTTGCCCCAGAAGAAACAGCCATGACAAAATTTGGCGATGACATTGAACAAGCTGGCTACAGTTCTACCAAAGGGTTGTTTCGCATTCGCTGGAATGAACCTGTCAATTACGAATTGCTTGAGAAAATAATCAAATTTAATATTGAGGATAAAGCAGACTATACAAATTTTTGGCGGAAATAGCATCTTCCTTAGCGGTACATATTTTATACTTAATAAACCAAAGGGTGGCGGATTGCCACCCTTTAAATTTATTGGATGATTTGTCTAAGCAGGACCGGAGAGACAGATAGCCAAGAAAAGAGAAGCTTTTGAAACTATGTTCATGTGACTTCGTATTATAGGTAAGGTTTGTTTAAAAATTTAGAAGAACTAATCTGGATAGGAAGCGAGGGTGTATATGAATAAAAATCAAAAAGGAGCAGTATCCTTTGCCATACTTGGTGCTGCTTTTATTGCTGGAGGAATAGGCTTTAACCAATTTTTTGAATATTCCCTTCTAATTGGGTGGGGGTGTGGACTTATATCCAAACTCGTTGCTTTAGGGTTCGCTATGAAATGGAATATAGAGAAATAATACATAATTTCGATTCTTTTCTGATGGTGGAATATTAAAAATCAACTCAATTTTTGATGGGATGAATTGTGATAAGGGGAGGCTAAAGATGGCAAAAACCATAGGTCTAGCTACTTTATTAAGTGGACAGGGAAAGAATATGGTTTACGAATTCTGGAATGTGTTTGAAAAAGAATATAACTCAGTAGGTGTACAGTCTTTTGACTACCCTAACTTAGGTTATCAAGGGGGAAGTTGTGAAGATATTAACTTATTAAAAATAGATGTAGAAAAAGTCAGTGAGAATATTCATTCTTTTGAAGTGAATATTGAAGGTTTCGGTTATTTTGAAGAACCTTCTGATGTAGTTTACCTGAAAGTTAAAAAGAACAATAAACTCACTAAATTACATAGTACCCTTAATAACTTGCTTACTAGACACTGTGATACAGTTTTCGATTTGTACAAACCCAATAACTGGGTACCTCATATTACACTGGCAATGGGAGATATTTCACCTGACAATCTCACATTATTTAGAAATAGGTATCAATACATGACACCCGAATTTACACAACTAATTACTAACATTTCACTTGTAGAGTTCCAAGACGATGGGGATGTAGAGCTAATAAAGAAGTATGAGATTAATTAATCTTCGAACTCGATTCTATCCAGGTGGGAAAGTCCTTTCTCATATGTGCATAAGAATATTATATGTTTAGGAGTAAATCTAGTAATTTTCTACTGTTGGTAATTAGTACACTGCTTTAATGACAAATTAGCGAGGAAAATTATTATGAATATCGAGTCTCAAAGGTTAAGGTTTTGTAAATATACGGACAATGAGTTTGAGTACTTAGCTGATTTATTAAATAACCCAGAAATGGTTAAGTACATAGGGGAAGGAAAGACGAAAGACAGAGAAGGGGCTAAAAACTTTCTAGAATGGATTTATCATACATATAATCTTGGCTCAGGTTTGGGGCTGATGGTTTTAGAAGATAAGGAACGTAATAATCAAGTTGGCCATGCGGGATTAATCCCTCAAGTTATAGAAGGAGAAGAAGAGATTGAAATAGGCTATTGGGTATCGAAAGAACATTGGGGTCGAGGGTATGCAACAGAAGCAGCAAGAGCGCTTCTACACTATGGTCACCATCAATTAAGGTTAACACGTTTTATTTCCTTAATTCAGCCCGGCAACACAGCGTCTCAACGAGTTGCAGAAAAAATTGGGATGACGTTAGAAAAAATGATTATTCAAGGTAATCAAGACGTGTATGTGTACAGCACTACGAAATACTCCAGGTTCAAGTCAACGAGTCTAAATGGAAATTAGTAATCTCCAATTGTATTACTACCCTCCTATGTAATGTGGTACTTATAGGTTAATAGTACAAATGTCAGAAATAGATATGGGCTGTAATAAGTCTCAAGGAAGGTATCAGCTATTAAATTTCATGTTTTTATAAGTAAATTTAGATAATTTGTTGCATCTTTTCCTTAGTTTATATATAATGAGAATCGTTATCAGTTAGTCTTTAAAAGAATATTCCTCAGTCTGAGGTTTATTTTTTTTATTATTTTTAAGTGAAAATGATTATCATTACCATATAGGAGTGAGGAAATGCTTAAGATCGAAAAGAGTAAGGTAGTCGAAACGATACGGAATCGTCGGTCCATAAAGAAATTCAAAAGCACCCCCATTGATCCGGATATGATCATTGACTTGTTAAATGATGCGGTGTGGGCTCCGAATCATGGGGTGAGAGAACCCTGGCGTTTCATGCTGTTTATGGATGAAGGAAAAGAAACTATCGTTGAAGCCCTGCAAAATGAGGATCAGCGCGGGAAACTATCAACGAAAAATCTTGAAAAACTGATCGAACGATACCGTCATATCCCTGCTCACTTAGTGGTCGTGATGGAGGAGAGTGATAAGAAAAAAGTGTGGGAGGAGGATTTTGCAGCTACAAGTGCATTAATTCAAAACCTTCAACTGCTTGGCTGGGAGAAAGGGCTCGGAATGATATGGAAGACCAATCAGTACATAAATTCCAGCTCGTTTTGTGAAGATATTGGGATTAAAGAAAATGAGAAGATTGTCGGGATTATTCATATGGGTTATCCAGAAGAGGTACCAAAAGCCCAGAATCGAACGAAAGCTGAAGAAAAAATAACAGTAATCGATAAAAAGGAGAGGTTATAAAATGAAAAATAAATGGGGAATAGGGAGTCTGCTCGTATTATCGTTAGTATTATCGGCGTGTGGGAGCCAGTCAGACGACACGTCGGGGGATTCAGAAGACCAGTCGAGTGATTCAGAAACTCGTGAAGTGGAGCACGCAATGGGGACTGCCGAAATTGAAGGGGAACCAGAACGCGTTGTATCGCTCTTCCAGGGAGCCAATGATGCGGCTGTGGCTCTAGATGTGGAGCCCGTTGCCATTGTTGAGTCCTGGGTGGAGAAGCCAGTCTATAAATACTTGCGGGATGATCTCGAAGGCGTAGAACAAGTAGGGGAAGAAACACAGCCTAACCTGGAAGAAGTAGCTAAACAGCAGCCTGATGTTATTTTTGCTAATAAAGACCGGCACGAGGATATTTATGATGAACTTTCAGAAATTGCTCCTACGGTCATGGTTGATGAGATATATGGCTGGAAAGATACCGTGGATTTGATGGGTCAGGCCCTGGATAAAGAAGAAGACTCGGATGAGCTGCTTGACGAATGGGATGAAAGAGTGGAAGATTTCAAATCGCAGATGGAAGAAGAAGGTCATTTCCCTGTTGAAGCCGCGATCACGAACTTCCGTGCTGATCATGCGAGAATTTTTTACACTGGCTTCGGTGGCGGAATTTTAAATGAGTTAGGCTTTGATCGCCCCGATAATCATCAAGAAGATACATGGGGAGTGAAATTAACGTCCAAGGAAAGTATTCCAGAAATGAATGCAGACGTCATCTTTAACTTTAATTCCGGAACGGAGAAAGACGAAATTCAGCAGACCTACGAAGAATGGACAAGTCATCCTCTCTGGCAGGAACTTGACGCTGTTCAAAACGACAATGTGCATAATGTTGATGAAGTAACATGGAACAGCGCAGGAGGTTATATTGCTGCTAACCATATGCTTGATGATTTGTATGAGATTTATGATTTAGAAGATCAAAATAACGACTAGAGAAGAGAGGATCCTCTCTTCTTCTGTCTGTCAAAGGATAAGGGCTCATTATGTCTTACTTATTAAAAACAATGCGATCAAAAATCATAGGGACTGTCGCCGCCGTAATTATATTTCTTGCTGCTTTTCTCTCAAGCTTATATTTTGGTCAGACTGCTATTGTGGTTGAAGATATTGTTCAAGCATTTACTCGTTTTAATTCTTCTTCTATTAACCAGGTTGTCGTTTTGGATGAGCGGCTGCCTCGAGCAGTGTTGGGTACTGTCATCGGCGCAAGTCTAGCTGTAGCAGGCGCTTTGATGCAGGCATTAACCGGGAATCCTCTAGCTTCTCCGAGTATTTTTGGAATAAATGCAGGGGCCTTGTTTTTCGTAGTAGTAGCGATTACTTTGTTTTCATTTTCTTCGCTTGTACAGATTATGTGGCTGGCGCTGTTGGGGGCGGCGGTCGCGGGATTATTAGTGTTTTTGCTTGGTTCGCTTGGCAGAGATGGGATGACTCCGATCAAAGTGGTTTTAGCAGGATCAGCCATCAGTGCTTTGTTTTTATCCATGACGCAGGCGATGCTGGTACTGGATGAGAATGGTCTCCAGCAAGTCCTGTTCTGGCTCTCCGGTTCGATAAGCGGCAGGTCTCTTAATATGCTTTACCCTATCTTACCTTTCATTATTATCGCCGCTGTTGGGGCTATGTTTATGGGGAAGGCGTTAAATGTGTTTACGACTGGAGAGGACGTTGCAAAAAACCTTGGACAGAAAACAACGCTTTTAAAAATTAGTATAGGTATTATTGTCATCATTCTTGCAGGGAGTTCTGTGTCGATAGCTGGTGCTATTGGGTTTATTGGTTTAGTCGTTCCGCATATCACGAGAGGAGTCTTTGGACCGGATTATCGATGGGTGATTCCACTCTCTGCAGTTCTGGGAGCCTCTCTACTCGTGAGCGCGGATGTAATAGCAAGACTGCTTATTATGCCCCAGGAAATACCTGTAGGAATTATGACGGCACTAATTGGAACGCCGTTTTTTATTTACATCGCGCGGTATGGTTTAACGAAAAGGTAAGGGGACCTGTGAAGGGAGGCTTAACATGACCAGACAAATGAACATTCGCAGTAAGAAAAACACGATATCTTTTCAAATTGATGTCAAACCTCTGCTGGTGACCCTATTATTATTGGCCCTTACCGCTGCCGCTCTTTTTGTTGGTCCTGGCCTGGGAGATCCTTTATTTAGCCCGGTAGAAATTGGTCAATCTCTGTTTGGCATCGGAAACGTGGGAAATGAGTTTATTATTAATACACTGCGTTTCCCTCGTGCGGCGGTGTCTCTGCTCGCTGGTTTATGCTTAGGGATAGCTGGAGCTATTCTTCAAGGTATCGTACGTAATCCTTTAGCATCTCCTGATATTATTGGGATTACTGGCGGAGCAGCAGTAGCGGCTGTGAGTTATATCACTTTCTTTCAGGATAGTTTAGGCATTCAGTGGCTGCCCTTTGCAGCGATTGGCGGTGCTTTAATTGCATCACTGCTCATCTTTTTAATTTCATGGAATGAAGGCGTCACGCCGATTCGACTGGTTCTTATCGGGATCGGCGTTTCGGCAGCGATGAATGCCTGTACGATGCTCATCCTAACGTTGAGCCCTGATTACTCTGCAAGCCAGGCGTATATCTGGCTCACTGGGAGTATTTACGGAGCCTCATGGGAAAGCTTGCGTTTACTACTCCCCTGGACAGTACTAATTGTTCCATTAATCATTGTGTATTCCTCTGTCCTTAATGTACAGGAACTGGGAGACGACACTTCTGCGGGCCTCGGGCTAAGTGTGCAAAAACATCGTGCAGTATTATTGTTGTTTAGTGTCATACTTGCCGGAGCAGCTGTTTCTGTTGTAGGCACTATAGGCTTCGTAGGATTGGTTGCCCCTCACATTGCAAGATTACTAGTCGGGCGTTCCTTTCCGTACTTACTTCCTTCTGCCGGCTTTGTTGGTGCGCTCATTGTTTTTACAGCTGATTTAGTCGCACGAACGGCTTTTTATCCAAGTGATATACCTGCAGGGATCTTTACGGCTGGTATAGGAGCTCCTTTCTTTATCTATTTGCTGATTCAGCACCGCAATAAAATGTAATAAGCAATCTTTAATGAGATCCCCTTGCTGACACGACAACTTTAATAAAAAACCATTTACAAAATGAATGGTAAATTGGATAATATAAACCAATATTAAACTGCGATGAAGAGAAGAGTAAGTAAACGGAAATTCTTTTCAGAGAGCTCCGCCAGGTGAAAAGGAGTAAGAATTTGTTTACTGAACCAAGCCTCAGAGCATCACATTGGAACCTTTTTTAGGGGATGGTGTGACGGGAGCTCCCGTTATAGAGATAGGGTATAAACAATATTGTTTGTCGTACCTGACAAGATTAATATGGTGACATATTAATAAACTGGGGTGGCACCGCGTTGAAATAGAATCTCGCCCCCAAGACAGATGTCTTGGGGGTGGGATTTTTTTATTATTTAATTCAATAAATTCTATTTAGAATGAAGGAGGATTTTAAATGGAAGTAAGAAAAGTATTTCACACGTGGAAAAACCCCTTTCTGTTAATAGTAGGTATCGGTGTATCAAATATAGGAGATTGGATATATTTAATTGCTTTAAACCTAATTGTTTTAGAGAGGACGGGGTCCCCGCTGGCCGTGGCCGCCCTTTATATTTTAAAACCGTTATCCACTTTGTTTACCAATTTCTGGTCAGGAACGCTCATAGACCGGCTGAATCAGCGAAATCTGATGGTAGGGATGGATGTGGTTAGGGCGATTCTAATCTTTTTTCTTCCTTCTGTCCCATACATCTGGCTTATATATTTAATCGTCTTCTTTATTAACATGGGAAGTTCTGTATTTGAGCCTGCTTCAATTACTTATATTACGAAATTAGTTACTCCTGAAAAGAGAAAGAGATTTAACGCATTAAGAAGTTTAATTGATTCAGGAGGGTTTCTAATCGGTCCTGCTGCAGCTGGGTTTCTCTTTATGATAGGAACACCTTATATGGCGATTTATGTTAATGCTGTTACCTTTATAGGATCTGGATTGATTACATTGTTATTACCTCCGTTAAAGACCTCAGCATTTGAGCAGAAGCGCCTTCCATCCCTTTCATGGAGGCTTCTAAAGAAAGACTGGAGCGCTGTGATTCTGTTTACTCGAAACCATTCCCCTATCATGTTGGTTTATTTTTTATTTAGTTTCATGATGGTGATGGCTGCATCTTTAGATTCACTAGAAGCGGCTTTCTCGAAAGAGGTTTTGCTGTTGTCGGATACGGAGTACGGTTTTTTGGTGAGCATTGCAGGCGTGGGTATTGCGGTTGGTTCAGTAGTGAACACTATATTTGCTCAAAAATTAGCCACCACCTGGTTAATTGGGTTGAGTCCTCTCTTTGTTTCAGCAGGGTACATCATTTATGCTTTTTCTTTTCATTTTAATACAGCTGCATTAGGATTCGGCGTGCTTTCATTTTCTCTTGCGTTTGCAAATGCAGGCTTTTACACTTTTTATCAAGATAATATACCTGTAGATATAATGGGCAGAGTGGGGAGTATATATGGATGGATTGAAGCGGTTTTAATTATTGCAGCAACTATCTCTATTGGTTTGTCAGCCCAGTTATTTTCCATAAAGTCAGCTGTTATAGCCGGGTCGTTTTTTATGCTGTCTGTAACTGCTGCGTTATGCTTCATGAGTTTTTTTACAACCCATAAGATTTATAAGAGAGGAGACGAGGAAAAAAGCAAAATAGCAAGAGTTTAAAATCAAGCCTTCAACCTAAAAAGACTCTCCATTCGTGGCAGTGGAGAGTCTTTATTCTTACTCAAATTCTTTCATTGCTGCTTGAATAGCTTTCACGTATTTTTTGAAGTCTTCTGTTTCATTCGAGGAGTCATTGCGGGACGCGTAGCTGATGTCACCGTTTTTATAGAATGCTTTTCTTTGCGCTCTTGTAATTTCAAGCTGAACGCCTCGTTCTGTTTTTGTTTTGTTGACGAAGTTATCGGGATGATCGCCGTCGATGTCTTCAGGGGCTTGTGAAACGGCGAACCCATTCTCATCTAAATGCCGCCAGACGATTTCCTTCAGTTCTTTGTCCAGTCCACCGATCATGGTCTTCGGCTCATCTCCGGAAGCACCGTGGAACGCAATGTGATGCTTGGCATCTGCGACCATCTCCAACGCTTGCGGCTCATCAAAACGAGTGGATGTGATATGTAAATTGCTGAAATTATTCGACGATAATCTTCCGTTAAAGGTGTAAAAGGGGTAAGAGGAGCCTGCAACCGCCTTAGTCAGGGAAGAGGTCGTTTCTTCAATCCCGCCTCCATGGATCGCGCTTACGAGCCAGCGACCGTCACCCTCCGTACTTTTGATAATATCCCAATCCTGCCCTTCCTCATATTCTTCGGTCAGTTCATCAAACGAGCAAAATCGGTCGCCTGAGCAATCGTCTTTAGTTGAGTTTGTCTCTTCGTCATTCTTGTTATTTTGGACCAACAGGATCCCTGCCAGAACAACAACCACTGTAAGTGCAAGTTTCATGTAAATGGTAACACCTCTCTTTTAAGAGTACCGTATCAGTATTTACTGCTTTTGGATACTAAAATGATCTGATTCTGGAAATTAAAGTTGAATCAGGAATTATAATTTATTTACTATAATAACGATGATTGAAACGTTGATGAGAGGATTTTGCTTTAGCGAATTCCGCGATCTTATACTGCGTTTCTTAATAAAGAACTAAACAAAACAGTGTGTGGTAATGTTTACCTTTAAAATTAGCAGAAAGTATATTATAATGAACACGTCGTCTAAAAAATTATCCTGTTAAGTAGATGACCTATGCCTATTTCAGACCCCGTTCTCGAGCGGGGTCCTATTTAATTAACTATTAGTTCTTTACCCATCCACTTTATCAGGAGCTGAGTTTTTCCTGCGAATATCCTATATTAATATGTCTCTCAGCTTTATAGTGGGTCCTTTTACGGATACAGGGACCTGATGCATGGCAGGAGGGATATAGAGAAAAGATCTGCCCCAAAGAGTCTAGAATTAGACTTTATGGGGCAGATCTTTTTAATTCGTTTATCCCAGGGAAACATCTAAGGTCATCATAACAGCGAAACCTGCCATTAAACATAAGGAAGCTATTTGACCGTTGCCTTTCTCGTGGGAACCAGGAATGATCTCTTTGGCTACAACAAATATCATAGCTCCTGCGGCAAAACTTAAAGCATAGGGGAGAAGAGGTTCGATAAAGATCACAGCCAGTGCTCCTACTACTGCGGCCATCGGTTCTACTACCCCTGAGAGTTGTCCATAGAAGAAACTTTTTCCCTTAGACATTCCATCCCGACGTAAAGGCAGAGAAACAGCCGTACCTTCAGGAAAATTCTGAATACCGATACCGAGAGCTAATGCTATCGCACCTGTAAATGAAGCTGTAGAGAAATCAGCAGCTAAAGCACCGAAAGCCACACCAATCGCAAGACCTTCAGGTACATTGTGAAGGGTAATTGAAAAAACCAGAAGTGACGTGCGGTGTTTTGCCTTTTTATCCTTTATGTCATATAGAAATCTATCATTGGCTTCTAATAATGGCAATAAACGATCCACCATGAGTAAAAATAATCCGCCTAACAGGAAACCGAGTAAAGCAGGCAGCCATGAAGGGGTTCCATTTGATTCGGCCATTTCAATAGCAGGCGCCAGCAGCGACCAGAAACTAGCGGCAATCATCACTCCTCCAGAAAACGCCAGCATTCCATCCAACACTTTTTGGTTGTTTTTCTTACCTAAAAAGACGAGAGATGCTCCCAAAGCTGTCATACCCCAGGTAAAAAGTGTGGCGACAAAGGCTTGGACTACTGGATCAAACCCATTGAATACATCCAACATAGAAAAAGAACTCCTTTTTACACTAGTAAAATATCTTTCCTTAATGCAAGATTATATTCCTGAGTTATGGAGGGTGTCAAATATTGGGGATGAACAGTAAATGAAAGGAGCAACAGCTGATTCTATAGAAGAAAGACTTAAGGAAGGAGACCTTAACCGTCTCTAAGGTTATCAATTACTCTGCACTGGGGAATAGTAACACTCCAATCATGTTATGTGATTGAGAAATAATACACGAAAAGGGGCAAACTGAAAAGACCAGTTTGCCCCTTTTGAGTAACACGATCCCTTAGTAATTATTAGTCTATATTTTTTTGAAAAGGTTGGTAGAATTTGTATGTGTGTATTAGGGGGGAAATAAATGATTGATTACAGGATAAACAGAGTGGAAGGATTCTCGGATAAGATTGGCGAACTCGTGTCTATGCTGGTGCATACCAGGGAAGTGACTTTGGGGGAAGTCAAGAATTTAAGACAGGATGAACTGGATTATCTAATAGATGAAGGCTCGAATAGTATTGGCGCATTATTACTTCATATTGCATCCATTGAGTTTGTGCATCAAGTGATTTCATTTGAGGAACGGGACATTCATGAAAATGAATGTAAGAAGTGGAAAGAGGCCTTGGAACTTGGCCCCCAGGCTAGAAATATGATAAGAAATAACAGTCTTACCTACTATCTGGAAGAACTTGCTCAAGTCAGGCAACAGACTTTATCCAAACTAAAAGCCTGTAATGATGAATGGTTGTTTAAAGAGAAACACTGGGAGAACGGTATCCCTTATAACAATTACTATCTTTGGTTTCATGTACTTGAAGATGAGATAAATCATCGAGGACAAATCAGAGTAATTAAGCGGGTCCTTTCAAAAAATAAGAAGATCAGTGAGTAAACTTATCTGTACTTTTAAAGAAATTGAATAATGAGACTAAGAGATTAGTAAAGTCTGCCGGAGCGATGGTAAAAACCCTTTATTGGCATATAATAATCCGAACTGAATTCAATAGAATTGTTCGGATTATTATATGCCTTATTTAGTTTTTAGAATAGAGCATTGAGTGATATTAGGTTGAATAAAAGTGTAATGATTACTATTTACAAATCGTAATCATTACGATAAGATGTTGGTGAATAAAGGAGGAGAGAAATGTTTAAAAAAATCACAGGGATATTTAGTTTATTTACGATCATTTTCACATTGGCTGCATGTGGAGAAGAATCAGCTAATCATAGCGAAAATGATTCACAAGGATCGGACGAGGAATTGAAAATTTTTACCACGGTTTACCCTCTTCAGTTTTTTGCTGAACAGGTGGCAGGAGATCAAGCGAACGTGGAATCCATTCTGCCTGCAGGGTCAGATCCGCATACTTATGAACCTACTTCCAAAGAAATGGTGGAGATCGCTGAATCGGATGCATTCATCTATAATGGAGCCGGTTTAGAACCTTACGCAGACAAAATCTCGGAATCTATTGAATCGGAAGACACGAAGATACTTGAAGCTGCTGAAGGTATTGATTTGGAAGCGCATAGTGAGGATGGACATTCTCATGGAGAAGAGCACAGCAACGAAGACGAACATGATGGGCATAATCACGGAGATCAAGACCCGCACGTTTGGCTGGATCCTGTTCGGTCTATTCAGATGGCAGAGCATATAAAAGATACATTGGTTGAATTAAATCCGGAGAAGGAAGAAGTGTTTAACAAAAATTTCGACGAGTTGAAAGAAAAGCTTGAAAGCTTAGACCAGGAGTTCCATACAGAGCTAGAAAGTTTACCCGGGAATAAAATTATAGTCTCTCATGCGGCTTACGGCTACTGGGAGAAAGCCTATGGAATCGAGCAGGTGGCATTGTCTGGCTTAAGCCCTACTAATGAACCTTCACAAAAAGAAGTACAAACGATCATAGATACGGCTGAAAAGCATGGATTAAATTATGTATTTTTTGAGCAAAATGTTACACCTAAAGTAGCAGACGTAGTTAGGAAGGAAATTGAGGCAGAAACGTTACGCATACACAATTTATCTGTTTTAACAGAAGATGATATTAAAAATAATGAAGACTACTTTACATTAATGGAACAAAATCTGGAGGAATTATCTAAAGCCTTATCTGAACCTTCTTCTGGTTCAGAAGAGGAAAGTGAACATGATCACGACCACAGTCACTCCCATGATAAGGAATCAGAAGAAATTTATGAAGGATATTTTGAAGACAGTCAAGTAAAAGAGCGGGAGCTATCTGATTGGGAAGGAGACTGGCAGTCTGTATATCCTTATCATCAAGATGGAACGCTGGATGAGGTCTATGCCCATAAAGCAGAACATGAAGGTGACAAGACAGAAGAAGAATATAAGGAATATTATCAGGAAGGCTACCAAACTGATGTAGATCGGCTTGTAATCGAGGGCGACACTGTGACATTTTATAAAGACGGAGATGAATATTCAGGGGAGTATGTCTCCGATGGCTACGAAATTCTAACTTATGAAGCAGGTAATAGAGGAGTAAGGTATATTTTTAAATTAAAAGAAGAGGCTGAAGGACTTCCTCAATATATTCAATTTAGTGATCATAGTATCTATCCCACGGATGCTGGTCATTATCACCTGTATTGGGGTGACGATCGTGAAGCGTTATTGGATGAAGTTACGAACTGGCCGACTTACTACCCATCAGAAATGGATGGCCACGACATTGCTCATGAAATGATGGCGCACTAAACGCAAGGGACGTTAGTGTTAAAGCTCAGGGAACATCTTTTATATAGGTGTTTCCTGATTTTTTACGGGGGTTTAGTTGACTGAGTCAACTAAATATACTACGCTATGGTTAGTTTGAACTTTCAGATATTGAGGTGAAAGTAACATGGAAACCATGCATTATGTAGAAAAGATTCGACAATTCAATAGGTATTATGCAAATGTGTTAGGTAAAATCGATCAAGAAATCTATAACCAGCCTTTTCCCTTAACGGAGGCGAGGGTAATAACAGAGATTCATTACAGGAATGGCTGCACGGCTACAGAAGTTAGAGAAAATCTGGGGATTGACCGGGGCTATATGAGTAGAATTGTTCAACGATTTGAAAGTGAAAATATTATTGTGAAGAAACAGTCACCAAGAGATAAAAGACAGCATTTACTCTATCTCACTGAATATGGTGAAAAAATTTACAACGAGTTAGTTGAGCATGCAAATTATGGAGTGGATAAGATGATTCAACGTCTCTCAAAAAGTGAACTGGCTAAGCTGGTTTCATCTATGGAAACGATTCAATCCATTTATTCAAAAGATCGTTCTACTCACTCAGAGGTTTCCATTCGAACTTTTCAACCAGGTGATGTGGGATACGTCGCATATTTACATGGCAGGTTATACGATCAAACCTATAAGTTCGGGCGTATGTTTGAATACTATGTCATGAAAGGCTTATCGGAATTTATGATCAATACTGAAGGAGGAGAGCTGTGGGTAGCTGAAGTGAACGGTGAAATAGTCGGCTCCATTGCCATCACGAAATCCACTGAAACAGTGGCCCAGCTAAGGTGGTTTATTCTTGATGAAAATTACCAAGGCAGGGGCATTGGGAAAAATCTTATGGAGACGGCTATTAATTTTTGTAAAGAACAAAACTATCAGCACTTGTTTCTGTGGATGGTAAGTACGTTAGATAAGGCTCGTTATCTTTATCAAAAATATAATTTCACTATAACTGAAGAAAAACCTAATGAAGAATGGACCGGAACAAAATTAATCGAGGAACGATGGGATCTCGATCTCCTTAATGGGCTCTAGAGGTAAGCTGGATGCTGTAAAATCGAGTAAAAAGGAATACGTAAAATAGCCGGGTGATAGGAACGTCCAGAGAAAGAAATCTGGACGTTTTTTTATTTTAGGGCACTAAACTCTAGTTAAGTATTGCTTCGACATGTCGATAAATTCTCGTACCGAAAAGGGTAAGTACTTATTCTTTTTCCATACCATTGCTAGTTCGAGGCTTAAATTCGAGTTTACGAGGGGAATTGCCTGGATATCACGATCTTGAATGTCATTGGCTATCTCACCAGGCAGTAGGGCGATCCCCATTTTAGCTTCGACCATTTCGATCATGAAGTCGCGGTGGGAGCTGTGGCAGACGACGTTCGGGTTGAAGCCTTTGCTGTTACATTCTTCAATGATCCGGTCATGGAGCGAGAAATCCTCTCTATAAAGAATGAAAGACTCCTCATCAAGCTCTGTTAAATCGATCTTTGTTTGTTGAGCCAGCTCATTATCATTATGGACCAGCAGCATGAGAGGATCATTAATTAGTTCGAGCACTTCTAAATTCTCATTTTTAACGGGAACGTTGCATACTAACCCGATGTCTAGAGACCCGTCCTCCACTCCTTGTTTGATCATTTTAGATCCGACTTCGCTTAAGCGGATTTTTACTTGGGGGTGCTGATCACGATAGTAACTGATCAGTTTCGAAAAAAAAGCAGCCCCGGTAATCGGCGGGATACCGATTTTAATTTCGCCTTTTTTCAGTTCAATAATATCACTTAGTTCTGAGGTTAAGTTATGAAAGGCGTCTAATACATTAATGGCATTAACGAGCACAGCTTTGCCGGCATCTGTCAACTCAACCTTCTTGGAGCGGTAAAATAACGGCACGCCTAATTCATCTTCCAGCTGCTTTACAGCTTTACTGAGTGAAGGCTGGGAAACATGCAGGGTTGAGGCTGCTTTAGTAAAACTTAGTTGTTTAGCCACTTCTGAAAAATACTCCAAATGACGAATGTCCAAACGATTCACTCTCCATTTGCCTTATTTGAAAGGGTTATAACTAACGGGAATAATGATCATTCCAAATATGTATTTTGGGTATGGTAGTTTTTATTATATGATAAATACCAACAAATAGATAGAATCTTGTGACAAATTTTTGGAAGCGTTTTATCTTAATTTGTTCTTGTATTCACTCAAAGGAGGAATGTACGATGAGAGATTATGTATCTGTAGGTAATTTAAAAGTGGCTCCTGTTTTGTATGAGTTTATAAACAAAGAGGCCATTCCAGATAGTGGTGTTTCCAGTGATGATTTCTGGTCTGGTTTAGAGGCGGTTATTCACAACCTCTCCCCAGATAACAAAGCTTTATTACAGAAGAGAGAAGATCTGCAGAATCAGATCCATAACTACCATAAACAAAATCCTGTGGTTCAGCCTGATGCGTATCAATCCTTTTTGAAAGAATTGAATTATATTGAACCGGAAGTAGAAGATTTTCAAGTAACTACTGAGGATATTGATGATGAAATATCTGTACAGGCTGGTCCTCAGCTCGTTGTCCCGGTCAATAATGCCCGCTATGCCATCAATGCAGCGAACGCCCGCTGGGGAAGCTTGTATGATGCTTTATACGGAACGGATGTGATTAGTGAAGAAAATGGGGCGGAAATCAAAGGAGATTACAACCCTGTCCGGGGAGATAAAGTCATTGCTTTCTCAAAAGAGTTCCTTGATGAAAGGGTGCCATTAGCGAAAGGCTCTCATAAGGAAGTAGACGCTTATCAATTCTTTGATGGCCGATTGGTCGCAAAGCTGGCAGATGGGGAGACTACGGGGCTGCAGGATGCTGATCAGTTTGCTGGTTTTTCAGGACAGCCTGACACCCCTAAAGCCATACTGGTGAAAAATAATGGCATTCATTTGGAGATACAGATCGATCCTACTGATCCGATCGGTCAGACTGATCAAGCAGGCGTGAAGGACATTCTCGTTGAATCAGCATTGACGACGATTATGGATTTCGAGGACTCTGTAACAGCCGTTGATGCCGAAGATAAAGTAGAGGTGTACCGAAATTATTTAGGTCTTCTTAAGGGTGATTTATCGGTAACTTTTTCAAAAGGTGATAAACAAGTTACGCGGACACTCAATCCTGACCGTACGTACACCACACCGGACGGAAGCGAATTAACACTGCCGGGCCGCTCCCTAATGTTCGCACGTAACGTTGGTCATTTGATGACAAGTGATGCGGTCATTGATCAAAACGGAGAAGAGGTTCCAGAAGGGATCATGGATACCGTGATCACCGGGCTGCTTGCAAAACACGACGTATTAAACAACGGTCCATACCAGAACTCCAAAAAAGGTTCTGTGTATATCGTGAAGCCGAAGATGCATGGATCTGAGGAAGTTGCTTTTGCGAATGATCTGTTTAATCGGACGGAAGACCTGCTCGGGTATGAGCGGAATACATTAAAAATCGGTGTGATGGATGAAGAACGCCGTACCACATTAAATCTTAGAGCCTGTATCAATGAAGTTAAAGATCGAATTGCATTTATCAATACCGGTTTCCTTGATCGTACGGGCGACGAAATCCATACATCCATGGAAGCAGGACCGATGATTAGGAAGAACGATATGAAAGGCTCCGCATGGCTTAATGGCTATGAGAGGTCGAATGTCCGTGCCGGCCTTGCCAGCGGGTTCCAGGGAAAAGCCCAGATCGGCAAAGGAATGTGGGCTATGCCTGATTTGATGGCAGAAATGCTGGAAACAAAGGACGGCCAGTTAAAAGCAGGTGCGAATACCGCCTGGGTGCCATCGCCGACAGCTGCTACCTTACACGCCCTTCATTACCATCAGGTTGATGTTGCACAGGTACAAAGCGAACTTGCTAAAGACCAGACGGATGATCAAGAGGACATTTTACAAATTCCTGTGGCTAAGGATCCGAACTGGAGCGCTGAAGAAATTCAACAAGAGCTGGATAACAATGCGCAAGGGATTCTCGGGTACGTTGTACGATGGGTCGAGCATGGAATTGGATGTTCTAAAGTACCGAACATCAATAACGTCGAACTTATGGAAGACCGTGCCACTCTGCGTATTTCCAGCCAGCATATGGCGAATTGGCTGCATCACGGAATTGTTGACGAAGCCCAAATACTGGATACCTTAAAACGCATGGCTAAAGTAGTTGATGAACAAAACGCAGAAGATCCGGACTATCAACCGATGTCGGCTGATTATGACGCATCTATCGCTTTCCAGGCTGCCTGCGATCTGGTGTTCAAAGGGTATGACCAGCCGAGCGGCTATACTGAACCGATTTTGCATCGTCGACGCAGAGAAGTGAAGGAGAAAGTGTACGCAAATAAATAATTGTTATCCGAACTATCAACAGAGCCATTAACACAAAGTTAGTGGCTCCTGTTGCCTGTCATTACATTTGCCTAATTATGAAATAACTTATCAGATATGTGATAACAGAAAAGGGGGAAGGGTTCTGAACGTCGAAAAGATCTCTGCTAAAAAAGTATCTGAGCGTGTAGAAGAGCAATTAGAAAGCTTCATTCGTTCCGGCACATACCAGCCTGGTGAAAAGCTTCCATCTGTCCGTGAATTGTGTGACCTTTTTGACGTAGGAAGATCTGCTGTGAGGGATGCTATTACTTCACTAAAAGGCAAAGGGCTGGTGGAAAGCAGGCAGGGGGAAGGAACGTACCTTTGTCATTTCGACTCTACTAAACTGCTTGATCAGTTTCTGTTTTTACCGAACGTTAAAGACATCGAAGCGTTATTTCAAGTAAGGGAGATGCTGGAGGCTGGAATAGTAAAGCTTGCGGCTCAACATCGGACAGAAGAAGACCTGCAAGCGATAGAGAAGTCGGTAACCGAAATGAAAACAAAGGGTGGAGAGGATCAAGGTTTATCAGATTATCAATTTCACCTTTGTATTGCCAGGGCTTCCGGCAATCACATCCTTTATCAATTGATGGAGTTCATCTCATCGTCGACGAAAAAATCAATGATCGGTTTCCACGGTGCTATTGCTTTAGATCCACTGCTTTTAAAAGAAGTTATCCAACAGCATGAACGGATTCTTGAACACATTAGAGCAGGAGAGTCTGAATGGTCAGGAGAAGCGATGGTAGATCATTTAGAGTTTGTTAGAAACTTTATGAAAAAAGGTGACATAAAAGGAAATGTCTAATGTTAAAACGACAAAAGAGGTGAAAACAATGGGTGCAAATGAAGTGCCTCAAAGGCAGGGAAATGGCTCATCGGTTTCTTTAGCTGACGCGTTCGGAAACAGAGGGGCGGTAGTGCTTACCCCTAAAAGTGAGGAGGAAATAGCAGAAATCCTCCAGAAGGCAAATCAAGAGGGTAAGAGTGTGTCGGTTGAAGCTGGAGGCAGCAAACGAGGGTATGGCGGCACAAAAGAGCATTATGATTACACCCTTTCGATGGCCGAGTACAAAGGGGTTGTGGAGCATAAGGTCGGGGATATGACGGTAACCGTACGAGCAGGAACTACAATTTCTGAGCTTCAGGATTTTCTTCAGGAACACAATCAAATGATCTCTATTCATCCGAATTGGCCGGATCAAGCCACCATTGGGGGAGTCATTGCTGCAAATGAAAGCGGTCCCAAAAGATTAAAGTATGGGTCGGCGAGAGATTTAGTTATCGGTTTGCGAGTGGTCTATCCAGACGGAAAGATTATTCGAACCGGAGCCAAGGTGGTAAAAAATGTGGCTGGTTATGACATGAATAAACTGTTCGTCGGAGCGATGGGAACGTTAGGAGTGATCACAGAAGTTACGATGAAACTCCGCCCGACGCCTAAGTATGAGAGTCTTGTGCAGGTTTCGGCGCCTGAAGAAAAGCTGCTGGATTTAAAGGAACTGGCTGTAAGCATTCAGGATTCAATAATTGAACCCGTATCTCTTGAGCTTTTAAACCCGACCTTATCGAAAAAAATGATGAACCGTGAAGCTTATACGCTGCTGATCGCTTTTGAAGATGTCGAGAAGTCCTGTCGCTATCAGGAAGAGTGGGTTTATAAGCATATACCTAAAGGAGCCGATGTGGAAGTCATCCATCAGCAGGAAGCCCGGAATTTTTGGCAGACATTTAAAGACCTGGCACCGAGCAGCCTGGTCGAACCAGCTTCAGGAGCAACCCGGGCGGTAGTTAAGATAGGAAGTAAAAACATGGACGTCTATGAAATTATGAAAGAAGCGTTAGATATCGATGCACCTGTAAGGATTGAAGCCCACGGAGGTCTCGGCCACGGGATCAGTTACTATATATTGTCAGGGTCAGAGCAGGAAGTCATTTCAGCCATCCGGCATCTGCGAAAAGCCGCTGAAGAAAAGAAAGGATATGCAATCGTAAAGCATCTTCCGTATCACCTGAGGAACCAAGTTGATGTGTGGGGCAAAAAGACATCGTACTTCTTCTTGTTTGAAGGAATTAAGCGCACCATCGATCCAAAAAATACTTTGAATCATCAAAGATTTATAGGAGGGATTTAAGTTGCTTAAGGAAATGGCAGAGCAGGAAAAAACAGCCCCTTGTTCATCGGCTGGTATAAGCAATTATTTCAACGCTGATCATCCTGACGAAGACAAATGGGCAGACTGTGTTCATTGCGGAATGTGCTTAGAGGCCTGCCCTACTTATTTAGAAACCGGGCAGGAACAGCATTCTCCCCGCGGCCGTGTGCATTTGATCAAATCGGTGGCGGAAGGGAAAATTCAGCTTAATGAACAATTCGCAGATCCCGTTTTTCAATGCCTTGATTGCCGTGCGTGTACAACAGCCTGCCCTGCTGATGTCGATGTCGGCGGGTTGATCGAGGAAGCTCGCGGACAGGTCCGGCAGGCGATGCCGCTTAAAGGTTGGAAGGGCGCAATGAGTTCTTTTTTCTTAAAAGGATTGTTCCCTTACCAGGAGCGCATGCATACCGTCAGTGGACTGCTTAAATTTTATCAAAAGAGCGGTCTGCAGAAGGCCGTTCGTACAACCGGGGTTTTAAAGGTGATGCCTGATCATCTGGCTGCTATGGAGAGCATTATGCCAGAGCTCAAAGTGTCCGTTCAGAAGAAATATAAAGATGTGGATGTGATACCCGCCAAAGGTGTACCTAAAGCGAGAGTATCCATGCTGACAGGCTGCATTATGGATGTCATGTTCGGGGATATCAATCAATCCACCATCAATGTACTGACCCATAACGACAACGAAGTCACGATTCCGAAAAAGCAGACGTGCTGTGGAGCCCTGCACGTGCATGCGGGGGATCGTGAAACGGGAAGAAAGCTCGCCAAACAGAACATTGAAGCGTTCGAAAACTCGGAGAAAGTTGTTGTTAATGCAGCGGGTTGCGGGTGTGCGTTAAAAGAATACCCGGAATTATTTAAAGATGATCCACAATGGAAGTCGAGAGCTGAAGACTTTGCAGAAAAGGTGGAGGATATCTCCAAATATTTATATGACACCGGTTATGAGAAGCCTCGTAGTTCGTTGAATAAGAAAATTACGTACCATGATGCCTGCCACTTAGCCCATGGACAGGGGGTCCGTCATGAACCGAGGCAGATGCTCAAGGACATTCCAGGCGTCGAGTACACCGAGTTGTCCAATGCCGATACTTGCTGTGGCAGTGCCGGCATCTATAACATTACCAACCCAGAAATGGCTGAAGCGGTGTTAGATCGAAAAATGGAAAATGTCCCGGAGGATGTCGAGATGATTTCAATGGGGAATCCTGGATGCATGCTGCAGATGGCAATGGGCGTCCAGAAATACGGACGAAAAAGCGAGATCGTGCATACCGTTCAATTGCTCGACTGGGCTTATCAGAAAGACGAGCAAACCGCTCCGCTGGATAAGGTTAATGCTGTAACAGGAGAGGGGGAAGGCTGATGTTTGGAAGCAAAAAGAAAAAAAGAACGCAGAGGGATCCGCATATTAATAAGCTGATTGAAATTGTCGGAGAGAAAGAAGTGCTTTATGAAGATGCCGATCTCCTATCTTATGATTGTGATGGCTTTACAGTCCACAAGGCGATGCCTAAAGCTGTTGTTTTTCCGGAAAATACTGAAGAGGTAGCGGAGATTGTTCGTTATTGCTCCACCAATGATATCCCTTTTCTCGCCCGAGGAGCCGGGACAGGATTAAGCGGCGGAGCGATTCCACTAAACCGTGAAGTGATCATCAGTTTAGTAAAAATGAAGAATTTGCTCAGTGTGGATTATGAAAACCGTCAAGCCGTTGTCCAGCCTGGCTTCGTCAATTTGAAATTGACCAATTCTATTTCGGATAAAGGATATTATTACGCTCCCGATCCCTCCAGTCAATATGTATGTACGATCGGCGGCAATGTAGCGGAAAATGCAGGTGGAGCCCACTGCCTGAAATATGGGGTGACGACGAACCATATCCTTGGTCTTGAAGTAGTTCTGCCAAATGGAGAGATTATTGAAATCAGTGAAGATGGTGTGCCGGACAGCCCCGGATATGACGTAATGGGGCTGCTGACCGGTTCAGAAGGGACGCTTGGAATAGTAACAAAAATTACAGTGCGGATTTTGAAAAATCCAGAAGGAAAGCAGACAGTGCTCGCCTATTTCGACCATATCGAAGATGGCAGCCGTGCTGTTTCTGATATAATTTCTGCCGGCATCGTTCCTGCTGCACTGGAGATGATGGATAAGACAGCGATTGAGGGAGTAGAAGCAGGGTCTTATCCTGTCGGGCATCCTGCTGACATTGAAGCGCTCCTGCTTATCGAAGTGGACGGGATAAAAGCAGGAATCGGTGAACAAATTGAAGAAATCTTAAACGTCTGCAAGGGGCGGAATGTAAGAGAAGTAAAAGTTGCGGAAAGTGAAGAAGAACGGGGCCGATGGTGGGCAAACCGTAAAACCGGATTTGGGGCGATGGGAGCGATCTCGCCCGATTATCTCGTTCAGGATGGTGTGATTCCGAGAAGCAGGCTCCCTGAAGTACTGGAGAACATTTATGAAATCAGCAGAGAATCAGGGTTGAGGATCGCGAATATTTTCCATGCCGGAGATGGGAACCTTCATCCCTTGATTTTATTTGACTCCCGCAAACCCGGGGAAACGGAAAAAGCTTTAAAAGCAGGAACGGCCTGTTTGAAAGCATGCTCTGACGTCGGAGGGTCCATTACCGGGGAACATGGAGTCGGAATTGAGAAGAAGGAAGAAATGCGCTTTGTTTTTACAGACGAAGAATTAGAAGCCCAAATCAATATAAGAGAAGTGTTTAATCCAGACGACCTGCTGAATAAAGGAAAGCTTTTTCCAACCCCAAGCCGCTGCATGGATGTGAAGAAAATCGTAAAAGACACAGTGGCTGTCCAATAATGAAGAAGGAGTGAACGCTATGAAATTTGCTAGATTTACGTACAAAGATGAAGTTCAATATGGAGTCGTAACGAAGGACGATGTGAGTGTGATCGAAGGAAATATTTATGGAGATTGGGATTATACTGGGGAAGTGCTGCCGCTTGAACAAGTGGAGGTATTAGCTCCCGTTAACCCGGAGAAGGTCATCGGAATCGGAGCAAACTATGTAGGCAGTAAAGAAGAGAAGCCGGAACAATTACCTGAGATCCCGGTTTTCTTTTTTAAACCTGCCTCTTCGGTGGTTGGTTCTGAAGCAGAAATTATCATCCCGGGGGGGATCGATGAAGTCAAATTTGAGTCTGAATTGGCAGTTGTTATTGGGAAGGAAGCTAAAGACATTGAGGAAGATGAAGTACTGGATCATATTTTCGGTTATACGATTGGAAACGATGTAACAGCACCACAGCTGTTCCACGAAAATGGGCATTGGACATTAGGGAAGGCGTTTGATACCTTCACCCCGATCGGTCCTTACATTGAAACAGACCTGGATCCGTCCAGCGTCTCTGTTAAAGCCGACATTAATGGAGTGGAAACCCAAAACAGTCCGACTGAACTTATGATTGTCTCGCTTACGTACATGGTGTCGTATTTATCGAAAGTAATGACTCTGAAGCCTGGAGACTGTATCTTAACAGGCAGTCCACTTGGGGCCCATTTTGTAAGAGATCAAGATGTGATTGAGTGCAAAATCGATGAAATCGGAACATTGAGAAATAGAACCGTAAAATCTTCAGTTTCTGTAAGATCCTAAATGGACATCATTCCTCCTCCTAAATCGGACTGTCTTCCTATGCTATAATGAAGACAATAGGGAGTGAGGTGAGTCTACTGGAACGGATGAATATGGTTAAATCGGTCGGCCGGGCAATGGACGTCATAAACGCGGTAAGTACGAGTAAAGATGGCTTAGGAGTCACCGATATTGCCCAGCAGATGGACATCAACAAAAGCTCGGTCTATCGAATTCTGCATACATTAGAAGAGTACGGATTTATTGAGCAGAACGAAGAAAGTGGGAAGTACAAGCTTGGTTATAAGTTTCTGGAAATCAGCTCCCGCTTATTGGAATCGATTGATTTACGGACAGAAGCTCAACCTTTTTTAAGAACACTCGAAAACTACACGAGTGAAGTCATTCACCTGGTCGTCTATGATCAAGGGGAAGTGGTGTATTTAGAGAAAATGGAAGGGACAGAAACCCTGCGGATGCATTCGAAAGTAGGAAGACGAGCACCTATGCACTGTACATCGGTTGGAAAGGTTATTCTCTCTCATTTGACGGAACGGACCGTATTAGAAATTATTGAGAAGAGAGGACTGCCGAAGCATACAGACCATACGATTACTGAAACGGATCTGTTTCTTTCAGAATTAAAAAAAGTGAAACAACAGGGCTATGCTTTAGATTTAGAAGAAAATGAGCAGGGAATTACGTGCATCGCAGCTCCCATTTTTGATCATACTCAGCAGGTGGCGGCTGCTTTGAGTATCTCAGGTACGTCTCTTAGAATGACAGAGGAGAGGCTTTCTGATTTAAAGGATAAAGTGATCGAAGCAGGCAGAGGAATTTCTGCACGTTTGGGCTATATCGAGTAGAAAATAAAAGCGCAGGTCACCACATCAGGATGTGACGGCCTGCGTTTTTTGTCGATATTTATCAATACAATATATTTAACGCAATTTTCTGAATATGATTGAAAATGTTCAAGGAACACCTTATAATAATTACGAAACCGCTTACAATACGCAAATATTTTTTTGGAGATTATTTGAAACATTGTTTCGTAATAAGAAACAGAAAGGAGGCAAGAAGTATTCACCGAAGTCATATGACAATAAAATCATTGGAGGGTGAATCATGAATACCGGAACGTTAGCACTTTTATCACTTTTACCGATTGTTGTTGTTGGAATTTTTCTCGTAGGACTCAGGTGGCCGGCAAGCAAAGCGATGCCGATATCATACATAGTTGCCGTTTTGCTCGCTCTATTCGTTTGGCAGGTGCCTGGAGCGACCGTCGCTGCTGCCTCAATCAATGGATTAGTAGTTGCTGGGACGCTGTTATACATTATTTTCGGTGCGATCCTTTTATTAAATACCCTGCAGGAGAGCGGCGGGCTGAAGACGATTCGTCAGGGATTTATCGATGTTTCTCCGGACCGGCGTATTCAGGTAATTATCATAGCCTGGCTGTTCGGTGCATTTATTGAAGGATCGGCAGGGTTCGGAACTCCTGCAGCGGTAGCCGTTCCCCTGCTCGTTGGATTAGGATTTCCTGCAATGGCTGCGGTGATAGCGGGAATGGTCATCCAGAGCACACCTGTTTCCTTTGGTGCTGTCGGTACTCCGATGCTCGTTGGTGTGCAGTCAGGATTGGCAGCGGACGCCAGCATCACCGATAACTTTCTGGCATTGACGACCATGGTCGGCGGTCGTGTCGCTATTCTTCATGCCATTGTCGGGACACTGGTTCCTTTATTCGTTGTAGCGCTCATGACTCGCTTTTTTGGTAAAAACAAGTCATTTAGTGAAGGCATTAAAGTGTGGAGATTTGCTTTATTTGCAGCCCTTGCGATGACCATTCCTTATGTGATCGTCGCTAATGTCCTGGGCCCAGAATTTCCATCCATGATCGGTGGTTTAGTCGGATTGGCTATTGTAGTGCCTGCTGCTAAAAAAGGTTTCCTTATGCCGCCGAAAGAAGAACATTGGGATTTCGAGGAACAGTCCAAATGGGATCCTTCATGGACAGGAAAAATCGAGATTAAAGATATCGCTCATAAAAGTGGGAAAATGTCTATGTTCCGGGCATGGATGCCTTATATCCTAGTCGGTTTATTTCTGGTGATGACACGTTTGACATTCCTGCCGTTAAATGAGTGGTTAACTTCGGTGAATGTGACAATTCCAAACATTTTCGGCACGGAAATAACGGCAAGCTTCCAGCCGCTTTACTTACCAGGCACCATTTTTGTCGTCGTCTCTCTTATCACTTTTGCGATTCATCAAATGAACGTCAAGTCTTACAAGAGCGCGTTGTCTCAATCAGGAAAAACAATGATTCCGGCTTCTGCTGCCCTTCTTTTTACTGTTCCTATGGTTCAGGTGTTTTTAAACTCAGGCGGGGGAACTGCAGGCTTTGGAAGCATGCCGATTGAGCTTGCCAATGGGGTCGCTGCCTTAACCGGTGACTTATGGCCGCTGTTCTCTTCCTTTGTCGGAGGTCTTGGGGCCTTTATCGCAGGAAGTAATACGATCAGTAACATGATGTTCTCGCTGTTCCAATACGATGTTGGCGCTCAAATCGGCGTCGATGCCACCTGGATTGTCGCACTGCAGGCGGTCGGAGGAGCAGCCGGAAACATGATCTGTGTGCATAACGTAGTTGCTGCTTGTGCAGTCGTTGGATTGGTGGGTAAAGAAGGAGACATTATCCGAAAAACCATCTTCCCATTCCTTTACTATGCTACTTTCGCCGGGGCCCTTGGCTACTCCATCGTATGGACAGCGGAAAAAGGCATCTTCAATATCGGAACGATCATTGCAGCGATTATTACGACGGTTGCCGTCTATATCATCGTTACGAATAAGAATCGAGATCCACTCGCAAGCCTTCAACAAAAAAAGAAAACGGTATAAGCTCTCCAATGATGGAACCTGGACTTCAAAAGTGGAATACCGTAAAAAGATAATATGAAAATGGCGCAGGGCCTCGTTAAAGACCCTGTGCTTTTTTATATGGGGGAACTGTGGGGGTGTCCCTTGTTTTTGCCTTTAAAGCGGAACTTCTCTACAGAATATATTAAGTTATTCCTGATGAAGAAGAATTAACGAAAATAGGAGGCGAAAGTTGAGGTATAGGAAATAATTTGAAATAATTGGAACTATGGAAGGAGTAAGATCCATAGAGAATAGCAAAGGAGGGGCCATGAAGAAGCATTACGGGGTGAAAGGAGGAAATAATGATGTTGATAGAAGAGCAGCAAGTAAAGTTATAGTTGGAATGAATTAATCTACCAATCTAAAGAATAGTTACTCAATACAGAGTTTGTTCCAATAAGAGATGTGGAATAACCAGGGGATTATTAAATAGTTCGATTTTCAAGTTTGTCTATTTCTTGTTATCAGTAAAGGAGATAGGTGGTTAAAAGTCCATAAACTAAAGAGGTGATTTGCAGTGGGAGAGATTAAAGTTGAATTTGAAGTGAAGGGATTCGGAGAAGAAAAGTGTGACGGCTATGATGACGCAATAAAAAGCTTTGAAATGTTAAGAACGAAGACTCTTCCTAAATCTACTACATTAGAGCAGCTCGAAACGATCGTAAGTGAATTATTCAACGAATTTAAAAAAAGCTATAACCATCCACCCTGCCAATTAGGTGCGAAAGTAATTATAAGAGCTAAGGAGAAAAACGACCAGGTAATTTATTTAGGATAACTCATATTTAGCAAGCTCATCGTAACGGAAGCAAACACGAGAGGCAGGCAGAGAATAATAATGTATAAAGCGAGACACCAAAGGCTGGAATTGTATAATATTTTTTTCATCGTTCTATTATGGAATATATTATCATCTCATTATGGAAATTCTATTTTACTTTTCTTAATCGTTTTACTGTTGACTGCAGGATTGGCTTTGATTCGATTTGAACTTGAAATACGCAATGATCACATCGTATATCAAATAGGATTCTATAAAAAATCTATAATAAACAAGAAAATAGAACCTGCTCAAATCAAACAATTAAAATTTACTCGAGTCGGCTGGGCTAAGAAAGCAGCAATTATAAAACTACATAAAGGAATTAACATTAGATTGGCTGGATTCGACCCTGAAGAAGTGTATGACCAGTTGATTCAGTTTGGAGAGCAGCAAGACCTAACGATCCTTAAAACAAAGGACTATGCCGTTTTAGAAAGAATGAGGTAAAATAATTCACCATCATACAAGGAGGGGATTATTTGGAAATAAGAAAAGTGACATTAAAAACTAAGGATCTTCAGGTAATGAGAAGCTTTTATACTGAAACTCTTGGGATGTCACTAGAAGAAGAAAATAGGGATAGCTTCCAAATTTCTGCGGGTTCAAGTCAACTAGAATTCACGTCTAATAATGTTAAGGATGAACCCTGCTATCATTTTGCTTTTAATATTCCATCAAATAAATTCAAAGAGGCAAAAGCCTGGGTTAATACTAGAGTTGAAATAAATTGTGAGGAAGGTGAAGATGAGGCCTACTTTTCTCATATGAATGCTCACTCTCTCTACTTTTATGATCCGGCCGGAAATATTGTCGAATTCATCTCCAGACATTCCACATCCCCAGCCAGTGAGGCTCCTTTTACAATAGAAAGTATACTTAATATCAGTGAGGTTGGTTTAACCGTTGGGGACGCCTGTAAAGCAGGCGAACAATTAACTGCTATAGGAGTTAAAGAACGGGACAACTGCCCAATAAGCAACTCCTCACTTAATTTTATGGGGGATAAGAAGACTGGTTCATTTCTTCTATTAAATCAACCAGGGAGAAAATGGATATTTTCGAATAAAATCTCAGCTGTTTATCCGCTTGAGGTTCAGTTAGATACAAATAACCGCGTTGTAATTAATGAGGATGATGAGTTATTAATTAATCCAACAGTTGAATAAATAGAGATAACTGGTCGTGCTGCTCTCAATTATTTTTTACATTAATCTTCCTTAAGATTGTAATTTTCTCCTTTCAAATGAATATCCATGTATTTGAAAGGAGTGGTTAAAAATGAATGAAGAGTACAATGAAGAAACAAGGAATTTGCATGATCAGTGTAAAAAATACAGTTTTTATCATGTTACCTTAACAATGAGAGATGGCAGCTCTTTTGATGGAATTATCGAAGACGTAGACAGGGACAGAGTTAGTGTATTAGTCGGTGAAGATGTCATGGAAGGAGAAAGTGAGCATCAAGGGGATAATCGTCAATATTTTGATGGATATGGGAGGCCGAGAAGGAGATTTCGGCGGTTTCGACGTCGCAACTTCCCACTTGGGTCGTTAGCAGCATTAGCACTATTGCCTTATGTTACTCCCTACCCCTACTATCCTTATTACCCTCAGCCGTATTACCCTTATCCTTATTATTAAAAGTGGTGCGCCCGGGGTCCTTTCCATACTAATAACGATAAGGAACTTCGTAAAAGGAAGTTCCTTTATTTTTTTAAAAAAAGTTATGAGTTTACCCTTTCGCGTATAATGGAGGCAGATATCCTGGTCACCAAAGCAGAGAATAGTTGAATAAGGTTAGATTAACGAAATTTGAATAAGTGTATAAGGCAGTTATATTAATCGAAAAGCTTTGATATTTGTTCATTGTATGGTGAGGCTTTGCTACCTTAACTAAGGCGTACTTTTAGATCTAAGAAATAACTTTTTTCCATTCTTGATTCGAATTTTTCTTTGTCTGTGAAAGACTGTTAAGAATGTAGACGTTATGACAAGCATCATCCCCACAATTTGCAACAAACTCAATGAATCTCCAAAAATGAGCACCCCAACTAATATGGCCACAATGGGTTCCATTGCTCCCAGGATAGCGGCTTTGCTGGATTCAATATAGCTTAGTCCGAATGTGTATAACGTATAGGCTAAGATCGTTGATATCACAGCGATTCCAAAAATATTAAGCCATACATCGAGGGATTGAAAAGCTTCTGTTTTTTTCCATATTCCACTTGTAGGAAAGATGAATAAACTCCCCATCAGCAACGCATATACAGTAATGGTTAAGAAGTTATACTGCCAGCTGATGAGTTTCCCTATCACACTATAAAGGGCACAGAAAAAAGCAGACAATAACCCAAGGAGAATACTTGTAATTGGAATGAAACCACTATTTAGAGGTAGTAATTTAATAGCGAGTGAGCAGCCGACAATGGTAAGGATAATGGAAGTGATTTTCCGTCGAGTGATTTGTTCTTTAAAAATTAATTTCGATAAAATTGCAACAAACACAGGAGATGTGTAAAGTAATACTACTGCAATGGATAACGAGCTCTGCTCCATAACAGTAAAATAACACCAATTAAATATGACGATACTTACAACACCTAAACCGATAAAGTGGGGGATGTGCTTTAGTTGAATACGCAGATGCTTTCGCAGGAATAAACCCATCAAAAGGAGAAGGATAAGGGTTGCACTAGTCAGTCGAATCGTCACAATTTCCCATGCTGTAAAACCATGGCCGTACAAAGATTCTACAAATAATCCTGTTAATCCCCAAAAACTTGCTCCAAGAATTGTTATGAGGTAGGCATTCTTCATACTTTCACCTTCTTTTCTCTCTTTTTAAAGGTTTCCGTAAGTTGGCTTTATGTCTTAGTGGATGGCTTAAGCGTAACATACTTTGAGGGAGTCTATGCTTAAATTTACATAAAAACAGTGATTAATAAATGAAATAGATTTTAAATGGATAAGTAATCAGTTGGAGGAATATAAATGATTGAAGTTAAAGGACGAAAAGTCGTATTAAAGGAAGCTACAGACAAAGCTATTGATGAATTATATTTTTGGAAATATGAAGATAAGGAACAAGAAGCTAAGAAGTGGAACGGCCCCTACATAATAGAAGAAAAATTATCAAAAGGAGATTACGAAAAAACATGGAAACAACAGCTAATTACCGCTGTACCTGCTTCTCTGGTTATAACGGCAGACGAAAAAACAATCGGTTATGTTGGAGCCTACTGGGTAGATCCGAATACCGATTGGTTAGAAACTGGTATAGTTATTTATGATAAAGCTTATTGGAATGGTGGATACGGCAGTGAGGCCTATAAATTGTGGATTGATTTCCTTTTCCGCCATACCCATTTACACCGCCTGGGCATGTCGACTTGGTCAGGTAACGTGCGGATGATAAAGGTTGCTGAAAAATTAGGAATGAAAGAAGAAGCAAGAATAAGAGAAGCAAGAAAAGTAAGCGACCAATACTATGATGCTGTGAAAATGGGGGTTTTACGTAAAGAGTGGGAGGCCTTTCGAACACAGTAAGCGAATTTCGAGAGTTTGGGGAGACGACTAAGGAAGAGAAGAGTGGTTAAGGTCCGAAGTGGTACCTTTAACTGCCCAGCTGAGTGTTGGGCTGACCAATAAAATTATCAGTAAAAAGCGTAATTCAGTTATACTGGGTTACGCTTTTTGCCTGAAAAAGCAGAGAATCATTTCGACGTTCTCTATAAATGTCAGAAAATATGTTATTATCATATATAATTTATAAATTTTTTTATAATTGCGAACAAATCTAGTAGATTCTGAAATGGAAGTAGTGAAGGCAGGATTTTTAGATATTAAACAGAGATCAATTTTGAAAGGGGATACACGAAGTTGCACTCAAAATACCTGGATTTACTGGCCCAGAAATATGATTGTGAAGAAAAAGTAGTCACGGAAATTATTAATCTAGAAGCTATTCTTAACCTGCCCAAGGGGACAGAACATTTTGTCAGTGATTTGCACGGAGAGTACCAAGCCTTTCAACATGTGTTAAGAAATGGGTCGGGAAGAGTTAAAGAGAAAATCAGGGATATTTTTAACGGGGTCATATACGAACATGAAATTAATGAAATGGCGACCCTCGTTTATTATCCTGAAGAAAAATTACAGCTCATTAAAAATGGTTTTGATAACGATCAAGAATTAAACCAGTGGTATAAAGAAATCATTGAACGTATGATAAGGCTTATTTCTTATTCTTCATCCAAATATACCCGTTCGAAGTTGCGTAAAGCTTTGCCTGATCAGTTTGCCTATATTATAGAAGAGTTGTTATACAAAACAGAGGAATCAGCCAATAAGGAACAGTATTACACTAAAATTGTCCAGCAGATTATTTCTCTTGGTCAGGCGGACAAGCTTATTATAGGTCTTGCTTACAGCACACAAAGGTTGGTTGTTGATCATCTTCATGTCGTGGGAGATATTTATGATCGCGGACCTGAACCTGATAAAATCATGGAAGCGCTTATCAATTATCATTCCGTTGATATTCAATGGGGAAACCATGACGCTCTATGGATCGGGGCTTTTGCCGGTTCTAAAGTTTGTCTCGCTAATATTATTCGGATCTGTGCCCGTTACGACAACTTAGATATTATTGAAGATGTGTATGGAATCAATCTTAGACCGCTTCTGAACCTGGCGGAAAAATACTATGAGGAAAACCCTGCCTTCAGACCGAAAATTCACTCAGATAAAAAGATATCCGACCATGAAGTATCACAAATTACGAAAATTCATCAAGCCATTGCCATGATTCAGTTCAAGCTCGAAAGTCCGATCATCAAGAGACGACCGAACTTTAACATGTCAGAAAGGCTTCTGCTTGAGAAGGTTGATTATGATAAAAATGAAATCACGCTTAACGGAAAAACTTACCCGCTGGAAAACAGCTGTTTTGCCACGGTGAATCCCGAACAGCCTGATGAACTGTTAGAGGAAGAAGAGCAAGTGATAGATAAGCTGTTATTTTCAATCCAGCATTCAGAAAAGCTGGCCAGACATATGAAATTTCTTATGAAAAAAGGCAGCCTATATTTAAAATATAATGGAAATTTATTAATCCATGGGTGTATTCCTTTGGATGAAAAAGGTAATATGGAAAAAATGAAGATTGAAGATAAAACTTATGGAGGCCGTGATTTACTTGATGTTTTCGAATACTATTTACGGCATGCTTTTGCTCATCCAGAAGAAACAGATGATCTTGCGACAGATATGGTCTGGTACTTATGGACAGGAGAATACTCATCACTCTTTGGGAAAAGAGCAATGACTACCTTTGAAAGGTATTTTATTAAAGACAAGGAAACCCATAAAGAGAAAAAGAATCCATATTACTATTTACGTGAAAATGAGGAAACCTGCCGCAGTCTCCTGAAAGAATTTGATATGGATCCTGATCAGGGCCATATCATAAACGGCCATACCCCCGTTAAGGAAATTGAAGGAGAGAATCCAATTAAAGCAGATGGAAAGATGATCGTCATTGATGGTGGTTTTTCCAAAGCTTATCAATCTACAACAGGAATTGCTGGATATACTTTATTATATAATTCCTATGGCATGCAGCTGGTCGCCCATAAACAATTCAACTCCAAAGAAGAGGTGCTGTCAAATGGAACAGATGTATTATCAGTAAAAAGATTGGTGGATAAAGAGCTGGAAAGAAAAAAGGTTTCCGAAACGAATGTGGGAGAAGAATTGTTGCAGGAAGTCTCTATTTTAAATCGCTTGATGGAATATCGCTATGTGAAATGAAACACACTTCTTAAGACGAGAAGGAGCTTGATATGCCAACATCCATGCTGGAAGGGCAAAGCCGGTTTAATTTGAATTATTGTGACGATAAGAAAACGGCCAATGCGTTCCATTCTCATCTGGAATATGAGATTTATTATTTTCATAAAGGCAGCTGCCGTTATTTAATTGGTGATAAAATTTATTTACTTTCTCCCGGGGATGTCATTATAATGGATGGCTTAACTTTACATCGGCCGAGAGTCTTTGAACGGGAAGAGTATGTCCGTTCCACCATCCACTTTGAGTCTGACTATTTCAAGGAAATTCTTAGCGCCATGAATATGGAAGAGCTGCTGAGGCCATTCTCTTCTTTAAAGTCCCATTGCATAAATTTAGAAAGTCAGGATCGTGCTGATTTCGAAGCCGTTCTTAAGAGGATGGATGAACATAATATCAAGAAGGAGAATCCTATCTCAGGGTACCGTTTTCAACTTGCTTTCATAGAATTACTCACTCTATTATACTCGTTCCTTAAAAGAGAAATAGATGAGAAGAGCGAGGGTGAGAAAGGATCCCCGGGGCAGATGGATTATGTGCAGAGGGTCGTTTCTTATATTGAGCATCACTATATGGAAGATTTAAGTATGGAGAAATTGGAAATTGAATTACATTTGAACAGGTTTTACTTATCAAAAATGTTTAAAAAGGTTACAGGTTTTACTATATTTAATTACTTATATCAAAGAAGGATCAACCAGGCAAAAATCGATTTTCTTGTGCATCCTGACCGTAGTGTGACAGAAGTCAGCTTCCTTATTGGCTTTAAACATCCTGCTCACTTTAGTCGCGTATTCAAGAAGTTGACGGGCATGACTCCTGAACAGTATAAGAAAAGCTTAGGGTGATGTTGCTTCTTTCTTTAAATTAGGAAATTACACAATCAGAGTTAAATGGGAAGATGTATTGGCTAATGGGAGAAAAGCCAATACATCTTTTTTTTATTATGGTGGAAAATGAATACTTCAGTTAGGAGTGGTGGGAAGGCATGAAATTCTCAGTTTTTACGGTTATGACACCGGATTTGAAGCCTGAAGAATTAGTATCATCTCTCCGGGCGTTTGGGTATGACGGAGTGGAATGGCGTTGTACCCCTATTCCGGAAAAAGTGAAGAGAAATCAGCCAAGTTACTGGGGGAATAACTTATCTACCCTTGATCCAAGAAACACAGATGACGAATTAAAAAGCTTTTACACGGGTTCAATGAACAGTGAGATAGAAGTCGTTAGTGTAACGCCTTATTTAACATGTGGAGATTTGCAGGAAACCGAGCGCATATTACAGATTGCAAACAAAATAGGAGCCGGTTCCATTAGGCTTGGGGTACCGCAGTATAATCGGACATTCCACTATAATGATCTCTTTGACCAGGCAGTTCATTATTTATATGAATGTGAACAGTTATGTAAGCAGTATGATGTGAAAGGCCTGGTGGAAACACATCACAATACTATTGCCGCCAGTGCAAGTTCAGCCTATCGGTTAGTAAGTCCTTTTAGTCCTGACCACATCGGTGTATTGTATGATCCTGGAAATATGGTCATAGAAGGCCATGAAAATTATCGGCTTGGGATGGAACTATTAGGTCCCTATTTAGCGCATGTCCATGCGAAGAATGCGGCCTGGGTGCCTGTTGAGAAAAACGAGGAACCGCTCAAATGGGAGTCACAATGGACCTCACTTCCAGAAGGATTCGTAAAATGGGAGGAAGTCATTAAAGATTTAAAAGCCGTAGGATACGATGGATTTATTGGGATGGAGGACTTCAGTGGAAAGTACGAAACGAAGGAAGCTTTACAACGTAATTTAGCCTATTTTAAACAATTATTAAGTTAAGAACAGCTGAATCCTAAACAAAAGGAGAGACTGGAAATGAGTAAAGTCCGGATCGGAATTATAGGAATGGGGAACATGGGGACCTCTCATGCTGCATATCTGCTCAATGGAGAAATTGACGGAGCAGAACTAACCGCAGTCATGGACGTACGAAAAGAAAGGATTCAAGAGATTCAAGAAAAGATGGGAGAAAAAGTCAAAGTATTTAATGATGCGGATGCCTTTTTTGAATCAGGTTCCATTGATGCTGTTTTGATTGCAACTCCCCATTACGATCACCCGCCGCTGGCTATTAAAGCTTTTCGTCATGGGATCCATGTGTTATGTGAAAAGCCTGCGGGTGTGTATACAAAACAAGTGCGTGAGATGAATGAAGCGGAAAAATCCAGTAAACTTATTTTCTCAGTGATGTACAATCAGAGAACCAATCCACTGTATCAAAAAATACGGGACCTGATTCTGACAAATGAATTGGGCGATATACGCCGGGTGAACTGGATCATAACCAGCTGGTACCGGTCACAAAGCTATTATGACTCAGGAGGATGGAGAGCCACCTGGTCAGGAGAAGGCGGAGGTGTATTAATTAATCAATGTCCCCACCAGCTTGATTTGTGGCAATGGATGACGAACATGATGCCAACCCGAGTCAGAGCGTTTTGTTATTTTGGCAAGTATCGGGAGATAGAAGTGGAAGATGATGTCACAGCCTTTGCAGAGTATGAAAATGGAGCTACAGGAGTCTTTATTACGTCCACAGGAGAAGCGCCAGGAACGAATAGACTGGAGATTTCCGGGGATCGAGGGAAACTAGTAGCTGAAGAAAATAAACTAACCTTTTGGAGACTGCGAGTACCAGAATCTGAATTTAATAAAGTCTATAAAGGCGGATTCGGAAGCCCTGAGACATGGAAATGTGAAATTCCTGTTCATGGTGTCGAAACGGGACATAAAGGAATTACCCAAAATTTTATAAATGCGATTCAAAAAGGTACACCTCTTCTCTCCCCCGGGGAAACAGGGATAAATGGTGTGGCTCTTTCCAATGCTATACAACTATCAACGTGGGAGGATAATTGGGTGAATTTCCCGCTGGATGAAGAGCTCTATCTAAAGCATTTACAAGCTAGAATAAAAAGTTCGACGATGGTAAAGGAAGAAAAAAATGTTTTGTTTAACGTCGAGGGTTCCCATTAAACGAGCCAACATACAGGAGGGGTTGTGACATGGATAAAAATGACGGAATGAACTATTCTCCAAAAGGAAAACCGAATAAAGTCGTCAGCGAAGGGGAGTTTGTTTTTGCGGCGATCGCTTTAGAGCATGGTCATATCTATGGCATGTGCAATGGACTAATCGAAGCCGGGGCCACTCTAAAGTGGGTATACGATCCGGATGCTGAAAAAGTCCAGCAGTTTGTTGAAGCATTTCCACAAGTTAAAGTTGCTTCTTCAGAAGAAGAGGTTATGAATGATTTAGAAATCCAATTAATTGCGGGTGCAGCCATCCCTTCCAAGCGGTGCGAACTCGGGCTGAGAGTCATGGATCATGGGAAAGACTACTTCACGGATAAAACACCATTTACAACCCTTGGGCAGTTAGAACAAGCCAGAAGGAAAGTTCAAGAAACAGGACGGAAATACATGGTCTATTATAGTGAAAGGTTACATGTAGAAAGTGCTGTTTTTGCCGGCCAGTTAATTGAACAAGGGGGGATAGGCAGAGTGATTCAAGTCACAGGCTTCGGTCCTCATCGGTTAAATGCGTCTGGTCGGCCAGATTGGTTTTTTAAAAAAGAGTTCTACGGGGGGATACTCTGTGATATAGGAAGTCATCAAATCGAACAGTTCCTCTATTACGCTGCTTGTGAAGATGCCATAGTGGTCCACAGTAAAGTGGCCAATTACCGCTGGAAAGAAGAATATCCCGAACTTGAAGACTACGGGGACGCCACATTAATAGGTGATAATGGAGCTACACAATATTTCAGGGTGGACTGGTTCACACCTTCTGGTTTAAGTACCTGGGGAGATGGACGAACGTTCATCGTAGGCACGGATGGATTTATTGAAATCCGGAAGTATGTAGAGATTGCCAGAGATACTGGTTCTGATCACTTGTATCTAGTGAATAGTGAAGGGGAAAAACACTTTTCATTAGAGGGAAAAGTAGGCTACCCTTTTTTTGGAGAATTGATTCTAGATTGCATTCATCGGACTGAAAATGCGATGACCCAGGCTCATGCCTTTAAAGCTGCGGAGCTGTGTCTTAAGGCTCAGGATATGGCTGAAAGGATCGAATAAAATCCGGTAAAAACGTCCGGATTTTAACGATTGTACGGTTACCTGACTTTATTACAGGATTTACGTGACGGATGACTCCGGCAGGATAGGGCGTAAAAGAGCAGAACCTTTGTTGATTTTGCTCTATTTTACTCAGGTACGTTAACCGATAAAGAATAAAGTTGACAATAAATATATAAATAAGGTACCCTTCATTCATACATACCATGAAAAAGTAGGTGCCGAGAATGAAGTTAAAAACAATGGTTTATGCGGCTTTATTTGCTGCGATTATGGGAGCGTTAGGACTGCTGCCTCCAATCGTGACGCCTTTTACGCCTGTCCCGATTACCGCCCAAACCTTAGGAGTTATGCTGGCTGGATCAATTTTAGGGGCGAAACGGGGCGGTTTAAGTCTGCTTCTTTTTGTGTTACTTGTAACGTTTGGGGCTCCGCTGCTTGCTGGAGGCAGGGGAGGTCTCGGGGTTTTATTCGGTCCGTCCGGCGGCTATATTCTATCCTATCCGATTGCGGCTTATCTCATAGGATTTCTCGTTGAACGTTTCTGGAACAAGCTGAATCTTGGATTGTATATCGCCATTAATATCATCGGGGGGATTCTCTTCGTATATGCATGCGGGGTGACTTACTTGTCTTTCATCACGGAAACTCCATGGACAAAAGCCATGTGGGCTGCTTTTGTTTTTATTCCTGGTGATTTAGTGAAGGTGGTAGTCGCGTCCTTGCTTGCTGGACAGATCAACCGGGTTTACCCAATCATGGATACAGCGAAAAAACGGTCAAACAAAATTACGAACGTGGCTTAAAATCGAGGTTTGCCTGTATGATGGCAAGCCTTTTTTCAACAATAAGAAAGCCGGTGAGGTGAAGGGAATGGCATGTATTGGCGGTACAATTAGAGAAACAGCTAGAGAATATCCTGATCGCGTTGCTATTTACACAGGGGAGAGGAGTATAACTTACCTGGAATTCTATCAATCTTGCAAACTTTTTCAGAGAAAACTTGCTTCTGATTTTTCCAGGATGAAAGGGAAGAAGATTGGTTTCCTGCTGCCCAATCAGCCGGAATGGCTGGAATTGTTCATCGCTATTAGTGCAAGCGGCGGGGTAGCGGTTCCGTTTGATCCCAAATGGAGCACAACTCAGTTGAGGGATGTCTTAGAAGATGCTCAGCCTGATTTGTTTATTTATGATCGTGCTTTCAGCAGTCATCTGGAAGGAATCGCTTATGAAAAATCGGTCTTGTTAGAAGAGTGGCAGGCATGCTTTCAAGACTATGAGCAGGAAGAGGTAAATGCCGATGACCCTTTTTACATTGGCTATACCTCAGGGACGACAGGCGGGCCGAAAGGGTTTATAAGAAATCATGCTTCCTGGGCGGATTGTTTTTCGCTTGGGAGTGACGTTTTTTCTTTGAATGAGAAAGATCAGATCCTATGCCCGGGCCCTCTTGTGCATTCTCACTTTTTATATGCGGCAGTTCAGTGCCTCCATATTGGGGCAACGTTACATCTACCCTCTCGTTTTAATGCAGAGGAGACTTGGAAGTGGCTTTGCACCGAAGAGATTTCCGTAATGTATATTGTGCCCACCATGTTCGAGGCATTAAACCGTGTGAATGGTAATACGGCTTCACCTTGTTTAAAAGCACTGATTTCATCTGGAGCCAAATGGGAAGAAGCTTCTCAGTATAAAGCCAGGGAAGTTTTCCCTCAGGCAGCTGTTTATGAGTTTTACGGGGCCTCGGAACTTAGTTTTGTCAGTTATCGTGCCCTCCACGAAGGAAGTCACTATGAAGGGACGATTGGAAAGCCTTTTCCCAGGGTGGAAATTCAGGTGGTTACAGAGGAGGGAAACCAGGCGAAACCAGGAGAAATCGGCGAACTATATGTACGAAGCCCGTGGGTTTTTGAGGGATACTTAAATCGGCCTGAAGATACAAAGAAGGTGTTTAATGGTGATTGGGCCACGGTTGGGGATCTAGCTGTGGTAAATGAAAAAGGATACGTATTCCTTAAAGGACGAAAACAAAACATGATCATCAGCGGGGGACTTAATATTTATCCCGAAGAAGTGGAAGAAGCGATCCGGAAACATCCGTCCATTAAGGAAGTGGCAGTGATTGGAGTAGAAGATTCCTACTGGGGTGAGAAAGCAGCTGCTTTTATCACAACCAGGAAGGGAAAAATATTTGCGGTTGAAGAAATGAGAGAATATCTTTCACGGCTTCTGCCTAAGTATAAATGTCCGAAAGAGTGGGTGGAGCTCGATGGTTTCCCCTACACGAGCAGCGGTAAAATCGCAAGGCGGGAATTACGAATCCCGGTAAGGAGGAATTAGATGCGAGATGTCGTCATAGTTAAAGCCAAACGTACACCAGTCGGGAAACTAGGGGGTATCCTGTCGAGCATCCCTCCAGAAAAACTAATGCAGCCGCTTCTTGTAAATTTAATCGAAGACATTCCTCCGGCGGAAATGGACGATGTCATCTTAGGCAATGTCGTTGGCCCTGGAGGCAATATGGCCCGTCTCTCTCTGCTGACGGCGGGACTGCCGGTCTCCGTGCCTGGAGTAACGGTTGACCGACAGTGCGGGTCTGGTTTAGAGGCGATACAAATGGCCGCCCGTCTCATTCAGGCAGGGGCAGGAGATATGTACATTGCGGGCGGAGTAGAAAGTACAAGCCTCGCCCCCTGGAAAATTAAAAAGCCTGCGTTCCTTTCCCACCCAGGCGGACCTGAATTTTATACGAGAGCTAGATTTTCACCTGATTTCATCGGTGACCCGGAAATGGGGGAAGCGGCCGAGAACGTGGCTGAACATTATCACATTACGCGGGAGGAACAAGATGAATTCGCCTGCAGCAGTCATCAAAAAGCGGTTAATGCACAGCGAAAAGGACTATTCGATGAGGAGATCATTCCCGTAAACGGAATTCGTAATGATGAATGTCCGCGTCCCAATACTACGTTGAAAAAACTAGCTCGCGTAAAGCCTGCATTCAAGCAAGGTGGCACAGTGACCGCAGGAAATTCATGCCCGATGAATGACGGAGCGGCTGCGGTTTTACTTATGTCCAAAGAAAAATGCCAGCAATTAGGATTGAAGCCGCTCGCACGGTTTGTAGACAGTACCGCTGCCGGGGTTGATCCTAACTTGCTCGGCATAGGGCCGGTTCCAGCGGTCGAAAAGCTGTGGAAACGACAGAATTTAAGTGAAAGAGACATTGACGTTATAGAATTTAACGAAGCATTTGCCTCCCAGGTACTGGCGTCATTAAAAGGGTTAAACATTCCTTTTGATAAAGTAAATCGATCGGGCGGTGCGTTAGCATTAGGACATCCTTATGGAGCTTCAGGTGCCATTCTTGTTACTCGATTAATGACTGAGATGAAAAGAGGGCATTTGAAACGTGGAGTTGCTACGCTTGGAATTGGCGGCGGCATGGGTCTGGCTGCCCTGTTTGAAGCTGTATAAATGAAGATGATTCCGGTATTAGATCGGGGTCATCTCTTTTTTTTTGCATAATTTTCAGAAAACTCATTGTGGTTTTTGGTCTCATTACTTATAATACTAATAAGTAATATAATTTCAAAAGACAGAATTGGAGCAGTACCTCATGGGCGAACGCGGAAGAAGAAAGGGGTCTGTCGGCACAGAGAGCAGGGGGAAGCTGCTTGCAGTTGCTGCAGAGGAATTTGCCGAACAGGGCTATCACCGTACTAAAGTCAGTGCCATTGTTAAGCGGGCAGGGTTTACACAGCCGACGTTTTATTTATACTTTGCGAGCAAAGAGGATCTTTACCAGGAGCTTGTCGATTCGTTCCAGGAAAAATTAGGACAGCTTACGATTGCCAGCCGTCTTGAAGCCGAGCTGGATGTCATTTCACTTCCAGACCGGATTACAGCACGACTGGCAAGGATTCTTCAGTTTCTCGCTGACGATCCCAGTTTAACGAAAATCGGCTTTTATGAATCCGAGGAAGCAGCAGTTATTAAACAGGGGATGGTGGATCAGATTCATGAGAACTTACTTTTTGAACAGCACAATAATTATTTTGCCAGTCACTTGAACATGGAGTTAATTGCTCAGGTACTGGTAGGGGCAATTGAACGGATGACCATAACAAAGCTGTTCACCAACGAGGTGGCTCCAGGAGAGCTGGCAAGGGAAATCGTGGATTTTTTTCTATATGGAATGCTGACAAGGGAAGAAAAATAAAAATATAGGGACCGGTGAACGAATGGGATCTTTAAAAAGGCAACAAATCGAGAAGCTGGATGCGGAGTGGATGGAATTAATGAAGCTGGCGAAGGTTCTTGGATTTTCGGTAAAGGAGGTAAAGGAGTTTATTGTTTCTCATCCGAAGAAGGGTGAGCGTTCACGGACTCAAGAATCATAGATATTAGGTACCCAGTACTAAAGGGGATGTGAGAGGATAAAAATCGATTGGTCGCATAAAAATGCTCTTGAAGACATAAAGTCCATTTTTACGAACGTGCTGACCGCTCAGAGGGGAATGATCTTTAAGGGTTAACGAAAGCAGCATGTGAAGGAGTGTTTGGCGAAGTAAAGCTTAGTTGGTTTTATAAAGTGAGAAAGTCGGAGATGCTCATCAAAAAAAGAGGTTGATATTGATCTGCCACAAGTTAAGCAGGCATTTGTCTGCTTTTTTTTATGAAACGATTTGCGGTCTCAATCGTTAGGAAGAAAAAGGATGGTTTAGTGAATATGGGTTTACCGCTCCGTTTCCATATGTTAGAGGTTTTATACGGTAATGATAAAATGGTCACAGAGATGGACCTTCATACATAGTCAAACGGACCATTCTTAGAATATGAGAGGTGTTGTTATGTTAGGGATCATTCGATTTATATTTTTTCTGCTTACGCTGCTGTTTGCAGGATATGGATTACTGACAGGGGACTTCAGGCTGATGCCGTTTATGATGCTGTCGTTAGGTGGTTTGATGCTGGTCTCGGGGCTTTATGAATGGAACCGTAGCAGGGCCGTGGGGTACATGTTTTTCATTGTATCTACGTTTGTGTTTTATGCTTTTGGCCAAAGCATATGGCTTCACTAAAGATTCTGATCAAATAGGAGAAGACCTTCTGAACAGGGATTCCTATCGTAATTAAAGTGGTTAACCTGGTCGCCCGGGAAACGCGTGACAATCAAGAATATCCGTTTATTTTTGAGGGAGAGTAAAGAGAAGCTTTTTATGAAAACGGAAAAAGATGTGCACGGAATGTTTGCTGCTTTAGTTAATAAAGACATGAAGACCATTAATTAAAGAACCCCGCCTGCAGCCAGGAAGGCGGGGTTTTCTTATTATAAAATAAATGTCCGCGGGAATCTTCGGTCTTTCCTTGCCGTGTATAAAAAATATAATGAGCAGGAAAAACTCGCAGAAATATGGAATAATAGAGACAAGGAGGTCGGGATAGGAATGAAATCCATCAAACTCAACAAAGCTTTCAACATGAAAGACAATAGTGAAATTAATTTTTCTAAAGGGATGCTGTTAATTGATGATAAAAGTGAGCTGCCAAATTGGACGGTCAGCCTGGCAAAGGTAAAAGAACCCGGCGCCTTTAAAGAAGCTTCCAAAGAGGGAGTGCATATCCGTTTGAATTTAATCGATACTGACGGTGGAACTTATATCGGGGATGCACTACCTGATTTCGTTACAAGTGATGGCTCGGTTTTGATGAAATCAAAAGGTGAACTTGAAGGGTAAAGAGTATGAACGAACTTAAGATTAAGCACAAGCAGGTGTGAATATGGAGAACATATGTATTGAAGAAATGGTTCCCTCCGATTGGAAGGATGTTCGTCGTATTTATCTTGAGGGGATAGCGTCAGGACATGCCACCTTTGAGACAGCAGCTCCATCATGGGAGAAGTGGAATGCCAGCCACTCATCAGCGTGTCGGTTCGTGGCCCGCATCGGTGACACCGTAGCGGGGTGGAGTGCTCTAAAACCGGTTTCTGCCCGGAGTGTATATGCAGGTGTGGCAGAGGTCAGCGTATATGTTGGTAAGAGGAACATGAAACAGGGAGTGGGAAGCCGGCTTATGGAATCTGTAGTAAAGGATAGTGAGGCTCGAGGATTTTGGACGCTTCAGGCAGGGATTTTTCCTGAAAACAAAGCGAGCCTTCAATTGCACAAAAGGGCTGGGTTTCGAGAAGTCGGCCGCCGGGAGCGCATTGGAAAAATGGAAGGCGTATGGCGCGACATTATTTTAATGGAAAGAAGAAGCAGCATAGCAGGAATTTAACTACACTTATAAGAAGAGCAGTTGCAAATGTCTTAGATGTCTGCAACTGCTCTTTTTTATACTAATAAATCTGAAAGAATCACAGATACTATATTTATCTTGTGTTTCAGGAGGGCCACACATGCAGGAAAGCACAAATACGGTTAATGAAAAAGTAATGGAATTGATCAAGAAACCTGAAAACGCTAATTTAGTGGCAAGTGAGCTCGGAGATCTATTTGCCAATTATATTGGCGACAGTTTATTTAAGTGCGTGTTTGATCATTTCCTTCTGGTCGTGGAGGATGAAGAGGTCAAAGATTATCTTACTTTTTCCCAGGAGGTTTCGAAAAAGCATCTCCACATGATGAATGAGATTTATAAGAATGAAAAGATCCCTGCTCCTGTCGGCTTTGGGGAACAGGATGTGCGGAAGGATGCGCCGCGTTTATTTAGTGATGTATTTATGGTTTTTTATGTAACGGAAATGGCAAGGTCGGGATTAATTACTTACGCCAGTTCCATATCGACTGCATCCAGAAATGACGTGACTGCTTACTTTGAAATGTGTTTTCAGGATACCCTTCAAACATTCAGGCGAGGGATAAAGTTGTTAAAGGACAAAGGAGTCGATCTTACTTCTCCAACGATTCCCTATCCTAAAGGGAACGATTTTGTAGAGAAGAAATCTTTTATCTCAGCGATTACGGGTAAATTGCGGCCGTTAACCGCATTAGAGATTATGCACTTGCAACTGAATATCGAAACAAATACTTTAGGGAAAGCATTATTGTTAGGTTTTAGCCAGGTAGCTTCTTCAAGTGCATTAAGGGAATATTTTAAAGAAGGGTCTGATCTTGCAGAGAAACAGGTCAGAGAATTGAGCCGTTTTCTCCGGAATGATTACTTACCTTCTCCTACCCAGATGGGGTATCACGTAACAGACTCAACGATCCCGCCGTTTTCTGATAAGTTGATGCTTTATAATACGACACTCGCTAATGCCATAGGCATCCAAAATTATGGCCTGGCTTTTTCCAATATGATGAGACATGACATTCACGCTCAATTCGCTGCTTTGACTGCTGGTATTTCGAAGTATTCAAACAAAGGGTTTACGATCTCTATAGAGAATGGCTGGCTGGAAGAACCGCCAACTGCAGCAGACCGTGACAAACTGATCTCAGGGTCAGCAAAAACAAAATGAAGAAACACGAAGGTACATTATAATGGCAGTCAAGAAGCCAAAAAAGCATGAGGCTTTATTTTGGAGCATTGCAATGCCGGGATTAGGCCAATTTCTTAATGGAAAATTAATAAAAGGGTTCGTCTTTCTATTGCTGGAGTTTGTTGTCAACGTACAGGGGCACCTGAACATGGCGATTATTCATTCATTTAAAGGGAATATTAAAGCAGCGATTCAGGCAACGGACTATCAATGGCTTATGTTTTATCCTTGTTTATATATGTTTGCGATGTGGGATGCCTACCGGGATGCGGACGGGGAGAAGAATGATTATTCCTATCTTCCATTTGTGTTCGGTGCCTTTACGTCGACCGTGGGTTTAATGCAGTCATCAACATTGCAACTATCTGGAATCTTATTTGGCCCTGTATTTTTACCAATGCTCTTTCTCCTGCCTGGATTATTGCTCGGAGGTATATTATTTCTTTACTTATCAAGAAGAGAAGCCTGATCGGGATTATTTTATGGCACATATAACAGCTGCAAAAATAACGAGAAAAGCCCTTTGTAACTCAGGGGCCTTTCTCGTTATTTGGGGCTATGTATGACTGCGCATTTTAATCGGAGAGCCGACCAAAGATCGGCCCCGAAGAGACGTCCTCCCTCTCAATTATATACATCCGCAGTAAAAGTGTATGGGCGCTGAATAACCAAAAAAATCCAGGGCTTAAAGCCCCGGAGTATGAAAATACGAGTTAGAGTTAGTAAGCGCGGACTCTCTTAATACTTAACAAATGCAGCACCAACAATTATTAAAAGAATAAACAACACGACGATTAAAGCAAAGCCTCCGCCTTTATAACCACCGTAACCTCCGTAGCCATAGCTCATGATATCACCGCCTCTTTGGGTCAATACCATACTATATGTCTTAAAGGGAAAGAGCGGAAAGGCGTTTACCCAGAAAAAAAGCCGGAGCACAAAGCTCCGGAAATTTGAGACAAAAACTTAACTGAAGGGAGGAACAAGCCGGCGGACGTGTATACACTAAAAAATAATGCCAGCCTGTTCCGTTTCTTATTATGTAATAGAGAAATAATTTTATACACAGTTGAGAGAAATTAGGAGATAAGTTGGATAGGGAGAGCTTCAGAGAAAATGTGAATCGTACATTCCAAATGGAAAGGCGTCCATGTGACTTCGGGATGCTGGATAATACAAAAAAGCTAAGAGCCAAAGCCCCCAGCTTATAAAAATTATTTATTATAAGAATTATTGTATAATAACAAATACTTTTAAAGATTCATCCGAGTACATATTTCGTGCAATGTAGCTCAGAGACATGTTTCTTTTTTCGGCTGCTTTTTCAATCATCTCTATTTCATTAAACATCGCTTCAGTGAGCAAGCCGGTGTAAATATTTTTTAAGAGTTCATAATACAGACCCACTAATTCGTCTGTGGTGTAATTATCGTGGTAGGGATTTCTCGTATTCAAATCTGTACTCCTTTATTTATTTTTCACCTGTTCTCAGTGTAAAGGGAACTGTTATATTAGTAAAATATAAAATAATTCAAAAAATAAAATCTTCCTTCTCCATTAAAGAAGAAGGAAGATTAGATGCAATCCACCTGCCGGCTATTCCCCCTTAGAACGTTTTTCTATTGTAAGCCGGCGGCGGTTGAGCTCATTTAAAAGCTCATCCAGGGACTGCGATGTTTCTAAAACCCGGGGGTCTGTTGGATCGTTTAAATACTGTTCGTACATGAGCTTACGAAGGTATTCGATCCTTTTTTCTATCTCTTTATCATCCAAGCAACACACCCCCACCGTTTTCTTATACCCATTTTAGAAAGGAAAACCACACAAGAGAGAGTGTAATTATTACCTCATAAAGGTGATTTTTCTATTTTTGGAAAATCACTAGGGTAAGGCAATGCTAATCCTTAAGGAGCGAACGTAGTTTTTAGCGATATGTTTATTAAAAGAGGAGTCCAGGATTAGAGGCCACTGAAAAAGTCCTTTCTAATCTAGAAAAGCTTATAAAGTTTGTAAAATGAAAGGAATACATAAAAGGGAGGGATTGGATGTTAGATCGACAGTTATCCAAGAACTTCAGACTATAATTCCGTTTCCATAAAATCAGAGGAACACCAAAACCAACTAGCGTTCCAGAGCAGCGAATCCTAAAGAAATAAAATTGAAGCGAAGAATAGTGAGTTGAACCATAGCCACGGATATGAGACTGCCTCATCTTCGGGTCTCCGAGGCATGCGTATACAAGGAGCATGGCGATATTCAGCCTTTAATCTAAAGAGAATGATGAAAGCTCATGGAGGAATAAGAGGGGGAAGTACCCTCTTAAGATTAGGCGGTTTGAACGAAGAAATCTTCAACCCGCCTATATTTTTACACATCACGTGAAATCGTGCAGTTCTTCAGTGGCCTCCAGTATTAAGGTTATTTTTTGAATTTAACAAAAGAATCGATATAATGAAGGCTGTGTGAAATGTTCTTATTTATTACAATAAAATCATAAGTGGTTGAGTCAATAAAATTGCAATGTGATAAAGCAGGTGAACCTATGAAAGACATAAAAATTATAAATCCAGCTTCGGCAGCCATCGTTATGGCTTTGGGCATCTTTCTATACGGGGCAATCGAGGCTTTTCCGTTTGTGGATCATTATCTCGGAAAAGGTCTTACGGTCATGCTCGTACTCATAGGCGGTGTCGTTTATTCTGCGCTTGTACGACAAATCCTTCGTCGTAACTTTCTCATTCCTTTTTTAAATAACCCTGTTAATTCTTTTGTGATGGGCGCCTGGATTGCAGGGATGTCCGTGTTGTGCAATGTTATGCTTAAATATTTCCCTGACCTTCATGTAATTGTGCAAGGGATTACGATTATAAATACGTTCTTTTTGTTTCTTTTCTTGATTTGGTGCGTATACAACTTCAAACGGCTATGGGACAGGCCGGCACAGCACGCAACGCATGGAGTTGTACTGCTTTCTACCGTAGCTGCACAATCCGTCGTTATTGTATGGTCTGAATTGTTTCCATTTGTTTCAGCTGTTGTAGTCTTAACAGTGGTGTCATTAGGGTTGATTTTTTACCTGTTAGGTGTGCTGCTGATCGGGATTCGTTATCGGGAGGATCCGAAATGGTCGCTGACGGAAGATTGGTCGAATACGAATTGTATTATTCACGGAGCATTGTCAATTACCGGCCTGGCTCTTGTATCAACTGAAATGATGTCTTCTCTTTTTTACCTGATTTTCTGGCTGTCGGTATTTGTTGCCGTCCTGAGTATCGAGACAGTGGAGGTTAGAAGAGCGGTTAAACGTGTTCAGGCTTACGGGTGGAAGAAAGGAATTTTTACCTACAATATTAGCCAATGGTCACGTAATTTTACCTTTGGTATGTTTTATGCTTTTACGATGGTGAGACATGATCAGCCTTATTATTTAAACACGATGTACGAACTTCATGAAGTATTCCTGTCTGTATGGGCGTGGGTGGTGCTGTCAGCGCTGATTATACAAGTTGGATTATGGACGAAGGAGCATTTTCCAATGTTTAGAAAAGGTGATGGACAAAAGGCAGTATAACAACAGGCGCTGGTTCTCTTGAAAGTCAGCGCCTGTTGTAATCAAGTGTGTTTGATTCTAGCTTTTTTAAAACCGACAATCGTATCGTACACATCTGAAGAGATAATCGAAAGAACAATAATCCAAAGTATCACAAATGGGTACACTTCAATAGACCCAGTGGATACATCAAATCTTTCGGAAAGGTAAGCCATGAACGCCGGATCAAACAAAGAATCACGGCTGGCAAGAAAGATAAGAAACACCGCAAAGATCAAATGGAAAGAAGCGTTCACGATCGCTACGATCCGATTCCAGTGCCCAACCAACCATTTGTAGACGTTGACGCCAATATTTGCAGCTGCTATGAGAATGACAAATGGGGTCAACGAGCGCATAACGTTGTCATTAAATACCGATGTTTCCCCAGGACCGATTCCATTTGCAGCAGAAAAAAACATAATCATTAAAACCACAGTCCAAAAGAAACTTAAATAGATAGATGTTTTAGAAATGGATTTCTTCCATGGAGTTGTGATCGAGTGGCTCAAATCCTCCGGTTTCCAGGGCTTTCCTGTTAATGCAGACGAGTTGTCATCACGGTTGACACCAATACGCTCCAGGAATACGAATACAAGCATTCCCCAGAAAAAGACGTGCGCTACAATATTAAGCACAGCACCGATTAAATCCCCACTGATGGTCGTTACTAACGTAAACAGTCCACCTTCACCCGTGTAAGCAGCCATAACGCCTGTAACTGCTATAACGAGCGCCATGACGATGAATATAAATCCGCCTGCTTTTAACGAAGAAATAAAGAAATCATAAACTTGCTGCCCAAACAAAGAAGAAGGACGTTCCCTGTACTGACGAGCCAGCTTGGATGGATCACCAAATTCTGCTAATACTTCTTTCACATCCTCTTCCGTGTAATCATCAGGAAGCATATCCTCTATGGACGACTTTAATTCAAGTGCGACATCATCCTGAATTTTGGGAGACAGGCGGTACGTTACTTCATGAATATATTTATCAATCATCTTCATTGTTTTTTTCCCCTTTCAATAAGGAGTTAAGATCCTCAGTTGTTCTCTCCCATTGACTTTTCAGCTCTTGAAATATCTCTTCACCATATTCACTAAGCACATAGTACTTCCTCGGCCGATTTTCAGAAGTATCCCAACTGCTTGTGACTACTTCTTGTTTCTCCAAGCGACGGAGCAGCGGATACAGAGTACTCTGGTCAATCTTCATTCCATATTCATCTAACCGCTGAACCAGCGAATATCCATATTGGGGGGTCTTCAGCTGGCTTAAAACCGCTAACGTTAACGATCCTCTTCGCAATTCGGTTGTCAGGGAATGCAATAAATCACCCATACCATCACCTCATTTGTTTATACTGTTTATCATACACTATTATATGAAGTACATCAATGGTCGAGTAGTTATATTTTTATTTGAAAAGTAAATTCATTGGAAACAAATCTCGAAACAAAAAAGAGCCCCCGCGCTTAAAGACGAAGGAGCTCCATAATATATCATATTATTCTAAGCCCGGAAGTGAAGTCAGCAGAGGAAGGCAAGGGAGTAAAAGGAATATGGCGAGTTGAATACTTTGGAAATGACCTAACTCGCCACTCGCATTAAGAAGGATGAAAGGTCTTTATAGTTGATGCAAAATACAGGGAGGGAAGATAGAAATAAGACAGCATGCCTGGTCGTTTGAAGCATGGGAGAAGCTAGTGGATTTGGTAGCAGCTATTTTGAATTTATCGGTTTATTTTTGATGTTAGGGGATCTCCGCAGGATTCCCGTATAACCAGCGCATCCTCTAAAACATATTGGGACAGGCTTAAAGGTTCTTTGTTCATTTGACTCAGTAAGAGTTTCATTGATTTTTCTCCGATGTGAAAGGCAGGTTGAGAAATAGTTGTTAACGACGGGGTGAATAAGGAGGCCATCTTAATATCATCAAATCCTGTAACCGCAATGTCTTCAGGAACTTTGAGCTGGAGAGACTTCGCAGCATTTACAGCTCCCATGGCCATTTCATCATTTGCTGCAAAGACGGCGTCCGGCCGCTCTTCCATAGCTAAAAGTTTGAGCATTAAATTATAACCTGATTCCATACTATAATCTCCTTCCTGGATCAAAGACTGTTTGACTGGGATTTTTCTTGCTTGAAGAGCTTGTTTGAATCCTTGAAGGCGATCGATCCCCAAAACGGTAGTAGTGGGACCGGCAATGTGGGCAATTTTACTATACCCCAGAAAAATCAGATGTTCCGTCATTTTTCGAGCCGCGCTTACATTGTCGATTGAAACTGTTGGGATTGCGGTCCCTTCGATGTACTCGCAGGCAAGTACTGTAGGATAGTTTTCTGCAACTTCGATAAAAGTGGAGTGGTCAACACGTGAAGTAAGCATAATAAGACCATCCACTTGTTTCTGCTCCAGCATACGAAAGCCTTTTTTACTATCAAAATCAGCATGCTCTGAGTCTATGATCAGCACCTCATACCCCAGTTGAGCAGCTGTGGTTTGAATTCCTCTTATCACATTGGAGAAGAAAGGATTGGTAATATCAGGAATTACCATTAAAATTGTTTTCGTATGGGAGGTTCTTAAATATCTTCCTAATGCATTAGGTTTATAATTTAATTGTTTTACCGCCTTCAGCACTTTCTGTTTACTCTTTTTAGACACGGAACCTTTTTTTGATAAAACTCTCGAAACTGTGGCTACTGAAACGTCAGCATACCTGGCAACATCTTTTATTGTAGGCATATAATCCCCACTTCCACCTTTGTAATCGTTTACATAACTTTATATTGATCCTATGGTTTTCGGTCCAATTTGTCAATTTGAATACTTTGAGGAGAAGTTGACAATTTTATAGAAAAGTATAGAATTTACATATAGTTTGTAATCGTTTACATTCATGGTTAAGTCTTAATTAGGGAAGGAGTTGAATTTATAAGAATTAGATGTAATTAAAAGGTTTAATTTTTGTAATCGATTACATAAGAATAAAAGGATGATATTCAGTAACTTTGTATCTCTTGAATAAGCAATGAAGAATGGCGGTAAAGACAAAGAAGATGATAGAGGAGAGGATTATATGAAAAAAAACAAATCGTTCCGGAGGTGGGGGACTGCGTTACTCGCTTCTAGTCTTGCTTTAACTGGATGCTCGTTCTCTTCTGGCAGTTCAGAAAGCAGTGATGATGGTTCTTCCGGGGATCAAGTGACGGTCGATATTTTTCAGCAGAAAGTGGAATTCAAAGATCAGTTTGAGGAGTTAGCTGAAATCTATGAAGACGAAAATCCGGATGTAAATATAAACATTCAAACTGTTGGTGGAGGGAATGATTATGAGGGCGCCTTAAAGTCCAACTTTTCTTCCGGCGACGAACCTGATATTTTTAATGCCGATGGCCCAACAGCAGTAGCAGAGTATGAAGAATACTTAGCTGATGTTTCCGATACCGAAGCAGCGAAAGCAGCGCTTGACGGGACCTTATCCGCAGTAGAAAGAGAGGATAAAGTAGTAGGCCTGCCATTTAATCAAGAAGGATATGGACTTCTTTATAATAAACAAGTGTTTGAAGACGCGGGAATTAACGCTGACGATATACAAACACAAGAAGATCTTGAGGAGGCTGCTGAAATACTGGAGAGCCAAAAAGAGGAATTAGGTATTGAAGCTCCATTTGCTCTCGCTGCGAAAGAGAAATGGGTAATTGGAAGCCACCTGGCGAACACATTTTTAGCGGATGAATTTAACCACGATGTGATGGAAGCTTATGAGTCAGAAACAGTTGAATTTACTATGGGTGACCAGATGAAGAGCTTTCTGGATTTACAAAATGAATATTCCGTTCAGCCGACATTAAACCTGGACTACTCCCAGCAAGTGGAGGAGCATTTTTCACTTGGGAATGTTGCAATGATCCAACAAGGGAATTGGGTCTATAATACAATTGAGGAAATGGATCCAGAGTTTGCGGAAAATAATGTCGGTATTTTGCCAATTCCAGTAGAAGGTTACGAAGGAAGTCTGCCTGTCGGGGTACCGAACTATTGGGTTGTTAATGACGAATCTGAAGATGAAGTCGTTGAAGCGAGCAAGGATTTCTTAGATTGGATGTATACTTCAGAAATCGGGAAAGAGTTTGTTACAGAAGAATTTAAATTCGTCCCTGCTTATGAAGGATATGAAGATCTTGAAATTGCTGATCCGATTTCCCAGGAAATTTACGATTATGCTACAGAAGGAGATACCATTGGCTGGGTATTTCTAGGAGCACCTAATGGCTGGACAGAAGACATTATGGCATCTGCTATGCAGAAATACTTAGCTGGTGATATGACATGGGAAGAAGTAGAAGAAGAATCATCAGATGCGTGGGAAAGTTCGCGTCAATAGGAACTGGAACTACCGGGGTATTAACAGAAGAGAAGAAGCCGCTTAACATAAGGCTTCTTCTTTTTTGTTTGTAATTTAATTAATAGAATGAAGCCGTAAGACTCTTTAATAAGGCTATTAATAACAGATGCTTTTTTCTCATAAACTAGGTTCTTATCTAACTTCTGGATGGCTGAGTAAAGCCTCTAATGATATGAATATGCCCGTCATCTTCCGTTGTCCTAATTTCTGCATAATGGGTGTGGTAGCCGTTAGGTAAAGAGATAGGAGGACTGGTGAAAGCCTCATAAGAATGAATGTGACCATCATCAAAAGTCGTATTTCCCGACATTTTATGGACGTGCCCTCTTTCAGTCTCGATTGGTGTACCAGTTACTCCTGGGTGCAGATGGACGTGATCATCCTGACATGTAGTTGCTCCGCCGTGCCCGTGGGTATGCCCGCGACTTCGATCTTGCTGCAAGTGGTCTTGTGTGGGACTAAAAATAGGTCCTGGACTTCGAAAGTGAAGAGGATATTCCCTTCCCTGTACCCAGGGAAAAGCCCCTGATCCGAAATAAGGTGGAGGAACATTATTGTAGTACATCAATTCAACTCCTTTTTGAATATTCCATATTAGGGTATGTGCTACTTCCCTTAGAAGAACAATCGTTTAGATCAACATCGACTGTAACCTGATCATTGTCTTGCTGTTAGAGATTTTATTACTTATCAATAACTAAATATGATTTAAATCGTAAGAAATGCTGATAATAAACACAAGTAATTTTTATTATTGGTATAGACAACTATATGTGTTAGTGTTACATTACTTATATGAAACGTTTTCATATAAAACTATAACTTTAAGAGGAGACTAGTCATCATGTTGAATTTCTTACAACGTATCGGGAAATCCTTAATGTTTCCTATTGCAACTTTACCAGCCGCTGCGCTGCTCGTGCGCCTTGGCATGGAAGATATGCTTGATATTCCATTTGTGACAGCGGCGGGAAATGGCATTCTGGAGAACCTGTCGTTAATCTTTGCCATCGGTATTGCGATGGGATTTGCCAAGGATGGAAGCGGAGCTGCAGCACTTGCAGGGGCTGTGGGTGTGCTCGTTCTTGAAGGTGGAATTGAAGGGATTAATGATGATATCGATATGGGTGTTTTTGCGGGAATTATCGCTGGTGTAATTGCCGGGATGCTTTATAACCGATATAACGACGTAAAGTTCCCTGAATTTCTATCGTTCTTTGGGGGAAAAAGGTTTGTACCAATAATTACTTCCCTTACTATGGTCGTACTTTCGTTTGCTTTTGGTTATTTGTGGGTGTATCCGCAATATGTGCTGGATGCGACGGCGAACTGGATCTTAAACTCTGGTGAAATTGGTGTCGGTGTTTATGGAGTGTTAAACCGTTTGTTTATTCCAGTTGGACTGCACCACGTAATGAATGCAGTTATTTGGTTTGATTTTGGGACATTTACAACTGGAAGCGGAGAGGCTGTTCGTGGCGAAATTAATCGTTTCTTAAATGGTGACCCGGAAGCGGGATACTTCTTGGCCGGGTTTTTCCCGATTATGATGTTTGGACTGCCTGCTGCGTGTCTTGCAATGTATGCAGCAGCGAAGAAGCATCGTAAAGCGGCAGTAGGAGGAATGTTTTTAAGTATTGGTTTAACCTCTTTTTTAACCGGGGTGACCGAACCCATTGAATTCTCCTTTATGTTCCTTTCGCCATTGCTTTATTTTGTTCACGCTTTATTAACAGGATTGGCGATGGTGGTATCGTTTATGCTCGATATCAGGCACGGATTTGGTTTCTCAGCCGGCTTGATTGACTTTTCATTAAACTATGGCATTGCTCAGAATCCACTCTTGCTCATAGTTGTCGGATTAGTGTTTGCCGCTGTTTACTTTGTTGTGTTCTATTTCTTAATTATAAAACTCAATCTAAAAACGCCGGGCCGTGAAGATGAAGACGATGCTTTTGTAGAGGAAACTCAGGAAGTCGGCCAGGGAGAAGAAACGAATGATCAGGATCTTAAAGCGTATCGCTATCTTGAAGCGCTTGGTGGTGCTGACAACATTCGATCACTTGATTACTGTACAACGAGGCTGCGTCTGCAAATGCAAGACCGCGGAAGAGTGAATGAGAAAGCCTTGAAGTCTTATGGTGCCCGCGGAGTAATGAAGGTAGGAAAACAAAATCTGCAGGTAATTGTTGGAACTTCAGTGGAATTTTTAGCAGAAGCGATGAAAAAACGAATGGAGCAGGGAAATGATGCTCCTCCAGTCCAACAGGAAAATGTGGAACAAGAAGCAAACCATGAGCCTCTTAAGCTTGAGGAAAAGGAGTTCATTATGCCGGTTGCTGGTGATGTACTTCCGCTAGAGGAAGTCCCGGACGAAGTATTTGCCCAGGGCATGATGGGACCAGGGTTTGCGATCGATCCGAAAGAGGAGACGTTCCGTTCCCCAATTAACGGTAAAGTAGTCCAGGTCTTCCCGACGAAACATGCGATTGGACTTGAGATGGAGAATGGTCTTGAAATTCTTATTCATATCGGCCTTGATACTGTGAAATTAAATGGAGAAGGATTTGAAACCCTGGTGGAGTCCGGTCAGTCTATTAAACAAGGGGACCCTATACTGCGCGTTGACCTTAATTATGTCACAAGTAATGCCCCTTCGGTGGTAACGCCGATTATTTTTACCAATTTAAAAAATGAGTCTGTCACTCTTGTTAAGCAGGGGACACAATCACAAGGACAAACAGGGATTATAACGATTCAATAAGATGTTCAAAAAGGGGGGAGCCTGGGGCTTCTCCCTGAGTTCATGATAAGGAGTGAGACGATGGCAGGAAGCATTGAATGGACAAATGTAACGATTGTTACCGAATCAGAAACGATCAGGTCCGGGAGCCTTCAAGTTCATGATGGTGTGGTTACAGCGATAGCCAAGCAGCCCATCGGCGGGGCGGATATTACGATTAATGGAAATGGAAAGCGCTGGAGTCTCGTACCGGGTTTTATTGATGTGCATATTCACGGAGCGGATGGTCATGATGTGATGGATGCAACGACAGAGGCGCTGGCTGGAATGGCAGCTGTACTGCCGAAAGAAGGGACGACAAGTTTTCTGGCAACTACAATGACCCAATCACAGACAGCCATTTCAAACGCTGTGACCAATGTCGGGAAGTATGTGAAGAATGAACAGCCTGAAGGCCGGGCGGAGGTATTAGGTATTCATTTAGAAGGACCTTTTATTTCAAAAAACAAAGCAGGGGCTCAGCCTCTTAATTATATTGCTCCTCCGTCGATCAAGCTTTTTAATCAATGGCAGCAGCAGAGTGAAGATAATATTCGCCTTGTGACCTTAGCTCCTGAAGAGCCGGGGGCAAAAGATTTTATTAAGCATGTAAGCAGTAAAGGCATTGTCGCATCGATCGGGCATAGTGAAGCCACGTTTGACCAGGTTACGGAAGCAGTTGACGCTGGAGCCCGTCACGTGACACATTTATACAATCAAATGAGCGGAATGCACCATAGAGACCCTGGTATTGTCGGAGCAGCTTTTTTAAACGAAAAGCTGATGGTTGAAATGATCGTTGACTATGTCCATTCCCGTAAAGAAGCGGTGCAGCTGGCATATCACCATACCCAGGCTGATCGGACCATTTTAATTACCGATGCGATGCGGGCGAAGTGCCTGCCTGAAGGAGCATACGACCTCGGAGGCCAGCAGGTGCATGTCAAAGGAAAAGAAGCCCGTCTTTCGGATGGCACGTTAGCCGGCAGCATTTTAACGTTAGAGGAAGCAGCTGCTCATATGAAAGAGAATACGAATATTACCATTGAAGACCTCGTGCGGATTACCTCTACGAACGCGGCAGAGCAGCTAGGGATTTCTGACCGAAAAGGCGGGATTGCTGAAGGGAAAGATGCCGACCTGGTTCTTCTAGATGAGAATTGCCGTGTCGTTATGACAGTTTGCCGGGGAGTACTTGCATATGATAACAGGGAGGGGACAGCATGAACATTATCATCACGAAGGACAATCAAGAATTAAGTGAAAAAGCGTGTGAACTTATTGAACAACAGGTCAGTGAAAAGCCCGATTCCGTACTTGGGTTGGCGACGGGCAGTTCACCGTTAGGCACCTATAAGGAGCTGATAAAAGGTTATAACAACCGCGGCGTAAACTATGAAGATGTGAAGACACTCAATTTGGACGAATATATCGGATTGGACAAAAATGATTCCCAAAGCTATCATTTTTTTATGAGGCAGCATTTATTCGATCATATAAATATAAACTCCGATCATACGTTTATTCCGAATGGAAAAGCAGCAGATTTAGAAAAAGAATGTCAAGACTACGAACAGCTCATCGAAGATATTGGACCTCCCGATCTGCAGCTGCTAGGAGTCGGACAAAATGGTCATATCGGCTTTAATGAACCTGGAACGCCATTTGATAGTGAAACACACATCATTCATCTAGAAGAGTCAACAAGACAGGCCAACGCCCGTTTTTTTGATTCCTTAGAGGATGTTCCAAAGCAGGCCGTCACGATGGGGATTCAGTCGATATTAAAAAGCAGGAAGATCGTCGTCATCGCTTCTGGAGAAAGAAAAGCCGATGCGATACGAAGGCTGTTAGAAGATCAACCAAGCGAGGACATGCCGGCCTCCGCTTTAATCCATCACAAACATGTTACACTAATTGTAGATGAAGAAGCCTATAAAAAAGTAGGACATGGAGAGGAGACCTAAACAGGATATGGTTGATAAAAAATCACCGCTCCCTATGTATTACCAGATTGAAGAGGATCTGAAGCAGCGTATTACGAATCAGGAATTCAAGACCTCCGATATGATCCCATCCGAGCGTGAACTTTCCGAAACCTTTGAAGTGAGCCGCATGACTGTCAGGCAGGCGATTACGAATCTGGTGAACGAAGGAGTCTTATACCGCGTGAAAGGCAAAGGAACATTTGTAGCTGAGGAGAAAATTGAACAACCGCTGCAGGGCCTGACCAGTTTTACAGAAGATATGAAGACACGTGGCATGGAAGCTAGCAGTAAACTGCTCACATTTGAAAAAATGAGTGCTCCTTTGGATATAACGCGTAAGTTACAACTCAATGAGGGAGACGAAGTTTATAAAATTCAGCGCGTTCGCTTCGCTGATCAGAAGCCGATGGCGGTGGAGACAAACTTTCTATCCGCTGCCATGTTCCCGGAGCTTGATGAACAAACCGTGCTCGGCTCACTTTACAATTATATTGAAAAAACTCAGAAGCAGCCAATTGGCAAAGCTCATCAAATGATAGAAGCGACTATAGCTGATGAGAACCAGGCCGAGTTATTGGATATCCCTGTAGATTCTGCCATTTTGTCAATTGAGCGTCACAGCACGTTAGCCGACGGTACTCCGTTTGAAGTTGTCCGCTCGTCTTATCGCGCCGACCGCTATAAGTTTATCAGCGACATTTACCGGACGTAAGGAGGGGAATTATGTCCTATTTATTAAAGGCCGCCGAACACCTCAATCAATTAGAACAGTCGGCGAACGAGCAGCTGAATATAGCAAGTCAGGCAACCGCCCAAAAAATTAAAGAGGGTGGAATCGTCCATTTATTTGGCTGCGGACATTCCAGTCTGATCGCTCAGGAACCGTACTACAGAGCTGGAGGTCTCGTCCCCGTACGTCCGCTCGTCATTGACCTGCTTACCTTAAATCAGGGTGCTGTCCGAGCGAGTGAATACGAAAAGACGGAAGGGTTCGTTGAAGGCTACCTGACAAAAGAAGACATACGCGAAGAAGATGTGCTGCTCGTCATTTCTACATCCGGCCGCAACCCTGCCCCTATCGATGTCGCACAGTATGGACGGGAAAAAGGTGCATATGTAATAGGCTTGCTGTCGATGAAATATTCAGCTTCTCAGCCTTCCCGCCACCATTCCGGAAAAAGGTTGGAAGATACCGTCGATACGGTGATTGATACCCAAGTCCCTTTAGGGGATGCAGCTATAAAAGAAGAAGGGATTTCACAAGCTTTTGCTCCCCTTTCTTCAGTTGTAGGTGTCTCTCTGATTCAGGATTTGCTGGCGAAAACGATTGTAAGACTTAAAGACATAGGAGAAGAGCCGCCGATTTTTATGAGCGGGAATCTCGATGGAGTAGCAGAGCATAACCATAAGCTTGTGGAGCGGTATAAGGGTCGAATTCGATTCTAATGCATCTTAACGAGGTTGGGAGAAAACTGAATAAAGCATAAAATAACCCGAACGATTTTATTGAAATCAGTTCGGATTATTTATGTGCCAGGAAAGGAGTTTTACCATCGCTCCGTCAAAACAACCCACTTTTTCGTGGACACGGCCTAAGTTTCCTTGAAAAGCAAAGTGCACTTTCCTGCGGGCTCTTCGCCTCACGCTGTCCCCGCAGGAGTCTACGCAAATGTCCTGCGTTTATATTATTCAATGACTGCTTTCGTGTATCACTACACCGATGCTCATCAGTTTGTGGGTAAGATGTTTGATGAACAATTCAATTCGATTTGTTTTTTGAGTTTGTATGAAACGTTTTCAAGCATGCTACAATAGTAACAAAGTGAATGGGGAAGGACGAGGCAGATGTTCGAATTATTTCTCCCAATGCTGGAGCGGCTCGGAATAATTGTAACGGTTGCTTTCATCATTACGAGGTTCCGGTTCTTTCGGGAACTCATCGACCGTAAGTCTTTGAATCCTGCACAGCACGCGATGGCAATAGGATTCTTCGGGTTATTCGGCATTATTGGTACATACACAGGAATTACTTATGATACAAGCTCTCTGGAGTTTGGAAGGTGGGCGATGGACTTAGTAGAGAGTGAAGCGATCGCTAACTCGAGGGTGATCGGAATCGTAGCAGCCGGTCTTTTCGGGGGGTACCGAATTGGAATCGGTGCGGGGCTGATCGCAGGCATTCATCGCTTCTCGCTTGGAGGCTTTACCGGAGCGGCTTGTGGCATTTCTGCTGTTGTCGCAGGTATATTAGCGGGATTTTTCCATAAAAAAGATAAACCGTTGAAGCTAAAGACAGCTTTATTGATCGGCGGACTTGCTGAGACGGTTCAGATGGGCATTATATTAGCCGTTTCCCAGCCATTCCCACGCGCGTGGAGCCTTGTTCAGGATATCGGACTGCCTATGATTATTGCAAATGGCGTAGGGTCTGCCCTCTTTTTGCTCATTATCCGTAACGTTTTAAATGAGGAAGAAAAGGCTGGCGCTCTGCAAGCTCAGAAAGCATTGAAACTCGCAGAGTCGACGGTCGCTTACTTACGAAAAGGATTAACGAAGGGTTCTGCCTATAAAGCCTGCCAGATTATCTATAGCGAAGTGGGCGTGAGTGCTATTTCGATGACGGATCAAGAAAAGATTCTAGCCCATGTCGGACAGGCAGACGATCACCACAAGGCAGGAGAAAACATTCAGACGAACGCGACGAGAGAAGTAATCCAGCAGGGAACGCTGATTGTCGCCAATTATGAAGATATCAATTGCAGCCACTCGAATTGTCCACTTGGAGCCGCTGTGATTGCTCCATTAAAGAAAAGGCATGAGGTTGTCGGCACGCTGAAATTCTATGTGCGCTCTGAGAAAGAAATATCCAATGTGCTTCTAGAGCTGATTCAAGGTTTAAGCGCATTGCTTGGCCAGCAGCTTGAAATTGCAGAAGCAGAGAAAGCGCAGGAGTTGGCAAGAGAAGCAGAGGTTAAAGCACTGCAGGCTCAAGTTAATCCGCATTTTTTATTCAATTCACTCAATGTCATTGTGTCTTTAACCCGTACGGAGCCTGACCGTGCCCGCTCTCTGCTGATTGCCTTATCAAAGTTTTTCCGGCAGAATCTTGGAGCAACAACAAAGACGTGGACATCGCTTGAAGAAGAATTAAAGCATGTGAAAGCATACCTGTTGATTGAAGAAACACGGTTTGTCGACAAATTACGAATAAATTACGAGGTCGATGATTCCGCTCTTTCTGTAAAAATTGCCCCTCTTACGCTGCAGCCGCTTGTCGAGAATTGTATTAAGCATGGAATCAAAGATAAGGAAGAAAACTGTGAAATTACAATTCAAGTTCGGGATCATGGTGATATGGTTCAAATCACAGTCATAGATAACGGCAGCGGGATGACATCTGAACGGCTCGCATTGCTTGGGGAAGAAGAAGTTCACTCCGAAAAAGGCACAGGTCTTGGGCTTATGAACGTCAATAAACGACTGGAACATATGCATGGAGAGAAGTCGAAGCTCCAAATTGAAAGTAAGCTCGGCGAAGGTACGACGATTTCATTTGTTATTCCTCACAAGGAAAAGGAGGTATCTGCGTGATGGGTTCGATTAAAGCACTGATTGTCGATGATGAACGTTTCAGCAGGGAAGAATTCATTTATTTGCTCAAGGCATATGATTCCATACAAATTGTAGGAGAAGCAGATTCTGGAGAAGCAGCGATTATGAAAGCGATCCAGCTGCAGCCCGATGTGATTTTCTTAGATGTAGAAATGCCGAGAATGAATGGAATGGAGGTTGCTAAATCTCTTCAGGAACTGAAAAAAGTACCGGCCATCGTCTTTGCCACCGCTTATCCAGATTTTGCCGTGGAAGCTTTTCGCCATGAAGCGGTCGATTATTTGTTAAAGCCGTTTGATGAGGAACAGCTTGGGGATGCGATTGCCCGGTTAGAGAAAAAGCTGAATCCGGTAGAAAGCCCGGTGTCTCGCCCGTCCAAGCTGGCTGTTGAGGGAGAGGAAGAGATCCACTACCTTAATCCTTTGGATATCATGTATGTGTACCGGGAAGACCGTCTTACGAAAATCGTTGGAAAAGCCCACGTGTACGAAACGAAGTGGACATTAAAGGAAGTGGAAGAGCGTTTGAAAGGATTTTCCTTCTTCCGTATTCATAAAAGTTATCTCGTGAATCTCAATTATGTAGATCGTTTAATTCCCTGGTTCAACGGGGCCTATCAGCTGGAACTTAGAGGCAGAGACGATAAACTGTCTGTCAGCCGTAACTATGTCAAGGATTTAAGAAAGCAGCTTGAATTGTAAAACCGTCCGTTTTTTCTGAGGCCACTGAAAAATCCCTTTCTGCTTTTAAAGTTTGTTGTTGCTTCTCACTAATCGCTTATCGGTGGGTGCTTGCCGCGGGCACGGCCTCAGCTGACTTGGGCAAGAAGGTATTGGTCCTTGAGTTCGTCATAAACGAAGGAAAAGTCTATACCACTTCCATCGCCAACGTCTAAAAGACAAAAATCTTTTAGATCTTCTGTTTGGAAAAACCGTGGAGGCCGCTCTTGAAAAAGTTGTGATTCAGAAGAACATATCGATCAATTCACCTTTCAAAACAGTGATACATTTAAAGAAAGGGGATGGAACAATATAAGATTGAAGAAAAAACAGCGAATTTAAATCACAGACACGGATATGAGGCCGCCTCATCTTCGGGTCTCGAAGGTATGCGCATTCAGGGTGCGATGGCGATTTTCGCGGCAAATGTAAAACGAAGCGGTCTGTATGGAAACTAAATTACACGCAGACCGCTTTTTTAGAAAGCTACTTTTACTTTTCCAAGACCTTCAGTTTTCAGTGGCCTCGTTTTTGAGGGGGGTTTTTTTGCATGTTAGTTTAATAAATCGACATGTTAGACAAAATCCGTCAAATGTAAGCGTTATTTTGTTACATTTAGTGTAAGCGATTACAAAGATTCGAAGGAGGAAGCTGTTGTGATTACGTTTCTTGTGAGTATTGCACTTTTAATTATTGGTTATTTTACGTACGGCAAATACGTTGAGAAGACGTTCGGAGTTAATACAGAACGCCAAACGCCTGCTTATACGAATGGCGATGGCGTCGATTACCTGCCGATGGGGGAAAAGAGAAATTCATTAATCCAGTTATTAAATATAGCCGGGGTAGGACCGATCTTTGGTCCGATTCTCGGAGCTCTTTATGGTCCCGTAGCCTTTCTATGGATTGTATTTGGCTGTATCTTCGCCGGAGCGGTTCACGATTATTTAACGGGAATGATTTCGATTCGTAACCGAGGCGCCCACTTACCTGAGCTTGCCGGCAAGTTTTTAGGAAAAGTAATGAAACATGTGGTGAATGCTTTTGCGATTTTACTGCTTGTGCTTGTAGGGACAGTATTTGTTACAGCACCTGCAGATCTGCTTCACAATATGACGAGCAGCTGGCTGAGCCTGCCGATAATTATAGCTGCTATATTTGCTTATTATTTGCTGGCTACCATGCTGCCAATTGATAAAATTATTGGACGTTTCTACCCGGTTTTTGGGGCCCTGCTTTTAATCAGCGCGCTTGGCGTTGGAGCTACTCTTGTTATTACAGGAGCACCGATTCCGGAGCTTTCTATGACAAATATGCACCCGGATAATGCACCTATTTTTCCACTGTTATTCTTAACAATTTCCTGTGGGGCGCTATCTGGATTCCACGCGACGCAGACGCCGATTATCTCTAGAACAACGCAGAAAGAAAAACAAGGCCGCCGCATTTTCTACGGCATGATGATTGCTGAGGGAATTATCGCCATGATCTGGGCGGCAGCTGCCATGAGTGTATTCAACGGTTCAGCCGGTCTTAATGAAGTACTTGCCAACGGAGGCCCTGCCGCTGTCGTTAGTGAAGTTTCCATAGCTATGCTGGGAGCTGTTGGGGGAACTCTTGCCGTTCTTGGTGTTATCGTTCTTCCGATTACTTCAGGAGATACAGCCTTCCGAAGTGCACGTATGATCATTGCTGATTATATTAAGGTTTCTCAAAAGAAAATTGGCAGCCGTATCTGGATCGCCCTGCCGCTGTTTGTGATTTCCTTCGTGCTGACACGAATTGATTTCACTTTACTATGGAGATATTTCTCCTGGGCGAACCAGTCCACCGCTGTGATCGCCCTATGGGTTGGTGCGATGTACTTGTTCTTATCAAGAAAAAATTACTTTATCGCTGCGATTCCGGCAACCTTTATGACCATGGCTACATTCACCTATATTCTAAACGCGCCGATCGGATTCGGCCTGCCGATGAACGCAGCATATATTGCAGCTGCCATTATTACCGTTATCATCGTAACCGCCTTCTTTATAGCAGCACGCCGCGGCTTGAAACAGAATATTCCGCTTGAAGAAGAGCTTAAGCCGACAGCCTGATGGGATGCTGCAGTCCGAACTATCAGAAGCAGGTGGAGCAACAGGAAGAAGAGGTTAATCAGTCGCAGAATGTAACAGTTCCATTCTGGATGAAGGTTATTAGTTTAACGGTTGTACTCCTTACGCTTGTCTATTATTGGTTATGATCATGTCCTCCATCAGTTCACCAGCTGATGGAGGACATTTTTATTGAAAAACCTGGATTTTACGAGCCTAGAAGTTTCTTTCTATAGGCAAGTGGAGTCACATTCATTCGCTTACGGAACTTATTAATAAAATAACTCGAACTATTAAATCCTACTTCATAGGCAATTTCCGTCATGGTGTAGTCAGACTTCTGAAGAAGGACTAAACTTTTTTGGATCCGATAGTCGGTTACATAATCTAATGCTGTTTTTCCTAGCATTTTTTTGAAATATCTACAACATTCAGATCGGCTTAATTGCCCGGCTTGTGCAATATCGTCCAACATAATTTTTTCGTCATAGTGCATATTTATATAGTTTATCATCTGCTTTATCCGGCTTTGTTTTATGGCTTCTCCTTCGTCATACTCTAATGGCAGACCATTTAGAATAAGCTCCTTCCACATTTGGTTAATCAGCATAAACACATCAAGCTCAAAGTGTGCAGGTTCTTCTTGCATCAACAGCTGAATGTTCAGGATAGAATTCAAGATGTTGTTCTGCCAGGGTTGCTTTGTTCCTATAAATAGATAGGGCAAATTCGTCGCTTTGATATATGGGAATACGTAGGTTGTGTACAGTTCGTCTGGCAGTAGAAAATGAGGAGCAATGTTTAAACATATATAGACGCAGCCGTTTTGTCGACTTTCTTCAGCCATGTGCAGCCGGCTGCTATTTATAAACAATCCCTCACCCTCTTTGACTGCAATTTTTTCTTCATTTATTTGAAAAGTTCCTTCTCCGCTTGTTACATAGATGAATTGTATTTCCTCGTGCCAGTGAAGGGGAATATAACCATTTACATTGTTGGAAATGGTCGTTTCATAACAGGCTGCTGGTAATTCAACAGTGCGGTGGTTTTTAAGTTCTTTTAATCTCCGATCAAGCTGAAAATCTCTTATCTGCAAATGACCACCTCAATATCGTTATATTTTTATATTCGATTTAACTATTAAACTCGCTGATATTCATATATTATAACACTATCGTTATATTGTTGAGGTGTTTTGCAATGATCAAAAGGCATACTAGAAATAAAGGACTGCTTCTCGTGATCACCGGAGCTATCTTTTGGGGTGTAGGGGGAACGGTTTCTCAAAAACTATTTCAGGATTACTCTATTAACGTTAATTGGCTGGTCACCGTTCGGTTGATCTTAGCGGGTGCTTTACTGTTGACTGTTCAGTGCTTTAGGAAAGATTACATTCACATTACTACTATTTGGAGAAACAAAAAGGCAGCTGGTCAGATGATTATTTTTGGATTGTTTGGGATGCTGGCGGTTCAATATACTTATATGGCTTCCATTCATCATGGGAATGCTGCAGTGGCTACTCTTTTACAATATCTGGCCCCGGTTATGATTATTGTTTACTTACTTCTCCGCAAACAGACGATTTTCACTAAACAGGATACAATAACGGTTACCCTTGCTTTACTTGGTACTTTTTTATTACTTACGAACGGATCCGTTGCAGAATTATCGGTTCCCGTTATCTCGATTTTTTGGGGGATATTATCAGGCGCTGCTTTAGCTTTTTATACCCTATATGCGATTCCTTTACTTAAAGAATTCGATTCCCTTGTTGTTGTGGGGTGGGCCATGGTTATCGGAGGAACGGCATTAAGTTTTATCCACCCTCCCTGGCATGTGGACTTTTCAAACTTCACAGCGGAAATTTATCTATATTTAATATTTGTCGTCGTTTTTGGCACAATGTTGGCGTTTTGGTTTTACATTGAAAGTCTCCAATACCTCAAACCTAAAGAAACAAGTTTAATTGGTAACTTAGAACCTCTATCTGCTGTGTTAACTATGGTGATCTGGTTAAATGAGCCGTTTGGACATTATCAATGGCTGGGCATGGCTTGTATTATGGGTATGACTCTATTACTAGCCTTAAATAAGAAAGCTGCGTATGAAAACAAGTAGAGATAAAACACATCCATAGTTGCTGGTACTGATGGTAACCATAAGGATCTTTGTAACTTCTATAAGAAATTAGTAGAGATGCAGGAAAACAGGTATATTTTTTAGGTGCTCCGCCTAAAATGAAACTATGAATCCTATTTATATAACGAATAGAGGGAGAGATTCGATGAAGACTGCGGAGTATACATTAGCCGATACAGGATTACACTTGAGTAAACAAGAGATTCAGCAGCTGACATATGAAGAGGAATACTGGTTTCTCAACGAAAAATTTGTTCAGGCTATGAAAAATGTAGAGGCTTATTATCTGTCTCAATCGAAAGACACCGATGATCTCTATCGTCCTTATATAACCTCTAAATCTACCTTAGTTTAAAACGTACTTCCTCCGAAACAGCTTTTTGGATCGGAGGCTTTTTTGTGAGAAAAACAGGCTGTGACGTTAAATCATTCCTCATAATGTAGAAACAGTCTTCCTTTTCTATCATGTTATAATGAAGTCACTATATAAGGCCTTCAATGAGGTGGACAAATGAATTTAAAAGACAGAGCCCATAAATATGAGTACAAGCTGAATGACACTGACGATCAAATTATCGACTATATATTAGCGAATCAATCGACAGTCATTGAAACGTCGATTCAATCACTCGCCAAATCTTTATACACTGTACCTAACACGATTACCCGTCTCTCAAAGAAACTCGGGTATGATGGCTTTTCTCAGTTGAAAAACAGCCTAAAGGAAGAGCAGGCTGTACAAGAGGAGAATGCCGCTCAGTTTAATATTCGAAAGACAGTAGATCTTTTAGATGATGAAATGCTCACTAAAATTGCAAAGAAAGTGAAGCAGTCTGGCCACGTATACCTCTTTGGAGTGGGTGATACGGCACCATTTTGTGAAATAATGTCGACCCATTTTAAAATCGGAGGGATGACATCGGAGTTTTTTCTTCACCGTCATGATGCGGTGTACGCGATTAATCATGCGAATAAACAGGATATGTTGTTCTTAATCAGCATGTCAGGAGAAACGGAGCAGATCATCGAAATCGCGGAGCTCGCTAAGGAAAAGGGGATTTCAATCGTTTCTCTCACTCACTTTTCCAGCAATTCATTAGAAAAAATGGCGGATTATCGATTCTTTTTTTATTCTCCTAAACGGATGATGGAGAACTACAACATTTCCGATAAGACACCGGTCATGCTTGCTCTGCAGCATTTTTCGAATATTTTCTGGGAAACCACTTGATGTGTATAAATACACATTTCAGGTGGTTTATTTTTATAAGCTCGTGTACTTTTCATAATAAAAGAAAGCGTTTACTTGTATTGTGTTACATTGGTTGCAAATGAAAGGAACATTGGAGGGGAGGAAAAGAAAGTGAAATTACAAAGCTTAACTTCAACGAATTTAATCAGCACTGAACAGGCTTTTTCAACAAAAGAAGAAGCCATTCGATATTTAGTGGATCAATTGGATCAGCAAGGTATGCTTCGTTCAGCAGATGAATTTTACCAATCGGTGATGGAACGCGAAGCGATGTCAGCTACTGGAATGGAAGGCGGCCTTGCAATTCCGCATGGCAAGTCATCAGCTGTTAAGCAGGCTGCTTTCGCGGCTGCCACATTGAAGACGCCGATTGAGGACTGGGAAAGCGTCGATGAGAATAACAAAGTGGAGCTTGTCATGCTGCTTGCGATTCCAGAGGATGAAGCGGGATCCACGCACTTGAATTTATTAGCTGAATTAATGACGCGTATGGCCGACCCTGCTTATAAAGATAAACTGATGGCCGCGAAAACGAGTGAACAGTTTTACGAGGCGCTCGACCACGAGGAAGCTTCAGAAGCGTCAGTCGAGAAGGCAGATAAACTGCTTCTAGCCGTCACCGCGTGTCCAGCAGGCATAGCCCATACGTACATGGCAGCGGAAGCGTTAGTCCGCGCCGGGAAAGAACTTAATGCGGAGGTCAAGGTAGAGAAGCAAGGTTCTAACGGGATTGAAGACCGCCACTCGAAAAAAGATATCAAGAGGGCAGATGCAGTCATCTTTGCAGCAGACGTTGCCGTAAAAGATCAGGACAGATTCTCCGGACTGCCGAGGGTTACGACGTCGGTTGCTGCTCCTTTAAAAAACGCAAAAGGCATTATCGAGGATGCGATTAAGAAATCGAGAGATCCCCAGTCCCGTGAAGAAACTGAGGATCTTCCAGAAGAAGAGGAGCAAGAGGAGAAATCTTTCAAATCCGAAATTAAAGATTCGATTATGACAGGAATCTCATATATCATCCCTGTTATTGTTGCCGGGGGAATGACGCTCGCGTTTACGGTTTTAATTTCGCAGGCATTCGGCTTGCAGGAGCTGTATGAACAGGAAGGGTCATGGCTCTGGCTGTTCCGCCAGTTAGGCGGCGAAATGCTCGGAACGCTGATGATTCCGATTTTGTCTGCGTACATGGCGTATTCCATTGGTGATAAACCGGCCCTCGGACCAGGGTTTGCAGCCGGAATTGCTGCTAACTTGATTGAAAGCGGCTTCTTAGGCGGGATGCTTGGTGGTTTCCTCGCTGGTTATATTATTAAATTTTTAAAGAAACACGTTCAAACATCAGGCACGTTCGCTGGATTCGTCAGCTTCTGGCTGTATCCAGTCGCAGGGACGCTTTCGGTCGGCGCGATCATGCTGTTCGTCATCGGAGAACCGTTAGCCTTTTTAAACAATGGATTGATCAACTGGCTCGAAGGTTTGTCCGGCGGAAATGCAATTTTACTCGGCGCGATTATTGGTGCGATGGTTTCCTTTGACCTTGGAGGTCCCGTCAACAAAGCCGCCTACACGTTCTGTATCGGGGCGATGGCGAGCGGCAACATTATGCCTTACGCTGCGTTCGCTTCTGTGAAAATGGTATCTGCATTTGCCGTAACAGGTGCAACGATTGTAGCGAGAAATTTATATACGAAGCCAGAACAGGAAGTAGGTAAACAAACGTGGCTGCTTGGTTTAGCCGGCATTACTGAAGGCGCTATTCCGTTTATGATCAATGATCCGCTGCGTGTCATTCCATCCTTGATCGCTGGATCTGCTGTGACCGGGGGGATCGTCGCTTACTTTGGTATCGGATTAAACGTACCGGGTGCAGGTATTTTCTCCCTGGCGCTGGTAAAAGGACAGCCGATTTTCTTAGCTGCCAGCATATGGCTCGGCTCAGCACTGATAGGGGCCTTTATTTCCATGGTACTGCTCATTGTTTCTAGAAAAAACAAACTGAAGAGACAGAAAACAGATATCGAAACTGAAGAACAAACACAAATGAAAACAGCTGTGAATTAAAGGAAGGGATTCGAGATGAAACAAGTCCACGTTGTACCCCACATGCACTGGGATCGGGAGTGGTATTTCTCTACAGAAGAATCGAGAATTTTACTCGTTAATAATATGGAAGAAATCATGGAGCGGCTCGAAAATGATCCTGACTATCCTTACTATGTACTTGATGGTCAGACTTCGATTTTAGAAGATTATTTTGCCGTAAAGCCGGAAGCGAAGGAACGGGTGAGAAATCTCGTTCAAGCCGGTAAGCTGATCATCGGGCCATGGTATACACAGACTGATGAAATGGTCGTCGGCAGTGAGTCAATTGTCCGCAATCTGCTTTACGGCATCAAAGACAGCAAGGAATTCGGACAGCCGATGATGATCGGCTATCTGCCGGATTCTTTCGGGCAATCGGCACAGATGCCTCATATTTTAAATGGATTTGATATTAAGTATACGATTTTCTGGCGCGGCACCTCTGAGCGCCATGGCACCGACAAAACAGAATTCTACTGGCAGACAGAGGACGGTTCTCGCGTCCTCGTCCAGCTTTTGCCGCTCGGCTACGCGATCGGAAAGTATCTGCCACAGGAAGAGGATGCGTTAAAGGAGCGTATGGAAAAGTATTTTCCTGTTTTAGAGCGCGGCACTACGACGGATCATCTAGTGCTGCCGAATGGACATGATCAGATGCCGATTCAGAAGGATATTTTTGAGGTAATGCAAAAGCTGAAAGAGCTTTATCCGGACCGGGAGTTTTTCCTGAGTAATTATGAAAAAGTGTTTGAGGAAGTGGAGAAGCAGGACGATCTAGCTGTTCTCGAAGGTGAATTTCTAGACGGGAAATACATGCGTGTACACCGCAGCATTTACTCCACACGGATGGATATTAAAGCTGCCAACGCACGCGTAGAAAATAAACTCACCAACGTACTCGAACCACTCGCTTCAATGGCGTATGACCTTGGCTTTGAGTACCACCATGGTCTGATCGAATTAATCTGGAAGGAGATGATGAAAAATCATGCCCACGACAGCATCGGTTGCTGCTGCTCAGACAAAGTCCACCGCGAAATAGCCGGACGTTTGTTTCTGGCCGAAGAAAAAACGGATCAGCTGATCGACTTTTATAAGCGGAAAATCGTGGACGCCATTGAAACGAAGGAAGATTCGGACCGCCTGACGCTGTTTAACTTCCTCCCATATCAACGTGAGGAAGTCGTAACGACCGAGCTGATTACAAAGTATAAAGGGTTTACGCTCGTTGATGCAGGTGGGGAAGAAGTAGATTACGATATTCTTCATGCAGAAGAGATTGATCCCGGGTTGATTGACCGTCAGATCGTTCATTACGGGAACTATGATCCTTTTATTAAATATGAAATTCAGCTGAAGGAAACACTGCCGCCTATGGGGTATACGACCTTTTTCGTCAAAGAGGCAGAAGAGAAGACAGCTGGAAGTCAAAGCGTCAACTCTGTTGAAACCGACTACTATCAGGTGGATGTGAACGAAAACGGGACTCTAAAAATCTATGATAAACAACTGGACCAGTCGTTTGATCAGGTGCTTCTGCTTGAAAATGGAGGCGATGATGGGGATGAATATGATTATTCCCCGCTAGAAGGAGAAGAACTGATTTACAGCGATAAAGTGAAAGCCAGCGTATCGATGAAGCAGAACTCCTATGCCGCTCACATTGACATCTCCTATTCCTTACGAGTTCCAGCCCATTTAGAAGCCCGGAAAGCTGGAGAGCATAACAGCAAGGTGGATGTTCACTTCAAGGTTCATATGGATCATCATAAACCATTAATTAAGGTAGAATGCGAACTTCATAACGAAGCCAAAGACCATCGCCTCCGTGCCTGTATCCCAACAGGCTTGAGTGCAAGCTTTTCTATTGCTGATAACCAATTTGGTCACGTTAAAAGAAAAGTAGTAGATTCAGCGATGGATGTCTGGGAAGAGGAGAAGTGGAGCGAACGCCCTGATGCTATTTATCCGATGTTAAGCTACGTTGGTTTATCCAGCGAAGACTACGGCCTTAGCGTGTTCACAAACAGCACGAGAGAATACGAGATTGTTGGGGATGAGTTTGATACGATTGCGATCACATTATTTCGAAGCGTCGGTTATTTAGGCAAAGCCGACATGCTGAGAAGACCTGGACGTCCATCAGGAATTAAAATGCCGACGCCAGACTCGCAGATGATCGGTACACTAAAACTTGAGTTCGCTTTATATCTTCACAAAGGAGACACGCTTGAAGCGAACGCAGCCAAAGCAGCAAAAGACTACCTTACACCAGTGGAAACCTATAATAAAATCCCACACAACGCGATGAAACTGAATGAGTCCAGTGTAAAAACCCCGCTGCGCTATCAGCTGGTGGAGGAGATCGAGAATTCGGAAGCTGTTTTAAGCACGCTGAAAAAAGCAGAGCATGAAGAAGCTTTGGTCCTACGAGCATTTAACGCGAAAGAGCATGCAATCGAAGCAGGATATCGGTTGAATGATAAGGTAAGCGAAGTATGGCAGACAAACATGAATGAAGTCCGTGAACTAGAACTTGAATTAAACCGTTTTCCGATGAAGGTCAATCATTCAAAAAGTATAATAATCAAAAAATAAAGGCAAGCATTCCAATACCCCTGCGGAATTGGAGTGCTTCTTTTTATAGGACGGAAGTTCTTATGATAAAGTAGAAGGAAGAATCTACATATGTTTATAAAAGGAGCCAATCGATATGGATAGCATTATATTTGACCTGGACGGAACCTTGTGGGATTCCGTTGATACAGTCGCAAGCTCGTGGAACCGTACCATTGCTGGAAACAATCAAGTAGACAGAACTTTAACAAGGGAAGACCTTGAAAGTGTGATGGGACTTCAAATGGATGAAATCAGCCGAAGACTCTTTCCCGATCTGGAAACAGCAGAACGGCAGCAACTGTTAGAGGACTGCTGCAGGATTGAAAATGACGATATTGAAAAAGAAGGAGGCGTCCTTTACGATCATGTGGAAGCGTCCTGAAGCAGCTTTCTAAAAAGTATAAGCTTTTCATTGTCAGCAATTGCCAGGACGGCTATATTGAAGCCTTCTACAAGTATCATAAGCTTGAAAAGTACTTCGATGATTACGAAAATCCGGGAAGAACCGGGCTTTCAAAAGGGGAGAACATTCAGCTGATCATCGACAGAAATAACCTCTCTGCCCCTGTTTATGTAGGGGACACAGAAGGCGATCGGAAGGCTGCGGTATACGCAGGGATTCCATTTGTTTATGCTCAATACGGCTTCGGCCAGGTGAGTGGTTATGATGAAGTGATTGAGAGTTTTGATGAGCTTGTGAAACTTTTTTAATAATGGTTGTAATAAAAGGCGAGTTTTCCCTCTCGCCTTTTATTATATTGTTAACAGATAGAATGATACCTTAAAGATTCTTCACAAGTTTCTCCGGTAAAGTAGTTATATTTGACGAAGTTCAATGTATTCACATTTAAATATTTTTTGATTGCGTAAGCGGCTCCGCCAATCGCACATGCATACTCTCCAAGGTGGGAAAAGCGGATTTCTTCGTAACTGTTCATTTTAGAAATTAACTTTTTCTTAACCTCTCGAATAAATATAGGATTTTCGTTAATAATCGCACCGTTTAATACAATTCGCTGAGGGTTAAAAATATTAACAATATTATTCAAACCTATGCCTAAATAAGTTAGGTAGCGATCTAATTCATAGTTAAAGGTTGTGTCTGTTAACAGGTTTTGAATTGGACGATCTTCAGAACTGGTAAAGTGATTAGCAACTTGTTTCACTAAAGCTTGTTCAGATGCATAAAGTTCCCAGCATCCTTTATTTCCGCACGAACATTGATCACCGTCTGGATGGACAATCATATGCCCGATTTCTCCGGCAAAGCCCTTAAACCCACGGTAAATTCTATAGTTATTTATAATGCCAAGTCCAATTCCAGAATAAAGTGTGATACATAACATGTCAGGGATATTTTCAAAATATACTTGTTCCCCGTAGGCGCTTAAGTTGGCATTGTTATCTATATAAGTAGGTACATCAAGCTTGCTTTTAACCACTTGCTTGATATCTGTATCTGCCCACTTTTCTTTAGGAGTGAAGACAACTCGTCCTTCAATATCAAGGATTCCATGAAAACCAATGCAAATACCAATTAACCCTCGTGGGGTGAAGCTATCATTAAAATACTGTATAAGAGGACGAAGGATCTCAATTACTTCATTAATGATAATTGGTGCTTCAGCCTCAGGGATTTCTAATTTTTTCTTAAAAAAAGGTTTTCCTTTATAATCAATAAAAACAGCTCGAACAATCGTATGATCGATATCTATACCAAGGCTGTAACCGCCTTTTTCATTCATTTCAATTAAGATAGGCTTTCGGCCTGGGGTTAATAGATCACCGACTCTTGTTTCTTGAATAATTCCTGCTTCCAACATGCTGCTCACCTGTGAAGAGACTGTAGCTTTGTTTAATCCTGTCCAGCGAGCAAGTTCACTGCGGGAGAGGGATTTCTCTCGCAGGATGTGTTCGATAATTATTTTCCGATTTAAATTTTTAATATAATAAGCATCTCCAGTATTCATGAACTCCACCTAACTTTGTGGTCATTTTTTGGCTTTAAGAATGTTTAACTTTGTTAAAGTATAAGAACAACTACGACTTCCATCATTGGACGTTGAGGTAATCCAAATTTCTCCAAGCTTAGATTAGTAAAATAGAAGGAAAAGACGTCGATAAACAAAATAAATACAAAATAGTGTTGAAAATAACAGCGCTTACATATAGTATAGTGTTATTAGTTTGGTTAATAAACAAATAAATTAAAATTTTCAGAAAAGGAGTGTTGGTATGGAAATGATTTATTGTTGGTCCGTTTACCCTGGGTTAGTTTAAGCACACCCCTGATATGAGCGGATTTGATTTTACTTATTGTAAGGAACATGCTGGATTTAGAAAGGGCGACTATCCTCAATGTACGTAAATTAACTATTAACCAGAATCCCGGAATATGGCAATACTATATTAATCTTACCATGCAGCTGTCGGGTAGTAGATTTATTCTCATTGCACCTGTATTCTTATTGAAAGCTTAAATGAGGAACGGAGCTTATTTGCTCACAAAATAGTAGATTAAATCTCAGGGATGGAGGTTTTTCGGTATATTCTAGTATTTTAAATCAGCACATAGAAATATTCATAAATTATGACATTTCATTGTCATAATCATTTTTCCTTAAAAATAACAACGTTGTTATAAAGAGGGGATTAAAAGTAGCAGTTGGTAAAAAACATCGATTGTTAGTTTTAAAACTACACAAATAAATATTACAAAGGGTGGATTTTAAATGAAAATAAAAACGTTGTCATTAATTGCGTTGACTTTAATGTTCTTAATGCCGCTTGCCGCATGTACCGGAGATGCAGATTCAGCAGATACCGTAAAGTTGAGACTGGCAGAGAACCAGCCGGATGATTATCCTACTACGATTGGAGATAAAGAGTTTGCTAGATTAGTAGAGGAAAAGACGGAGGGACGATACGAAATCGAAGTGTATTCTGGCGGACAGCTAGGTGATGAAGTGAGTGCAATTGAACAGGTGCAGTTAGGTTCGATCGACTTAGCCCGAGTGAATGCGACTCCGTTGACACAGTTCTCTGACTCCATGGGCGTACTTTCTATGCCGTACCTTTTCGAAGATGAAAATACGAAATGGGAGAAACTAAATGGGGAAGTGGGACAAGAGTTACTAGCAACACTAGATGGCAGCGACCTCGTTGGGTTGGCTTTCTATGATTCAGGAGAACGTAGTTTTTATAACTCTGAACATCCGCTTGAATCACCTGAAGATATGAAAGGATTAAAGATTCGTGTTCAACAGTCTGATTTGGCGATTGATATTGTTGAAGCTCTAGGAGCATCGGCGACCCCAATGGAATACGGCGAGGTTTACTCTTCTATTCAAACAGGTGTAATTGATGGAGCAGAAAACAATTTTCCAAGCTTTTATACATCTAACCACTATGAAGTAGCTGATTATTACACGGTTAACGGATATTCAGGCACGCCAGAGGTATTAATTGGTTCTGAAAAGCTTTGGAATGAGATGAGTGAAGAGGATCAAAAGTTATTTAGAGAAGCCGCGATTGAGTCTGTAGAAGTTCAGCGTGAAGCATGGGCGGAACTGACTGAAGAATCGAAGGAGGCTGTTGAAGAAAATGGTAACGAGCTTATTGAAATAGATGATATTACTCCATGGAGGGAAGCTGTTCAACCGGTTTATGACAAGTATGAGGGAGAATATGGTGAATGGATCGATAAGCTTACGGAATAACAATTTAGGATTTGGGGGTGAGTACCTCTCGCTCCCTCTTTTCCTTAGGGGGATATCTTATGAACCTATTAAAAATGCTTAAACGAAGTCTGGACCGCGTGCTGTTAGTGACTGCCTTAACTCTTCTTGCGGTGATGGTTCTGATTATTGTTGTCCAAGTTTTTTCACGCCAAATTTTCAGCTATACACCATCCTGGTCAGAAGAACTTTCTCGTGTACTCTTTGTGTGGGTGAGTTTCCTTGGAATTGCTTATGGATTTAAGGAAAAACTTCATATTGGGGTGGGGCTGGTGGTTAATATGCTGCCTGAACAAGTTCAGAAAGGTTTTGATTATTTAGCGAAAGTTATCGTTATTGGGTTAGGAATATTTATGATTTATTTTGGATGGCAGTTTACGATGCTGATGGGGTCTTCTACACTGCCTGGTTTAGGACTTCCATCTAGTGTTTTATATGCTTCGATACCTGCTACGGGAATATTCGTGACCTTATATGGTATTGAATTACTATTTAGGAAAGGAATGCACCGGAACTTTGATGGTGTAACGGAGGGGTAAAAATATGGATGTCTTCATTTTAATAGGAAGTTTTGCATTATTGCTTTTGTTTAGAGTACCTATCGCGCTTTCCTTAATTGTTTCTTCTTTAATTACAGGTTTGTACTTACAAATTGAACCTTCGGCAATTATCCAGCGTATGGTTGGCGGTTTAAATTCTTTTTCTTTACTAGCTATTCCTTTTTTTGTTCTTGCTGGGGAAATTATGAATGAAGGTGGGATCTCGCGGCGACTTATTAATTTATCTAATGTGATTATAGGGAAGATTAGAGGCGGGTTAGCAATGGTCAATGTTATGGCCAGTACCTTTTTTGGCGGTATATCAGGCTCAGCGGTAGCCGATACCTCTTCAGTAGGATCGGTTTTAATCCCAATGATGAAGAAAAACGGTTATGATTCAGATTATGCTGTATCAGTGACGGTAACAAGTTCGGCTCAGGGCGTTATGATTCCGCCGAGTCACAACATGATCATTTATTCTACTGCTGCGGGTGGTGTATCAGTAGGAGCCTTGTTTATGGGTGGATTGCTGCCTGGATTACTTCTTGGGATTGTGCTGATGATTTTGACTTATGTAATTGCTATGAAACGAAACTATCCAAAAGGAGAAGCTGTGAAAAAAGAAGATATTCCCCGAATCATTTGGGAAGGTCTCCTCGGCTTATTGACAGCTGTTATCATCATTGGTGGAATTATCACAGGGGTCTTTACAGCAACAGAATCAGCAGCAATTGGAACGCTTTACGCGTTTATAATTACATTTTTTGTATACCGTGATATTCCTCTCCAAAGAATGGGGATCATCCTTCATAGGACCTTTAAGACTTTAGCGATGGTTCTATTTTTAATCGGGGCTTCCTCAGCTTTTGGCTGGCTGCTTACTCTAACAAATGTTCCAATAACTGTATCAGATGCATTGATCGGCATATCTCCAAATAATTTCGTCACCATTCTAATGATCGTTACAATCTTGTTACTCTTAGGTATGATTATGGATATGGCTCCTCTAATTCTGATAGCTACACCAATACTGCTCCCAGTGGCAACTAATATAGGAATGGATCCTGTCCATTTCGGTGTTTTACTTATACTCTGTCTTGCTATTGGACTAGTAACACCACCAGTAGGTACTGTACTGTTTGTAGGTTCGGCAATTGGAAAGCTATCGATTGAAAAGGTTTCGAAAGGAATGCTCCCATTTTATGCTGTGATGGTTGTCGTCTTACTTCTAGTTGCTTATATTCCAAGTCTAACCATGTATCTACCCGAGATATTTGCCGATTAAAAACTATTAGTTCAAAATGCTTTCTTACACAGAGGTTCCTTGCAAAGGGGATCTCTTTTTTAGTTCATTAAATAAGCAGAGGAATTATTAAGTTGAGACCGAAGACTTTATAAGTAGGTTGAAAGAAACCCATTCATAATCAACATCGTCATGATTTAAGATTCTTATTGAGCTTAACTTTATTGAGTAGGTAAATTGACTGAATTATCAGATGATTAGCAGGATATGGTGTAAATTTCAAGAAAATGTTAATATTAAATATTTTCTTGGAGGTATGATTGTGAAAAATAAAAGTATTAAAACAGGTGTAACGGCTGCCCTGACACTGGCACTATTAGCCTCTCCCTCTGTCAGTCCAGTGGCCGCTGAAGGAAGTGGACCCGAAGTGAATGAAAATCAACAGGTTAAAATTGAAAGTTTGACCAGTAACGAGGAACTCGCAAGCTTCTTAAAAAAGATCGATAAGAAATCCGAAAATATCAGTGTAGAAGTCATCGGTCAGTCGATTAAGGGAAGAGACCTTCATCTCGTAAAAGCAGGGAACAATGCGGGTAATCCGACAATTCTTATGCTCACACAGCAGCATGGAAACGAGGCGCTTGTCACTGAATCAGCGATCCAGGTGATGAAGAAGCTGTCTGCCAATGGCAAGGAAGTTAAGGAATGGCTTAATAATGTCAACATTTTGTTTGTGCCCCGGCTAAATCCAGATGGAGCAGCAGGTGATGTCGATTGGGATACATCTCATCTGCAGTTCGGCGGTATGCAGACAAGAAACAATGCAGCAGGCATTAACTTAAACCGCACTCATAACTCTTTATCTCAACCGGAAACTCGTGCCCTCCATGAGAATGTATTACAACAGTACGACATCGATTACGCGATCGATTTTCATCATCAAATTGCTAATCGCGTAACTGAGGATGGTGAGTTAGTATCCGGCGCCCTGCTTTATCCAACGAGTAGTGCTACGGAGGAAGTATTAGAGAAGTCACAAAAGCTGGGAGCTATTGTCTACAATGAAATGGAGTCAAAAGGATACGGTACGTTTGCCCGTTATGGAGAAGGTGGCAGCTTAACGTCAAACGCGCGTAACCACTTCGCGACTTACTACAACATCCCGACTATCCTTTTTGAAAATAGAGGGATGACGGATTCCCCGAATACAACTTCAATTCTCGGGCAGAAGAGTAGTGGTTACTTAGTTAAACAGGGTACAGATGCCATGCTGTCTTCCATTGCTGCGCTTGCTGATGGGTCAATTGAGGATGCAGATGTAAGTGTGTGGGAGACGATGCCTGATCAATACACAGCAGATATTGATAGTGAAGAATAATAGATCGAAAATGAGGCGTCGAGGTTTTGCTTTTTTTGAAACATTTCTACGTTAGAAAATTTCTGTGTTAGATTTCCTTACATGACAGTATGAAAGCTAAAAATATGGTGTTACTCTTTTACTATACTAAATATTCAGAAAACAGTAGGAGGGTATCACTTGAAGAAAACAAAAAATGTTAATCTGATTACATTTTCAATTCTTGCCGTTAAAATGTGGTTGGCAAAATAAAAGAAACTGTACGGTAATTTTTTCAGGTGGAACATTTGGAGTTGGAAAGAGCCCTTCTATATTAGCGGGGTTCTTTTTTTATTGGCTCTGAGCATGTGTATAAGGTAAACTTCTCTACTTTTTATTCGCCCAAAAGAATGAATTCCTTCCTGTAATCCATCTTTAATTAACAATTAATAAAATTGAAAAAATTTATAAACCGGACTTTTATAAGCGCTTTCATTGTGTTAAGATTTACTAAATCGGTTTAGTGAATCGGTTTAGTAAACCGATTTAGTGGATTGTGTTTAGTAGATGGGTGAAAGTTATAAACGTCTTTTATTTTTTGAAAGCGGTTTAATTTTTATCCTTGGATTACATGTATTGAAGGGGAGCGAATATGACAGGAAAAGTAGTTAACCATGAGACACTCAAGTCTTTAGTAGTTAAGAAATTAACAGACGCAAAGGTTAGTAATGACCAGGCAGAAGTAGTAGCGGATGTTTTGGTGCATGCGGATTTACGTGGAGTTAGTTCGCATGGAGTACTGCGAACAGAACATTATGTGAAAAGATTGAGTGAAGGAGGGATGAATGCTAATCCGAATTTTAGTGTAACAAAAAAAGGTTCTTCAGCGGTGCTTTTTGATGGTGATAATGGAATGGGCCATGTGATCACTAAAGAAGCCATGGATGAAGCGATCAAGTTATCAAAAGAAAATGGGATTGGAATAGTTGGGGTTATAAACAGCAGCCATTGTGGAGCCCTGTCTTACTTCACCCAGCAGGCTGCTGAGCAAGAAACAATTAGTATGGTTATGACTCATACGGATAGTGCAGTAGTGCCTTTTGGAGGCGCAGAGCCATTCTTTGGTACAAACCCTATTGCCTATGGTTTCCCCGCGAAAAATCATCGTCCAATTATCTTAGATATGGCAACCAGCAATGTAGCTTTAGGGAAAATTCTGCACGCCAGAGAAACAGGCAAGGATATTCCTGATAACTGGGGAGTGGATGAGAAAGGCAATCCTGTTAACGATCCTCACTTAGTGAAAAATCTGCTGCCATCTGGAGGTCCGAAGGGGTACGGGCTGGGGCTTGTAGTGGACGTACTGACTGGAATTTTAACCGGGGGTTCGTTTGGTCCAGGTATCTCTCCAATGTATGGCGACTATAAATCGAATAGGGAGTTGAGCCACCTTATTGTAACGATAGACCCTGGTTTATTTATAGATAAAAATGAATTCCTAACTAATATTGATCAAATGATTAATGAGCTGCATGATGTTAAGCCGGCAGACGGGTTTTCTTCTGTGCTGGTACCAGGTGAACCGGAACAATTGAAAGAAGTAGAGTACAAATCAGAAGGGGTTCCTATCCCGCAAAGTATATTCGATTATTTAAACTCTTAAGTTATTAAATTACATAAATCTAATGAGGAGGCAGTTTAATATGCGAAAAAAAATAGGTTTGGCTTTATCTGCGTTAATGGTTACAGCACTGGCTGCATGCGGAGGAGATGAAGGCGCTTCAGGTTCTGGGGATACGACTACTTGGAAATTAGGGCACTTATCTAATGAAGATCACCAATGGCACAAAACGGCTGAGAAATTTGCTGAATTAGTTGATGAGAAAACGGACGGAGAACTGCAAATTGATATCTATCCTAATGAAGAGCTAGGATCCGAAACAGAAGTGTTAGATGGGATCAAAGCTGGCACGGCTGATATGACAATTACTGGAGAGACAATGGAAAACTGGGCTCCTGAAGCTGCTCTTATGGCTACACCTTATGCATTTAATAATGAAGAACATTTACAAAAAGTAGTCGAAGGTGATATTGGGTCAGATATAGAAGAAGCGATAAAAGAAGAGGTTGGAGTAACTCCGCTTTACTACCATACTAGAGCCCCTAGAAACTTAACTTCTAATGAAAAAATAGAAACACCCGACGATTTGGAAGGTTTCAAAATGAGGGTGCCAAATGTGCCTCTATTTATGGATGCATGGGAAGAGGCTGGGGCGAGACCTCAGGCAATGGATTTCAGTGAAGTATTTACTGGATTGCAGCAAGGCGTTATCGATGGACAAGAAAATCCCGTAGATCTTATTCAAAGTGCTGGGCTGTCAGAGGTACAAGACTACGTGAATGTTACAGAGCATGTGTACTCCTGGATCTACGTCGTAGTGGGAAATGATCAATTTGAAGAGCTGGATGAAGATACACAGACGGCTGTTCAAGAAGCTGCTCAGGAAGCACAGGAATATGGTAAGGAACTCTATGATACGGAAACTGAAGAAATAGAAGAAGAGTTAAAAGAAGAAGGCATGGAGTTTGTGGAGGTCGATCAAGAGGCATTTGCAGAAAAAATGCAGCCAGGAGTGGAAGCTGGTTTTGACGACGTGCAAATGGATTTATACAACAGAATAGTTGAAGCTGGAGAATAAGATAGAAGGAAAATATGATAAACATTCTTCCTGATTAGGAAGAGTGTTTATCTATTACCATTAAAGGATGATAAAGATGAAGCTTGTTAAGTTATTAAGTAATTTATTAAAAGCGCTGACAGTGGTGATTTTTTCAGCTTTGATATTTGTTGTTCTAATTCAAATAACAGGGCGCTATACTTCTTTTTCATTTGTTTGGACAGAAGAGGTCTCACGTTTTCTATTCATCTTCGCAATTGCTGTATCCGCCCCACTTGCAATGGAAAAGAGAGAATATGTAAGAGTTGATTTTTTACTGGAGGTTATCCCGGATCAAATAAAAAAGTATGTTGATGCTGTGATTTACTTAATAATCGGCTGTTTTTCAGCTTTTTTAATTTACTATGCTTATGAGTTTGCATTGTTAGGACAAAACCAATCTTCAGCAACTTTAGCGGTAGAAATGTATTATATTAATTTAAGTATGGTTATATTATTTGTGCTTCTGGCACTATATAGCTTTATTAATATTTTCGCAGTTTTGAAGAATAGTCAGGAAGAAGGTGTAAGGCAATGATGGCCATGATCTTGTTTGTATCTTTTCTTGTTTTAATCTCACTCAGTCTGCCAATTGCCTTTAGTTTAGGGATTTCTTCACTTATCTATATTATTTTGGCTGATATTCCTTTAAACATTATCCCGCAGAAAATGTTTGGAGGAATTAATTCATTTACCCTTTTGTGTATCCCTGGTTTTATATTGGCTGGTAATTTAATGAATGCAGGAGGGATCACAGATAGAATTATTAAATTCACTAATAACCTTGTAGGCCATATTAGAGGGGGGTTAGGGTTAGCCAATGTTGGTTCATCTATGGGATTTGCAGGAATATCAGGAACTGCTCTTGCTGACACAGCAAGTATTGGCTCTGTCATGATTCCTGCCATGAAGAAAGAAGGATACGATTCTTCTTTTGCCGTTGCGGTAACCTCTTCTTCATCTACTATCGGGCCAATTATACCGCCATCATTGCCTATGATTATTCTGGGAACACTTGCAACGGTATCCATTGGGGACCTTTTCTTAGCAGGTACGATCCCTGGTATCTTATTAGGAATTAGTTTGATGATTCTTACCTATATAATTTCAAAAAAGAATAAATATCCAAAAGGGGAGCGGCAGCACCTTTCTGTAGTCATTAAATCCTTTTCAGGGGCCTTTTGGGCATTAATGATGACAGTAGTTATTTTATTTGGCATTTTGAGTGGTTTTTTCACCCCTACTGAGGCTTCAATTGTAGCCGTAGTTTATGCCTTAATTGTAGGGCTGCTTGTTTATCGTGACCTTAAATTAAAAATGATCCCCAAAGTATTTTTGGATTCAATGGTAAGTACAGCTGGCATCATGGTTTTGGTTGGATTTGCTAATTTATTTGGCTGGATTCTTGTAAGCGAACAAATTCCTCAGCTTGTCGCAGATAGCATCTTGTCTTTTTCTGAGAATCCAATAGTAGTCATCCTATTGTTGAACCTATTGCTTTTGTTCGTAGGAACATTTATGGAAACGATTGCTGCACTGGTTATTTTATTTCCTGTCTTACTGCCAGTTGCAACTCATATAGGTATGGACCCTGTACATTTTGGGGTAATGATGGTTTTAAATTTGATGATTGGGTTGTCTACACCCCCTGTCGGAGTCTGTTTATTTGTTGCTTCAAGTATTGGCAAGGTCTCCCTGGGCCGAGCATCATTAGCACTATTACCTTTCCTGGGAGTGAGTTTGCTGGTGCTCTTACTTGTTAGTTTTGTTCCTCAATTAACTCTGTTCTTACCAAGCTTATTTGAATAATGGGAGGAGTCTTAAAATTGAAAGCCATTCAAGTGAAGGAACCTGGAGAATTGAATGTAGTAGATCTTAATGAACCCGAATTAATGAATCCACAAGATGTGAAAATACGCATGAAGGCTATGGGAATATGCGGTTCAGACATGCACATTTTTCATGGGGAAAACCCATTTGCCACTTATCCACGGATTATTGGACATGAAATTGCAGGTGAAGTAATGGAGATTGGTGACTCAGTTTCTACACTTTCCCTGGGTGACAAAGTAGTAATAGAACCGATGGTGTCTTGTGGAGAATGTTACGCGTGTAAGCAGGCGAGACCAAATGTATGTGAAAACGTGGAAGTATACGGCGTTCACCGCGATGGGGGAGGCAGCCAGGTAATAGTTATTCCAGCCTCTCAGGTTCATCGAGTAGATCAATCATTAGATTGGTCAGAAATTGCTTTAATAGAACCGTTTACCATAGGAGCACAATCCATTTCCCGGGGAAACGTACAAGAAGGGGACACTGTGTTTATAATCGGAGCAGGCCCCATTGGTCTCTGTTGTTTAAAGATGGCAAAAAAAGCAGGAGCTAAAGTAGCTATATCAGATTTTAACGAAGAAAGACTCGAATTTGCAAAAAATTGGGGAGCTGATATGGTGATTAACCCTGCCAGTGCGGATATTACCGAGAGGGTTTTAACATGGACAGATGGAACAGGAGCCAACGTGGTGATTGATGCAGTCGGGAATCCTAAAACGGTGGAACAAGCCATTTCTCTGACATCGGTGGCTGCAAGAGTTGTTCTGTTAGGTTTTTCAAATGAATTGTCTGAGATTGCCCAAGTAGATATTACAAAAAAAGAACTGACAATCTGTGGATCAAGACTGCAGACTCATCAGTTTTCGAAGATTATTAATCTATTTAATTCCTCAGAATTTAGTGTGAGAGATTTAGTGAGTCATCAATACGAGCTTTCTCAAGCTAAAGAAGCCTTTCAGTTAATGGAGGAGGCTCCTCCGGAAGTAAGAAAAGTCATTATAAAAATGGAATAAAGCAAGTAATTATGCGAGGTGAGGGTACTCTATGAAAATGACGATGCGGTGGTTTGGTGAAGAAAACGATCAAATTCCACTTGAACACATAAAGCAGGTTCCCGGGGTTGAGGGAGTCGTATGGGCTCTACATGATATTCCTGCGGGCGAGGAATGGCCGATGCACCGAATTTCCGAGGTGAAAGAGCAGGCAGAAAATCAAGGACTACATATCGATGTAGTTGAAAGTGTAAATGTACATGAAGACATTAAACTTGGCCTTCCAACAAGAGATCAATATATTAACAATTATATTAAAACGATTGAAAAGCTAGCTAAAGCTGGTGTCAAAGTCATTTGCTATAATTTCATGCCTGTATTTGATTGGACACGTACGAATCTTTATAAAGAATTAAATGATGGTTCTACAGCACTTTTCTTTGAAAAAGAGAAGATATCAGATATTGATCCGAATGAACTCGTCCGTACCATAGCTTTGGATTCTAACTTCACTATGCCGGGCTGGGAACCAGAACGACTAGAACAACTATCAGAACTCTTTGAAAAATACCAACATGTAACAGAAGAGGATCTCTGGTCGAATTTGCAGTACTTTCTGGAAAGAGTTATACCAGCAGCTAAGGAAAACGATATTAAAATGGCTATTCATCCTGACGATCCACCCTGGTCCGTATTTGGATTGCCAAGAATTATAACGAATAAGGAAAATTTGCAAAGGTTTTTAAAACTTGTTGACGACTCCTATAACGGGTTAACTTTATGCAGTGGATCCCTGGGGGCTAACCCTCAAAATAACATTCCGGAAATGATAAACGAGTTTTCAGATCGTATCCATTTTGCACATATAAGAAATGTTCAAACCTTCGAGAATGGGGATTTTGTTGAAACATCGCATCGAACAAATGACGGTTCTGTTGATATTTATAAAGTAGTGGAAGCTTATCATCAGAACGGATTTAATGGATATGTAAGGCCTGATCATGGCAGACATATTTGGGGAGAAGAATGTCGGCCTGGTTACGGCCTTTACGACAGGGGACTCGGCATTATGTATTTGTGGGGGATTTGGGATTCCCTTAAACGAAATAAAAAAAGTAGGTGAGCAAGTACATGGTTATAAACAATACTAACTTAAAAGGGAAAGTAGCGGTAGTCACAGGGGGAAGCGGTGTTCTCTGCAGTACGATGGCTAAAGAGTTAGGCAGACTTGGTGCAAAAGTGGCTATATTAAATCGAAGTGAAGAATCAGGAAAGAAGGTTGAGGAATCAATTACAGAAAAAGGGGGAGAAGCGTTAGCCATTCCTTGTGATGTACTTGACAAGGACAGTGTACGTAGAGCGGAAGAAATCGTAACTTCTAAATTAGGGGTATGCGAATTGCTCATTAACGGGGCAGGAGGGAACCACCCGGACGGAACTACGGATAATGAAACACTTAAATTAGAGGACTTCGAACAAGAAGATTTATCCACGTTTTTTGATATGACAACGGAAGGATTCCAATTCGTGTTTAACTTGAACTTAGTGGGCACATTTATACCTACGCAGGTTTTTTCAAAGAAAATGGTCAACCGAAAAGGGGCCTCTATTATTAACATGTCTTCTATGAGTGCTCCTTCTCCCATGACAAAGGTACCGGCTTATAGTGCGGCCAAAGCAGGGATAAATAATTTCACCCAGTGGTTAGCCGTTCATATGGCCGATGCAGGGATAAGAGTTAATGCCATTGCTCCTGGTTTTTTTCTTACAGACCAAAATAGAAAAATGCTGACCAATGAAGATGGAAGTTTAACAGCACGCTCCCACAAGATTATTAGTCATACTCCAATGCAGAGGTTTGGAACACCAGAAGACTTACTCGGCACCTTAGTTTGGCTGGCTGATGAAAATATGTCTGGTTTTGTCACTGGCATTACTGTTCCTGTAGATGGTGGTTTTTTAGCTTACTCTGGAGTGTAGACGAGCAGGGTTAGAACGAGATGGAAAAGAGGTACTTCTTAACAACGTAAAAAAAGAGAACGGTAAGATCTCAAGTAGATTAATAAAGTCCTATTCTCTAAAGCATCACAAGAATGATTATGTTCTTTCGCGAATAAAAAAGACTAAACCCGAACTATCTCGCCCCTTTATAGATAATGGGAATGATAGTTCGGATCTTTTGTGAGCTAAAACCCTTTATGTTTATACTTAATTAAAACAGTGGAATTTGAGGGGAGTATGACTGTTTTTTTACTAACCTTAACTCTATTATGACTAGAAAAAATTTTCTTCCCTTTTTTCTCTACCGACAGTGCCATCGGTTGCTCTGAAATATTGTGATACATATCTAGAGAATTATTCTCATAGGAGCGTCTGTAAGCAATAATGTGGGGGTTATTTACTTGGATCTCTGTTAAATCTCCCTTTTGAAGTTCAACATGTTTATGACGAAGGCGGACAAATTCGCGGTAATGATTTAACAAGGAATCCTTCTGTTCGTCTTGTGCTTCTACTGAAACTCCGTTATGGCCTGTGTTATATTCCGGGATTCTCCACGTAGTCTGTCCTTCCCCCTCTCCTTCATACCAGCGGAAGGGTTCACGGATGAATTCATCAGGCTTTTGGCCCGTCATACCGATTTCCTCCCCATAGTAAATAAACGGGTTCCCTGGCAGTGTCAGAAGGATGGCTGCTGCTGTCTTTGCTTTGTTGAGATTACTGGCAAATTCACTCATGCCACGATTTTGATCGTGATTGGTTAAAAAGACGGCATCGATTTTACTCGGATTATGCGGATGGTATAATTCTTCGGTAGAAAGGGCAGTGCGGACGACACCCTGGTCGTAATTATTTTTAATGGAACGGACTATGACGTCTGCTAAACTAAAGTTAAACAGCGAATCTAAAGATTGATAATAGGGAGCCACCACTTCTGGTTGATCCCACACCTCGCCGACTAAATAAACTTCCGGGTTTATTTCTCTCATAGCTTCACGAAATTCGTTCCACCATTCGATGTTTTTTCTCGTACCCTCGTCAAAGATATGCAGAGCGGCATCTAAACGGAATCCATCTGCCCCTTGATTGAGCCAGAACCTCCCTATCTCCTTCACTTTTTCTCGCACTTCCTGGTTCTCGAAGTTAAGATCGGGCATTCCGTACCAGAACACGCCATAATAATAACCTTCCCCGTTCGGGTTTTTGTGCCATAGCTGCTGTCCCCATGGTCCTTTTTCATTAAGATCTGTGTCCTCATCAGCCCATACGTAATAATCTCGGTATCTATTATTAAAGGAAGTACTTGCTTCTTTAAACCAGGGATGTTCTATGCTTGTATGATTAATGACTAGATCTATTATTACTGTCATATTCCTTTCGTGCGCTTCAGAGACAAGCTTATGAAAATCTTCTAAAGTTCCATAATCAGGATCGACGCTGTAATAATCAATCACATCGTATTTATGATAGCTAGGTGATGGGCTGATCGGCATCAGCCATATGCCATCGACCTGTAAGTCTTTTTTGCTGCCGGGGTCTCCTGTATTTAAATAATCCAGCTGCGCTGTAATTCCATTCAAATCACCATGTCCATCGCCGTCTGAATCATAAAATGAGTTAACATAGATTTCATAAAACACGCCGTTTTTATTATCTCTATTCATTTATTCGCCCCGTTTCCATGTGGATAATAGATAAATGACTGCTGACAAAGGAGATTCGTGTCTACAACTTTGTTAAAATATTACCACCATTGGAAAATAGGTACAATCATTATTTTCATGGAAGAGGCTCAACTTTTTGTTTACTCTATCGGTGTGAATGTAGCAGACAGCGTCAGTTCAATTACGTCTCCGTCATCTGCAGTAAATACATACTCCTCTTCAAATAATTCGTCGTGACCGAGCAGAATATTAACTTTCATCCCATCATTTACGAAAAAGTTGCCATTTCCGCTCGCTGGAGTCACTTTATATCGCCCGGCCGGTAAATCCTTTCCTACATCAAAGAAACCGGCAGACAGTGTGACAGGATCGCCTTTTGCTTCCTCTACATTTCCTGTTACAGCTTTAAGTTCGTCTTTTTTCGCTTGTATATCTTCTTCTAATTGCTTCAGTTCTCCATTTTTTTCTTTAAGCTGACTGTCAAATTTATCAATTTCTTGTCCGGTCTCTTTTTCTTTGTCTTTAATTTGCTGCTGCAGTTCTTCTATAAGTTTTTTATTTTCTTCTTCTTTCGTTTCAATATCATCCGTTAAGGTTTTCATTTGTTCTTCGAGCGCATCTTTATCATCAATTAATGTGAGGACTTCCTTGTATTCTTCCTGGCTGTCTTTAAGGTTACCTTCAATTTCCTTTAGTTCTGTTGATTGTTCTGCACTCTTATTTACCAGTTCCTCGTACGCAAGCTTCTCCCCATCTAGCTCGGCTGTGGCGCTGGCCAAGCCTATCCCCCAGAAGACTCCCCATGACAGGGCCAGTGCGATCGTCAGGGCTGTCCATTTCAACCATGGGTTAACTGTTTTCCACTTGCTAGGTTTCTTTTCTTCTTTTTGATCTGGCAAATGAATCCCTCCTTGTAAACAGCTCGTGTTTAAAAAATATACTTGAGAGGAAGGTAAAATATTACAAGCCTTGCTGAGTATCACCTATATATTGAAAACTTTCTGTAAGAAATTTTTAATGGTCTATCAAAAAGAGGGAGGATTTTTATGGAAAATAGTTTAATTCAACCCGACGATATATGGATCTTATGGGCATTTCTTGCCGGATGGGCGGCTGTAAGTATCTACCTGGAGCAGAATTATAAATGGGCTTCGAAGCTTTCTGGCGCAATTATTGCGCTGGTCGGGGCGATGATTCTGGCCAATGTCGGTATCATTCCGCTTGAGTCGCCGGCTTATGATACGGTTTGGGAATATGGTGTTCCGCTTGCCATCCCGCTGCTGTTGTTTCAAGCGAATATTCGTAAGATTTGGAATGAAAGCGGCCGATTACTGTTACTTTTTTTCTTAAGTGCAGCTGGAACAGTCGCTGGAGCAATTATAGGATTTTTTCTATTAAAAGATATTGTGCCTGGGCTCGATCAGGTAGGTGCGATGATGACCGGGTCCTATATAGGCGGCGGGGTCAATTTTGCTGCTCTTTCTACAAAGTTTGAAGCACCGGGTGAACTCGTTTCTTCTGCGGTCGTTGCGGATAACTTGATGATGGCGCTGTATTTCTTTATTTTAATGGCGCTTCCTGCAATCAATTTTTTCACGAAAAAGTTTAAAACTCCATATATGGATGAACGTTCCAAGATAAGTTCCCAGGAACGTGGCGAAACGGAGGCTGCGTCGTATTGGGGACGAAAGGAAATGTCGCTTCAGGATATTGGGCTGGCTGTCGGTACTTCATTTGCTCTCGTAGCCGTTTCTTTTTTCATTGCCGATTGGTTTGCCGTAGTAATTCCTGCCTGGGAGGATACCCATATTATAGCTAATGTGCTGAATGGGATTCTTGGGGACGGCTACTTAATGTTAACGACGCTGACTATGGTTGCGGTTACTATGTTCCCACGGTATTTTGAAGGAATTCGCGGGGCCCAGGAGATCGGTACATATTTAATTTATATTTTCTTTGTTGTCATCGGTGTTCCGGCTTCCATTGTGCTGATTTTTCAAAACGCCCCAATGCTGCTAGTATTCGTTTTTATTGTGGTAATGAGTAATATGCTCGTTTCCTTTGTATTAGGACGTTTATTTAAGTTCAGCCTGGAGGAAGTGATCGTTGCGTCAAATGCGAACATCGGGGGTCCGACAACGGCGGCAGCGATGGCGATTGCCAAAGGCTGGACGAAGCTGGTGGTACCGATTTTATTAGTAGGGACACTCGGGTATATTGTTGGGAACTATATTGGGACAGGGATTGGTGTATGGTTCAGCGGCTTTTAATGCAGGGTCTTTCTGCATTCTGCGAACATTCCAGCATATGACATTTTTCGAACTAGACGGACTTTTTATAAAATTGCCCGTGAAAATAGAAATAAGCCGCTATTCCCGACAGACTGAACTGGTGATTATTTAACTCGTGATTTTTCCCTGGACTTCCATTAAAATAGAAGAGAAATAGAATATTGTCGTAAAAATAGGCGTGATGGATCCCATCACTTAAAAGGGAAGCTGGTTCGATTCCAGCGCGGTCCCGCCACTGTATTTGCGAGCGACCTGCATCATTCCACTGTGTGCTTAAGCATGGGAAGGAGCAGCGAGCGATGACCATAAGCCAGGAGACCTACCTATTTTTCTTCACCAGGAACCTACGCGGATAGGAGGTGTGATCGGGTGCGGTTTGTCATTAGCGGCCGCATAGCAGGTTATGTATACACATCTAAAATGTAGGGTGTGTATTTTTTGTGTTGAATTAATTAAAAGGGGAGAGTTTAATGAAAAAATATTGGCGTTACATAGGTGCAGTTTGTTTGTCAGCAGGTCTGCTGGCTGGGTGTGCAGACGATTCAAATGAAGAAACAAATGAGGAAACTCCAGAAGAAAGCAGTGAGGAAGCATCTTCAGGAGAAACGAGCTATCCGCTGACGGTGGAAGATGCCATGGCCAATGAAGTAGAAATCGAAGAGGATCCGGAGCGTATTATCAGCCTAATTCCAAGCAATACGGAAATTGTATATGAACTCGGTGCCGGAGATGAAGTCGTCGGAGTTACTGAGAACGATAACTACCCCGAGGAAGTGACTGAACTCGAACAAGTCGGTGGCATGGAGATTAACGTGGAAAAAGTACTCTCACTCGAGCCGGATTTAGTGCTGGCGCATGCTTCCGGTGCTCATAATTCGCAGGAAGCGCTTGATCAAATTGAGGAGGCCGGTATTCCGGTTTACGTCGTAGAGGATGCGACCAGCTTTGATGGTGTTTACGATACGATCAATACTATTGGTGAGCTTGTGAATGAGCAGGAAAGCGCGGAAGAGATCGTAACGGGTATGCAGGAGGATGTAGACTCTATTGAAGCCAAGGCGGAAGAAATCGAAGAAACGAAAAGTGTATTCGTTGAAGTATCCCCTGAACCGGAGATCTATACAACGGGTACAGGAACGTTTATGAATGAAATGCTTGAAATGATTCAGGCAGAAAATGCAGCGGCAGACGAAGAAGGCTGGGTACAGCTGAACGAAGAAGCCGTTATTGACATGCAGCCGGATGTAATCGTCACCACGTACGGGTACTATACCGAGGATCCCGTGGCCCAGGTGACAGGTCGTGAAGGCTGGGAAGAAGTACCGGCCGTAGCCAATGAAGAAGTCATCGATGTCCATTCTGACCTTGTTACACGTTCCGGACCGCGACTCGTCGAAGGTCTGGAAGAGTTAGCTGAAGCAGTTTACCCTGACACGTTCAGTGATGAGTAAATTTTTTACCTATGCGGGATCCTTGATTGTTCTTGCGGCAGCGGTTCTGGCAGGCGTAGGAGCTGGAAGTGTTACGGTTCCGCTGCCTGAAATCGTCGGTGTTCTCATAGAAGCAGCAGCGCCTTTTTCACCAGCAGAAGGGTCCGTTAATGCAAGTATTATTGTAGATGTCAGGCTGCCTCGCGTGTTATTAGCTGGTCTCGTTGGAGCGTCGCTTGCGATATCTGGAGCGGCGTTCCAAGGCCTATTGCAAAATCCGCTCGCAGATCCATACACATTAGGCGTGTCTTCTGGAGCTTCAGTCGGTGCTGTGCTCGTGTTGTTTCTCGGGCTTTCCTTTCCTATATTTGCGATATTCACTCTGCCGATTATGAGTATCGTAACTGCCGTTCTGACGCTGTTGTTTGTGATTACATTTGCAAGAATGCTTGATAAAACACTATCTATAGAAACACTCATACTAACTGGGATTGTAATGGGCTCGTTTCTCGGTTCCGTCATTTCACTAATGATTGCGCTGACCGGAGAAGAACTCAGGCAGATCGTCGGCTGGCTGCTTGGAAGTGTAGCGATGAGAGGATGGAATTATGTTGGCCTGCTTATCCCTTTCTTTGTGATCGGATCCCTGCTGCTTCTTATTCAAGGTCAGGAACTCAATGCGATGTCACTTGGCGAAGAACGCGCAAAGCAGCTTGGTGTCCCGACCGAAAAAAGAAAAGCCATCATTTTACTTGCTGCTTCGATTTTAACGGGAGCGGCGGTAGCAGTTTCGGGCACAATTGGCTTTGTCGGATTAGTGGTCCCGCATATCTGCCGGAAATTATTCGGCGTCGATCATCGACATTTACTGCCGCTATCGTTAATTAACGGTGCTACGTTTCTTATTCTTGCTGATCTCATATCCCGAACAATAATTGCTCCCGTTGAACTTCCGATCGGAGTCATTACCTCGTTAATTGGAGCGCCAATTTTTGCTGTGATATTGTATCATCAGCGAAAAGAGCGGGCTGTCGCTTGATCAGGGCGGAAACCACGAATGAAAGGAGAGCCATATCATCATGATCGATGTTAAAAACGTAAGCGGCGGATACAAAGAGGCTCCACTGATTGTCGACCAGGTTGATTTTTCCGTAAGAAAAGGGGAGTTTTTTGGAGTGGTCGGGCCGAATGGATGCGGGAAAACGACACTGTTTAAATTGATGAGCGGCGTTCTTCCCTTATGGGGCGGATCCGTTTCAATCGATGACCGCACGATCGACCAATACGATCGAAAAAGCCTGGCAAAAAAAGTGGCAACTCTACCGCAGCTTCAACAGAGCTACTTCACATACAGCGTCCGGGAAACCGTCATGATGGGGCGTTATGCCTACCAATCCGGTTTATTTAAACACCCCTCGGCAGTAGACGAACGGATAGTGGATCTTATTTTACAGCAAATGGGCTTAAGCAAAATGAAGGATCTCCCAATCACGCGCCTAAGTGGGGGGGAGCGGCAGCGAGTATATTTAGCGCAGGCGTTAAGTCAGGAGCCGGATGTACTTTTACTCGATGAGCCGACGAACCACCTTGATTTTAGCTATCAGAAGCAGCTGCTTGATGAGCTTAAGAAGCTGGCGCTTACGAGCGGGCTCACCGTGTTATCGATTTTCCATGATTTAAATATCGCAAGCCTGTATTGCGACCGGTTGCTGCTGATGGAAAAAGGTCGAATGAAAAAAATGGGGACGCCTGATGCTGTTATGCAAAAAACACTGCTTGAAGAGGTTTATCAGTCAACGATTGATGTGTATGCGAATCCATCGGTTGCAAGTCCGCAAATGAATGTCATGCCGGATTACCCCTATGCTGCTGATGGTGCTCTTGGTCCTCAGTTACTTAATGTTAGTGAAGAAAAACTAGTATTTCAAACGAGTCAGCCGTTAAAAACCTTTTCTTCGGCGGTCGTTGGAGCCGGGTTTGGCTGGTATAACCATTTCGTTAATTACCACGTCGATAAAAGCTTTGACTGTTCTCAGCCTGACGCTTTCATGAGGGAAAAGTTTAAAGAGTGGCAGCTTCCCGAGCATGAAACACTGGCAATGATGACGGCGGCTTACGTGACTAATTATGCCAGCCGACACATCATCGAAGACGATTTTTCCCTTTATGTCGTTGTGACCGCGGGAACGAGTAACGCAGTGGACGTCCTTCATGGTGAAAAGCACGGTTTTATCGCGGCACCCGGCACTGTCAATACATGGATTTTCGTAGAAGGCGAGCTCTCTGATCAGGCATTTATTCAAGCGGTTATTACCGCTACGGAAGCCAAGACCAAAGCTTTCGGAGAATGTGAAATCACTGACCCTGTAACAAATACAACTGCGACTGGAACCTCGACTGACAGCCTTCTTGTTGCAAGTACACAGACAGGAACACATATTGAGTACGCCGGCCCTGTGACGAAGCTCGGAAGCCGAATTGGTCGTGCGGTTTATGAAGCGACCGCTTCAGCCATCGAGCATTCACTAAAAGGAAAGCAATTATGATCGAGCATCTCTTGTCTTTAACGTTCGCCTTGCTCCTCGATCTTTGGCTCGGGGACCCTCGCTGGCTGCCGCATCCTGTCGTCATGATTGGTAAGCTGATCGCAATGCTTGAGAACAATTGGAATCAGGGCAGGTATCGCCGCATTAAAGGCATTTTCATGCTTATCATTGTATGTCTCGTCGTCCTTTTGCTGACCTGGACTGTTGTCTGGATTGGCCATCAGCTTCATTCGAGCATCGGGATCGCTCTCGAAACCGCGCTCATATGGACGACCATCGCCCACAAAGGGCTAAAACAAGCAGCTATTGAAGTCTATAGCCCTCTTTTAAAAAAAGACTTGGTAAAAGCACGAGAGCAGTTATCCCTAATCGTCGGGCGGGACACGGCGCAGCTAGGGGAAGGCGAGATTACCAGGGGGGCCGTAGAGACGGTAGCGGAGAACACCAGCGACGGCATTACGGTACCATTGTTCTTCGCATTGATCGGCGGGGCTCCGCTTGCGATGTTGTACCGGGCGGTAAACACGTGTGATTCGATGGTCGGATACCGGCACACCCAATACAAGGACTTTGGCTGGGCTTCAGCGCGCTTTGATGATGTATTGAATTGGATTCCTGCCAGGCTGACTGCTTTACTGCTGCTATTAATTGAACATTCGCCATTTCACCGAAAAGGAAAGGCACTACGTTTGCTCAAAGAACAGGCAAATCGCCACCCGAGTCCAAACAGTGGCTGGGGCGAGGCAGCTTTTGCCTTATTACTTGGAGTGCAGCTTGGCGGGAAAAACTATTATTTTGGCGAAGCTTCCTATCGACCGACGATTGGTTTTGCAAGGGTAGAATTACAAGCCTACCATATCGCGCAATCGACGAACCTGATGTCGAGAGCGGTGTTGTATTTCCTCATTTTTCTATGGATCGGAGGGGTTGTCATTGAGATGGCCAGCTCATGGTGCTAATCCACATTATTTAACAGAAGCCAGAAATCTGCGGCCTGTGGCGTATGATTTTAGCGTTAATGTTAATCCGCTTGGTCCGCCGAGGTGGCTGAAGGAAGAGTGGAATGATTATTTTTCTCTCGTTACCCAGTACCCGGATCCTGCCAATAAACAGCTGATTGAAATACTGGCTGAAGTGGAAGGCGTCGATAGTCGGCATCTCCTTGTCGGCAACGGGGCCTCTGAATTACTTCAATTGATCGGCCGGCATTTCGCCGGGCAGAAGATAGTCATAGTGGAACCGACGTTTTCCGAATATCGCATGATCGGGCATACATTCGGATGTGAAATAGAGTCCGCGTTTTTAACAGAAGAGGAAGACTGGGAACTGCCGGTGAAGCGAATTGTAGAAAAGGCAGAAGAAGCTGATCTCGTCGTCATTTGTAACCCGAACAATCCGACTGGTGTACATTATGAGGTGAACGACCTTTTACTTCTGCTTCAGGAAATTGAAGCCTATCTGTTAGTGGACGAGGCGTTCTATGATTTTGTTGAGGAGGAGCCTACGCTGCTGAGTTATGTAGAAAAGTACTCCAATCTGCTCGTATTACGATCGCTGACGAAAATGTATGCGATACCGGGGATCCGGGTCGGGTATCTGACTGCAGGAAGGGAAATAATTGAGAGCATCGCTCCATTTCAACCGACATGGAGTGTGAATGGAGTGGCTCAGGTTGTAGCGGAACGATGTGTACGAGATGAGCGTTTTCGCTTCAAAACACGGCAGTTTGTTCAGTCGGAGCGTAAACGTATTTTTCCAAAGATAAACGATCTAGGTTTTTCCATTACGAATACGAGCGTCAACTACTACTTGCTCGGCGGCTGTTCAAAGCTAGGAGAAACATTGCTGCCCTATCTGCTGGAAAATGGGATTGCCGCCCGCCATACATATAACTTTCCTCGTATAAACGGGGACTCCCTCCGTCTGTGTATAAACACGAAGGAAGCAAATGATGTGTTGGTTGAAAAGCTTGCGGGGTGGAGGGCATGATTATCTTTATTTGCGGCGGAGTGAGAAGCGGAAAAACAAGCTATGCTGAACAGCTGGTGTGCAAGAGCCCACTCGAAGATCTTCATTATATAGCGACAGGTGTGGTGACGGATGAAGAAATGAAAGCACGTATTTATCACCACCGTCAGGATCGAAAAAATAGTACCCGCAAGTGGACGACATGGGAGCAGCCGACGGATATTATGAAACTGACGTTCAGTGGCACGGACGCTGTTTTACTCGACTGCATCACTACATGGGTGACGAATGAAATGATGAAACAAGTCGGGTGGAATAAAGAGGAACTGACCGCTAATCTGGTTAAGCAGCTTGAGGAACTGATTCATAAGCCGGGCGACATTGTCGTCGTTTCCAATGAAGTGAGTCGTGATGTGCCTTCAACTTTCTCGCTTGTAAAAGATTATGCCTACGTACTTGGAAAGGTCAATCAATGGCTCGTGGACCAATCTGACGGAGCAGTGGAAATGGTATTTGGCGAGCCGATAATCCATAAGGAGGTGTACCAATGAAGGGGATCATGATTCAGGGAACCGCTTCGAACGTCGGAAAAAGCTGGATTGCCACCGGATTATGCCGATGGTTTGCCCGCGAAGGCGTTCGAGTGGCCCCGTTTAAATCCCAGAACATGTCCAATAACGCTTATGTAACGATACAAGGTGAAGAAATTGGGCGGGCTCAAGGTATTCAGGCGGAAGCGGCAGGAGTGGAAGCGACTGTTGAAATGAATCCAATCTTATTAAAACCAACAAGTGACCAGCGCTCAGAGGTTATACTGCGCGGAGTCAGCCAAACCGTCTGGTCAGGCTCAGAGTATCGTAAAAAAGGCTATGAAAAAGGAAAGCAGGCAATCAGAAAATCAGCTGAAAGACTTAAGGAAGATTACGATATGCTTGTAGTTGAAGGAGCAGGAAGCCCGGTCGAAATCAATTTAAATGACCGCGAGCTCGTCAACATGTCGATCGCTGATATGCTTGATATGCCCGTGATTTTAGTTGCCGATATTGATCGCGGCGGTGTATTCGCAAGCATCGTCGGTACACTAGAGCTGCTTGAACCTCACCACCGCAGGCGTGTTCAGGGCCTGATCATTAATAAGTTCCGTGGGGAGCGCACTCTGTTTGAAGACGGGGTGAAATGGCTCGAAGCACGAACCGGCATTCCTGTTATTGGTGTTCTTCCTTACTTGAATAACCACGGCATTGAAGGGGAAGACTCGCTGACCGTCGAAAATGTACGTTCTTCACGCGAACGAGCTCTGGATATTGCCGTAGTGCACTGGCCGTATCTAGCCAATGAATCGGACATTCAGCCCCTCGCATATGAGCCAGACGTATCGATTCGCTACGTAAGTTCATTCTACAGTCTCGGACACCCGGATGCGCTGATTTTACCGGGGACACGGAGTACGATCGAGGACTATACAGCATTCGAACAGCTTGGATTAAAAGACGCCGTTCAAAAATACGCGGAACAGGGTGGCACGATTGTAGGCATTTGCGGAGGCTATCAAGTTTTATGTGAAACAATGTATGAGGACTCAGAAGATGAAGAGGGCATAGGCGGGATTGGTGTATTCCCATTAACAACGACCTTTTTTGCAGAAAAACATACGATGCGAGTTAAGGGGCAGACGCATGAGGCTAGCGGATTTAAAGTATCGTCGATGAACGGTTATGAGATTCATTTAGGACAGACAAAAGGGGAAAGGACGACTCCATTTCTTGATCTATTAAATGGCCTAGAAGGCATCAGTTTAGAAAATGGACGCTTGATCGGTACTTATTTACACGACTGCTTTCACAACGACGAGTGGCGTACGGAATGGCTCAACCGTTTAAGAGACCAAGCTGGTTTACCTGAACGGCCAGTAACTCGAATAGCCGAACGTCAGGAACGCTACGACCGGCTGGCCGATCATTTAGAGCGACATCTCGATATACATTCTTTAAAGAGAATTGCAGAAGGAGCCGTCTCATGAAAAATTTTGCCCTCGGTGGAATGTTCGCACTGCAATTTTTCTCTGTGATCCCTATACACCAGCAAATTGAACCATCCCCTTCCCGTGTCCGGGCAGCTTTAGTCTGGCTGCCGATGATAGGGGTTGGATTCGGCGCGGTCAACCTCGTTTTGTTTGATCTTTTAGAACCGGTTGTCAGTCTGTTCAGCCTTGTGATGATCGCAATTATCGTTCCAATAGTACTGAGCGGAGGTCTGCATATGGACGGACTAATGGACACAGGAGATGCTTATTTCTCTTATCAGGAACCGGAGAAACGGTTGAACGTGATGAAGGATCCACGAACAGGTGCGTTTGGTGTGCTCACCATACTCACCGTGCTTGCACTCCGGTTCGTGTTTATGTACGAAGCGCTGCGTGCGGAGACGGCGGCATTTTGGTTTTTGCTTGGTATTCCTGCATTGGCACGTGTAGGGATGGTTGGGCTGCTCGGACATGCTCCTTCTGCAAAAAAGAATGGTTTAAGCGCTTTTTTTCAAAAATCGTATCTGCCTAGTGTGACATGGTGGCTTGTCGGGATCAGTTTCTTCATTATTCTAGGGATTTCTTTTGTCACACATATTTTTACAGCCACTGCCGTTGGTCTGGCCGTCTTTGCTGTAATATGGTTGATGAAGGAGTGGTCTATAAAGGCATTCGGAGGAATTACCGGCGACGTTTGTGGCGCTTCGCTTGAAGGGATGGTGACACTGTTATGGTTGATCGTATGGATCTTTATTTAATTCGTCATGGAGAAACCGCATCAAATTATGAGAAACGTTACATAGGCTGGCGGAATGAACCGTTGTCGGAGCAAGGAAGAAAGCAGGTACGCCTTTTAAGTCAAATGCTTCCTGGCTTCGAGACTGTTTTTACAAGTGATTTACTACGATGCACGGAGACGGCTGAAGCATTGGCTGGGACGTGGCAGATTAATAAAGCATTACGTGAATACGACTTTGGCGATTTTGATGGAAAAAGCTACGAGGAATTAAAAGAAGAGGAACAGTATCGCAGCTGGATTGATGACTTAGAAAATGTCACCCCGCCCGGGGGAGAAACTTTTTTTCATTTTAAAAAAAGAGTATTAGATTTTATGGAAGAGCTGTTAGCAGATCACGGTTCAAAGGTTGCTGTAGTTACGCACGGTGGTGTCATCCGTACGATAATGCAGTACTTCTCCAGACAGACAAATTCCATGTGGGAATGGAGTATCAATCCTGGAGAAGCCTATCATCTACAGCTGATCAAGGAGGGGGACGAGTGGATTTTGTTACAGGAGGAGCGCATAACGGCAAATTAGCCTGGGCGCTTACCCATTACGGCAGTGAAGCGAAGGTATTGCGGAAAGGAAACAGCCTGGAGAACCTCGGAAATCTCGTCATTGTGGATCAAGTGGAACAAATTATTGGAAGCCCTGAGTTGGATGCTGACCAATTTTTTCGTGAGTTATGGCAATGGGAGCAATCCAGCCCCGTGTACCAACTTGTCCTCATCGGAACCGACATTACTGGAGGGGTTGTTCCGGCAGAAAGGGAAATGCGCGAATGGCGTGATAAGATAGGATTCTACTATCAGCAATTTACAAAAGAAGCCGAGTCTGTTTATCGAATCTGGTACGGTATTGCGCAGCAACTAAAATAGGAGGTTTGTTTAATATGAGACTGTATACGAGAACGGGAGATAAAGGACAGACAAGTGTGATCGGAGGCCGCGTCGAGAAGGATGATGTGCGTGTTGAAGCATATGGAACGGTGGATGAAGTGAACAGCTTCGTTGGAAAGGCCCGGACCGAGCTTGAAGGGGAGCCGTTCAACGAGGTTCAGAAAGAACTCGAACGCATTCAGCATGAACTGTTTGACTGTGGCAGCGACCTCGCCAATAAAAAATCCAATAGGCCTTTTAAGTTACAACAGGAAAGCATCGACTGGCTGGAAGAGCGCATGGATGAATATATACAAAATTCCCCGGAACTTGAGCGCTTCATTTTACCAGGAGGATCGTCCGCCTCAGCGACGCTCCATATCGCACGAACTATTACACGGCGTGCCGAGCGACTCGTCGTCACCCTTCAGAAGCAGGAAACGATCCACCCTGTCTGCCTCATGTATTTGAATAGGTTGTCTGACTACTTCTTCGGACTAGCTCGCTACGTCAATGTCCTTAATAAAACGAAAGACGTGGAGTATGTGAGAAGCGCTAAAGTCTTTCGTTCCGGAAAGCGGAAGGAGAACGAATAAGTGGGCCTGCCATTGTTTGTAGAAGAGGCAGACGGCCGTGAGCTTATCATTGCTTCTGATAATACAGGCGCAATCGGCATGAAGCGAGACGACGAGGTACAAGTGCCATATTCAGTCGTAGCGGCAGCCCTGTTTCGCGTGGCGGTCATGGATGCATTAGCTGTCGGTGCCTCTCCTTTTGCTGTAAATGTTTTTAATTTTGCAGGAGAAGAAGCGTGGTGCGAGATAGAAAACAAGGTGAAGGAATTGAGTGCGGACCTTGGCTTAAGTCTGTCAATTACCGGAAGCACTGAATCTAACTTTTCTATGAATCAATCCGCTATTGGACTATCGGTGATCGGCTGGGTGAAAACGGGGGAGAAAAAGATAGGCTGTTCTCCGGAAGGCTGTAGCATCGCCTTAATCGGTGAACCTCTTGTAGGAGAAGAAGTTATACAACGTTCGGAAAAAGCAGCTCCGCTGGGATTATTCGTCGAAATGCGGCAACAGGAATGGGTGCATGAACTGGTTCCTGTAGGATCTAAAGGTATCGAATCCGCACTAAGAGAACTGGAACAGCGGAATGGATGGGAATCCTGCGAAAGGACCCTCCCCTTTGATCCAAGAAAATCAGGAGGCCCATCCACAAGCTTTCTAATAAGCTACGACTTAAACCATGACCTCGACCTCCTAAAGCTCGCTCACAGATTTGTAACCATCATTAAATAATATTACATGTACCGGGTACATAGAAAGTGAAAGAGTGTACCCGGTACACCAAAGCTGATACAGTGTACCTGGTACCAAAAGGAGGATGAAAATTGGATTTTGAGCAGCGGGTGCGTGAAACTTTTCATTTTTTGCATAACCAGGCAGAAGTCAGCTGGGAAGAACATAAAACGACTCGGTATATTGCATCATTGTTACGTGAAAGTGGGTGTAAGGTAACTACATTTAACGACTGCACAGGAGTTATTGGAGAGTATGGTAACTTTGACGGGACCCTTCCTGTAATTGGTGTTCGTGCAGATATGGACGCGCTGTGGCAGGAGGTAAATGGTACGTTTCAGGCTAACCATTCATGTGGACACGATGCCCATATGGCGATGGTCTTGGGGCTTTTATGGAAGCTCGAGGAAAACCCGGACTTGAAACATCAAGTAGCTGTTAAGTTTATATTTCAACCTGCTGAAGAGACATGTACTGGGGCCCTGAAAATGGTTGAGAAACAGGTGGTAGACAATGTTGATTATCTATATGGCATTCACCTGAGGCCGGCGCAGGAAATCTCTCTAGGCACCGCTTCTCCAGCAATTATTCATGGGGCTGTAAAAATGTACAATGCGGAAATCAAAGGGTCCGATGCACACGGGGCCAGACCACATTTGAATCATAATGCTATTGAAATCGGCGCTCAGATCGTAAATATGCTCAGCAATATTCACTTAGATCCCAATGTCCCACATTCAGCAAAAATGACCAATTTTCATGCAGGCGGCAGAAGTACTAATATTATTCCGGGAAACGCCACCTTTTCACTAGATTTAAGAGCCCAAAACAATGAGGCGATGCAAGAATTGGAACAGCAAGCCCAAAGTATTTTTCGCGTTTTGGAACAATTATATGATATTGAGATTAATGTAACCAATATAGACGGGGCTGCAGCAGCAAAAACGAATGACGAGGCGATCGGTATTATGAATAAAGCGATCAACGAAGCGTTGGGTGAAGGTTTTTCACACTCCCCGCTTGTAACCCCGGGAGGCGATGATTTTCACTACTACACAATCGAAAGACCGGCTATAAAAGCCACAATGCTTGGCCTTGGCTGCGATTTAAAACCAGGTCTCCACCACCCGAATATGACTTTTGATGAATCCGCCCTAATGAAGGGAGTAGAAATCCTTTACCAGGCAGTTCTGCAAACATATCAACAATGAAGCACATTTTCTTTAACGGAGGTGTGCTTTATTTTATTGTGTACCTGGTACCACACAATTTATTTGGTGTACCGGGTACGCCTCAAATGTTGTAGAATTATGACTAATGTTACAATTAGATTTCAATTGTAAAAATATTATGTTAAAATATAGGTGATTGGAAATCGTACCTTATGCTTATAGTTTTATGAAAGAGATAAAAATGGGATAAGGGAGGCGTGACACATAATGGGGGAACAGTTGATTTTAGAGAAAGCGAGAAATCGTAGTACTGCAGTAACGGAAGGTGAAATCTGCGAAAACTGCCACTTGCCTTTTGCTGACTCACCGCCAATGTATGCTAGAACTTGTGAAGATTGTCAAAATGATAAAATAAGCTGAAATATAACTTATATTAGAATGGGACAAAAGTAGAAAATTACTACTCAATTATTAGCCATTAAAAAACGCGTGAAATCAAGATTTTCATATCTGATTTCATGCGTTTTTACGTTAGACAGGGTTCTGTCCATGACTCTTTTTTGGTTGCTAAAATCTGCTGCACAGTTCGCGGCTATTTTTTTGATAGATGCCTTTCTTTAATTGTATGCTCTTTTAATACAAACAAACGGATAATAATGCCTATCACCGTTGTTACCGAAAAACATGATAGATAGTGGTCCATGAACCTTCGTATTGGAGCAGGCATTAGTGGTCACTGAAGTTCTCGAGGCTATTTATGAGTCGGCAAGAACGGAACAACCCGTATATTTTTAACTGAAAAGGTAAATAGAGCCCTGCGCCATTTACCTTATTTTTTGCATTAAAAATTCATATAACCCGTTTTGCCTGTATGAAAATTTCGTTACTTCATCTACTCTCTGCTTAACAATCTCTTCTGCATTCTGCATAGCAACAGAATATCCTGCCAGCTTCAGCATGGGTAGGTCATTCTCTCCGTCACCTATAGCCATTACGTCTCTGGCAGATATTCCGAATTCTTGAAGTAAATACTCCAGCCCTCTTGCCTTTGAAGCCTTACTATCCATAATCTCTGCGTTATGCAGAGAGGAGGAATAAACAGAAAAGCGGTGTTTTTCTTCAAAAGCCTTCAGTTTTCTCTTCCAATCTTTAATTATCCCAGGTTTCATGCTGAAAAAGTAAACCTTAACAATGGATTCATATCTACAAATGAGGGACCCAGTTGATGTGGTTCTGAACAGCCTGCTTCCTCGAATAATGTTCGTTATCCAGCAAGGTATCCGGCTGTTCTGCTTGAACGATTTGTTTCAAAAGATTTTGATCTTCTTTTAAAGCTAGACTACTGTGATTCATCGGATGTACCTCGTAGTATATACCATAATTTCGGGCCACTTCTACCACAATGCGGACTAATTCAGGGTCCAGCGTGTATTCAAATAGTTTTCGGGCGCCTGAATATCCTCCCATTCCATTAGCCGTAACCATTCCGTCTACCTTCAGCGAGGAAGGAAGGACATCTTCGATTTCGAGCTTTGTCCGGCCGGACGCGACAAAAATTCTAATTCCACTAACCTGCTGGAGCTTAGGAAGAAGAGTAAGAAGGTCTTCCGTCACTTCATTTTCTTCATTTAATAATGTGCCGTCTAAATCAAGGGCAATAGCTTTTGGTATCATATACCTCCTTAATGTACAGTTGCACAGTTAAAGTATACTGTGGCTGCACTCATAATACACTTGGAATTGAGCACAATGAATGTATGAATCTGATACAAAGTTTGGGTTTAAATGTGATTGTTCCAGCGTTGTAAGCGCTTTACAATAAAGCTTAAGGAAGGGAGGTTCTTTCGTTGCTCGATCAGAAGTCTTATCAGTTTCTTGAAAAGATCATGCAGTATGATCAAATGACCAAGCCGGAAATTATGATGGAGATGAATCTTACCAACAGGCAATTTCAATACCTGCTGGAGAAAACAAATAGTACTCTAAGTCAGTTTAACCTTCCTCCGATTCAATTGAAGAATCAGGCTTTTATTGTAGATGAAAGCACAAAATCGTTTGTACAGAAAGAGGCAGTGCTTGGGGTTAAAGGGAAGGAACTTGTAATTGGGGAGTCTGACCGTCCCTGCATTATTTACTTGTACACTTTTATCAGGGGGGAGGAGCTTTCAAACTATCATTACCAGCTTTTATTGGGAGTGAGTAAGAATACGGCTTTAGCCGACGTGAAAAAGGCAAAAGATGTTTGCGCAGAGTGGAATGTCCAGCTTTCTTACAATCGAGTGGAAGGTTATTGTCTTGAAGGGGATGAAATGGATAAAAGAAGGCTGGCTACTTACTGTATCGATTATTTACTCTCGCAGCCTCTTGGAAAAGAAATAATTTTGATGATTTTAAAGTCGTGGGATAAGGAAGAAGAGTTCCTCCCTATTCAGAATGTTTTGGACGAAGTCATTAATAGGTATTCTCTTAAGCTTGTGAAAAGCAGAAAAGTGGAAATGATACATCATTTAATTTTTATGAAAGCTCGCGGGAAGAGCCATTCCCTAGAATTTTCTGCTGAGGATAGAAGAATATTGGAGAAGCAGAATCTATTTGAACAAGCAGAAGAACTAACTGAAAGAATATTTCCAGGAGGCTGCGATTCTGAGAAATATTTCATTGCAATACAGCTTTTAATCTCGCAGGAAGTAGTGCAAAGCCAGGACCATTCTTCCTTAATGAAGCTGGCTGAAGAGATCATAGAAGAATTTGAAAGAAACACCTTACTTCCTATAGAGAATAAGTCCTATTTGATCCTTAGTCTGTTTAATCACCTGGTTCCTGCTTATTTTCGGGTTACGTTTGGAATCCCCTTAATTAATCCAATGACCCACCGGATCAAGGAAGAATATAAAGAGTTATTTCAGTTTGTTGAGAAGTCGCTGGAGCCTTTATCCGATTGGACAGGGAAGAAAATCAGTGAAGCGGAGATCGGGTATTTTACTCTTCATTTTGGAGGATATTTAGAGAAACACAGAGAAGTGAAGTCTGACCAAATCCGGGCAATTATTGTGTGCTCAAAGGGTGTCAGCTCTTCCATTATGCTTAGGTCACAATTAAGAGAACTGTTTCCTGCAATAGAATTTTCGAGGATGCATACAACGGAGAACATTCATAATGTATCACCTTCAAGCTATGACTTAATTTTCTCTACGGTCCAGTTAACATCATTAAAACCTGTGTTTCTTGTTAAGCCTTTATTGTCTATTGTGGAAAAAAACTCTTTAATACAAGCTGTAGCTTCTGAATTCCCTCACATACAGGAAGATAATATTACTATCGATCAGGTAATGGACATTGTCAGAAGAAACGCGGACATTAAAAATGAAAAGAAGTTATTCACTGAACTAGTGGATCTCATATATTTAAACACAGAACAAAGGTGGGAGAAGCCGATGCTTTCAGAACTATTAACAGAAGATATGATCCATTTCACCAATGAGGAGATGGAATGGAGAGGGGCAATAAATAAGGCGGCCCGTCCGCTGGTGGATACCGGCAAAATAGAAAATCGCTACGTGGAAGCCATGATCAGAAATGTTGAGGAAATTGGGACATATATTCATATTGGGAAAGGAATTGCTATTCCTCATGCGAGACCAGACGCTGGTGTAAATCAGGTAGGAATGTCCCTGCTTCGAACAAATCAGCCTGTCTTTTTACTTGACCAAAAGGAGCACCCCATTGATATGTTTATTTGTCTGGCAGCTATAGATAATGAGGCTCACCTTAAGGCATTAGCCCATTTAACGAAGCTGCTCGGAAATGATGATTCCCTGCAGGCAATGAAGAATGCTGATTCTGCTCAGCAGATTATTGACATTATAAAAGAAGGAGAGGAAGAGAAATGAAGATTTTAGCAGTGTGTGGTTCAGGGTTAGGAACAAGTTTTATGGTGGAGATGAACATTAACCAGGCTTTCGAGGAGCTGGGAGTGACAGACGTTGAAGTATCACATTCTGATTTGAGTTCTGCCGCACCTGGTGATGCCGATGTCTACTTTTTAGCTAAGGATATTGCGGAAAGCGGAGAGCATCTTGGGGAGATCGTAGTACTTGATAACATCATTGATATGGATGAGTTAAGAGAAAAAGTCAGAAAGCTGGCTGAAGATAAAAATCTCATTTAATGTAATCGATTGATTTAAGAAGGGGAGGAAAGAACGATGAACAGCATTCTTACGACCTTAATAGATATTTTAAGTGAACCTGCCATATTAGTAGCTCTTATTGCTTTGATTGGACTTGTGGCTCAAAGGAAAAATCTATCGGATACGATGAAAGGAACAACTAAAACCTTTGTCGGCTTTTTAGTGATAGCCGCTGGGGCAGGAATTTTAGAAACTTCATTAGAACCTTTTGGCTCTATGTTCCAGGAAGCTTTTAATGTTTCTGGAGTAGTTCCTAATAATGAAGCTATCGTAGCACTGGCATTAAATGAGTATGGTTCCAATACGGCACTGATTATGTTTTTTGGAATGATTGTTAATATTTTAATTGCTAGATTTACAAGGTTTAAATACATTTTCCTTACCGGTCATCATACTTTGTATATGGCCTGTATGCTTGCCGTAATTATGGCTGTGGCCGGCTTTGACTCAGCTGCTCTGATTGCTGCAGGTTCAGTTGCTCTAGGTATCATTATGACTTTATCCCCTGCAATCCTGCAGCCATTCATGCGCGAGCTTACAGGTAACGATAAAGTCGCCTTGGGACATTTTAGTGCTGTAGGCTATGCATTAAGTGCTCTTGTAGGTAAAGCGGTTAAAGGGAAAAATTCTACATCTACTGAAAAAATAGACTTTCCAAAAGGTCTAGGGTTTTTAAGGGATAGTACTGTAAGTATCGCTCTAACAATGGTAGTTATGTATATGATCGTGGCGCTGGCGGCAGGACCTGTTTATATCGAAGCTGAACTTAGCGACGACACTAATTTTCTCGTCTTCTCACTCGTGCAGGCTGGTAACTTTGCTGCCGGTGTGTTCATCATTCTTGCTGGTGTCCGCCTTGTATTAGCTGAAATTGTACCTGCATTTAAAGGGATTTCCACAAAACTGGTGCCAAATGCGAAACCGGCGTTGGATGTGCCGATTGTGTTCACCTATGCGCCTAACGCTGTATTAATTGGTTTCTTTTCCAGTTTTGTAGGTGGATTATTCAGTATGGCGGTAATGGCCATTGCAGGCGGTACTATTATACTGCCGGGAGTGGTTCCTCACTTTTTTACAGGTGCTGCTGCTGGTGTGTTTGGTAATGCTACGGGCGGTATCAAGGGAGCTGTTTCAGGCTCATTCGTCAATGGAATAATTATTTCGTTTCTACCGGTTTTTTTACTGCCGGTCTTAGGAGATCTAGGTTTTGCCAATACCACATTCTCAGATGCTGACTTTGGTGTTGGGGGCATTTTCTTCGGTTCACTTGCTAATTATGGAGGCCCGATAGCGATTGTTATAAGTTTGGTTGTCATCCTGGCACTTATGGCCATTCCTTTTAAAGGAAGGAAAAGCGCTTAATTAAAATTAAAAGGGAGGGTTGTCTCTCCCTTTTATTATTAAATAGAGGGGGATTATATGTCTATATCTGCACAAGATTTGTCAGAGTTATCCATTAATACTATTCGGATGTTGAACATTGATAGTGTTGAAAAGGCGAAGCATGGTCATCCGGGTATGCCGATGGGCGCTGCTCCAATGGCCTACGCCTTATGGAAAAACGTAATGAATGTAAATCCGGAAAACCCAAAGTGGTTCAATAGAGATCGTTTTATTCTATCTGCGGGACATGGATCGACCTTATTGTATAGTCTGCTTCATTTGGCGGGATATGACTTAACTATCAAAGATTTAAAGGAATTCAGGAGGTATGGAAGTAAGACACCGGGGCATCCGGAATATGGAGTAACACCAGGTGTAGAGGTAACGACGGGGCCTTTAGGACAGGGAATTCCCTCTAGTGTAGGGATGGCTGTTGCGGAGAGACATATGGCAGAGAAATACAATCGAGATAACTTTCCTGTAATTGATCATTATACTTATACGATTTGTGGAGATGGAGATCTAATGGAGGGCGTTTCTTATGAAGCAGCTTCCCTGGCTGGTCATTTGGGGCTGGGCAGGTTAATTGTTTTGTACGATTCAAATGATGTCAGTCTGGATGGAGAACTGGGTCTATCATTCTCTGAAGATATTAAGAGCAGGTTCACCTCTTGTAACTGGCAGTATATAAATGTCGGAGATGGAAATGATGTAGAAGCAATAGAAGCAGCATTAAGAGAAGCAAAGACTGATGAAGAGCGTCCCACATTAATTGAGATTAAAACTATAATAGGCTACGGTGCTCCAAGCATTCAAGGAACTAGTGATGCCCACAGTGACCCGCTTGGAGTTGAAGAAATTAAAAGAGCGAAACAGTCGTATAATTGGAGTTTTGAAGAGGATTTCTTTGTACCTGAAGAAGTATATGAGGACTTCAATACTATCAAGGAAAACGGAAGGAAGAAAGAAAAGGCTTGGGAGCAGTTATTTAAGGAATATAAACAAGCTCATCCTGAAACAGCTAAAGAACTTGAAAGAGTAATAAATGGAGAACTTCCGAAAGATTGGACTGGTTCGCTTCCCCAGTACAACGAAGGGGATACGTTAGCTACAAGGGTGGCGTCGAGTGAAGTATTAAACACTTTATCAAAGTCTATCACTGAATTAATTGGAGGATCAGCAGATCTAGATTCGTCTACGAAAACAAGGCTGAAAGCTGAGCATGATTTTTCAAGAAACGACTATAGCGGACGGAATATAAGGTTTGGAGTGAGAGAATTCGCTATGGGGGCAATCGCAAGCGGGATGGCTCTCCATCATTTAAGGCCTTTCGTCAGTTCATTTTTTGTTTTTTCTGATTACCTTCGACCTGCTATTCGACTAGCCTCACTTATGGGGCTTCCGGTCACTTATGTTTTTACTCATGACAGTGTGGCTGTGGGCCAGGATGGGCCTACTCATGAGCCGGTCGAACAACTCGCTTCATTTAGAGCCATGCCGAATCTTTCCGTAATCAGGCCGGCAGATGGCAACGAGACGAGAGAAGCATGGAAAATAGCTATGGAACAGAGAGACCGCCCTACTATGATTGTATTAGGAAGGCAGGGACTTCCTACTCTTAAGGGTACAGAAACCTATGCTTCTCAAGGTTTAAAAAGAGGAGCGTATATTCTCTCTGACCCTGTGGAAAAGCCGGTCGGTATTCTCATTGCTTCAGGATCTGAAGTGCAATTGGCTGAAAAAGCTCAGGGAGCCCTGTCCTTAGAAGGTATTCATGTCCGTGTTGTCAGTATGCCTTCTTGGGATTTGTTTGAGAAACAGTCAACGGAATATCAAAAGAAAGTTTTACCCGATTATTTGCATGCACGACTGACAATAGAGATGGGGTCCAAGCTTGGCTGGTGCGAGTATGCTGGGCCTAAAGGTGCTGTGATGAGTATTGATACTTTTGGAGCTTCCGGTCCTGGAGATGAAGTGATTAAAAAGTTTGGATTTACAGTGGAACAGGTAATAGAACATTTTAAGGAATTGATCGATCTATAAGGCAGCCTAAATAAGCTGCCTTATTTTTTTATACGATGGTCGGTATTTATATTTTTACATTTTTGAAACAATATCAATATGCTGTAAAATCTATTAACACGCAAACTATTACAAGCACATATTGTTTATGGAGGGAAATGTCTTATGCGTCATAGGTAGTAGATAATGTGTAAGAGTATGGTAATTTTTATCCAACTTTCCCTTATTCTGTGTTAAACTCTCTGATTCTATGATATTTTGTTCGCAACGACTAGAAGGGAGGGAGAGGTTCCTTTGAAGAAAAAGCTCAGTCTATTTATTATGATAACCACGTTAATCATGGCTTTAGTACCAGGATTGGAAGGGGCGCAGGCTGCTGAACGACAGTCATTAAGTGAACAAGAGCAACAAGAAGCAGTAAATCTTGAGAATGAACTTCGTGAAAATGGAATTACAGAACTTCATATTGTAACTGGGCTGGACGAACAGTTATCACAGGTCCCGTCTTATGATAAACAAATGGCTGACCAACCCTACAGCGAAACATCGAAATCCGCTTCGAATGCAGGGGCTCAAATGATTATTAATCTGCAAAACACCGGCCAAAATGCATGGGACACCTCAATAAAAGACTATGTAGAGAAGCTGCCAGTATCAGCAGGGGCGAAGAGTACTTTAGAAAAATATCTAGGTTACTCGTTTGTGATGGATACCTTAAACATCGTCACTCACTCTCAAGGAGATGTTACTGAAGTACTCACTATACAAATGCAAAATTCAGGAGTGCCGAACTGGTTGGCAGGAGTAACTGCTAGAACGTTAGTATATTTACTCCTTTAAATGGAAGGAAAGAAAAAGATAATAGAAATCGTTTAAAGTTTTGCGGGCTTAATTATCATGCCGCTTGGTTATAGGATTAGCTCGTTTTTAATTGGATGTCCGTCTTAACAAAAGCTTAGTGACTGGAACTGCGGGAGTCGTGTTCCTTGGCAGATTCCTGGGTTATGGAAAGTACAACACTTGTAAATCCTTGACTACCTGAAAACATAAAGCCCCCCTCACGAGCCTGCAGCCCACCATTACTGCAGGCCCTTTATTTGTTTGAAACCACCTTTTTTTCTTTTTTATCTGTGTACCGGGTACACAGTTGCTTAACAGCTGTACCTTACCACACAATTATCTGCCACAAAAATGCTTTAATTCTGTAATGGAAATGTAAGAGTGAGGGGCCTAAAAAAAGGTAATAGGGGGAATAGGAGAGTACTACAATAATAGTGAATTGGGGTGAACTGGATGAAGGGAATTATTCTTGCTGGAGGAAGCGGTACAAGGCTGTCTCCAAATACAATTAGTGTTAATAAACATCTGCTTGCTGTCTACGATAAGCCGATGATTTATTACCCTTTGTCTGTATTAATGCTCGCTGGAATTGAAGAGATATTAATTATCAGCACATCTGAAGACGTAAATAGGTTTGAAAGCTTATTAGGTAATGGTGAATCTCTTGGCATTTCAATCACCTATCAACCTCAGGAAGATCCAAATGGCATTCCTGAAGCATTAATCATTGGGGAAGAATTCATAGGCAGGGATGATGTCACTCTGATTCTTGGCGACAATATTTTTTACGGTCAGGGTTTTACCACCCTTCTGCGCAACGCAATACAAAAGCATGAGCATGCTACAATTTTCGGCTACCGTGTTAAAGATCCCGAGCGGTTCGGCGTTGTTGAATTTGATAAAAGCAAAAAAGTCGTTTCACTAGAAGAAAAGCCTGATGACCCTAAATCAGATTTTGCGGTAACTGGCTTATATATCTATGATCACGATGCTGTAACCATTGCGAAGCACCTTTATCCGTCAGAGCGGGACGAGTTAGAGATAACCGATTTAAATAAAGTTTATTTAGACAGAAAACAACTCGATGTTCAGCTGCTCGGTCGTGGGTTTGCCTGGATGGATGCAGGGACGCACGATTCGTTATTTGAAGCATCTGAATTTGTGAAGAACATTCAGCAAAGGCAGGGATTTAAGCTGGCCTGCATTGAGGAAATTTCCTATTATATGGGTCATATCAACCAACAGGAATTATTTCAAATTGGAAAGTTTATGGAAAAAACGGACTATGGCCAATACTTGCTGGATATCGCCAACCGCAAGCATATCGAACAATATTGGGAGGAGTTCGAGAGCCATCCGATGTTAGGAGTGACAGAGCATGAATAAGGAGAAGTCATGTATTCTCGTAACGGGCGGGGCTGGTTTTATAGGGTCAAATTTTATTAGATATTATTTAACCAAGTATCCGCATGCACAGATTCTTAACGTGGACAAGTTGACTTATGCCGGTTCAACTGCGAATTTGGATGGCAGTGAAGCGAATGAGAACTATCACTTTATTCAAGGGGATATTACAGATGAAGAAGTCGTGGAGCAGTTGTTTAGTGACTATAGTATTGACGGGATAATTCATTTTGCGGCCGAGTCCCATGTTGACCGGTCAATTGAAGATGCAAGCTCATTTATCGATACCAATGTAAAGGGAACGATGATTCTACTGCAGGCAGCCAAGCGTGCATGGGAAGAGAACGGAAAGCTGCGAACTGCTCGATTTCATCAGATTTCTACAGATGAAGTGTATGGTTCATTAGACCATAATGATAAGTTCAATGAACAAACACCTTACAATCCACGGAATCCTTACAGTGCCTCGAAAGCCGGGGCTAATTTTCTTGTGAAAAGCTTTGGGTCTACATATGGAATGAATATTGTGATCTCAAGCAGTTCTAACAACTATGGCCCGAGGCAGCATGTGGAAAAATTGATTCCAAAAATTATCTCAAATGCGCTGAATCACCAACAGATCCCCATATACGGAGATGGGAGAAATGTGAGGGACTGGTTGTTTGTGGAGGATCACTGCCGGGCGCTCGATCTCATATATCACCATGGAGAAGCTATGGAAAGTTACAATGTCGGGGGTGGGAATGAGATGACAAACATCGATTTAGCTGCCCGCATATGTGAAATTCTGGATGAAAGATATCCGGTTCAAAAGGGGAATTTAACTAGTTTTAAAGAATTAATCACGTATACAGAAGACCGTCCTGGGCACGACCGGAGATATGCAGTGGACGATACGAAATTAAGAGAAACGCTGGGCTGGCAGCCGATCGTCGATATGGAAAAGGGTTTACAACAAACTGTGGAATGGTATGGAAACCAATGGATCGTTCTCAACCATTAATCTCAGTCGTTGTACCTGTTTATGGCTGCCGGGCTTGCTTGCGTGAGTTATACGAACGACTACGGAAGACGATCACAGGTATTCCTGCGAATTATGAAATCCTGTTAATTAATGATGCCAGTCCTGATCACGCCTGGGAAACAATCGTAGAGCTGTGTGAGGAAGATGAGTGTGTAAGAGGCATTGACCTGGCGCGGAACTTCGGCCAGCATTATGCGATTACTGCTGGGTTGGACCATGCGTCGGGGGACTGGATCGTGGTTATGGACTGCGATCTGCAGGACCGGCCGGAGGAAATCGCCACTCTCTTTCAAAAAGCCCAGGAAGGCTATGAAGTGGTCTTCGGAAAACGTGTTCACCGTCAGGATAAACTGAAAAAACGGCTTTTTTCAAAATTATTCTACCGCACGTATGATTATTTTACCGGGCGTGTCTCAGATCATACGGTGGCTAATTTTAGCATTGCAGATAAAAAAGTCATTGAAGGATTCAGACAGATGAAGGAACAGAATCGTCTCTATCCCCTGTTTCTTCAATGGATGGGGTTTAAGACAGCGAGCATAGCCGTAGAGCACAACGGAAGAAGCGACGGTGCCTCTTCTTACAATTTGAAAAAGCTTGTGACCCTGGCGACCGATACGATCATAGCGCAATCTAACAAACCGTTACGGTTATCCATTCAATTCGGCTTTTTCATCTCGCTTGGCTCGTTCATTTACGGGCTGTATTTATTTCTCCGTTACTTTTTTATGGATTACCATGTACAAGGCTGGACAAGCGTAATGGTAAGCATGTACTTTATTGCCGGACTGATGTTCTTTAACTTTGGTATTCTAGGTTTATATATAGGGAAGGTTTTTGATGAAGCAAAAGGAAGACCGCTCTATTTGATTCGTGAACAAATCAATGAGAAGGAACGTAGGTGAACCGGATGACAGCAGATTATTTGCGGCCGACCCCATGGGATGTAAGGAATTTTAATATCGAAACGTTTGAAGTAATGAGCAATGAAGAAGAGGCTCTGAAGCAGACAGACGAACGTGAAGGGCACTTCACTATCAAAGTTGATCCGTTTGAAAATGCCAGATCTTTGTTAGAGCATGGATTTTATTATGTTGATACATTAATAGAGCCTGTTTGTCAGAAGGAGAAACTTCAGTTATTTACACGTGAAGGAGCAACAATTTCAACCGAATATAATCGGGAAAGTATACTTGCGGTCGCGGAAGAGACGTTTGAGCATGGAAGATTTCACCGTGACTTTAATATTCCGAATGAGCAGGCCGATCGAAGGTACGTGAACTGGGTAAGTGATTTAATTGATAAGAGGCAGATCTATGCTCTGAAATATAAGGAAGAAATTGCAGGCTTTTACGGATTTGAACAAGAGAATGTGCTTCTGCTCGGGATGAGCAAACATTATCGAAATCAAGGTCTGGCAAAGGCTTTCACCAGCAAAGGATGCGCAAGACAAATTGAGGAGAATGGATTGGCCGAGCTTCGTACTTCGATTTCAGCTGCCAATGCCGCTTCGTTAAATTTGTTTTACTCGTTAGGTTTTCGTTTAACGACAGCAAAAGATGTCTATCACAAATTAAATCGTATACAATCAGGCAGGTGACTTATGGGATATGCATATATATTCGGGACTATTTTCTTTACGGTTTACGGCCAGCTGATCTTAAAATGGAAGATTGATCAATACGGCGGTCTGCCGGAGCTGTGGAAGGATAAGGTTCTCTTTCTATTGCAGCTGCTGTTCAATCCATTTATCTTATCAGGATTTTTATCCGCATTCATTGCCTCCTTATTTTGGATGGCGGCGATGACGAAGTTTGACATCAGCTACGCTTATCCGTTTATGAGCCTCTCTTTTGTCTTAGTTTTCTTGTTATCGGTCTTATTGTTTGGGGAGCCGATTTCGATGAAAAAATTCATGGGGGTCTCTTTAATTGTTATAGGAATTATCGTAATGAGGTGATCACATGATTCCATTTAACCGCCCCTGTGTGGTTGGAGGAGAAGAAGCTTTAATGAAGGAAGCAATCACAAATGAAAAGCTGTCAGGAAACGGTCCTTTCAGCCAAAAGTGCACCGAGTGGCTTGAAGACAAGCTGAGCTGCGGCAGAGCTTTTATGACACCTTCTTGTACAGCCGCCCTCGAAATGGCAGCGATCTTAACAGATGCTGGCCCGGAGAATGAAGTGATTATGCCCTCCTACACGTTTGTTTCCACTGCCAACGCATTTGCCTTACGAGGTGCGGCTATCCGCTTTGTTGATATTGATGAAAAAACGCTCAACATCGACCCGGAGCAAATCAAACAGGCTGTAACCGAGCGAACAAAAGCAATAGTAGTTGTTCACTACGCTGGTGTCGCTTGCGAGATGGACGACATTATGCAGATCGCAGAGGAACATGACTTGTGGGTTATTGAAGATGCGGCTCAGGCGTTAACAAGCACATACAAAGGGAAGCCTGTAGGTTCGCTCGGCCACTTAGCAGCATTTAGTTTTCATGAAACGAAAAATTATACGTGCGGTGAAGGAGGAGCCTTGATCGTTAATCATAGTCCTTTCATCGACCGGGCAGAAATGATTCAAGAAAAAGGCACCAACCGTGCTCAATTTGCTCGCGGAATGGTCGATAAATATTCATGGCGCGATATCGGATCATCCTACGTACTCAGTGAACTGAACACAGCTTACCTTTACAATCAACTTAAATACATCGATCATATTAATGAAGATCGCAAAAAAACGTGGGACTTTTATCAAGTTGAATTACAAGGAATACCCGTTGTTGAGAAACCGCACATCCCTGAAGAAGCAGAACACAATGCACATATGTTCTACCTGAAATGCCGTAACGGGGGCGAACGTGCAGACCTTATACAATATTTAAAAGAAAGCGGAATAGCGGCAGCACCTCATTATGTCCCTTTACACTCGTCGTATGCAGGCGGGACATATGGCCTATTCGTAGGTGAAGATCGAGTTACGACAAAAGACAGTGAGCGTCTAGTAAGACTGCCGTTATATTATGGAATGACAGAAGAGGATGTCCGTCATGTCGTTAAGCATATTCAATTATTTTATCAAGTATAAATGGATTTTATTAAGTTGTTTCATTTTAACGATGTATCTTCTTCCTTACTTTACCCTCGGAGGAGATACACACATCCGGGTGCACGATAACTTAGATTCTAATATAGTGTGGTACAAACTGCTTGCAGAAAGTGGTCATTTTTTTGCAGGGCCTGGAGCGACTCTTCCGAATGTCATTAATGGTCTTCCAAGAAGTGCCCTGCCTTCAGCGTTTGATGCGGTGGCATGGCTGTATGTATGGTTAGAACCTTTCACAGCTTATACAATTAGTCAGACGATCATGCGTTTTGCAGCGTTTTTTGGGATGTATTTATTGTTGACCCGTTTTGTTATTCCAGACTGGAAAAAGGGCTGGCTGACTGCAGGCTGTTCTTTAGCTTTTGCGATGCTGCCTTTCTGGCCTTCAGGCGTATTAACGATCGCCGGCTTGCCTTTAGCCTTTTATTTATTTTTACAGATACGCCAGCAGGGTAAAGAGACTCCGTGGTACATATGGATGACTCTATTCGTCGTCCCGTTTCTATCTAATTTTATTCTATCGTTTATCTTCTTTCTTGGAATAATGGGGGTTTTCTGGCTTGTTGAATGGATAGGGAAAAAGCATTTTAACCTGCCGTTTTTTATTGCCATAAGCGGGATGACCCTCATTTATTTATTGAAAAACTATATGCTCCTTTATACGATGTTTATCGATTCTTCCTTTACTTCTCACAGGGAGGAAAATGAGCTGGGTCACAAGGATCTGACGGGAGCGCTCGATCTTTTTGTTGACAATTTTCTTAATGGTCATACCCATGACTTGGCTGTGCACAATTCAATTGTGCTGTCTGTAATTATTGCTGCGGTGTTTATCGCAATCTTCCGCGGTGATTATCCAACCCGTTTGGTGCTGCTCTTTGCTGCCACTCCTGTTCTTTCTTTATGGTATGCGTTTTGGTATTGGGAAGGCTGGAGGCCGCTAAAAGACAGCATTGATTTGCTGAACACCTTTAACTTTGCCCGTATTCACTTTTTCGATCCAATGATTTGGTATCTCTGTTTTGCACTGGCATTAGTCATAATCGTAAAGCGAGTAAAAGGTGGAGTGCTGCTCGCTTTCCTTCTACTGTCCGCTCAGTGCTGGAATGTTTTTCAATTGAATGAGGAAAGTAAATACAGCGAAATCAACACTCCAACTTTTAATGAGTTTTATTCGGTAGACTTATTTGAAGAGATTAAGAATTACATCGGTGAGGACCCTTCTTCTTATCGTATAATTAGTGTGGCGATGCACCCGACGATCGCGCAGTATAATGGGTTTTATACGTTGGACACATACAATAATACGTATCCTCTGGAATACAAACACAAATTCCGTGAAATCATTGCTGGCGAATTGGAGAAGAGTCCGGTTTTACGAAATTATTATGACACGTGGGGCGGCAGAGCTTATGTGTATTCAAGTGAGCTCGGAAAGGAATATTTGTTCAGCAAAAGGAGTGACAAGACTATCGAAGAACTCTCCATAAATACCGAAGCTTTAAGCGAACTCGGTGGCAAGTACGTAATCTCAGCCCTCCCAATAGAAAACCACAAAGACATCGGACTACACCACCAACAAACATTCCAAAACGACCACTCCCCATGGAAGATACACCTGTACCAGGTACAGAACAGTTAACTTTATGTACCGGGTACACAGAGAAAAAAGAAAAAAAGAATTGTGTACCGGGTACAGAGTTGGTTTTTTTCTGTACCGGGTACACAGTGGTAAAGTTGTGGTACCATGTACACTGCTCATAATGTCTAATGGGTGGTGTTGTTTTTTTTACGTTGTGTCCAATTTAATAGTAGAGGATGTCATCTTGTGTCTAATGAAATAATAGGAGATTAATTGTACAATTAATTTAGAAAGTTCTGATAATATATAATTTATATTTAAGAAATTAGTGTAAAGGAGATGACAACGTGCCCCCTAAAGAAGATTATCGTTTTAAAATTGCTAATCGAGAAGCTTTGATTGGGGTCGGGTTAGCAGTAATTAATTTTGTTTGGTGGTTTGGTTTTGCTTATGGTCTCGGCAGCAGGCCTCCTGAAGATTACAGCTACATACTCGGGCTCCCTTCGTGGTTTTTTTACAGTTGTATTGGCGGGTTTATCTTAATTGCTGCTCTTGTGACATTTGTTGTCAAAGTCTTTTTTGTAGAAGTGCCGCTGGATTATGAACAGGATGGTGATCGCTCATGAATATGGCTGTCATCATACCTTTAATTACTTTTTTAGTCCTTATTTTTGCCGTAGGATTTATAGCGAGTCGTTCATTGACGAAGTCTGAGAGCAATTTTATGCAGGATTATTTTCTCGGCGGTCGTCAACTGGGTGGATTTATTCTAGCCATGACGATGATTGCTACATATGGAAGTGCCAGTAGTTTCATTGGGGGACCGGGGGTTGCTTACAATGAAGGCTTTGGGTGGGTTCTCCTTGCCATGTCCCAAGTCGCTTCCGGCTATTTTGTGCTCATGATTCTAGGGAAAAAATTCGCAATAATGGCGAGAAGATATAACGCTGTGACACTGACGGATTACTTAAAAGGCCGTTATCAGAGCAAGTGGGTGGTATTAATTGCTGCATTTAGTATTATTATTTTCTTATTTTCAGCGATGGCCGCTCAGTGGGTAGGCGGGGCTCGTTTAATTGAATCATTGACAGGGCTCACTTACACATCTGCTCTTTTCATTTTTGCTTTATCTGTTCTTATTTATGTTGTTATTGGTGGGTTTAAGGCTGTTGCTTTGACCGATATGATCCAGGGTGTCGTCATGGTTGGAGGCACGCTGATTTTATTGGTCGCTACGATTATAGCGGGCGGCGGGATAACGAATATTATGGCTGATTTGACTGCTGAAAATCCCTCACTAATCACACCGTTTGGAGCGGAGGAAAGCCTTACACCATCCTATGTATCATCTTTTTGGATTTTAGTAGGGGTTGCCGTGATAGGTTTACCTCAAGTAACTGTTCGTGCCATGTCTTATAAAAGTTCGCGCGCCATGCACCGCGCCCTCATTATCGGCACGTTTGTCGTAGGTTTTATTATGTTAAACATGCATTTAATCGGGGTGTTTGCACGCCCGATCTTACCTGGAATTGAAGTAGGAGACAGGGTTATGCCACTGATTGCTCTAGAAGTGCTGCCGCCGTGGGTGGCCGGAATTGTGCTGGCTGCTCCGATGGCCGCGATTATGTCGACGGTTGATTCCCTGCTGCTTCTCGTCAGTTCTTCTGTCGTGAAGGATATTTACGTCAATTACGTAAAACCCGATGCCTCATATAAAAGGATTAAGAGGATGAGCTTTGGGGTGACTGCGATCCTAGGAGTTCTCGTTTTTCTCATGGCTCTTAATCCACCTGACTTATTAATATGGCTCAATTTGTTTGCTTTTGGCGGCTTAGAGGCAACTTTCATTTGGCCTATAGTCCTGGGGCTTTATTGGAAGAGAGGGAACAAATACGGAGCTCTTTCTTCAATGATAGTAGGTATAGGCACATACATTATCATCGATGTGTTTTACACGTCTCTATTTGGCTTGCACAGTGTTGTTTTTCCGGTAATTCTATCCTTTATTGCTTACGTAACGATTAGTCTGGCAACGAAAAATCTAGCGTTAAATGATTATAGTGAACAGCAAAAGCTGGAAGGGAGTATGTAAATGGAAACGAAGATAAACGCACAACAAGTAAGAGATCGTGAGGCTGTTATTTCATTGACACAGAAGCTTGTAAGGATCCCGAGCGTCTACCGGCCGGGGGTGGAAGATGGTAACGAAGAGAAAGCTGCTCATTATGTTGCTGATTATTTAAAAGCCATGGGCATTGAAGTATTTATAGAAGAAGTTGAACCTGGACGCCCGAACGTAATTGGCATCATCGACTCAGGAAAGCCCGGTAAAACGCTGCTGCTTGAAGGTCATACGGATGTCGTAACTGAAGGGGATCACAATTCGTGGAAGTATGAGCCATTTGGTGCCGAAATTGTTGGTGACAGAATGTATGGCAGGGGCACCAATGACACGAAAGGAAACTTAGCCTGTATGATCACCGCTGCCAGCTCGATCTTACAAGATAAGGAACCTTTTAACGGCAAAATCATTTTATGTATACCGTGTGATGAAGAAGGTATGATGATAGGCATTAAGCATTTTATCAAAAATGGCTGGGCTGAAGACGTCGATGGAGCAATCATTTGCGAGCCCGAAGAAAATCAGGTATGTATCAGCCAACGAGGAGCAATGAGGCTTGAACTCATTACTTATGGGAAAATGGCTCACGGGGCAATATCGTGGAGCGGCATCAATCCCAATTTGCGAATGGCCAAAGTTATAGTGGAATTGGAAAAACTTGAACGAAAAGAGCAAGAACGTTTAGGAAAACATCCAACGTTAGGCTGGCCGAGCATTACCCCGACAATCCTTAAATCACCGGTAAAAGGGGAGGCGCAAATCAATGTGATTCCTGACCAGTGTATGACAACACTCGATATTCGTACCGTACCCGGGCAGGATCACGAGGAACTCAAACAAGAAATCAGAAATATTTTTTCTAGACTATCAGAGGAGGACGCTGATTTTAAAGCTGATTTTACAGTGATTGAAAACCGTCCATGGACAGAAACGGACCGGGAAGAAGCGATCGTGAAGTCTGTAGCGCAGGCAGTTAAACAAGTCACTAAAGAAGATCCGATTTATAATGGTGTCCCGGGAGCTACCGATGGCACGTTTCTTCATATTGCAGGTATTCCTATCGTTACGATCGGCGCTGGGGACCGAGATATCCCTCACCAAATCAATGAATATGTAGATGTCAATGAATTGGCGGTTACCACACAAATCTATCGACAGGCCTGCTTACATTTTTTAAATGATAAGGGTGAGAAGTAATGCATAGAATAGCGGTCATCCCTGGAGATGGAATTGGTCTTGAAGTTGTCCGGGAAGCCCTTGCCACCTTAGAGCTGTTTGTTAATAATGATACCGATTTAACCATGGAATGGGACGTTTTTGACTGGGGATCTGAGTATTATTTGGAACACGGCAAAATGATGCCGGAAAACAGCCTGGAAGTGTTGAAGTCATTTGACGCGATTTTGTTCGGCGCGATAGGAGATGCAAGAGTACCTGACGATGTTACTATTTGGGAACTCATAATGCCGATACGCAAAGAATTCCAGCAATACATCAATTACCGGCCTGCAAAGCACCTTAAAGGGATTCAATCCCCGATCCAAAATAATAAAGATATTGATTTCGTCATTATCCGTGAAAATGCAGAAGGTGAATATTCCAACATGGGTGGTCACCTATACAAAAATACTAAACAAGAAGTAGCGGTTCAAAATACAGTGATGACAAGAGAAGGCTGCGAAAAAGTCGCCCGCTATGCGTTTAATTATGCCCGGGAAAATAACTACAAATTGGTCACGAGTGCGACAAAATCAAATGCGATTGTTCATACGATGAAGCTGTGGGACCATTGTTTAATGAACGTTTCAGAGAGTTATCCGGATGTGGCTTTTCATTCAGTTTACATCGATGCGCTTGCGGCTTCCATGGTTCAGCATCCGGAAAAATTCGGTGTCGTGGTTGCATCCAATTTGTTTGGAGACATTTTATCGGACTTAGGTTCCGCTGTTGTTGGGGGTCTCGGTGTTTCTCCTTCAGCAAACATAAATCCTGAGGGGGCTTATCCTTCCATGTTTGAGCCGGTTCATGGATCCGCACCGGATATCGCAGGAAAAGGGATTGCCAATCCGATTGCACAAATTTGGTCACTGGCTCTATTATTTGACCATTTAGGGTACTCGAAGCAAGCAGGACTTATCCTTTCGTCAATTGAAAGTACGGTTCGCGATCAAGTGGTAACACCAGATCTTGGCGGAAACAACTCTACTGAAGAAGTGGGAAATGCCATTAGGGGACGAGTTGCAGCTGCTCTTCAAGGAGGCAAAATATGAGCGTAAAAAACAAAACAATCATTGTAACAGGAGCTAATGGAGGAATGGGGCTTGCAGTTGTTAACCAACTCCTCGATGAAGGGGCGCAAATTATTGGTTGTGATTTAAATAGAGATCAGTTGGACAATATTCAGAATGATCGACTCATCGTCTATGAAGGCAGCTTACTGGATGAAAGTTTTGTACGTAAGGTGTTTAAAGAAACTAGTGATCATTTTGGCACCATTGACGGGCTTGTAAACACAGTCGGCATTGCACAGCAGGCCGCCCCCATTGAGCAAGTATCGTTAGAATCATGGGACAATCTTATCAATATCAATATGAAGCTGATATTTTTAACATGCAGGGAAGCAGCTGTCTATATGAAAGCAAGACAAAAAGGTTCAATCGTCAACGTCGCATCTATTTCTGCTGTGCGCCCGCGTCCCGGACTTCAGGCTTACGTAGCTTCTAAAGGAGGGGCTGAAAGCTTTTCGAGAGCGCTAGCCATCGAATTAGCTGAGCATCAGGTGAGAGTGAATACAGTTCACCCTGGCCCGTGTGATACAAGCATGCTTGAGAAGTTTGCTTCTGAAGGAGCGGATATGCAGGAAGTGAAGGATGATATATTTAAGAAAAGCATACCGCTGGGAAAACTTCTTACCCCGCAAAACGTTGCATCGTCGATAGTTTTTCTTTTATCAGATCAGGCTGAGATGGTTACAGGAGCAACGATAAATGTAGATGGCGGAAGAGGGATTTAACTATAGAGGAGGCGACGATGGTATGGACAAACTTTATATGTATATTAACGGAGAATGGCAGGAAAGTGCGTCTGGTGAGCGGATGGAATACTTTAATCCAGCGGACCAAATGACACTAGGAACGATCCCAAGGGGAAATAAAGTTGATGTGGATCATGCCGTTTCAGCCGCTAAGACGACATTTGAAGGCAGCGTTTGGAAGGAATTCAAACCACATGAACGCGGCAGTATATTGTTCGAAGTCGCACGCAGAATTAGAGAAAATAAAAATGAATTGGCCCGCCTTGAAACAATTGATGTAGGGAAGCCGTTGGCTCAATCAATTGCTGATGTCGAAGCAGCGGCCCGCTATTTTGAGTTTTATGGAGGGGCAGCTGACAAATTAATGGGTGAAACAATTCCCATTGAAGATGGAATGATCGATTTTACCGTAAGAGAACCGATTGGCATCACCGCACATATTATCCCCTGGAATTACCCGATCCAAATTACATCAAGAAGTACAGCCGCAGCAATTGCCACCGGAAATACAGTTGTCGTTAAAGCAGCAGAACAAACGCCGTTAACCACAATGAAAATCGCTGAATACTTTCACGATACGGATTTACCTGAAGGTGTTTTTAATGTGGTAACTGGTCTGGGTAATGAGGCTGGAGCCCGGCTGTCGAACCACCCCGACGTTAATCATATTACATTTACCGGCTCCGTTCCTACAGGCATTAAAATAATGAAAGCAGCTGCGGATCATGTAATACCTGTTACTCTTGAATTAGGCGGCAAATCACCTAATATCGTCTTTGCAGATTGTGATGAAGAAGAAACCTTGAATGGAGTCATAAGATCAATTATCCAAAATGCGGGACAAACGTGTTCAGCCGGATCAAGACTTTTAATAGAGGGTGCATATAAAGATGAATTTCTTCTCTTATTAAAAGACAGGCTTGAAGCGTTGACTATAGGACCAGGAGAAGAAGAACATAACATCGGTCCTATCTTGTCTAAAGAACAATATGAAAAAGTCATTTCTTATGTTCATCAAGGAAGAAAAGAAGGAGAGATCGTGACCGGAGGAAATAGAGTGCACATTGAAGGGTATGAAGAAGGATTTTATATACAACCTACCGTGATTGATAAGTTAACCCATGATAGTGAAGTTGCACAGGAAGAAATTTTCGGCCCAGTGTTAACAGTGTTCTCCTTTGATACAGAAAAAGAAGCTGTTCAGTTAGCCAATGGTACGAACTATGGTCTTGTAACAGGAATCTGGACTTCTCATTTAGGGAAAGCCCATCGACTTGCAGACCAAATACGCGCAGGGCAGGTTTTTGTCAATAACTACGGTGCTGGAGGCGGAATTCAAATGCCATTTGGCGGATACAAACGAAGCGGATTCGGCAGAGAAAAAGGATTTGAGGCACTGAAAAACTATACCCAACTTAAAAATGTAGCTATTAAGTATAGATAAAAGGGGATTAATGTGTACCCGGTACTCAGAGAAAAAAGAAAAAAAGTTTTTGGTACCAGGTACATGTCCATTCATTTTCTGTACCTGGTACAATATATCATTAAAAAGTTGGCAGGTTATCTAGGTTATCTAGGTTATTTTCAGGATCTCCATCTGCATTCCCGCGAATCACAGGTCGTCCATTCCTCGCTTTACCCACATTAGCTCCTTGAATGGTTCCATTCTCAACAGCAGCAATTGCTTCCTCATAACTCAATTCTTTCCCACTTGATGTCTGAAAGCTGACAATATCACCATCATCGTTTTTACGAACACGCGCAAAGAATTCTGCCATAAATGTCCCTCCTTCTATATATAAATAGTATGTTGAAGAAAAAGGAATCTGATACAGTTATTTTTTGTACCGGGTACACAAAATGATAGGGTCTGTACCTGGTACCGAGAGAAAAAAGAAAAAAAGAAATGTGTACCGGGTACACGGTAAGCGACTTTCTGTACCCGGTACCTGTAATATTTACTGAATTTTACTAATTAAATTTAATGACAATCTTACTATCCTTAGTCAAATGTGTATATAGCGACGTTTATTTTTCTGAAAAATTTAAAAATTTTATTGAAAGCGTTATCTTTGTTTGCTAATATTATCAATATAGTACTGAATTTTACTGAAATTTTATTGAAAATAAGTGAGGGGAAACAAGATGACCACGATCAAAGAAATTGCTTCGAAATCGAATTTTTCCAACACTACGGTCTCGAGGGTTTTAAATAACGATAATACGTTGTCGGTTGCTATGGAAACCCGGCAGAGAATACTGGAAGTTGCAAAAGAATTAGGTTACAAGACTCTTCAAGAACGAAAAAAAGAAAATAAGACTCCTACCCGTGTAGAGTCTGCAAAAATTGGTATCTTGCTTTGTCATACCGTAGAAGAAGAGCTCAATGACGCATATTTCCTTTCTATTCGACAGGGAATCGAAAAAGAATGCCGAGAAAGGGGTATTACTGCTACAGAATTGGTTCGTTTTACTAGTTTGGGTTCAGAACAAATCAGCAAAGATATCAGCCATCTAATTATAGTCGGCAGAATTAACACTCAAATTCTCGATCACATTACTGAAGACCAGGATCAGCTTGAGAATATTGTCTATATTAATCATACCGTTGATTCGGACAAGTATGATTCAATAGTTATTGACTTTGATAAAGCAACCCGGCGTGCATTGGATCATTTACTGGACTGTGGATACAAGCGAATCGGCTTTATAGGCGGTCAAGAGAGAGAGCATTTTTACGATTCTAAGATAGACTTCGAAGATGATAGACAAGTCTCGTTTAAAAAGTTTATGGAAGAAAAAAGTTTATTTGATCCGGACGTTTTTTATACAGGAGAATTCACGATGGCTAACGGTTACGAACTTATGAAAAAAGCAATTTCTAAAGGTAACCTTCCTGAAGCGTTTTTTGCAGCTAGTGATGCCATGGCCATCGGAGCAATGAGGGCGTTGCAGGAGAATCAATACAATGTTCCTAAAGATGTGTCGATTATTGGTTTTAACGACATTGAATTGGCACAATTCGCGAGTCCCCCTCTGACTACAGTTAAAGTTCAAACAGAAGAGATGGGGAGGTTGGGGGTAAAGCTGATGATTGATCGTTTAGAAGGGAGAGAGATTCCGGTTAAAGTAACAGTGCCAACTGAGTTAGTCATTAGAGAAAGCTGTACAGCTAAGATGGGATAAGGGATAGAACCTTAAAGGAGGTGGTGGATGTAAGGGACTGGGTAAAAAGTAAGAGGATAGAAAGCTGTACACCTGCCCTCTCGGGTAAGGGAAAGCAGGTGTAAGGACAAACCCATTAAGGGCTCGTTAACCCATGAGTTTATTCGGCAAAATAAACTCATTCAGCAAGTTGATTATATCGAAACAGCATTTTACTAACAAATGATTTGATTAATGAATTAATACTTTAGTCCTTAATGAAGCGCAAATAGAAGTATCATTAAAGGAGGAAATACTAGTATGAGAAGTTGGTATAGTTTCGTTTTGTTAGCATTAATCGGTATGATTTCGGTCGGTTGTTCAGATAGTGGTGCTTCAGGAAGCGGAGATCAGACAACGTTGAGCTTTTATTCCACTGCTACGACTGAAGAAGATAAAAAAGTTATTAAAGAAGCCATTGCAGGATTTGAAGAAGAAAACCCGGATATTGACATAGAAGAAAACCTTCCAGGCGATGGGTATGAAGATATGCTGCGAGTTAAGATGGCTGCGAATGATATGCCTGATTTATTTGATACGCACGGATGGGCTAAGCAGCGGTATTCTGAATATGTAGCAGACTTAAGTGATATGGAGTGGGTAGAGAATTTAGATCCAGCCCTTGAAACGATTTTGAAGGATGAAGAAGGCAAAGTCTATGCTTATCCTTTAAATCAGGCCAAAGATGGGATCACCTATAATGCGAACTTACTAGAAGAGTACGGGATTGAGCCTCCGACTACTTTTGATGAATTTATGGAAGCGCTTTATGAAGTGAAGGAAAAAAGTGATGGTGAAGTTACCCCGCTTTGGTTCCACGGATCGGATAAGTCGGCATTTGGGCAGTATTTTGATCAATTTGCCACTCCACTGCTCGTAACAGATGAAGAAAACAACTACGAAGAGGAATTGCTTAATGGTTCCTTTGACTGGGCAAATTACACCTTCCTGCCAGAAAAATTAAAGGAAATGCATGATGAAGGTTTACTTAACGAAGACGTACTTACTGCACAGATTCAGCAGCAGGAACAGTTAATGGCACAAGGAAAAATTGCCTTTAACTTTGGCGGTGGATCCATCGGCCCTGCGGTTGAGGAACTTAACCCTGAAGTCCAGGTCGGCGTAATCCCGATGCCTGCGGTGCACGACGGGGATGACCCCAGCTGGATAGGCGGGGAGCGTCATACGGTCGCTGCATGGAAGGATACTGAGAATATGGAGGAAGCGAAGAAATTTATTGAGTATTTAGCTCAACCAGAAGTAGCTGAAAAGATTGCAGAAGGCACTTCACTTCCAGCTGGACTCGCGAACGTTGATGCTGATAACTATTATTCTGAATACTACGATGCGTTTGAAGGCGTAGAGGTACAACCTTATTTTGATCGTGTTTATCTTCCTAGTGGAATGTGGGACGTCATGGGTGCGACAGGACAAGAACTCTTATCTGAGTCTATGACGCCAGAAGAGGTTTCCGAGAAAATGGGAGAAGAATACACGAGGCTGAGAGAAGAGTAGTCTCCTGAACTATGAAAGGGCAGTTCTTTTATCTCTACTGCCCTTACTACTTTAGCTTAACGATTAGGAGTTGTTACAAAAATGAGCGAATACGTCAGGGAGTCGCATCAATCCGTTGTTCAGAAAAAAGTAAAATCGAATGTACACAAACCTAAGAAGCAGAAGTCGCTGTGGTGGATGTACCTCCCCGCATTACTTGTTGTCAGTCTGTTTATTATCTATCCCTTTTTAAACGGGATCCGTGTATCTTTTACCGATTGGAACGGTTTTTCACAGACGAGAAATTACATTGGTTTTGAACAGTATACTAGAATGCTGCGTGACCCGGACACATGGCTTGTCGTCAAAAACACTCTGCTTTACGGAATTGGGAGTACTATTTTTCAAAATGTAATTGGCTTATTGTACGCGCTGCTGCTCAATAAGAGCATCCGCTTCAAATCTTTTACAAGAACAATCATTTATCTGCCTGTTATTATTAGTCCGTTAGTGATGGGGTATATTTGGTACTTCTTCTTTGCTTATCAAGGCGGGGCATTAAACGATGCTTTCACGTTGTTTGGGCTCAGCCCTGTAAATGCCCTGGGCAATCCGGATTTAAATCCATGGATCATAGTGTTTGTTAATACTTATCAATTCGTAGGAATTGCGATGATTATTTATCTGGCAGGGTTACAAAGTATTTCTAAAGATTTCTATGAAGCTGCCCAAATCGATGGAGCTTCGATTTTCCAACAGTTTAAAAAGATTACCCTTCCTTTATTAATGCCGGCGATTACAATCAACATGGTGTTAAACGTCATCGGCGGTCTTAAACTGTTTGATGTCATTATTGCTCTTACCGGCGGCGGTCCGGGCAACGCGTCTCAGTCTATGTCGACGTTTATGTATGACCTTTATTTCAGCAGGCAGGATGCAGGGTATGCAGCTACACAAGGGGTGTTGATGGCACTTATTATCCTTGTGATCAGCTTACTCGCTCTCTTCTATTTCAAACGGAAGGAGGTCGACGCATAGTGAAGGAAAAATATAAGAAATCAAAAATGTTCTGGACTGGTGTGGCACTCGTGATCACTTTGTTTCATTTAGTCCCGTTTTATATCCTTATTACTACGGCATTAAAAGCAACGGGCGATTTTAGTTCAAAGTGGGTGTTTCCTTCTGAACTCAGTTTTGAAAATTTTGCAGCCGCATGGGAGCAGGCTGGCTTAGGGTCAGCGTTTGTAAACACATTTATTATTACAGGGGGAGCGGCGGTTCTTCTGATAATTTTAGGGTCTCTGGCTGCTTATCCTTTAGCTCGTATAAATACGAGGCTGAACAAGTTTATCTATTTCGTGTTTATTGCCATTATGGTCATTCCCCCGCTAACCGCTTTGGTTCCTTTGTATAAGCTCGTTGTTGATATCGGGATGATGAATACACATGAAATTGCGATATTAAATAATCTGGCAGCCTTCCTGCCGCTTACGATTTTTCTTTACGCCGGGTTCATTCGTTCGACGATCCCAAAGGAGCTTGAAGAAGCAGCGAAAATCGATGGAGCTGGTATATTAGTAACCTTTTTCAGAATTGTGTTCCCGCTGTTAAAACCAGTCACCGCTACTGTGCTCATCATCTCTTGTGTATTCATCTGGAATGACTATCAGTTTGCGATTTTCTTTCTGCAGGATAAAGAAGTGCAGACGCTTACTGTTGCACTGGCCAGCTTCTTTGGTCAAAACCAAAACAACTTAAACCTGGTAGCTTCTGCTGCCATCATGTCCATGCTTCCGATGACGGTGCTGTTCTTATTTTTACAAAAGTACTTTGTGGCAGGCCTGTCTTCAGGTTCTGTTAAAGGATAAATCTATTTATAGTTAGGAGAATCTTTATGGCTAAAATCACTTTTCTAGGTGCGGGAAGCACTATATTCGCAAAAAATGTTCTGGGGGATTGTATGTTGACCCCAAGCGTACAGGGGTTCGAATTCGCTTTATATGATATCGACCTTCAAAGATTAGAAGACTCAGAGAATATGTTGAACAATTTAAAGAAAAGCTTAGGGAGTACTGTAACGGTAAAGTCCTATACTGACAGGAAAGAAGCATTAAGAGGTGCTAAATATGTGGTGAACGCGATACAAGTAGGGGGATACGAGCCTAGTACGGTAATCGATTTTGAAATTCCTAAGAAGTATGGGTTACGTCAAACGATCGGCGACACGATTGGAATCGGCGGGATATTCCGATCTCTGCGTACAATTCCGGTTCTTCTTGAGTTTGCCAAAGATATCGAAGAAGTCTGCCCGGATGCCTTGTTCTTAAACTACACAAATCCAATGGCTTCTTTAACTGGAGCCATGCTGCGTTACACCAATGTAAAAACAGTCGGTTTATGCCACAGTGTACAGGCAGCGGTTCCGGAATTATTTAAATCATTGAATATGGATGCAGAAGGGGTTCAATGGAAAATCGCCGGCATCAATCATTTAGCCTGGCTGTTAGAAGTGACGAAGGATGGAGAAGACCTTTATCCGGAAATTAAAAAGCGGGCTTTAGAGAAACAAAACCAAAAACATGATGATATGGTGCGATTTGAGTTAATGAACCGATTTGGCTATTACGTAACTGAATCGTCTGAACATAACGCCGAATATCACCCTTATTTTATAAAAAATAATTATCCTGAACTGATTGAAAAGTTCAACATTCCATTGGATGAATACCCAAGACGTTGTGTAGAACAAATTCAAAACTGGGAACAAATGCGCGAAGATGTCGTCAACAACCAGAACCTTACTCATGAAAGAACGCACGAGTATGCTTCGTACATTATTGAAGCAATTGAAACGGATGAGCCGTACCGTATTCATGGGAATGTGCTGAATACAGGAGGAGTCATCAGCAATTTGCCTTCGAAAGCTGTAGTCGAAGTACCTTGCCTTGTGGATCGCAATGGCGTAACTCCTTGCCACGTTGGAGATCTGCCTGAGCAGCTGGCCGCTCTCGACCGCACCAATATTAACACTCAACTGTTAACGATTGAAGCAGCTATGACCGGTAAGCGAGAACATATTTATCAAGCGGCCATGCTTGATCCTCATACAGCTGCGGAATTGTCGATCGATGATATCATTTCACTTTGTGACGATTTAATTGAAGCTCACGGAGACATGATTCCTAAACTTGACCGCGAAAAATCAATGGCTTAATAAACACGGAGACTACAGGTGATTCTGTAGTCTTCTTTTTTTATAGGAAGAAATGCCGCTGGACCATCAGTATGTTAAGATAAAATGAAGCGTTTTCTGTAGGGAGTATTTGCGATGAGGAGCAGATTCAGGGTTTCACTTAAGACAAAAATACAAGTACTGATATTCACTTTAATCATAGCGATTATTCTTATTCTTTCCAGTATTTTTACTTATCTAGAGTTCGAACAGACGGAGGAGCATATGGGGGAAATGGCTTTACATACGGCGACGACCGTATCTTATATGCCTTCTGTCAAAAGGGCGTTTGAGAGCGATAATCCTTCAAATGAAATTCAACCGCTTGCGCTGGAAATTCAAGAGCAGGTAGGGGCCGAGTTCATTGTCATTGGGAATGAGGAAAGTATCCGCTATGCTCACCCGAATGAAGCTTTGATCGGTCAGAGGATGGTAGGAGGAGATAATGAGAGGGCTCTGGAGGAAGGACGCTATTACGTATCCCAGGCTGAGGGTACGCTTGGTCCGTCCTTAAGGGGCAAAGCGCCTATTTTTAATGAGGAAGAAGAGATTATTGGAATCGTGTCAGTTGGTTTCTTAATGGAAGATATTTACACGACCTTCTTTAACACATTAGGAAAAATTGCCGGAGTGTCGTTCCTCGTCTTAGTCATCGGCGGTCTTGGTGGTTATATGCTGACACGCAGCATCCGTAAAGACACGATGGGACTTGAACCCTATCAAATTGCTGCGCTTTATCAGGAAAGGGAAGCCGTTCTATCGTCAGTTAAAGAAGGAATTATTGCAATAGATAAAGATGCTCGTGTTACGACAATCAATTCTGCGGCGAGGAACCTTCTGAACATCTCAGGTGATGTGACGCAAAAACCGATTGATGCTGTTTTTCCGAATTCCGAAATGCAGCGCGTGCTCCGTTCGGGCAAGGAAGAGCGTGACTTGGAAATTTCCCTACAGGAACGGATAGTGATCGTGACTCGGACACCTGTAACCGAAGATGGGGAAGTAGTCGGGGTAGTAGCAAGTTTTCGCGACAAGTCCGAGGTCCGGGAGATGGTTGCGGCTTTATCTGAAATTAAACGTTATTCTGAAGGTCTGCGATCTCAAACTCATGAATATGCGAACAAAATGTACGTACTGCTCGGTCTTCTCCAATTGAAAAATTACGACGAAGCTATTGATTTAATTGAAGCCGATTTCAAAACAGCCCAAACCCAATCGAACCGGCTGGATCAAATCAAGGATGACACGATTCAGGCGATTCTGTTAGGGAAAATCAGCAAGGCCTCTGAGCTGAAGATAGACTTTACGGTTGATAAAGATGCCTATCTCGACCAGGTACCTGTGCAGATCAGCCGCTCAAAGCTCGTTACCATTTTAGGGAATTTAATCGATAATGCCTTTGAAGCGGTCAAGGAACAGAAGGAAAAGAAAGTGGTTTTTTCAGCTACGGATGTCGGGAACGAAATTGTGTTTGAAATTAGTGATAACGGTCCTGGTGTCCCGGAAAGTGTATTGCCGTACATTTTTGTAAGGGGGTTTTCTACAAAACAGGGAAAACAGCGTGGCTTTGGCCTCTCTAATGTCCGCGAGATCGTAGAAGAATTGGGTGGAACCTTTGAAATTGATACGGAGACCTCTAGAGGTACTACTTTTTCTGTATTTTTATCCAAGGAGGACAGATAATGCTGGATATAGTAATTGCAGAAGATGATTTTCGTGTTGCCGATTTACATGAAAAATTCCTAAAAGAAGTAGAAGGAGTGAAAGTGGCAGCAAAAGTTTTAAATGCAGAAGACGCCCTGAAAGCGGTCGCGGAGCATACGCCGGATCTGCTGTTACTGGATGTTTATATGCCTGACCGGTTGGGCACGGAGCTGCTGCCCGAATTAAGAAAACTGCAACCATCACTGGATATTATTATGATTACGGCGGCGAATGAAAAATATATGGTCTCTCAGGCGCTGAACTATGGGGTGGTCGACTACATAATAAAGCCGATTACGATGGAGCGGTTTTTAACCACGATCGAAAAGTATAAAGAAAAGAAGCGCATTCTGAACAGCCAGGAAACCTTTGATCAGCAGCTTGTTGATCAGTTAATTGGTAAAGAAACTGAGAAGCCTGAGTCCCCCTCCGTACCGAAAGGGATTGACCAGTTGACATTGAAAAAAGTAAGGAAGCTTCTAATAAATAAGGCAGATGAAGGAATAACAGCTGAAGAGGCAAGCCATCATTTAGGGGCTTCTAAAACAACAGCCAGACGTTATTTGGAATATTTAATCTCTGTTCATGAAGGTGTCGCAGAGATGAGGTACGGTAAAGTTGGACGCCCGGAACGAAAATACTTTTTTCAGAAATAGTCGCGAAGCGCGGCTATTTTTTTGTTACTATTTCGGGCAATTTGTTGTCAGTCGTGAATTTTATTTATTTTATTCCGTTTAAATTTTTAAAATAGCTAATTTTGAAAACGGTTACATACACGACGATCTCTATTAACATAAATATTAATTCTAAATTTTCTAAAAAAGGTGGAAGCAATCATGAAGAATTTCCAGGTATTTGGCCTAATCCTTTTTCTTTTGTTATTGACGGCTTGCAGTAGTGACCGCTACGCAAGCTCAGAAAACGGTGAATGGGAACCGCAGGAGCCGATTGAAATGGTCGCCCCGGCTGGAGCTGGTGGGGGCTGGGATACGACAGCCCGAAGCGTGACCCAGGTTATGGAAGAAGAAAACATTATTGATGAGGACATCGGTGTTGTAAACAAACCCGGAGGAGGCGGAGCGGTAGGCTGGGCTTACGTCGACGGTAAAAAGGGAAATCCGCACAATTTGTTCATCGGATCACCGCCGCTGATTTTTATTCCGTTAAATGGACAGTCACAGCTCAGCTATGAAGATTTCACTCCACTCTCGAATATGATTGCGGACTATGCAGCATTCGCCGTAAGGGAGGATGCTAAGTGGGACAATTTGAATGAGCTGTTTGATGACATGAAAGAAAATCCAAAAGATATTACGGTTGTGGGAACTTCTTCACCAGGATCCATGGACCATATGCAGTTTGTCAAGATCGCGAAAGAAGCCGGTGTAGATATTACGAAAATTAAATACGTTTCTTCTCAGGACGGTGGAGCTCTCACGCAGGTGCTGAATGGCAATGCTGACGTATTTTCGACTGGAGTAGCCGAAACCGTCGAGCAAGTCAGAGCCGGAAAAATTAAAGTTCTAGGCATTACGGCTGAGGAGCGGCTTGAAGGCGAAGTGCTTTCTGAGTTCAAAACAGCCAAAGAGCAGGGAATTGACGCTACTTTCACAAACTGGAGAGGATTCTTCGGGCCGAAAGACATGGATGAAGGACAAGTGAAATATTATGAGGAAGCCTTTAAAGAAGTCAGCGATTCAGAAGCCTTTAAAGAAATTCGTGAAAAATACGGATGGGATGAAATGTACATGACAAGCGAGGAGTATAAAGAATACCTCGATGAACAAAACGAGGAACTCAACGTTTTGCTTGAAGAGATGGGCTTAGCCGAATAAAAAGAGGTGACGTAAATGATCAAAACATTAAATCAAAAAATAAGTCTTCTGCTCCTAGCTATAGCAATCGGTTACTTGTATTTAAGCTACAATTTAAAAGAATATCCATATGTGCCGGTGGATTCAGACTTGGTGCCAAAGGTTTTAGGTTATTTATTAATCGTATTAGCAATTGCATTATTTTTTGATAAATCATCAGAAACAGAGGATGAGAAAGCAAAAAGGGTTGTTCCGAAAAAAGAAATTATAGTCATGGCTGCAGTCGGCGGCATGATTTTCATTTATATCTTTCTATTTGAGATTTTAGGATTTCTACTGACAACCTTTCTGTTTATTTTAGCCTGCTCAGCATTCTTAGGCTATAGGAAATGGGGAACGAGTTTAATTGTAGCCCTCGTTTTCCCGGGAGTCCTTTACTATGTATTTAATTATTTGCTGCAGATTAGATTGCCACAAGGCATACTACCATTTTAAAAAGGTGTTGATGTAATATGGGTGGACTGGACGGACTACTGCAAGGGTTTCAAGTAGCGTTTAGTATCGAAGGATTATTATTTGTTTTTATCGGTGTTTTTATCGGAACCTTCATAGGTATGATGCCGGGATTAGGTCCGATCAGCGCAATTGCGATAATGATTCCGGTTACTTATGGTATGGAGCCGTCGACCGCTCTTGTTATGATGGCAGGGGTGTACTACGGTGCTGTGTTCGGTGGATCAACGGCTTCTATATTACTTAATGCTCCGGGCATCTCAGGAACGGTAGCCACCGCGTTCGACGGCTATCCCATGGCACAACGGGGAGAAGCAGGTAAAGCTCTCGCCATAGCTGCTGTCTCCTCTTTCGTAGGAGGAACGGTTTCAGTCGTGCTGCTCATGCTCTTTGCTCCGGCATTATCACAAGTGGCGGTTACATTCGGGCCGCCTGAATACTTTGCTTTAATGTTCATGGGGTTAACAGCTATATCAAGTCTTTCAGAAGGCTCAACGATTAAGGCTCTAATTTCAGCAACTCTAGGTTTTATGGTGGTCACCGTAGGAATTGACGGACAAACCGGCACTCCACGCTTTACCTTCAACAATCCGAATTTACTGGAAGGCATCGACTTTCTCGTTATAGCCCTTGGGTTATTCGCGCTTGCTGAAGTTTGCTTTCTCATTATAAATAGAAAGGATACTTCGCTCTCGGATAAAGCCAACGTCGGAAGCACGAGATTGAAAAAAGAAGATCTAAAAGAAATGCGCGGCCCAATGTCCCGTCAATCCTTTTTAGGCTTCGTCCTCGGTGTCCTTCCCGGTGCAGGAGCCACTATCGCCTCCTTTATCGGGTACATTACCGAGAAAAAAATTGCCAAGAAACCAGAAGAATTCGGAAAAGGATCAGTACGAGGATTGTCAGCTCCGGAAACAGCCAATAACGCAGCAACAAGCGGCGCCTTTGTTCCTTTATTAAGTTTAGGGATTCCAGGCTCAGGGACCACTGCTGTCATGCTCGGAGCTTTTCTAGTTCTTGGCATCCAGCCCGGACCATTGCTTGTACAGGATCACCCCGATATTTTCTGGGGCATCATTGCCAGTATGTACATCGGGAATATCATTTTGCTCGTACTGAATCTTCCGCTGATTCCGTATATATCCAAGCTTTTAAAAATCCCGCGTCCGCTGCTCATTTCATTAGTCATTATTTTCAGCTTAATCGGTGTCTATTCCGTCAGCTTTAATGTATTCCATTTGTACGTATTGTTGTTCTTTGGAGTGATCGGCTATTTGATGAGACTCAGCTCCTTTCCGGCGGCGCCTTTTATCCTGGCATTTATTCTTGGCGGTATGATGGAGCAGTCGCTGCGTCAGGCATTAACTGCTTCAAATGGTGATTATTCTATATTTATCACAGAGCCAATTTCGTTGACTCTCTTAATTATCAGTTTGTTGTCGTTCTTAGTGCCATTGGTTAGAAAGAGGATTAGTACACGATAATAAGAATGCCGCAGTCCCTTAAACAGGATCTGCGGCATTTTTTAAATCAGCTCGATCTCTCTAATGCTATTTTTTCCTCGTTCGCTTGAGTCGTTAGCACACTTACAATGCTCATCACAACAAAAGATGCTACGGAACTTAAGAACATCGCTATAAAGATGTTTCCAATCAAACTCTGTGAAGTAAACAATACATACAAGGTGGAACCTGTAAGCAGCGAGGCAATGGCTCCATAGTTATTCGCCCGGTTCCAGAAGTAGCCAAGCGTCAGAGGAGCGATAATCCCTGAAATAATAGCAGAGTAGCTAAACTGGATAAGAAAAGCGAGTGAATCCGGCCGCTCCAGTGAAAGGTACAATGAAAGCAGACCAATCACAACGAGAGAACCTTTGGCCACTTTTAACGATTTGTTCTCTAATTCCTGGTCACTCATTTTTCTTCCAGATAAAAATGGCGCTACGACACGATATATATCGTTTCCTATACTAGTAGTGACCCCTAAATACAGACTATCTGTACTTGATAGAATCGCAGAAATAATTCCTACGATCATAATAGCGGCAATAACACTAGGGAAGGCCTCAAGCACGTACAGCGGGATGGCGGAGTCAGGACTGTCTACCGCTGGGAATATGACACGTGCAGCGAGACCACCAAGAACCATAAGTGTTGATATCACACAAAGCACGATTCCTGCTGATAGTGTAAATGGTGCAAGATCTTCTTCATTTTCAATCGACAATACTTTATTTAAGAGGTGCGGCATTAATACGAAGCTAAACAGCATAAATTGAACAGCCATAATCGCAAGGGCGCTGTTGTAAGGACCGCTGTCTGCCACGGCTGCTGTTAAGTTAGGATCGATGGCATTCAGGCGGTCGGTAAGGACACCAAACACATTGAAGCCGCCTCCGATTGTCCATAAAAAGGAGACAACGATCAGAATAGAGGTAATAGCCATCAGAATACCCTGAATTCCGTCCGTGATAATTTGAGCGAAAGCCCCGCCCAACCCAATATACAAAATTGTAATCACTACACCGATAATAATTCCCCAGAAGTAAGGGATACCGATCACTGTTTCAAAAATGGTAGCAAGCCCGACATTTTGTCCGACAATATAATATACATTGAATAAGATCAATAGGGAGACGAGGACTTGAAGGGCTTTGGAATTGTATCTTCTTCCTAACCATTCGGGCAGCGTGGAGACACGGCCGAACTTTTTACCATAGCGCCAGAATGTTTTCGCGAATAAGAGCAGGCCGACCCATGATACTCCAAAGCATCCGAGCGTGTACCATAGCACGGCCGTACCGTGCTCATATGCAAGACCGGGTACACCGATGAAAAGGTTCGCACTCGCATAGGAGGTCGCAAAGCTTGCACCGACGAGCAATGGACTGACTTTGCCCCGGGCTGTGGCAAACCCGGACATGGACTGACTGTGGGCCCGTCCTTTTCTGCCTATCCACGTTACAGCGCCAAAGTAAGCGACCAATAAAAGGATAACCGTCCATAGCAATACACTGGAATTAGTAAGCATTGTTTAACGCTCTCCTTTCTTCTGGGCATAGGTGAATTTCCATATGCCGATTCCGACAATCCAGAATAGGGCAACAGCTATAAAATAAGTTAAAATCATTGATGTTCCTCCTCTTTTTTCTTAAAAAATGGCAACGGGTGAGGACCGACTGAATGAATATCCAAGGTGACTTCCATGTTATAAACAAGATTCGCTTCTTTTATTGGTAAATGTGTTAATAATGAAGGTCCCTCGGCCAACTGAACAACTCCGACTATATAAGGGGTATACTCTTGCCAGGCTGGATGGCCAGCCCGATGAATAACACTCCATGTTTTTAATTTTCCATTGCCGGACGCCTGTTTCCATGTTAAGGAATCATGAAAGCAATGGGGACAATGGTTTCGTGGGTAAAAGATCCATTCCCGGCACTCGTCGCATTGCTGAAGTGATAAAATTCCCTCTTTGATACTATCCCAAAAGGGCTTACTTACTGGTGTAATCGTTGGACCTGGTAATGAAATGTTCTGTAATTGACTCATTGCTCTCCTCCTAACACGAGGGCTGTCGTTTCACTGAGGGTCGCTCCGTTTCCAGTGACGAGCGCTTGCTTGGCTGCTGGAATTTGACGGTCGCCAGCTTCTCCCCTTAGCTGAAGAACGGCTTCAATCACATGAGACATCCCCCCTGCTAAATCAGCCTGACCGAATCCAAGCTGACCTCCATGGGTGTTTAAAGGATAATCTCCGTCATGGCTGAAACTGTGATTTTTAACAAATTCCCCGAATTCTCCCGTCTTGCATAATCCTGCGCTTTCCAATGTCACCGCAACAACACTTGTATAGCAGTCATACAAGGAAAAAAGGTCGATGTCCTTAACCTCAATCTCCGCCTGTGTCAGGGCGCGTGGAATGCAATAATTAAAGGGGAGCTTGTCGAGCTCTGGAGCCTGACTGACAGCACGATGGGTAATTTTTTCTCCTGCACCTTTTAAATAAACCGGCTTGCGTCTGCTCCGTTTTGCCTTTTCTTCAGACGTGACCACGACAGCTGTTCCTCCTGCAACGGGCATCACGATCTCCAGGAGGTGGAGAGGGTCGGAAATAATTGGAGAGGCTAAGATATCTTCTAGTTCTGCCGGCTTTCCATAAAAAATAGCATTAGGGTTCAACTGCGCATTTTTTCTGGCCCAATAGGCAATCCTCGCGAAGTCTTCCTGTTTAGAGCCATATTCCTCCATGTGCTGCCGTTTTAAAAGGGCATAGGACGTATTGGCACCGGAAGCCCCAAAAGGAACATCAAATTCACGAATAGGATTTCGGTTGGGTGAGCGCAGTGTCTCTCCTTTTTCATTTTTATTGGCTAACACACAGACAACCGTGTCACACATACCTGCTTCCACAGCAGCTGCTGCTCTCCAGATCATGCCGGGTCCTGTTGCTCCTCCGAGGTCTACGACATTTGACATTGTGGGATCGATTCCCAGATATTCAGAAACAGTAGCGGGAACATGCTGTGGTGTTTCCCCGACTTGCGGACCGACGAGAAGACCGTCAACTTCATCTTTAGAAATCTCCGCATCTTTTAGCGCGAGGCGGACGGCTTCTGCAATCAAACTAAGTGTTGTTTTTCCTTCCGAATAACGGATGGGTTTTAATTCTCCAATTCCGATAATCGCTCCGTTCGGTTTACGTGACATTAGAAGTGCTCCTTTTCTTGTAACTGACTAAAGTATCGTAAGCTCGAAGGGTTTCTAAGTGAGGCTTCATTCTGCACTTTCTCCCCCTGTGCTGCAGTTTTCGCAGCTCCTTCTACTTTTTTGCCATTATTGGTATGTGGAATATCCTCTACTTGATAAATTCGTTTTGGAACATGGCGCGGGGACGCTTTCTCACGAATCTGCCGACGGATATTTTTAGCGAGATCCTCTGTTAAGTGATCAGTCACAATACACAGTATGATCTCCTCATCATGGTCCTTAGGCAGGCCGAACACTACAGAGTCCTGAATATCACTGATATGGTCAACGACTCTGTAAATTTCAGCTGTCCCAATTCTTACACCCCCGGGATTTAAGGTCGTATCGGCACGTCCATAGATGATCAGGGTCTGGTCAATTGTTTGTTCCGCTAAATCACCATGGGTCCATATGCCAGGGCGTTTTGAGAAGTAGCTTTTTCTATAACGTTCTTCCCCTCCTTCACCAACAAAGGTGAGAGGCATACTCGGGAATGACTGCGTACAAACTAAATCTGCTTTTTTCTCATATACAGAAGCCCCTCGCTCATCTAGAACGTCTACTGCCAAACCCAAGGCTTTACATGCAATTTCTCCGCGTTTAACAGGGTGGACAGGTGATCCCATTACAAAGCACCCGATTATTTCTGTTCCTCCAGAGATGGAAGCCAGAAGAAGATCTTCCTTTATCGTTTCATAGATCCAGTCATATTGTTCAGGTGCGAGAGGAGCTCCGCATGATAAAAGGGATTTTAACGTCTTGAGAGAATGACTGTTTTTCAGTTCTACATTGGCTTTCATTAGCGTTTCTAAATACTTCGGACTTGTGCCAAAATGTGTAACTCCCACTTCATCCGCAATGTCCCAGAGGTGGGTCAGAGTATTAGGTGTTACCGGCGAGCCGTCGTATAAAAGGATGGCGGCTTCGCTTGCCAATCCAGAAACGAGCCACGGGTACATCATCCAGGCTGTATTTGTATACCAGAACAAAACATCATTCTGCTTAACATCACAGTGGAGCTGATGCTCTTTTACATGCTGCAAAAGTGTTCCACCGACTGAGTGTACGATTGCTTTTGGCAGCCCTGTGGTACCGGATGTATATAAAATGTACAAAGGGTCGTCAAAAGCTGTCGGCTTAAAGATTGGTTCCTCAGCTTCATTGTCACAAAGTTCTTCCCATGTAAGGGTTTCTTTCCCGGAAAAACGAGCACGGCCATTGAAAGTAATGAGGGCAGATAAATCGTCGATCTGGTCAGTAGTTTCTTTAATTTTTTCTTCCATATCGAATTGTTTTTGCTTGTATTGGTATGAGAGTGTGGCAATAAGCACCTTAGGCTTCACTTGGCCAATGCGGTCAACAATGCCTTTAGCCCCGAAATCAGGGGAACATGAGGTCCAAACTGCTCCTAAAGAAGTGGTCGCAATTAAAGCCGCGAGCCCCTGAATATCGTTGGTCGTAATTCCGGCTACACAATCACCTTTTTGCACGCCAAGCTTCTGTAAACCCTTCTGAGCTTTTGCCACCAACTGTTTTAGTTCTCGTAAGGTAACTTCTCTTCGAACACCTGATTCATCAGCTTCATAGGCCGCAATACGATCAAGGGAGCCTCGCAGCAGGTTTTCAGCAAAGTTTAAGCTTGCTTCCGGAAACCATGTCGCATCAGGCATGGAATCACCCGGTACGTAAGCCCGCTCACCCTTGTGGCCGATGATGCCAGCATAGTCCCACACGTTGGACCAGAACTCCCCTAAGTGGGAGACAGACCAGCGATGCAATCGTTCGTACGGGAAAAGCGGCTGGTTGGCAAAGTCAGAAAAAGCTTTTAAATGAGATTGTTCAATTCGTTTTTCAGATGGCTCCCACAGAATAGGGGAGCGTTCCGGTAGGATGGATGTAGTCATAGTTGTGTGTCTCCTTTCGGGTTACGATGCAGGAACTTCAATTAATATGGCCATTCCCTGGCCTCCACCGCCGCACAGCGATGCAATTCCTTTACCACCGCCCCGGCGTTTAAGTTCATGAGCAAGTGTCAAGATCAACCGGAAGCCCGTGCCCCCTAAAGGATGGCCAAGAGCGATGGCCCCGCCGTTGACGTTGACGCGGGAATAATCAATGTTAAGGTCTCGGCAGCTCGCAATAACCACACTGGCAAAAGCTTCATTAATCTCAAATAAATCAATATCATCCGTGGTTAGATCATGCTTTTCAAGTAAATGACTGATCGCTTGAGAAGGTTTCGTTTGTAAGCTCGCATCAGGTCCAGCTATCTCTGACCAATCTATGATTTCAGCTAAAGGCTTCTGATTAAAAGCTTGCGCCTTTTCCTCAGTCGTTACAATTCCGATACTCGCGCCGTCTGTCATTTGAGAAGCATTACCAGCTGTAATCGATCCTTCCTTAGAAAAAGCTGGTGAAAGCTGAGCTAGTTTTTTGGCTGAAGTATCAGTCCGTATCCCTTCATCTTCTGTAAGCAGGCCGGAGATAGGGGAGATTTCTGGTTGGAAATATCCCTCTTCCTGAGCCTTGGACGCTCTCTGCTGGGAAAGAGCAGCATATTCATCCTGCTCCTTACGGTTAATATCAAAATCAACATTTTTCTTATCGGTAAGCGCCCCCATCGAAACATCACTTAAGGCGCACCATAAACCGTCGTTTAATAAAGTATCTTTCATCTGTGTATGACCAATACCAGAAGCCATTCGAACAGAAGAGGTGTGGGGTGCATTAGTCATAGAATCAAAGCCGCCAACTACATACAATTCACCCTCATCCAGCTTTAATCGTCGTACCGCATCTGCGACCGTTGCGATTCCACCCAGACATACATTGTTCAGTGTTATCGCTGGCACTGCTAAATTCATCCCTGCCTGGTAAGCCACCTGCCTGGCAGGGTTTTGTCCCCCGCCGGCTTGTATTACCTCCGCCAGCAGTACCCCATCCGCTTCTTTTGCTACAGGATTTTTATCTATAAGACTAGCGAGAGCCTTTGCCCCAAGCTCAGTAGCCGATAACTTTCTCAATGCACCCTTCCATTTTCCAAAAGGGGTGCGCGTTCCATCTAAGAGAACTGCTTTCATTACTTTCATCTCCTTTTACTCATAAAAAAACTCTCCCTGATTAACAAGAAGAGATTTTTACGCTCTTCTTATCTTTCAGGATCATTCCTGCAGGATTTAGCACCTTTTTAAGCATTTGCTTAATGGTTGCCGGGCATCAACGGGCCAGTCCCTCTGCCTCTCTGGATAAGAACATCTATTCAATTAAAAAACCTCTCTATTTTTGGAATAGAGAGGTTAAGAGATTTAAGTTTCTCTTATCTTCCTGAGCTATACTCAGTAGGATTTGGCACCGTGCTATTTAAAAAATAGCGGTTGCCGGGTTTCACAGGGCCAGTCCCTCCACCTCTCTGGATAAGAATATCGATATCGTTACTATAGAATTAGCTACAATATTAGCAATCTACAGCGGGGATGTCAATGTGTTAATTGAAAAGTTCGAAAATTAATTATAATTCACGATATATAAATTTACCAGTGATTTATTTTTGAGCAGTACCCCTTTCATTTTTATCTTGATGATTGAGGACTTATCCATTGCAGTTTGGAATGAGAAGCCTTAAATTGTTTCTCAAAAGGTGGGGCAAGAATTTTTAGAAATTGTGTTATTAAACCTGACAATATTCCTGACAGAAGATTAATAATACTGTAAGCTGACTATTAATTAAAACGAACATGAGTTAATCACAATAAAGTTATCAATATTTTCAAAATATTATTGAAAGTCTATCAGCTCTTATGTATAATAACTTACTAAGAAAGCGTTTTCACAACAGTGTAAAGAATTTACTTTTGTGTATGTGGAAACGTTTTTATAAATTGCATATTTAAATGAAAGGGGGACCACTTAAGGGACAAGCTTTTAAGTTTAGAATAAATAGGAGGGAAAGATAGGAAATGAAAAAACTTTCTAGTTTTATTGTTGCTATGATTCCTGCCGGTATTGCTTTGAACTGGGTAGCCAACTCAATTGTTGAAATGTTAAAACTGCCTCTTTTCTTAAATAACATTGGCACGGTTTTAAATGCTATTGTTCTTGGTCCTGTCTGGGGAGCTGCCACGGCTTTAATGACGAACGTCATTCTTGCATTAATTGTTCGCTGGACTTATTTACCCTTTGCTCTAGTTGGAATGTTTGTTGCTTTTTTGGCTTACTTCTTTTATAAAAAAGGTTGGTTTAAAAAGACTTGGAAAGTTCTTATAGCTGGTGGAATTGTAGGTTTATTGGCCTCTGTTTTATCAACAATTATTTCGGTTTACGCTTTTGGAGGGTTCTCGGGTCACACAGTAGACGTACTCACTGCTGGTATGATTGCTTCTGGGCAGGAAATATTCAATGCAGCATTTATAGCTAACATTCCTGGAACTGTAGCGGATAAAGTCTTGACTCTATGGATTGTTTGGGTAATTTTGAGATCATTTCCTGTTCGTTTCTTGCCAAATGCTAAAGATATACGTGAAAAAATTGGTATGAACAACACTAAAAAAAATAAAGACAAGAAAATTTCAGCATAAAAAAGACATCAATTCAACAAAAAATTTGAAGAATTGATGCCCTAAAAGACTTAGTAAATATTTTATATTACATTAAGCTTAAAATCAATTTCTGAACATTGGAGGGCCAATGTTCCTTAGAACTTTGGCCTTTACGCTTTGTTTATTAACACTCCTTGAGGAAACGTTTCCTGCCATCGAAAAGCCGCTCAAATAAAATATTCAGTATTTTTGAAAAAATCTTGCGGTTATATTCAACAGAAGGGTATAATAAAATCATTATATTGAAGCGTTTTCATTTAAGGTATGTTAATTTCATATGAGTTACTTATATAGAATTCCATGTTTACAAGGAAACGTTTTCATAAAGAAAAGGAAGTGTACAAATGGTTACTATCAAAGATGTGGCAAAAGAAGCTAATGTTTCTATATCGACGGTGTCCCGAGTGTTAAACAATAGTGGCTATACCAGTATGGAAGTGAAAGAGAAAGTCAATAAAGCTGTTGAAAAACTTAAATTCCAAAAAAATATGGTAGCCACAGCCATGATAAAGAAGCAAACCGCAACATTCGGTTTAATTATTCCTGATATTAAGAATATTTTTTATGGAGAATTAACTCGGGCTATTGAAGATCATGCCAACCAATATGGGTTCAATGTCATTCTTTGTAATACCGATAACGACCTGGATAAAGAAGCGGAATATCTTAACTTTTTAATCCGAAAAGGGGTCGACGGGGTTATTTTTTCTACTCCGGAAATGAATGACAGAAATATAAAGGAAGTGATGAGATCGAGGTCTGATTTAGCCTTTATCAGTTTGGGAAGTCAAGTTAGCGACGTGCAAATAGACGAAGTTCTTGTGAATAACTTCGAAGGTGGATATGAAGCGACGAAACACTTATTGGACCGTGGCCACCGAAGTATAGGTTATATAGGGGGACAGGCTGATTCTTATGCATCTACTGAACGATTAAAAGGATACAGCCAGGCTTTAGAAGATCAGGGTTTAAAAGTGAACAAGAAGTTTACTAGACTAGGTGAGTTCAAAATTCAGAGTGGTTACGATAAAGGAAAAGAGTTGTTATCACTAAAAGACCGACCAACTGCAATTTTTGCGGGAAATGATGCAATTGCAGTTGGGGTATATAAAGCAGCAAGAGAGCTTCATCTTTCAATCCCTGGAGATGTATCCGTAATCGGATTTGATGATTCCCAATTTGCTGAAATTGTATTTCCAACACTGACGACGATTCGGACGCCTATCGAAGACATGGCCCAAAAGACAGTAGAACTAGCTGTGCAAATTTCACGAAAAGGGAAGAATTTTAAAGAAACGGTTACTTTTCAACCAACGTTAATTGAGCGCGAGTCAACTAGCAGGGTTTCACTTGAAAATATCCCTTTCTATAAGGGTTCATAAGGAGGAAAATGTGTGAACAGTTTATACTTGCCCAAGGAGAGCTTTATTCACAATCTTGATCCTAGAACTAAAATGATTTTTGTGGCTTTTGTCGTTCTTAGTTCTTTTATCTTAAATGATCCCGCCCTTCAGTTACTATTCTTAGTATTTCTTTTTCCGCTAGTTGTTGCAGCAAAGCTAGTAAAGCCTTATCTCATCTCTATGCAGTTTCTGCTGCTTTTTGCCGTACTAATTATGACGGTACATGGAATCTACAATCCTATCGGTGTTACTCCTGTCTTTGAAATATTTGGTGGCCTCACATTTAAATATGAGTCAATGGTTTATGCAAGTGTTATGTCGTTTCGGATTTTAGTTATTGGTACCGCTGCTGTTCTGTTCGTTATGAGCACTCATCCTTCAGACATGGCTTCAGCTCTTGTGAAATGGAAGGTTCCTCATTCCTTTGCTTTCATTTTATTGTCAACGTTTCAAATCATTCCAATTATTGCGCGAGAAGCCAAAATAGTAATGGAAGCTCAGCAAGCACGATGTTTAGATGTGAAAGGAAATTTAATTCAACGTGTGAAAAACCTAATTCCCATATTCGCCCCCCTTTTTATTATCACATTTATGAAAGTACATCAGCTCTCTTACGTATTGGAATGTCGAGCTTTCAGTCGAGAAGGCGCAAAAACCAGCTTAAGAGATACAAGAATTGGATATAAGGATTATGCATTTTTAATAGGAATCCTTTTATTTCTTGCAATAGAGATTTACTTGCAACTTTATTTAAGCGGCTTTCTTAATCTAACAACAGATGCTTTACTCACTTATTCTTTAATAGGCACATGGGTGGTATTTGGGTTTATGATCCTCAAGTTTATCTTTAAACGTGTACAAAGTTTAGTAGGAGGTGTGGCAGATGCTTAAGAATCAAAGAGCCATTGAAGTTTCTGGACTATCTTTTCTTTTTCCTGATGCAGAGGTGAAAGCATTAAGAAATATTAACTTTTCCGTAGATTACGGGGAAATTCTTGGCATTATTGGACCTACAGGAGCAGGGAAATCAACGCTTGCTATGTGTATTAACGGGCTGGTCCCACAGGTTATTCAAGGGGAATTAGAAGGTAAAGTTTATGTCAAGGGACTGGATGTTCACAAGGGCAATGTAGCTAAAATGTCTGAACACGTCGGGTTTGTTTTTCAAGAACCAGAAAACCAGCTTAGCCAAATGACGATTGAGGAAGAAGTAGCGTTTGGGCTAGGGAACTTAGGGGTTCCAAGAGAACAAATGGAGGGCCGAATTAAAGAAGCCCTCCAGCAGGTGGGTTTACTAGGATTTGAGAAACGAAGCCCTCTTGCATTATCCGGAGGACAGCAGCAACGTCTGGCTATTGCTTCTGTTCTTGCAATGAAGCCAACTATTATGATTATGGACGAACCAACTTCTATGCTCGATCCTAAGGGAAAGAATGAAGTATATGATGTACTGAGAAGCCTTAAGGAACACGGAATGACTGGAATTATTATTGACCATGAAGTTGAAAGAATAGCGGAGTATTGTGATAAGGTGCTCGTTCTAAATGAAGGAGAAGAGCAAATGTTCGGTCCTTCTGCAGAGGTCTTTGCGCAAATTGACACACTTCATCAATTGACTATGCATGCTCCTCAGGTTACTGAACTTCTCCATCAATACAATCAGAAAAACAAACAAGATGTAAAATTATCAACTAGTATCGAAGAAGCTGCAGCAATATTAGAAAACGCTTACATTAAGAGTTGAACTATTATTAAGGAGGGCTATTTTATGGAGCCGTATATTTCAGTCCGTGATGTGACTCATGTTTATTCAAATGGGGTTACTGCTATAAAGGATATTGACCTTGATATTTATGATAATGAAGCGGTAGCTATTTTAGGGAGTAATGGATCTGGAAAAACGACGTTAGTGAAACACTTTAATGGGCTGTTAAAGCCAACTAAGGGAAAAATTACTGTCGGAGGCTTAAATACAAGGAAAGAGCGAATCTCTAAGTTGTCCAGTTTAGTAGGATATGTTTTCCAAAACCCAAATCACCAAACTTTTTTACCGAACGTGATCCAGGAACTGGAATACGGCTGTAAGAATCTGCGTATGTCAGAAGAAGAGATTGAAGAGCGTGTAAACAAAGCAGTTGAGCTTTTTGAATTAGAAAATTATTTAAACGAGAATCCATTTGATCTTAATTCCAGTCAGAGAAAAGAAGTAGCGATGGCTTCAATTATGGCCATATCCCCGCGGGTAATTGTCTTGGACGAGCCAACAACCGGTCAAGACCATAAAGGCTGTCAGCGGATACTACATCTCGTTCGTATGTTCCAGAAGCACGGACACATTGTGGTGTTAATTACCCATGATATGCATTTAATAGGAGAATTAAATTGCCGAACAGTCGTCATGCATCAGAGTGAAAAGGTTGCTGATGGCCATGCTGAGGACGTCTTCGCTGACAAGAGGATTATGGATTTGGCAGGACTTCAACCTCCTCAAATTACTTCACTTGCTCATAGTTTACCGTTTTTAAATTCTAATAAAACCTATTTAACCATTGATTCCGTTTTACAATCGATGAAAGTAAACACTGAGGAGGGCGTTAAAATTGTTACACGAACTTAAATGGAAGTCTAAAGCCTATCGACCAGAATTAGAAGATCATTCCCAGTACCATATTCGTTGCAAACCAGGAGATATTGCGAAGTATGTTCTATTACCTGGTGACCCAGAGCGCGTCGGGCAAATGGCTGAGCAGTGGGATCAAAAAGAACATATCGCTACTTATAGAGAACACGTTACATACACTGGAAAAGTTGGTGGTGTAGATATTTCAGCGTGTTCGACTGGAGCGGGAGGCCCTTCTACAGCCAGTGCATTGGAAGAGCTAGCTGAGATTGGGGCAGAAACTTTCATTCGTGTAGGTACTTGCGGGGCAATGCAGGAAAACATTAATCCTGGAGATCTTATCATCTGCGCCGGAGCTGTCCGATACGACGGTACGAGTGACCAATACGTTGATTCTAAGTTTCCGGCTGTAGCAAACCAGGAAGTAATAATGGCATTGATCGAAGCTGCTGAACGACTTGGAGTCACTTATCACGTAGGTATCGGATACACTTCAGCTTCCTTTTTCTGTGGTCAAGGACGTCCAGGCTTTAATAACTACAATCAAAGCTTTATGAACACAATCATGGACGATATGCAAAAAGCAGGCGTTTTGAATTTTGAAATGGAAGCAGCAACTGTATTAACCCTGAGTAGTTTATTTAACTTAAGGTCGGGAGCTATATTTACAGCAGTTGCAAATAGAGTGAAGGATGAATTCGCTTATAAAGGAGAAGGTGTAACTCAATCAATCGCTGTGGCAACAGAAGCTACTAAAATATTAAATCAGTGGGATGAATTAAAGAAAAAATCAGGCAAGCCTTACTTTTTCCCCTCATTATTACAAAATGAAAAAACAATATAATTATAAGGAGGACTTTGAATGAAAATAGGAATCGTTGGCGGTACAGGATTTTATAATTTAGTGGATGGTATGGTGGAGCAAACAGTTTCCACTGAGTATGGAGAAGTAACTGTCTTTGTTGGAAAGTATGCGGGTAAAGACATTTATTTTCTTCCTAGGCACGGAAAAACTCATGACAGTCTAGCCCATGAAATCAATTATCGAGCTAATATGCTTGCATTAAAAGAATTAGGAATAAACCATGTAATAGCGATGTGCGCGGTAGGTTCTTTAAATCCACAAATCCCAGTAGGAACTTTAGCTTTGCTAGACCAATTTATGGATGTGACTACAAAGCGTGTGACCACTTATGGGAAATATTCTGTAGAAATTACCCAGCCATATTGTCCTGACCTTAACCAGAGTTTCTTAGACGCAGCGGGGGAGCTAGGATATGAGATTGTTCCAAAAGCGAACTACATTTGTGTGGACGGTCCACGCTATGAAACTTCGTTAGAAATTAATGTGTATAAACAGTGGGGAATGGATGTGGTAGGAATGACGAATGCAACAGAAGCCATTCTGGCACGTGAATTAGGTCTTGCTTATGCTGTAGTGACGATCTCAACAGACTTAGCGGCAGGAACTACGGATGTCCCACCGGATCTAGAGACCCACAAAAATGTAGTGAAAGACAATCAGCAAAAAATCCGCAGCCTTTTCCTTAAGGCAGTTGAATTGATTTCTAATGAGCGACCTTCCATTGCTCATAAAGCTTACGAAAGAGCTTTGGCAGCTCGCAAAGAAAAATTGGCTAAACCGAGTGTGTAACTGGCAATGTCAGTATTGATTAAAAATGCTGAAATTCTATCAATGGATGATGTGAGAGGCACCATAAAAGGAAGTTTATTTATAGAAGAAGGAAAAATAACAAGAATCTTTCCACATGAACAAAAAGCGGGTGCACCGGTCCTTGCAGCAGAGGAAGTCATCGATGCTCAGTGGAACCTTCTAATACCAGGGATGACCAATGCACATTATCATTCGTATTCCAACCTTCTTAAGGGAACGAAGAGTAACTTGCCTTTAGAACTCTGGTCTTTGTATACCATTGCATATGGACTTTCTTTAGATGATGAAGATATTTATTTATCTGTTCTCATCGGTGCTGCCGACATGATCCGCAGCGGCATTACTGGGTGTGTTGATCATTTTCCTCACTTGAACAGAGCGGTTGCGGCTTTGCAAGCGTATGAGAAGTCAGGTATGCATGTTGGATTTGCCCCAATGATACAGAATGTTTCAGATGAAGAGTTTTTAGGTTTGTCTGATGAGAAAAATAACCCAGTGTACGAACTGGATGAAATAAGGGATTTCTACACCAACCTCATACACAATTGGCACTTAAAAAATGAAAAAATTCAAGTCATGCTGGGTCCTAATGCACCACAAAGGTGCAGCCAGGAAGCATTAAAGTTATGTAAGGACCTGAGTGATCAATATGGGTTAGAAGTTCACACTCATTTATTAGAAACGAAAATTCAAAAGGATATCGGAGATCTAACTTTCGCTAACGGGGTATTGGGTCATTTAGACGAAGCAGGATTACTAAATGAAAAACTGTCAGTCGCTCATGCGGTTTGGTTAGACGAGCACGAAATGAATCGAATAATAGAAAAAGATGTTTCTGTAGTGCATAACCCTGCCAGCAATATGATTTTGGGGAGCGGGATTGCTCCTGTAGCTAATTATGTGAATCGCAATATTTCTGTAGGGCTAGGTTCAGATGCATCAAATTGCGGAATCAGCCATTGCTCATTTGAAATGATGAGATTGTCTCTCATGATGTCCCGAGTAAACAATAGAGACTATGAAAATTGGCTGCAGCCTGATGAGGTGTTCAATATGGCCACACGCTCTGGAGGTCACATAGTAAAGGGAAGCAAGCGGGGGAAAATTGCGGAAGGTTATAACGCAGATCTTGTTCTTGTTAATCGAAAATCAAACACGTTCATTTCAAAGGAAGATTTAATCTCTCAACTTGTTTTTTATGAACAAGGACAATCTATTAAAGCTGTCATGATTAAAGGAAAGTGGGTTTATCGAGAGAATAAGATACTTGCTTTTGATGAGCAGGAGATAATTGAGCGTATTCAAGAGAGATCAGGTGAATTAAGAAGGAGAGTACAGGGAGCGCTTTCGAAAGTAGAAGAGAAGAAACCAGTTTTAGAAGAGTTTTATCACCAATTTTATAACTAGGAGGGTATGTGTATGAATTTAGAATTGTTAAAAAAAGAATTGCAATATGTTTCTCGTAAAATTTACCAAAAGGGTTATACACAGGCCACAGGTGGAAATATTAGTGTGAGAATTCCAGGGACTGACTATGTACTCATAAAGAGAAGCGGAATCAGCCTTGGAGAGGTTACTCGAGAAGATGCTCTGATTGTCGATATGGATGGAGAGGTTATTGAAGGTCAAGGAAAGCCTTCAAAGGAAATTGGTTTTCACTTAGGAGTATATAAAGTTCGGCCAGACGTAAACGCGATTGTTCACTGTCACCCTAATTACTCCATCGGGTATGCATGCCTTGGGATGGAACTTCCACTGCCAACAGTGACAGCTCAAAAGTTACTAGGACACGTGCCGGTAGCAGATACAGCACCTTCTGGGTCAAAAGAATTAGCTCAGCACGTGACGGACGTGTTTACAAAGTATCCAGACATCAAAATTTCTCTTATGAAAAATCATGGGGTTTGTGCGGTAGGTCCAACTTTGGAAGCTGCTTATAATGTAGTTGACCTTGCGGAAGCAACAGCAAAACAGGCTTTTATACTCTCGCAGCTTCGCGTTGTGGAAAAAAACGCAGTAACTCAATAAGAAAGGAGGTATATTATGCGACTAATTGAACAATTTGTTCAAGAAAACAAAGAAAAAGGACTGGCAATGCCGATCTGGTTTGAAAATGGAACTTTAAAACTAATCGATCAAACTAAACTTCCTTTTAAAGAAGACGTATGTCAAATCACGAGTGTCAGTCAACTGGGTAAAGCCATCTCCTCCATGATGATTCGAGGTTCAGGGGCCATAGGAATTTGTGGGGCATATGGCATTTTTTTGGCTGCATTACAAACAAATGGGAATCCTCAAGAGGTAAAAGAAGCTGGAGATTTTTTGAAAAACACGCGACCAACCGCTGTGAACCTTATGAAAACCGTAGATGAAATAGTGGAACAAGCTAAAGGTTCTGGAGAAGAACTCATTACAACAGTTGAAGAAAAGGCAGTTGGTATACTTAAACGTCAATTAGATTTTGAATATCAGCTTGGTTCTTATGGAGCTGAGTTAATCAATGACGGTGATAGGATTATGACACACTGTCACTCAGGTGCTTTTGGGGGAGCTGGATACGGAGGTAGAGCCCTTTCAGTTATTAGAACCGCCCATGAGCAAGGTAAAAACATCCATATCTACACGTGTGAGACACGTCCATATTTACAAGGAGCTCGAATTACCGCATTAGAACTTAAGAAATTTGGTATCCCTCACACATTAATTACCGATAACATGTCCGGATTTTGTATGAGTGAAGGCTATATCGACAAAGTTGTCGTTGGCTCCGATCGGGTGGCCTCCAACGGGGATTTAGCCAATAAAGTTGGAACGTATATGCATGCCCTAGCGGCTCAAAATCATGACATACCTTTTTATGCAGCAACTTCCAGTCATACCATAGACTTTAACACACCTGCCGGAAGATATATTGAAGTCGAAATGCGTAATCCGAGTGAGGTGACACATTTTAATGGAAAACCTATAGCTCCTGAAGGGGTTCAGGCATTATACCCTTCTTTTGATATTACTCCAAACTCGTTAATTACAGGAATTATTACAGAAAAGGGGGTAATAACCGCTCCTTATGAGACGCACTTGAGAAAAGTAATTGAAAAATCCGCTGTATAGTATAATCTATCTGGTATGGCAGGAGGTTGATGTATGATAAAAGAAGCTTTTCTCGCGATGATCGCGGGAATCGTGATCGGTGTTGTTTTTAAATTAATAAAACTTCCTTTACCCGCTCCTCCTGTGTTAGCTGGAGTTCTTGGTGTAGCAGGTGTGTATATAGGAGGAAAAATTATTGAGGTTCTTTTTATGAGATTCCAGTAGGTGAAAGAGCAAAAGGATTGGTATATAATAAAAGAAATCATTTACCTAGCATGAAATACTACATCTCTTTCTTACAGGAGATATGATTTTATAAGGAGCTTGAGGTGGAAGAAGATAATGTTAAGCAAAAATGTAGATGAATAGATAGTGGTCAAAACAGGTTCCTATTGATAGTTTCAATTAATGATGCTCGATACTGAAAAAGATATGGAACGAGTGACTTGTACAACCTCTGAATTTGAGAAAAAGAAATTGATAAGCTTGGAACTTCCTTGAGCAGATGAGTCCCTTTTATGGAATGAAGAAACCTTTTCTCCTTATGAGAAAAGGTTTTTTAAAATGACTCTTTTTAGTTAAATACCTATTTTGTTATTAAGTTTCCGGGGTCTTAAGATTTTTTAGCAGCTCCAATAGTTCACTTGTTTGAATATTTGCTAAAATCATATATTTATGTTTCTATTTATAGAGGAGAAAAAAGCGGCTTGGCTCGCTACTTTAAACAACGGAGGTATATGATGACCGTACAATTAAAACCACAGCAATTAAATGAATTAGTAAACAAAGAAGTAGAAGGAAAAGATCGCCAAGAGGCACTTGAGCAAGCAAAAAAACTTCCTTCACTTACGATATCCGCCTGGACGATTTCAGATCTTGAGCTCATTGGGATTGGAGGCTTCAGTCCGCTTCAAGGCTTCATGGGCAAGGCTGATTATGAGCGTGTTGTAAACGAACTGCGTTTAAAGGATGGCACGGTCTGGAGTATCCCCATTACACTCCCTGTAACAGAGAGTCAGGCTGATGAGATCAAAATCGGAGAAGAAATCGCTCTGAAGGGTGAAGACGGTATCACTTATGGAACGATTCACGTTGAAGAAAAATTCACCTATGATGAGAAACTTGAAGCCGAGAAAGTTTACGGTACAAAAGAAGAAGCTCACCCTGGGGTGAAGAAGGTTTACGATAAGGGAAATGTATACCTTGGGGGACCTATCAAGCTTCTCAATCGTCCGGACCACGGTAAATTTAAAGATTATTACTTAGACCCTGCAGAAACGCGTCAGTTATTTAAGGATTTAGGGTGGAAAACAGTAGTAGGCTTTCAAACGCGTAATCCGGTACACCGTGCGCATGAGCACATTCAAAAAACAGCACTTGAAGCCGTCGACGGCCTTTTATTAAATCCGTTAGTGGGAGAAACCAAGTCTGATGACATTCCGGCAGATGTGCGTATGGAAAGCTATGAAACGATTATTCAAAATTATTATGTTAAAGATCGCGTTCGTCTTGTGATTTATCCTGCAGCTATGCGTTATGCCGGACCGCGGGAAGCGATCTTACACGCCATCGTCCGTCGAAATTACGGTTGTACTCACTTCATCGTCGGACGCGACCATGCGGGTGTCGGTGATTATTACGGAACGTATGATGCTCAGGAACTTATCGCTAAATATGAAGATGAACTTGGCATCAGTATTTTTAAATTCGAGCATGCGTTTTACTGCGAGATATGTGAAAACATGGCATCAGCAAAAACTTGCCCTCATGACAAGAAGCACCACGTCCACCTTAGTGGGACAAAGGTTCGGGAGCTGCTGAGAAACGGAGAACGTCCTCCGAAAGAATTCTCTCGTCCAGAGGTAGCTGATGTATTAATTAAGGGAATGAAGCAATAAAATAGTAAATCGTCAGCTGTTACGGCTGGCGATTTTTGTTAATCAAAGGAGGACCTCACATGAACAGATACTTAATTCAGGCCGCTCTATCAGCCGGAAAAGAAATTATGAAAATCTATGAAACTGATTTTGACATAGAATACAAGGAAGACGAGTCTCCGTTAACAACTGCTGACAAACGAGCACATGATGTGATTAAAAATGTATTGCGTAAACACTTTCCTGCACTTCCTGTTTTAAGTGAAGAAGGTAGACATCTTCCTTACGAACAACGGAAAGAATGGAAGGAGTTTTGGCTAGTTGATCCCATTGACGGGACAAAGGAGTTTATAAAAAAGAACGGCGAATTCACGGTAAACATTGCACGAATTCGGGATGGCAGACCTGTTGAAGGTATTGTCTACGCCCCAGCGCTTGATACGTTATACGTTGCTGAGGAAACAAAGGGAGCCTATAAAGTTGATGGTATATGGGGAAGGGAGAATATAAGTGTCAAGCGGCTGCCATTGGAACAGAAAAAAGATATAACAGTTCGCGTTGTGGCCAGCCGCTCTCATATGTCAGCAGAGACGGAAGCATTTATTGAAGACTTGAAAATTAAATACAAAAAGGTAGAAACTATTACAGCAGGAAGCTCACTGAAGTTATGTCTCATCGCTGAAGGAAACGCAGACTTCTACCCAAGGTACGCACCGACGATGGAATGGGATACAGGAGCAGGCCAGGCGATCGTCGAACTCTCCGGTGCAAAAGTGGAAGTCGCTGCAGAAAACAAACCTCTCACCTACAACAAAGAAAACCTAAAAAACCCATGGTTCCTCGCCTATAGGAAATAATGAGGGATTCTCTGTTATAGGTACCAGGTACACTTAAGTTGATTCTCTGTACCCGGTACAAAATAAAGGTAGATAATTAAATATTTACTACAGCATTATCGCGAAAAATTCATTTATTCGTGCCAGATCTGCATTTTATTCTTAAAAATGGGCGTACCCGGTACTCAAATAAGATAACTCTGTACCGGGTACGTAGTTACTTCACTACTGTACCTGGTACCAAAAAACGGTCCCCAAAAGAGTGTAAATAGCACCTGTTAGATAGCAAACCTTGCAGTAATAACCTACTGCAAGGTTTTTTTCTTTTTTCTCTCTGCACCTGGTACAGATAAATAGATTGAGTGTACCTGGTACCATTAAAAAATAATAATTCTCTTCTCTTATGAATATCAATAATTGATAGCTTTATAATCAGAAGGGACGTGACTGTGTGTGAATTACTTGTCCATAGATTCGAAAACGAAGCTTTATTACGAGGGGGAAGGCGTGGGACAACCTGTTATTTTTATTCATGGTGTAATGATGAGCAGCCAGTTTTTTCAGAATCAGTATCCTTATTTTAAAGAAAAGTACAGGACGATCATGTTCGACCTGCGAGGACATGGAAAATCCAGCAAAGTCGAGTATGGCCATACGGTAGCGAATTATGCAAGAGATTTGAAGTTATTAATAGAGCACCTGGACTTAAAAGATGTTATTTTGGTTGGGTGGTCGATGGGGGCCTTTGTTGTTTGGGACTATATCAATCAATTTGGAACCAATAATGTAAAAGCGGTCACAGTCGTCGATCAATCTCCTTCTGATTATCTTTGGGAAGGGTGGGAGTATGGAGCTTTTACGTTTGAGGCGATAAAAGGGGTCATGCAGGCAATCCAAGAAGACCAGGAATCATTCAACAGGGAATTTATATACGGAATGTTTAAGGAAAAGCCGGCTGATGAGGTTCATAAATGGATTTTGACTGAAATGATGAAGGTTCCTGCCTCCATTGCAAGTACCATCGTGTTTAACCAAACGGCTGTTGATTATAGAGAGACCCTTTCTAATGTCGATATTCCAACCTTAATTTGTTTTGGACGGGATGATAAGTTTTTTCCTGTGGCTGCAGGTGAGTATATTCAAAAAAGAATTCCTGGCTCCAAACTTGTTCCCTTTGAAAAGAGTAGCCACTGTTTGTTTTTAGAAGAGCCCGATAAATTTAACAAAGAGCTTGATCATTTTTTTCAAAATTTAAGATGAAAATAACCGATTCTGTACCTGGTACCACACAATTATAGAAGTGTACCCGGTACACAATAACTCCATTATGGTACCAGGTACACTTATGCATACTCACTTCCTTTTTTTGGTTGTGGGATTTTTTCATTTCGTTGTTTAATGAGGATGAAAAAAAGGAAAAATTTTATATAAGGTATTATTAGGAAGGAGTGAGAAAGATGTTAATGAAAGCTACAAATTTAGAAAAGTTAACGTTTGAAGCTAATGATGGGGAAATGGGAAAAGTGAAAAATCTTTATTTTAATGTTAAAGACTACGTGATCCGTTATATTACTGTCGAATCCGCAAAATGGTTTCCTGATCAGATCATTTATATCTCCACTTCTGCCATTGAATCAATCGATTTTGAAAACAAACGCATAAAAGTAAACCATACAAAAGAAGAATTACAAAAGAATGCATCAGTTAAACGTGAAAGCGATATGAACGCCGATATGGAACAGAAAATGGCAAAAATGATGAATTGGAATCCTCGCTGGTGGGAAAAAGAAGAAAATTCTTCTTCATCCTCATATGCTCATTCACCTGTGGACGCTAAGACAGGTGTAAGTATAGCTGATAAAACTGACAAACTAATAAGCATAAACGAAATGAAAGGGATATTTAACAACGCTAACGTGATGGCAGGTAATGAAAAAATGGGGAACATTGCGGACTTTATTATTGAGGAGCAAACTTGGCGCATTCGCTACTTCCTGATCAATTCCGGCAATTGGTCTACCCACCCTTATGTCCTCGTCTCACCCGATTGGATTTCTTCCATAGATTGGGATAATGATAAAATTTACGTGGACATGACGTTGGATGGTATCGAGAGAGGTCCTATTTATAAACGCGGAGATGAAATCACAAGAAAATTTGAAGAAAAGCTATACAAAACGTACAGAAAAAGACCATATTGGGTTTAAAAAGGTACCAGGTACACTTAATCGCTATCTCTGTACCCGGTACACAGAAAAAAAAGAAAAATAAAAGAGAAAAAAAGGGAGCGGCTTTTCAGCTGCTTCCAAATATGAATATCGGCAGGTAGCCGATCATTTTTATCCATTCGCTAAAGACCGTTTGGGTTTCTTTTTTTGTTAATCCATCTTCTGGGTTGTAGTAGGAGGGGGACGGGGAGAATGTTAATGACACGTCTTCTCCGTTATATACCCGTTCAAACGCGAGCTTGCTCCGAAGTGAATGATAATTACTTGTCACCACAATTGCAGACTCTAACTCGTAGTCCTTCATCAACTCCTTCGTATACACTGCATTTTCGTAAGTGCTCGTCGCTTGATCTTCTTCTATAATGTCTGCTTCAGCTACTCCTAAATCTACAGCTTCCTCAGGTTTTGTTCCCGATTCAGTTGAATTTGAAAGAATCATGGTTTCTGCTTGTCCTTCCTTATAAAGTTTTGCCCCTTTTTCAAGCCGGCCTTCATTTCCGCTTAATACAATAATAGCATCAGAAGGCTGTGCATTATATTCAATCACCATCCACTTTGGACCGAATACGGCTAAGAGAAGAAATATGAGCAGAGGTATGATGAAAAGGATTAAAATGAAGCCGCGGAGAAAGTTCTTTGCAATTTTTGTATGGTCTGCCATAAGTAAATTGTCCTTCCATTCAACGATAAAAGCTAGATCAAGAATATTGTGCTTACTTGACCTAGCAGATTAGTTAATCGTTTACAGATGCATTCATTAACAGCTTCATGAGCAGTTCTTTCTGCGGATAATCCGATTCTTTTACATCCTCCACGAGCTCTTCTAAATTATAGTTTGTACGTATGATAGAGGTTTGAACGCCGCCATCCTCTACATCTACCACTGCGTAGGAAGGCTGGGCGAGACCATCAAAAGGAAGCCCTACGCTGCCGGTGTTGATAATGATTTTACCGTCTATGTGACGAATGTATGGCTTGTGAATGTGCCCGTAAACATAAATGTCAGCCATTTCGTTCGTCATTAACTCCTCCTTCATCATTTCATCACTTTCTGAAGGCAGGACCACTTTAAATAAATCGTCTGGTGTAGCATGAAAGCCGTGAACATGGACACCGTCGAAGTCTTCATCGATCTCCTTATCTAACTTATCTAAATAAGAAATGGCCTCACTACTCATTTGCGAGGAGGACCAGTCTTTTTCTTCATTCATATCCTCAATTACATCGTCAGGTACTTCGCCTTCCTGAACACCCCGTACGATCCATTCATCGGCATTCCCTTTAATAACGTTAGCGTCAAGTTTCTGAATCATTTCTACGCATTTCTGCGGTTCCAGACCGCGGTAAGACAGATCTCCTAAGACAAACAGCTGATCGACTTTTCGTTTCTCAATGTCCTCTAATACAGATTGAAGAGCGCGTGCATTACCGTGTATATCTGCTATAAATGCTAACCTCATAACTGTCTCCTTTTTTCAATTGATTTGTATCATTATTCCCTTCCTATCCAAATCAAAACTCGTTTACATTCTGAATCTAATATTACCATTAATTTCTTAATTTGAGTCAAAAACTAGTTCTTAATTATTAGGTCTTGTACGTATACATACCTTACTGAGTTTATAAAATTCCTAACGTAAAGGATGGTTCGATGAAATGTTCAAATTGTCATCACGAACAAGCATCAGGAAAATTCTGCGGGGCATGTGGCTCAGCTTTGATTGAAGAAGAAACCTTAGAAGTGGAATCCACATCGACTACGGCACCGGTCCCTGGACATACGAATTCAAATACTAGTGCAATGGAGAACGTGCGAAATTATTGGGACCGTTCCCTGCGGTTCATCCAGCAGCCTCTTGAAGCTTTTCGTGCTACAGACAAATCGGTTACTCAAGGTTTGATCACTCTTTTTCTTTTCATGCTTTCATTTACACTCAGTCTTTACTTTTTACTGAATTCTTTTGCGAAAGTGCTAACCCTGGGGTGGATGGAAGCGGGTGAGCCATTCTCTCCTTCCCAGTCCCTCCCATTCTATGAGATAAGTTCCCGCATTTTCCTATTTTCCTTGGCCGGCGTGGTCATCAGCTTGCTCGCTATTATGATAATGACAAAGCTTTTAAAGCATCCATTTTGTATCAAAACGATCGTTGCTCAGTATGGAGCTTTGCTGACTCCCTTTCTGCTTATTAATGTTTTTGCAATTTTATTTGCTTTAAGCGGAACAGCAACAGTGACGGTCCTTTTGTTGAGTGTATCTATGTTTTATGCCCTGATCGTAGTTCCGATTTTATTCATCTACCATCAGGGAATCAATAATGGAGCGGCAGACTACGCTTTTTACGCAAGCATTTTAACAAGTGTTATTATTCTATTCTTTTCCTATTTATTCTGGAGATGGATGCTCATCGAAAAGCTGAGTGAGCTTCAGTTCTATTTGGAGAATCTTCCATTCTAAAAAAGGGGGAGGCTTATGAAGTTTTGTACGGAATGCGGACATTCCATCTCAAGAGGACAGGCGTATTGCAAGCATTGTGGAGTTAAGCAGCTGCATACTGACCCAAACGGGCTTTCACCGTTATCGAGGAAAAAGCGTGCGGCGAAGAGACCATTGAAGAAACGAACGAAAACCATAATTGGAATAGCGGTTTTGCTTACCGTTCTTCTTATGACGTCTCATCAGTATCTATCGAACAAATACGATTTCAAGGATACTATAAAAGCGATGGACGCAGCACTTACTCAGAGCGATGCTGAGGCCTTCTTTGAACACATTAAACTTGATGAGAAGGCGTTGCTAAATAAAAAAGAATACATGAAGTTTCTTGAAGAAGCTGGTTGGGAGGGCATTCGTGAACAATTGGTTGTGGTGCTCAGTGGAAAAGGTTCAAATCTCTCAATCAAAGATCACAAAGGAAATGAACTCTTTACTATAGAGAAGGATTATATGTTTTGGAAGTTGTACCCAAAATACACCATCATCGCAAAGCCTCAGTTCATTAAAGCCAATACGAATCTTTCACCTACAACCCTAATCATAGAGGAACAATCTGCAAAGGTAGAAGAAGGTGAACTAAAAGAAGCATTCACAGCTTATCCGGGGGAGTACAAAGTGAAGGGGGAAGCTAAAAACGAATTTGGAAGATTTGAATATGCGGATGACATTTACGTTGGTTTCTCCCCAGCTGAACTTTTTATTGAATTCCCTGATCAAACGTATACCATTCAAACGGATCAGCCGGATGCCACCTTAATTATTAATGGCAAGAGTACAAGTAAAACGTTAAGCGAATTTGAGGAGCTTGGACCATTTTCTGAGAACGAGGTTGTTATGTATGCTGAGAGAACGAACAGAGAAGGGGAAATTGAGCGGACGGAAGAAGTAACTCAGAATGATACGGTTTGGGGATCACTTCCGTTCGATTTTAATCAAGAAGATTATGAGTATGAAGAAGATGAAGATGTAATTGAGGAAGATAATAATTCTGTTGATGCCGGAAATTATGTTATGGAATTCAGGAATGCCTATGAGGAAGCCTTAAATGCAGTAGATTATAGCTACATTTCCAGTTATTTAATAGAAGGAAGTGAAGCTGCTCTAGAGTTACAGGATTATTTAACAGAGATAGACAGCCAGGGTTACACCTTTAATTTTACCCATAACGAAGTGACTTCTTTAGAGCAGATGGATGAGGAGACATCTATCGTGACAACCAATGAGAGGTTTACGTTTACCGATCAAGACGGAAAAGAAACATTTTATGATCGAGTGAAGGACTACACCCTGATTTTAACGGATAATGGTTTAAAAATAACATCCATTGATATCAATGAAACGATAAGAAACTGAGCGTAATTTAAGATGTTTCATTTTCATAAAGTGTGGCTTGAAATGCAACCCGAACCTTTGCAGGGCTGAACCACGTCCTTTAAGAACAGATTAAATAAAATTTTTCCACTCTGCACAAATCTTGCAAATATACTGGTTATCCTACTACTGAAAAGTCATGTACAGAGAGGAAGAACAGTATGAAACCATTGAAGTGGATTTTAAGTGCATTATTTTTGACTTCATTATTAACTTTAGCTGCGTGCGGAAGTGACAGTGAAGATTCAGATGAAGAAACTGAACAAAAGGAAACGAACGAAGAGTCAGGTGAGAAAGAAGAAGAGATGGATCACAGCAGCATGGACCACTCAGGCTCTGGTGAAGTTCCCGCCGAATTAGAAGATGCGGAGGATCCTACTTTTGCAGAAGGTGATAAAGCTGTCATCACGGATTCTCATATGGAAGGGATGGAAGGAGCAGAAGCTACGATCGCCGGAGCTTACAGCACCACAGCTTACATCATCTCTTATGACCCCACAGACGGCAGTGAACGCGTGGAGGACCACAAATGGATCATCCATGAAGAAGTTGAAGATGCCGGTGACGAACCATTTGAATCAGGGGATGAAGTAAAGATCGATGCATCCCACATGGAAGGGATGAAAGGTGCCACCGGGACAATTGAATCGGCTGAAGAAACTACGGTTTACATGGTAGACTTCACACCGACAAATGGGAGTGAAAAAGTAACAAATCATAAATGGGTAACAGAAAGTGAATTGGAAGAAACAGAATAACGGACAATCAAAAAGCTGAGGAGCCTGCGCCCCTCAGCTTTCTTTATGCCCGTTTAACCATATGGGCATAAAGCTTCTGATACGCTTTATGCTCTTCTATCATCCCAACTTCATGATACAGTTTTGACAGCCACTGGACGGGCCCGGGGTCTTCGTTGTTTAACTCCATTTCCCAGCTCATACATTCGATCGCTTTTTGTGGCTGATGGAAAAAATGATACAACTCTCCAAGCCTTTGCTGATGATTAGGGTCTTCGAGCAGCTTATTCATCTCATTCACCTTTTCTAGTAATGGTTCAGCGCCCTTAATTTCCTTCAGCGGACTAGCCCAAACTTTCACTTCTTCAGGTGATTGTGTGGCAAGCATGGTTGAAAAAGCTTCATACAAGATTGTGTCCGTTTGCTCCTCGTCCACGGACCCGCACACCGTCAGGAGCAGCTTTTGGAGACCTTCAGGTGTAAGCGATTCAGCTGCGAAATCTTTCTGCTTTACCACTCTGATCATTTGTTCAGACTGCTCAGGGGATAATTCAATGTCATGCTGGCAAATCAATTGCAGAGCGCGTTCCAGCTGGCTGTTATCTAGATAGAGTTGTAGACTATCTTGTAAAAAAGGCTTTGAGCTTACCCCGCGATTCTCGAGCTCTTTCATAAATTCGAGCGGGCTCTCAGGGAAATACTCATCGATGAGACTCTTTAGTATGGTGTAATTTTCTTCATTTTGGTGTTGCTCCGCAAGACGAATGTGAAGGGCTGTCCGATCGATCCAGCGATCTTGCTGGGTGTAAAGCTGATCAAGGGTCTGGAAGGAGTCTGACTCAGGGAGAGCAGCAAATGCTTGTTTTTCTACATATAGGGAGTCACGGTTAAGGACAGAAGCATCATTATCTTTATAAAGAGCTGCATATTTAGTGAATTGAAGATCTCGGACGAAGGAATGTGTCACGCTGTGGTTCGGCGCAAAATCCTGGAGAATGTGGAGTATGCGGTAACAGGAAAATAATTTTCCATCACGACGGTTTTGATAATAAAGCTTCTTGATTAGATGGACGAGTTTATCTTTCATTATAAACCCATTGAAGTAGGTGGCAATTAGAGCTGTTTCCTGTAAAGAGCGTTGTTGTGGCAGTTTGGCGAACAGGTCGTTGAAACTTTTTTTCTTATAGGGGGTGGTAGAGAGTTGGGCGTCAATCAAAGGATGGGGCGCAGTAAAGGTGGTGCCGTTATTAAACGCGGTATTGATGTATGGATAAGAGTGGTCGGGTTTGGAAATGACATAGTTTAAATACTGATCCATATGAAAGAACACATAGTGCTTCAAGTCATGCTGGTCAACAGCTTCTATAATCCGGCTTTGTTTATAAACGGTCATTCGTTTGATTTGTAACTGATCCGTCTGGTTCTTGTCTTTGATTGTTATTGTCTGGGTCACAGGGATCCCTCCTCAATCTTTCTTTCACCATACCACTATATGGACGAGGCATCAATAGAATCGGCTTTGCAAAAGTTGTCGACATTGGTCTAATTCGTTAAAATGAAAATGGTTTCATCATGATGAAGTGGGTGCGGACATGAATGATAGACAAACAGAGTTACTTAGAAAATTAATTGTTCACATGGAAGCCGTATTTCATGTAAACGAGCTTGCCGCAGAACTTGAATGTTCAGAGAAGACGCTGCGTAATGATCTAAAAATGATTGAACGGTTTCTTGAAGATGGGGCTGAAATTGTTCGAAAGCCTGGAGTTGGTGTGTACTTAAAGGCTGATGCAGACGAGAAGTCCCGCTTGTTCCGATATTTGTATCAGTCGGAGACAAAATCGGATCAGGATCGAATTCTTGAACTAACCTTTCGCTTACTAACGGAAGAGAAAGCAATAACATTAACGAAGATGGCTGAAGAACACTTTACCACTGTATCAACGATTAAGAAGGATTTGCAATTAATCAATAACTGGCTGGGCAGCTTTGACCTTGAAGTTATTTCCAAGCAGCGCTTAGGAAGTGTTATTAGAGGAAAGGAACTGGATAAAAGAAATGCGCTGGCTCATTTACCAGAACTGGTTTCTTCTACAGGGGTTTCGAATGATTATGTTTTACACCTTTTTCCTTCCTATGAAGTTGACCTAGTACGACAGACGTTAAAAAAAATGCAGAAGGAGTTCGTCTTTAATTATGCCGGCGGTGAGTTGGAAAGTCTCGTTATTCATGCGTTAGTCATGATAAAACGGACGAGGCAGCAATCTGCGATACAGATCAATTCTTCTGATAAGCATTTAGTTAACGAGTCTTCTGAGTATGAAATGGCTGAATGGTTCTTTGAGCGTGTAGGCAACCTCCTCAGCTTAACTTTTCCTACAGAGGAAAAGATTTATTTTACTTGGCATTTAGCCAGCGGTAAGCGGCAGGAGCAGCCATTATCTTCTCCATTCGAAAGGCTGTTGAAACAAGTTGTAGATCAACTCATCTTTCAACTCCAGATCATGACAATGATGGATTTCCGGAGTGATTCTCGTCTTGAGAATGGGCTGCGCATTCACCTGGAGTCTACAATTCATCGTATTCGTTATGGTTTGACGATTCGTAATCCGATGCTTGCAGATATTAAAAGAATGTATCCTTATATGTTCAGCATGGTCGTCTTAGCATTAGAGGAAGTCAATGAACAACATGACCTGGACATTCCTGAAGATGAAGCAGCTTACCTCGTTCTTCATTTTCAGGCAGCAGTGGAGCGTCTTGAGAAACAACGTGATACATCTAAGAGAGTTTTAATTGTCTGTGAGCTCGGTGTCGGCATGTCACATTTGCTCCAGGCTAAACTTGAACAGGCTTATAAAGGCATGGAAATAGTTGGGTGCGTAGGAGAGCAGGAAATTGAGAGAGTGGTAGAAGACCAGAGGGTTGACTTTGTAATCTCTACTAAACCTATTCGCCTGTCGGACCTGCCGTCGATTGTAATTTCTCCATTACTTGAATCAAAAGATAAGCAGAAAGTGGATCAATTTTTACAAAAAATTGATCAGGGCAGCCGGACTTTAAAATCTAAAGAAGAGTTAAAAGACTATGTGGAAGAAGAGTTTACTTTTCTTAACATTAAAGCGGAGCATCCTTATCAAGTGATTGAAATGTTAGCAAATAGGTTAAGGGAAAAAGGGAAGGTGACTGAATCATTTGCTCACAGAGCGTTACTAAGGGAAAGATCGTCTTCTACATCGATTGGCGGTGGGATCGCCATTCCTCATGCCCATCCTGACGAGGTTCTGGAATCTACAGTGGCACTCGCTGTTTTGAAAAAGCCGGTCGAATGGGGAAAAGAAAAAGTCTCCGTCGTCTTTTTGCTGGCTGTCTCTTCAAAGGACCAGAAAGTAACAAGGCCGCTGATGAATGTAATTTCCAGTATGAGTGAGAGCCCGCAGAGTGTCGAAGAGCTTGTGAGGGCTGAATCGTTTTCTGAAATTCGTACCATACTTTGATAACAACTTAAAAGGGATGCATTTCGGTAATAATTAACTATAACGAATGAACTGTTTTTTAGGTTTTTCAATAAAGATTGTTTGTTCGTTGGAGGCTTAATAATTCATTTTTACCACAGCTGCGGTAAAAATGAATTATTTTTTTGTGATTAATATGTCATAAAATGATGATAGAAACATAAAGGAGAGGGGATTTAAGCTGTGAAAATATTAGCTGTTACTGCCTGTCCAGTCGGCATTGCCCATACGTATATGGCTGCAGAGAATCTGCAGAAAGCTGCCGAGGAGTTAGGCGTAGAAGTCAAAGTTGAAACCCAGGGATCGATTGGGGTGGAAAATGAGCTATCCGAAAAAGATATTGCGGAAGCGGATGGAATTATTATCGCCAGCGATAAAGACGTGTCTAAAGAACGTTTCGGCGGGAAGCCCCTGCTTGTTGTCGGGGTACAGGAAGGGATTCGTGAGCCTAAACAGTTGATCCAGCGAATTATCGATAATGATGTATCCGTTTACAAGGGCAGCATGCCTTCCGCTGAAACCGTAAAGCAAAAGAAAAAAGATAAAGAAAACCCGATATACCGGCACCTGATGAATGGGGTAAGCTACATGATCCCGTTTATCGTCGTCGGAGGACTGCTTATCGCTATTTCTCTGGCCATTGGAGGAGAGCAGCAGGCAGAAGGGATTATTATTCCGGATGATTCATTTTGGAAGCAGATTGAGAACTTAGGAGCGGCTTCCTTTAGCTTTATGGTCCCAATATTAGCAGGGTTCATTGCTTATAGTATTGCTGACCGTCCGGGTCTGGCACCAGGGATCATTGGAGGATATATTGCTACGGATGGAAGCTTTTACGGCAGTGAAGCCGGTGCTGGTTTTATCGGTGGTATTATTGCTGGTTTTCTTGCAGGATATGTTGTTCTATGGATTAAGAAGATTAAAGTTCCTCAAGCTGTTCAGCCAGTGATGCCGATTATTTTTATCCCGATTATAGGTTCGCTCATTGTGGGACTGCTGTTTATCTTTGTTATTGGAGCACCTGTTGCCGGAATCTTTGAAGGGCTAACGGCCTGGCTTGAAGGAATGCAAGGAACGAGCGCTGTATTATTAGCTTTAATTTTGGGTGCAATGATTGCGATTGATATGGGAGGACCGTTTAACAAAGTCGCATTTTTATTCGGTTCTGCTATGATTGCTGAAGGAAACTACGAAATTATGGGTGCGATTGCTGTTGCCATTTGTATACCACCTCTTGGAATGGGTCTGGCAACTTTTATTAATAAGCGTAAGTATCAGCAAGCGGAGAAAGAAACAGGAAAAGCATCATTTACGATGGGGTTGTTCGGTATTACAGAAGGGGCGATCCCTTTTGCAGCACAGGACCCATTCCGTGTAATACCAAGTATCGTCACCGGATCCATGGTTGGAGCTGTCATCGCTATGTTAAGCAGTGTGGGTGACAGAGTAGCTCACGGCGGACCGATCGTAGCAGTGCTTGGAGCTGTAGACAATGTCCTAATGTTTTTTGTAGCAGCTGCAGTGGGGATGGTTGTGACAGCATTTATGGTGAACCTCTTGAAAAAAGATGTAGCAGCTGCTGGTGTGCCGGCAAATGAAGAAATGGTCGAGCAGAATGATCACCCGGTTCCACATGAGCAAAAAGCAGAGACTAAACATCAAGAGATCAATCAATTAACTGACATTACTACACCCGAACTCATAGACATTGACTTAAAAGGTAATACTCGGGACGACGTTATTGATGAATTAATTGGAACATTAGATGCAAACAATATTTTACAATCTCCTGATGAATTTAAGGAAGCTATTATTAACCGTGAAAAAGAAAGTACAACAGGACTGGGTATGAATATCGCCATTCCTCATGGGAAATCACAAGCTGTGAAAAGCCCAGCTGTAGTATTTGGCATTAAGCGTGATGGGGTTGACTGGGGAAGTATGGACGGAAGTGATGCGAAGCTGATTTTTATGATTGCTGTACCTAAAGAAAGAGAAGGTGATGATCACTTGCGAATTCTGCAAATGCTCTCCCGTCGTCTTATGAGTGAGGAATTTAGAGAACAGCTGATGAATGTTGAAACAAATGAAGAAGCCTATCAACTGCTCCAGACGATTAAGTAATTAAGTTGTTATTACTGCCTTGCAGGAAGTTCCCTCCTGCAAGGCTTTTATCTATTGTTAATAATCTACTTTTTCCTCTTGCCTGCTCCATTCTTCAAACGGTAAGTTTTTTTGTTCCAGGTCTATCTGATAAAAAGGGATATCCCGTTCTTCATGTTTTTTATTAATCTCTTCATAAATAAATTGGTCATCGAACCCACTGTCTGCCGCCAGTTTCTTATCAGCGGCATAATATACTTTCTTAAGACGCGCCCAGTAGATGGCTCCTAAACACATGGGACAAGGCTCGCAGCTTGTGTATAGTATGCAATTTGTCAGCTGAAATGTATTTAAGTTTTCGCAGGCCTTACGAATTGCCTGAACTTCAGCATGGGCTGTTGGATCGTTTGTGGAAGTCACTTTGTTCTGCCCTGATCCAACGATGTTACCGGATTGGTCAACGACGATAGCTCCAAATGGGCCGCCGTCTGAATAAATATTTTCTACGGCTAAATGTATGCTTTGGTTTAAAAACTTTTTATAATCCATAATCAACCTCCTAAGAGTATACTTTCAGAATAATCATTTTCATCGAAACTTTCAATGAATGGTAAGGTTATATGAACTACCTATATGCAGAGGAAGATAAAAAATACGATAAACTTTGTTCATTCACTGTACAAACTAATAACTAGTTGATACAATTTGTTTTGAAAGCGATTTCTTTTCGGAGAGGAGGAAAAGGGCGGGTCTGTTTGATCTGCTCACATATTATGAAAGATCAAAAAAGTTTCTATATTGTTTTAATCACGCTGGTTGCTACACTTGGCGGTCTATTATTTGGGTATGACACTGCTGTTATATCAGGGGCTGAGGGTTCATTACAAAGATACCTTGCTGACGGATTGAATTTAAGTTCTCTTGCTCACGGATTAACGGTCTCGAGTGCATTAATTGGGTGTATTATTGGTGGCTTGCTGTCCGGCGTCTTTTCCACGCGCATCGGCAGGAAGTATACATTAGTACTTGCTGCTGTCCTGTTTTTAATTTCAGCCTTAGGTTCTGCTTATCCTGAATTGTTATTTTTTACGGCAGGTGAACCTACTTATGGAGTGCTGGTTATGTTTAATATTTACAGGATCGTTGGCGGTATCGGGGTCGGACTTGCTTCAGCCGTTTCACCGATGTATATTGGTGAGATTGCTCCTTCCCACATTCGCGGCCGCCTTGTATCACTAAATCAATTTGCAATAATATTTGGTATGCTGGTTGTCTATTTTGTAAATTGGGGGATAGCAAGGGGGCAGTCTCCACAATGGATAGACGAAATTGGCTGGAGGTATATGTTTGCTTCAGAAGCCATACCGGCGGCTGTATTCCTTCTGCTGTTATTTACTGTTCCAGAAACTCCGAGGTACCTTGCATCAAAAAATAAAAATGATGAAGCCTTAAATATATTATTGAAGATTCATAATAAAACGATGGCTAAAGCTACATTATATGAGATTAATCAGTCATTTGATGCCAAAAAGGGCAAGCTGTTTTCCTTTGGTGTATCGATTGTTGTAGTAGGGATTCTATTATCTGTGTTCCAGCAGTTTGTGGGCATAAATGTGGCATTATATTACGCTCCGCGTATTTTTGAAAGTATGGGGGCAGCACGGGATGCATCTATGTTCCAAACCATTATTATGGGGTTGGTTAACGTGATTTTCACAGTGGTGGCCATAATGACTGTAGATCGTTTCGGTAGAAAACCACTTCTTATCATTGGGTCATTGGGAATGACTGTGGGAATGTTTGGGGTAGCTGGCATGGCGTTTGCTGATGCAATAGGAATTGGAACACTTATCTTTATTATCATTTACACAGCTTCCTTTATGATGTCATGGGGACCCATTGTATGGGTGTTAATTTCCGAGATTTTCCCTAATAAGATTAGAGGTCAGGCTGTAGCTGTCGCAGTAGCAGCTCAATGGGCGGCAAACTATTTCATTTCCTCAACGTATCCGATGATGATGGAATTCAGCGGTGGATTAACGTACGGGTTTTATGGAGTAATGAGTATTCTCTCTGCTCTATTTGTGTGGAAATTTGTTCCTGAGACGAAAGGGAAGTCACTGGAACAACTTGAAATGAGATTGAAGAGAAATAAAGAGAATGTGTCATCAGACCAGTACTCTGCACGATGAATAGAAGAGAAAGCCGGGCATAAGGAAAGCAATGAAGTCAAAAACGGCCAATAAAAACATTTAATAATACTACATCAGTGTAGTCCAAATGCTTAAGACTTCTGTGGGCACAGCGCGAGTAGAAGATCCTGCAGGAAAGTGTTAGTTGTTTTATGAGGAAGCTGAGGTCGTACCTGCTGACAGCGAAGTGATTTGACGAAGCGATGGTAAAAAAACTTTCTTGTACTATAAATAATCCGAACTGATTTCAAAAGAATCGTTCGGATTATTTTACGCTTTATTTAGTTTTGGTCCATCCGCTTTCAAATTAAAAATTTCCTGTTATAAATTTCTCTGCCATAGCTTGAGAAACACCTAAAGAAGTTGAATAGGGAGTAAGGGAAGAAAAGCTTACTTCCACATTTTCTTTGTGAAAATTCAAAGTATGGTCTTCAATCGCTTTCCAAACAGGAGCTTCAAGTAACTCCTTGGCTAAAGCGAGTCGATTTCCAATCACTACTTTCTTAGGGTTGAAAGTATTTAAAATGTTACTGATGCCACAGCCAAGATAATATCCAACAGATTCAAATATGGATTGAATATTTTCATTTGTATCGGCTTCCTGTATAAGAACTTCTAAATCTTTTGGAAAGTTAAGAAGCTGTTCCGCTTCTACCAACAATGCTTTTTCTGAAGCATACATTTCCCAGCAGCCCCGGCTGCCACAGGAACATTTACGGCCATTGACCTCAATCATCATATGTCCAAGTTCTCCAGAAAAACCATGTTCTCCCCTGTAGATTTCTCCATTAATAATGGGACCGACGCCAATTCCAATCCCAGCACTTACATATGTCATATTTTGAAGTGGAGCGGATGATGCATGAGTAAACTTTAATTCGCCATAAGCTCCGGCGTTGGCTTCATTCTCAATTGTAATAGGTACTTCAAATGCTTTCTCTAATTCCTCTTTCAGTTCAATGTTTTCCCATTTAAGATTGGGAGCAAGCAGCACAGTCCCCTTATGATTGATAATACCAGGTACTCCTACCCCAATACCTACGATCCCATAGGGAGAAGAAGGTGCATCTTCCATTAATCGTTGAACAATTCTTTTAATAATAGGCAGCATTTGATCAAAATCGTAAACAGAAATGGTCTGTTTCTGTTCGGCAACGATTTCACCTTTTAAATCTGTTAATATGCCTAATATATAGTTGACTCCTAAATTAATACCAATCGAAAAACCAGCTTTCTCATTAAAAAGAAGCATAACAGGTCTTCTTCCACCACTGGAAGTACCTGGACCATGCTCATAAATAATCTGCTCATTGATCAGTTCGGTGGTTAATGATGACACAGTACCTTTCGTAATCCCAAGCTGTTTAGCAACAGAGGTACGTGATAACGGTGCATGCTCAATAATTGTTTGTAATATTTGATTCTTATTTTGTGATTTTATTGTTTGTTGATACCAAGACATAAATGAAGCCTCCCGACTGTTCCGCGTTCTTTTTGTTAATTGTATCATAATCACGGGTTGGATTAAGTTTGGTCAAACAATATACAATGAATTCTATTAATAAAAATAGCACCTTTTTGAGGTGCGCAGTTTCTAAAGAAACAACGTGTTTTCTACAAGCTTTTCGTTCATTTCCGCGGAAGAAGTTTTTTTCTGCAGGGGTCTCTAATAACGGTCTTCAGATGAGTTAGTTTTTTGTTTCTCAACTTTCGTTAAATACTATTAGTGTAGAAAAATCGCAGGAAAATAAATAAAGCTGTCGAAACTTTTCTCGACAGCTTCAGCACCTTCATTGAGATACTTATATAAATTTTAATTTTGTTCTTTATAAATAAAGTAGTCGAAATCGGCATGCAGGCTTTGACCGGATGTATCCTGACATTGCATACCTACAAAGGCTCCTGTGAAGAATCCGCCGCCTTCTACGTAGTCGTCTGAAAGCTTGTACGATTCAAAGGTTAGTGGAATACTGTGCCAGTTGGATCCGTCGAATGAATAGGAATAACTGTAGGTATTTGTTTTTACACTAACACTTAGATATACGTACTCAACCTCGTCTGGAATCACTATTTTATGAGGGAGAGGCTCATCAAAAGTAAAATTATCGCAACTAGTTAAATTTAGAATTCTTCCAAGTTCTTCATCCCATGTAACTTGAAGAGCGGTCCAATTTTTTGTATTGTAGTAGTTTACTAGACCGGCCGCCTGCTGAAAAGTATCAGGCATAAATTTGACTTTTGTTTCAGCGTAAAAATTGAAATGCTGCCATCTCCGGGCGACATATCCCTGTGTAAATTTGGACGTTAATGATTCGCGTCCGTATATTCTTAAGTGGCCAGGTGCCTCATTTAAAGAAATAACTTCGCCTTCTAAAGGGATGCGCAGGGTTTGAAAATCTATATCGAGTTGACCAGAATTGAAATCATCTATTTCAGCTTTTTTCTCCCATATCGTTTCTTCAATAGCAGGGGCTTCAATTGTGACAGAGGGCTGGTTTCCTCCTATTACATATGGCCAGTCATTCTTCCATTCCAACCGTTGAATCGCTGTTTCTCTTCCCAGGGGACAATATCCACGTGGGTTTAATATAGAATCCGATTCATTAGGAAGCGGTCGCCCTGTCAAGTGAACAAGAAACCATTCATCTGTATGGGTTCTTACAAAAGAGGCATGTCCAGCTTTTTGCAGCGGGTTTCTAGGATAAGGCCAGGTTGTAATTAACGGGTTGTCAGGATGGACTTCATATGGTCCGTTTATTTCACGGGACCGCGCAATGGTGGCCTGATGCTCATACCTTGTACCGCCTTCGGCCGTAAGTAAATAATAATACCCATTCACTTTATATAAATGAGGGGCTTCGGTTAGTTTAATGTCGGTACCTTTAAAAATAACCTCTGGCTGACCGACTAGTTTTTGTTCCTCTGTACTATACTCTTGCAATACAATCCCATAAAAATTGTGGTTGCTCTTTCGGTGATCCCAAACCATATTGACCAAATATTTTTTTCCATCATCGTCGTGGAAAAGGGAAGGATCGAATCCTGAGCTGTTTAAGAAAATAGGGTTAGACCAGTCACCGTCTATGGTTTCAGAAGTAACCAGGTAGTTATGAGAATCTTTCCACTGTCCGTCCACGACCTTAACATCAGTATAAATGAGCCAGAATTGGCCGTCATGATAGGATAATGCTGGTGCCCATACCCCGCCAGAATCAGGGTTGCCTTTCATATTTAATTGCGTCAGACGATTTAATGGACGGGAAATTAACCGCCAGTTTTTAAGGTCTTTTGAATGATAGATTCCAACACCGGGGAACCATTCAAATGTGGATACTGCGATATAATAATCTTCTCCAGCTCGACAAATACTCGGATCAGGATTAAAGCCTGTTAGAATCGGGTTTTGAATTGTTGACATTGTGCATCACCTCAAATAATAGATTTTAATGAACGAGTAAAGACTCGTTGTGGACTTGCCCTTTTAAGAAGTTTTCGAAGGAAAAAGCAGCTACTCCTAAAGCGGTTGAGTGAGTATCTAATTCGGAAAAGCTCACTTCCAGCTGGTCCTGTTGAAACCATAGGGCGTTGTTCTTAGTAGTCTCAAGCAGCGGCTGTTCAATCCAGTTTTTAGCCTGTACTAACCGGTTCCCAATCACCACTCTCGTCGGGTTAAATGAATTGATAATATTCGTGATTCCAATGCCCAGGTAGCGACCAATAGAGTGAAATGCATCAATCGCTTCTTCATCCCCGGATTCAGCCCGATGAACCATAGTATTTAGTGAATGATGAACAGCTCCGTCATCTATGGTCAGGGCTTGCTCAGAAGCATACAGTTCCCAGCACCCTTTATTGCCGCAGCGGCATTGTTTCCCATTTCCTTCGATAGTCATGTGGCCGAGTTCACCGGAGAACCCATTTGTTCCTCTATATAAGGAACCATTTAAAATAAGTCCAACCCCTATTCCTACCCCGACACTTACGTAAATGATGTCTTTCTCCCACGTGTGAGGGCTGAATGTCTTTTCCCCGTAAGCTCCTGCATTGGCTTCATTTTCAATTAAAACAGGACATTGATACTCCTCCTCTACGATTTCTTTCAAATTGACATTCTGCCACCCCAAATTTGGAGCCAGAAGGATTTTACCTTGCTTATCGACAGCCCCCGGCACACCAATTCCTATACCTGCAATTTGATATCTAGTTGCTGGAGCAGTAGCGATCAACTGATCGATGACAGAAAAAAGCTTCTGAACAATGTGACTAAAAGATAAATTGCTTAAATGCAGGAATACTTCCTCACAAATATTACCTACCAGGTCTGTACGAATCCCCAATATGTAATTGACTCCAATATCGATGCCAATCGAATACCCTGCATCTTGCTTAAAAAGCAGCATAACTGGACGTCTTCCTCCACTGGATTTCCCCGGTCCTTTTTCATAAATTAACCCTTCATTTAAGAGTTCAGCCACTAGTGAAGAAACAGTTCCCTTATTCAAACGCGTCTTATTTGCAATATCCGCACGTGAAATGGGGGCATAGTTAATAATTGTTTCCAACACTAGCGATTTATTCCCGCTTTTAATGGTGTATTGATTCCAAGCGCTATTTTTCCTCATAGAATTACCCATCGCTTTCAAATTTTTTATAAGTATAGCATAACAAACTTTGTTTATCTACTAGACAAACAAAGTTTTATTTGATAATCTTTTGTTAAACATTCGTTGTTGGATGTGAAAAAGAAAAAATGAAGGGGAGAGCTTACATGAGTAAGAAAGCGGTTACATTATTGGTGATGTTTCTAACGTTAGGCTTATTTGTGGCGGGGTGTGGAGATGAAGAGACAGGAAGCGGCGATTCTGGAGATGGAGAAACAGTTAAGTTTATGCATCTTTGGCCTGAAGGAAGTTCAGCTGAACACAACAGAATTGTAAAAGATATCATAGCTGATTTTGAAGAAGAAAACGATGGAGTAACTATTGATTTAGAAGTACTTAGTAATGAACAGTATAAGGATAAGTTACAAGTTTTATCCACATCCGATGAATTACCAGATGTGGGAATGACATGGGCTGCGGGATTTATGGAGCCATATGTAGAGGGGGGTAAGTTTGCCTCTCTTGATGACATCGTCGAGGGGGATCTTGAGGATACATTTGTAGAAGGAACGACAGAGGCTTATTCCGTTGATGGAACGACTTACGGATTGCCTTTGGAATTAAATACGGCAAATGTATTCTATAATAAGACTATTTTTGATGAGTATGGACTTGAAGAGCCTGAAACATATGAAGAATTTCAAGAAGTAATACAGACACTGGCGGAAAATGGGGAAACTCCAATAGCCTTAGGAAACAAAGATCGCTGGACAGGTTCTCTCTGGTATATGTATTTTGCTGATCGTATTGCAGGACCAGGAGCATTGACTGAAGCGATTGAAGGAGATGGGTCCTTTACTTCCCCTGAGTTAACACAAGCGGCGGAGGAAGTTCAGAATCTTGTAGATATGGATGCGTTTAACAGTGGATTTAACGGCCTTTCAGACGAAGAAGCGAAAAGTATGTTTATGAACGAACAGGCAGCGATGTATTTAATAGCTACTTGGGACCTGCCAAACTATACTACGAATGAAGATGTTCCTCAAGAGTTCAGAGATTCTGTAGGATATTTTGATTTTCCAACAGTTGAAGGGGAAGGGGACATGGATAGTTACGTAGGCGGCCCCGGTGTTGGTCTTTTTGTATCGGAAAACTCAGAGGTTAAAGAAGAAGCTAAAGACTTCGCCTCATTCTTCGTAGAACAATGGGGAGAAAAGTCAGTCACTGAAGCTGGAGTAATTCCGGCTAGTAAAGTCGATCCAGAATCTTTAGATTTACCTGATATGTATGTTGAAGTGTTGAATGATCTTAACAACGCCAGCAATATTACACTGTTCGCAGATGTGCAAATGAGCTCAGACGCTGCAGACGTTCACCTGGATCAAATCCAGGCGTTGTTTGGGAATGAAATAACACCGGAGGATTTTGCCGAAGCCCATGAAGAGGCGTTGTCGGAAGAAGAATAACAAGTAAAAAAGAAGGGCAATCCGATCTTATGATTGCCCTTTATAAAATTAAGGGGGGGATATTATGAATAAAGTAATGTCAAATAAATGGATGATTGCTATTTATATACTGCCAGCTTTAATTTTAATTGGAATTCTAATATTTATTCCTTTGATTCTAACTGCTTATTACGGGTTAATGGACTGGGATGGTATAGGTACGATGGAATTCATCGGTTTAGAAAATTATATAAACGCTGTTCAGGATGTGAAGTTTTGGGATAGTGCCTGGCATTCTTCGTTGCTAGCTGTTTTTTCTACCTTAAGTCTAGGAGTCTACTTAGCAATTTCTATGATTCTTGCATCGAAAATTAAAGGTTCGGATTTGCTGAGGAAGATTTACTTAATTCCTATGCTTCTGTCATCAGTAGCAATTGCACAGCTCTGGATCAAGGTGTTTAACCCTCAGAACGGGGTATTAAACCAGCTCCTTTTAGCCATTGGCGTGGAGACCCCGCCAAATTGGCTTTCAGACCCAGATATCGTTTTATATGCGATATTCATACCCATTCTCTGGCAATATGCTGGTTTTTACATTCTTATATACTATGCAGCCCTAAAAAACATACCAGAATCTTTAATAGAAGCCGCCCGAATTGATGGCGCTACTCCTATACAAATTGCTTATAAAATTAAGCTTCCTTTAATTAAAGGGGTTGTTAAGGTAACGGTTGTGTTGGCTATAGTAGGTTCACTGAAATACTTTGACCTTATTTATGTAATGACCGGCGGCGGTCCGAACGGGGCAAGTGAAGTTATGGCTTCGTATATGTACAAACTTGCATTCAGTACGAATGATTTTGGCTACGGAAGCGCCATCGGTTTCTTGTTACTTATTATTACATTGATAGTGACAGTAATCGTTAGGAAACTAACAGCAGACGAAGAAGAATTACAATACTAAATATAAGGAGGGAGACACATGAACAGACTTGGCTATCTTATTCTCTACATTTGTTTAGGATTGGTGGCATTGTTTCAAATCCTGCCAATTATCTGGCTCTTTCTTTTCTCTCTTAAATCAAACAGGGAAATCTTCGCTGGATCTCCCTTTGCCTTGCCGTCTGAATGGAGATGGGAGAACTACTTGACGGTTTGGGAAGGAGGAATTGGCACCTATTTCTGGAATAGTGTATGGATTACGGTGGTTTCAATCATTTTAACTTCTTTGCTGGCCAGCATGGCGACCTTCGCAATCACTCGTATGCAGTGGAAATTAAGTAAGTTGGTGCTTGGATTGTTTATGGTTGGATTGATGATCCCTATTCATTCAGCTATCATTCCGTTGTTCAGCATGTTTTTAAACGTAAATCTAATAGACAATCCCTGGTCGATTGTCATCACTTATACAGCGTATAACTTACCCATTACGATGATGATTTTACTTGGTTTTTACTACACGCTGCCTCGTGAAATTGAGGAAGCTGCTGTGATAGACGGCTGTTCAATTCATAGAATGTTTTTTCGCATCATTCTGCCGATGACAACTCCAGTTCTCTCAACAATCGTAATCATTAATATGATTTATAACTGGAACGAGTTTGTGTTTGTTAACACTTTTATCAGCTCTGATGGTTATAAAACATTAACGGTTGGCATTCAGAATTTCATCGGGCAGTACATGACAGACTGGGGAGCAATTGGGGCCACCCTCATTATCAGCTTACTTCCGATACTGCTTGCGTTTATTTTCTTCAGCAACAAAGTGGTAGAGGGGATTTCTTCTAGCGCTGTTAAAGGTTAACCAGCTTTTTGGTCAACCCTGTAAAAAGCATGAAGGCCGGCCCACATCATAATAAATGCTGCGGCAGGAGCTCCAAAAATAAAACCGAGAGCAGGAACAAGCCACATTAGTACGCACAGCATGGAGATTGAGAGCATCATAGTGACACTTTGAATAGGGCTGATCAGCATAATTAAAAGTGAATGTTTCAGTACCCTGCCAATTCTCACATCGTAGTAAACGAAAACAGGAAAGACGTAGCTAAGAAACAAAGAAAAGGTGATAAGCAAGGCAAACCAGGGTATATAGAGCCAGCTGAAGCTTTGCCCCAGATATTCTTGAATAAAATATAAATCGATGCCCATTAACGCTGTAATGAACAAGAGCACCAGTCCCAATAAGTTACTTTTCCAAAACTCAGCTTTGAAATAGGTGGAAAAGGCAGAAAACAATCGAACTTCTCTTTTACCCTTCAGCCAGTCGCGCATGATTGAGAAGAGGGCAGCTGTAGCTGGAAATATACCAGCAATGGTGACTCCGGCTAGTGTAAACAAAATCCATAATAGCTGGAGATAAGCAAATCGCGTAATCCATTCCATTATTTTATACAGCTGACTTGAAAATAGATTCATAAACTTACTCCCAACTTTGTTTATTGATTAGACAAAATTCATTATACAAGAAATACAAAGTGGAGAACAAATACTTAGGAGGAATTAGCATGGCTTATTTTACTAACATTGATAAAATTAAATACGAAGGTTCTGACTCTACGAATCCATTTGCTTTTAAATTTTACAATCCGGAAGAAATTATTGGTGGAAAAACAATGGAAGAGTATTTACGGTTTGGGGTGGCCTACTGGCATACGTTCACTGAAGACTTATCCGATCCATTTGGGGTAGGGACAGCTGTCCGGCCATGGGACCAATACAACGGTATGGATCTTGCAAAAGCACGGGTAGAAGCTGCTTTTGAATTTTTTGAAAAGCTGAATGTTCCTTATTTCTGTTTTCATGATGTAGATATCGCTCCAGAAGGAAGCAGTTTAAAAGAGTCTAATGAGAATCTAGATGAGATCACCGCTATGATAAAAGATTACATGAAAGACAGCAAGACGAAGCTGCTATGGAATACGGTGAATAACTTTACTCATCCTCGCTTTGTTCACGGAGCTGCTTCATCAAATAGTGCTGACGTATATGCATATGCTGCGGCTAAGGTGAAGAAAGGGTTGGAAATTGGTAAAGAACTAGGCGCTGAAAACTATGTGTTCTGGGGCGGACGTGAAGGTTATGAAACGCTGTTAAACACAGATATGGGATTAGAGCTGGATAACTTAGGGCGATTTTTCAATATGGCTGTGGATTATGCGAAAGAAATTGGTTTTGATGCCCAATTCTTAATTGAGCCAAAGCCTAAAGAACCGACTTCGCATCAATATGACTTTGATGTAGCGTCTGGCTATGCTTTCTTACAAAAATACGGACTGCAGAACCAGTTTAAATTTAATATCGAAGCCAACCATGCAACGCTAGCCGGGCACACATTCGAACATGAATTACATTATGCCAGGGTCAATGGTTTACTGGGGTCTGTGGACGCTAATCAGGGCCACCCTCTTCTCGGATGGGACACCGATGAGTTCCCGACGGATCTTTACGCGACCACTCTGGCCATGTATGAGATTATCAAAAATGGGGGACTGGGTCGAGGCGGCCTGAACTTCGATGCCAAAGTAAGACGTGGATCATTTGCACCTGAAGACTTATTCCACGCTCACATTGCAGGCATGGACAGTTTTGCAGTCGGCCTTAAAGTGGCACAGAAGCTGCTGGATGACCGTGCACTGGAAAACATTATTGAAGAACGCTACAGCAGCTTTAATGAAGGAATTGGCAAGGATATTGTTGATGGCAGAACTGATTTTCATAAACTAGAAGAACATGCTCTTCAATTAAAGGAGATTCCTCAGCAATCCGGACAGCTTGAGAGAATTAAATCTGTTCTAAACCAATATTTACTAAAAGCTTACGCAGGGGAGTAGTCAGGATGAGTTATGTTATTGGAGTTGATTTAGGTACAAGTGCTGTAAAACTACTGCTGGTAGACCGAAAGGGTACTATTCATTATGAGGTTTCTAAATCATATCCTTTAATTCAGGAGAAAAATGGTTACAGCGAACAAGATCCGGAAGAATGGGTAGTACAGACGAAGACAGGTTTAAAAGAATTAGTAGAAAAAGGTCCAGCATCTAAAGACGAAATTGAAGGTTTGAGTTTCTCAGGCCAGATGCACGGACTGGTTCTATTAGATGAAGAAAATGAGCCATTAAGAAAAGCGATACTTTGGAATGATACACGGACCACTGCCCAGTGTAAAAAGATTTATGATATGGTAGGCGAAAAACAGCTGTTAGAAATCACGAAAAATCCAGCCCTGGAAGGATTTACGTTACCGAAAATCCTCTGGGTAAAAGAACATGAACCTGAGCTTTTTAACCGAGCGAGGTCATTTGTCTTACCGAAAGATTATGTACGCTATCACTTAACAGGTGAATTAGCGATGGATTATTCTGACGCAGCCGGGACGCTTTTACTTGATCTGGGAGCCAATAACTGGAGCGGAGAGATTTGTGAAAAATTAGGAATTGACATTAATCTTTGTCCTCCATTAGTAGCTTCTACCGATCAAACAGGACATGTATTACCGGATATCGCTTTACAAACCGGGCTTTCTGCGTCAGTTAAAGTTTTTGCGGGTGGAGCAGATAATGCCTGCGGAGCAGTTGGATCCGGAATACTGGAAGAAGGAAAGACGCTTTGCAGCATTGGCACATCCGGAGTTGTGTTATCTTATGAATCGAGCAACGAAAAAGATTTCGGCGGGCAGGTTCACTATTTTAACCATGGAGCAAAAGATGCTTATTATACAATGGGTGTCACACTTGCAGCCGGCTATAGTTTGAGCTGGTTTAAGGAGGTTTTTGCCAATGGAGAATCTTTTGAGCAGTTACTTAACCAGGTGGAAACGGTTCCGGCAGGTTCAAATGGATTGATGTTTACGCCTTACGTGGCAGGAGAAAGGACTCCGCATGCCGATTCAACTATTCGGGGAAGCTTCATAGGGATGGACAGTTCCCATACTCGCAAAGAATTTGTACATGCCGTGATGGAAGGAATTACGTATTCATTAAATGAATCAATCGAAATCTTCCGTAATAATGGAAAAACGATTAATCAGGTGATTTCTACCGGCGGAGGTACTAAGAATGAATACTGGCTGCAAATGCAGGCTGATATTTTTAACGCTGAAATTATTAAATTATCAAGTGAACAAGGTCCGGGAATGGGAGCCGCGATGCTGGCTGCCTATGGCTGCGAATGGTTTGATTCTCTTCAGACCTGCGCTGAGGCTTTTGTAGAAGTTGAGCGTTCCTTTAAACCTGAACCGAATAAAGCAGGACAATACGCAGAGTTATTCCCAATCTATCAGGATGTATATGCTCAGACGAAGTCATTAAATGAGCGACTGTCTTATTACAGAAAATAATCGTATAGGTTACTCTGGCCGGAGGGACAGGGTAACCTTTTATATGCTTAAGGAGGTCCAATAAATGAAATACAATCAATTAGGCAAGACAGATTTAAAAATTAGTGAATTAAGCTTTGGGACATGGGCAATCGGCGGCAGCTGGGGGAAGACGGATGATCGTGCTGCGCTCGCAGGTCTCCATAGGGCCATGGATGCGGGTGTCAATTTCTTTGATACCGCTGATGTATATGGAATGGGGCACAGTGAAGAGCTGCTGGCTGAAGCAACTCAAGGAAAAGAACATGAAGTGAAAATTGCCACAAAATTTTGCCGTCAAGGTGATATTGAGGACCTGGCTACTTATTCAATGGAACAGGTTTCTGAATATTTAGAGGAGAGCCTAAGACGATTAAACCGGGAATATGTGGACTTATATCAAATTCATTGTCCCCCTCTAAGTGTGCTCAAAGAGGGATCGGTATTTGACGTGCTTGAGAATTTGAAGCAGCAGGGCAAGATAAGATATTACGGGGTAAGTGTTGAAACGGTCGAAGAAGGTTTATATGTGCTGGAACATACAGATGCAAGTGCATTGCAGGTTATCTTTAACTTATTTAGACAAAAACCATTGGACGAGCTATTTCCTAAAGCAATAGAAAAAGAAACAGGAATTCTTGCTCGAGTACCGCTTGCGAGCGGCTTACTAACAGGGAAATTCAACCAGAATCATACATTTGACACAGATGATCATCGTCACTTTAATCAGGAAGGTGCTGCTTTTAATGTGGGAGAGACGTTTGGCGGCTTAGAATTTAATAAGGGAGTAGAATTAAGCCGGAAGTTAAATTGGATAGCAAAGGATCGTGGAAACATGACACAGGCTTCTTTAAAATGGATAATGCAGCAAAAAGGTGTCACCAGTGTCATACCAGGTTTCCGTAATGAGCAGCAAGTAGAGGATAACCTGAAGGCGCTCGCAGTAAAAGGTTTCTCTGCTGGGGAAGAAGAACTGCTGCGGGCGTTTTACAAGGATGAAGTTCACAGCCATGTTCGTGGTGCTTATTAATTAAATAAGCGTACTTAGTTTTCAATTGACCTGGGGCGCTGTAAAATTGTTGTGCCGATATCAATCTTCCGCTGATGAAGGGACAGTCTCCTCCTAACGAAGGGTATGGTACCGTGACTAATTGATTATTATAGGCTGTTTTCATGCAGGTTTATGATTTTAAGCTTAATTCAGCAACAAAGACGTTTAGCGTTTTGAAATAAATGTATGTAGACTTCTGCAAGACCAGAAACCAAGTAGAGCCCGTTTTCCCGGATAACTGCTAAAAGCAGGCAAAACGACCGGATGAAGGTGGTTTTCCCCTCCACAGGTCGTATTACTTATGTAGCAAGTGTTTGGGCACTGAGCAGGATGCTGCTCTACAATGAAAATTATCCACAGTTTGGAATTTTATGATTTCCTTGAACTAAAAAAGAATGTCCATTTTCTCGACAGTCTGAAGAAAAAGACAGTAGTAAAATCGTGGCCACTGAAGAACGGCACGATTTCAAGTGAAGTGTAAAAATAGAGGCGTGTTGAACGAAGCAATCGTTCAACACGCCTCTATCTTTTGATATTAAAAAGTACTTCCCCTCTTATTTCTCCATGAGCTTCATCATTCTCTTTAGATTAACGGTGAATACCGCCACCGCTCCTTGTACACGCATGCCTCGGGAGACCCGGAGATGAGGCAGTCTCATATCCGTGTCTATGCTTCAACTCGCTATTCTTCGCTTCAATTTCAATTTTATATCGTTCTTTTGCTTTTTCTTTAAAGGATTCGCTGTTCTGGAATGCTGGTTGGTTTTGGTGATCCTGATTTTATGGAAACGGAATTATAGTCCCTCAAATGGACTGGAGTTCATGGATAATTGTCGGTCTAACATCCAATCCCTCCCTTTTAAAATCACTCTTTTTCGTTTTACCTCTGTTAAGGCCCCGATAAGCAATTCGTGAGAAGCAACAACAAACTTTAAAAGCAGAAAGGACTTATTCAATGGCCTCGAGTAAAATCCTGTCATTTTTACATCGTTTTAAATGTGAAAATGGTTTGTCTTTCATAGGTTTCTCCTGCCTTTAAACAGACCGAGGGAAAACCATCATGATGAAGGGAGGCAGGTGAAGCTTGAGTTTCAAGACATAAACCTAAATGTTTTTTCCATTGAGAATGAGCTAATTTACGTCCATCTGTTAAATTGTTTCCCGTGTAGAAAACCAGTCCTTGTTGATTGGTTTGAAGCTCAAGTATTCGACCACTCTCTTCATCTTTTACAACAGCATGTTTGTTACTGTTTGGATTCAAAAGGAAATAATGGTCAAAACCGCCGTTAGCCAGTTGTATTTGTTTATCACTGGAATGAAGAAGTGGTTCGAGCGGGGCACTTTTTCGTAAGTCAAACACCGTGTTGCCAACATCCAATATCTTTCCGGTTGGTATAAGGTTTTCATCTAGCTCGACGAATCCGTCACTGTTTATTTGCACCTCGTGATTCCCAATAGTACGTTGCATATTCCCGCTTAAATTAAAGTAGCTGTGATTAGTCAGTGTAATGGGAGTATCGTGGTCACTTACCGCACTGTAGTCGATGATAAGCTGGTTATTATTATTCAGGGTATAGGTGACTGCAGCTGTAATATTACCCGGGTACCCGCCTTCCAGGTGAGGACTTCGATAAGTAAACACAACTCCTGCTGAGTCCTCTGTTTGGAAGGGAGAAGCGTCCCACTTCTTCGTATGAAATCCCCTGTTTCCTCCGTGTAGAGAGTTTACACCATCATTTTGGTCCAATTGAAATTCTTCGCCGTTTATCTGAAAAGATGCTGCTTCAATTCTCCCGGCTACTCTTCCTATAATTGCTCCAAAATAGTTAGGGTCTTCTATGTAATCCTCGTAATCTTGATAGGAAAGTACAACATTTTCTATTGTTCCCGTTTGGTCAGGCACATTTATTTCAGTAATGATCCCTCCCTGATTTAAAGCTTGAACTGACATTCCGTGACTGTTGGAGAAGGTGAAGGTTTTAAAGTCGTTAGATAAATGATCTTCTTTTATGTTCATTTTACATCCCTCCGTATATTTTACTAGTTTCCTCTATTATATATAAAAAAAGTAATAGATAGGTAATCATCTACCAGGAATTCAACAAATTTAGTTTTAACAGAGTAAATTTATGGTTGTTTTTTCAGAAATTTTGAAATAGTATGGTAATATGACATACTAACTAGTTAGTATGTAAGCAGTTGTCTCTTTGACTTAAAGTTGAAGAAATCAATAAGGAATGAGGTCGTTGTATGCATTTACGGTTAACTGATGAACAGCAAATGGTACAGGAAACTATACGTAAGTTCGTAGAAAAAGAATTAATTCCTTTAGAAAACGACGTGCTCCGAAATGAAAGAGAAGGGAAACCGAGTCTTCCTCCAGAGCAGCTGCAAGAGCTTCAGCTGAAAGCGAAGGAAGCGGGATTCTGGGGAATTAACACACCAGAAGAATATGGCGGTGCTGATTTAGGACAAATGATGATGGCGATCGTTTTAATGGAAGTATCTAAGACATTCGTGCCTTTTCAATTTGGAGGATCAGCAGACAATATTTTATATTATGGCAATGAAAGCCAAAAACAAGAATATTTATTGCCTACAATAAATGGAGAGAAAAAATCATGTTTTGCCATGACAGAACCCGGAGCAGGGTCTGACACCCGGAATCTTAAAATGACAGCAGTGAAAGATGGGGGTGAATGGGTGTTAAACGGGGAAAAAACCTTTATTACGGGTGGAAATGAAGCCGACTTCGTCATGGTCGTGGCGATTACGGATAAGGAGATGCACGAGGAATCAGGAGGACGAAGAGGAGTAACTTGTTTTATCGTTGATCGAGAGATGGGATGGAAATCGGAATATATTCATACGATGGGCGAGTGGGGACCTGCCGCGATTGTATTTGACGATGTCCGGGTTCCTGAGAGAAATATATTAGGGGAAGTAAATGGAGGTTACGACCTTGGGTTAGAATGGATCGGTTTCGCTAGATGGATTGTAGGGGCGCGGGCGGTCGGGGCTGCTGAACGTCTATTAAAAATGGCGGTCGATTACTCCAAGGAGCGGGAAACCTTCGGGAAGCCGATATCGACCAGACAGGCGATCCAATGGCAGATCGCAGATTCAGCTGTTGAAATTGAAGCAGCTAAATGGCTTGTACTTAACGCCGCATTTACCCTCGATCAAGGAGAAGATAACCGTCATGCAGCTTCCATGGCGAAGTTATATGGAGCGAACATGGGCAATCGCGTAGTTGACCGTGTTTTACAAATTCATGGCGGAATGGGTTATACGAGAGAGCTCCCGATTGAACGATGGTATCGAGAAGCCAGACTGTGGAGAATTTACGATGGTACAGATGAAATACAGCGTTTAATCATTTCAAGAAATCTCTTAAAAGGACATGTGAAAATAGGTTGATCTTACACTGGAGGGAAGATTACGATGGGAAATAGATTTAAAAACAGAACAGCATTTGTAACTGGAGGGAGCCGGGGAATTGGCAGAGGAATTGTTGATCGGTTTGCCGAAGAAGGAGCCAAAGTAGCGATTATCGATATCAATGAGGAAGCGTTACAAGAAGCTGAACACGAGCTGAGGGACAAAGGAATAGACGTGTTTACTCAAGCCGCAGATGTGATGGAAGCAGAGGAAGTAGAAGCTGCTGTGAAATCGGCTCATGAGCGGTTCGGATCCATCGATATTCTCGTAAATAATGCCGGAGTCATTCGGGACAACATGCTGTTTAAAATGACGGATGGCGACTGGGACACAGTTATGAATGTACATTTAAAAGGATCGTTTAATGCTGCCCGGGCCGCACAGAAATATATGGTGGAAAACAAATATGGCCGCATCATTAATATCTCCTCCACTTCGGCTTTAGGGAATCGCGGCCAGGCTAATTATGCCACTGCCAAGGCTGGCTTACAAGGATTTACGAAAACGCTTTCAATAGAACTTGGGCGGTTCGGCATTACATGCAATGCTGTAGCACCAGGATTTATTGAAACAGAAATGACGAAACAGACAGCAGAACGTATAGGTGTTTCATTCGAAGATTTAGTAAAGGCCAGCGTAGAAAAAATTCCTGTTGCGAGAAGTGGGAAACCTGAAGATATTGCTAATGCTGTAGCTTTTTTTGCTGATGAAAAATCATCTTTTGTCAGCGGGCAGGTAATGTATGTAGCAGGCGGACCTAAAAATTAAAGGAAGGTGGTCATATGTTAACTGACAGTATTGGAAAGCGATCGGAGAAAGTAAAAAATACAGTTGAAAGAGGAGCTGTGAAAAAATTTGCCGAGGCTGTCGGGGATCTTCACCCTATTTACGTTTGTGAGGAAACCGGACGGCAGTCACGGTATAAACAGAATATTGCTCCTCCTACTTTTCCAAGAGTGTTCGATTATGGAACGATTGGAGCTCTTAACCTTCCTGAGAAAGGTCTAATCCATGGGGAGGAAATTTATCACTATGAACGGCCATTAAAAGTAGGAGAAGACATTCTCTGTTATTCCGAAGTGAAGGATTATTATGAAAGAAACGGAAAAAGCGGGGAAATGGGCTTTTTATTATTAAAAAGATATGGCGAAGACCTTGAAGGCAACCTTATTTTCACAGAAGAACAGGTAGTCATTATTACAGAAGCCGTTCGAAGGGAGATGAGGGTGTGAATGCTTTAGACGAACTGCGGATTGGTGAATCTCTGGCTGAAGTGACATTGTCTCCTGTTACGAGACTTGATTTGATTAAATATGCTGGCGCTTCAGGAGATTATAATCCCATTCATACGATTGACGAAGAAGCGGAAAAGGCAGGTCTGCCTGGTATTATTGCACACGGTATGTGGACGATGGGGAACCTGGCCAAGCTCTTTACTCCTTATTATGAAGAAGCGTTTATTCAAGATTACTCAATTCGATTTAAAGGGATGGTTTTCTTAGAGGATGTACTGACTCTTCAAGCGGAGGTGACGGATCATACCGATAACACAATAAATTTTAACGTAAAAGCTGTAAACCAGGAGGACAAAACAGTAATCAAAGGGAAGGTTGTCCTTAGCAGGTATACGTAATCAGACAAAGGAGGAAGGGGAATGCATATTAAGCAATTGTTCGACCTCTCAGGCAAAACAGCCATTGTAACGGGCGGAGGGAGAGGACTTGGCAAGCAGATTGCAGAAGGCTTTGCCGAATCAGGAGCAAATGTAGTTGTTTGCTCAAGGAAAGAAGAAGCATGCCGGGAAGTAAGTGAGAGTTTGGAAGAGCTCGGAGTTGAAACAATGGCACTGAAGTGTGACATTACAAACCCTGAAGATATCGAGTATGTGGTAAGAAAGACCACGGAACGCTTTGGAGTTATTGATATCTTAGTCAATAACAGCGGAGCTACCTGGGGGGCGAAAGCAGAGGAAATGCCGCTTTCCGCCTGGCAGAAGGTAATGGACGTTAATGTGACGGGAACCTTTCTCATGTCGCAGGCTGTTGGAAAAGTCATGCTTAAGCAAGGAGGCGGTAAGATAATTAATATTGCTTCAGTGGCAGGTTTAAAAGGGTCAAATCCGGAGTACATGGATACAATCGGCTACAATTCAAGTAAAGGAGCGGTCCTTACATTCACAAAAGATTTAGCGGTGAAATGGGGACCTCGGGGAATTTATGTAAACGCTATCGCTCCGGGGTTTTTCCCGACAAAAATGTCTAAAGTGCTGATTGAAAAAGGGGAAGATGCCTTCCTTAAGAGCACCCCCTTACGCAAATTCGGTTCGGAAAATGATTTAAAAGGGGCAGCTGTTTTTCTTGCTTCTTCAGCATCTGATTATATGACGGGTGATGTGATGGTAATTGATGGAGGATCCCATGCGATGTAAAGGAGTGGACTAATGAGTCGAGAAGCAGTTATTGTATCAGCGGTCAGAACAGCAATAGGAAAGCAGGGAGGGACGCTTGCTTCTATCCCGGCCCATGTACTTGGAGCCGAAGTAATTAAGGAAAGTGTGGTTCGTGCAGAAGTCGAACCAGAACAAGTGGATGACGTCATTTTTGGTAATGTGTTAAGTGGAGGAGGAAATATAGCACGATTATCAGCTCTGGAATCTCGTCTTTCTTTAAGTCTGCCTGGACTAACAATTGACCGCCAGTGTGGTTCGGGATTAAACGCTGTCAATCTGGCAGCCCAGGCTGTTCGCGCTGGAGAGGGCGATGTTTATGTAGCCGGCGGTACAGAGAGTATGAGTCGTGCCCCTTATTTGATGGATCGGCCTGAGAAGGCATTCAGCCCTGTGCCACCTCGTTTCCGAAAGTCACAGCTTTCTCCGGAAGATATAGGAGATCCTCCTATGGGAATCACCGCTGAGAATTTAGTCGTAAAATATAATATCTCAAGAGAAGAGCAAGACGAATTTGCGTATGAAAGTCAACGGAAAATGGCCCGCGCCATGGAGGAAGACCGTTTTAAAGAACAGATTAAGGCTGTTACGGTATCCAGGCGTAAAGGAAATTCTGTTCTGTTTGATAAAGATGAACATCCTCGTCCACAGACAAACATAGAGGGGCTGGCCAGTCTTAACCCTGTATTTACAGAAGGGGGAACGGTTACTGCAGGAAATAGTTCGGGATTAAATGATGCTGCTTCAGCTCTTGTAATAATGTCACGGCAGAAAGCTGATGAACTAGGAATAAAGCCTTTAGCAGTGGTGAGAGAAAGTGCCGTAGCAGGGGTAGACCCGAATATTATGGGAATCGGTCCCGTTCCGGCTGCGAAAAAAGTGATGGAAAAAGCCGGGCTGATGTTGGATGATTTCGATTTGATTGAGATAAATGAAGCCTTTGCAGGACAGGTACTGGCTTGTAATCGGGAATTGGAAATGGATTTAAAGAAAGTGAATGTAAATGGAGGAGCAATTGCTCATGGCCATCCACTTGGGGCCACAGGAGCGATTCTTGCGACGAAGACCGTCTACGAGTTGATTCGGTCAGGAGGGAAATATGGTCTCATAACAGCTTGTATTGGCGGTGGTCAGGGAATCGCTACAATCATTGAGCGTTTTTAACATCTAGTAAGCAATTTAGGTATGATATAATTTTAGCGCCGGTTGAGGCGTGAAAATCAATAAAATGACTTATAACATACTTAAATGAGAGGAATTTTTTTATGAGACAAAGGCTGATTGAATCAGGCATTAACTTATTTGATGAAAAGGGGTTTACTGAAACATCAGTTGAAGATATTACAAAAGAGCTTCAAGTAACCAAAGGAACGTTTTACTACTATTTCAAAAGTAAGCAGCAGCTCCTAAGGGACATTCACTTAGGCTATATTGAGTACTTGCTGAACAATCAAGAAGAGATTCTTAAAGACCCCGGGAAAGATAGTAAAGATAAGCTCCGCGCTACAATTTATATGATTATCCACAGTATTCAAAGCCAGAAAAAGAGTGCAAGAATATTTTTTAGAGAAATGCGTAATCTTGCCCCTGAGTATTTAAAGCAGAATATGGAGAAACGTGATTTATTTAGAAAAAATGTCCAGAGGATTGTAGAAGAGGGTGTGAGAGAAGGCTGCTTTGAGGAAAACTTAAATACCGATATGATTACACGGGGAATATTAGGAGTTACTAATTGGAGTTACTACTGGTTCAACCCTGAAGGAGAGGTCTCAGATGAGGAACTGACCGACATTTATCTGGAAATGATTTTAAATGGAATTACTAAGAAATAACCAGTTTTAATAGGAGGGGCCTGGGAATGAAGCATGAAACTGTTACAAATGTCCGTTTTTGTGAAACGGATGCGGCTGGTCATGTGAATAATACGAGTTATTTCATTTATCTAGAAGAGGCCAGGGGGAAGTTTTTTCAATCGATTCTGAAGGACTATCAGACCTTCGGCCGTTTTATAATTGCTTCTACTCATTGTGACTTTGTCAGCCAGGCTTATTACAATCAGGAATTAGTTATCTCTACCTGGATATCTAAGATAGGAAATAAGAGTTTTCAATTTAAACACGAGATAAGAGTAAAGGATTCAGACACGTTGATTGCTGCGGCAGGAGCCGCAATCGTTTATTTTAATTACAATGAGCAAACAAGCGAACCAATACCAGCTGAATTCAGGAAGCTATTAGAAGGCCAGCTTGTTGCCAGTTAGAATGGAGAGGATGGTTTGCAGCGATTTACGGATTGTGTAGCTGTAGTAACAGGTGCAGGAAGCGGAATAGGTGCACAGACGGCTGTTCGATTAGCACAGGAAGGCGCAAAGGTTATACTTGCCGGAAGAACACTTTCTAAGCTCCAGTCTACAGCAGACTTGATTAATAGGTCTTCTGAGAACGCTGTGTCTGAAATTTTTCAGACGGATGTAACAAATGAAGAAGACGTACAGAAGCTTACTACTTTCGTTAATCAAAAATACGGTAAGCTTCACGTTTTGATAAATAATGCAGGAGTCTCCGGCAAATCAAGAATTTTAGAGCTTAATGCAAGTGAATGGGATCGAATTCAGGAAACAAACTTAAAAAGTGTGTTTCTCGTTTCGAAACATTTAGGAAAACTGATGATGGAAACAGGAAGCGACCACTATCCTGCGATTGTCAATGTTGCTTCTCTTTCCGGTCATAAAGCGGGAGCTATGATTCCTCATTACAGTTCTTCTAAGGCAGCAGTTATTAACTTTACTAGAGCGTTGGCCGCCGAACTGGCGCCATACGGGATACGTGTGAACTCAGTTTCCCCGGGGTTTGCAGAGACCCCATTAACCGCTGATGGATTAAAAAACAAGCGGTTTGAAGAAGCAATTATTAAAAATACGGCCCTGAGAAGAGTGGGAAGTTCTGAGGAAATCGCTAATGTGATTGTGTTTGCCGCATCTAAAGAAGCTTCATATATGACAGGCTCTGACTTACTTGTCGATGGTGGATGGCTGATCACCTAGAAATAAAAATGTGTTACTCATTTTTTAAAAGGAGAGGGATTCACTTATGCTAACGAAACATTTTGAATTCTGGCCGAAGCTTACGAAGTCTTTAACTCTTCCCGAGACGACACTTTACGATAACCTGAAGGTCTCGGCTGAGCGTTACCCTCAGCAGCAGGCGGTGTATTATTATGGAAATACACTGACCTACCGCCAGTTAATTGATGAAGTGGACAGCATGGCAGGCTATCTACAGGAGTACCTTGGGGTGACAAAAGGGGAAAAGGTGCTGCTTTTCATGCAAAATTCTCCACAGTTTATTATTAGTTATTACGCGATTCTAAGAGCCGGCGGGGTAGTTGTACCGATCAATCCTATGCTGAAGTCAAATGAGCTGGAATTTTATATTAAAGATTGTGAGATTCGAAATGGAGTGATTGGTCAGGAGCTGTTCGGTGAAGTAGAGCCGCTGACTCACACGACGACACTGCAGCACCTTGTCCTTGCAGCTTATTCTGACTATAAAGGAGATAGCTTTGAAGGCGTCCCTGCTGAGGTGGATGCTCCGAGGGAGAACTTTGACAACCCTCGATACCACTTGTGGGATCACGTACTCAACACAAAGGTTCAACCTAAAGCACATAAGGGTGAAGCCGATGATCTTGCCGTTCTACCATATACGTCGGGCACGACCGGTTTACCTAAGGGATGTATGCATACAAATCGAACAGTGCAGGCAAATACAATCGGCGCTTATTATTGGGCACGATCTACACCTCAATCCAAAAGTCTTATGACCTTGCCTTTGTTTCACGTAACCGGGATGGTTCACAGCATGCACATGCCTATCTTCAGTGGAAGCACAATGGTTATCATGACGAGATGGAACCGTGAAACAGCGCAAAAACTTATCAAAGAACAACAATGTACACACTGGGTTACCATTAGTACAATGCTCGTTGATTTCTTGGCCAATCCTGCTTTAAAAGCCGAAGATCTTACTTCATTAATTGGTATTTCTGGTGGAGGAGCTGCATTTCCTAAGGCACTAGGTGAGAAGCTTTATAAATTAACCGGATTAGAGTTTACGGAAGGATACGGACTCTCAGAAACGATTGCACAAACGCATTTTAACCCTCCTGAACGACCAAAAATGCAATGTCTGGGCATCCCATCATTTGATGTAGATTCGCGGATTATCGATCCAGTTGATCAAACTGAAAAAGAGGCCGGGGAAATCGGTGAGATTATAGTGAATGGTCCTCAAGTGATGATCGGCTATTACAATAGACCGGACGAAAATGAAAGCGCTTTTATAGAAATAGAAGGCAAATCATTTTTTAGAACAGGGGATATTGGCCGTTTTGATAAAGAAGGCTATTTTTATATTGTGGATCGTGTGAAGCGGATGATTAATGCATCTGGGTACAACGTGTGGCCGACCGAAGTGGAGTCTCAATTATATCATCATGAAGCGGTTGAGCAAGCCTGTGTGGTTGGCATTCCTGACCCGAGAAAAGGAGAAGAAATTAAGGCGTTTGTTATTTTGAATGAAAATTATGAGGGTGAAATTACCGAAGAAGAAATTATTGCCTGGGCTAAGCATCAAATGGCTGCTTACAAATATCCAAGGATTATTGAATTTAGAAAGGAATTTCCTACAACAGCCAGCGGTAAAATATTGTGGCGGAAGCTTCAAGAGGAAGAAGTGGAGAAGTTTGAGGAAACTAAAAAATAGAGCATCGCTGATTGGCAGAGGTGAACGCTCCATTCCATCCGCAACATGCTGACTGGTTAGTAAGCTGTGGGTGGACTCCTCAAGCTAACTCAGAAAGGCTAAAGGGGTAATTGAATGGATATTTTAACACAACAGCTTTTTAATGGATTGACCATAGGAAGTGTTTACAGCCTCGTTGCATTAGGTTTAACCCTGGTTTATGGGATTCTGCATATTCCCAATTTCGCTCACGGTGCTCTGTATATGCTGGGGGCTTATGTCACTCTTACTTCGATGCTTCTATGGAATATGAATTATTGGCTGGCTATCGCACTATCAGTAATTGTCGTTGGTTTATTAGGGGTATTAATGGAACGTCTTGTTTTTAACCCGTTGAAAAACGCCCCCCCTATTCATGACAAAATAGCAGCGATTGGCATTTTGCTATTCCTCGAAGCTTTAGCTCAATTAATGTGGGGGGCAGATTATCGCTCGATGTCCACCCCGTATGGAGAAGTTGTTAATATCTTTGGTATGACTGTAACGATGCAGCGGATGCTCATTAATATTGGAGCAATAGTCGTGATGGTGCTGCTTTATCTATTTTTGAAAAAGACCTTTGTAGGTTCAACGATTATTGCAATGGCCCAAAACCGTAAGGGGGCTCATCTAGTAGGTATTAATACAAATAAAGTGGCGATGCTGACTTTTTTAATATCAGGCGCCTTAGCAGCCATAGCAGCTTCTTTATCATCTCCTATTAATCTAGTATTTCCGGGTATGGGACATCTGGTGATATTAAAGGCTTTCGTAATCATTATTTTAGGGGGTATGGGAAGCATCCCTGGAGCTATAGTAGGGGGTTACATTCTTGGCTTTAGCGAGAGTCTCGGAGCTACTTATATTTCCAACGATTATAAGGACATTATTGCCTTTGTATTGTTAATTGTTATTTTGTCGATCAAACCTCAAGGGTTATTCTCCAGGGAGGGATTCTAAATGATACGGCTCCATAGAAAGCATTACATCATCTTCGGATTGGTAATCGCTGCTGGAATCTTTCCTTTTCTTAATCAGAATGAATACTGGCTTCACATACTAACCTTATCATTTATTTGGATAATTGCTGTCTACGGCTTAAACCTTCTTGCAGGCTATACGGGGTATTTATCGCTAGCCCATGCTGGCTTTTTTGCGATCGGTGCTTATTCATTAGGGCTTTTGACAGTTAAAACAGGAGTCAATTACTGGGCCGCTTTGGCTTTATCATGCTTGATTACAAGTGTGATCGGGTTTCTGATCGGATTAATTGCACTTCGCACGAAAGAACACTTCTTTGCAATCTATACCCTGTGTGTCGGCTATGTGATTTATCTCGTCATCGATAAATGGGACAGCCTGACAGGGGGAGTTCGCGGGTTAATTGGAATCCCTGCTCCATCGAACATCGGTCCCCTTTCCTTCCAGAGTTCGTTATCTCAATACTATCTTGTTTTATTTTTTCTATTAGCCACCATATTCATCATGTACCGAATTGTCCATTCACTTACTGGACGAACCTTTATCGCGATCCGTAACAGTGAAGAACTAGCTAAGACTATCGGGATTTCAACAATGAAAAATAAACTGGTTGTCTTTGTTCTCTCTACATTTTTTGCCGGACTGGCAGGCGCGTTATATGCCTCTTTCATACGATTTATAGGACCTGATATCGGCTATACGACCGTGATTTTTGATTTGCTTACGTATCTGCTTGTAGGCGGTATCGGAACAATGGCTGGTCCGATTGTAGGTACAATTCTTATTGTTTCCGTGTCTCAATCACTTCAGTTTTTACAAGACTACCGTATGTTGATCTTTGGTCCGCTTCTCACTTTAATCATCATTTTTTACCCAAGAGGAATTGTTGGATTATTTAATGAGATGTACATGAAAAGAAGGAGCAGGAAGAAGCCGCGGTTAAAGAAAACACAAACCCCTTATACAGATTCTGAAGGCCTACAGGAAGATAGAGTGAAGGAGGGATAAAAAATGTTTATAGAGACAAGGAACTTGACGAAGCAATTCGGTGGATTGGTAGCAGTGAAAAATGTAGATTTCGCAATTGAAAAAGGTAAGATCAACGCAATTATCGGACCTAACGGTGCAGGAAAATCTACATTTTTTAATCTGGTGAGCGGGTCTTATACACCTAGTGCCGGACGGGTGATGTTTAAAGGAAATGATATTACTCATCTGCCACCTAATAAGGTTGCTAAGCTTGGGGTGGCAAGAACCTTTCAGACGACCAATCTTTTTGAACAAGCGACGGTTCTGGACAACGTAATAGTCGGCCACAGGCTGCGGACTAAATCCAACCTGTTCGATGCCGTGCTCAGGACAAACCGCTATAAGAGAGAAGAGAAAAAGTGTCGGGAGAAAGCAATGGAGGTACTGGAATTTACAGGATTAACGCATATTACAGACCAGCTGGCTGGAAGCATTACACAGGAAGAAAAGAAACGTGTTGCTTTTGCTCTGGCGTTAGCCACTGATCCTGAAGTTGTATTTCTTGATGAACCAGCTGCCGGTATTAATCCGGGTGAAACAGAAGGGCTTGCCGAACTTATGCAAAAGATGGTGAAGAAAGGAATTACAGTTTGTCTTATTGAGCATAAGATGCAGATGATAATGAAACTGGCCGATAAAATCATGGTATTAAACTACGGAGAAAAAATAGCGGAAGGCACTTCAGAAGAAATTATGAATAATGAAACTGTTATTGAAGCGTACTTAGGGGGGGACGCCAGTGCTTAGACTTGCGGGATTATCCGTTGCTTATGGTAGTTTCACTGCTATTCAAGCAGTAGATATCGAAGTTCAGGAAGGAGAGCTCGTTGTTTTACTCGGTTCAAATGGGGCTGGAAAAAGTACAACGTTTAAAGCCATCAGCGGGATTGAGAAACCCTGTGAGGGAGACATCTACTTTGAGGGGAAGTCGATCGTAAAGAAGTCACCGGACCGAATTGTGAAGGCTGGTATCGTCCAATGTGCAGAAGGAAGAGAACTATTCAGTAGAATGACGGTGTCTGAGAACCTGGTGATGGGTGCATACGTACACAGGAAACAAAAAACTGAGGTTAAGAATTCTTTAAGCCGCGTTTATGAATTGTTCCCAATTTTACAAGAAAAGAAGAGTCACACAGCAGGTTCTTTAAGCGGGGGACAACAGCAAATGCTTGCAATCGGCAGAGCCCTGATGGCTAAGCCCAAATTGTTAATGCTTGATGAACCATCGATTGGTTTGGCTCCTTTAATTGTTGAACAGATGTTTGAAGTGATTCAGCGAATTAACAATGAAGGGACCACGGTGCTGCTTGCTGAACAAAATGCAAATGCCGCATTGAAAATTGCTGACCGGGGATACGTCTTTGAAAGCGGAGCAGTTGTTGTAAGAGGATCATCGCAGGAATTACTTACGAATGATGACGTACGAAAGGCATACATCGGTGCGTAAGGCTTTTGATAAACGATAGATTTATAATCTGCCATTTAAAGGGGATGAAGTATTTTGATGAAAAATTTTCGTTTAGCAGCTTTCCTTATCATGTTGTCGTTTTTTTTCGTTTTAGCCGGGTGTATCGATGATGCCTCAGAAGACGCTTCGGGTGAAAATGAAGCAGAAGCGGACACTGATGTAGAAGCCCCCGATACAGAAGATGGAGAAGAAGTAGTCAACATTGGTTTTAGCGGACCACTGAGTGGATCAGCTGCATTTTATGGGGAACGATCACTTAATGGGATGAAAATGGCTGTGGAAGAGATAAACGAAGAAGGGTTTGAAGTGGAAGGGCAGACCTACAAAATGAACTTAGTTCCATTAGATGATAAATATCTTCCGAACGAAACGGCTTCTAACGCGAAGCGTCTGCTTCAAGAAAACGATACACCGATTATCTATTCTCCTCACAGTGGTGGAATTAAAGCTATGCAAGTATTTAATGAGGAGGATGACTTTATTATTGGCGGTTATTCAAGTGAGCCGGCAATAACAGAAGAAGGCAACTCCTTGACTGTAAGAATTCCCCCTCGTTATGACGGCTACATGGAACCTTTCACCGAGTATTCTATGGAACGGTTTGGTGAAAAAATTGCGGCTCTGCCAACTTCTTCTCAGTACGGAAAAGACTGGTCAGAAAACTTGCTGCCTTATTGGGAAGAACAGGGCGGAGAGGTAGTTTATGACTCTTCCATAGATTTCTCTAAGGAAACTGATTTCTTTACGATTGTCACGAATGCACTGGAAGAGGATCCAGATGTTCTTTTTATCGGTGGTCCATCTGAACCAACAGCCAAATTGGCAAGCCAGGCGAGAGAGCTGGGCTTTGAAGGCGGGTTTATTGTTATGGATCAGGCCAAGCTTGATGAAATGAGAAAAGTGGTCAAAGAAGATACGTATGACCTCTTTGAAGGGTCGGTAGGGGTGACACCGTTAGTCGACTCAGAATATCCAGGCACAGATGAATTTGTAGAGAAATATCGGGAAGAGCATGATGAAGACCCGGGCTCTGAAGCAGGATTTCATTACGTTTCCATTTATGTATTTATGGAGGCAATGAAGGCTGCAGGGACGGTGGACAACCCTGGTGAAATCCGTGCACACATGCAGGATGGATTAGAACAATTGCCGGAAGACAAACAAGTTTACACCATCCCTGAAATTGGTGATGACGGAGGGTTTAACTCCGGATTGAGTATGGCTGCTGTTGAAGATGGTGAAATTGTCCCGATCGAAGTAGAAGAGTAATCTTGTTCGCTTTGGAAAAAACCAATCGAGACGGTCGTCGATTGGTTTTTTCCATTACGCTTAAAGGAGGAATGATTGGATTGAATTTTGATCTAACCGATGAGCAGGAAATGGTAAGAAAAGTTGTCCGTCAATTCGTAGATAAAGAAATTAATCCTTATATACAGGAGTGGGATGAACAGGGGCATTTCGAAGTTTCTATTATCAAAAGGCTGGCTCAACTCGACTTAATGGGTGTGTGCATTCCGCAAAAATATGGTGGGAGCGGTATGGACTACAATACACTTGCACTCGTTTGTGAAGAGTTGGAACGGGGAGATACAGCCTTTCGTACAGCTGTTTCTGTCCACACCGGCCTGAATAGTATGACTCTCTTTCAATGGGGCACAGAAGTTCAAAAAGAAAAGTATCTGGTCCCCCAGGCAAAAGGAGAAAAAGTGGGTGCATTTGGTCTGACAGAACCGAATGCAGGATCAGACGTTGCCTCACTGCAAACTACAGCTGTACGGAAAGAAGATTCATATATTATCAATGGGCAGAAAACGTGGATCTCCCTTTGTGATCATGCAGATCATTTTCTTGTCTTTGCTTATACCGACAAAAGTAAAAAGCATAACGGAATATCAGCATTTATCGTTGAACGTTCGATGCCGGGTTTTTCTTCTCAAGCCATTAAAGGGAAACTAGGAATTCGTGCTGGAAATACGGGAGAACTTTATTTTGACGACCTGGAAGTTCCTCATGAAAACATGCTCGGAGATGAAGGAGACGGCTTTAAGATTGCTATGTCCGCACTAGATAATGGGAGATTCACCGTAGCAGCGGGAGCATGCGGTCAAATTCTGGCTTGTTTGGAGGAAAGTGTGAAATATTGTAAGGAGCGAAAAACGTTTGGCAAGGAAATCGGTAAGCACCAACTCGTTCAACAAATGCTTGCAAAAATGGAGGCAGGTTACCATATGTCCCGGCTGCTTGTCTTTCGGGCAGGAGAATTAAAAAACCAGGGGCGGAGGAATACGAGGGAGACCTCTTTAGCTAAATGGCAGGCATGTGACTATGCGAATGAAGCGGCCAATGATGCGGTGCAGATTCACGGAGCATATGGCTACTCCAATGAATATCCGGTAGAAAGATTTTTAAGAAACTCTAAGGCACCTGTTATTTATGAAGGAACCCGCGAAATTCATACCGTAATGCAGGCCGAATATGTGCTGGGTTATCGTTTGGATAAGTCTTTATCGAAGCCCCTCCCATCGTGGGATGAAGAAAAAGCTTCAACGATGTACTAATGGAGAATTTGAAAAAAGGAGGGGATACGGATGAATTTTCATTTAGACGAAGACATTGAATTTCTTAAGAAAAGTGTAAGGGACTTTATCCAAACTGAAGTGGAAGCTGTGGCTATGGACATAGAAAAAGAAGACAAAATCCCTGAACGAATTATGAGAATGTCGAAAGAAATGGGGTTATTTGGGTTAAGTATTCCTGAAGAGTACGGTGGTCTTGGGATCGGGATGGTTGGGAAATGTGCGCTTTATGAGGAAATTGGCGCCACACATAATGGTTATACCACTCTTATAGGGGCACATACAGGAATAGGCACGGTCGGTTTAGTAGAACTTGGAAGTTCCAAACAAAAAGAGAAATACTTACCATCTCTGGCCCGGGGTGAATCCATTGGGGCTTTCGCCCTTACAGAACCAAGCGCGGGTTCGAACGCCACAAATTTAAAAACGACAGCAGTGAAAAAGGGAGACCAGTACATTCTTAATGGAAGAAAGCATTACATTACCAACGCTACGGAGGCAGACATTTTTACCGTTATGGCAGTTACCGACGCAAGTAAAGGGGCTAAAGGCATTACCTCCTTTATTGTTGAAAAAGATTTTCCGGGCTTTCACGTCGGGGCAGTTGAGCCTAAAATGGGGCTGCACGGCTCGCAGTCAGCAGAGATCATTTTAGAAGACTGCGAGGTTCCCGCTGTTAACATCTTAGGAGAAGAAGGACAAGGCTACGTCAACGCTCTCAAAATTCTAGCGAATGGACGCGCAGGATTAGCTGCAAGGAATCTTGGATCATGCCAGAAATTATTAGACTTATCTATGACATATGTGCAAGAGAGGGAACAATTCGGGGTTCCGATTATTGAGCACCAGGCGGTCGCTCACATGGTGTCGGAAATGGCGGTAGAGATTGAAGCTTTACGATCTTTTACCTACCGGGTGGCATGGATGGTAGATGAAGGAGTAAAAATCATTAAAGAAGCAGCCATGCTGAAGCTTTACGGTTCTGAAGTATACAATCGTGTGGCTGATAAAGCTGTTCAAGTGCACGGAGGAATAGGTTATATCTCTGATTATCCGATCGAGCGGTTCTTCCGCGATGCGAGAATTACCAGAATCTATGAAGGAACTTCAGAAATTCAAAAAAATATCATTGCGGGACAGCTGCGAAAAGAATACGGTTAGGAAGCGAAAAAGGAGGGATTTGGATGAAAGACTCTCATGTTATTGTTAGTGCAGTAAGAACCCCGATCGGCTGTTATGGAGGATCTTTTAAAAACCTTTCCTCCGGTCACTTAGCTTCAATTGGGATAAAAGAGTCTATTGAACGAGCAGGTATTAGCTTTGAACAAGTGGATGAAGTTATTTTGGGGGAAGTCAGACAGTCAACAGAATCATCCAATGTTGCTAGAGTTGCTGCATTGCGAGCGGGCATTCCCGAATCCTCCACAGCTTATACGATTAATCGATTATGTGCTTCTGGAATGCAGGCCGCAGCATCGGCAGTTCAGCAGATTACTTTTGGGCAAGCCGGGATCGTAGTAGCGGGAGGGACAGAAAGCATGAGCCGCTCGCCAATTTATTTAAGGAATTCCAGGTTTGGAGGGGATCGTACTGAATTGATAGATTCGAACTTCGAGGCTGGTCAGCAGCCTCAAGAAATATATGGAAGTAATCTTGGAATGGGAATGACAGCAGAAAACGTAGCCGAGCGCTATGGAATCTCAAGAGAAGCTCAGGATTTATTTGCTTTGGAAAGTCAAAAGCGTACAGCCCAGGCTGTTGATGAAGGCAAATTTAAGGAAGAGGTTGTACCGGTAGAGGTTAGGGAAAAGAAGAAATCCTATATAGTTGGTGCCGATGAATACCCTCGTCCAGAGACTACAATGGAAAAGCTGACCTCTTTGAAGCCTGTCTTCAAAGAAAGTGGAACCGTAACGGCGGGAAATGCATGTGGACGGAATGATGGATCTGCAGCTATGGTTATAATGAAAGAGTCCCATGCAAAAAAATTAGGACTGACTCCTATAGTGAAAATTGTAGATTGGTCTGTCGCAGGCGTATCGCCAGCAATCATGGGAGTGGGTCCTGTGCCTGCTGTAAAAAAATTATTAGAGAAAACCCACAAACGTTTAGAGGATATCGGGCTGATTGAGTTGAACGAAGCATTTGCCTCTCAAGCATTAGCCGTTATTCAAGAACTTAACTTAGACGTAAACAAAGTTAATGTCAATGGAGGCGCCATTGCTCTCGGCCATCCTGTCGGGGCGAGCGGATCAAGAATTATTATCACGCTTCTTCATGAAATGAAGAGAAGGGGAGAATCTTTAGGGATTGCTGCTTTATGCGCTGGCGGTGGTCAGGGAATGGCCATCATGCTCGAACAAATCTAGTGATCGGGACTGGGGCATAAGTAAAGCAGTGATTTCAAAAAACGAACATTCGTATAAACGCAGATCATTAGTGAAGTATTTTGACCGAGCGATGGGAAATTCTCTTTAACATAAATAATCCGAACTGATTTCTACAGAATCAGTCGGATTATTTTATGATTTATTTAGTTTTGTCCCAGACTGTTTTTGATCAATGAACACCAATAAACAATCCAAGCCATACGGCATTTACTATCGCAAGCATTAAAATAATTTTTTCGTAAGCAGAAACTTGATAATGATTCTCTACATCCATTTTATAGACAAGTGTGGCGGAGGCTCCAGCAAAAACAAGTACACCGAAAGCAGCTGCAATTCGATCTCCTCCCAGCCAGAAGGCACATCCCGCCGTCATTCCGAAATATATAAGAGCAGGCAGCCGGCTGAAAGGAAGTCCGTAACGTTTGACCGCCCACACAACACTAGTTCGTTTAATAGGATCAGCCTGCCGGTCCGCTTCCCGGTCGGGGATATGATGTACCATTACCCAGGCTATACAAAACAATGCGTTAATAACTGCATTCTGCCACACCCATAAAGGCATATCGTCCAACGTCAGCCAGGCCCCGGCTAATCCGAGAAACAACACGGATGGAAAGGTGGACAGCCATTCTCCAAGGAACGGTCGATAGCTGAATTGTAGAGGGGGAAGAGAATAAGAAGCAGCGCCCCATACTCCAATTCCAAGAAGAACAGCCAGCTTGTAATAACCAAGAAAGAGGAAAGCTAAAATGATTACAATAAGAAATGTAAGCAGGCTTTTACCCAGATTCCAAAGAAGGCCGGGAGTCATGTAACCTGTCTGTATAACCCTGCTCCCTCCTGATAGAATTCCAGGACTATGGAGATCAGTACCTGATAAATGGTCAACGTAGTCGTTTAGCAGATGAGTCAGAACTCCATGAATAATGAAAGCTCCGAGTAATAGTGAAATAAACAACACCGTTAAAGATTGAGAGGGTAAAGATGAGTAAAGATACAAGGGAAGAATTGTAGACACAATCGTTGCAACGCTGGAAGAAATGACAGCGATTGAACGAAGTAACAGCCAGCCTCCTTTAATAGTAGTTAAGACCTGCTTTGTTGACATGGATAACCTCTCCTTCATTTAACCGGACTAAACCCTAATTCAATACCCTTATTCAGGGCAAGTAAATCATTAAATTCATGACAGCACCTTTTGTCATACTAGGACGCGGAAGGAAAGCCAGGCTGCTGAATTAACATCACATAATAGAGAAGGTGCCATGGAGATTCAACCTTGGGAAATTGAAAAGGAGCAAATCATAAATCCGGGCGAAGGGTATGAAAAAGAAATGTGGACTTATTTAGAAGAGATTTTTTATGGGATCTCCATTATCATCATTTCAGTGGAATAATCATATAAGAAGGCTGTCCTCGTGTAAACGATAAGGACAGCCTTCTTTTTACTATTCTCTATCGAATTGTCAAGGCTTTTTGACGGGGATCAGCAGGCTTTACTCTCCATAGCCGCTTTCCGGCAGTTCATCCCAGAAGGAGGTGTCTGCTTCATTAATCGATCCATCAGCGATAGATTCAAGTGCTGCTTCCATTGCGGTTACTGCTTGCTGAATCAGCTTCCCGTTACTTTTTTGTCCGAGTACATAATCATCGTATTCATGATCAGCCATTCCACGCATTTCAAAGAGAAGAGTAGCTACGTCATATTCAACGGCCAGTCCATTTCGGCTGATCGTTTCGGCGCTGCCTCCTGGATATTTAGACAACAGTCCATACCCCTTGTCACTAACAGCTTCGTAAACAACAGATCCTAACTGTTTTGAACGTTCCAGCACTTCATCGTCTACGTTTTCCGTAGTTGGATAAAGAATCGAACCTGAAACCAGTTCATCAGAATCCCCTAGAGTGGTTTGGGTTCCTTGATGGTGAAGGTCAATCATGTAATCAGGGTTATATTTAGCCAGCACATTGTCGTGAAAGGCTTTGGTTTCCGGCTGCTCTCGATCCACATGATCCCGGTTTAAATCAACCTCGTTTGCATTATAGCGAGTATGGGTGCCGGCAACGTAGTCATCTAAAGAGAAATTGACGTCCCCCTCAGCTCCATCTACATTTAAGCGGGGAGCAATCAGAACGTTTACATTATCTAATATTTCCTGATTGTTTTTTCCATTGGAGGTTAATGATTTAATCAGCTGAAGTGCCCCTTCGGTTGTCAGCGTTTCGTTCCCATGCTGCTGGGTTAAGAATAAGACCGTTGGATTGTCTTCATTTGTTCCGAATTTTGCTAAGTACAAGTCTCTTCCTTTTACTGATTCTCCATATGTTTCGAGTTCCATAGCTTCTGATTGGCTGTCAGCCTTCTCTAACACCTTTACCATTTCGTCGTAATCATGAAGACGTTCATTTTTAATGGTCTCATTACCTCCATAATTAGGACCATTGGCTCCATTGTCACCCGCTAAGACCGTTCCTGTTACTGTCCCGGCAGCCAGTAATGTTACTGTTAAAGCTGCGCTCAAGACTTTTTTCCTCATGATTCATCATCCTCCTTCATAATTTGCTGTATAGACCACTTCAATAAAAATCATGGAATCCCTTCAAATTTCAGGAAAATAATAACATGGTACCAGTTCAGGGTAGTTGATTAGTAGGGGAGTTTGAAGGCGGTAAGACGATGGTCCCGATCAGAGGGATAAAAATGGTGGGTGAAAAGTAGTGTAACATGCTCCAGCGTTGCTGAAGCATGTTCGTTTCATGACAAGAACGGTTATTTAAGAACTCCTTCTTTAGTTAAAACCTTCTCAATGGCCAGCTGTGCTTCCTTTATTACTGCAGATTTCCACTCTTTTTCCTGAGGATAGAACATATTGTATAACTCACTTAGCACCCACTTTCTGTCTTCCTCATCCTCTGCCCCTTCCCAGTACAATTGATTCTCCAGAATAATAGTAGTAAATTCACGGAGTTCGGCTTCTCGATCTGTTCCAAATGTACCAAACTCAAACAGTGCAGAAAATAAGTCAGTGTTTGGGAATTCTTCTTTTTGTAACTTATAGAAATGGTTGGTAGAATCTCCTTTAACTTTTTGAGGAGTAAACTTTTGAATGTTAGTTAAGCTGTATTCTTCCTTCAGTTCTTGTTCATTTAAAGGCTCATGCTCAGAAACCACGAGTGTAATCTCATTGGTTGGTCCCAAAGCCGAATGCCAGTCCATATGGATCACTCGGAAAAATGTTGACAGCAGCCGGCGTTGTACTTCTTTTAAATAAACGGTGGATTCTTCTTCTTGAGAACCTCCATAATAAACACCCCGCTTAAATTCGTATTGACCCATTCCCTTCGCTTTTTTAATCGCCTGGTAACTTTGATCAGCCATACCCCTGCTTAATTGGTGATAGAGCTCTGCTTTTTCCTTTTTTATATCTTTTAGTACTCCATTTGGCAGAAACAATTTACTGTTTTCTGCAAAGTTTTCGTTAATGTCAGAAGGGACAGAAGAAGGGTTGTAAAAATAATTGCGGTTTAAATCAATGTTATTTTCAGTGACTCTTCGCATGTGCTTCATTCCCCATGGGTTAAGTGCATGAATTAAACATATTCCAGTTGTAGAAGGGTCGAGATGATCAAGATAGTACTCAGCAAACATTTGAGTAACCGCGGCGCCCGCATATCCCTCAATACCATGTTCGCCCGTGGTGAAAAAAACAACTTGCTCATTTGAATGGAGGGCTTCAGAATAAATGGTATCAATCGTTAAATCTTCCTCCTGACCAATCTTTTTCGTTGTCAGTTCAGCTGCCGGCCATTTTTTTCTGACAGCATCCAATAGCTTCCGAAATGCATTACGTGATTCCTCATATGTGCTTGAAAAATATAATTCTGCCTGCATTGTTATCCCATCCTTAATTTTTAAAGATATTACTTGATTACCAGGAAGTTTAATGATTAAACATGGTCTAAGTAATAATCAGAGGGAATAGTTGGGAAAGTAAATTTATCACTAAAAATAAAGCTATATTTTTGATACACTTTTATATAATAGTGTTGGAAGAAGGTGGGTTGGTTTTTGTGGGGAAAGAGAAAATGTACACTGATTTGAAAAATGATTTTATTCAAAAGATGGGAAGAGAGCTAAAGACTGAGGAGAAAGAATTTATAAAGTGGATGGTGGAGCAGCACCATGCTGAAGAAGTAAAAGAAAAAAAACGAAATCATACATATTACTTTGATCGTTAAAGCCTCCATGTAACTTTGGGGGCTTATTTTAGTGATGGTTACCTATCTTGAGTTAAACACGCATAGAATGTCCTAAACTCTATTTCTAGGAGGCGTTGTTATGAAACGCCAATTTAAAACCTTACCTTTTCTATTCATTAGTTTAATTGCGATAGGAATAACAACACTGCTGTTCTTCTTGTTTAATTCCCCTCAACATCAGGCAAGAGAAATTGTAGAAGAGTTCTATACTTACGAGCAGGAAGGGGATTTCTCCTCTTCCTGGCAGCTTCTTCATCCTCAAATGAAAGACAGATTTTCCAAAGGCCACTACATCCAGGATCGTGCGCATGTCTTTATGAACCACTTTGGAGTTACCACTTTTTCATACAATGTGAAAGATGTTGAAAAGCTAAAAGACTGGAAAATGGAAGAGGACTCTGAGGCAATAGAGGAAGTTTTCTCCATGACTGTGGTTCAGACATTCAAAGGAAAATATGGACGTTTTGATATTTACCAAAGTGTATTTGTTACTGAAGAAGAAGGAGATTGGCTGATTATGTGGGACTATAATAAGTAACATCACGCTTGCTTTGAATAGGCAGATGGAGTCCAGGCCTGGAACTGTGTTTCATCGTGCCACATCTCCTCAAACTGGCTGGTCCATTCTTTGGCCATTTTTCGACTCCTTATTGTGACAAGGACCTCATCATTTTTGGTTTCAGCTGAAGTCGTGAAATTATAAGAACCTGTCGTCATCACTTTTGTATCTGCAATCAGGATTTTTAAATGCATACTGCCGGAATGTCGATTTACTTTAACAGGAATACCTGAGTTATAAAGCGACTCTATATTAGCTTTTTGCTTTGGTAAATAATTCACCTGATTTTGGTCTGTGACCAGTCTTATGCGGACACCTCGTTCAGCAGCATCGCTGATAGAAGCGGCTAAGTCATTTTCGGTGAACAAAAAAACAGCGACGTCAAGACTTTTTTTCGCCTCATTTATTACTTGAATAAGTTGATTTTTTGGAGATTGGTCCGATTTAGAAAAAATAGAAGTAATCGCATTAGCGTTTTTCATATGAAGATAACCTGCATAAGCTGCTGTCCCGAACACCATAGTTGTTCCAACAGTAGTTACCCAGTCCATAATTATTCCTCCTTTAACAGATAATTATGAGGCTGGTTCATTGTCCTATAACGATTTTCACTGAATTGTAAAAAACGGTGAGCATCAAGCTGTCTAAAAATGGTATACTATTATTTTGGACATAAATGAATGTTCATTCATAATATATCAGACAGGAAGATGAGTAATGAAAAACATATGGAATATTTTCGCAAATGATATAAAAAATATAAGCACGAATTGGGTTGCTGCAATATTGATAGGAGGCCTTACTATTCTACCATCGCTTTATGCCTGGTTTAATATTGAGGCTTCCTGGGATCCGTACAGCCAGACAGATCAGCTGCCAGTTGCAGTTGTCAACGAAGATGCTGGGGCCTCCGTTCGAGGTGAGGAACTGGACGTAGGAAATGAACTTGTAAAGCAGCTGCGCGATAATGAAGATATGGATTGGAAGTTTGTGGGTCGGGAAGAAGCTATGGATAAGGTAGAGTATGGAGATTATTTTGCAGCTGTTATTATTCCTGAAGATTTCTCTAGTAAGCTTGCAACCGTAGTTAATGACGAGCCTGAAAAAGCAGGCGTGGAATATTATGTGAATGAAAAAACGAATGCTATTGCCCCTAAAATCACTGAAACGGGAGCCAGTACCATAGTTGATCAAATTACGAGTAAATTTATTTCCACAGTAAACGGTGTTATTTTTGACATGTTTAACGATATTGGACTTGAATTGGAAAATGATTTACCCGATATTAAACGTTTTGAGAATTACATCTTTGAAATGGAAGAGAGCCTCCCTGAAGCTTATGAATTAATGGAAGAATCACTTGAGGATGCCAATGAAGCTCAATCTATTATAAACAATGCCCAATCATTGCTTCCTGAAGCGGAAAAGGTAACGGGAGAAGGTCTTCAGACAATTGATGATACGACTGCTTACTTAAATGAAGCTGAGAATCGTCTCGATGAAATTGCTCCTCAGGTTCAGGAGGATTTAGAGAAGGTACAACGTACAGCAGAAGAAATTAATAATTTTATTAGTGATGTGGACTCTTCTGAAATTGATTTGGATGAAGGGGAGCAGCTGAGTGGGTTAATCGATGATCGTATCAATGAATCAACAAAGAAAATTGAAACGGCTGAAGCTGCTTTAGAACAGCTTCAGGAACAGAATTCAAAAGAGGAAGGAGATGAAGAACAACAGCGCAGGAACCAACAGCAAATTGACGAAGCCCTTGATCAGTTGACAGGGGTGAGGGAAAACATGGAAGACGTTCAGGAAGATAGTGAGAATCTCCAAAGCTACCTATCAGAACAACAAGGAGAAGCAGACTCGCTTATCAACGGATTAAAAGAGAGAGCAGAGGCTGCCACGAACGAAATTGATGCCTTTGTTCTGGAATACAATAATAATATTGAACCGACTGTGAGGGAAGAAGCAGCGTCCGCCAAAGCTACTCTCGCAGATGCAAGAGCCATTTTAGTCGATATTCAATCGACCATTCCCGAAGTAGAACAGCTTCTGATGGACACGGACGATCACTTAGGGGAAGGTAAAAACACACTCGAGTACTTGTTAGGTGAATATCCTTATGTTAATGAAAAAGTAAACGAGCTGGCTGACCGCATTCGTGAAATCCAGGGGGAAACAGATATTGATGACATTATCGAACTCCTGCAAAACAATCCTGAAGCGGAACAAAGTTTTTTTGCGGAGCCAGTAGAGTTAAATAAAAACAGGCTGTTTCCGATCGACAATTATGGTACGGCGATGACTTCTTTTTATACCGTACTTGCTATATGGGTAGGGGGATTGTTACTAATTTCTTTGCTGGCCACTACTGTGTTAAATAATGAAATCTTTACTGAGAAGCAGATCTATTACGGAAAACTATTAACGTTTATAAGTATTGGAATCCTTCAGACCCTTATAGTCACTCTAGGAGACCTCTTTATCGTTGGGGTCGATATCGCAGAGCCTGTTTGGTTTGTTTTATTTGGGATCTTAATTAGTATGGTGTTCCTGTCCATCGTCTACACTCTAGTGTCAGTCTTCGGGGATACTGGAAAAGCTATGGCAATTGTATTACTTGTACTGCAAATTGCTGGTTCAGGGGGAACTTATCCTGTAGCCCTTCTACCAGACTTTTTCCAGACAATCCATCCATTTCTGCCGTTTTCATATGCCGTTGACTTAATGAGGGAAGCAGTTGGTGGAATAGTGTGGGAGCGAGTGTATCGAGATATTATTTTTCTCTCAATATTTGGTTTATCTGGGTTAATGGCAGGGACTTTCCTTAAGCAGCCGCTGCACAATAAAACACAAGCTTTGATGAAAAAGTCTAAACAATCCGGCTTATTTCATTAAAGATGATAAGTCTGTCGAAAAACTCGACAGGCTTTTATCATTGTTTCGGAAACAGATTTGCTACCATCAACATATGGCTCAAGGATCGGTACTGGTGAAGAAGCCTTTACATTCATTAGAATTTTAAACCCTTTCAATTCATGCTAATTTTCAGTAAAATGATCACTACATTCAAACAAAGGGTGGGATCTAATATGAGTAACCACAACCTCTACCAAAAATCTTATTTTAACCGGCTTCCGGAACTAGGAGATTTAGCGCCGGAAGCATTCAAAGCATTCGTAGAGTTCGATCAGAAGGCAGTCGCACCGGGAAAGCTTCCAGCTAAACTGAAAGAGATTATTGCAATCGCAGTAGCTCACACCACCGGATGCCCTTATTGTATTGAAGTTCATGTTAATAATGCCAGGAAACAAGAAGTTACAAGAGAAGAGTTGAGCGAGAGTATATTTGTAGCAGCTGCATTAAAAGCCGGTTCTGCAGCAGCACATGGAGTAAATGCACTAAATGCTTATGAGAGCACAACCGAAGACTTATACAAGAAATCATACTTTAACAAGATCAAAGAATTTGCCGATCTGTCCGGGGAAGCCTTTCAAAGTTTTATGGATTTTGATAAAAAAGCGATGAAAGCGGGGGTCCTGTCCGCAAAAGAGAAGGAATTGATTGCTGTCGCTGTAGCACATACTACAGGCTGTCCTTATTGTATCGATATCCATACGAATGGAGCAAAAGAGCAGGGTGCTTCTAAGGAAGAAGTCGCCGAAAGTATATTTGTAGCAACTGCGTTGAAAGCTGGCTCAGCTCTTGCCCATTCTGTGAACGCTTTAAATGCGTATGACACTGAATAAGATATGGAGATCTTCACAAAGCCTCTATTTTGGTCAAACAAAATAGGGGTTTTTTTAGATTCTTTATTTGTCGAAAAATGCTGATAAATTAATGTGTAAGCTGGGATTTTTAATGTAAATCACTATGTTGTACATTAAATGTCCGCTCATTTGGGATGAAAGCGCATTCAATAATGGAGGTTGCAGTGCTAAGATTTTTATCAGAAGGAGGGATTAAATTGTCGCTTGGTCATCGAAGCAAAAAAATACTGGATGAACTGATCAGTAATCCCAGGGTGACTAGTATGGTTCTGGAGAAGAAATACGATATATCGCGTCGTCAGCTTGGTTACAGCTTTAACAAAATTAATGAATGGTTAATGGCCAGAAACCTCCCGGTAATTGAAAGAACGCGGCAAGGTCATTTCATCATTGATCAGTCTGTTTTTACGATGCTGCTTAGTGCAGAAGAGGAAGTAAATACGATAGATGATCCGCTTTTTACAGAGGAACAGCGTGTTTATTTTATTTTGATGATGCTGCTAAGCAGTGATGAGGAGCTTTCCCTCAGTCATTTTACAAGTGAGCTTCTGGTCAGCAAGAATACCGTTCTCAGTGATTTAAAGAAGGTGCAGCGTTTTCTTGGTGATTATGAGTTAATGATGCGTTATACAAGAAAATCAGGTTACCTGCTTGAAGGAAAAGAATTTCAAATCAGAAAGCTGCTGATCAATGTAACTTATCAAATATTGCAGCTAAACGGCGGAACAGAACAGGTTAAAAAAATCGCTGGTATTCAAGAAGCAGAACTTGAGAACATCAACGAGCGGATTGAAAAGGTCGAATCCAAGCTTAACCTTAAATTTACAGATGAAAAGTTAGCAACAATGCCTTATATACTTTGTTTAATTTTAAAGAGAATTGACCAGGGAAAACAGGTGACCTCATTTTCCATAACGTATGAAGAGTTATCGGATACGAAGGAATATTTAGCAACTGAAGAAATATTTCATGAACGACAAGAGATCCCGGTGCAGGAACGGTTGTTTATGACGCTGCACCTGCTGACCGCAAATGTTTACTGGTCAGAGTATTTATCCGAAAACGATGCCGTTCCGAATTTAATGACTGCGATTGATCAGATGGTCCGTCAGTTTGAGAAGAGTGCATGTATCTACCTGCAGGAACGTGAACAGCTGGTGACTAAACTGCTTCAACATATTAAGCCAGCCTATTACAGAATTAAATATAAGCTGACTGAAACAATGGAAGTGCAGGAGACCTTAAGTAAGGAATTTAAAGAACTGCATCATCTAGTGAAAAGGTCAACCGCTCCATTGAAGAAGTTGATCGGAGAGGAAATTCCTGACAATGAACTTGCCTTTATTACGATGTTGATCGGGGGCTGGATGACGCGACAGGGTGACAGCATTCAGGAAAAAGTCAAGGCTATCGTTGTATGTCCGAAAGGGGTCTCTGTTTCACGGCTGATGTTCAACGAGCTTAAAGAATTATTTCCTGAATTCATCTTTCTCGATTCACTATCAGTTAGAGAGTTTCTCAACTATGGGTTGGCTTACGATATCGTATTCTCCGCTACTCCCTTGGAAACAGATCAACGATTGTTTGTGACAAAAGCATTTCTTGATCAAGAAGAGAAATATCGATTGAGGAAGCAGGTGATGCTCGATCTCCATGGCTATATTGCCGACGATATTCAAGTGAATCATCTGATGGATATCATAAAAAATCATGCGGTCATTCACAACGAGAAAGATTTATCAAGAGAATTAGAGGCTTATATCAATCGCGATGAAACTTCTTCTTTAACACAGAGATCCAGACACAGAGATTTAAATTTAAATGAACTTATTACACCTAAGCATATTACGCTCAGACATTCTGCTGTCACTTGGGAGAAAGCCATTGAAGAAGGTGCCCGTCCTTTGCTTCATCAAGGCCAAATAGATTCAAGTTATGTAGAAGCTATGATCAATAACACGGAACGCGATCCTTATATCATTATCGGACCTAATATTGCTATTCCTCATGCTGCACCTGAAGAGGGTGTCAATGAGGTAGGGATGAGTCTATTGAGGTTAAGTAAGGGTGTGAAATTCAATGAAGAGTATACGGTAAACCTAATTATAGTTATTGCAGCAGTCGATAAGCAGCAGCACATTCATGCTCTCATGCAGCTGATGAAGCTGGCAGGTTCTCAAGCTGACCTGGACCGAATTATTCATGCAGGTTCCGTGCAAGAAATTTACGACATTCTAACGAGTTATTCAAAAGATTAGACCACATATAGAGGTGAAGAAATTGAAAGAACTGTTCTTTGATGAATCCATCATCCTGCTGGATTTAGACTACTCAACAAAACAAGAGGTTTTAAAAAAAATGAGTACCAATCTTGTAGAAAAAGGATTAGTTAAATACAGCTTTATTGAAGCCATTTTAGAAAGAGAGGAAGAATTTGCAACCGGCCTTCCCACAGAAGGTTACTCTGTCGCCATTCCTCATACAGATATTGAACACGTAATTCATAAGACGATCAGCATAGGGATTCTTAAAGAACCAGTGGATTTTGGGGTGATGGGAGATGACAGCGAGACGACTCCAGTAAGAATTATATTTCTGCTCGCTATGAATGAATCCCATTCCCAACTGACCTTATTACAAACCCTGATGCAGCTGTTTCAGAACGAAGAAACACTCAAATATCTAGTTGAAGAAAACAGTAAAGAGAACATAAAGAATTTCATCGAAGAGAAATTGAAATTGACCCAATTATAAGGAGGTTTTCATAAATGAAGAAGAAACAAGTACTAGTCGCATGTGGTGCAGGAATTGCAACGTCTACAGTTGTGAATGGAGCGATTGAAGAGATTGCCAGAGAAAATGACCTGAAGGTAGAGCCTGTTCAAATTAAAATCTCGGAAGTGGGGAGTTACGAAGACTCGGCAGATCTTCTCGTGACGACAGCCATGACGAAGAAAGAATACCCATTCCCAGTAATAAATGCTCGTTCTTTCCTAACAGGCATTGGAACAGAAGAAACTAAGAAACAAATTCTTAATGAACTAAAAAAATAAAAAGGGAGTTGAAAGGTTATGAAAAAAAAGCAGGTACTCGTGGCATGTGGAGCAGGAATTGCAACATCAACAGTTGTGAATGGAGCGATTGAAGATATGGCCAAAGAAAATGATCTGAAGGTGGATTTAGTACAAATAAAAATTTCAGAGGTAGGGGGATATGAGGAAACTGCAGATCTTCTTGTTACGACAGCTATGACAAAAAAAGAGTATAACTTCCCGGTAATTAATGCTCGTTCCTTCTTAACTGGAATTGGAACCGAAGAAACAAAAAAACAAATCCTTGAAGAGTTAAAGAAATAAAAAGCAAGGGAAGCTGAAGTGAATTTTTGAGTAGAGGGAGGATGAATTATGCAAGGTTTTGTAGATGGTGTTCAAGCATTTTTGGACTTGGGTGCTACTGTAATTTTGCCCGTTGCTATTTTTCTATTAGGATTACTATTTGGACAGAAGCCCGGGAAAGCTTTCAGGTCGGGATTAACGATTGGAGTAGCCTTTGTCGGTATTTTCTTAGTCGTAGATTTACTAGTAAACAACCTGGGGCCGGCTGCACAAGGAATGGTAGATCGCTTAGGTGTCGAGTTAAATGTTATTGATGTGGGATGGCCTGCAACGTCTTCGATTGCTTGGGCTTCAGTAGTTGCCGCTTTTATTATCCCTTTAGGATTAGTTGTGAACGTGGTCATGCTGCTAACGAAAACGACAAAAACAATGAACGTAGACATTTGGAATTTCTGGCACTATACCTTTATGGCTGCAATGGTTTATGCGATTTCTGGAAGTATCGTACAAGGTTTAATAGCTGCTGTCTTATTCCAGATCGTGTGTCTGAAAGTGGCGGACTGGACAGCGCCGATGGTAAGCGAATTCTACGAATTGCCAGGTGTATCAATCGCGACAGGAAGTACGATCTCTTATGCTCCAGGGATCTTTTTGGTTCAGTTATTGCAGAAGGTGCCTGGTGTTAAGAACTGGAATACCGATCCAGACACGATTCAAAAACGCTTTGGTGTTTTCGGAGAGTCGATCTTTATCGGGTTGTTCTTAGGATCTGCTATAGGAATTCTTGCTGGTTACGGTGCAGGTGAAGTGATTGAAATCGGAATGGCAATGGCTGCCGTAATGGTTTTGATGCCGCGGATGGTGAAAATTTTAATGGAAGGCTTAATGCCGGTCTCCGAATCTGCCCGTGAATGGCTGTCTAAGCGGTTCGGTGAAAGAGAAATATATATCGGTTTGGATGCTGCAGTCGCTCTTGGACATCCGGCCGTTATATCCACAGCACTTATTCTTGTACCAGTAACCGTTGTGTTAGCTGTCATTTTACCCGGAAATGCCCTGCTTCCTTTTGGGGACTTAGCAACGATCCCGTTCATTGTAGCTTTTATTGTTGGCGCGGCAAAAGGAAATATAGTTCATTCTGTGATCGTAGGCACCGTCATGATTGCACTATCTTTATATTTAGCAACAGATGTTGCACCGATTTTTACAGATATGGCACAAAATGCTGATTTTGATATGCCTGAAGGATCTGCACGCATTTCTAGCATTGACCAGGGCGGAAATCTAGTAAACTGGATCATTTATAAAGTATTTGCTCTATTTAATTAATTCAGGGGGGATGTTCATGAAAGCTTTAGTTAAGACCGAATTAGGGTTTGGACATTTAGAACTACAAGATAAAGAAGTTCCAGTTGTTGGTCCAGATCAGGTGAAAATTGAAGTGAAGTATGCTGGAATATGCGGTTCAGACATTCATACGTACGAGGGGCATTATAAAGTAGCTGCCCCCGTCACCTTAGGACACGAATTTTCAGGCACAGTAGTTGAAGTCGGAGAAGGTGTTACGGAATTTAAACCAGGTGACCGTGTAACTTCTGAAACGACGTTCTACATTTGCGGAGAGTGTGAGTATTGTCAATCAGGGGACTACAATCTATGTAACTCTCGGAAAGGATTGGGTACTCAACAGGATGGTGGATTTGCTAAATATCTGGTTGCTCGTAAGGACAGCGTCCATCACCTTCCTGAACATGTAGACTTTCAGGCGGCAGCAATGACTGAACCACTGGCCTGCACTTATCACGCAGTGGCGAAAACCGACATTAGAGAAGAGGATATTGTGGTGGTGATTGGTCCGGGCCCTATTGGACTGTTTACTGCCCAAGTCGCAAAAAGCTTTGGAGCTACAGTGCTGATTACCGGACTTACTAATGATAAGGTTCGTTTAGAAAAAGCGAAAGAAATCGGAATAGATTATGCAGTAAACACACAAGTAGAAGATATTAAAGAGTTGGTTAGTAATTTAACCGACAGCTATGGAGCAGATGTAGTTTTTGAATGCTCAGGTGCAGCACCAGCAGCCAAACAGGGACTTGATCTCCTGCGCAAAAAAGGTCAGTACGCCCAGGTCGGAATTTTTGCTCAACCTGAAGTGCCCTTTGACCTGGAGAAAATTATTCAAAAAGAGATCCGTTTGGTTGGAAGCCGCAGCCAAAAGTCAGCTGACTGGGAGCCCTCCCTGGAATTAATGAACAACGGCAGTGTCAACGCAAAAGCGATGGTTACACACGAGTATGATATTACTCAATGGCAGCAGGCTTACGATGCCATAAAAAGCGGCGAAGCGATTAAGGTGTTATTAAAGCCGGTGGAATAATCTAATGAACAGAAATGAGGTTCTAAAATGGTTGAGGCACTACTGGATTTTATGCTGGGACCAATGCGAGGTATCGGTGATTTTTACTTTGAATACCAGGCGATATTTAACACGCTCATTGTAGGGGCGGCTATCTATAAAATTTATCTAAGGAATAAGAAGGCTCAAGAAACAACGAGTTAGCGGAAGGGGGAGAGAAGGTGAAAGCCCTCAATTTATATGGCATACAAGACATTAGATTTGAAGAAACAAAAGAACCAATTATCGAGAGTGGAACAGATGTCATTATTAAAGTGAAAGCGGTAGGGATATGTGGCTCTGATATCTCCCGGTATAAAAAGCTCGGCCCTTATATAGAAGGAATGACGTTTGGCCATGAATTTTCTGGTGAAGTAGTTGAAGTTGGTCCGGAGGTTTTTCATATTCATGCCGGTGACCGTGTAGCTGGATGTCCTACCTATTATTGCGGAGAATGTGAAAGCTGCCAAAAGGGGGAATTATCGCGCTGTGAACACCTTACGGTAATAGGAGCACGTCATCCAGGATCCTATGCAGAATATGTAAAACTCCCGGTAGAAAACATAATTTCTTTGCCTGATCATGTAGATTTTGAAACAGCTTCCTTAATCGAACCTTCCTCCGTCGTAGCTCACGGCTTCTATCGAACCACTATGGAGCCGGGAGAGGAAGTAGCCGTTATGGGGTGCGGCAGTATTGGTTTACTTGCCATTCAATGGGCAAAAATCTTCGGAGCAAAGAAAGTTTATGCTATCGATATTGATGACACAAAACTTGCAGCAGCGAAAGAAGTAGGAGCAGAGGTGTTAATTAATTCACTGAATAAACCGGCTCATGAACAAGTTAGTGATCATACAAATGGTCGTGGTGTAGATCTCGCTGTTGAATCAGCCGGGTCGCCGATAACATCCTCACAAATATTTGCTCTACCCAAAAAAGGTGGAGAGGTGGTGTTTATGGGGATTCCTTATGCTGACATTCAGATAGAACGGTATTATTTTGAAAGAATCGTACGTAATGAATTGAGAGTTCTAGGTTCATGGAATGCGATTTCCTCACCTTTTCCCGGGAAAGAATGGGAAGCGAGTGTTCATTATATGAATACGGGTCAGATAAATGTAAAACCGATGATTTCCCATAGACTTAAATTGGAAGAAGGACCAGAAACCTTTGATCGATTGGTTAATAAAAAAGGACCGTATGTAAAAGTTCTTTTTATTCCTTAGCGAACCGAGGCCTCCCAATATAACAAAAGCCCCTTCCCTTTTGCACGGAAGCTCGGGCACGGAAAGGGAAGAGGGGTTCGCTCCTGGCGGCAAGAAAGAAGCTTGCGGAGGAACAGGGGTTTCTCCACAAGCTGAATCTGCCATTTAAGGCAGAACTGTTATACTAAAAGACTTTCTACGTTTTTATCACTTGTTACAATTAAAAGAACTTTTCCTTCGTCCATATCTTCTTCATATTCACTGGCATCTTCATCAGAAAACCCAATCTCCTGAAGCTTGGCTCTCAACTCATCTCCTTTTTTGTTGAATATATTACTCACTACCGTTTTTACATCCTGCTCTGATAAACCAATGGTATTAGCGCTGACGTTACTTGCGATACGGTCTGTACGATCATCATCGTGGGAAAGGATGTAAATGTCCTTACTATTTACTCCATTATGCTGAAGTTTTTTCACATCCTCCATTAAATTTTCATCATTTGTATACTCTTGAATAAATGGCATAGTGATCTACTCCTTAATTTATAGTTTGAAATCTACTATTCACTTTTCCCTCCTTGTATTAGCTTAAAACGTAGAAAGGACATGAGATAGAGAGCTGGCACATACGGAAAGCAATGATAGCAAAAAGTGAACAAAGATTATTAGCGTAGGGAAAATGTTTAAGACCACTTCTGGAATAGCGCGAGTCAAAGGTCACGCAGGAAAGCGAAGTGTTTGGACGGAGCGATGATAAAACATTTTTCATGGCACATTAATAATCCGAACTGATTTTAATAAAACCGTCCGGATTATTTTATACTTTATTCAGTTTTGTTCCAGCCTCAAGGGCCCATTAATTACTTTTAAGCTTTCCTTTCACTTCGTACATTTCCACGGATTGAGTCTCAATAGTAAGGGGAAGCTCACCTTTTTGGCTTCTCTGTTCTTTCTCATTAAGCAGGGGAAGAAGTTTGACATTGTTTGGTGTTTGTTGGTTGTAGAGGTCGAATAAATCAATCGTTTGGTCTTTTTCTCCCTGGTTAACGACTACCACTATTTTATTTTGAGGCAAGGTTCGCTCATAGACGAGTATATCTTCTTCTGTATGGATGACGTCAAATTCACCTCTGGTTAATGCTGGATGGTCTTTTCTAATTTGGATTAGCTTCTGATAATGTGATCTCAAATCTAAGTTTTGGTCTTCTTCATCCCACGGCATCATTTCACGGTAGTAACGATCTTTCCATTCATCAACAAGGTTATGGTCCCCGCTTTGAGATAGACCTACCTCGTCGCCGTAGTATATAATAGGTGCTCCCGGGAGCGTAAACTGCAGGGCAGCTGCATTTTTTACAGTATCAATATCACCTTCCGCTTCATAGATAAAGCGTGGCATATCATGGTTATCTAAGAATGTGGCTGGCACAAACTCGTCGTGGTAAGAATCAAAGATCGTCTCAAGGGAAGTTCCGAAATCGTTCATACTATTGCCGTCAATCATAGCATCGTATATAGCTGATTGGGTCTCAAAGTCAATGGCTCCATCGAGTTTTCCGGTATAAGAGTTAATCTTATCAAGTTCATCCCATACTTCTCCAAATATGAAGGCTTCAGGATTTTCTTGTTTTACTTCGTGACGGAAATCGACCCAGAAACTGTGGCTAGGTCCCTTTGCATAGTCAAGACGGAATCCATCCACCCCAATTTCGTCCATCCAAAAGGGTACAACCGTATCAAGCATATATTCTCTTGTGTCTGCATTATCGTTATTTAGTTCGGGAAGTTCCTGAACCCCTTCAAATGTATCATACTCGTTTGGCCAATTTGTAAACGTAAACCAGTCGTAGTAGTCACTATCTTCGCCTTTATCCACAGCATCCTGAAAGAAGTTATGCTGTTCTGAGACATGGTTAGGGACTAAATCATAAACGACCTTCATATCTTTTTTATGTGCCAACTTCACTAGTTCCTTCATCAGTTCGTTGCTTCCGAAATGGTCATCAATATTTAAAAAGTCAGTCGGATGGTAACCGTGGGAATAGGGACCTTCATAAATAGGAGAAACCCATAACGTATTAACTCCGAGACTATCAATGTAATCTAGCTTTTCAATTACTCCCTGGAGGTCTCCTCCCATCCATCCTTTTAACTGCTCCTCTTTAGGCAGGGATGGATCCACTGAAGTGTTATTGCTTTCTTCACCATCATGAAAACGATCAACGAAAACCTGGTAAATAATTGATTCTTGTGCCCACTCTGGAGATTCATACTCATCAACATAAAAAGCAAATTCCGTAGCTTCCTCGGAACTTAATTCATTGTTATCTGCAAATTGAGAACCTGAACTTTCTGAGTTCCAGACATCTGTCTTATATTTTATTCTTGTTTTATTCTTTTGCTTTGGTATGGTCCCTTCGAATACAGAGGTTTGTAATCCTTCTTCGTTTGTGTCAGTTTCTTTTATTATTAAAGGAGCCATCTTTCCATTGTCTGCTTCTCCTCGTTTACCGTCCGGAGAAGAGCCATCCGTCGTGTAATACACAGCACCTTCATCTATAGGGCCATAATGCTTCACAGTTACTTTAAGTGTAACATTATCGTGCTGATCGGGCGTATATGGTTCATGATTGAAGTCATGGTAGACATCCTCAGCTACAGGAATGGTCTCCCAGCCTGCCGCTACGTCTTTATACTCTTTATTGTCTTTGGTGAAAACAGCTTCACGATTGGAATTGATCTCTTCTTTGTAAGATTTGCCTCCAAGACTGTAAACATATTCCAGTGTGTCTCCTGCTTCTCCCCTTACTTCTAATTGAAAAGTGTCACCATCTACTTTTTTCATTGGACTGACGGAATAATTAAAATCATTTTTATTAGAGGCGACAGTAGGAGTAACCCAATCCGGGGTCTCCTCAGGCACTTTTAAGTTTAATGTAAGACTGCCGGACGAAGTATCTGCAAGCTTTACATCTATGCTTCGCTCATTATCAGGGTCAAAGGTGAAGACATAGTCGCCATCCTGGGGCGGAGTGAATTCGAGGTTACTGCCTTCCATCCACGTCCCGTCGTAAACATATTTAAACTCAATCATTTTTCCCCCTTTAAGTTCAATGGGATCAGTCCGCCACTTCCCTTCATCTTCGTTGTATGTAAGCGGGTTGTTGTTGGATGACCAATCGAGGGACTCTGCATTCCCTCTTATAACCATAGAATCGTAAGAGCTCTCGTCAGCACTTACCGCAACTTGCGCAACCGATTGCGCAAAAATTAATAAAAAAAGCAGCAACCCAAGTCTCAAAAGATTATGTTTCAAAATATCATCCCATCCTCTCCATAGTGTAATCGCTTTCATAATATAGAACTTACTATAAAAAGTCTATAGTTAATTATACATAAGACTTTAGGTTGATTTTAGTTAATGGCCAAGTATATCTGTTAAATCCTCGGCCAGGTCTCTTACATCTTCACACGTATTTTCAACACCAAAAGAAATACGAATAAAAGTATGAGCTTTCTGTTCATTAAAGCCCATAGCTAATAAAGTCGGGGAAGGACCATTAGACCTTACCTGACAGGCACTTCCTGTGGAAAAGCAATACCCTCTGCGATTTGCTTCAAGCATGACATGCTGTCCATCCGTTTCTTTTAGACAAAGTCCGATAATTGGTACAGGTGTAATTTCTTCTGGACCTATTACTTCTACTTTATGTTTTATTTTCTCGATACTCTGGAAAAATTCACTCTTTAAATTTTGAATATGGGATTGGAAAGAGGAAAGGTTTGACAGTCTTACCTCAGACGCAGTAGTAAAAGCTGTGATTCCTGGAGTATTTAAAGTTCCTGGTCGTCTACCATTCTCATGAGTAACATTTGGCAAATATGGAGGAGCAGAAATCGATGGTCGGATGTATAAAGCACCAACTCCTTTTGGACCATAAATTTTATGACTGGAAATGGAAAAGCTGTCCGTTAGTGAAGAGACAGCCTTTATATCAATTTTACCAAACGACTGGACACAGTCACTGTGCAGTAAAATATTATTATCCTGACACATCTCGTAAATTTTATCGAGAGGCTGAATGCTTCCTGTATCTGAATTTACATGTTGGATGGATAAGAGACAGGTATCTTCCTGGATAAGGCTGTTTAATTCTTCAAGGTTTACCGTTCCGTCTGTTGTTAAAGAAACTTCGCTCACTTTAAAGTCCTGCCTGCTAAGCTTTGCCGTAAAATTCTTAATCGATGAATGTTCGCCGGCAGAAATAATAACGTGTTTCCCGCCTTTTGCGCCAATGAGAGCATCCATTGCTAATAGATTACTTTCAGTTCCACCGCTGGTAAAGGTGAGCCCATCTTGTGAAATCCCCATCAATCCAGCTAGTGTCGTACGGCAATGTTCGATCAAAGAATCTGCCTTTGTACCGGCATCATGAAGACTCCTTGTATTTCCATAGAAATCTTTTGAAGCTTTTATATAAGTTTGTAAAACTTCGTTACTCATCGGACAGGTTGAAGCAAAATCAAAATATCTCATTTTAAATCCCCTTTTAAAAAACTCTTGTAATCTATTTAAATATATGTAAATATAAGTGTCAATACACATGTAAGAAAAGGTGGAAAATAATGAAGGAATTTGATGTCATTATTGTTGGCAGCGGGATTGCTGCATTGCAGCTTGCAGTTCATCTTCCCACACATTTAAATGTGATTATTCTCACAAAGTCTGATATGAAAGATAGTAATTCTTCTTTAGCTCAAGGAGGTATAGCAGCCGCAGTAGATTCCAATGATCACCCTGGTTTTCATTATGCGGATACAATTGAAGCAGGAAGGAAAATCAACTACAAACCAGTTGTTCGAAGTATTACGAAAGAAGCTGGAAATATGGTGCAGGAGCTTACGAAGTTCAACTGCAAATTTGATGTTGATATAAACAACAAACTGCAGCTTGGAAAGGAAGGAGCTCACAGTCATGCCAGAATTGTTCATGGGGGAGGCGATCGGACAGGTGAAGTCATTGTTGATTGTTTAATTAAGAGGCTGAAATCTAATGTTTCCATAGTAGAAAATGAACAAGTTCGTGAACTGCTTGTCAACAAGGAAGGTCGTTGTTTTGGTGTGAAATCTTTCGGAGGTAAAGAAAAAATACATACTTTCGTTGCTTCTCATGTCGTATTGGCTTCAGGAGGGGCTGGTCAGTTATACCGTTTTACTTCCAACTCGCAGCAGGCTACAGGAGAAGGGATCGCATTGGCATATTGGGCAGGAGCAAAGATAAAGGATATGGAGTTTGTTCAATTTCATCCTACCCTTCTTTACTGCAATGGACAGACTAAAGGACTTGTTTCGGAAGCTGTCCGGGGTGAAGGCGGAAAGCTTGTAGATGATGATAATAATAACACTATGGAAGGGATTCACCCATTAGGGGACTTGGCTCCCCGTCATATAACAGCACAATCTATTTATCACTCATTAAAAAAAGGGAAACGTGTCTTTCTGGATGTTCGCTCCATTGCTCGCTTCGAACAGCGTTTTCCGACAGTCGCTCAATTGTGTCGCCGTAATGGAGTCCATCAAAAAATTCCCGTTGCTCCAGGATGCCATTTTATTATGGGAGGGATAGAGACAGATCATTTCGGCAGAACAAATGTACCTGGGCTGTATGCTATTGGTGAAACAGCTTGTACAGGGCTCCATGGGGCTAATCGTCTGGCTAGTAACTCTTTACTTGAAGCTTTAGTTTGTGGAAAACAACTTGCCGAATATATAGAGGCCCAACCATCTTCCCCTAAGGCAAATAAAGTTTCAGCAGGTAAAGCTGAACAAGATAAATCAAACCTTTTTTTACCGGGTATTACAGACATTCAATATCAAATGATGGAGAATGCAGGTATTGTTCGGTCTGAAGAATCGTTGCGTCACCTATTAAGCTGGATAGAATCTTTTAGGCTTGAGAAATGGGTGGAAGTGGACTTCGCCCGGCTTACGAAAAGTCAATGGACAATTATCGCGATGCTTCAAACCAGCTATTTAATTGCCGAGGCTGCTTTAACGCGTACCGAAAGCAGAGGGGGGCATTATAGAAGTGATTTTCCGTTTGAATCAGAGGAATGGCTAGACCACCATATTATTCAAACAAAAGAAACGAGGGAGAATTATGAATCAGTTAAAGCTTAAGCAATCCCTTGAACTGTTTTTTATAGAGGATATAGGGGACGGGGATATAACAAGTGACTTCTTATTTAAAAACGTTGAGTCCGAAGGAGAGTTTCTAGTTAAGCAGCCCGGAGTATTTTGTGGCGGGGACGTTATTACAGCAGGATACCAACTCCTGGATCAGTCAGTAGAAGTTAAACTCTTGAAAAAAGATGGTGAACCAGTCGTTCCCGGGGAAATTATCGCCCATGTAAAAGGAAAGCAGTCCAGCTTGCTAAAAGGCGAAAGGGTGATATTAAATCTGATTCAGCGTATGAGTGGAATTGCCACTTTAACTGCCCGTGCTGTAAATAATCTGCAAAGCCCCCATACAAGAATATGTGATACACGTAAAACCACCCCCGGACTTAGAATGTTCGAGAAATATGCGGTCAGAATGGGCGGGGGGTTTAATCACAGGAACGGACTGTATGATGCGGTGATGATTAAAGATAATCATATTGCGTGTACTGGATCCATTACTGAGGCTGTGGAGCAGCTGCGAAATGGGTTGGGACATATGGTGAAGATTGAGGTGGAAACTGAGAATGAAGCTCAGGTAAGAGAGGCGGTGTCAGCAGGTGTGGATTGCATTATGTTTGATAACCGAAACGTAGATGAGATAAAGAGATTTATTGAATTAATACCTTCTCCTATTACAACTGAAGCATCAGGGGGAATTAGTATAGACGACCTTTCGGCTTACAGGTCTTGCGGAATTGACTACATTTCTTTAGGCTGTTTAACTCATTCAGTTGAATCTTTGGATATTAGTTTAAACACCATCAATAAAAAAGGAGGAATGGAAAGTGAACATTTTTCAAACTATGGAGGCTTCAACACCAACATTACCTAAAAAATACAAGCAGATGAATGCAGATGAACTTACATACCGCATACGTAATATTAAAGAAGCGATGGGAGGTAAGTTATTTCTGCCGGGGCACCATTATCAAAAAGATGAAGTCATTTCATTTGCGGATGTACGTGGAGATTCTTTGAAGCTTGCTCAAATGTCTGCCAGCCAACAAGAAGCTGAGGCTATAGTTTTTTGCGGGGTTCATTTTATGGCTGAGACAGCAGATATCTTAACGAGAGAAGACCAAGAAGTATACCTCCCGGACATGCGTGCAGGCTGTTCGATGGCTGATATGGCAGACTTTGCTCAGACTGAAAAGGCTTGGGAAAAGTTAATGAGTAAATTTAACGATACAATCGTTCCATTAACGTATGTTAACTCTACAGCGGCTATAAAGGCATTTGTAGGGAAACATGGTGGAGCCACTGTTACTTCTTCCAATGCTGAGAAAATGATGAAGTGGGCATTTAACCATAAAGAAAGAATTTTATTTTTACCGGATCAGCATCTCGGACGAAATACAGCCTATAAGCTAGGCATTCCATTAAAAGAAATGGCCGTATGGGATCCAATAAAGGAAGAACTAGTGTATGAAGGAGATGTGAATGATATAAAGGTGATCTTATGGAAAGGTCATTGTTCTGTGCACGAGAATTTCACTGTAGCAAACATTCATCAAGTTCGAAAAAAGCATCCTTCTATGAAAGTAATTGTGCATCCTGAGTGTCGAAGAGAGGTCGTTAAACTTTCTGATGAAGCCGGATCCACGAACTACATCATTGATACTATTGCTCAATCTTCTCCAGGAAGCTCCTGGGCAATTGGGACAGAAATGAATTTGGTGAACAGGATAATCCGCCAGCACCCGGACCAGCACATCATATCCTTAAATCCTAATATGTGTCCATGTCTGACGATGAATCGGATTGACCTCCCCCACTTAACATGGTCTCTTGAATCTATAGCAGAAGGAAAGCCGGTTAATCGAATTCAAGTGGATAAAGGTACAGCCCACGATGCCAATAAGGCACTTAAACGGATGCTGTATAATGCTTAACAGTATGAAATCACACCATTCTACTTTGAACCAATGTAAAGTAACAATATACCGCTGCTCTCACAAATAAGGCATTTAGAGGAGATCAGGAAATAAGGGAAGAACACGGATATACTTTTTTCTGATCCCCTTCCTTCCGGATGCTAAGTTAGTAGAGTTATTCAACAGCTGTTTGTCTGCCAATGCCGCCATCTCCAGGATCGTTTGCCTGCAGTTCGACTATATCTCCTAAGCTGCCATCATCCAATGCGTGTTTTGAGGAGAGGAATTCCCCCTGTGAAAGAGAAATGGTTAAACAGGCAATAAGTAAAAAATCTCTGCCCCATCTTTTCATATATTTCACCTCCTACATAAATGATTTCAGTCTATTTAAGTAGAATTTGGGAAGCATAGCAAAAAATAAATCGCCATATTCACTTCGAAATCGTTCGTGCGCGTGATCGAGCATTGGAGAATTACCAGTAGCAAGACCTAAGTAGCTTTCTTGAAAAGGAGTTAATGATTGTAAGGAAGATAAAATTTCAACTGCTCTGTCCTTTTTGTTCTCGGCAAGGGCTATATGGGCTGTTTCCACAACATCGGGGGTGGAAACGTTAAGCGTTCGTCTATGATAAGCCGCGATAAAAGGGATCGTATTATGCTTTATGCTATTTATTTCGGAGGGGAAGTCATGTTGTAAAGCAATTTGAAGTGCTTGTTTCGCATGATGCATAGAAAATGGAAAACTTTCAAATACATAAGACTGTGATAAATTATGGTGCATAGAACATAATTTTCTCGGAACAAGTACTTTACTGATGTATTTAAAAGCGTATTTTCTAGCTAAAATAAGATTATTCGTCTTCCAGTAATGTTGGAAAGATAATTCATCAAACCTTAAACTCATGTAATAATAAAATAAAGGTTCTCTCACTTTATGGAGTGTTATGTAACAGGCTTCGGTATACTTATCTAAAACCGTATACCTCTTTAAATCATAATACATATAAATAAGTAGAAAAAGATGAAAACATTTGAGGGAAGGATGTTCAAACGAGAGAGATTCAAAGGCTTTGAGATCGTCCATACTCATTGGCTCTCTTCCTATTTTTAACAAGGTCTCGTACAAGTAAACAGCTTCTAAATGTTGACAGGATGATTGTAGAAGTGTAGTCAGCTCATCTAAATAATCGTTCATGTACAAAAATTCGTAACAAGCTAATTGATCATCGATAGAAGTAAATGAGGAGTTAAGGCAGAAGTCTTTAGTAAGCTCAGCAGCAGGCTTATTTGAGGTAGTTCGCAGGAAAGAATGGTAATGCTTGTACACTTTAGAGGAATGATGCATTTGCATTTTAATGAGTTGATCAGGTTCAATCAACATATGGCTGTTCATAGTAACACCTCGACTTTCCTATATTTAACATAATTATATACGTTATGCTAAAAAAGTAAATATTTTTTTCAGAACTAACTTAATTATTGTAAATTTACAGCTAGTTACTATATACAAGGGGTTTAGGACAAAATTGAATAAGCATAAAATAATCCGGACGATATTGTTGAAATCAGTTCGGATTATTTATAGATTCTATTATCGCTCCGTCCAAACACTTCACTTTCCTGCGTGATCTTCGACTCGCGCTGTTTCCAGAGAGGTCTTAAGCATTAATCTGCGTTTGATTTTTATTGTTCGTTTTTTACTATCACTGCATTGCTTATGTCTCATCCTCCATATTTATAGTGATTCGATTCAAGTACTCTAAAGGAAGGCGTGCAAAGAAGAAATCATTCAGTTCCCATTTAAAGCGGTAATGAGCACGTAGAAGCATGTCTTTATCCAGTCTTGCTGCACCTAAATATGTTTCCTGAAAAGGTGTTAGGTGGTCAAGGGTACAAAGGATTTCCATTGCGGCTGAATAGTTATTTTCCGCTATAGCTATGTGGGCAGACTCAGTGGGATCCGGGCTGGTAATGTTATCAGTGCGTCTGTGAAAAGCACATATAAAAGGGATAGTATGATTACGAATAGAAGTCATGGCCGCAGCCAGGTTATTGTTTTCAGCAATGGATAATGCTTTCTTCGCATAATCATAAGAAGCTTCAAAGTCATCATATAAATGGCTTAAGGCTAAATGATGGTACATTTTACAAAGTTGAATGGGGGATATGACTTTATTTATAAACTTGTAAGCATATTTTCTCGCTAATATAGTACGGTTTGTCTTCCAATAATGGTGAAAAGAAACTTCATCAAATCGAAGCTTCATATAATAATGAAATAACGGTTCATTTACCTTATAAAGAGCTTGCTGACAAAGCTCTATATACTTCTCAAAACCTTCGTACTGTTTAAGGTCATAATAAGCATACACGATAATAAAATAGTGCAGGCATTGGATAGAGGGATGACGATAGGTAAGAGCTTCCAGCCAACGTAATTCCTCAAAGGTTAGAAGTCTGACCTTACGAGCTATAAGTACATGATAAAGAGAGACAGCTTCATATGAATAGTGTGGAGAATGAACTAATGCTTTAAGTTCTTTATGATAATCGTTCATGTATAGAAATTCTAATCTTGCCAGTTGCTCTTCGATCGACAAAGGAGAGGAGCTTAGGCAATATTCTTGGGTCAATTGGGTTGCTTGTACCTTTGTATATAACTTAAGCAGCTTATGATACTTTTGATAGACGCTGGATATTTCCTTCATCTGGATTTCCATGATTGGACTAGGCTCTATTAAGTTTTGACACCCCATTTTATGGTCCTCCAACTTCATAGTTTTATAATATTATATACTATTTATTTGGAAAATAAAGTGAAATGCTTAGATTTTGAAGCCTTTCTAAGTATAAAAGAGAAGGACGCCAGCAGTAAACTGACGTCCATAACCTTATTCGGTAATTCCTACTTTGTTTAAACCGTCTTCCGTAGCTGCTGCTTCTTCACTTTCTTCACCGTAAATGTCTTCAGCTGACTGGATTAGTACTTCCCTAGCGTGGCTGAAATCAGAATCAGGCGTTAAATAGACACTTAAAGCACGGTAATAGATTTGTCCGAGCTTCTCTTTACCAATTTGTTCACCGGTTAAATATGCGGCATGATTAATAATAGAAGAATTTATATGAACCCCGCCGTTATCTAAGTCAATGGGCAGGTCATAATATTCATCCATATGAGATGGATACATGCCGCTCCCATCCCCGTATGGAACATAGTCTTCACTTACAGGATATTTACCAGGATCACTAAGGCTGCGCAGGGAAGTTCTCCCCGTTTCTATAGCTTCCTCAGCCATGATGTCTTCTCCAATCTCCCAATCTTCTTCATCTACTAAAGCACCAAAAATATCAGAAAAAGCCTCGTTTAAAGCGCCGGATTGATTACGATACTTTAACCCTGCAGTATGAGTTGTAACCCCGTGTGTCATTTCATGGGCTGCAACATCGAGTCCAGCGGATAATGGGATAAAGAACTTGCCGTCTCCATCACCGTACGTCATTTGGCTTCCATCCCAAAATGCATTGTTGTAATCTTCCCCATAATGGACATTCGATTCGATTTCCATACCTTCGCCATCGATGGAATTGCGGCCGTGTTCTTCTAGAAAGTATTTATACACTTTTTCTGAATTGTAGTGGGCATCTACTGCAGGACGGTCATAGTTATCTTTGAAAGCAGCACGATGAGAGTTAAAGATCTCTGCAGACTGCGTTCCCCACTCATTTTTTAAGTCGTAGGTATAAATTCCATCCAGATTTTCATGGGAGTTATCATACAGATAGAAATGAGTGCCTTTACTCTTTTCTTTATCATTTTTGTGGGTAATATGTAAGTGACGCTGGCCACCAAGAACCCCTAATCCAACACCTGTAGAGGACTTATAATCTTCTGCATGCATAATCGAGTTGTATTGGTCAACGACTTCTCCCGAATGAGCATCTACATATACGAACCAATTCCCCGGTTCTTCTCCTAGAAAATGAACGTTTACCTTATATGTCAGATGATTTTTGTTATTAAACGGATAGATAACGAGTTCAGAAGTAGGGGAAGCCTTTAACTGAGCCGGTGCGTTAACCGAATCTTGTGCGGTCTGCAGACTTTTTTCTTTAGAAATAGTGGGCTCTGTGGAAATGTCTTCATCTTCGACAGATTGATTGAAAAGGCCATTAACAGCTTGAACCTGGTTATTTTCATCATAATGTACCGTAATTTTATGACCCTCGACAGGAATTTCGTTTTTTTGCTGCTTCATTTCTACGTGAGTCATGCCAAGCTTATCTCTAGAAATATCGGCTTCGCTCAGGCTTTGTTCGGGAAGGTCTATTTTGTATGTATCTTTATTGTTTTTCAAATGTGCTTTAGCTGAATTTGAATTGGCTGCTGAAGCTTGAGCTTTTTTACCTTGATTTTCTTTAATGAAAAATGGTTGGTTTTCCTTTGATTGCTCTTGAACTCCTTGAGGTGATTCTGTTTGTGGCTTTGTACTGACCGCTTCAGTCGGGACGGGGGATATCATTCCAATAAATAATGCAGATGAAAGCACTGCCGCAGGTAAAACGTGTTTTCTCTTCAACATTCGATTCCTCCTTTATATAATTAGATCCAATTATAGAAAAAAATAGAAAATCACCAAAGAGTCAATAGAAGTATTTTCAATTTTAAGAAATTTGTCATATCTACAAACTTATGTAACTTTTTCACTAGTTAAAAGCGTTGAAGTTACTAATTTTTTGAAAAGGTTATTGTCAGAATTTAGCCTTAAAGTACTACGCCAATTGATTAATTTTTACATTGCATGGTTTAGTCGAATTTTGCGGGTGGTATACAACTATAGTAATAACAGTTTACATACTACACTTAGGAGGGGAAAGATGAGCAACCAAAACAAAAAAAATGAACAACTCGATAAGTTTCGTACCGATGACCGCGGGAAGAAGATGACGACAAATCATGGAACAAAAGTGTCGGAAGATGAATTCTCATTAAAAGTAGGTGAACGAGGACCCACCTTAATGGAAGACTTTCACTTCCGGGAAAAGATGACCCACTTTGATCACGAGCGTATACCTGAAAGAATTGTTCATGCCCGAGGATTTGCTGCTCATGGCGAGTTTGAACTCTATGAGTCTATGAAAGAATATACGAAGGCAGGATTTCTTCAGGATCCTTCTGTAAAAACCCCGGTGTTCGTTCGATTTTCTACTGTTGCCGGCAGCAAAGGATCGGCTGAAGCCGTAAGGGATGCCCGTGGTTTCGCTACGAAATTCTATACGGAAGAAGGAAATTATGATTTGGTAGGAAATAACATTCCGGTCTTTTTTATTCAAGATGCTCTTAAATTCCCTGATCTTGTGCACGCTGTGAAACCTGAGCCTCATAATGAAATGCCTCAGGCAGCCTCAGCTCATGATACGTTCTGGGATTTTGTCGCCAATAACCAGGAATCTGCACATATGGTAATGTGGACGATGTCTGACCGTGCTATTCCCCGCAGTTTCAGAATGATGGAAGGTTTCGGAGTGCATACATTCCGGTTTGTAAATGATCAAGGCGAAGCCCACTTTGTGAAGTTTCATTGGAAGCCTGTACTTGGTACTCATTCTCTAGTTTGGGATGAAGCTCAGAAAATTAATGGGAAGGATCCGGATTTTCATCGCGGAGATCTTTATGACTCGATTGAAGCAGGAGATTATCCTGAGTATGAGTTAGGTGTGCAAATTATAAAAGAAGATGAAGAATTTACATTTGATTTTGATATCCTTGACCCAACTAAGATTTGGCCTGAAGAAGACGTACCTGTCAAAATCATTGGAAAAATGACACTGAATCGAAATGTTGATAATGTATTTGCAGAAACGGAACAGGTCGCATTCCATCCGGGAAATGTCGTACCAGGGATTGATTTCTCCAACGATCCGCTTCTTCAAGGACGTCTGTTCTCTTATACAGATACACAGTTAATTCGTCTGGGAGGCCCAAATTTCCACGAACTGCCGATTAACCGCCCTGTTTGTCCTTTCCATAACAATCAACGCGATGGCTATAGCCGCATGACGATAAATAAAGGACCGGTAAGCTACCATAAAAATTCATTAGCTGACAATACTCCTGAACCTGCAAGTGAGGAAGAGGGTGGATTTACTCATTATCAGGAGAAAGTAGAAGGGAGAAAAGTAAGAGCGAGAAGTGAAAGCTTTAAAGATCATTTCTCCCAGGCAACTTTATTCTGGAATAGTATGAGCGACGCTGAAAAACAGCATATTATACAAGCCTTCAGCTTTGAATTAGGAAAAGTAGAAGATCCTTCTGTTAAGCAGCAGGTAGTTGATATGTATGCTAATGTCAGCTTAGAACTGGCTCAGGCATTTGCGAAGAATATCGGGTGTAATGTCCCTGAAAGCGGAGGCTCTGACGTAACAAAATCTTCTCCGGCTCTCAGTCAGGAAAACTCACCTAAGAAGCCGGATACGAGAACAGTAGCTGTATTAGTTGCTGATGGATTTAACGGTTCAGAAGTAAGCTCAATTCTTACTGCGTTAAAGGATCAGGGGGCAGAACCGGAAATTATTAGTGAGAAATTAGGCACGGTGAAAGCTGCTGATGGAACTGAACTAAAAGCTGACCACACCTTCTTAACCGGAGAATCTGTGTTATTCGATTCCATTTACGCTGTTGGGGGTAATGAAGTCAGCGAACAGTTCCATAAAGATGCAATGTATTTTATTAAAGAAGCTTATTCTCATTGTAAGCCGATTGGTGCAACGCATGAAGGGAAAAAATGGCTTGAAGAAGCAGAGATTACATCACGCCCTGGAGTCGTTCATGGCGACAATACAACAAAATTTGTGAATGAATTTGTTAATGCGCTTGCTGAGCACCGACACTGGGAACGTGAGCTTGTATAGTAAAAAGGAACTTTGCTTTTCTGGGAAGCGGAGGCCGAGACTGCTAAAAAGCGAAGGATTGCGATGGTAACATTTTTCCTGATATAAATAATCCGAACTGATATCAACAATATCGTTCGGATTATTTTCTTCTTTATACCGTTTTGTCAATCCTTTTCTTTTTTATCTTTAGCACCGAGTTTATTACCCAAAAGAAGCAAGGATTGATTGATGCGCCAAATGTAATAGACATGGTGTACTAAATCAATGTAATGTTGATGTTCAAGCGGAGCTCCGCGTTCAATTTGCTCTCTTTCTTTTTTTAAGGAAAATAACTCATTTGAAGCCGTTTCGCCTTTAAGCCGTTGGGTTACGGTGGCAAGGTTATGTGTTAATTTTTTTTCCAAGACTGGAAACACGGCTTGAACTTGCTTAGGAAAGCCTATATTTTTTTGATATGAAGAGGCCACGAGATGATCAGCATAGTAATTCATTGCTGTAAAAATCGTTACCCATTTCGGAAGCTCAGAATGACGGCGCGTCCCCGGGTGCTGCATAATGGGTTCAGCTTCGTCTAAGATGCCCTGCAGCTTCTCGTCGAGAACAAAAGCTTGCTCGGCCAATGCTTTAATATCAGTGGTTTCGGTAAAACTTCGAATGTAAGGAATCAGATAATTCTCTAACTCCTCCAGGTAAGCTGTGAAGGTTTCGTATACTTTATCTCTTGTTTTAGTAGGGAAAAGAAATGAAGAAACAAGCAAAGCTATCCCTGCTCCTGCAATTGTATCAACGACACGCGCGCTTAAAAGTGAAAAACTGATTCCGCCGAGTAATAAGTCATACATAAAAGCAATCAACATTGTGATAAACAGACTCATCATCATATAGGATACTGTTAATAAATAAAAAGCAAAAAAAACAACGGCAAATAACAAGATCACTTCTATTTCTGAGTGTCCTGAGACCAAATTGGCAAAGAAGAATCCGATCACAGCCCCAATCACAGTTCCGATTGATCGCTGTAATCCTTTTAAATAAATGCGTCCAACAGACTGAGTACCGAGTAAAACAATAAAAGAGGTAAGGACTACCCAGTATGGCTGAATAGGTGAGATGCCATACCCAACGACTATGGAGATGGAACCTGCTACTAAAGCTTGGAAAGCTTTTTTGGTAGTCGGCTCGAGCTCTTTTATTTTCTCTTCATCGTTCTTTTCGACAAGTTCCTCTTCAACCGGGTTTTCAAAGAGATCAGGAGATTCTTCGTTTTTAACTCGCTGGATCGATAATGCGGCATGAGTGACATGATGAGCAATAGATTCAATGCGGCGAAGCAAATATAACCGACCTTCTGGTTCCCCCTGTTCTTTAAACAGCTCATTAATTTTACTTCTTAATTCGTCGGTGGCAAGCTGTGCTTCAGTCAAATTCCTTTCATCATAATTGACGGCCAAAACATCTGCTTTTTGCAGTGAGGCAATTACTCGAATGAGTAACGTTCGCAGACCCCTGACTTCTAGGGCTTCATCTCTTTTTAACTGGGCGAGTGAATCAGTGAGTGTGGCCACCAGCATTGCCGTATCAAAGACGTATAATTTTACTTGAGCATTAGACAGCCCCGGCCATAATTCTTTAATATCGTGAGTGTTTAAATCAGAAGATACATGACCTGCATAATCGCGAAGAATCTTAACATTTATGCTGAGCCTTCTGCTTCGATGTTCGTTGATAGATTCATCTTCAAGCAGCTCAATTAGAAGTTGAAATGTTAAGTTGGCCTGTCGGTGAAAAGAGTAAATGCTTCTCTTTAACAGCTGAGCAGTACCTTTGAAAATAATAAAATTATATAAATAAGCAAAGCTTATACCAATAGCAATAGCCATATAAAACCACAAGAACTGTTTCACAGGCAGCTGCAAGAAGGAAGCGAAATATATCGTAATAAACCCAATCATTCCTAAAGAGAAATAACGGCTTCCATACTTTGAAAAGTAAAAAGCGCTAAAAATGACAGCGATCATTAAAGAGGAAACCAGGAAGGCATTCCATGCTAAAAGAGAACCTGTAGTGAGACCTCCAACAGCGGATAAACTAAGCAGCAGGGTTGTCCCTTTTTTTAACGCTGTCGTTTCATCGTTAACGACTAATATCCCCATCATCCCCGCGATTCCACCCATAATGGCCGGGGTCAGTTCAGGACCGTTTGTAATTGCAAGAATTATGAGTACTGAAAAAACGGAAGACATCAAACTGAGCGTTGCTTTTCCAGCCTGGTGAAGTCTTTTCCTTCCTGGGTCAGAAGCAAGAAAACGGCTAAGCCAATAATTAAGGGAGGGGTGTAAATAATTCAATGATAAATCAACCTTTTTTTTTGGATTCCTGAATTTAATCTCCTGAAACTTTAAAAGGTACCGGCTATACTAATACTCAAAGCAGTCTACAGGTGTGTATTAGCGAGTGTGAAGCTGGTTAAATAGGATATGGTAAGTAACATATTATTTTATCATAGATTGTCTTACTGCAGGGATAACTATTTCGTTATAGATTTGCAAATGTAATATCCCTCGTTTGTAGTACAGCAGGCATAAGAATAATAGAAGGAAATTGGGATTGTAAGATGCGGATGTACATATTGCAACTGGCGAAAGGCAAAGAATTAGTGATTAACGTTTAAAGCGGAGAAGTTACAAACAGAGTAAAAATGACCGGCCAGGGCAGAGGTGCCCGGCCGGATGGGGGGAGCGTTATTCTTCCAGAGCACGCTCAGCTGATTGTTTAACTTCTGTAAGACTTTTTCCCATACTCGATTCAACGGCAGCCACATACCCTCCCTCGAGCAGAGGAGCATTTGAAATTTCGATGTTATCGAATCCACTCATTTCAACAGCTACTTCAGCGTTCATCATAGCACTGCCGAGATCATAAATCACAAGAACGCCGCTGTCTGTATAAGCCTGTTTGATAGCTTGTTGTATTTTTTCGATGCTAGTTCCTATTTCATCTTCATCTGTTCCACCAGCCAATTCAATTGGGACGTCATTTACCACCTGGTTGAGGATATCCTGAATCCCTTCGACAACTTTCTGGCTATGTGAAACAAATACGATACCTACTGTATCCAAAACCTAATCGCCTCCTTTAAGTGTTTCAGCTAAAGCTACGAATAAGAAATAAGAGGATACCGAACCAGGGTCTACGTGACCGACCGATCGCTCTCCAAGATAAGAGGCACGGCCTTTAGTCGCTTTGATGCCTTTCGTTTGATTCATGGCGCGCTCAGCCGTTTCGGCTAAATTCTCTGGTGAATAATTGTCGGTAAATACTTCAATAACAGCCGACCATACGTCGATTAATGTTTTTTCTCCTACATCTGCTTTTCCTCTTTGTTTTAAACCTTCCAGTGCTTCTTCTAATCCGTTTTTAAAGCTCGTCTGGTCAACAGGATCTTTTTCTTTTAAGGAAGTGGAAAGTTTTAAAAATGCGGTGCCATACAGAGGGCCGGCAGCACCTCCTACCTTGCTCATAAGGGTCATAGCTGTATCTTTTAAGGTTTCCGCTGACGTTGAATATTCTGAACCTTCCAGCTTGCTTACAACTTCTTTGAATCCTCGTGCCATATTAATTCCATGATCCCCATCTCCTATTGCCTGGTCTAAAGTAGTTAAATAATCTTTATTTTTTTGTATGCGTTCGTTTGTTTTATTCATCCACACAATTACATCATTTGCACGAAGTTCCATAAGGCATCTCCTTTCTTATTTAAACACGGAATGCGGGCGCACCAGAGTCCGCAGCCAGCAGACTTTTCAGCTCTTCATCAAGTTTAAGCAGCGTGACAGAACAGCCTGCCATCTCAAGCGAGGTCATATAATTTCCTACAAAAGTCCTGTGGATAGTGATTTCCTGCTCTGTCAGCAGCTGGTTTACTTTTTTGTTTAGAATATAAAGCTCCATTTCCGGCGTCGCTCCCATTCCGTTAATCATAACGGCCACCTCATCACCACGGTTGAGACTCATGTCGTCTAGAATTTTTCCGGTAAGCTCTTCAGCGATCTCATCAGCAGAGACCACCGATTTTCGCTCTATTCCTGGTTCACCATGAATGCCTGTTCCTATTTCCATTTCATCTTCATCAAGAGTGAAGCTTGGCTTTCCAGCAGCGGGGACCGTACACGGAGTAAGTGCCATCCCCATAGAGCGGATATTTGAAGCGGCTCTTTCAGCAATTCTTTTAACTTCTTGAAGGGATCCGCCGGCAGATGCTTTAGCTCCCGCCAGTTTGTGAACGAAGATTGTTCCTGCAATTCCCCGGCGGCCTGTTGTAAAAGAGCTGTCCTCAACAGCCACATCATCGTTCACTACTACCTTTTCTACTTCAATATCTTCGGCTTCTGCCAATTCAGCTGCCATATCAAAATTCATTACATCCCCGGTATAATTTTTAATAACCAGGAAGACACCTGTACCACCATCCACAGCTTTAATCGCTTCAAATACTTGATCAGGAGTAGGTGAAGTGAACATCTCTCCGCATACAGCCGCGTCAAGCATTCCTTCCCCAATATAGCCTGCATGGGCAGGTTCATGACCGCTTCCGCCTCCGCTTACTAAACCGACTTTATTCGTAACGGGTGCGTCCTTTTTAACAATCGCGGTAGAGCCGGGCAGTTGTTTAAGAGAATCTGGATGAGCAGAAATCAAACCATCCAACATATCCTGTACGACAGCTTCGGGATCATTTACAATTTTTTTCATGTGGTAACCGCTCCTTTTTAAAAATCGAGTGGGCACGTCCTTTAAGTATACGTTTTCATTTTAGTATATTGGGCGCGAAATTACTAATCTCGTACTAGTTTTCAGTAAGTTTTTTAAAATAAACTACGAATTGTGGGGTAATGTGTCGATATAATAGAAAAATACGTTAAGGAGAGTTTATGGATATGAATTGTCCTTCTCAGGCTGTTACGGTAAGTGCTTTAAAAAAGGCGTTAATCAATGAGGAGTTTCTTCTCTATTATCAGCCGAAAGTAGACCTCACCTCTGGAAAATTGATTGGTGCGGAGGCTTTAATCCGCTGGGACCACCCGGAGTACGGCATCATTAATCCAGGAGAATTTATTCCTATGGCAGAGGAATCCGGATTAATTGTTTCTATAGGAAAGTGGGTGCTCTCCAATGCATGTAGACAATTAGTCGAATGGGAAAACGGTATGCTTGAGTCCATTAGTATTTCAGTAAATTTATCGGTTCGGCAGCTTTATCAGCCGGATTTCTTAAAGATGATTCGTTTGATTATAGATGAGACTGGTGTTAACCCGGAAAAACTAGAATTAGAAATTACGGAGAGTATGATGATAGATAGTGAAGCCGCCTGTATCATCTTAAACGAATTGAAAAATATAGGCGTTTATATCAGCCTTGACGATTTTGGGAAAGGTTACAGTTCTCTGCACTACTTGAAAGAACTTCCTTTCGACAAAATTAAAATTGATCAGTCTTTTATACAGCAATGCACCCGTGATTTAAATGATGCCACACTCGTAAAAACAATGATTGTTATGGCGCATCAGCTTAATTTTCAAGTAGTGGCTGAAGGAGTGGAAAAGGAAGACCATGTTGTCTTTCTTCAAAAGAATTTGTGTGACGAAGCTCAAGGATACTTGTTCAGTCCTCCCGTAGCTGCTGACGATTTCTTAAACAATCTTAGTAAGGTGAACCAAATATTAGAGATCTATGGACTGCCCGGTAGTAAATCTAAAAACCAATGGATGGAAGAAGAAGTGAGGACAGCACGTCAGGAAGTTTTAGAAATGGTAAGAGAACAACAGGGAATGACCTTTAAGTATATAAAGCGATACGGTCGTTTTATTCACACGCTTTGTGATGGAGAATTACTTTACAGAATGGGATTGACTCCGGAACGGGTGGTCGGACGGGAGCTTGATGAATTTCTCCCCAAAAAGATAGCTGAGGATAAAGTTATCCATTACGAAAAAGCATGGCAGGGTACCGAACAAGTGAATTATGAAGCTGAAGTTAATGGCATTCACTATATTGCGTCCTTAAGACCACTAACAAGAAGAGGGCAGGTAGTAGAAGTTATTGGTTCATGTGTTGATATTACAGAACGAAAAGAAATAGAAGAAGCTCTAAGAAGAAACGAGGAAAAATATCGGTTTATAACAGAAAACATCTCCGACTTAATAAAAGTTGTAAATGTAGAAGGCGTCATAGAATACGCTTCTCCTTCCCATCAGGAAGTACTCGGATATGGTGCAGATATGTATAAGGGAGAACAAATCTTTGATTATATACATCCGGATGATGCTGAACTTGTGCGGAACGAGTTTAAACATTTAGTTGCTTCAAAGGAAATCAGGAGAGCGGTCTACAGGCACAAGCATTCAGATGGTTATTGGGTACAAATGGAAGCAAAAGGAACACCTGTGTTAGATGATGCTGAAAAGATTACTCATGCGGTGGTGGTAGCCCGTGATGTAGCAGGAGTGAGCTAGAATAAAAAAACTGTCTCACACGCGGTGCGAGACAGCTCTTTAGTATTTCTATTTAAAAAATGAACATTGCCAGCATAGTCGATATTAACAATCCCAGCATAACGGGAATAAAGTTTTTCCTAACAAGATCCATAACTGATACTCCACAGAAGCCCGCAATAGCGATAAGGGAGGACCAGGCAATAATGGTTCCGCCTCCCGTCCAAATCGATCCCATTTGCCCGATTGCGGCCAGGGTAGTCGGTTCAATATTACTGTTTGCTAGTGATGCCGCAAGTGCACCGGTCAGAGGAAGACCTGAGAAACCGGAGCCATCCAGTCCTGTAATTATACCGATGATGAGGATACTAAATGCAGCTAAAAAAGCACTCTGAGGTAAAAAGTCCTGACTGGACTGGACCAGATCAAACAATAATGCCGGAGAGGTCTCTTCTGCTACGGACAAAATGCTCCCTGAAAAATCTGGACTCCCGAGAAAGAAGAAACCTGCAATAGGGATAACGGGTCCCATCGCTTTGAATGCAAATACAAATCCTTCTGTGATGTGGTCACTAATATAATCAAGCGCCCGGTATTTTCCAAAAGCTACAGTAGAAAGAAGCAGCAATACCACAGCTACTCCCCCTATAAAAGCGGCACCGTCCCCGCCTTCAAAGCCGCCCATTCTTCCAGAGTTTAGTTTTGTAGATACCATATAAATCATGACAGCAAGCATAGATATGGGAACGAGAACGGCGAAGACTTTGCTCCATTGATTAATACTTTTGTTTTGAGGGGGATGAGTATTTGTCAAGCCTTGCATCGCCTGAATTTCCTGTTCATTTCGTGGGTCTGATTTACTTCTGAAAGACTTACGGTAAAAGAAATAGGCACAGCCGATTGCTACCGTACCGGTAATAAAAGATAATGCCAAAGCTTGATCCATAACAGCTGTAGTGGAGACGCCCGCAGACTTTGCAGAAAGCTCCGGGGCCACCTGAACGATATAATCAGAAGATAACGCCATTCCCTGACCTGCTAATGCAACGGCCACGGCTGCTATCATAGCTGGAAGTCCTGCGCGAACAGCTGCTGGTACCAGTAAGGCACAAATTAGTGGTACAGCTGGCGTCGGCCAGAAAAATAGGGAAATAATATAAGTAACTCCCACAAGCACGAAAAAAGAAACATGACTGTTAATCATCACCCTTTGGATCGGCTCGATCATTCGCCGGTCAGCACCTAAGTCCTTTAACGAATGAAGCAGGGCAACCATAAATGTGATAATTAAGAAGATATTAAAAAGTTCTTTAGCTGCCACAAGGTTTGCATTGAAAACTGCAGTAAAACCTCCAATTAAACTACCGTTAAAAACCCATGCCACAATAAATGTTCCTAATAAAGTGGGCAGCACAACTCCCTTTCTAAAAACCATCGTAATAACGATAATCAGTGTGAAAATTCCATATAGCCCATGTGATAGCGTAAGCTCCACTGCGTATGCCTCCTCTAACCCCGTAATCTCATGGGGTTAGAAATAGACTATGCATAAGAGCAGATATAGGTGTTTGACTCATGACTCTGTTATTTCTAAAGGCATAAGTTCAAATGCATCTACATCAGCGATTCCTCTGTTCGTAATACGTATACTCGGGATAACGGGGAGGGCAATTAACGAAAAGGTCATAAATGGAGCGTTCATTTTGCACCCTAGCTTCTTCCATGCTTGTTCGAGTGATTCAACCTGCTCACCAACTTGTTCAAGCGGCTTGTCAGACATAAGCCCCGCAATTGGAAGAGGTACTTCTGCTAATATTTTTCCATGATTAACAACTATCATTCCACCTCCGAGTTCAGCAATTTTGTTAGCTGCAATTGCCATATCCTCTTTGTTTACCCCCATAACAAGAAGGTTATGGCTGTCGTGAGCTACAGTGGAAGCTACGGCACCGCTTTGAAGTTGAAACCCTTTTACAAAAGCATTAGATATTTGTCCGGAACGATGGTGTCGATCGATACAGGCTAAGTGAATGATGTCTTCTTTAATATTCGATTGAATAATACTATTTCTAACGGTCAGTTCGGCTTTTGCTTTGGCTGTACGAGCATTATTCTCTAACACCTCTATCACATTCACAGTAACTTTAGGCTGAGTAAGAGTCTTAGTGTGAAAATCTTCAGCTTTCAACTCTTTTTTTAAATGAACGGAATTTTTTGCTTCCGTTGGATACGTATAAACAGGAAAATTAACTTTATACATTCCCTGATCATAAATCATTTTTCCACCTACTAATACCGAAGAAGGCTTCATTTCTGCTAAGCTGTCGATAAACAATAAGTCAGCCCACTTACCGGGAGCTATACTTCCTAACGTGTCTTCACATTTAAAGTATTTTGCAGCATTAATAGTGGCTAGCTGAAGGGCTGTTATAGGATCGACGCCTTCTTTAACGGCCTTTCTTATGACATAGTTAAGATGCCCCAGCTCAGTTAATGTTTGGGGATACACATCATCAGTAACGAGAGAGAGGTTATCTGTCGGCACGTGATCTTTGGTTATAATAGGAGCCAGCTGCTCTACATCCTGCCAGGCTGACCCTTCCCTGATCATCACGTGCATGCCAAGCCTTAGTTTTTCCAATGCCTGCTCACGGGTTACGGTTTCATGGCAGGAAGTGACTCCGGAAGCGACGTAAGCCTGAAGCATTTTCGGATCATCGGCAGGAATGTGGCCGGTTACTGTTTTTCCTGCTTGAATCGTCGCTTCAATTTCCTGAGCCATTTTTTCATCTCCATGGACCACTCCAGGAAAGTTCATTACTTCACCTAAACCTGTGACATTCTCCCACTCCAGTGCTTGCTCAACGTCTTTTGGCAAAAGTTCGGCTCCAGCATCTTCTAACGTGTCCGTTGCTGGCACACATGAGGGGACGGTTGTAAATACACGTAATGGGAGTTTTTGACCTTCCTCATGCATCCAGCGTACTCCCTTAAGCCCGAATACATTTGCAATTTCATGCGGATCCATAAAAATGGAAGTTGTTCCTTGCTTAAGGGCGGCTTTTGCGAATTCCGTTACACTTAGCATTGTACTTTCCACGTGCATATGGCCATCAATTAAACCGGGGGTGATAAACTTACCGCTGGCATCAATTACTTCTGTCTCTTTTCCGATAAGCTGCTGACAATCTCCAATATAAGCAATTGCCCCTGAAGTGATTGCTATATCTTTATCCCTTATATGTTCTTTGGAATGTACATTTACTATTATACCGTTGGTAATAACAGTATCTGCTTTTCTTTTGCCTAAAGCAGTTGCAGCTAACTGAAGCCGTTGAGCACGAGTCATTTTCATAGGAAGTCTCCTTTATAAAAAATAAAACACCTGAACGAAGCGTCCAAGTGTTACATAATCTCCCAGGGGTAAACTTCCCCTTATTATGAGAATTATGTAGTCCAGCAATTTACGGTTGCTTGGGTAGAAACACCTGAGCCCTATTCTCAAGCCTATACATAAGCAGCTCTTAATGTGATTATTATTCGATAGTATAGAAGAAACAAAATGAATCGTCAATTCTTATTGACAATGAATAAAACAATAGGCAGCATATTAATTGAAAATGATATTCTTTATCAATTAAGGTCGAATTATTAAGTATCGTAGTAAAAAGAAGGAGAAATGTAGAATGAAGAAATTTTTGTTCGTTATAATTGTCCAATTACTTATTTTACTCGCAGCGTGCAGTGAAATGGACGAACCTGGATTTTGTTGAAGAAAATCGAACGTATAAGCTCCCAGGGGATATGGGTACATTTGCAGGTCCTATGTCGGCTGAGCGCCTTGAGTAACAGATGCCTTAATTGAAAAGAAATAGCTGACACCATCCTCAAGTTTTATTCAAGACTTGAGGTTTTTTGTTAACCTTGGAATTTATAGGGAAAGCTTCTTATAAATTAAGAAGGGAGTGAAGGACGATGGATCATAGATTTCCGATAATATACGATCGATTTATGAGCCTTTTGGAAAAAGGAAGAATTGAAAATATAAGAAAAGATTTAATCAAATACGCTGATGGGCATGTGTTAGAGATTGGGGCAGGAACCGGGCTGAATTTTCCTTATTATCGCCAGGTATCTGCTGTAGAGGCTGTTGACCCTGATCTGGCAATGATAAACTATGCATTTAAGAGGGGAAAGAAAGCTGTCCCTGCCATCAAGTTTCATGAAGGACGAGCGGAAGACCTCCCTTTTAAAAACAAACAATTTGACAGTATTGTTGCTACGTTAGTATTTTGTACCATAGCTGACCCCAAGCTTGCTATTAAAGAAATAGAAAGAGTAGGTAAGCCTGGGAGCAAAGTGCTTTTATTTGAACATGTGAAATCAGAGCAAAGGTGGAAAGCTGCATTTCAGGAAAAAATCACGCCAATATGGAAACGAGTGTGCGGCGGATGTCATTTAAATCGTGATACCGTTCACTTAATTCAAGAATCAAGTATAGTAATAGACAGCCTCGAATCATTTTGTGACGGGCTGTTTATAAAGATTGTAGGTCATATTCCTACTTAGGGAAAAGCATAAAATATTAATTAGCATCCGTTTAATTCCATTTAAATAATATAAATAAATGGGAATAATTAATAATTTTACGCAGCTATTTTATTAGAAATTTTTAATTTTACTCATTAGATTCATTTCTTCGATAAAAGTATAGTAGGGACAATACGAATCAGGAGGATGAGTTTTATGAGTTATTTCGATCACGTGGAAAAAAGAGAGCTGGAAGCAGCTGTCGAAATTAAAGAAACTTGCTGGAAATGTAAGGAGCTTGTAGACGAAAAAGATTTAATAACTGTAACAGATGGAAAGACAGCTTGGGTTGAATTGTGCAGAGATTGTTTTGATTTTTATAAGGATTTAAAGAAATTCACGAAGCTTGGAAAGGTGTAATAAATCTCTGCAACATAGACATTTTGCTCCTTTTCACCTAGAATAATTGTAGATGATGTAATGGAGGCGCGGATATGACAACGATTAATGATATCGCCAAGATGGCAAATGTTTCTCGCACTACTGTATCAAGGGTGCTCAACAATAACGGCTATGTAAGTGAAGAAGTGCGTAAGCGCATTATACAAATAGTAGAAGAAACAGGATACATTCCGAGTCTATCCGCCAAATCCCTCCGTACAAAAAAGTCAGGAGTCATAGGTGTTATCATACCTAGAATTGATACCGAAACAGCCAGCAGGGTTGTAAGCGGTATTAACGAAGTGGTTTCAAAAGAAAATTTTCAAATTCTATTAACAGATACTGAGCTGGATAAAGAGAAAGAAGTAGAATATATCAGGCTGCTTCAAAGCCGCCATGTAGACGGAATTATCTTATTAGCTACAAATGTAAACGATTCGCTTGTAGCTACCATTAAAGATGTTGAATTACCGTTCATATCGTTAGGACAAGACCTTCCGGGGATCACATCTATCTTATATGATGATTACCACGCTGCAGTAGATGTTACCAATATGCTTATTAGTAATGGGCATGAAAGAATTGCTTTTATAGGTGTGAGTGAAGACGATCCCTCAGTCGGCTTCCAACGCAAGAAGGGATACATGGACACCCTGAAAAAACGTGGATACAATTTGAACAATTCCTGGATGGAAACAGGAGACTTTAGTATTGAATCCGGTTATGAATCCATGAAAAAAATTATTAAATACAGCAAAGATCAACTGCCAACGGCCATATTTGCGGTTACGGATCGAATGGCGATCGGGGCAATGGAGTATTTAAGAGAACAAGGTCATCGTATTCCTGATGACATAGCTGTAGCAGCTATAGGAGCTTCTACTATGTCCCAGTATGTCACGCCTTCCTTAACAACTGTAGATTATTTTAATAAGGAAGCAGGACAGAAAGCAGCCGAGCTGTTGCTGCAACAGTTAAAGCAAAATAAGGAAATAGAAAAATTTGTACAAACCTATAGACTTATAAAAAGAGATAGTGTATAGTACAAATCAGTAAATGATATGTAATCGATTACACAAAAATTCTCTTTTTTTGAATTGATTTACAACCGCTTACATTTTTTATGTGCAATGTGTAATCGATTCCCTAAATTTGAATTTAAAATCGGAGTTATAAGTGGCAATGTTTATTTTTGTGAATGTGTGATCGATAACATATGAAGAATAGGAGGAACATTCATGGCTGGTAATAAAGAAATTGCTAAGCAGGTTATTGAAGCGGTGGGCGGTGAGGAAAACATTCAATCCATTGCTCATTGTGCCACCAGACTACGCGTGATGGTTCATGAACGTGACAAGGTTGATGTTGAGAGATTAGAGGGAATTGAAAAAGTAAAAGGCGCTTTTTACAATTCTGGTCAGTATCAAATTATTTTTGGTACAGGAACAGTAAACCAAATCTACCAGGCAGTAACAGAACAAGGGGTAGAGGGTTCTTCTAAATCAGAAATGAAAGCAGAAGCAGCAAAACAGGGAACAGCTCTGCAAAGGGCGATTCGAACTTTTGGGGACGTATTTGTACCTATTATCCCGGTATTAGTTGCGACTGGGTTGTTTATGGGGCTGCGCGGTCTCCTGCTTCAAGAAGCTTTTCTGGATCTCTTTGGATTAACGCCTGATACAGTTCCAGAAAACATCGTTCTCTTTACGCAAGTACTTACGGATACGGCATTCATATTTTTACCTGCATTGGTAGCGTGGTCTACGTTTAGAGTTTTCGGAGGGACTCCTGTAATTGGTTTAGTACTAGGGTTGATGCTTGTATCTCCATCTCTCCCGGATGCCTGGGCCGTTGCGGAAGGAAACGAAGATCCAATTTACTTTTTGGACTTCATCCCAATTGTGGGCTATCAAGGATCTGTACTTCCTGCATTCTTTGCTGGTTTAGTTGGAGCTAATCTTGAAAAATGGTGCAGAAAACGTATTCCTGAAGCATTGGATTTAATTCTTACCCCGTTCATTGTGTTACTCGTTATGATTGCTTTGTCCTTATTCATAATTGGACCGATTTTACACATTGCTGAAGATGGAATCTTCCAATCCATGTTCTTCCTGCTCGATCTTCCTTTCGGTTTAAGCGGGTTAATCATAGGGTTGTTTCATCAGGTTATTGTTATTACGGGTGTTCACCATATTTTTAACTTCTTGGAAATACAGTTGTTTGAAAATTTGGGCTACAACCCGTTTAACCCTGTGATAACCGGAGCTATTGCAGCCCAGGGAGGAGCAGCTCTTGCTGTGGGAGTGAAAACCAGTTCGGCAAAGCTTAAAGCGATCGCCTATCCTTCTTCCATTTCAGCGTTCTTAGGGATTACTGAACCGGCTATTTTCGGGGTTACCTTACGCTATATGAAGCCATTTGTAATGGGGTTAATCGGAGGCGGTGTCTCTGGCTTTCTGGCATCGATTTTTAACCTGCAGGCGACAGGGCTGGCCATTACCGTAATTCCTGGGTCTCTTCTCTATTTAAATGAACAGATTATAGGGTACCTTATTGTTAACATTGTGGCCGTTGCGACAGCGTTTGTGCTAACGTATATGTTTGGTTTTAATGATAAAATGCTCGATAAAAAATAGAAACTTTTACACATTAGGGACCTGGAAGCACTGGGTCTCCTTTTGTCCATTTAAGGGGAAATTGTTTTATGAATGAGGATGTTAAATTACGAAAGCAAGCTGACGATGCTGTAAATCAGCACTTTCAGCACGTTAAAGAGGACGCTTACTTTCCCGGATACCATACAGCTCCTCCTGTCGGTTTGTTAAATGATCCGAATGGCTGGATTCAGTGGAAGGGAAGGTACCACCTTTTTTTCCAGTGGATGCCGTTTCATACCGGGCACGGTGCTAAGCTCTGGGGCCACTTTACATCAGAAAATCTAGTTGATTGGCAGTTTGAGCCTGCCGCCCTGACACCAAGTGATTGGTTTGACAAAAATGGGTGTTATTCGGGGAGCGCTGTAGCAGATGAAGAAAAACTGAAGGTCTTTTACACGGGTAATGTAAAAGATACACAAGGAAATCGTAAGACTTACCAGTGTTCAGCTGAATCTAGGGATGGCGTTAATTTTGATAAAAAAGGTGTAAGAATCGAACTCCCTGAAGGGTATACCCCTCATTTTCGTGATCCTAAAGTATGGAAACATGATAATTTGTGGTATATGGTAATTGGAGCTCAAACAATAGATAAAATAGGAAGTGCTGTTTTATTTGCCTCTCCGGATCTCGAAGAATGGACTCACAGGGGGATCTTGACGCATGCAGAGGAAGAGCCTTTTGAAAAGTTAGGTTATATGTGGGAATGTCCGGATATTTTTAAATTGGAGGACAAGGATATTTTCTTATTCTCTCCCCAAGGTTTAGTATCGCAGGGCATTCACTACAATAATCAATATCAATGCGGTTATACCGTCGGCCATCTTAATTATGAAAAGAGCAATTTTTCTCATGGTGAATTTATTGAACTTGATCGAGGTTTTGAATTTTATGCTCCGCAAACCACGCTGGACGACAAAGGGAGACGAATCTTAATTGGCTGGATGGGAGTACCAGAGCAAAATGAAGCTGCTCAGCCCACTGTAGAAAATGGCTGGGTCCATCAAATGACGCTGCCGAGACAGCTTGCACTCCAAAAAGGAAAGCTGTATCAACGGCCTTTAGAGGAGTTTAAGCAACTCCGTACAGGTGAAGCTAAAAGACTTATAATCGATGGCGAGTACTTCACTTCAATTTCCAGAACTTCCGAAGTTGAATTGATAGGCGAAGCAGAGAAGGTTTCCATCTTTGACTATGCACTATTGAGCTATAATAGTGAAACAGGATTAGCTACACTGGAGCGTCCAAGCTATGTTGATGGAACGAAAGAAACACGAAGCTGCTACCTTCCAAATGGTTTGGAGCGTCTCCATATATTTGTGGATCATTCCTCATTAGAAGTATTTATAAATGATGGGGAGGAAGTATTCACAGCAAGAATATTTGCTCAGCCTGGGAACGATTCCTTAACTATAAATACAAGAAACTCGTCCCAAGTTCAAATTTGGAGCTTAAGAAATGATACAATACACATTAGATAAATTCATGGGATGGTGAGTGAGAGGATGAAAATTGGAGCAATTGAAGCCGGAGGAACAAAATTTGTGTGTGCTGTAGGAGATGAACATGGCCATATTTTTGAAAAAGTGGTGATTCCAACCGAAGCTCCTGCGGTAACTATGCCCAAGGTTTACGAATTTTTTCGTAATAAGGATATAGAGAGAATGGGAGTTGGAAGCTTCGGCCCAATTGATATTAATGAAAAGGGCGGAACGTATGGGCAGATTCAAAAGACCCCTAAGATGGATTGGATCGACTTTCCATTGGCAGGAGAGCTTGAATTCAACCTTGAAATCCCCGTCGTAGTGGACACAGATGTTAACGTAGCTGCACTGTCTGAAGCGCGCTGGGGGAACGCAGTTGATGTAGATACCTGCTTATATATCACAGTAGGGACGGGTATAGGCGCAGGTGCTATCGTAAATGGCGGAACGCTTACAGGTCTTTCTCATCCCGAAATGGGTCATATTGCAGTGCGTCGTCATAAGGAAGATGCCTTTGCGGGGACATGTCCTTATCATAATGACTGCTTAGAAGGAATGGCAGCCGGACCTGCAATTGAAGAGCGTTGGGGAAAAGCCGGGGCAGAGCTTGCTGAGGACCCTTTAGTATGGGAGATGGAAGCCTATTACTTAGCTCAGGCACTTGTGAATTACATTTATATCCTTTCCCCGGAGCGTATTATTATGGGGGGAGGCGTCATGCAGCAAGAGCAGCTGTTTAAGATGATTCGAAAAAACGTGGTAGATATGTTGAATGGATACGTAAGTTCACCAAGACTAACAGCAGACAATATTGACCAATATATCGTAGCTCCGGGATTGACGGACGAAGCTGGTGTAAAGGGCGCATTAGGGCTGGCGCTTCGAAATAGCAGTGCGATTGAAAAATAGAGTAAACTTATGTAATCGAGTGTGAAACCTTGTAGGTATCACACTCGATTTTTTATTTGAGACTTTTAACATCTTAAAATGAAAGGCCTCTATGATCAGCTGACAACTAATCTGGCAGGACGATGATTTGCTTGAATTTGAATAAAAGAGGTCTTTGACTATTTCTGCTCTTTTCCGTTTATTATGTAAGGGGAGGAAGATTGGGGAGTTCCTGTCGAGCAAGCAAGAGAGTTGACCGGTAAGCTATCCAAACTAAATTCTGAGTTTAGAATATATTGAATATGAGGAGGGCGGCCACGCCTTGTTAAACTATGGGAAGGAATACAATGAAAAAATTAATCAATGGTTCAACAACACATCGATTAGTTCAGCCAGGAGGTAAGTTACTGCTATGTCTTGTTTTTAAGGTTATTGGAAAAGCAGACGTTAAAAGATTAAGAGAAATTTACTATCCTATTTATATATTACTTGCAATTGCCTTTATGTGAACCACGTGAACATGAAGGTCATTTTTTAAGTGGGTGAAATGATATAAAAACACGCACAGCATGTTCTGCTGTGCGTGACATGGTTACTTATTTGAATGGGAAGTAATCATTTGAGCACGTCCGCTGACTGTGAAATTTTCGATTGTCGCCGGAATGATAAAATGATCACCTTTTTTGAATTTATATTCCCTTGTATCAACGTGCACGAGCCCTTCGCCGTTAAGGACACTCACCAGCGTATACTTTTTTGGATAGAGTTCGTTGCTTTTCCCATCTAAATCCCAATGGTGAACGGTAAAGTATTCTTCCTCGACCAGTTTCTCAAACCGTAATCCCGCTTCAAGGTATGAATCTCGACTAAGTTTTGGGTCTTTATGAGGGACCGATGTAACATCCAGCGAGCGATCCAAATGAAGTTCCCGTTTATTTCCGTCAGCACCTACCCGATCGTAGTCGTATACACGGTACGTAATATCCGAGCTTTGCTGGGTTTCCAGAATTTGAATGCCTTCCCCAATCGCATGGATCGTTCCGCTTGGTACATAAAAGAAGTCGCCGGGATTAACAGATACTCGGCGCAGTAATTGATCCCACTCACCATTTTCCACCATGGCAGCAAGCTCATCCTTACTTTTGGCATGGTGTCCAAAAATGATTTCAGACCCTTCTTCACAGTCTATAACATACCAGCACTCCGTTTTGCCATAGTTTTCATTTTCGACTTCACGAGCGTAGGAATCATCGGGATGTACCTGTACTGAGAGGTCTTTTTTTGAATCCAGGATCTTAACAAGCAGTGGAAACTCATCTCCCTGTTCATTGGCGAACAATTCACGATGTTCTTTCCAGGCATCGTCCAACCTTCTCCCCGCCAATGGTCCGTTTATAATGATATTTGGTCCATTTGTGTGGCCGGAGATGCCCCAGCACTCTCCTGTTTGCTCAGAAGGAATCTCATAGTTGAAGATCTCTTTAAGTTTTGTTCCGCCCCAAATTCTTTCTTTAAATTCAGGCTTAAGAAAAATTGGTTCCTTATACATAGTTGCTTCACACCTTTTTCGTCTGAAAGTTAACTCTATCGGTCATTGTATCACAAGTTACAGAGAGGCGTGTTCGTTATTTATTCATGCAGGGTCGAACTTCTTAATCACTCTGTAAAAGTGACGATGTGAGAGAGGTTACTGGGTTGCTGTGTAACATTTTTAGTGAGGATAGTAAAAAAAGAAATGAAGAGACTACTTTACAGGAGTGCTTTTGGTAAATGGGGGAGCTGGTATTTATAAAAAGTATGTAATAGGAAAAGGTGTAGTCTAAAGAGGATCGTGGAAATTAAAGAAGAAAGGAGGTAATTATGAGATGGAAGATAAACTAGTACCAGTAACATCCGTAGCTAGCGGGATGGAGCAGATGTTTGCTTCAGACATCCATTGTCTTACGATACAGGTTGTTAATGTCTGTTTTGTTGGAAGTAAAGAAAATAACCATGATTGGGTATTAGTAGATGCCGGGATGCCAAAATCGGCAGAGCGTATAAAAGAGGCAGCCGCTGAAATTTACGGAGAGAACAGCATACCTAAAGCAATTATATTGACTCATGGACATTTTGATCACGTGGGTGCAGTAGAAGAGCTTGTGCAGGAGTGGGACGTACCCGTGTATGCTCATGAGTTGGAAATGCCATATTTAAGCGGAGAAAAAGACTATCCTGAACCTGATACTAGTGTAGAAGGCGGTTTGGTGGCTAAAATGTCCCGTATGTTTCCGAATGAAGGAATTGATTTAGGAGAACACGTTCAGTCTTTACCAGAAGACAATACAGTTCCTTACATGGAAGGGTGGCAGTGGGTGCATACACCTGGACATACTGAGGGGCACGTATCGCTATTTAGAGAAGAGGATGGAGCGCTGTTAGCTGGTGATGCTTTTATTACTGTTAAGCAAGAAGACTTAGTTAAAGTCCTTACTCAAAAGCAAGAAATCAGTGGTCCTCCACGGTATTTAACTACAGATTGGGATCAAGCGTGGAAGTCTGTGCACAGACTGAGATCCCTTAATCCTAAGCTTGCAGTAACTGGCCATGGTTTCCCAATGACCGGTGAGAATTTAAAAAGTAATTTAGAGAAACTGGATAATGAATTCGAACAAATAGCAATTCCCGATCATGGCAGGTTTGTAAACAGAAAGGAATAATACAAAAGATCCCTCACTTATAAAATGAGGGATCTTTTGCATTTATTTTATATGCTTTCTCTGAAACTCTGCAATAGAACCGTATTCTTCTTCCAGTAAACGAGACAATCTAATATAAATAGGAAGGAGTTCACGGTAAACACCTGATGTCTCGGGTACGGGCTCATGGGTATGCGTATGACCGATCATTTCTGAAACAATACTGAAATCTTCAATTTCACCAGTTGCATACATTCCGAGCACGATGGCACCCAGGCAGGAGCTTTCGTAGCTCTCAGGAACAACTACAGGCTTATCAAAAATATCAGTCATCATCTGACGCCACACTTCTGAACGGGCAAATCCACCTGTGGCCTGAATTCGTTGAGGCTCGCCAGTCAGCTCCTCAAGGGCAAGAAGGACAGTGTATAGATTATAAATTATTCCTTCAAGCACGGCTCTCACCATATGCTGCTTTTCATGATGAATGCTAAGTCCGAAGAAGGAGCCGCGTGCACTGGAGTTCCATAATGGTGCTCTTTCTCCTGTAAGAAATGGATGGAATACTAAACCGTCAGAACCGGCCGGAACGTTAGTGGCTATTTTGGTTAACACATCATACGGATCGATTCCAAGACGTTTTGCAGTTTCCACTTCGGCTGCAGCGAATTCATCACGCAGCCAGCGTAATACCATCCCGCCATTGTTGACAGGTCCGCCAATAACCCAGTGATCCTCAGTTAAGGCATAACAGAAAATCCGTCCTTTAGGGTCAGTTTTTGGTTCATTGGTTACACTACGTATCGCTCCGCTTGTCCCGATCGTGACCGCAATCACCCCTGGATCAATTGCATTCACACCAAGGTTAGAAAGAACGCCGTCACTGGCGCCCACAATAAAAGGTGTCTGTTTATTAATCCCTAAGTAGGGTTGATATTCTTCTTTTATTCCTTTAATGGAGTAAGTAGTTGGAACAATGTCGGATAGTTGGTCTGAACTGATTCCAGCTACTTCGAGCGCTCCTGCATCCCAATTAAGTTCATTTAAATTAAATAAACCGGTGGCTGAAGCAATGGAGTGGTCTATGATATATTCACCAAATAACTTATGAAAAACATATTCTTTAATGGATATGAATTTCTTTGCTTTTGCAAATATTTCGGGCTTTTCTTCCTTCATCCAAACAAGTTTTGATAAAGGCGACATTGCATGGATAGGAGTACCTGTTCGTAAATAAATTTCGTGACCATTTTGTTCTTCTTTTATTCTTTTGGCATATTCTGCGCTTCTTGTATCAGCCCATGTAATACTGTTTGTCAATAGTTCATCGTTTTCACCTACGGCAATTAAACTATGCATGGCAGAACTGAATGAAACGAAAGAAAGCTCTTCTTCTTTCAATTCAGATTTCCGGACCGTTTCCCGGATGGTACCGAGGACAGCCTCTAAGATCTCAGATGGGTTTTGTTCAGCTACAAGCTGGTTAGGGGTATGTAGAGGGTAATTAATGGTGTGCTGATTAATCACTTCCCCCTGTTTGTTAAATAGGACAGACTTTGTACTGGTTGTCCCAATATCTACCCCTAGATAGAAAGATTGTGTAGTCATCGCTGTTCCTCCTATATGTTTACTGCTATTCATGAAAAAGGGACAGACTCAGAGGCCATCCCTTTTCATATCTTACTCTATTTTACGATATAAATAAGCTTATGACGAATACGACTGCAAAACCAACGAAACCGATGATCGTTTCCATAACTGTCCATGACTTTAACGTGTCTTTAACGTCCAGGCCGAAGTAACGGTTAACCAGCCAGAATCCGGAGTCGTTGACGTGCGAGAATACCGTAGCGCCTGCGGCAATGGAAATAACAACTAAACCAAGGACCGGACCTTCTAAACCAAGTGTTTCAATGAGCGGCGAGACAAGACCCGCGGCAGATACCATAGCAACGGTAGCTGATCCCTGTGCCAGGCGGACAGCTGTTGAAATAACAAAGGCCAGCAGCACTGGAGGTAGAGCAGAATCAATCATAATTTCACCAAGAACGTCACCAACACCAGAGTCAATTAAGACTTGCTTGAAGACGCCGCCGGCACCTGTTACTAAGATGATAATACCAGCAGGTTCAAGCGCTTTAGTAGCTATCCCCTGAACTTCATCACGCGTATATCCACGTTTCGTCCCTAAGAAAGTAAAGGTAAGGAGTGTAGCTATTGTTAAAGCGACAAACGGGTGACCAAGGAAGGTTGCGATACTGCGGAATAAATTCCCTTCCTCAAGAAGTAATTCCGAAATTGTATTCACCAGGATTAACACTAATGGAATAAAGATCAATGAGGCGATCAAACCAAATCCGGGAAGTTCTTTGTCATACTCTTTTTGTTTTTCGTCTTCACTGATCTCCATATATTCCGGCACGCCGACGTTTATCTTAGAAGCAATATAGCGGCCGAAAACAGGTCCTGCTAGAATCATAGATGGAATACCAGCTAATACACCAAACAGAATGACCCATCCTAGATCAGCACCGACTAAATCAGCTACTGCGATCGGACCAGGAGTGGGAGGGATGAAGCTGTGGGTGACAGCTAAGCCGGCTAGTAGTGGAATCCCATAGTATAAAATAGACTTTCCTGCTTTTTTGGCTAATCCATAAACAATTGGAACTAAAATAATGAAACCGACATCAAAGAATACAGGAATAGCAACGAGGAAGCCTGTGATACCAAGGGCCCATTGAGCTTTATCTTCCCCGAATTTAGCAATTAACGTTTGGGCAAGCCGTTCAGCTCCTCCTGAAACTTCAAGCAACTTACCAAACATAGCCCCTAAGCCTACTACAACAGCGACAAAGCCGAGTGTGCCGCCCATACCGCTTTCCATAGATTCAATGACTTCACCTAAAGGCATTCCTGCTGCAATTCCGACAACTAAACTGACGAGCAAAAGGGCTACAAAGGCATGGAGCTTCGTTCGAATAACTAAGAATAATAGTAGAAAGATTCCCGCCATAGCTATAAATATTAATGATATATCTGACATATAAATTCCTCCTTTTAAATCTAATTAACCGCTTTCACATTAAGCATTATAGAGCTAAGATTCTTTATTGTTTCACGACACCGTGTCCGCCAAATTCATTTCTAAGTGCTGAAACTACTTTACCTGAAAACGTATCTTCCTCCTGAGAGCGGTAACGCATCATTAAAGATAGAGCAATAATCGGGGCGGAAGTCTGGAGCTCGAGTGCAGTTTCGACAGTCCATTTTCCTTCACCGGATGAGTTCATGACTCCTTTAAGTTCGTCAAGGTTTTCGTCTTTTGAGAAAGCTTGTTCCATTAACTCCATGAGCCATGATCGAATCACGGACCCGTGGTTCCAAACTTTTGCCACTTTTTCATAATCGAAATCAAATTCACTTTTATGGAGAATATCAAATCCTTCTCCAATGGCTTGCATCATTCCGTATTCAATACCGTTATGGACCATTTTCAAGAAATGTCCGCTGCCAGGTTTCCCTGTATATAGGTATCCGTTCTCAGTGCAAACGTCTTCAAAAATGGGTTCAATATGTTTGAATTTGTCCGGATGTCCTCCAATCATTGTGCAGGCCCCATTGCGTGCCCCGTCAGTACCTCCGCTTGTCCCACAGTCAAAGAAGTAAATCCCCTTGTCTTTTAGGAACTCAGCACGCTTGAGCGTGTCTTTATAATTTGAGTTTCCTCCATCGATGATCATGTCCCCAGAGTCTAAAAGCTCAGAAAGGGTTTTCAAAACTTTTTCTGTAATTTCCCCTGCAGGTACCATTACCCATACTACCCTTGGAGAAGGAATTTCCGCTACCAGCTGTTCCAGTGAGCTTCTGTAGAAAAATTTTTCATGTTTGACTTTGTCTTGGATGGTTAAGTCCGTATCATAACCAACCACTTCATGATCGTGGTCGAGTAAATTTAACGTTAAGTTCAGGCCCATTTTGCCTAACCCTACCATACCTATTTTCATGTGAAGACCTCCTTTTAATGAAAAGAATATTTTTTCATCTACGAGCGATTATATCAAAAATTTTTTCATAAGCAAGACATTAAAAAAATATTTTTTTCTTTTATAATGGAACCATGAACCAATAGGAGGGGATCAGAAGATGGATAATGAGACACAGCATGGGCTGGCACGAATAAGAAGCAATTATTCAAAGTTTAGTGATAAAGAGAAGTTAATTGCGGACTACATCCTTGAACATCCAGAAATGATCATACACTATACAATTAACCAGGTAGCGGATGAATTGGAAGTGGCAGAATCTACAGTTTTCAGGTTTTGTAAACGGATAGGATTTAAGGGGTATCAGGCATTGAAGATCGCTTTAGCAGCAGAAATCGTGACTCCAATAAAAGATATTCACGAAGAAATTAATGATGGAGACAGTATGGCTACCGTTTCTGAAAAAGTTTTTCATTCTAACAGCAAAACCCTTGAAAGTACACTGCAAATTCTAGATGGACAGGCAATCGAACAGGCAGTTAGAACTTTGCTTGCTGCCAGAAAGATTGAATTATATGGCTGCGGCGGTTCCGCTGTGGTAGCGCTGGATGGATATCATAAGTTTATCCGTTCCGGCTTGTCTGTTTCTACACAGATCGACTCCCATATGCAGCTTATGTCGGCCTCGCAATTGGAAAATCAAGATGCTGCCGTCATCATTTCACATTCTGGTACGACTAAAGATTCTCTCGACGTGCTGAGGGTACTGAAAGAAAAGGATGTAAAAATTATTGCAGTTACAAATTTTGCGAAGTCCCCGCTGACCAAAGAGGCAGATATTTCGTTATACACGGTTTCAGAAGAAACAGATTTTCGATCTGAAGCTTTTTCTTCAAGAATTGCTCAGCTAAGCATAATGGACGCTTTATACACCAATATTATGATCGCAATGCAGGATAAGGGCAAACGTTCCTTAGAGAGAATGAGGGAAGCTATGTCGCTGAAAAGGCTGTGAAAAAAGCGGGGTCAGTATGGCCCCGCTTTTACATATGTGCTTTTAGATCTTTATTTATTTCCTGACTGATTTCCGTAGAATCGGTGTTCCCGCATATATCAGCCCACTCATCGCTCACATATTTTGCCTGTTCTAAATGCTTAATCCCTTTTTTCATATAGGATTTGTAACCTGTAGTTAACTCTGCAATTTCTTCAGCAAATCTTTCATCCGTACCGGCTGCTACAGTTTCTGCATATAAATCAATAACAATATCCCCTTTGCGTTCAGGAAAATATTCGTGAGGAGCCGTACTGTCAAAAACACAGAAACCTAAATCGCGGACAACTACCATATCAATACTTTCAGGATCAAATCCACAATGATAGATTTCCACACTATGGCCGTTCTGCTCAGCTTCACTGGCCACTTTTCTTAAAAATGTTGATTTACCTGTACCTGCGCGTCCTTTAATAAAATACCGGCGTTGAAGATCTTCTGTTAAGTTAGGGATATAATCGATGACTCCCTCAGGGGTGGAAGAGCCTAAGAAACGATGTTTTGTCAGTCTTGAGGGTGCAGGGCTGATGCTCGGTATCTCGAGATGTTTGATGAAATCGGAGGTCAGTTCATCTGCTTTGGCAAAATTCATATTCGTAATATAGATCATCTCAAGGTCATCGTGAATATCAAGTCCTGTTTTAAATGCACTGTGAGCCTGGTGCCAGGCTTCTTTAATTTGACGCTTATAAACCTCTCTTTTTGGTTTAAGATTTTGCTCCACAGGAGTAGTGATCAAACGCTCTGACGCTCTGCCAAAACTGCGGGCATGATGATGACCGGCATACACTCCGATTTTTAATTCCGGAAGGATCAGTCCATCTAGCGCTTTAGCGTTGGAAGAACTATGAATCATTTCTAACTTAAATCCTTTATCTCTCCATTCTTCAGCAGCTTTCATAAGCGGATCTTCATCCGTGGTAAATTCCTCTCTTTTCCATCTCACTACATGGTTTAGGCTCTGGAAATTAGATGCATAAAATGGATAAAAACCTTTAGCTGTGTGGTTACCTGCAAAATAATGAATTTCTTTTCCTTTCATATTCTCACGCCCTTTAATTTTATAATATGTTTTAAAAAGAAGCAGGTGATAGCCCAATTTTTTATTATTGGAGGAATGAATAAGTTTATTTTTGTGAAATGTGGGAAAAAACAAGGTGGTATCCACATAAAAAAATCGTAGTTCGCGAATGTAATATCTTACACAATACAAACTAACTAGCTGAAGCAGGTGAGAGAATGGACAAACAACAGCCGATTTTTTTCCTAATGAACTCAATTGACCTGGTAAGAGGGGGCCTGACTAAGGCTTCTTTAAAGCAGGCTTCCACGTTTGCAGAAATGGGATTTGAAGTATTCATGGTAACTTTTAACTTCAACCTGAATTATCCTAAAATTAGAAAAGAATTAATTGAAATGGGGAAAATTCATCCTAAAGTTACGATATTAAATCACTACGAAGCTCTCGATGGCAATATGAAGCTGTCACCGAGCAGAAAGACTCTTAAAAAGAAGACACTTAAAGAGTTAGCTGATGGCGGAACGATTGATAAACGCAACGGAAAAAACGCCTATCGTATTTATCAAAACGGCGTATATACCAAATATATTGATTACGGTCAAAATGACCATCTGAATTTTATTGATTATTTTAATGAAAACAGGTACCGGACAAAGAGGGAAGACTATGATCCTAAAGGAAATCTGAAACGTGTTGTTTTTATGGATTATAATAAGAACAAGCCGAGGCAGAGAGTTTATTACAATCAGAAAGGGGAAGCTTATTTATCTGAGTGGATTGATCCAAAAAGCGAGTCGGTTTTAAGAATTAATCAATTTAACCCGAAAAAAAATGAAATCGTAAAAATTTATCGGGAGGGGAGCACTCAGTTTAAAGTGGACTGGCTGACTAGCATTTTGTCTCAATATAAGGACCCTGTTGTAATATCCGACACGCGCAGTACAGACGAAGTACTCGCAGGAATTCCTGATAAACTTGCAGTTAAAATCTGGCGTCTGCACAGCAGTCACGTTCACTATCCATTCGACGAAAACGGAGAAATTGCTTCAAAGGTAAAAGCAGGAATTGAAAACCTGGACAGGTATGATGGGGCTTTTGTTTTAACGGAACAGCAAAGGCAGGATTTAATACAACGTTTCGGCAGGAAGGAATTTTTCCATACCATTCCTCATTTTCATGAGTACAAAGAAAAGGGCACTGTGAAGAAGCTTCTTTCAACTAATAAAAGAGATCCTAAATTAGCAGTAGTCGTAAGCCGGTTATCCACATTAAAGCGAATTGATCACATCATTAAAGCTTTTAAAAAAGTAGTGAACGAAATTCCTGACGCCAGGCTTGAAGTGTGGGGGACAGGGACCGAAGAAGAGAAGCTCAAAAGTCTGATCAGGGACAATAACCTTGAGGAAAACGTAAAGATTAAAGGGTACACTCATAATCCAGATGAAGTATATAAGCGCGGTTTGTTTTCAGTTCTTACTTCAAAAAGTGAAGGGTTTGCGTTGTCTGTTCTTGAAAGCACAGCAAATGAGACTCCAGTGATCAGCTATGATGTAAGGTACGGACCGAATGACCTCATCCAGCACAATAAAACAGGAAAACTCGTAGAGGATAAGAACCTTGATGCTTTAGCTGAAGGTATGATCGAGTTTTTCCGTAATCCTGAAGAGACAAAAGAAATGGGCATTCGAGGAGCTGAATTTATAAGCAATGAATACAGTAAGGAATCATATAAGAAGAAGTTTCTCTCCTCAATTGCAAAAGTAGAAGAATATAAAAAGAATACCAGGGATTAAAAAAAGGTCAGCCTCAGATAGTGAGTGCTGACCTTTTTAGTTACTTGTCTAAGTGAGGGAGTTTTGATTTTAAGTAATTCATGCTGATTTCTAAGCTTTCAAAAGCTGTTTTACGACTAACGTCCTGTTCGACAATCCACCACTTAATCTGTGCTTCTTCACCTAGCGCTAATACCGCATCAACATCTACTCCCCCTGTTCCTAACTCTGCGAAAAACTGTTCATCATCTTTCGTCATATCTTTAAGATGGAGAAGAGGGGTTCTTCCTTCGTAACGTTTCAGCCATTCCACCGGGTCTTCTCCGGCTTTTTTCAACCAGTAAATATCCAATTCCGTATTCAGTTCCTGAGGGCTTGTCTCAGCAAAAATTGTTTCAAGAGCGGTTTGGCCGTTCGACAATTTCTCTAGTTCAAAATCGTGATTATGATAGCAAAGTTTTATTCCTTCTAAACTGCACATTTCCCCTGCCTTTTTTAAAATGGTAATCAATTCATAGTAATCTTTTTCGTTTTTCGGTTCGAAATAAGGGCAGACGATGTACTTGCTTCCGAGTGTTTTCTGTACTTCAATCATTTGATTTAGATTATTTTTAATTTGTTCAAGAGGAATGTGGCTGGAGACAGCTTTTAGACCAAGTTCATCTAATAGTTTCTTCATATCGCCGGGGGTGTAATCCCCAAGTCCGGCAAACTCAACTCCTTCAAAGCCTAAGTCGGCTACCTTTCTCAGAGTGCCTTCGAAGTCTTTTTCTGTTTCTTCCCGCAAAGTATACAATTGAACGGCCACTGGTATTGTTTTCAAAAATCTCCCTCATTTCTATTAATGTATTCTACTAAATCTTACAAAAATGATTTCAAAAAACCAAATTTTCTGCAAAATCCATAAAAAATTTTAACTTTCTTATAAGAGTTTTTGTGAAAACGTTTGCCATAAGAATGTTGCTACAATCGCATTCAAAGAGCGATGGTTAAATATGGATAGTTTTTTCTTAATTTTTTTCTGAAAATTCATGTTGTCTTTCTGAAATGACCGTGATATAGTTTAGACAATGAAAGTGTGCAAACGTATTCACGAAAACGCAATCATTATTCCAATAAGCGGTTGTTAAGCGTATTCATGGTTTTGTGCGAAATTACCTTATAGGTAATGCAAACGAGTGCACCTAACCTTGCAAAGAAGCAATTCAATCTTTTTTTACGTGAATAGTGGAAGCGCATTCATTGCCTGAAAAAATTCAAGGGAGTGTGTTACATGCAGAAGAAAAAGTTTTATACAGGGATGGCCTCGGTGTTATTAGCTTCAACAGTTTTAGCGGGGTGTTCTTTCTCTTCGGGAGGTTCAGAATCTGGTAGTGATGAAGGATCTGAAGAACAAGTAACAGTAGATGTTTTTCAATTTAAAGTAGAGTTTAAGGATCAGTTTGAAGAATTAGTAGATATGTATGAAGAGGAAAACCCGGATGTAAATATTAATGTAAAAACTGTTGGCGGCGGGAATGATTATGGACAAGCTCTGAAGACAGCCTTCTCATCCGGAGAAGACCCGGATATCTTTAACGTAGGCGGACCTGCTGATGTGGATGAATATGAAGATTATCTTACGGATCTGTCAGATACAGAAGCAGCGGGTGCGGCTCTGGAAGGAACGCTTTCAGCTGTAGACCGTGACGGTGAAATATTAGGCCTTCCATTCAACCAGGAAGGTTATGGACTTCTTTACAATAAAGAAGTATTCGAAGAAGCAGGTATTGATGCTGAATCTATTGAGTCTATGGATGATTTAGAAGAAGCTGTTCAAACGCTGGACGAGCAGAAGGGTGATTTAGGGATTGAAGCACCGTTTGCCTTGCCAGCTAAAGAACAGTGGGTTCTTGGTAACCACTTAGCCAATACATTCTTAGCCACTGAATTTGATAATAACTTATCAACAGCTTATGAAGCCGATACCGTAGAATTTGAACAAGGAGACCAAATGCAGCGCTTCTTAGATCTACAGGCTGATTATTCTGTAGGACCAGTATTAAGTCTCGATTACTCTCAACAGGTAGAAGAGCACTTCTCTCTTGGTAACGTAGCTATGATCCAGCAAGGGAACTGGGTTTATAATACGATCGAATCTATGGATCCGGAATTTGCGGAAAATAACGTAGGACTTCTTCCTATTCCAGTTGAAGGACAGGAAGGCAAACTGCCTGTAGGAGTATCCAACAACTGGGCAGTAAACAGCGAATCAGATGAAGAAGTTATTGAAGCAAGTAAAGACTTCTTAGACTGGATGTATATGTCTGACGAAGGCAAAAAGTTTGTAACTGAAGAATTTAAGTTTATTCCAGCTTATGAAGGATACGAAGACGAAAATATTGCTGACCCTATTTCTCAAGAAGTTTATGAATATGCCACTGCCGAAGAAACACTCGGATGGGTATTTATGGGAGCACCTACTTCCTGGACTGAAGATCACTTAGGTTCTGCAATGCAGGAATACCTTGGCGGTGATATCGAGTGGGAAGAAGTAGAAGAAAAAGCACGTAAAGGCTGGGAAGACGCCAGACAATAATATTTTAAGAAAAATGAATCAGCAGGAGCATGGTTTCATGCTCCTGAATGGTTCAACAATTGAATATCTTTTCTATTAGGGTGTTTAGAAGAATAGCCAGCCTAATAGATGAGATATTCCTCTTTCATCACATTATGAAATCGATTTCACAAAAACATTAACTATTCTATCAAAGTTAATGGAAACCGCATTGGAGGACAGTCGAGATGAGTAATAAGAGTCTTGCCTTTTGGTTATTTCTTACACCAGTTATATTAGGATTAGGTGTTGTGGTGGTGATTCCTTTCATTTACGGATTTATCTATTCGTTTACAGATTGGAATGGAATTGCAGCAAGTGAGTTTTTAGGTTTTCAAAACTACATTAACCTTTTTCAAGAAAGCGAGTTTATGAATTCAATCTGGTTTACGACCAAATTCGCGTTCGTAGCAGTAATTTTATTGAATGTCTTTGGCCTTGGATTGGCTTTAATTGTGACGAGAAACTTGAAATCTAGTAATCTTCTAAGAACGATATTTTTTATGCCAAACCTCATTGGCGGTCTTATTCTGGGATTCATCTGGCAGTTTATTTTTATTAGTGTATTTGGAGACATTGGAGATTTAACAGGGATTGAAGGCTTGAATGGGTGGCTTTCTACAGCAAATACTGGATTCTGGGGGCTAGTTATACTTACGGCCTGGCAAATGGCAGGGTATATTATGATCATTTATATTGCCTATCTGGAAAACATTCCGAAAGACTTAATTGAAGCTGCAAAAATTGACGGTGCAAATGGGTTTCAGCGTTTTAAAAACATAACCTTTCCACTTGTTGCCCCGGCATTTACGATAAGTATGTTTCTAACTTTGTCCATGTCTTTTAAGATCTATGATCAGAACCTTTCATTAACAAATGGTGGACCGGCTAACCAGACGCAAATGGTAGCTATGGAAATCGTAAACACAGCATTTTCTGATAACGATATGGCGTATGCCCAGGCGAAGGCTGTTATTTTCTTCTTGATTGTATCCGTTGTGGCATTAACTCAAGTTTATTACAACAAGAAGCGGGAGGTTGAGATGTAATGAAAAAGAACAATGAAAAGAGAAATTTATTCTCAATCGAAGTGCTGGGTATTGTACTAGGCTTATTATGGATTGCCCCTTTCTATTTGATGATCGTGAACGCATTTAAAACAAAGCGTGATATTTTCACCGGGGTTCTTGGATTACCGGAAGAGTGGATAACAGAGAACTTTGTGGAAGCGTTCATTGACCTGGAGTTTCTTAAGTCGTTGTTTAATTCTACAATGATCACAGTTTTAAGTGTCGGGATAATTATCATTTTCTCTTCTATGGCTGGTTATGCACTTGCACGTAATAAGAGTAAGCTGAGCGGAACGTTGTTCTTTATATTCGTGGCAGCTATGCTTATTCCCTTTCAGTCCGTGATGATACCTCTAGTTGCTTTGTTTGGTCAGGCCGATATGTTGAACGCAGGCGGGTTGATCTTTATGTATTTAGGGTTTGGATGCAGCTTGTCTATTTTCCTTTATCACGGCGCCATGACGGGTGTTTCTAAGTCAATGGATGAAGCAGCCATTATTGATGGAGCCAACCGTTTGCAATTGTTCTGGTATATCGTCTTTCCATTATTAAAACCAATTTCAGTGACGGTTGGAATATTAAATGTAATCTGGATTTGGAATGACTACTTGCTTCCTTCTTTAGTTTTAAGTGAATCAAATGCTACCATACCGTTGAAGATGTTCTTTTTCTTTGGACAATATACGAAGCAGTGGCATCTTGCCCTGGCTGGTCTGACAATTGCTATTATTCCAGTAATCATTGGCTACTTCTTCGCTCAGAAACAAATCATTGCAGGGGTTTCTGAGGGCGCAGTGAAATAATTAGCTTTAAGGAGTGGATGAACATGTCTGTCACAATTAAAGATGTTGCCAAGCGAGCAAATGTGGCACCATCCACTGTCTCCCGTGTAATATCTGACAGTCCGCGAATTAGTGAGGATACTAAAAGAAAAGTTCGAAAGATAATGGAAGAAATGGGCTATCACTTAAATATTAATGGCCGCGTTCTGGTACGCCAATCCACTCAAACCATTGGGATTGTCATGAAAGACTCAGCCACCCACTCATTTGAAAACCCGTTCTTCTCAGAGATTCTTAAAGGGATAAGTGAATCCTGCCACAATAGAGACTATAGCTTGAATCTCACTACAGGCGAATCAGAAGAATCAATTTTTCAAGATGTAGTAAAGATGGTTCAAGGAAAACGTGTAGATGGGATTATCGTGCTTTATTCAAAAGAAGACGACAAAGTGGTTCCTTATTTGATGGATCATAACTTTCCCTTCGTTGTGGTAGGTAAACCTTTATATGGAGCCAACAAGTTCATGTATGTGGACAATGATAATATCGAGGCAAGCCGTGAAGCTACGAACTATTTAATCGATCAAGGACATAGAGATCTTGGTTTTATCGGTGGTGATTTGAAATTCGAAGTAACGAGAGATCGTTTAAAAGGGTTTAAACAGGCTGCAAAGCAACACGGAATTGAAGTGAAGGATCATTCGATCAGAAGTATCGATCTCAGTGATACTGTCCGAAACGGTAAAATGATTGTGAAGGATTTAATGAGCTTAAGTGCTCCACCGACAGGGCTGGTTATAACCGATGACTATAATGGGTTAACCGTCATGTCAGCACTGCAGGAACAAAATATAAAAGTGCCTGATGACGTCAGTATAATAGGATTTAATAATACGATGATTGCTAAATTATCAAATCCTCCTTTGACGACTATAGATACAAACCCTTATCAATTAGGCTATGAAGCTTCGAATGGTTTAATTGACATCCTTCATGAGCCTGAAATGATAAAAAGAGGGGTAATCATCCCTACTAATATAATTGAAAGGGACTCTTGTCTTTCTATAAAACCAGTTATGGAAAAACTAGAACCTTAAATATGATGTAAAGGAGTTAGTGTTAATGAACATTACAGTTTGGAATGAATTCCGCCATGAAAAAGAGAACCAAGTAGTAGCTGACATCTATCCGGAAGGAATTCACGGTGCAATTGCAGAATTTCTTGAAGGAGAAGAGCATGTAGTACGCACAGCTACTCTGGATGAAGAGGAACATGGACTTACCGATGAAGTACTTAACGATACAGATGTTTTAGTCTGGTGGGGTCATAAAGCTCATGAAGAAGTCTCAGAGGAAGTTGCTGAAAAAGTGAAACAACGTGTTCTGGATGGTATGGGCCTTGTTGTTTTACACTCTGCTCATTTTTCTAAAGTGTTTAAGAAGTTAATGGGGACTACATGCGATTTGAAATGGCGTGAAGCCGACGACAAAGAACGTATCTGGGTAGTAGACCCGACTCATCCAATTACAGAAGGGCTTGGAGAGTACATTGATATCGAAAAAGAAGAAATGTACGGAGAGCACTTTGATATTCCTGCCCCGGATGAACTAATTTTTGTAAGCTGGTTTGAAGGAGGAGAAGTTTTCAGAAGTGGGGCGACATTTAAGCGTGGCCGTGGAAAGATCTTCTACTTCCGTCCGGGACATGAAACCTACCCTACGTATTATCACGAAGATGTCCAGAAAGTAATTCAAAACGGTGTTAAATGGGTACACAATGAAGGAACTCCTAAGAACGTCTACGGTAATGCCCAGCCATTAGAAAAAATTTCTGAGAAATAATTAATAGTAGAAGGAGGAATTGACCATGTCAAAACTTAAAGTTGCAGTGATCGGGTGTGGAAGCATCGCACAGAACCGCCATTTATTAGAATATGAAGCTAATGAGGAAGTGGACATCACCGCAGTTTGCGATATTGTAGAGGAAAGAGCTATGGTGACGGCTGAAGCCTTTGGAGCGAAATCCTACACAGATTATGAAGAGCTGTTAAATAAAGAAGAAGTTGATGCTGTAAGCGTATGCCTGCCAAACTATCTTCACGCGCCCGTTTCAATTGCTGCATTAAATGCTGGAGCAAATGTGCTGTGTGAAAAGCCAATGGCTACATCAAGAGAAGAAGCAGAACAAATGATTGAAGCGGCTGAGCAAAATGGAAAAAAATTAATGATCGCCCACAACCAGCGATTTGTTTCATCTCATGAAAGAGCACGCAAGCTGATTGCTGAAGGAGAAATAGGCAAAGTGTACAGTTTCCGTACAACGTTTGGACATGGTGGGCCTGAAGGCTGGAGTGCAGACGGAAAAGACAGCTGGTTTTTTAAGAAAGAAGAAGCCTTTATAGGAGCAATGGGAGATCTTGGGGTACATAAGGCGGACCTTCTTCGCCATATCCTTGGGGAAGAGTTTGTTGATGTTGCTGGTTTCGTTGAAAACAATGCGAAATCGGGAATTTCTGTTGATGATAACGCTGTTTGTATTCTTCGTACAGAACACGGTGTAGTCGGTACGTTAACTGCCAGCTGGGCGTACAATTCTGCCGAAGATAACTCCACTGTTATCTACGGAGAAAAAGGGACGCTACGTCTGGAGGATGATCCAGATTACTCTTTAGTTGCCCAATATACTAACGGCGAAGTGGTTAAATATGAACTTGGGCAAATCCAGTCCAACGAAGAAGGCGGTCAATCAAATACAGGAGTAATCGACCACTTTGTTGAATGTATAGTGAAGGATCAGAAACCGTTAATTGATGGCGAAGAGGGGAAACGATCCTTAGAAGTTATTCTTGCAGCCCTGGAATCAGGAGAAACACGGAAAATTACAAAGTTAGAGAAGTGATTGTTTTATGAGTAAATTAAGAATGGGGATTATTGGAGCTGGAGGAATTGCGCAGGAACGTCATATACCAGCCTACGTGGGAATGGCAGACGATGTCGAGTTAACAGCTGTTCAGGACGTTAATGCGGAACGTGCCCGGTTGGTTGCTGAAACCTTTGATATTCCACTTGCATTTGAAGAATATGAACCACTATTTAAAGAAGTCGACGCTGTTACCATTTGTACACCAAACAAATTTCATTCTGAAATCGCAATAGCAGCACTTGAAGCAGGGGTCCACGTTTTATGCGAGAAACCGATGGCCATTACCACCCAGGAATGTGAAGCGATGATAACAGCAGCTGAAAAAAACGACCGGCTGTTATCTATTGCGTATCACTTTCGCCATATGCCGGAAGCTAAACTGGCGAAAGAAACGATTCTGCAGGGAGAGATTGGTGATCCTCTCGTCACAAGAGTACAAGCAATGAGACGACGCAAAGTACCAGGCTGGGGAGTTTTTACGAACAAAGATCTGCAGGGCGGAGGAAGCTTAATAGATTTTGGCTGCCACCTGCTTGACCTTGCTCTCTGGCTCCTCGATGATCCAGTACCTGTTGAGGTCATCGGGAAAACATATGATCGATTAAGTAAGACACCAGGTCAGGTGAATGACTGGGGTGCCTTTGACCATGAAACATTCAACGTTGATGATCACGTGACTAGTTACATTACTTTCGAAAATGGTTTGTCAATGCAATTCGAATGCTCATGGGCCGCTAATATTAAAGAGGACTACACGGCTTTGAGTATTTCGGGAGTAGACGGGGGTATGGATGTTTACCCGTTTCAACTTTATCAAACCAAACATGGAGCTGTTTGGAATAGTCAGCCGGCCATTCCTAAAGAAAGTTTGAGTGAAGGATTTGTTCAGGCAAAAAACTTTGTAGACAGCTGCCGCGGTGAAGCCGAACTTGTCGTTAAGCCGGAACAAGCGCTGAAAGTTACGAAATTGATAGAAGCTATATATAAGAGCAGTGAAATCGGCTCGAGCGTAAAAATATCTAATTAAGAACGGAGGAATAACTAATGAAACTAGGTGTATTTACCGTATTATTTTCTGATTTGTCCTTTGAGGATATGCTTGATAAAGCTAAAAACTCTGGTTTAAAGGCTGTAGAAATTGGAACAGGCGGTTATCCAGGGAACGCTCACTGCAATGTTGATGAATTACTGGAAAGTGAAGAAAAACGTTCAGAGTACTTAGAAAAGGTGCAATCACGTGGTTTAACGATCAGTGCTTTCAGCTGTCATGGGAATCCGATTTCCCCAGATCAGAATTTTGCCCAGGAGTCTCATGAAGCTTTTGTGAAAACCGTGAAGTTAGCCAATCTGCTTGATGTTCCCATAGTCAATACGTTTTCGGGTACTCCTGGAGGAGCAGAAGGTGATAAGTCACCTAACTGGCCGGTAACACCGTGGCCCGCTGAGTATTCAGATATCCTTGAATGGCAGTGGAATGAGAAACTTATTCCATACTGGAAAGAACAAGGAAAATTTGCGGAAGAGCATAATGTGAAAATTGGTCTCGAACTTCATGCTGGCTTTTTAGTGCATACTCCGCATACTATGCTGAAACTTAGAGAGGCTACCAGTCCAGCTGTTGGAGCCAACCTTGACCCAAGTCACTTATGGTGGCAGGGAATTGACCCGGTGGCTGCTATTAAGATCCTGGGGAACGCTGATGCGATTCACCACTTCCATGCAAAAGACACATACATCGATCAGGAAAACGTAAATATGTACGGTTTAACAGATATGCAGCCGTATGGGGAAGTGAAAACTAGAGCGTGGAGTTTCCGTTCAGTTGGGTATGGACACGGGATTCAGGAATGGTCTAATATTGTAAGTGCTCTTCGAACTTATGGGTATGACCACGTTATAAGTATCGAGCATGAAGATCCGATTATGTCTATTAGTGAAGGCTTTAATCAAGCCGTTAAGAATTTAAAAGCAGTAAATATAGAAGAACCGCCAGCTGATATGTGGTGGGCATAGAATAAGAAAAAGGAGGGACCAACATGGCAGATAGATCAGGGTTTATGGGCGGTATGTATGCCGTAAGTGAATGGATTAGCAGGTTTACGATAGGAAATTTGCTATGGGCCTTGTTTAATTTGCCGGTTGGTCTGCTTCTTTTGAGTTTATTAAATTTACAAGGCATTGAACTCGCGTTTTATATATTAGCCCCGTTAGCCATTATCATTCCATTTGTCTTTTTCCCTTCAACAACTGCTCTTTTTGCTAAGGCCAGGGAATGGGTAAGAAAAGATGAAAAGGAATTAGCTGAAAAATCCTTTCTTCAGTATTATATAGAAAATTATAGGAACAGCTTGTTTGGCGGCATAATTTTTGTTGTATTCTGGATCGTACTTTCAGCAGATGTTTATTATTTTTCGACTCGGAATACTTTATTAATGAATGCTTTTCTTATTATGGGTATTCTGCTCTTTGTTTGGACAATTAACTTTTTCTCAGTTATTGTGCACTATGAACTGAATCTAAAAAAAGTAATGAAACAGTCATTTCTTATTACGGTAGGCAGTCCTTTATTGTTTTTAACCATTGTGATTAGTTCAGCGATTATATTATATATCAGTCTATATATCTTTCCTTTACTCATTCCAATCGTGACAGGATCATTAATGGCCTTTTTATCTTTCTCCGCGTTTTACAGACTCCATTTAAAAATTGCAAATAAAACCTAAGAAACCTTCTTCACGTATTGATGAAGGTTTTTTGTTATATTTGAGAAAAAGGGGGACGCATGGTTATGAATCCATATGAACAGCGCCAGCGATTTAGATATCAGAAAGAAAATGGGACAACTTCTGGCATGTGTGATAATTACCTGCAAGCGAATATGATTGTTCTGCCGGAAGAATATGCTTTTGAATTTCTATTATTTTGTCTTAGGAATCCCAAGTCTTGTCCTATTGTAGATGTATTGGAGCCGGGAGTTACCAAGCCGAAAATAGCTGATGCAGATATCCGTACAGACCTTCCCAGATATAGGATATTTCGTCACGGAAGATATGAGGAGGAGGTCCAGGACATTCAATCCGTTTGGAGGGATGATTTTGTCAGCTTTTTAATTGGATGCAGCTTTACGTTTGAGAAAGCTTTGCTTGAGGAAGGAATGAACTTACTACATCAGGATCAGAAAAAGGTCGTGCCGATGTATAAAACAAATATTCCGTGTGAGAAGGCTGGTCGGTTTAATGGAACTATGGTCGTAAGTATGAGGGCTTTAAAACCGGAGGAAGTAAAGCAAGCCGTCCAAGTTACTGAACGGTTTCAAACTTCTCATGGAGGCCCTATCCATATTGGTAGTCCTGAAGAAATTGGCATTAACAATCTATCAAAGCCTGATTACGGCCAGGCAATAGACTTTAATTCCAAAGAACGTATTCCTGTGTTTTGGGGCTGCGGAGTCACCCCTCAAAACGTATGTTTAAACGCCAAGGCTGATATTATGATTTCTCATGCTCCAGGGCATATGCTCATTACCGATAAATTAGAAGAGAAGCAGTAAAGGAAATCTATAGGAGTTGATGAAATGAAACAGCAAGTTACTCCCTATTTAACATTTCACGGAAACGCATCAGAAGCTATCCAATTTTACAGGGATGTTTTTGGCGGGGAAATTACAGATATTCAAACATTTGGAGAAGCTGATTACGAGACGCCTCCAGAAATGAATGATCGTATCATGCATGCCCGTCTGCAGAATGGACCGCTGCTTGTTATGTTTTCTGACAGCTTTACTGGCTCAGTGGGGAATGAAGCAAGTCAAATTTCTTTAGCAGTAGAGTTAGAAACTAATGAAGAAATACACGAAATGTACAATAAACTAAAGCAGGAAGGTACTGTGAAAATGGAGCTGCAGGATACGTTCTGGGGAGCCACGTTCGCGAAAGTGACCGATAAATTTGGTATAACATGGGATTTGAATTTACAAAAATAGCTTTAAAAGATAAGAAAGTACCGACTCTGCTGCAGTTCAGTAAATGAGGAAAACCACCTAAAACCAGTCTACATACTGGTTTTTTTCTTTTTTTTCTGGGTACCGGGTACACATTTCCACCATCTCTGTACCGGGTACAAATTCCAGCTTCTATGGTACCAGGTACCGTAATCTTATAACGGGGAATTAATAGGAAATCGTACTATTGTGGTGTATTCATTAGGAAGTAGGTAGTTTTATTACGACTGAGGGTAATAATCGCTGTATTTGCTCTTTTTCAACACAATTCAGAATATTTACATTATTATTAATATTTGAGATAATATAAAATGACTATAAAAAGGGGGAGAAGGTTTATGAAGGGAAGTAAGTTGGGTTGGGTTTTAACAAGCTTACTGTTGTCAGTTTTGCTGGTTGGCTGCGGCACTTCTGACTCAGAATCATCAGGAGAAGGTGAATCAGAAGGCGATACATATACCGTAGCCACTGATAATAACTTTGTTCCTTTTGAATTTTTGGACGAGGATTCTGGAGAAATGGAAGGGTTTGATATGGACTTAATCCGTGCAATTGCTGATGAAGCAGGATTTGAAGTGAATATCGAAGCTATGAAATTCGATGGTGTTGTTACAGGAATGCAGTCTGCCAAGTATGATATAGGAATTGCCGGCATGACGATTACTGAAGAACGCAAGGAAACCATTGACTTTTCTGATCCGTATTATGATGCAGGCTTAATTTTGGCTGTGCAAGAGAGCAACACGGAGATTGAATCTGAGGACGATTTAGCAGGCAAAACTGTAGCAACTCGTTCAGGTACTACAAGTGAATCTTACCTGCAAGACAACCATCCGGATGCAGAAGTCGAAACTTTTCCGGGTATCGTTGAAGCATATATGGACCTCCAGGCAGGTCGTGTAGATGCAGTTATGTACGATGTGCCTAATGTTCAGTACTATGTAGCTAACGATGCTGAAGGGGAACTTAAAACAGTCGGAGATGTGCTGCAGGGTGAAGAATATGGAATAGCATTTCCGAAAGATTCAGAGCTAGTAGATGATGTAAATGAAGCATTAGAAACATTAATTGATAATGGGACATACGACGATATTTATGAGGAATGGTTCGGAGAGCGTAAGTACGATACAGAATCCGCTGAATAAATAAAAGCGTAGCAGGGCTATGTCTTGTTGCGCTTTTCTATTTTTAATCACTATTCATACAACTAATAAAAATAGCTGCACAAGGAGCGGTAACTACATATGGATGCCTTCATGGAAACACATTACATGCGAGTCATGCCTTTTTTATTAGAAGGTCTCGTTTATACATTAATTATTACAGGAGTAGGGTTATTTTTTGGGTTTATACTGGGAGCGATTTTTGGTTTAGCTCGATTGTCTAAAAGTAAAATTATTTATGGAATTGCCACAATATATGTTGAAGTATTAAGAGGTACTCCGATACTTGCACAAATTTTATTTATTTACTTTGGACTCCCTGATGTACTTGGATTTAATATTGACAAAATAACGGCATCGATTATAGCGATTGCAGTTAATGCAGGGGCGTACATAGCTGAAATTGTACGGGGAGCAGTCTATTCAATAGACAAGGGGCAAAGCGAAGCCGGACGTTCAATCGGACTAACAAGAGGTCAAACCATGCGATACATTATATGGCCGCAGGCTTTTAAAAGAATGATCCCTCCTCTAGGTAATCAATTTGTAATTAGTTTAAAAGATACATCACTTTTTTCTGTAATTGCTGTAGGAGAACTAACATATATGGGACAACAGTATTACGGCTTAACATTTGCCGCTTTCGAAGCACTTACGATGGTCTGTCTCTTGTATTTGGCAATTACGGTTCCTGCTTCTATATATCTACGTAGAGTGGAAAGGAGACTGGATGTTTAATGATTAGTGTAAGAGACTTGCATAAATCGTTTGGGGATAACGAGGTGTTAAAAGGAATTAACCTCGACGTAAACCCTCAGGAAGTAGTATGTGTGATCGGTCCTTCCGGTTCTGGGAAAAGTACACTTCTTCGTTGCTTGAATCTATTAGAAGAAGTCACGAGTGGGGACGTTCTTATTGAGGGACAAAATTTAACGGATCCAAAAGTGAATATAAATGAAATTCGCACTAAGGTAGGAATGGTTTTTCAACATTTTAACCTTTTCCCGCATATGACTGTGCTTGAAAATATTACTTTAGGACCAAAAAAAATAAAAGGAACAAGCAAGCAGGAGGCAGAAAAAGAGGCACAGCCACTTCTTGAGAAAGTGGGACTTTCTGATAAAGCAAACGTTTATCCTGAGAGCTTGTCAGGCGGTCAGAAACAGAGGGTAGCTATCGCTCGTTCATTAGCGATGAATCCCAAAATTATGCTGTTTGATGAACCGACCTCAGCTCTAGATCCGGAGCTTGTAGGTGATGTTCTAGAAGTAATGAAGGACCTTGCAAAAGAGGGAATGACTATGGTAGTTGTGACCCACGAGATGGGCTTTGCCCGTGAAGTTGGCGATCGTGTTATTTTCATGGATGAGGGAATCATCATGGAAGAGAACACACCTGAGAAAATATTTGGAGCACCTGATAATCCAAGAACCCGTGAGTTTTTATCAAAAGTATTATAGAAAAAACCACTTTAGTGTATAAACTAAAGTGGTTTTTCAATTTTGGAGAGTTTTTTGGTACCAGGTACACAAACTCAACTCATCGGTACCAGGTACAGCTCAGCCAAAAATGTGTACCAGGTACACATTCTATTATCTTCCAACAATTTTCATACACACGTACCTTTTTTTTGTATTTTATTCTATAATAAGAAATAGATAGGTGAAGGGGTGTACCAATGCAGAAAAGAACAGAAAAACATTCTCGCAAGAAAAAGAAGAAATGGCTTTGGATCACACTATCTATTATTCTTTTAATAGGTGTGGGAGTTTCAGCTTATTTATTTACTATTTATAGTAATGTGAAATCCACCGTAGATAACGACATACATGAGGCAGTAACAGGGATTGATCATGAAGCTACAAAGAAAAAGGTTGAAAAAGAAGAACCTATTAATGTACTGCTGTTAGGAGTAGACGAACGGGAGGATGACAAAGGGCGTTCAGATACGATGATTGTCCTGACGCTTGACCCTGCTCAAGAACGTATGCAGATGGTGAGCATTCCACGGGATACACGAACTGAAATTGTCGGTCGTGATATGGATGATAAGATAAATCATGCCTACGCGTTTGGCGGAAGTGACATGTCAGTCAATACAGTAGAAAATTTCCTTGACATTGAACTTGATTATTACTTAAGGATGAACATGGAGGGGCTCGGCCAGCTGGTCGATGCAGTTGGCGGGATTACAGTGGATAATGAATTCGCGTTTGAATATGGAGGAGAAAACTTCTCTGAAGGAGAAATTGAGCTTAATGGTGAAGAGGCGCTGGCATGGGTGAGAATGAGATATGATGATCCTCAGGGAGACGCAGGGCGTAACGAGCGGCAGCGCCAAGTTATTCAAGGTGTAATAGAGCGTGGAGCAAACATAAACGCTGTGAATAAAATCGACGATATAATGGACGTGCTTGGTAATAATGTAGCCACTAATATGAAGTTTGAAGATATGCGTAACCTTGTAACTAATTATCGAGGAGCAAGAAAAGATGTATCTACTTATCAAATGACCGGAGAGGGAACGATGATTGATAACATTTACTATCTGCAGATTCCAGAATCAGAAATACAAAAAACAAACGAAATGATACAGGACTTTAGCTCCTAGTAAATGAATTATTTCCGGGGAAATAATTGTCGCTAATTGAGAAATGCTGCTCGCTTTACCTCTATATTTTCAAAAAGGAGCGAGTTTTATGTCTAATAAAAGGTTAATATCCACCCTGATTGCTTCGCTTGTGCTTACAGGTTGTATGGTTGAGAACGTTGAGAATGAACCTGAGAATGCAAGTGAAGAAAACGGAACCACTAATAATAAAAGTGGTCCACAGTTAGATGACGGGGAATGGGAATTTAGTGAGGAACTGGAAACAAAACTTATAGAGGCACTCGGTAAAGACCCTCATGAAGCAACTGAAGAAGAGCTGTATGAAGTATTAGAAGATGAATTATTAAGGCAGCAATATTTAGACGAACTCTATGAACTGCTTGATTTAAAAGTAGAGGATGGGCTGATAAGCAGAGACGAAGCAGATGCACAGAAGGAAACAATGGAATTTATCTTTGAGGAAGAGTAAGAGCCATGGCTTAAAGTTAAGTCATGGCTCTTACGTTTATTCAAATAAGGCAGGAATGCCGTCAATTAAAGTATAGACTCCCATATATGCCATCGCAATCACAACAAGGGAACCGAAGACAGTCATCCATACCGGGTGTTTGTAGCTTCCGACAATTTTCGCTTTGTGAGCTGCAACCAACATTACTCCTAAAGCTAGAGGCAGAATAAGCCCATTGACTGACCCAACTAATACTAAAATACTGACAGGCTCTCCAACAAACGCAAAGACTAAAGTAGAAATAGTAATAAAACCGATCGTCAGGTAACGGTGGTTATTTTCTAAAACAGGACTGAATGAACGAATAAAGGAAACAGAAGTGTAGGCTGCTCCAACAACTGAAGTAATAGCAGCTGCCCAAAATACAACGCCAAAAATTTTATAGCCTATATTTCCCGCAGCAAGCTGGAATACGGAGGCAGGAGGATTTCCTTCATCCAACGTGAAACCTTGAGAAATGACTCCGAGCACAGCCAGGAATAAGATAATTCTCATAATTGAGGCTACTCCAATGGCATATACTGAACTTTTTGTTACTTCTGGTAAGGCAGACTTTCCTTTTAAACCTGCATCGATCAAACGGTGACCTCCAGCAAAAGTAATGTAGCCGCCTACTGTTCCTCCAACTAAAGTTACAATTGCAAGAAAGTCAATTGTATCAGGGGCGAAAGTTTTTACAGCGGCTTCACCGACAGGGGGTTGAGCAGTGAACATAACGTATATAGTCAAAGCGATCATAACGAATCCCAGCATTTGAGTAAATCTGTCCATTAATCGACTGGCTTCTTTGTATACAAAGATTCCAATGGCTAAGGCTCCGCTCAGTACAGCTCCAAGTTGGGGCGAAATACCGAATAATACATTAGTCCCCAAACCTGCTCCTGCAATATTACCAATGTTAAATGCCAGCCCTCCAGCTACTACGAGACCCGCTAGAACATATCCAAGCCCTGGAAGCACATCATTAGCAATGTCCTGGGCACGCTTTTCACTTACAGCAATAATCCGCCAAATGTTCATCTGGGCCCCGATATCAATTATTATTGACATTAAAATAACAAAACCAAAACTGGCTAGCAGTTGTTCAGTAAAAACTGTAGTTTGTGTTAAGAAGCCAGGTCCAATAGCCGATGTTGCCATCAGAAATGCGGCACCTACGAGTATACTTCGATTTGTAGTTTTCATGTTCGACTCCTATCTTGATGTTATAGTATATTTTTAATTTTTGTAATATCAATTTCTGAATCTTTTAAAGTTGAAGATATGTTTTGGGCGAAGTCCAGTGCATGGGCCCCATCACCGTGAATACAAATGGTGTCTGCTTGAATTTTAATTTCATCTCCCTGCACGCTTGTAACATTACTTTCCTTGATCATGCGGACAACTTGTTGGATCGCCTCGTTTGCATCGGTAATTAGAGCATTGGCTTCAGTTCTGGAAGTTAAAGACCCATCACTCTGATATGTTCGGTCAGAAAAGACTTCATTCGCTGTTTTTAGTCCGGCAGCTTTACCTGCTTTTACTAGTTCACTCCCTGAGAGTCCAAATAAGACTAATTCAGGGTTAACATCATAAACAGCTTCTGCTATAGCTTCAGCTAAGTTTGCATCTTTAGCAGCCATGTTGAATAGGGCGCCATGAGGTTTTACATGCTGAAGGTCTCCTCCTTCTGCTGAAACAAATGCATTTAGAGCACCCATTTGATATATAACTAGTTCATAGGCTTCTTTAGGAGAAATATTCATTACTCTGCGGCCAAAACCCGCCAAGTCCTGCAGCCCTGGGTGCGCACCGATCCCTACATTTTTTTCAAGGGCGAGTTTAACTGTTTTTCTCATTGTAGCTGGATCACCAGCATGAAAGCCGCAAGCGATATTGGCAGAGGTTACGTAATCGAGAATTTCTTCATCACGTCCCATAACATAGGTGCCAAAGCTCTCTCCCATGTCACAGTTAATATCTACTAAATAACTCAAATTAATTCCTCCTTCATTTTAAGTGAAACAGAGCGTTTTAATAGTTGAATTGAATGTTCCTGTTTTAACCACATTCTTTGAGCGTCCTCCAAAGTAATTGGATTAAACGTTAATTGTTCTCCTGGTTTCATTTGGCAGAGAACAGGTAGATCAATGCTTGCTACTTGTCCAATTTTAGGGTAACCTCCAGTCGTTTGTCGATCAGCTAATAATATTATTGGCTTGCCGTTATTCGGCACCTGAATTGAACCAAATGCTACCGCTTCAGAAATTAACTCTTGAGATTCTTTAAGGGAGAGTGACTCTCCTTCCATACGGAATCCCATCCGATCCGATTGAGAAGAAACCTTAAATGGTGTGGAGAATAATGCTTGCTGACTTTCTCTATTAAACCAATCATATTGAGGTCCTTTTATCAGCGAAATTTCCGGACGTGAGGAATAGTTAGGGATAATGTCATTTGCAATACCCCAGTCCATTTCTGAATAATTTTGTTCTCCTGCTTCAAAGCTGAATGTCTTCCTTAGATTTATGGTATCGTCAGTTTTTAACGCTCTCCCTTTAAAACCGCCGATATTAGCCCGCATGTATGTTGATCGACTTTCCATTATAATCGGGATGTCCATTCCCCCGGCAATAGCTATATAAGCTCTGCAGCCGGATTTAGGTTTTCCAAAAGAAAGCTTGGCCCCTTTTTTAACCAAGATTGGTTTCCACATGCCGATAGGCTTCTGATCAATTGCTGGAGATAAATTTCCTCCGCAAACAGAAATGATCGTGTTTTCTTCAAATTCAATTACGGGTCCTAATAATGTAACTTCCACGACAGCCTCATTTTCCTTGTTCCCAACAAGAATATTTGCCATTCGATGAGCAAATGTGTCCATACTGCCACTGGCGATTACCCCATACTTCTGATAGCCTGTTCTTCCTAAATCCTGGATTGTCGTTAACAGACCGTCTTTAACTATCTTCATCCTCATGAGGCTCCTTCCAGTTGTAGTATTCTGATTCACTGATTTCTTTAAAAATAATTTTATCGCCTGCCTGAAGTAAACTGGGGATATCCGCTTCAGGGGTAAACAGGCGCTTAGGAGTCCGTCCGATAAGCTGCCACCCTCCAGGAGTTTCAATTGGATAGACACCCGTTTGTTTTCCGGCGATCCCAACTGTCCTTTCCGGGATTTCTAACCGTGGAGAGTCTCTCCGTGGTGCAGCAATTTTTTCAGACATTCCTCCAATAAAAGGAAAACCAGGCGCAAACCCTATCATGTAAACCGAGTAGTTACCTGACTTATGGAGACGGATGACCTCTTCAGGTGTAATGTTGTTATGTTCTGCCACAAATTCCAGGTCAGGTCCAAAATCGCCTCCATAACAAACGGGGATTTCAACTGTTCTTGGATTACCTGCGCCTTCTGTTTTTACTGAAGTCATTAATTCGGCTATGTTCTCCTTCACTTGCTCATAAGGCAATTTTTTATTACCGGATAAAACCACGGGGTTATAAAAAATAGTTACTGTTGTAAACGCCGGGATATATTCAACCATCCAATCGGGCTGTTGATCGTCCAGCAGTTGGGAGAGAAGCCGTACTTTGGTTTGGGCTTCTTCATTTATTTCATTACTTACTGTAATGACTATGGCTTGATCGCCTAATGGAGATAAAGAGTAATTCAAACTGTCACCTCATATCTATAGAAAATTCAGAAATATACTTACTAAATTATAGAGGATTCGTTTAAAAGTGACAAATTCTTGATGTTTTTAAAAAGTTATTGAAAGACTGGAGACATTGAATTACTATCCTTGTTGAGAAAATTTATTTAGGAAACTTTGAAAATATTTAAATTTTATGTTAAAAATTAATGATGTGTTTTAAAATTAGGTGAAAATATAAGGAAGTGTAGATAAAGGAGATGTTCTTATGGCTACACGCAGGATGAAACACCGAAAGAAAAAAAGAAAAACGTGGTTTCTCATTACGTTGTCAACACTATTGTTGTTAGCCGGTGGGGGAGCTGCCTATTTATATTCAGTTTATAATAATGTGAAAACTACAGTAGATGACGATATACACGAGGAAGTCAGCGGAATAGATAATGAAGCTACAAAAGAAAAAGTAGAGGATGAAGACCCTATTAATGTCCTGTTATTAGGTGTGGATGAACGGGAGAATGATACGGGGAGAGCGGATACGATGATTGTAATGTCACTTGACCCGGCTAATGATCGTATGCAGATGATTAGTATTCCTCGTGACACGCGGACTGAAATTTCAGGCGAAAATGTTACTGATAAGATCAACCACTCGTATGCTTATGGTGGAAGTGAGATGTCCGTTAATACCGTTGAGGACTTTTTAGATATTGATTTAGATTATTACGTACGTATGAATATGGACGGTTTATCACAGATGGTTGATGCAGTTGGAGGAATTGAGGTAACGAATGATCAGGCTTTTTCTCAAGGGGGCTACGATTTTGAAGAAGGCGACATTGAGCTGGACGGAGATGAGGCATTAGCATATGTGCGGATGAGAAAAGACGATCCTGAAGGAGATGCGGGGAGAAATGACCGGCAACGCGAAGTAATTCAAGGTACTATTGATCAGGGTGCCAATGCTAATGTTGCTAATAATATCGATGATATGATGGATGTACTTGGTAACAATGCAGCAACAAATATGAAATTTGAAGATATGAGAAATCTTGCAACCAACTATCGAAGCGCCCGTCATGAAATGGAAACTTACCAGATGAAAGGCGAAGACACCTATATTAATGACATCTATTATTTAAATGTCCCTGATTCAGAAATTGCTAAAACAAGAGAAAAAATTAGTGAATATACTTCTGGTTAAGAAAATAAGCCGTCTCTTTTGAGGCGGCTTTTCCTATTACTCTATGCTGTCTTAAATTCTATGTTATATTGAGGGAAACAGATTAGTAAGGGAGTGTAGAAGTTAATGGAGACTACAATAGGTTTTGTCGGCACCGGGGTAATGGGAAAAAGTATGGTAAATCGTTTATTAGAAGCAGGCTATCCGGTACATATTTATACGAGAACTCCGTCAAAGGCAGAGGAGTTATTGCAAAATGGAGCTGTGTGGCAGAATAGTGTTTCAGAATTAGCAGCTTCCGTAGATGTTATCATTACAATGGTCGGCTTCCCGAGTGATGTAGAGGCTATTTATTTCGGAGCAGAAGGTATTATTGAGAACGCACGCGAGGGCAGTATTTTAATAGATATGACCACTTCATCACCAGCCCTGGCACAAAAAATCTCAGATAGAGCCAAGCGATATAACCAGTCTGCTATAGATGCGCCTGTATCTGGGGGCGATATAGGAGCCAGAAATGGAACATTGACAATTATGATTGGTGGAGATACAGAGGTTGTGGACCGAATGACTCCAGTCTTCAAAGTAATGGGACAAAACTATATTCGTCAAGGTTCTCAAGGTGCTGGTCAATTCACTAAGATGTGTAACCAAATTGCAATTGCATCGACAATGATAGGAGTAACCGAAGCACTTGTTTATGCAGAAAAAGCAGGACTTGACCCTGACAGTGTTCTCGAAAGTATAAGCGGCGGGGCTGCGGGCAGCTGGTCTCTTAGCAACCTCACTCCGAGAGTTATTAAACGAGATTTCTCGCCAGGCTTCTTTATTAAACATTTTATAAAAGATATGTCGATTGCAGTTGAATCCGCAGAGGAGATGGGCATCGATTTGCCCGGATTGAAGTTAGCGAAAAAAATGTACGAGGATCTTGCCGGCAATGGTGAAGAAAATGCAGGCACCCAGGCCCTTTATAAATATTATAATTAATAAAAAGGGACAGCCGTTTTGTCCCGGATTTTTTGGTCGTTTCTTATTCTAATGTTGCTTCTGACTGCTGACATTACATTATACTTCGCATTTAGCAGGTGCCTGTGAAACCTCCTTGTTTTTAAAAAGGTTTTGGAAAGCAAGTTGTTTTCCTCAAACCCACTTATCCATTCATAGAGGATTTTCAGGGTGCAAAGCAACCAAAACTTTTTGAGTTACGAGGTACAAAGAAAGTTTTCATAGCCAATAAGGATTACTTTACAAGCTAAGCCGCTCTGTGAAAGAGCGGCTTTTTATTAATTTTGAGAACTGATCCATTCCCTGTAATCATCAATATCAGAGCGGACTTGTTTGATTACCAGATTTAGAATGTATACATCGTCAATTAAACCAGCTACCGGGATAAAGTCCGGAATGGCGTCAAAAGGTATTAATAAATATAATATTCCTCCAAGAATAGCTATGATCGATCCTTTAGGAGCTTTGCGGTAACTGCCTTTCCTCCAATCTTTAACCATATTAAACATTAACTGAAGCTCGTGCCACACTTCTGATAGAGGACCTTCGTTTTTAAATGACTTTTCCCGGGCCTGCTGAATGACATCGTTAGTCTTCTCAGGATTTTTAATTATACGTTGAGCTCTATTTTTTAATCTTTCAAAAATACGAAGAGCTTTTCCTTCTTCCGACTTTTTCATGATGAGATCTCCCTTATAAACAGTGTTTTTTCTCTTTACCTTAAAATCGTTTATACTAAACTATAAGAAAAAGGAGAGGAGAGAAAATTATGACAAAAGTAGGAAGGAATGATCCGTGCCCTTGTGGAAGTGGTAAAAAATATAAAAAGTGCCACGGTGAGTCTAATGTAATAGAATTCCCTACAAAGCTTGTCGAGGAGGAACTTGATCAGCATTTTTTAAAATTTCAGGATTATATGTTCGATCAGTACCCTCATCTCTTTCCTCGTTCGCAACCAACTACTGATGAGGAAGAAGTTGAGCAATTTATACGTCTGCTGTATAAGGGGTTATTTGAGGTCCAGAAGGGTGGAGCGACTATTTTTCAGCAGTATATGGACAAACATGGCCCGGCGATTCGCAGACCATCAGCTGAAGAAGCAATAAGATCGTGGGATAAAGCAAAAGCAAGTATATTTAAATTGATGAAGTTTGATGGTCAATCCATTATTGAAGTTGAAGATTTGTTATTCGGCGGGGTTTATAAAGTGGATCGCGACCGTGTACCATTAGAAGTGGAAGATTTTGAAACGGCTCCGTACCTCACAGGTATTATGCTAAACTATGGACCGATATATAAGTTTGCTCCAATGGCAGTACCTGTTGAAGAAAAATCATATGAGTTAATAAAAAAGGAGCTTAATCATAATTTCAAGAATCAAAATGAATATGATTCCTTAAAAGATTATTTTCACCAAACCTTTCTCGAGCAGTTGCCTAAGTGGATCTATTTTGACGAGAATACCTCTGGGGAGGTAGTGGAGTATGAAGTAATCGAAATCCTTAACCAATATGCTGAGGAAGAATTAAAAGAAGAAAAGAGCTTCCAAAGAATAAAGGAAAAGTGGGTTGATTTTTGTGAAGAAGAGTCACCCATAATTCGTAAGCCTGCTGTGTTTGCTGCAAGTTTAGAATATTATCTGAAGGTCAATCTAAATCTCTCGGATAAAAATTCAGCCTCCAAAAAAGAAGTCGCTGATAAATATAATGTAAGCCCGACCAGCATATCTAAACGGCATGAAGAGTTAGAAAATTATTTTGAGTTGAGTAAAAGTTGATAGTTGTCTTAACGAATAAAAGAGCCAGCATTCAGGCTGGCTCTTTTATTCGTTAAGATTTGATTAAACCATGAGGGTCAAGAACAAACTTCTTAGCAGCTCCTTTATCAAATTCACGATAACCTTTTGGAGCTTCTTCTAAACCGATAACCGTTGCGTTCACAGCTTTTGCAATTTGGGCTTTGTCTTGAAGAATGGAGTGCATTAACCCTCTGTGGTACTGCATAACTGGTGTTTGACCTGTAACAAAAGTCTGGGCTTTGGCCCATCCAAGTCCAAAGTCCAGCTTAAGGGCTCCGCGTCTGGCATCCTCGTCAGAAGCACCGGGATCTTCTGTAACATATAATCCAGGTATGCCCAGTCCTCCGCCGGCTTTAGCAGCATCCATAATGGTATTAAGAACTTTCGCAGGTGCTTCTTCGTGGCTATGTCCATAAGCTTCAAAACCGACGCAATCAACAGCACAATCAACTTCTGGCTGCCCAATCACTTGTTCTATCTGCTCACTGATAGAATCGTGTTCACTAACGTTAATAGTCTCACACCCAAAGCTTCTAGCCTGCGCTAGCCTTTCTTCGATTAAATCTCCAACTATTACTACTGATGCGCCAAGCAGCTGAGCCGAATGAGCAGCGGCCAGTCCTACAGGTCCTGCCCCTGCAATATAAACCGTTGAGCCCATTTTAACTCCTGCTGTATAAGCTCCGTGGAACCCAGTAGGAAAAATATCGGAAAGCATGGTTAAATCGAGCATTTTTTCCATAGCCTCATCTTTATCCGGGAATTTAAGAACCTGGAAATCAGCATAAGGTACCATCACATATTCAGCCTGACCACCGACCCATCCACCCATGTCCACGTATCCGTATGCAGATCCTGGTCTGTCAGGATTTACATTTAGACAAATGTGGGTCTTTCCTTCAATGCAATTGACACAACGGCCGCATGCAATATTAAAGGGAACAGAAACGAGGTCTCCTTCATGTACAAATTCAACGTCGCGTCCGGTCTCGATTACCTCACCTGTAATTTCATGGCCCAGTACCAAACCTTCAGGGGCGGTTGTTCTTCCTCGAACCATGTGCTGGTCACTACCACAGATATTAGTAGAGACTACTTTCAAAATTACACCATGATCACATTTTCTTCCCACGTTTTTAGGATTGACGCCCGGACCGTCACGTAGTACCAACTCTGGAAAGTCAATCTCCTTAACCGTTACATCTCCGTTTCCTGTGTAAGCAACTGCGCGGTTATTTGTTGCCATCCATTTACCTCCTCGTAAAAAGCAATAACTCCTTCGGGCGGACTCGCTAATCACACATAGTAAATACAGCCAGAGTGAATGTTAGGTTAGAAGTTGGTCAATAAGAAGTGTTATCTAGTTGATATGTAATAGAGCGTAGTTATTTTAATTAGTAAGGTTATAAGCTGTATTATATGAATACCCTTTCATAATTGTCTCAAACATGAGATTTTTAAAGGAAAGTTATTTTACAAATGAAAATTCCCTCAGTACTATGCCTGAGGGAATTAACCTATTTTCGAGAACTGCGCATAATTAAACTAATGATAAACACAAATATAATTGCTCCAAGAAGTGCAGGTATAATAGCGATGCCAGCTAAAGTTGGACCTAAATTACCCAATAATTCTCCACCTATCCATGCCCCTACGATACCTGCGATAATATTACCAATTATTCCAAGAGGCATATCCCTTCCAATTAGAATTTGTGCTAACCAGCCAATTAATCCTCCTACGATCAAATATAATATAATTCCCATTTTGGATTCCTCCTTTTTGTATGTTTAATATCCATAATAGAGGAAGGTGAAACTTGATTCTAAGTAAGGAAAGGAGAACATGTTTAAGATTGGAATAATAATTTGTCTAATTGAATCGTCATTTGCGAATAGAATCTGTTATAATGTTCATTATAGTAGGAAAATAGAGCGATCGTTCGGTTATCTCTCCAGGAGGTTAATTTGTTGAAGAAAAATAAAGAGTTAGAAGAGCAAATTGAAGAAGTCCGTCTGAGAATGTATCGTTCTTACCAAAACGATCCTCAAGACCCCATGGTTTTGGAAATTTCTCAAGAGCTTGATCAGCTGTTGAATCAATTGAATAATATTACTAATGATACAAAATAAATTGGTGAAAAAAGAGTTTGTTCATATGAGCAAACTCTTTTTTTATGATGCTTCAAGTCACTAACAGGCGGTCAACTTGTGGAGAATCCTCTGGTTTTCAGAAAGCTTTTTTCTTGCCTCCAGAATTGAAAGATCCTCGCTTTTTAGCGGAGGTGCCTCGCTCAGAGGAAGGGTTTTGTTTTCGTTCCCTTGAATTTGTTTAAGACAAAAAAGACTCTCATTCATCTGGCTCACCCTGGCTGGATCGAGGACAATCTTTTCAAGTTCCACCAGGCAGCCCTCATCAGCGCCTGTTCCTTCATTTTCTCTATTCCACTCATATGGAATTCCTAAGCTTTTGAGTCTGCAAGGCTGAGTTCTCATGCGGTAGATCCATTTCCCTTCATTGGAAAGACTATTTAATCAAACCTCAGTTGGTCGAAACTTTTCTCGACCAACTGTACACCTGTCTATGTTAAGCGGGATTATTACTTATGATCCGAAATTTTCGATCATATCATGAGTTTTCTCAATTTCTTCATTTGGCATTTCGATTAAGTACATTCCTGAACTTGTCTTGCTGCTTCCTGACATCTGATAGGTTACTGTCTCTTTTCGAGCTCCGCTGTAATTTGTTGCTAACTTTCTTAGTGCCTTAAAGTCCATATTGGTACTTACATTATCACCAAGTACGTCCATGACATCTCCAACTTTGCTGATCATGTTTAAACTTGCACCTTTGTCGATTACTCCCTGAATAACTTGACGCTGCCGTTCATTACGTCCTAAGTCCCCCTGTGGGTCTTCTTTTCTCATTCGAACGTAAGCCAGTGACTCTTTTCCAGTGAGCTGAAGCTGCCCTTGGGGGAATTGATAGCCGTCATATTGAAAAGCACGATTGTTATGTACTGTGATCCCATCGACTGAGTTGACAAGTTGAGACAATCCTTCCATATTCACTCTAGTAAAGTAATCGATTTCGATATCAAGGAAACTTTCTACCGTATCTACAGCCATATCACTGCCACCGTATGCGTAAGCGTGATTCATCCTTGTTACCCGGCCATCTCCGATAATTTCAGCTTCAGTATCTCTGGGGATGCTAACCATCTGCATTTTTTCATTATCAGGATCCAGGGTAAGGATAATCATTGTATCTGAACGACCTCGATCGTTTTCGCGCTCGTCTACTCCCAGCAGGAGGATGTTTAGTGGATCCTTATTATTTAATTTCTTTTTAGTCACAGCTGTATCAATCGATTCAATATCCGTATGAAGGTGATTATTTACAGTACTGCGTACATTACTTATTAAGTAAATAGCGATTCCGCTTACAGTTAATAGGAGCACTCCGAAAATAACGATCAGGATTTTCCACCAGGAGAATTTTTTACTTTTTGATTTACTTCGACCTTTTCTACCCATATGTCCACCTCTATTAATTAAAATCGCTTGTTTAAAACTATTATACTTTGATTGGATTAAATTGTAAAAGTGATTTAAGATGGGTGGATTTATGGTAAAATAAAAGCTACTTTTATAAAAGGTAAGGTGTTTGTTTTGAAAGAAGTAATCTTGCTCTTAGCTGAGTTGGTTAATTTGTTTCATGATCTCATCTGGAGGGTGACCGACAGCTTGGGCTGGAATTTAACAGATAAGGAACTTCATTTTTGGGTGATAGGTATACTTGGGATTGGCGGGTTATTATTTGTGGACCTTGTTTTTCATGCTATATCCAAGTGGAGTATTACGGCTATTTCATTTTTATTTACATTTGCCATGGTACTTGTTTTTGTATTTGCGGTAGAAATTCAACAAAGGATTACTGGTGCCGGAAATATGGAATTTGCGGATGCGGCTTATAGTGTGTTTGGATTTTTTGTTTTTTGTTTCTTTTATCTAATCATTAAAGGCCTATACAAATGGATTCGTTAAACTAACAAGCCTGCTGGAAGAAAGCAGGCTTGTTAACTGTTCACTTATTTAATAACTTTTCCGTTTCCATCTACATAAACAGAGGTAACAATTGTACGGTTAAACCTTTTATTCTGGAGACTTTTTCCTTCGATATCCACTGTTAAATTGTACACGCCCTCTCCCATTTTCGGTAGTTTCTTCGAAAAGTAACCACCAAAATCCTCCCAATTTGTTTCTTGTGATATATGGGTCTCTTTATCGTAATACTCCAGACGGATTGTATTTTTAATCGTTTTAAGATCGAGCAGATGCGCCTGTTTTCCTACAGAGGGAAAAACTAGTTCCAAGTTTTCCCCGACTTCCATGTTAAAGACCCTATTTAAAGGGCTGTTAAACTGAACCGCCATTAAGTAATTTTCTTCGGAAGCTGCAGCTTTTAATGTCCACTGGCCTGTACTTGGTTTTTTTAAAGTCAATGTATGATGCCAGCAGCCGTTAAAAAAGGTTGTCTCATCCTTACTTACAACAAAATCTGACCACGTTTCTGCTTCAGGTGAGGTCAGCATCAAGTTAGAGATCCTTCTATTGCTCAGCCAGTTAATAGTTAGTTCCTGCACATTATCTTCCACTGAAAAGAATTCTTTTGCTTGTCCTTTGTACTGCCCGCCTCTTAGAAAGGTATCTGCTGTGTTATCGTAAATAATCTCTTCATTATGAAAACTGTAAGAGGGGATAGACGGCGTTGTTTCATATAAGTAATCAGAAAAGTGAGTGAAAGTTGCACTTCCTTTACGAATCTCAAAGTGGTTCCATTTATCGACGTGTAATTCAGTGCCATAAGTAAGTTGGGAACTTGGTACCGTGACCGCTCCATCGTTAGCTCCGAAGCTATTGAGATAGAGGCCTCCCCAATAAAGCGAACTTCCAAATGAACCCCAGCTCGTTCCAGCCAGCGTGTAGATAGGAATTGAAGAAAGCTCATCTGTCTGATTACGGAAATAATCCATATAACCAGTTTGAAGGGAGTAAACTGCAGCATTTTTAACACCGATAATGTCAGCAAGCCAGCCTGCCCAGCTGCTGTAAGCTAAGTCAGACAATTCAGCTCCTTGATGAGGAGAGGATAAACAAATTATGCGTTCAACATACGAGGCAGCATTGTAGTGTACAGGGGCTGTCTGCGCGTCTATTCCGCCTTTACTATGACCTACGAGCACGAGTTTTTCACCAAAGTAGTTATAGATTTCCTTAAGCTTCTCAGCTAAAAGTTTTCCATTTTCCCACATGTCTTTTGTAGGAAACAGATCAATAAATGCAGTTTGAAAACCATTTTCATGTACAATATCGCCCATGTCATTTTCCTGCCACCACATACGGGAAGAGCTATTCAAGCCATGAATGAACACAATAGGAGATTTTGCTGAGTCGACATAAGAGGGAGGCAGCCCTTCATACCAGTCTCCTGGGTTTCCCGAAGATTGAGGGTTACTACACTCACCCTGGTTGGTTTGGATAAAAGTCACACGCATCACACTCCCAATCTTTTTATATCATACTTCTTTACTTATATTATCTTTGGAAAGAAAAATATGTAAAGAGTAATATAAAAAACCCTCTATTTAAAGAGGGCTCAATTGGTATTTGTATCAGTTCTTGAAAACAGCTCCGCGAGAATTAAAGAGACAGCTCCCAGAGTAGTAGCGTGTTCACTAAATGTAGAAAGCAGCACCTTTGTGTGTTTGGCAGATTTGGTTAGAGCCCTTCTTTGTATAGTGTCTTTGAGACTATCTAATAAAAAGTCACCAGCGTTGGAAACACCTCCACCAATGATCACCTTAGTCGGGTTGAGAGTGTGAATTAAATTAACTAATCCAATCCCGAGGTAAATTCCGGCTTCATTTAATACTGAGACACATAAAGAATCTCCCTCCAAAGCAGCTTCATAAACCATTTTTCCATCGATTTGATCTAAGTCATTTCCTACTTTATTTTCTAAGGAACTATTTTTTCCTATGGCCATCTCTCTAGCGGCACGCTCGGCAATCGCCGGTCCTGAAGCTAAGGTTTGTAGACAACCGTAATTCCCACACGCACACTTAGGACCGCGAATATCAATGGTCATATGGCCAATTTCCCCTGCTATGGAACTCTCCCCATGAAAAAGCTCTCCATTAATAATAATGCCTGCGCCAATTCCTCTTCCTAAATTAACAGCTACTATATTATCCGTGCCACTTCCATCTCCGAACCAGACCTCTCCAAGGGCCATAGCGCGCGCATCATTTTCAACTTTAACAGTAATCCCGAATTCATTTTCCAGCACATTTTTAATAGGTATATCTCTCAGCTGTAGATTAGGAGCATATAGTGAAGTTCCGCTTTCCACATCTACTACACCGTGCATCCCTACTCCGATTCCGATTATTTTTTCTCTATCATAGTTGATTAGTTCAGTGATTGTTTTCTTCATGAGTTGTAATAGCTTTTCATTAGAAGTAGGTGTAAGAATCGCTGAGTGGCTTTCCTCGATAATTGTACCGTTTAAATCAGTAAGTATAGATTTAAGAAGGGTAGGCCCAACATCAAGGCCAATAACATAAAAGTTTTTAGCATTGATAATCAGCATGGTAGGTTTTCTTCCACCATTTGATTGACCCTGTGCACTTTCGACAACTAACTCAGAATCAAGCAGCTCTTTAACGATACTGCTGACTGTAGGAGGGGTGAGCTTTGTTTCTTTAGCAATTGCCGCTCTAGAGATGGGGCCGTCGGTTCTGATTTTATTTAAAATGACACTTCTGTTCAGTGACTTCATTAATTGGAAGCTGCCTTTGATTTGCATATCGATTCCTCCAGCATAGGGAAAGTTTAATAAATGTAAAAATATAAATTGTAATCTTATAGATATTATAATAACATAAAAGTTAATTAAATTAATTAATTAAGTTGCGGGAGGTGGTTTTCTACAAATGGATGATAAGTAAGGTTGAAAAAAGCATTAACGGTAAACGCCTTGACCACCGAAGAGGTAAATTAATGTCAAAGACCCACTTGGGCAATCAGGCATATCAGAGATTTCAAAAGCCTCTTTTTTTTATAGGGAAAATTTAAGATACGTAAGGGTTAGCGTCATACAAAATTATCGTCTGACAAAAGTTCGTTAAAATGATAAGTACGCTCTGATATAAGCGAACTCAAAGATTATCTTTAGCAACGAGAAGTGAAAACGCTAAGCAAATATTGATGGAAACGAGGTGTTCTAAATGGAGACTCTTAAAAATACGTTTATTAAACAATTTGGTCAACGGGGAGAGCTTGTTTCGTTTTATGCCCCAGGCCGGGTGAACCTTATAGGTGAGCATACAGATTACAATGGGGGTCATGTTTTTCCTTGTGCTCTTAGTGTAGGAACATATGCAGTGGCAAGAAAACGACAAGATAAGTTATTAAGGCTCTATTCGATGAACTTTGAAGATCGGGGAGTGATTGAAGCAGACTTAAGGGGGTTGAATTTTAAAGAAGAAGATGACTGGGCTAACTATCCTAAAGGAGTGATTGCTGCAATTCAGCAATCCTTTCAAGTGCTGCCCAATGGACTGGACATCGTCTTCTACGGAAACATACCGAACGGTGCGGGATTGTCTTCCTCAGCATCCATTGAATTGGTAACAGGTGTTATCGTAAATGAGCTATTTCAACTCCAAATAAATCGAGTAGATTTGGTTAAATTGGCTCAGCAGGCAGAAAACAATTTTGTCGGTGTAAACTGCGGCATAATGGACCAGTTTGCAATTGGAATGGGAAAAAAAGATCATGCTATCCTATTAAACTGTGAAACTCTTGATTACCACTATACTCCGATTCATTTGAATACTGAAAAATTGATTATCGCTAACACCAATAAACGGCGCGGCCTTGCTGACTCAAAGTATAATGAGCGCCGGAACCAATGCGAAGAAGCTTTAGTACAACTACAGAAGAAATTAAACATTACAAGCCTGGGAGATCTCACTGTAAAAGAATTTGAGAAGCATAAATATTTAATTAATGACGAGATTGTTAAAAAAAGAGCCAAGCATGCCGTATATGAAAACGAACGCACCGTAAGAGCAGTAGAAATGCTCAATAATGGAGACTTAAATGGGTTTGGGGAACTGATGAATCAGTCGCACAAGTCGCTGCGGGACGATTATGAAGTAACAGGTAAGGAACTGGATGCATTAGTTCAAGCGGCTTGGAAAGAAGGAGCTATGGGAGCTCGAATGACAGGAGCGGGTTTTGGCGGGTGTACAATTAACTTAGTCAAAGAAGACTTAGTTGAAGATTTTATACAGAACGTCGGAGAACACTATAGAAAAGCTACAAATTTAACAACGGATTTTTATGTGGTAGATATCGGAGATGGAGCTAAAGTGGTGACGGAGGTGGAAATATAATGGCGGTATTAGTGTGCGGGGGAGCAGGTTTTATAGGAAGTCATGCCGTGGCACAGTTGTTAGATAAAGGAGAAGCTGTGGTCGTAGTAGATAACTTGCAAAAAGGTCACCGTCGTGCAGTTTTAAAAGGTGCTGACTACTATCATGGTGATCTGCGGAATGAAGGATTTTTACAGGAGGTTTTCCAAAAGAACGATATTGACTCTGTCATTCATTTTGCTGCTGATTCTTTAGTGGGAGAAAGTGTAGAAGAGCCCCTTAAATATTATGATAATAATCTTAATGGAGCGATCTGTTTACTAAAGACAATGGCAGATCATAATGTGAAGCGCATTGTATTTTCTTCCACGGCAGCTGCCTATGGGGAAGCTGAAAGAATTCCGATTGAGGAAAATGAGCCGACGATTCCGACCAATCCGTATGGGGAAACTAAACTTGCCATTGAAAAAATGTTGAGGTGGACAGAACAGGCTTATGATATTAAATATGTGGTTCTAAGGTATTTTAATGTAGCTGGGGCAGATCCCAAAGGGAGAATTGGAGAAGATCATCGACCAGAAACCCATTTGATCCCTATCATTTTGCAGGTGGCTTTGGGCAAACGTGAGAAAATATATATTTTCGGCCATGATTACGATACAAAAGACGGTACTTGTGTGAGAGATTATGTCCATGTAACTGATTTAGTGAATGCTCATTTATTAGCAATTAATCATTTAAAGCAAGGGAAAGGAAGTGACATCTTTAATCTTGGAAATGGAGAAGGTTTTACCGTGAAAGAGGTTATAGATGCCGCAAGACGTGTGACGGGTCATCCCATACCGTCAGAAGAGGCACCACGACGTACCGGCGATCCTGCACGCTTAGTGGCCTCTTCACAAAAAGCTATTGAAACCCTCGGCTGGAAGCCTGAGTATTCCAGTCTATCCACAATGATTAAGACAGCCTGGGACTGGTACAAAGAAAATCCAGATGGATATAAACACTAAAGAGAAAGGGGAGGGATGGCATGAATATCTATCGGGAAGTGGACCGGTTATTACATTATGGGCTGAAGCAGAAACTGATCTCTGTTTGGGATCTTGATTACGTCAGGAATTCGTTATTAGAACTATTTGAACTCGAAGATTACAAACCTTCAGATTTCAATGGAGAATCGTTGGACTCTCCTGTCCCTATTCTGGAAAACATGCTTATCTATTTAGCAGATAGAGATATTCTGCCGGAAGATTCGATTACGTATCGTGACATGTATGATACAAAAATTATGGATAGACTGATACCAAAGCCAAAAGAAATTGTCAGGGAATTTTATCAGAAGTATCAGACCGTGAATCCTAAGGAAGCAACAAACTATTTCTACCAGTTGTCTAAAGCTTCAAATTATATTAGAACGAATCGGATAGCAAAAAATATTCATTGGTACAGTCCTACTGTCTATGGAGATTTGGAAATTACGATTAATCTATCAAAACCGGAAAAAGACCCAAAAGCGATTGCAGCTGCCAAGTCAAATACTTCTATTTCTTATCCTAAATGTTTGTTGTGCAAAGAAAATGTTGGGTATCCCGGCCGGCTGGATCACCCCGCCCGCCATTCTCATAGAATTATTCCTTTAGAGCTTGAAGATGAGCGCTGGTATTTACAATACTCACCTTATGTTTATTACAATGAACACGCGATAGTTTTTTCAAGAGATCATCGCCCTATGAAAATATCCCGGGCTGGATTTGACCGCCTTTTACATTTCGTAGAACAGTTCCCCCATTATTTCATAGGGTCAAATGCGGATCTTCCCATAGTAGGCGGATCAATTTTAAGTCATGATCACTTTCAAGCTGGTCATCATGAATTTCCAATGGCAAAAGCTCCGATAGAGGAGACCTTCCGATTTAATCAATACCCTGATGTAACGTGCGGTATTGTAAACTGGCCGATGAGTGTACTTAGACTCCAAGGGGAAAACAGAGCAGAAGTGTCAGAGCTTGCAGAGAAGATCTTAAATAAATGGAGATCCTATAGTGACGAGAGTGTGGGTATCTATTCTGAATCGGATGGAAAAAGTCATAATACAGTTACGCCAATCGCCCGTAAGAATAAAGGGATTTTTGAGCTGGACATGGTATTGAGGAACAACCGAACTAGCGACATGCACCCTTACGGTATTTTTCACCCCCACCAGGAAGTTCACCATATTAAAAAAGAAAATATTGGTTTAATTGAAGTTATGGGGTTAGCAGTGTTACCGGGCAGGCTGGAAGAGGAAATGGATATTCTGTCCGACTATTTAAGAAATGGACTCTGGGCACAAGCTGAAAGAGATGAAAGGACCTCCAAACATGTAGCATGGGCTAAACAGTTTATCAATAGTTCTGCTGAAATGGAGGGTAAGAATATTAGAGAATTGATGAATAAAGAGATTGGGAAAACTTTTTCAATTGTATTAGAACATGCTGGAGTCTTTAAGAAAGCCAAAGAAGGTAACAAGGCTTTTAGACGTTTTATGAATCAAATATAAGTTAGAAAAAATCCATAAATCTCTAATATATAAGAGGTTCACTATCATGAAAATTTAGTTCAAAGCTTAATATGCTCCGCTCTTTATTAAAAGGGCGGTTTTTGTTGTTGACAATAGTACTAAAATTCAAGATAGTTAAAATGTGAAAGATACTTCTTTTAACTTTATATCTACTTTATGGTGGCTTTTTATAAAAGCTGAAAAGGGAAGCTGGTGGAAATCCAGCACGGCCCCGCCACTGTATGGGTGAGACCCCTTCTGTAATCCACTGTATTTTTAGTCATACGGGAAGGAGGAATGGGTTGAGGAGCCTGAGTCAGGAGACCTGCCATAAAGAAGTACATCAAAATCCTACGGGAGGCTAGGAGGGTGTTACGCTGTGAGAATGCGATATGGGTAGAGATCGTTTTATATCCACACTTATTATTAGAGGAGGAATAAAATGGATCATACTTTACCTGTTGATTTTTCAAGAATGACCCAGACGAGATTAGTCCTTCCCCCTGACACGAATCACTTACATACCATTTTTGGGGGTAAGGTATTGGCTTATATTGATGAAATTGCTGCGTTGACTGCGATGAAGCATAGCAACAGTGTTGTGGTGACTGCCTCCATTGATTCAGTGGATTTTCTAGCTTCGGCCAAAGTTGGACATGCCTTGCAATTGGAAGCTTGCGTGACATCCACAGGACGCAGCTCAATGGAAGTCTACGTGAAAGTATTCGCGGATGATTTACTGCAGGCAAAAAAAGTGATGACGACCGAATCTTTTTTAACGATGGTGGCTGTGGACGATGAAGGAAAACCAAAACCCGTACCAGGTGTTTATCCAGAAACGGAAGAAGAGAAACGGTTGGTAAAAACGGCTCCAGCTCGTAAAGAACATCGACGGAACCGTTCGAACTTACGTTAATTGAAAGAAAGCTGTCACTCTGGTATCAGAAGTGACAGCTTATTTAATTATTCTTCATCTAATACTTTCTGCAGGCTGTTCGCAAAAATTTCAGGAGGCTGAGCGCCGGAAATAGCGTATTTTCGGTTGATTACAAAAAAGGAACGCCCTGAACTCCAATATCATAAGCTTCATTTTCCTCTGCTCTTACTTTTTCTGCAAAGGAATTGCTGGTTACAGCTTCCTGTACCATATCAGCTTCTAATCCCGCTTGCGAGGCAATTTCAGCTAACGTATTTATTTCGCCCACGTTTTTCCCGTCTGTGAAAACTGCTTTAAAAAGTCGTTCATTTATTTCTTCATGCAGATTATACTTGTCAGCTAACTTAGCAATCCTATGAGCATTAAAAGTATTAGTTGGGACCATTCTGCTGAATTGAAAATCTAACCCGGTTTCGGAAGCCTGTTCTTCCATATGTTTAGTCATATCCTTCACTTCACTTAGACTTTTTCCATACTTTTCAGCAAGCTTTTCCTCAATCGTTAGACCCGTGTGCACAGATGCTTCTGGATCAAGTTCAAAACTTTTATAAATTAATTCAACTTTCACCTCCTTAGGCAGGGAAAGCAGAGCCTGCTCTAGTCTTCTTTTACCAATATAGCAAAATGGACAAACAAAATCAGACCAAACTTCAATTCTCATTATAATTTACCACCCTCTTTTTATTCTAGTGGGTAAAATGATAGAAGGCTAAGAGTTTGATACAAGTTTTTTGATTTTAATTAACTGGATTTAGTAAATTTTGCATGTGAAGATTGTATGGTTTTGTAATTTTATTAATTTTACAATTATTAATTGTGTTATTTATTTTATACTTATGAGGAAGGAATTACTATATTTTGAAGGAGGAGCCAAATGTTGAAAAAGAAAGCATTACTTACCAGTGTGATTGCTGTAATCGCTTTTAGCCCGCTCTCAAGTTCTATACCGAAAGCCCAGGCAGAAACCAACAATCAGGCAGATGAATTATTTTTCTCAGAATACATAGAAGGAAGCAGTTATAGTAAAGCAGTAGAAATTTATAATGGCACAGGTGAAGATATAGATTTAGCTGATTATGAGATTGAACTATATTCCAATGGATCTACAGAGGCGACAGGCAGTTTTGATATGGAAGGGACTTTGAAGAACGGAGATGTTTTTGTTACATCAAATAGTCGGGCCAGTGATGAAATCCTGGATGCGTCTGATGCCACGAACAACTCAGCCGTGAATTTTAACGGTGACGATCCTCTGGTTTTAAAGAAAAACGATGAGATAGTGGATTCAATTGGAAAAATTGGAAGTGATGATGTATTCGGAAGTGATGTCACTCTAATTCGGCAGGAAGGTGTGCAAAGCGGTGACACCAATCCAGAAGATGAATTTTCCAGTTCAGAAGAATGGGACACTTATGCAGCGAATACATTTGATTATTTAGGAACGTATAAGATGCCCGAAACGGAACCTGTTGAGCTGGAGACGATTGAAGAAGCCAGGGAGGCAGAACCGGGCTCAACTGTGAAAGTTGAAGGGACAGTAACAGGAGCCTTTGAAACGGGCGGGCAGACCAACTATTATATCCAGGATGATACAGCAGGTATTATTGTCCGCGTTCCTGGAAATCAAGTAAATGTGGGAGATCAAATAAGAGCTACTGGAGAGTTTTCAGATTATTATGGGATGCAGCAAATCCTTGCTTCTTCAGCGAATATTGAAGTAGTGGAAGCTGGAGCCGGAGTCCCTACTCCTGAAACTGTGACTTCGGATCAATTTGACGAAAATCAGGGGGAAGAAATAGAGGGAGAACTCGTGCGGACAAAAGATGTTGAAGTCCTTTCTAAAAATAGCTACGGAGATTACATAGTGAAGGATGATAACGGAGAATTTGTCATCACCCCTGAAGATGAAAGCTTACTTGAAGTCGGGGCTGTGTACGAACAGATTACAGGGGTGGTCAATTATAGTTTTGAGGAGTACAAGCTTGTTCCGCGAGACGAAAAAGATGTAGTAGAAGTGGTATTTGCAGTTACCGCTGACCCCCAACCCGGATCGATTGTAGAAGGTGGTAAGGTAGAGTTAAATACAGCTGAAGAAGGCGCAGCTATCCATTATACAACAGATGGTTCAACTCCAGATTCAACAAGTCAAGTTTATGAAGAACCAATAACTATCGAACAAGATACAACAATAAAAGCCGTTGCGGTACGGGAAGATGGAGAGGTTAGTCCAGCAGCCAATTTTACTTATGAAGTTCTTACACCAGTAGATGAAGTAGAAATTCATGATATTCAAGGAGCAGGTCATACATCGCCTTATGAGGGAGAGGTTGTTGAGAACGTAAGCGGAATAGTGACTAAGCTCGAGGGTTCAGATGGATTTTACATGCAGTCTGTAAATCCTGATGATAAGTTGGCAACTTCTGAGGGAATATACGTTTATAACCCGACGAATGAGGTTGAAGAAGGAGACGAAGTGAATATAGGAGGAGAAGTGACAGAGTGGCGAGAAGAAGGATACTCTGATGCTGATGATCTATTAACTACTCAAATTTCAGCTTCTGATGTAGAAATTAAATCTTCTGATAATCAAATTCCTGATCCCGTGGTTATTGGGAAAGACCGTGAACAGCCTGCAGAAGTGATAGAAAATGACGGCATGGAATCCTTTGATCCGGAAGAAGACGGTCTCGATTTTTATGAAAGTCTAGAAGGTATGTTAATTGCGGTAGAAGACGCCACTGTATCTGCACCGATCAGCTATGATGAGTTGTCAGTCTACGCTGACACAAATGATGATCAGCTGAAAACTCAGGCAGATGGACTGCTTATTTCCCCCAAAGACTATAACCCTGAAAGAATTATGTTTGATGTAGAAGGGTTAGGGCTTGAAGCCGTCACGGGAGACAAGCTTGATGGAACAGCATCGGGTGTTGTGAGCTATGACTATAGTAACTTCAAGATTCGGCCTGCCGGGGAATTCCCCGAACTTATAGAAGGTGACACAGAACCTCAAGTTACTCAATTAGAAGGGACAAACGAGAAGATGTCCGTCGGTACCTACAATATGGAGAATTTTTCAGCTGAAACTGACGCAGATAAAGCTGAACGCATTGGTGATCAAATTGCTAATAATATGAAATCGCCGGATATTGTAGGCTTAGTTGAAGTCCAGGATAATAGCGGTCCCATTGATGACGGTACGGTAGAAGCGGATGAAAGCTATGAGGCCCTAATTCAATCGATCGAAGAAGCTGGAGGTCCTCATTATGAATATACGGACATCGCACCTGAAGACAAAGTCGATGGAGGCCAGCCTGGCGGTAACATTCGTGTAGGTTATATCTATAATCCTGAGCGTGTTTCCCTTATAGATAAGCCATCTGGTGATGCTGCAACTGCTGTAGAAGTTAATGAAGATGGGTTGTCCCACAACCCAGGTCGCATTGCCCCCTCTGATGAAGCATTCGAAAATTCAAGAAAATCGCTGGCTGCAGAGTTTGAATTTAATGGGGAAACGTTTATTCTGGTTAACAACCATTTTAATTCAAAAGGTGGAGATGATGCTTTATTTGGTGCTTCCCACCCTGTCGAACTGGGAAGTGAAGACCAACGCATACAACAGGCTGAAGTAATTAATGATTTTGTACAGGATGCTGAAGAGAATGTGGAAGAAGCAAATTTAGTGGTGATGGGTGATTTGAATGATTTTGAGTTCTCCAACCCCTTACAGACCTTAAAAGGAGATGAGCTTTCTAATCTCATGGAGAATCTCCCTGTAGAAGAACGTTACTCTTATATTTATCAGGGTAACTCGCAGACTCTGGACCATATACTGGTGAGTGACTCTCTTGAAAAAAGGTCCCAGATAGATTCAGTGCACATAAATGCTGATTTTTCTGAAGCAGCCGGCCGTGCAAGTGATCATGATCCAGTAGTAGCGCAAATTAATTCGAAAACAGATGAGGAGCATAATGAAAACGGAAATAAAGGAAAGGGTAAGGGTCATAACAAAGGAAAAGGGAAAGGACACGAGAAAGGAAAAGGAAAAGGGCATAAAAAACATCATTAAATTCACATCAAACATCCAGGACTTAATATACAAGACTGAGGCATAAGTCCACCAATCACAGTACAAAATGAACCATAAAAATTGAATAATGTAAACTAAGATCATCAGCGCAGTCAAAATGCTTAAGACTTCTGTGGGAACAGTGCGAGTCAAAGATCCCGAAGGAAAGAGCTCTTTGCTTTTTCGTGGAAGCTTAGGCTGTGCCCCAGAAAAAGCGAAGGGTAAAATCCTTTCTAGACACAAAAATAATCCGAACTGATTTTCAACAAAATCGTTCGGATTATTTTATGCTTTATTCAGTTTTGTCCCAATTTCCTGGCTTTTTTTATTGTTTGTGATCTATGGCTGCCCGGGAACGGTCTAAAGATTCTATAACCTCATCATAGTAATTAGATACATAGGTCATAAATAACACATCGATAACATGAAGTTGTGCTAAACGTGAAGAGGTTGCAGCACTTCGTATCATTGCTTCTTCAGTAGGTGAGGTATATAAGGGGATATCTGCCATTTGTGACAAGGTTGTTGAACCGTATTTCGTAATACTGATGGTTTTTAAGTGATTCTTGCGGGCAAGCTTCATGAACTGAATCGCTTCTCTCGTTTCTCCAGAAAAAGAGATAACAATAGCCACGTCACGTGAGGATGCATTAGAAAGTGAAGTGTAAGCCAAATGTGGATCTTGTAAGTAGAAAGCATAGCGTCCGGCACGTAAGAATTTCTGCTGTGCATCATAGGCTACTAATCCAGATGCTCCAACTCCGAACATATGAACTGCACCGGCGTGGTGAATTTCACTGATTGCTTGATCAACATCTTCTCTGCGCAGCATCTCATCAGTTTCTTTTAGCATTTGAATACCATTGTGTGTCATCTGTTCAATGATGTGATGCGATGATTCCCCCTTATCAATGTCTCGATATTCAATCGAGGAGGGTTTTTGTACATCACCTGCAATTCGCATTTTTAACTCTTGAAATCCTTTTAAATCCAGTGATTTACAAAGCCTTATGACAGCAGCGGAGCTTGTTTGGCTTTTATTAGAAAGTTCTTTTACCGTCATGGTAATTACTGATTCAGGGGATGATAAAATGTATTGAGCGATTTTCTTTTCGGATGCGGGCAGGGAATCTTCTATACTTTTAAGCATAGACAAACCACCTGATATATAAGACATAATAGCAGCCTCCTTACAATACGTTCCTATCTTCTTTATATTATATGCTATAATGAAATTAAATTTCAATATTATTTGCAATGTTCTGAAATATAGTACTAAGGAGGCAGACAATGATAGTTGGTATAGACGCCGGTGGGACATCGACAAAAGGTGCATTAATAAGTAAGGCAGGAGAGATTATCGCCACTTTTCAATCAGGTTTTGGAAACCCCCTTATACATGAGGAAAAGGCGATCAAGCATGTTAATGACGTCTTCAAAGCCTGCATTCAGGCTGCCGATCAACCTGTCGAACATGTAGTTATAGGAATGGCAGGTTATAGTACAGCAGGAGCAAGACTTCGAGTTCCTGAACATTGGAAAAATTATAACCTAACAATTGTAAATGACGCGGAACTGGCCTTAGAGGCAGCTATTCCTAAGGGGGACGGAATTCTAACCGTGGCTGGTACGGGCTCGATTCACATTGGGAAGAAGAATCAAATAAATTATACTTCCGGCGGCTGGGGCCATTTGTTAGGTGATGAAGGCGGGGGATACGACATAGGTAGACGTGCAGTCCGTATCGCTCTTACTTCCTTAGAGTCTAACCAGCCTTTAAACTCATTTTCCAGATCTCTTCTTTTACACATTGACTCTGGAAGCACTGATGAAGTAAAGAGTTGGTTTTACTCCCAGGATAAATTTGAAATAGCAAGACTGGCTGAGTTTGTAAGTGAGCTGGCTGATAATAATGATGCGGCAGCTCTTCAGATCCTCGAATCATCCATTAAGACACTAACAGGTCAAATAAGAGCATTATATCAACGAATGGAACTTGATACTAAAGCTAATCTCGTACTTGCCGGAAGTGTTCTATTAAAAAATGAGTACTGCTACTCCCTCATTTCAAAAGAAATGAGAGGGTTATTTAAAAAGATTAACAGAATGAGTGAACCAGCTTACATAGGAGCATATTTTATAGCTGATAGTAAATAGTGAGGACCCGGTTTATTTATGATATCTATAAGTAAACCGGGTCTATTTTTATACTTAAAAGCTACGACATCCGCCATTGGGTTTGGCGGTAAGCTAAGTTCTTCTATTAATTTGACATACAACTTGAAATTTTTACTTAATTACGTCATAATATTCACTAAATTCCGATTATTTAAAATATATTTTTACATAAAATGATAGCGCTTACAAAGTTTTAGGGGGACATTTATGCTGACTGTTCTATTATTTTCAGTAATTACTGTTGTATCTGTTGTATTGGCACTTAAAAGAAGGCGTCCTCTTTATTTCGTTCTTCCGATTGCTTCTTTGCTGGGATTTGCTTTTATTAAAATCTTGATGGTTCCTATGCCTTTTTGGGAAACTGTAAAATTTATTTTTAACCTTAGAGGATAGAATTTTATATTTTGAGAGGAGGTGAGGACGTGAAGAAACTCGAACGAGCAAAAGCGGAGGCGTACTTTAAATATCGAACAACAATGATTGTTATTTATTTAGCCATTGGATTTTTAGTTTCTTATGCAGTCGTTTTAAATGCAGAAGCCCTGTCGTCATTCAGGGTAATGGGAATACCATTTCACTACTATATGGGGGCTCAGGGAGCAGTTGTCACGTTTATCGTACTCTTGTTTATAAATGCAATCGTTAGCGACAGAATTGATAAAAAATTCGGCTTCAATCCTGAATACGTTGATAAAGCGGATCATTCTACGGTTGAGAGCAGCAAGGGGAGTGAATGATTGTGGATGGGCAGTTTATAGTCTCGTTGTCGCTCATTGTAGCGACATTTGCACTGTACATAGGAATTGCAATTTTCAATACGGCTAAACAAACATCAGAATTCTATGTAGCAAGTCGCGGGGTACCTCCTATATTCAATGGAATGGCTATCGGAGCAGATTGGATGAGTGCAGCTTCATTCATTGGAATGGCAGGCACAGTTATGGTATTAGGCTATGATGGTCTAGCTTATATTATGGGCTGGACAGGGGGATATCTCCTGCTAACCTTTCTACTGGCCCCTCAGTTACGCAAATATGGCCGGTATACAGTTCCTGAATTTATTGGTGATCGTTATCGAAGTGATACGGCACGTCTGATTGCAGCTGTAGCCACAATTATTATAAGCTTTACGTATTCTGTCGGACAGTTATCCGGATCTGGTGTAGTAATTGGGAGACTTTTAGAAGTCAATACAGCTGTGGGAACACTAATTGGCGTTGTGCTAATTGCTTTTTATTCCGCTATGGGGGGAATGAAAGGAATTACCTGGACTCAGGTAGCTCAGTATTTGGTTCTTATTATTGCTTATTTAATTCCTGTTATCTTCATGTCTTTGCAGCTGACTTCAAGTCCTGCTCCCTGGTTATCCTACGGAGAAGTCATCAGCAGTATGCGGGAACTGGATCAGGATTTAGGGATTTCGGAATATGTTGTTCCTTTTACTGAGGCCACGAAATGGCAGTTTATTGCCCTGATGTTTACACTTATGGCCGGTACAGCTGGCCTCCCGCACGTAATCGTACGGTTTTATACTGTGTCTACGATGAAAGCTGCTCGCTGGAGCGGTGCCTGGGCTTTATTGTTTATTGGACTGCTCTATTTATCCGCTCCTGTTTATGCAGCATTTTCACGTTTTATTCTAATGACAGAAGTGGCTGGTTCTTCGATTGATAATCTTCCAGCCTGGACTCAGCCCTGGATCAATACTGGACAATTGTCAGTTGCTGACGAGAATGGTGATGGAGTATTGCAGTGGCAGGAGCTCTCCATTCATAATGATATTGTAGTAATGGCTACACCTGAAATTGCCAATCTCGGAGTCTTCGTCATCGGGCTGATGGCCGCGGGTGCTATGGCTGCTGCATTATCTACAGCCGGCGGCTTAATGATAGCGATCTCAGCTGCACTCTCTCACGATATTTATTACCGTTCAATTAATCCAAATGCCAGTGAACGGAAGCGGCTTCTTGTAGGACGCTACTCTATTGTTATAGCAACAGTTGCAGCAGGATTACTAGCGTTAAATCCTCCAGGAGCCATTACTCAAATTGTGGCGTGGGCTTTTGCTTTAGCTTCGGGATCCTTCTTTCCGGCTTTACTGCTTGGAGTGTGGTGGAAACGGGCAAATGGTCCTGGGGTTATAGCTGGTATGATTACAGGATTGACTGTAACTCTGGGATACATTTTCTTTTCTCAATCCCTTGGCATCCAGTTGTTAGGAATTATTGATACAGGTGCTGGAATATTTGGAGCGGCGGCTGCTATTATTGCAAACATCGTTGTCTCTCTAAATACGAAACCTCCTGCACAGGAAACACAGGATGAAGTAACTGATTTACGTTATCCAGAACAAATGCAGTATAAGAATGGAGAAGTATGGCTTAAAGAATAAGTGAGATAATAACCAGCTTTCTAATTATTAGAAAGCTGGTTATTTTTATACCTATTGTCTTTTGTTAAGTACCTTCCTTTGATAAATTATTTGGAAGCCTGGTGAAGAGAGCAAGGTTTAGAGACAGGAGAGACTCTAAAGGATGCAAGGCTGAGCGGGCTTTCTTGCTAGTTGGTTGTCCTTTTCTTCTTAGTTGAGTAAGGCAGGTGATATCTATAAAAAGACCAATTATAAGCTGATGTATTTCATCCAATGCCGGTTTTTTTACTCGTCAATTTCCTTTAAAGTTGGTAGACTAATAGAATCGAGAATTTCTGGAGGAGAGACGGCTATGACGATTTTCTTTCAAGTAGTATTACCGGTCATATTGGTTTTTTTATCAGGATATATATTGCAGAGTTTTATTCGTTTGGAGATTAAATCTATTTCGACAGTGGTACTTTACATACTGCTCCCATGTCTGGTTTTTGATACGTTTTATAAAGCGGAATTTGATCAGGAATACTTTATGATGGTATTGTTCTCAATCATATTGTTGTTTCTCATTCTTCTTATTAATAAAATTGCTGCTAAAGTAGCTGGTAATTCCACCTCTACAGAAAGCGGGTTGATCTTATCAACTGCCTTTATGAATGCTGGTAATTATGGTGCACCGATTGTATTGTTTGCATTTGGAGAACAAGGTTTTATATATTCTGTTTCATTTATGGTTATTCAGCAGATTGTTATGAACTTTTTTGGTGTATATTATGCGGCCAAAGGAGCTGCAGGTGTACGGCTTGCTATTGCTACTGTCTTAAGAATGCCGCCAACCTATGCCGTAGTAATAGCTTTAATCGCCAAGTTGACAGCCTTTCCTGTGCCTGAGAACATAATGTCCAGTATTACCTTAGTTGGGGATGCTACAATTCCAACTGTTATGATTTTACTCGGTATGCAGCTGGCGAATATTACAGTGAAACAATTAGAATGGGGAAAAATAACTTATGCTGCAAGTTTAAGACTAGTCGGATCTCCGCTGATCGCCTGGGGTTTAACCATCCTTCTGCCTATGAGTGATATGATGGGGAGCGTTTTAATTGTTTCAGCTGCCATGCCTTCAGCTGCCACAACCACCATGTATGCTGTTCAGTTTGACTCAAAGCCGGACTTAGTTTCAAGTATTACTTTGATAACGACGTTGCTAAGTGTTATTACCATTCCTATCGTACTCAATATCCTTCAGTAGTTAGAAGCCGCATTGCGCAGTCTCTCTGCCAATGCGGCTATTTTTATTTCTTTTCTTTCCTTGTTTTGAAAAACATATATAAATTGCCTAGAATCATTGCTACTGAAAGAACAGCTCCCACTGAAGAAAGTTCCAAAGGTGTAAAATATCCTGTTAATAAAAATAAAGCGAAAAATAAGGCAAACATTAAGTAGAACAAATTGATCTCCCTTCCTGTAAACGGACTAAGATATAGGGTAACACATCTTTGCGGTCCGAATCATATCAATTAAATTCAGAGAGCTTATTTTTAATGGAATTTCGCTTTCTTTTAATTGTAGAAGGGCTGGATTTAATTTTATGGGCAATTTCTTCAATCGTGTAATGGAGTAATGTCAGGGAGAGAATTTCTTTTTCGAGATCAGTAAGTCCGTAGTTTGTATAAATATCATACCAGAATAGTTGTTCGTCTAGTTGATCATTCACAACGAAAGAGGTGGGAACGAACGTGTACGAAATATTTAATTTTCGCTTAAGAGATTTGTAATAATAAAACAGTTGGTAGGAGAAGTAAGTAGAAAACTTACAGCGTTCACTTTGGTATCGCTTAACACACTTTGCATAAACAAGGTAAGCATCTTGAAGGTAATCTTCATGAGGCGAAAGCTGGAGCTTATGAAGCGTGTGATAAATAAGGGGATAGTAGGAAACGAAATTTAAACATTGGGTGGACATGAATAACTCTTTTCTAATTGAATATTCAATTGATTTTTGCGCGCAATTCTATTATTACTCAAAAGCGAAGAAAAAGAAATAGTTTTCTGAAAATTATATTATTTACTTTAAAATTCAGTTTTTTGATTATTTTTTGGTTAAAAAATTATTTTTTTGTAGATTATTGGCACCAAATAAGCAGCTTCTAACGATTATAGATATAGAAGCCTAATTTTAAGAATGAAAAGGAGCTTGCTTATGTGCGTAGATGATCAGGAGTTTGAGAGAATTGTGTTGGAAAATGAAAGATTAATACATTACCATATTAAAAGTTTACATATTAATGATGCCAACGGGGATTTTTTTGCCATAGGTTTAGAAGCTTTATGGCAAGCCTACGAAACTTACGACCCTTCTGTTGGTAAATTCTCTACTTACCTTAGCTGGAAAGTTCGCAACGCCCTCATCGATGAAATCCGTAGGGATTCTAAACGCCTCAAAAACCAATCCTTCCTGTTAAAAACCCAAATATCCATATCTGATTTAACAAGCGAAGATGTTGTAGTTGACCAGTTTTTATGGAATCAGATTAAGAGTGAATTGACCTTAAATCAATGGAAGTGGGTGTATTATTATATTATTCATGATTTATCCGTATCTCAAATTGCATCGATTGAAGAAGTGACAAAAGATGCGGTGAAGAATTGGGGAAGACATGCAAGAAAAAAACTGTACTGTGTACTAAGTAAACAAAACCACGTACTGGAGTAATCCGGCACGTGGTATTATTTATTTCTCGATCGTTATATTTATTTTGCTCAGCCCTAATGCCTTTGCTGCTTTAATCATACGTGCAGCTTCCTGTTCCGCATCATCAATTGATATGTTATTTCTCGAGATATTCAGGGAAGTTCCTCCAAATAAAGGAAGTGTCTCTGTTTCTTCCTTTTCAGGGATAGGATTGTTTGGCTCAAGATCATTTGCGGTATCATGCTTGCTTCGATTGACACGACCGCGGATTTTCCTCCCATGATATACTACGCTGGCATAAGGACATCCCGTTTCTTTTGAGATTTCTCGATAATTTTTGTTTGATTGTTCAATAAGTTGTTTTACTTCATTTAAATCGTACTCATACTGTTTGCTTTTTTTTGCCATAAACGTTAACCCCTTTATTAATCTCTTCTAATATTTTAACAAAAAATAAATTTTTTTATAGTACTAGTTACTGCCACTATTAAACAATTACTTTTAACTTTAGGTAAATAATTGAAAAATGAACCAGTGAGTTATTCACTGGTTCATCGCAGGTGTCGCAGAAGCTGAAACTCCGTTTAAGTCGGCTTTTAGTACTTCAACTTGATAGTCAGGTAATTGTTTGTTTAGTTTTTTTATTTGCTGTTCAGACGCTTGATAAAAAAGCCCGATCATCGTCGGCCCCGCACCGCTTATATAGTGTCCGAGTGAACCGTGTTGATCAAGAATGCCGGACACATGAGGGAAGTCAGGAATGAGTCCGCTCCTGTAAGGCTGATGCCATTTATCTTGCTTCATCATTCTTCCTACAAGCGGCCAGTCTTTTTCTGCAAGAGCAGCTACTAGGACATTAGCCATCCCGCTCGCATAAACTGCGTCTTTATAAGGTAAGTCAGTTGGAAGTATAGCACGAGCTTCTTCTGTTTCGACATGATAATCAGGAATAACTGCAACCCAGGTTAAATGCTCAAGATCTTTTGAAAAACGAACAGATTCAAGATTCGTGCCGTCATAAGATGAAACTGTAATCCCGCCATAGATAGCTGGAGCTACATTATCTGGATGGCCTTCGATTGCACAAGCTATCTTAAGTTTCTCTTCATCATTCAGCTCCAGATGAAGAAGCTGGTTCGCTAACTCAATTCCCCCTACTACTGCAGTAGAAGAACTTCCAAGACCTCTTGCAATAGGGACTTCGTTTGTCATTGTTACCTTATGGGGAGGCAGGTGGTCCACTCCATAGCGATTGGCTGTAAATAGAGCAGATTTATAAATTAAATTTGTTTTTCCATCAGGAATAAACGGCTGGTCTTTTTTTGGCAGAACGAACGTCCACTCATCAGCAGGTTCACAGTGAAGGGTAACATATTGAGTCAATGCCATTCCGATCGAATCAAAACCCGGTCCGAGATTTGCTGAGGTAGCTGGAACACGGATGGTAATCATGATGTGACTCCTGCTGCTTCAGCAAATTGTTGTAAATCATTTTCGATTACAGTTGGTCTAATCTTACTTTTTTCAATGGCGGTAGTAGGGTCTTTAAGGCCGTTTCCTGTAAGAACGTGAACTACTTTTGATCCTTTTGGAATCGTGCCGTCTTTTACTTTTTTAATTGTTCCGGCAAGAGATGCGCAGGAGGCAGGTTCTGCAAACACCCCTTCGGCACTGGCTAACCATTGATAAGCTTCTACAATATCTTCATCGGTTACTTCGTTAATACTCCCTTTTGATTCCTCGGCAGCTTTTAGAGCAGGCTGCCAGCTTGCAGGGTTTCCAATTCGGATAGCAGTGGCAAGTGTGTCTGGGTTTTCTATGACTTGATTTCTTACAATTGCAGCTGATCCGCTTGCTTCAAAACCGAGCATTTGTGGGAGTTTTGTACCGTGGGATTGATGGTACTCTTTAAATCCTCTCCAATACGCCGTAATATTTCCTGCGTTTCCAACAGGTATAGAGAGAAAGTCAGGAGCCTCACCCAATACGTCACATACTTCAAATGCTGCTGTCTTTTGACCTTCAATTCGATAAGGATTAACTGAGTTAACAAGAGTAATAGGTTCTTTTTCCGCAATTTCACGGACAATCTTTAGTGCTTGATCAAAGTTTCCTTTTATGGCAAAAATCTCTGCTCCGTACATAACAGCCTGGGCAAGTTTGCCTTCTGCAATTTTACCATCAGGAATAACCACGATACAGCGTAACCCTGCTCTTGCTGCAAAAGCAGCTGCCGAGGCTGATGTATTACCTGTCGATGCACAAATCACGGCTTTAGAACCTTCTTCTATTGCTTTAGCCATTGCAAGGACCATTCCGCGGTCTTTAAAAGAACCAGTAGGGTTGGCACCTTCAATTTTCACATAAGCTTCAATGCCTAATTTTTCAGAGATCGTAGGAATCGGAAGTAAAGGAGTATTTCCTTCGTGTAATGTAAGTTTTGGTGTCTCTGGTGTCACCGGTAATAATTCTTCATATTTATCTAATAAACCCTTCCACATATCAGTTGCTCCCTTCCACACGGAAAACGCTATCGACCGAACGGATCGATGACAGGCTTTCTAAATCGTTGTATGCTCGTTTAAAGTCTTCTTCACTTACCTGATGAGTCACCATCATTAATTCACGTTCATCATCTTTATCTGCTTCGCGCTGAATAATTTGATCGAATGAAATACCGTATTCTGCAAAAATCTTTGTGAGTTCCATCAGCATGCCAGGCTGATCATGCACGTGAAGGCGCATGTATTTTTTCGTTAATTGATCTTTCTTTTCCTTAACTTGTTTCGGGAACTGCGGCTGTACATAGGCAGATCCGGAAGTTCCTAATCTGAGGCTTTTTACTACGGCAATAAGATCAGATACTACTGCGGTAGCTGTAGGCAGCTTACCAGCGCCTGGTCCGTAAAACATAGTTTCTCCTACGGCATCCCCGTATACATAAACTGCATTGTATTCGTCATTCACTGAGGAGAGAGGATGTTCAACTGGAAGCAAGGTAGGCTCCACGTTAACGGCAACGCCGGTTTCATCATGTTCCGCAACTCCGATTAATTTAACAGAGTATCCAAGCTGTCTGGCATATTGAATGTCGGCTAATGAAATTCCACGGATGCCTTTAACTTCCACATCTTCTAAATTAAAAGGCATAGAGAAGCCAAGAATTGATAGAATCGTCATCTTACGAGCTGCGTCTAATCCATCTACGTCAGCAGTAGGATCTGCTTCTGCAAATCCAAGTTCCTGAGCTTCCTTTAAGACGGAGTCAAAATCGACACCTTCTTTCGTCATCTTAGTTAAAATATAATTCGTTGTGCCATTTACAATTCCCATCATTTTACGGATTTTGTCAGATGACAGTCCATCTAAAATGGAACGAATGATTGGTATTCCGCCTGCCACACTTGCTTCATAAAATAAGTCACATTGATTTCGTGAACTGGCTTCAAACAATTCGGCTCCATGCTGAGCTACAAGATCTTTGTTAGCAGTAACAATATGTTTTCCGTTTTCAATGGCTTCACGTAATATTGTGAGAGTGTGATCGATTCCACCCATAACCTCCACTACAACATCAATATCAGGATCCTGCGTGATATCTTCATATCGATCCGTGAGTTTAGTTGAAGTATTATCAATATCACGAGGTTTAGTTAAATTACTTACGAGCACAGTCTTGATTGTGACATCGCACCCTGTTTTATGTTGAATACTTTCTTTATGGTCTTCAAGAATTTCAATTACACCGCTTCCGACGGTCCCTAATCCCAGTAAGCCCACAGTAATTGTGTCTTTCATCGTTCACACTCCTTGTCCACTTGGAATATACATTTTTATATTTGTAATGGACATTGTAACGGAAAGGAAAGGGATGTACAAGGTTTAATAGAGTTGGAATTAAAAAGTATTTATCTTTCTATTCCTTTAAGTCTGAATTACAAGCCCAGCACCGGGATTTTACTTAAAATAACCGGTCGGAAAATTGTCTCAAATTAAAAAATTTCTCTTTATTTAATTAAACAGATAAATGTTATTTTTTCCTTATTTAAGAAAAAAAGGGCAATAAATATAAATATTCGACTAAATAATTGATTTTTCACCAATGTTTTTCCGATAGAAGTGTATTTGTTACATATTGACTAATTTTCAGAAATATTTTATAAGTAAATATACCTAATTACGAAAGGAGGGGTGAGAGGTGAGTATATTGAATTCAGTGTTTATGTGTGAAAGTTTGATAAAACGTATAATTGAAGACATGGGGATCTCAGGGAAAACAGATTTATTTCTTCAGGAAGGGATGAGTGCACTACATAAATTTGTAGAAATTCATAATGAAGCTACTCTTTACCAACTTAATTTGGTTATCCGCAATCATTTTCGTTCCATCCTGTCAGCATCAAATGACTGAGGACAGCTAAGAGCTTTTTCGTAATAATTTCATCTTTATTTTTATTGACAAATGAGGGATAATAGAATAAAATACTGAAAATTCTGATTGTAAGGGGTGGGCAAAGTGTTAAATATTAAAATGTTAAAACCTTATTATGTGAAAGAAGACCATCGTTTTATCCGAGTCGTATTAGCCTACCAGTATTTTTCCTTATTTATTGACGATGAATTATATCAGTTTATTCCTATGGAGTCCCGTGAAATTATTATTGATCGAAAAAGTAAGCGTGTTCATAATGTGTTTGATATTTTCGTTTTTCAACGAGGGAAGAGAATTGTATATGTATCAGTAGCTGATTTGCTAAAGCTTCCTGATTTTATTACTCATCTTCATGCTATTACTTCCCCTTATGAAACAAAAGCAGTAATAGCGAAGCCTGATCAGAAAAATAAAGAATTAGAAAACGTTATTGATGACTTAGAGAAAGAGAACTTAAGACGGTTAATAAATAGAGCCATTGATCGCGCCGATAAGAAAGCGTTTACAGAATTGTCGGACGTATGGAATGAAGAATACTGTTAAACCGCCCATCCAGGGGCGGTTTTTCTTTTTAGGATATACGCTGTTCATATTTTTCTAATGAGTGGAGTTATAGAGTTTTGTTCTTTATAAAGAAAAAACGCCTTTTATTTTATGTTTTTATCCTTTATAATAAAACTATAAATTCTTTATTAAGAACAAAAATCGCAGGATCAGCGTACAGGAAGGAGGTCAGCTCATGACTGGGATAGGGGAGCGTATAAGAGTATTACGATTAGGAAAAGGCTTATCTGTCAATCAATTTGCCAATCAATCAGGAGTTTCAAAATCCTATATAAGTAATATTGAACGAGGGGTTCAAAAAAACCCATCTTTAAGTGTTATGAGAAAAATGGCATTAACGTTAGATGTGCCGCTTGAAGATTTGCTTTCTCATGTTAATGATCAAAGTAATGCTGAGTAATAAAAGGAGGAGGTTGCATTAAACAAAAGCGGGTAGATCAAGAGTGGGTGCAATTAATTAAAGAAGCTAAACGACTTGGCCTAGAAATAGAAGATGTACGGAAATTCCTTCGAAGGAAGCTGCGGTGATTTTTGTATGATGGGAGAGGTTGCATTAATAAGATTGGCGGCCCGTGCTAAATATCCCGTCTTTATTATTTATTGATGTAACAAGAGAATCCAATCTCTTCTTTCCTGACTATTCTCATTTACAGCCTTCCGTTATTATTTGCTACACGTGATTTTGTCCAACTCATTCACTGATATGAATAATATAAATAATAGGAAGAGGGGAAGAGGGTCATTGGTACTGATTAAGACCTATCGATCCCATAGGAAAGGAATGGCACGAAACTCTTTAATCACATTCGAGTTTTTTTTACAATATCTTTATCCTAAAATATATAAAAAATTGATAATTTATGAAAAAAATCTGAGAATAATGCAAAACTGCTATCATAATAGGCTTAGTTATATAGGGATAGGACAGGGGAGCTTACATACTGCAGATAGTAGAAGCTTCCGTAATTTTAACGGGGAGGTTCATCTATGATGAAGGCAGTTCCTGATCAGACGACACTTGATGCAGAATGGGTAAGACTTGTAAAAGAAGCCAGGGATTTAGGGTTGACTATTGAAGAAGTTAGAGAATATATTAACTCAATTAGTTCTCATTAAAGAACATCAGCTTTTAGCTGGTGTTATTTTTTTGAAATTCATCTATAGTAGAATAAAGGGAGGGAGTTAACGTTGAAATCAGGTCATCTTGAGTTGTTCGAGTTATTAAGAGATTGTTCAAATTCTTTTCAAACCCCAATTTTAGTGTTTAATGACAGTGAGAAGCTGATCCGGCACTTTCCAGATCGATTTCACCGTCCTCCAAAAATTTTTCATGAGGAATTCTACCAGTGCTTACGAGAAAGCAAAAAAAATCCATTCCAACTTCAATTATTCTCTAACCTCTACTATCAATATTTTTTCTTTTATCCTATAAAAAATAAGATGGGGAGCTTTACTTACATAGGAATCGGACCTTATCTTATGCAGGAAGTCGGGAAATTTCATGTCAGAAAGATGCTGGTCCTGAACGGTATGGATTTTTCCTACGAGGCTGAAACAGTTGATTATTTCAGTAAGCTTCCGGTTGTTAATACAAAAGTACTGGATTCAGTAGAAAGACTGCTGACTACGCTCCTTCCGGGGAAATCTGAAGGTCAGTCAATTGGTCAAATGCCGACAGAAGAAGAGTGGGAGGACTACCGGTCTTTTAAAAGTAATCATTTAAACGCTAAGTTCTCCCGTCATTTATTAGAATTAAATGAGAACTTTAACCGTTATTTTAAGCAGGGGGACTCGAAAGCCCTGAAGGAGTATCAGAAGCTTAGAAGATCATCGCTTTTTCCTCTAGGAAATGGAAATGAATTAAGATCGGCAAAGAACAATATAATCACACTCATTTCCAAATTAACGAGAATTGCCATTGAAGAAGGAATAGCTAAAGATGAGGCTTTTTCCCTGCATGATTTTTATATTAATTTTCTTGAGTCCAAAGAGGATAAAAACGAGCTAGCTCATTTAGAGTTAACAGTTGTACAAGCTTACTTAAATGTAATGAAACAAAGAAATCAGACAAGTGTAGTTTCTCCTCTAGTACATAGAGCAAAGAACTATATTTTTCAGAACCTTACGGAAGACATTAATTTAAAGGTTATTGCCGAAGAACTTCATGTGAATCCCAATTACCTTTCAAGCGTATTTAACAAAGATACAGGAACATCGATCACGAAATATATTAATGCCCATCGAGTTAAAGAAGCGAAAGAATTACTTACGAATACACAATACTCTTTAATGGAAATTAGTATTTTGCTTGGGTACAACAGCCAAAGCTACTTCACACGTGTCTTTAAGAAGCATGAAGGAATCAGCCCTAAGGATTTTCGACAAAAATTACAAACTGCTTATTTTAGTTGATTTTATGAAGTTTAAAAATAAAAAAGCACTATTTATTGACGTGTTGTGTTAAAATTAAACAATATTCATTGTATTGTGAGGAAGTTTATGAAAAAGTTCGTGTATTGGGTCCCTGCTTTTATATGGATAGCGGTTATCTATTATTCTTCTTCAACTCCTTACGAAAAACAGGATATAAAGCCATGGTTAGGGGATTGGGTTAACTTTTCCTGGGCTGGTCCTTATTTAGAACGAATATCCTTTACATATAACAACCAGGAAGTAAGCGTTGCTGCACAGGGAATCGCTGGTTTTATCGAGTTCTTTATTAGAAAAGGAGCTCATATAGGGGTGTTTTTTGTCCTGGCTCTCCTTATATATTTCGCCCTGTTTTATACGGTTCAACAAAATAAGAATAAGCCGCTTCTGGCTGCCTCTGCTTGGGCTGGTACTGTACTATATGCTGTTTTTGACGAATGGCATCAAGGTTTAACCCCCAATCGTACACCATACGCTGGTGACGTTTTATTGGATGCATTTGGAGGAGGCCTGGCTGTTTTCGTTATTCTGTCTGTCCATAGAAAAAACGGACGAAAAAAGAAGTTTAACATCGAATAATTAAGGAATATAGAACCATAACAAAAGATAGAAAAGGTGGGGGCAATGACAAAAGCAGAGGAATTAAAAGAAATAATGCAGACGATTATTCAGCAGACGGAAAATGCCGAATTAGCATCCTCCCAGGATGTTATTAATCGATTAATTCAACAACTTCAAACCTGAAGATTAAAGAGCAGAAAAAACTGCTCTTTTTTTACCTGCTGGTATCATAGTAAGCGCTGTAATATGATATAATTTGTAAATATACATAGATTAATATAATAGAAAAGGGATGATTCTATGAGCTGGTATCAGGAATATGAACGTTGGAATACTTTTACATCGTTAGATCCTACACTGCGGACTGAACTTGATCAACTTCAGCAGGACGAACAGTCACTGGAGGACGCATATTACAAGAGTTTGGAATTTGGAACAGGCGGTATGAGAGGTAAGCTCGGCCCCGGTACAAATCGTATGAATATCTACACAATCAGACGAGCGGCAGAAGGGTTAGCTTCTTATGTAGAGGAGAAGGCAGGACAGTCTAAAGGTGTAGTTGTGGCTTATGATTCCAGGTATATGTCGAAGGAGTTTTCTATAGAAACGGCAAAAGTATTAGGTCGTCATGGTATTCAAACCTACGTATTTTCTTCTTTAAGACCAACCCCGGAACTATCTTTTGCAGTACGCCATTTAGGAGCCGCAGCAGGCGTTGTTATTACTGCAAGCCACAATCCCCCAGAGTACAATGGGTTTAAAGCTTATAATTCTGACGGCGGTCAGCTCCCTCCCGCTGAAGCAAATACTGTAATCAACATGGTGAATAAAGTAGACAATGAACTGGAGGTAGAAGTCGCCGATCAGGGAGAACTTGAAGCATCCGGTCTTCTGAAATGGATTGATAATGAAGTGGATCAAGCTTATCTCGAGAAACTTAAGGAAGTGAACGTAAATCGAGAACTGCCGCAATTCGCCGGTGATTTAAGTGTGGTATTTACTCCTCTTCATGGTACGGCTCAGCTGCTGGCAGAAAAAGGACTGAAACAAATCGGGATTAAAAATCTTCACACCGTGGAGGAACAGGCGGTTCCGGATCCGGAATTTACAACAGTTTCCTCTCCAAACCCTGAAGAGCATCAAGCATTTGAACTTGCAATTGAGAAAGGCAGCCAGGTGGGTGCCGACGTATTAATTGCAACGGATCCTGATGCCGATCGGTTAGGCATTGCTGTGCCGGACAGTAATGGAGAATATCAGGTGCTTACTGGTAATCAGACAGGTGCTTTGCTGATTGATTACATTTTGTCTCAGTCTGAAAGTCTCCCTGAGAATGGTATCGTTATTAAAACCATCGTAACGTCTGAGTTTGGCCGGGTAATCGCAAACCATTATGGAGTAGATAGTCTAGATACGTTAACAGGTTTTAAATTTATTGGTGAAAAAATTAAAGAGTATGAAGAAACGAACAAGCACACTTTCTTATTCGGTTATGAAGAAAGCTACGGCTATCTGGTTAAAGATTTTGCACGTGACAAGGATGCAGTCCAAGCAACAGTACTATCAGCCGAAGTAGCAGCATACTGGAAATCAAAAGGCAAGACACTTCTTCAAGCTTTAGATGATTTGTACAGGAAGCACGGATATTTCCTTGAAGATCTTCAATCGCTGACTATGGAAGGGAAAACAGGTTCAGAAAAAATAGATAAAATTATGAATGATTTCAGGCAGCATCCTCTAACGAAAGCGGGCGGGCTTGACGTTCTTGCGGTAGAAGACTATACGACTTCTGAGCGCAAGCATAAGGATGGCACACTGGAAACCATTGACCTTCCTAAAGCCAACGTACTGAAATTTATTTTAGAGAATGATAGTTGGTTCTGTCTGCGTCCTTCAGGCACAGAGCCGAAAATTAAATTTTATTATGGAGTCAAAACCGGCTCTAGAGAAGAGAGTCGAAAGTTGTTGGACGCAGTGAAACAATCAGTTAATGAACAAATTAATGAAAGTGTGTAAGAGAAGTTCCGTGACTTCTCAGCTTGTGGAGAAAGCTCTGTTTTTCCGCAAGCTTTTTTTCTTGCCGCCAAGAGTGAAAGTCCCTTCCCTTTTAGCGCCCGAGCTTCCTAGCGAAACCCTAAGCTCAGCGAAGTGACATCCTGCGTACACAGACGTTTACTTATGCGTGTCTAGGGCGCCCGAGCCTTTGTTCTCATATTTCAAATTCTATAAATATTCAAGATGAAAGGACTCATTAGAATACGTGTGGTATAATGAAAAACGGATGAATTTTAAGGGGTTTCCCTTGTGGATTAAGCGAGGATTATTATGAATATATATATAGACATAGCCATAGCACTTTTGTTGTCTATGGCAGTAAGTTATTTATTAGTGTTTCCTGTGATTAAGTTAGCAAGAAAGTGGCGGATGATGGACCACCCTGAAGCCAGAAAGATACATGCAGTAATTACACCACGTATGGGCGGGCTTGCTATATTCGGCGGTGTAGTCGCTGGTATGCTTTATATTAGACCGGAAACACAATACTGGCCGGCAATTTCAATGGGTGCAGTAATTATTGTTTTGACTGGTCTTTTAGACGATCGCTATCAGATAAAACCACTAATGAAGCTAGCTGGACAAGTAATGGCTGCTTCTGTGCTTATTTTTTCAGGACTGCAAGTGGACATTTTAACGATTCCATTTATCGGTATGATTCCGTTAAGTGAACCTTTTAGTATTGTATTATCATTTGTGTGGATAATCGGAATTACGAATGCAATCAACCTGATTGATGGTCTTGATGGTCTTGCGACTGGTGTAACTACCATTTCTTTAATAAGCATTTCTATTATGGCTCTCGCGCTGGAACCGCAAATTTCAATTGTTTTCCTTTGTATCGTCTTAATTGGAAGCAATATCGGTTTTCTTTTTCATAATTTTTACCCGGCTAAAATATATATGGGAGATTCAGGATCTTTGTTTTTAGGTTATTCCATGGCTGTTATTTCAATGGTAGGGTTATTTAAAAATGTTACATTATTCAGTTTTATCATACCTATTATTGTATTAGCTATTCCATTATTCGATACACTCTTCTCTATTATGAGAAGGTTCTTGAATAACCAAAAAATTATGATGCCGGACAATAAACACATTCATTATCAAATCCTGGCAGCTGGTTTTAGTCATAGAACCACTGTACTTATTATTTATGGATTCAGTGCCTTGTTTGGGTTTTTGGCTATATTATTTTCGCTTACTTCATTCGGCATTTCCTTAGGAATAACTTTTTTTATTCTTTTTTTACTGCACTTATTTGCTGAGATGACGGGCGTAGTACAAAAAGGGAAACGACCGGTAATTGACTTAATTCAGAAAATGTTTACGAGGCAAAAAAACAAAAAAACAAGATCGGACAAAGATTATGAAGGTGACTGAGCAGATATCCTATTACTGTTTCGGGGCTTACTCTCTGTTTTTTAATTAAACAGTAAAACAAAAACCCAGTGACTATTGTCACTGGGTTACTTTTATCGAATGGTCTTTTGGGATATGGTGTGATTCATATAGAGTCTGTATAAGCTTCTGACTGGATTGGCCGTCTGAGTACTCGTTCCACATATTGGAGAATTGCTGGATTTCCTCATAGTTGTAAAACTCATTCCCTATAATTTCAATGATTTCCTGAGTGGTATAGGCCACAGGCCCTGGAGTCATAGTGTGGTAGTCTTCCCAAAAGCCTCGAGCTCTTGCATACTCTTCCAAGTCGAATGAATAAAAAATCATAGGCTTATTTAATAATGAAAATTCGTAAGGAATTGATGAATAGTCCGTAATTAATAAATCAGTAATTAATAGTAATTGGTTGATTTTTTCTTTTGATGAAACATCAATAATAAAGTCAGGGTACGGGTTAGCGAAATTAGTATTTACAGCCGGGTGAAGCTTTAACAAAAGAACATAATCCTCATGCAGAGCTTCGTACATTTGATTTAGATCCAGCTGGATGTCTGGATTAGTCAGTTGGTGATCCCTAAAAGTAGGGGCGTATAAGATCACTTTTTTATTTTTTAATTCAGGATATTTCTTGTTAAGTTTCTCTTCAATCTCTACATGATCTTCATAAAAGAAATCAGTCCGAGGAATACCTGTTTTCAGAATGTTATCCTCCGTTAAATTAAAGCTTTTTTTAAAAATTTCAGCCATTTTATCTGAACCTACGACCACCTTATCAAAACGCTGATATACTTTTCGAAAACGTTCGTTAGCTTTTTGGGTGCGATGTTCAATGGAAGGGTCGGCAAGGCCGAACCTTTTCACGGCTCCGGATGCATGCCAAAGTTGTATGCATTCTACGTTTTCTTTAAAGTCAGTGGCCGCAAGAAAACCAAAATAATTATCAACAAATACTTTCTCGCAGGTAGCAAGGTGATAAATAGAATGAAGAAAATGCTTTGGTTTTTTAAGTTGAAAGGGAACGACTGTTACCTGGGTGTCCTCAAGAAAGAAATATTTACATTTTTCATCTTTAAGAATAATGATTTCACCATTGTACTGTTTTTTTAGGGCTTCAACTGTATACAAAATATTATCCCCAAAAGAAGATACAAAAACCGTTTTCTTCCGTTGGGGAATAAGCTTAGAAATATTAAAGATGGTTCTAAACATAAGCAGGTAAACGCTTATGATCAAATCTTTAGCCATTGTTCACATCAAATAAATCGTCTTTTATTTTACTAGTTGAAATCCCTACAGTACGAGGTAAATATACGACTTCACAATATTCTTTTAGGAAATCAAATTTTCCTTCCCAGTCATCGCCCATAACAAAAACATCAATATCATGTTTTTGCACGTCTTCTACTTTCTGTTCCCAGTTATCCTCTGCAATTACTTCATCTACATAACGGATTGCTTCCAGGATCATTTTACGGTTTTCAAAACTGTGATAAGCATCTTTGTGTTTAATGGCATTAAATTCATCAGAAGAGATTGCTACAATTAAATAATCTCCAAGATCTTTAGCTCTTTTTAATAAGTTAATATGACCCCAATGAAGCAGATCAAATGTGCCATATGTGATTACTTTTTTCATTTGTTTATTTCCTCCTTGAATGCTTAACATTCCATTATAGAGTATATACCTCTTAGTTTACAGAATTAAAACACACAATTTACAAATTTATAAAAAAGGTAGTGTATACTAGTTTTAGACGTGCCTATATTAATATTACAGGAAACTACAAATTAAAACAACATGCTTTTAATTGATAATATTTCCATTTGTGTTAAGAAAACAGCTCCCTATAAAGGAGCCACTGAAGAAATGCACGATTTTAAGTGATGGGTAAACATATAGGCAAGCTGAACGATTTCTTCGTTCAACCCTCCTATATTTTTTGATCTTAAGAGGTACTTCCCTCTTATTCCTCCATGAGCTTCATAATTCCCTTTAGATTAACGGTGAATATCGCTAGTTGGTTTTGGCGTTCCTCTGATTTTATGGAACGGAATTATAGTCTGAAGTTCATGGATAATTGTCGGTCTAACATCCAATCCCTCCCTTTTATGTATTCCTTTCATTGTACAAAAAAAGAGTGACTTTCTTTTATCCATCAAAGAAAATCACTCTTTTTCGTTTTGCCACGATGAGCGTTCGGTGGTGACGTCTGGTCGATTAAAACCAGCCACGTCCTGTGGCAACATCGACACTAGCACGTCCGGTGCGTCGCGGGGACAGCGCGAGCCGAAGATCCACTTGGTCAAGTGATCTTCTTGACCAAGTTAGCTGAGGCCGTGCCCGGCAAGCATCCACCGATAAGCGATTCGAAAGAAGCAACAACAAACTTTATAAGCTCTTCTAGATTAGAAAGGACTTTTTCAGTGGCCTCCTATAAAGAGAGCTGTTTTCTAAATAAATTTATTTTTCCACAACAAAATCATTATCTTCACCGCTGCTTACCCATGCTTCTTCACCGTTGAAGTTTACAAGGTACCATTCATCTTCAGTCACTAAATCATCGTTCTCGTCTAACTCTCCACTAATCAAGTCTTCCTGACTGACTGCCCCCACAGTCTCTTCATCAATGGAAGGTCCGCTTCTAACATTCAAGCTATCTGCAGTGACTTCTAGTAAATTTAAGTGTTTTACATAATCACTATGAGCCCAGCCGGTTTCACCATCGTACTCAATTTTCAGCCAAACGCCGTCTGTTCCTTTAATATCTACTTTTGTGCCATTCGTTAAACTATTGATGATAGCAGCTTCATCGTCAGGCTCTTCTCTGAAGTTAAGATTGGTATCATTCACCACCACTTCACCTATAACATGTTCGGGATATTCAAGGAAGTTGCCTTCATTATCAGAAGGGTCTGGTTTTTCAATAGGTGAGGGCTGATCTTTATAAGAAGGCACATCGTATGTCAGCACATAATCCTCTGTTGTATCGTAAATGTCTGCTATCGTTTTTGTTTGAATATCAGCCCATGCTACGTGTGTGGCATATTGGTTCCATGTAGGCTGGTCAGGGTTCCACTTCATTTTGTATAAAGTATCCTGGCCTTGATTTACATACTGATCGGCTGCGAATTCAGCACCACCGACGATAGCTTCTTCCGGAGAGAACCACTCGTTTTCAAAAGCCGTTAAGGCTCCGCCGGAAACAGGTTCTTTATCAACAGCCCCAATACCATACATATTATAAACGATATGGTCGGCTTCATTTTCTTCAACTACTTCCCCTTTATCATTGACGGGAACACCTTCTGCTAATTCTGAAGTACCATTTTGTGTTTCATGCAGCGCGTGAGAGATTAGGTAAGCTTCGTTAACACTAAACTTTTCACCTGCTTTTACAAAAGCATCTGCTGTACCTGTAAGAGAACCAGCGTTATATAATATATCCTTATTTATGTTATCAGCATTTAATCCTGCTGGCTGTGATAAGGATAAGAATTGATAGAAACTACCTGAGTCCTCTGTGAAATTATCAGCGTTTAAATAGTACTCAACCTCTTCGTCACTCGCATCAATAGCTCCTGTTCCGTCTGATTTCTGTGGCGGAGTAGTAGAAGTTTGTTTGTCCATTACCTCATCAAACTCGCTGTCGTACTCTGTTGTTTCATAAGCAATATCATCTAAGCTGATATCATCTGCATGCATATACCCTGTGATTTCTTCTTCGTTTTGATAGGAAGTGGCTTCAAACCAGTTATCTGATAATGTTTCTAGTTTTAGTACATCGTTTTTCTTGAAAGTTTTTATTGAGGTGGATTCTTTGGCGGCACGTTGATAGATTTTAGACTGATCTGTTGCGGCTAAGCCATTTAATGACTCAGTGTTTTCTTTTTTATTTTCTACATGAGATTTATGAATATAACCTGTCTTAGCCTCTCCATTAAGGTAGACGGTCGCTTCATACCAGTTTTCCGTAAAATTCTTGTACTTTAAGATGTTTCCTTTTTCATAGTCTTTCAATTCTTTTGAATTTGTTGAGGCGGCCTCAAATACGGTAGTTGGAGATTTTAGACTGATCCCCTGCAGTTCTTCATTATTTTCCGCTTCTTGTTCTACATGGTCTTTGTGGATATACCCGGTTTCTTTCTCTCCTTCTAAATAAACCTGAGCAATGTACCAGTCTGAAGAGTATTCTTGATATTGCAAAGTGGAACCTACCGGATATGATTTTAGTTTCCTGGAGTCAGTCGATGCGTCAGCATAGACGCTGGTAGCCTTTAATAAGCTTGTTCCGGAGAGCTCTTTTCCGTCTTTTTCTCCTGTTTCTACATCGCCTTTATGAATATACCCGGTTTCTTTTTCTCCATTAATATACACGGAAGCTTCGTACCACTCATCCAAATAGGATCGGTACTGTAAGATCGTCCCACTGGAATATGATTTTAATGCTGAAGACTCTTTGGAAGCGGCAGCATATACATTTGTTGAGTTTTGCTGTGCAATCCCAGTATGTTCTTCCAAATTGCCTGAAGCCGTTTCAACTTTGTCTTTAGGTATATATCCTGTGCGAGCTTCATGGTTAATATAAACAGTGGCTTCATACCAGTTTTCCGAAAAAGTTTTATACTGGAGGATTGACCCGCTATCATAAGTTTTTAATTCATTAGATGAAGGAGAGGCAGTGTCATAGACGTCCACTTCTTCATTGGCTCTGCCTTCTAAAGGCTGCTGATTTTCTGCTGAAGTTTCGATATCTTTTTTATGTATATACCCTGTGTGAGGTTCATTATTTAAGTAGACAGTTGCGATATACCAATTATCGCTATGTTCCTCGAACTGTAAAATACTGCCTTTTTCGTACGATTTAAGGGCCTTAGAACTTTGGTTTGTTTCACGATATACATTCGTTAAGTCTTTTAATGCAATTCCTTTTTGCTCATCCGCTGCGGATGCAGTATTAGACGTACTGTAAAAATAAATTAAAGACGTAAAAACTATTAGTAAAACAGTTTTTTTTAAGCTTTTATTCATAGTATAAACATTCCTCCTCTTTCCATTGGATTAATGGGGATAATCAACAGTCAAAGATCACCCTTTCCTGTGTACTGTTCATGAATAAAAAACAGCTGACCTCCCAAAATTACGATTCGGTGACACAGTATATCATTCTATTACAATGAAATGAATAGATAATGACAAAAAATAATTAAAAAATCCTGATATTGTTAGACTATAAATTTATAAAAAAAAGGATTTCTTCGCAAATAGATTGAAGAAATCCTTTTTCTTTGTAACGCTACTTTTCGATAAGATAATTATTATTCGACCCACTGCTGGACCATGCTTCTGATCCTTCATAGTATATCTTATACCATTCATTGTCTGTAACTATTTCGTTATTATTGTTTAGCACACCAGCCACATAGTTATTGTTTTGCAGTTTCCCTATGGATTGATGGTTAATCGATGAGCCTGTTCTTACATTTAAGTCGGATACAGTGACTTCGAGAAGATTTAGTAGTTTTATAAATTCACTGCTGACCCACCCCGTCTTACCATTGAATTGAACCTCGTACCACGATCCATTTGTTCCAATAACATCAATCTTAGAACCACTTGGAATGGAAGTGAGGATTGAATCATTGGTTGAAGGACCTTCTCTTAAGTTTAAGTTTGATCCTGCCTGTACAACGACTTCACCTTTTACATTGTCAGGGTAATCAATATAGGTCCCTTCAGGTTCCTCTGGATCGGGTTCAGGGATAGAGGAAGGTTGTCCGTCATAGGAAGGCACATCGAATACAAGAACGTAGTTATCAAGCGCATCATAAATGTTAGCGATCGTTCTGGTCTGGATATCTGCCCAGGCTACGTGGGTAGCATATTGGTGCTTACCAGGACTATCTGGATTCCAGCGCATTTTATAAAGTGTGTCCTGACCTCTATGGACATAATTTACTGATACAAATTGAGCACCGCCAACGATTGCCTCTTCTGGAGAGAACCAGCCTTCGTTAAAGGCTCGCTTTGCTCCGCCTGAAATCGGTGCATCATCGACTGCGCCAATGCCGTAAATGTTGTATACAGTATGAGCTTTTTCATTTTCATCTACTACATTACCTTTATTATCCACAGGAACACCCTGGGCTAATTTTGAAGAACCATGACCTGTTTCGTGAATGGCATGGGAGATTAAGTAGGCTTCATTAATATTATGGCGCTGACCTGCTTCTACAAAAGATGAAGCTTTCCCTTGTAGAATGCCCGAATTATAGAGTACCTTGTCATTAATTTCAGAAGCACTTAAGCCTGCAGGCTGAGAGAGCTTTAAAAACTGGTAAAAACTTGTGGAGTTTTCATCGAAGTTTTCAGGGTTTAAATAGTATTCTACCTGTTCTCTGCTTGCCGCTACTCTACCTGCTCCGTCTGCTTTAGGTGTTCTGGTCATTTGAATATCCAGTACACTATCAAAATCATGATCATAACTAGTATTTTCATAGACTAAGTTTTCTACACTGACTTGGTCTTTATGAATGTAGCCGGTGCGCTTTGAGTTATTAATATACGCTTCAGCTTCATACCAGTTATTACTAAATGTTTTTAAGTTTAGAATGTCATTTCGGTCAAAAGATTCAAGGGTGCTCGAGTTTTTAGATGCATATTGGTGCATTGTCGTATTGTTAACAGCTGCTAACCCTCTAACAGTTTCTTGATCACCCGAAAGGTTTTCTACATGAGATTTATGAATATATCCAGTATGGGCTTTGTTGTTTAAGTAAACAGTAGCTTCATACCAATTCGCAGAAAAATCTCTGTACTGCAGTACCTTTCCTTGGCTGTAAGACTTCAATGGCTTTGAATTTGTAGAGGCTGCTTCATATACATGCGTAGGGGATTGAAGTCCAATCCCTTTATGATCATTATTGGAGTCAGCAGGCTGCTCAACATGGGTTTCATGAATGTACCCATTCTCTTTATTACCATTAACAGTAACTTCTACAGTGTGCCAATTGTTTGAATATCTTTTGTAGTTGATGGCAGCTCCTGGAGAAAAAGATTTTAAAACTTTAGAACTGGTAGATGCGTCTGAATAAACCCTGGTAGGTTTTAAAAGAGCAACTCCTGATCCTTTTTGCCCGTTAGATTGTCCGGTCTCTACGTCGTCTTTATGAATATAGCCTGTGTGAGGCTTGTGGTTCAAATAGACGGTAGCTTCATACCAGTCACCTAAATAAGACTTATACTGTAAAATTGTTCCGTTTGAATAAGACTTTAAAGCTTCGGAGTTCTTTGATGCTTTAGAATAAACATGGGTAGAATTATTTAAAGCTATCCCAGTTAAATCTTCTTGATTATCAACGGATGTCTCTACATGGTTCTTATGTATATAGCCTGTATGTGGTTCGTGATTTAAATAGACCGTAGCTTCGTACCAATTACTGGAAAAGGTTTTGTATTTTAGAATATGTCCTTGTCCATAAGACTTCAATGCCTTGGAATTGGTACTGGCATCTTCGTAAACACTTACTACCTTATTATTGGCCCTTCCTTCTAACGATTCCTGAGAAGAAAGCGAGTTCTCTACATCATCTTTATGTATGTAACCCGTGTGAGCTTGATAATTTAAATAAACTGTCGCGATATACCAGTTATTATTATACTCACGATACCTTAAAATGTGTCCCTGGTCATACTGTTTTAATGCATCAGAGCTTCTGCTGGTATCGCTAAAAACAGTAGTGTTATTTTTTAAGGCAATTCCCTTAAATTCTTCTTCAGCTAAAGCTTGCTGTCCGGGTTCCGGTACATAAATGAATAATGGTACTAAGAACAATAAAACCAATAATAATTTTGAAGAGCTGGACTGCATTTACATATATACCCCCTAGTTACTAATTTGTGTGATCATTACTTTTAAGTAGAATGCTCCATAAGCCTCACCCTCTCAAAAGGTATTTTAAATAGTAATGACCAGCAAAAAGTAACTAAAAGGGATATTTTATGATAAGTCCTACAAAACTATTAATTAAATTCTAGTATTTTCTTATTGTTCATTATTATGGACATAGTATAACATCACATTACAAAAAAATGAACGAAATATGACGAAAAATAATACATTTTGCTCACAAATTTTAAATTAAAGGACTCTTGTGATTAAGGGAAGTGAATATTAGACTTGGTTTTTCAGTGTTTAAGAGAATGACAATAGTAATAGATTAAATGAAAGTAACATTTTTGAAACATAAATTTGGTACGAAGGAGAGTAATACATAACTTGTTAAGTTGATGAGATTTTTAAGAATGTATAGAATAGATTTTATGGAGTTTTTTATAAAAGTTATTGCCATACATTCTTGGGAGGAGAACTGAAATGCTCAACATCAGTAAAATCATACACAGTCTTAAAGGTGACGTTCCTCAAGAAGAGATTAAAAAAGATATAAAGGCAGAATCCATCATAATCCGTAATACCAGTCTTTATGTGACCCTGACGGCTAAAGTGAAAAAATCCAAGCTCATTGTTCGGGATATGAAAAATAATCAAGTAATGAACGAGACAAACATCGATAAAGAGGGGAGTGCCTGCATAAATATTACAGATAATGGAGTGTTAGAAGCTCCGAAGATTGCTTTTTACATAAGAATTGGTGAGGAAGAAATACGGTTAAAGCCTGACAGAAAGCTCTTCGAAGATCTGAAGGGTTTTTCCCACGCCCATGAACTTGAAGACGATTTAATTGTTCCTTACACCACTATTAAAGGCAACCTTAGTATAAAGGTGATAAAGAGGCATTATTATGGAGAATCTGATGAGCTTCCTTATGGTGTGATCCGGGTTTTTCTTGACAATCATAAGGCTGAACTAGGCGGCTGGTTGTTTAGTGATAATCAAACTAAATCGAACAGTCAAATTACTATGAAAAAAAGAGCTTCCAATCTTTCTTATAGACTTCCTACAATTTTTGATGGGAACTATTGGAGAGCGGAAGTGAACTTAAACGATATACATCCCTCCAAAGGAATATGGGATTTTTATCTGGAAGTAAATAATGATAAGAACTACCGTATTCTTATAGAAAATAATTTAATCGAAAACTTGGATTCTCAAATGTTTAATGTAAAGAGAGAATCTAGATGGCACACTTTTTATAAAACGAAAAATGATGGTTTATCTTCAACTGTTAAATCAGCTGCTGTTCAAATACTAGATATAAAAGCTGAAATTGTTAGTAAGTATAAAGTTAAATGCAGCGGGACTATGGACGGGGCATTTATAAATAATGATCATGATATAGAAAAGGCCGAATTATTCATTGCCAAAAGAAATAATGGTAAATCCCATTTTGAGCCAATTAAGCTTCATCCTAAAGCGGACGATCATTATGAGTTTACTTTTGATTTAGATTATCAAGAGGTAATTTCGAACCGTGAGAATGAAAAACATAGATGGGATGTTTATCTGCAAATTCCTTTTTTAGATATAAAGAGAAGGTATCGATTCAGACTTAACATAAAGGAAATTGCTTACCAGTCGAGAGTTGAGTTTGAAGGTGAGAAATTAAATCAAATTTATTTTTACCCCACAGTAAATGAACAACTTTCTATTGTGCAAAAAGATTTAAGCGTGGAAAGAAATATCGACACATTGAATTTGGCCCACGGTCACCTGAATTTAAGCGGCTATGCGTACTTAGACACTGTGGAATGGGTCGAGAAGGAAGAGGTTACAAGGAATTTGATTATTAGAGAAAGGGAGACAGAAGAAGATTATAAAGTTCCCCTTAAAGGAAAGCATAATAATCTTGAAAAGTTCGGGTACCGATATCACTATAGTGGGTTTGAAGTTGAGATTAATTTAAACGAATTTATTTCTTCCACTACAAAAATGAAAAAAGTATTTGATCTCTATGTTGAATTTAAATATAAGAATATAGTGAAAGAAAGAAGGATAGGACGAGAAGAATTCGATTACTTCAAAGATGACGTTCTCGCTCGAGAGGTAATGTCCAGGGAGGACGGCTGTGAAATTGCCTACATTACTTATACACCAAGTGGAAATATTAAAATAGAAACGAATCATATTCCGACCGAAGCCATGGAATATCTATCGACTGAAATCAGAACCCCTCCTGAAGAAGAAATATGGTTGATTGGTGAACGGTCCAACACTGCGCAGGATACGGGCTATCACTTCTTTAAATTTTGCAGGGAAAACTATCCGAATATGAAGGTATACTATGCCATTGAAAGTGATTCCGAAGACCTTTTAAATATCGAGCATTTAGGGAATGTCGTTCATATAGGATCCATTGACCATTATAAAGTGGCTTCACAAGCGACTGCTCTCATTGGTTCGCATGATTTAGAATATTTTTTACCTGCTAAGGGGATAGAGTTTAATTCTTATAAACATGGAAAGAGAATCTTTCTTCAGCACGGGGTACTTGGAAGAAAGAATGTCGAATATCACAAACAATATTATAAGTATCCTTTTCATGTGTTCTGCGTTAGTTCTCAACCCGAAAAAAAATTAGTTGAGAGAAAACTAGGCTATAATAAGGAAGATGTAGTGGTGACAGGGTTAACGCGATTTGATTCCCTGTTAGAGAACCAGGGCAATAATCGCTCAATATTGTTTATTCCAACTTGGAGGGAATGGCTTCTTAATGAACGTGATTTCTTAGATTCGGAGTATTATAAAAAATATAAGAGTATGCTTCAGAATAAAACGCTTCATCAGCTGTTAACTGATTACGATGTGGAATTAAAATTTTTTCCTCATTATCGTATGCAGCCTTTTATTAATAACTTTGAGGTTAAGCATGAAAAGATTAAAGTTCTGCGTTTAGGTGAGAAAACCGTGCAGGAACTCCTTCTCGAGAGCAGTCTTATGATTACAGATTACTCATCGGTATCGTTCGACTTCAATTATATGGCTAAACCTGTAATTTTCTATCACTTCGACCCGGATTCTTTCTTTAGAAAAGGAATATTAAGGCCTATTGAGGAAACCTTCATAGGAGATATATGCTATTCTGAGGATGAATTAATCAGCACTGTTAAGGAATATGTAAAAAATAATTTTTCCGAGAAAGCAAGTGCAGCAGATAAAAAGCATCTAATCTTTTCGCAAATGGATAAAAATAATTGTCAAAGAGTGTACAATAAAGTCAAAGAAGTATAACTAGACAAGGTAAAAGGGGTCATTACTAAGATGAAAAAAAGATTAAAACCTAGTGTAGCTGATATTAAACTGCATAAGAACCAACAAATGTCTCTTTACATCCCTATATCTAAAGAAGATGATCGTATAAACAGATTGATCCTTATTAACAGACAATCTTCTGAAGAGATTAATCTTCCTCTGACAGAAAAAGACGTCAATGAAAATTTGAGGCTTCTTTATGCAAGACTGGATTACGGGAAATGGAAAACCAAGCTGTTAAATGGCGAGATATGGGATCTGTACCTCCAAAATGGAGAGGGGAACCACAGGCTTCGAACGACCAAGAATGCAATTGAGTTAATGAGGATTAAAGAAGAAGAAAGCGGTAAAACATTCCATCCTTATATTACTAAAAAGGGGAATGTCTCTTTTAGGTTCAGTGAGATTGATTTTTTTGCCGGTATTACAAATGTTCAATTATCCGATCAGGGTAAGCTGAGAGTCGAAGGTTTATTAGAAGAAGTAAATCTTAGAAATGTCAGTGACGCCAACCTTCTTTTAAAAGATGCACTGAATGTAGAGTCAAGGCATCCTTTACAAATTGAGGAACAGCCATCTGAAGGTTTTCACTTTTTCACCACTGAGGTGGACTTACCCGAAACTGTAACAGAAGAATTGCCGAATTATCTGATCAGTTCTATAGAGCTTGAGACGGACGACGGAAACCAGACAATGTGGAGAGAAAGTCCACGGTTAAAATATTATAGTAAAGATTCACTAGAAGAAATATTTGTAACTTCCTTCGAGGATATAAATGTTAAGTTTAAAATATCGACTAGTAAAATCGCCAATTATTTAACCATTCACATGTTAGAAGATAACATCGTGAAAGAATTTACAAATAAATTAGAAAAAGAAATTGTCAAAGCAAGAAGAGGGAAAAGAGCACTTAAGTTTTATAAAAAAGTGTTCCAACTTGTAAGCTATTTACCGAGCAAGCACAATTTAGTAGTATTTGAAAGCTTTCACGGTAAGCAATACAGCGACAGCCCAAGGGCGCTATATGAATACATGAAAGAAAACACTCCATCCTACACCCTTATCTGGAGTGCAGACCGCAGGCATTATGAGGAATTCGTTGAAAGAGGACTTCCGGTAGTGAGACGTTTTTCTCTTAAATGGCTGCTTGTAATGACGCGTGCAAAATACTGGGTTACAAACACAAGACTGCCTAATTGGCTGCCTAAGCCTAAAGATACAGAATATGTCCAGACCTGGCATGGGACTCCGTTAAAGCGTCTGGCAGCTGACATGGATGAAGTGCATATGCCTGGGACTAATACTTTAAAGTATAAGAGTAACTTTATTAAGGAAGCTAATAAATGGGATTATTTAGTGGCTCCTAACCAGTATTCGAGTGAGATATTTAAGAGTGCATTTTTATTTGGGAAAAACATGATTGAATCAGGCTACCCGCGAAACGATTATCTCATTCAGGAAAATAATCAGGAAACCATTGATCAAATAAAAGAAAAGCTTGAACTTCCTTTAGATAAAAAAGTCGTTCTGTATGCACCTACCTGGAGAGATAATCAATTTTATCAAAGAGGGAAGTATAAGTTTGATTTAAGTCTTGACTTGCAAAAAATGAGAGATGAGCTTGGTGACGAGTATGTCGTTGTCCTTCGTATGCACTATCTGATTGCTGAAAACTTTGATTTAGGACCGTTTGAAGGGTTTGCTTTTGATTACTCTAAACATGAAGACATACGCGATTTATATTTGATCTCAGATCTTTTAATCACTGATTACTCGTCCGTTTTCTTTGACTATGCAAACTTAAGAAGACCAATTATTTTTTACGTTTATGATATTGACGAATACCGTGACAGTTTACGTGGGTTTTATCTTGACCTGGAAAAAGAAGCACCTGGACCGCTTGCAAAAACGACTGAAGAAGTCATCGATTCAATTAAGGAATTTGAACGCAGCGGCTTTGAGTTGAGCGGGTCTTTTGAACAATTTTATGAGCGGTTCTGTGCTTGGGAAACAGGGGAATCGTCTAAGAGGGTAGTCGAAACCGTATTTAAATAATCACTTGTTGTTTTTCTTTGTAAACCTTAGTATAATTTGACGGGTGTTACGATCTTTGAAGGATTAAGGAAGGTACCATTATGAAGTCTGCATTAACAGTAATAAAAGAACAAGTGAACTATTTTTACCTTGTCAGACGCTTATCTTTATATGAAATAAAAAGCTCGAACATGAACAATTATTTAGGCATGCTTTGGGAATTACTAAACCCAGCGATCCAAATTTCGATTTACTGGTTTGTGTTTGGATTTGGGATCCGAAATCGTGTCGGCGAAGGCGGCATCGATTTCTTCCCGTGGATGCTCTCGGGTATCGTCGTTTGGTTTATGATCAACCAGGGGCTCCTGGAAGCTTCGAAATCCATCTTTAAAAAAATTAAAATGCTTTCAAAAATGAATTTTCCAATGAGTGTAATTCCGAGTTACGTGATTTTCTCGAAGTTTTACTCTCATCTCATGTTATTAGCCTTAGTGATTATTATTTTGAACATTCTTGGGTTTCCGGTTAGTATTTATTACATCCAGATTCCTCTTTATATGTTTGGAGTATTAGCACTGTTGTATGCTATCTCTTTAATCACCTCAACGCTGGCTACCATTGTGCGGGATGTCCAAATGTTTCTGCAGTCAACGTTAAGAATGCTGCTGTATCTCTCTCCGATTTTGTGGGATGTCAGTCAATTCGGTGAAGATTTAAACTGGTTAAAAATTCTTATGAAAATTAACCCTTTTTACTATGTAGTGGAATCCTACCGAACTTCTTTATTAGGACAAGGATGGTATTTTATTGAAGAATGGCAATACACGATTTACTTTGTAGGTGTGATTGCTGTGCTGTTTATTATTGGAGCGGCTCTTCACGTTAAGTTCAGAAGACATTTCATAGATTTTCTATAAAAACGGATGTGATTCTATGGCGAAATCCGTCATTGTACGCGATGTTTCAAAAAAATATAAATTATTCTCTAATCCTCGTGAACGACTGCTGGACCTTGTGGTTCCTGGCAAATCGTATGGAGAAGATTTCTATGCCCTTCAAAACATAAGTTTTGATGTAGATGAAGGTGATATCGTTGGTTTTATCGGTGTCAACGGTTCCGGTAAATCCACCTTGTCGAATATTATTGCCGGGGTGGTGCCAGAAACGACGGGATCTGTCGAAGTCAAAGGTCAGGCCGCGTTAATTGCCGTAAACTCCGGACTTGACGGAAAACTTACCGGCCGGCAGAATATCGAGTTAAAATTGCTGATGCTCGGCTTTAGTCAAAAAGAAATTAATGAGTTAGAAGAAGGCATTATCGAATTTGCAGAATTGGAGAAATTTATCGATCAACCGGTTAAATCTTACTCCAGCGGTATGAAATCACGCTTAGGATTTGCGATCTCCGTAAATGTCGACCCGGATATTTTGTTAATTGATGAAGCCCTTTCTGTAGGAGATAAGGCCTTTGCTGAGAAAAGCTTAAGCAAAATGTATGAGTTTAAAGAAAGCGGAAAGACGATGTTCTTTGTCAGTCACTCCATTGGTCAAATGAGAAAGTTTTGCGAGAAAGTGGTTTGGCTGGAATTTGGACAAGTAAAAGAGTATGGACCCTCCTCAGAAGTGTTAGACCATTATGAAGAGTTCCTGAAAGAATTTAAAAAGATGTCTAAAAATGAAAAAAAGCAATATCAGGAAAAAGTGATGCAGGAGAGAAGCGGCAGGCAAGCCGCTGTTCAATAAAGAAGAGCATTTACTTTTAATAGTGAATGCTCTTCAGGCTGTCGAGACTTTCTCGACAGCCTGAATTTTTCTGATCTCTTTTATTTTACACCGCGTTCATTTGTTATCCTATAGATAAGAATCGGTTTAGGCGGTGATCTTTTGTTTCAGTCAAAAGAGACTGATGTTCATCGGTTATTTTTATGGTATAAGTTCCGAACGTGAGTTAGAATGAAGAGCCAGACCAATGTGGCATAGCAAGGGTTAGCTAGGTGAAGGGGAGTCTTTTTCGGTTACGTGCTGGCGAATACTGCGAGACTCCTACGGAAAAACGGGCGATCCGAGACCCCGCAGTGTGGGTTTCACGAGGAGGATCGGGCGTTCGTCCGTGGAAAGCGAGTGGTATGTGCCCGCCCGTGCACACAAAAAAAGCTTGCAGAAAAACACGGGGTTTCTCTACAAGCTGAAGAGCATTTACTCTTTAAGAGTAAATGCTCTTCTTTTTTATGGCTTTGCTGTATAATTCGGTGAACCTTTGGGATGCCGTATAATGGGAGAATTGATTGACCACCTTATATTTGGCTTGTTCAGCAAGGGCTTCAGCGTTTTCAGGGTTATCTATGAGGTAACGAATATGTGCTGCTAATTCGTTTTCATCTCTGTCTTTAAATAGTAAACCATCTTTATTATGGGCTATTAACTCTTTTAGCCCGCCTACTCCTCCGGCAATAACTGGTGTACCTGAGCCCATAGCTTCAATAGCTGAGATAGAGGTAGCTTCTTCGACACCGTGGGAATGAACACTAGGAATTAAGACAATTTGGGAGGTTTGATAGAGAGCGACCATGTCCTGGTGTGGTACAGAGCCAAGAAAATAAACATGGTTTTGAAGCTCAAATTCCTCAGTTGTATTCTTTAATTCCGTATATTGTTCACCGGTTCCTGCATAAACGAGGATGGTTTCCGGATAGTCTTTTATCATATTTTTTAATGCCAGCAGCGGATAAATGACCCCGTTCTTTTCTGTTAACCTTCTAGGAACGAATAACATTTGTGCATTTTCAGGTAACTGATACCGTTTTCGTGTCTTGCCGGCAGGTGCCACTTGGTTGAATTGTTCAGTATCTATAAAATTCCTGATAATATGAGCTTCAGCCCTGGAAGATTCCTTCACGTAATCACAAATCCGTTGGTCTACAGTTACGTTCATCTCTGCACCGGTATAAGCTTTCTTTTCAAGGGCTTTAATTTTGGCGGCCTCATTTGTCTTGGGATCAATCGCTCCTCTGCTGATTGCTTCATACGTATAGTATCCGTGTATCGTTGCGACAACTGGTAATGGACTGTCTAACGAGGCGTGTGTGGCGAAAATATCTTGAGAATTTATAACGTCAAAGTTATGATGATTTTCTAGAATAAGCTTTGATAATAACTGCTTTCGCTGAAAGTCATTAAACAGCTGACCTTTACCGTGTTTCACTTTATTTAATAGGAACCCGGGCCCTTGAGCATATACTTTTCTTTTCCAATTTGGGAGCTCAGAGAAGGAGAGAACTTTTACGGAATGCCCACTTTGTTCCAATCCTTTCTTCAAAGTATAAATATGAGTGGAAAGCCCGCCTTCGTGGGGATAATCAAAAATGGTCGTTATTAAAATTCTCATGTTGAGGCACCTCGATTCAAAATGTAGTTCCATTCTCTTTTGAATGATTCAACGTTAAATACCCATAACATAATTCCGAATAATGGGAAAGTGATGGTGGTTACCACCATTAATTCCATCCACTTGTTTAGCGGAGAACAAAACTCCGCAATTCCCCAGGCTAACGGAAGGATGATTAAGAAAATAATAAGACACTTCACCCAGTCTTTTTTAAAAGGAGATGTGCTGTTACCAGTTTTCTTTATAAGATGTAAATATAAATATAGGGACTGAACTATCATAGAAGCACCGGTAGCAGCTGCGATGCCGCCCACACCAAAGAACGGTGCCAATGTAAGACTTAAAGCGATATTTATTATAACGCCTGCTACACAGGATTTTAACGCCGTATGATTTGAATGACATGCATAGATGCTGTTCATTAAATATTCACGCAGGGCGAAGAAAGGAAGAGCCGCTGAATAGAAAAGAAAAGCTGTTGATGTTAAAGCGGCAGCCCGTTCATCAAAGGCTCCTCTTTCAAAAGCGATAGAAACAAGGTGTCCGGCTTCTACGATCATAATACTCATGAGGGGAATGGAAAATAAAATGATGATAGTTATCCCTCTGTGCACCAATTGTATAAAGGAGTTAAAATGCTCGACCGCTTGTCTCGCTAATTGCGGGTAGAGTATGGTTGAAATCGGCATTAACAGAATACTCAATGGCAGCCAGAGTAACCGGTTTCCATAATTTAAAGCTGATACACTGCCGTCTGATAAGAAGGAAGCTATAACACGATCGACAACACTGTTCAATTGAACGACTAAAGCTGCAAGTATTATTGGCCAGAAGGGTAGAATTAAGTTCTTAAGAGCAGACCATTCTTTCCATGGCCAGATCCATTTAAAGTCTTTCAAAGGAAGAAATGGCCATTGAACAATGATTTGCAAAACACTTCCAATAAATACTCCAACAGCTAACCCGTAAATTCCTAACCATTGGTATAAGAGAAACATAGTAGCAATGATACCTGTATTATTAACAATCGGTGCCCATGCCGGAGGACCGAACTTGCCTTCAGCATGTAAAATCCCCTGGGTAAAAGATTGTGCAGTCATAAATAGTAACGAGGGCATCATTATTAAAGTAAGCCCCGCTGCTAAATCAGATTGTTCTGCATTAAATCCGGGGGCAAACAAATAAACTAGCGGTTGCACAGCAATCATACCTATTAAAGTGATAGCTAATGAAACAAGCAGAAACAGAGCAGCCAATTTATTTAACAATGCCCTGGCTTCCATTTGGGAGCTTTTTTGTTTCTGAACGTACAAAGGAATAATACCGGCCTGTATACCTGTTCCAAGGGCAGTGAATAAAATAGTAGGAATTAAATAAGCAACAAAGAAAACATCTGCTGTTTCACTTGCCCCGAATAGAGAAGCAATAAGGGCTTCTCTGAAAAAGCCTAAAAACTTACCTAATCCCGAAAGGACCGTAATCATCCCGAATACTTTAATCCATTTCATAACGATTCTCCATGCTTAGATTGTTATTTAATACGTAACCCATTAGGAAATAGAAGTAAAGAGTAAAAGTTTTATCTTCGAGAATATTATAAAAAAGCCCGGCTGTAAGTAGGACTGCAATAGCACTTAAGCTTATACTGCGCCATTGGTTATTTCCTATACTCCATGCTTTCTTTATTAATAGAAACATCAGGATCGCAGCCAGGATAACGCCGCAGAGTCCAGTGCTTACTAATAGAGAAATGTATTGGTTATCTGCATAAAGGTTTTCAGGAATTCCATATTTCTCGTAAATAGGTGATTTATAAGTTTGAGATGCCGCATCCCCATAAGTAGAAAATCCGGTGCCAAACAGTGGATGATCCGTGAAGATTTCAACTCCCTTTAAAACCACGTAAATACGACCCCATTCTGCACTCGCCTGAACTGTTTCACTTGAAAACATTTCTTTAAATCTTTCAATTAGCACATTGTTCTCTTTTATAATAGGGGAAGGTTCTTTTTTGCTTACTTCGTCGGGCGTATGTTCTTCTGATGCTTGGGAAAAATAACCCGATTCGTTAATCGCTTCGGAAGCATTTACAATTGGATAATAGATAACTGTAAAACTTAGAACGACATAAAGCAGCAGGGGCACAACTTGTCTCCATGCCCTTTTCAAAATGATAAACAAGATCACACCTGTGGCAAATGCAAGCATGGCTCCTCTGGAATACGTAAGTAAAGCTGTTCCCGCAATTAAAGTCCGAATAATTATTAGATGCCAGTTTTTCAGGGTAGTGCTCCTTAATAAGAAGGTGCTGAAAAATATTATGAGAAGATAGGTTGCAAGAACGTTAGGGTTGGCAATTAATCCATAAATCCGCATTTCATTGGCCGCAGAAAGGTTCCATTCTTTCCATGAAGCTGGAAGCAGCCATTGACGAAGGCTTAATTTTTCTATCCACCCATGGACACAAACAACTAATGCAGTACCAATAGATATAAGGATCAATCTGTTGAGATCGACCTTCGACCAAATTACTTCTTTTCCAATAATTAAAAGAAAGAATGTGATCAGCAGGGAACGAATTTGAAAGATACCTGCAGCGAAAGAAACACCGTTGTAAAGACCGGAAAACAGCCCAATAGCTAATAAAGCAGACACTAAAGTCAACCAGCGGTATTCTGTAATCCAATATTTCAGTGATGAAGACTTTTTTACCAGGACTACACATAAGGAGGTTAATATAATAAAATCAGCTAAATAGGCAAGTCCGCCATTAACTTCAACCATAAATGGACGAACTGGAAATACGACGAAGAGCAGCATGATTCCATTTTTGAGATAAAACAAATTTGTCCCCACAATAATAGCTGATATTATATAACCTAAAAATTCAGATGGGAAGGTAAGCCCTATAGCAATTAGGACAATATGTAAGGAAAATAGCCAGTATTTAAATTCATTCATTTGAACACTCCTGAAAAAGTGGTGCCTTCCTTCTATCATAAGCCTGCAATGGCTGTAAATCTATCCGTGTCATGTAAGAACTTTGTAAATATCATTTTAAACTTTGTTAAATAATAGGAAGGTGTCTTGTGATGAGAACAAATCAAGCGTATGTTGAAATTAAAGGAATTCCTTTTTTAAATACCACTCACGATCAATTACTTGGTCAGTATTTGTTTCCTGATTTGATGGAAAGCAACAATGTCTTTTTAGTTACTGCAAACCCAGAAATCGTAATGGAAGCCGATCGAGATCCTGAGTATGCAAACATTCTAAGACAGGCTGATTACGTAATCGCAGATGGGATCGGTGTAATCATTGGTTCTAAAATAATGCGGCAGCCATTACCAGAAAGAATCGCAGGTTATGATGTACTGCATGATTTACTCCAGAAAGCCGATCGTGAGAAGCTGAGATGTTATTTCTTAGGAGCGAAAGAAACCGTGCTCCAAAAAGCTGTCTCCGAAGTACAAAAACAATATCCTGATCTTGTGGTGGCAGGTTACCATCATGGATATTTTGAATTAAATGACCCCAAAGTGGTCAATACTGTTAAAAGCAGCTCACCAGACATTGTATTTGTAGGATTAGGATTTCCTAATCAGGAAAAGTGGATACATCAATTTAGGAATGAATTTTCCCACGGGTTATTTATGGGGGTGGGAGGAAGTTTTGATGGATTAGCCGGGCATGTTAAACGGGCGCCTGCAATCTGGAGGAAACTGAATCTTGAGTGGTTTTACAGATTAATCAAGCAACCGGCTCGCTGGAAACGAATGCTGCAATTGCCAAGATTCATTTGGCATATTTTATTAAAAAAGTAGCACTCTAATAGCAATGACGGTAGAAATGAGGGGATTTGCATATGAAAATACTTCATTTGAATGCGGGTAATGAAACGGGCGGTGGTATGAGCCATATCTTATCATTATTAAATATGCTGGATCATGATGAAGTGATCCTCGGCGTATTAGAAGATGGAGAAATGTTCCGCAGAGCCCGGCAGTTATCGATTGATACCGTAAATTTTAATCAAAGCTTCCCTTATGATTTATCAGTTCTGCTTCATATTAAGCGTTATATTGAGGAAGAAAACATCGACATCGTTCATACTCATGGTCCTCGTGCTAATGTATTAATGAACATGCTGAAGCCTTCATTATCTATTCCCTGGGTTTTGACGCTTCATAGCAACCCAGATGATGACTTCATGGGGAACGGAACAAAAGGAAAGCTATTTGCCAGACTTCATAAGGGAGCAATTCGTAAAGCTGATCGCTGTTTAGCGATTTCAGACAGCTTTAAGCATCTGTTATTAAATATCGGTGTGCACCATGGAAAAATCTCTACAATTTACAATGGCGTAGATTTTAATGTTCTCCCTGACCAAAATAGTTACCGTGAGGAATTTGGCTTTGAAGAGAATGATTTTCTTATAGGTATGGTGGCTCGTCTTGAACCAGTCAAACAACACGAATTAGCGATCCAATCTTTTGCAGAGTTGAATCGAAAAAATTCGAACACCCATTTAGTGTTAATTGGTAACGGTTCAAGAGAGCAGGAATTAAAACAAATGTGTACCACCTGTAAGCTCGACGGTCATGTGCATTTTTTAGGACATCGTGAAGATGTTTCTTCCCTTCTTCCTCTTATGGATGTTACTTTGCTTACTTCTAAAAGCGAGAGTTTTCCCTTGGTATTATTAGAATCTGCACGGGCCCGCGTTCCTGTTATTACAACAAATGTTGGCGGAGTTCCTCAGTTGGTCCCATCTAATAAATATGGGTGGGTAACCGAGTGTAATAATATTACCGCAACTCTTCACTCAGCTTATGAAAAGGATGCCGAGGAAAGAAAATTAATGGGAGACCGTTTTTATAATTTTGCTCGCAGCCGTTATTCCTCAAACCATCTCGCACAGCAAGTCACTAAAATTTATGACTTGATGTATAAATCACCCCTTGAAGTAGAATCACACGTGTAATTCAGCCGACATCATCAAGATCAAACAGAAAGGAGGCGCACAGTGGAACTTCAAGCGTTTCTTTTCTGTTTTATTATTACTGTTGCGATCACACCAATAATTATTAAATTAGCCGTTTATATTAATGCTTTGGATACCCCGGATATAAGGAAGGTTCATACGAAACAAATGCCGCGGTTAGGTGGACTGGCTATTTTTATAAGCGTTTTGTCAGGAATGCTTATTTTTACCCCTTACAGCTCTAATGTCTATCCCCTGCTGGTAGGCGGTATTATTATTGCAATCACCGGAGTACTGGATGACATTATTAGTTTAGCACCCATATACAAACTATCCGGACAAGTTACAGCTGCATTGGTTGTTATTTTAAGTGGAGTCAAAATAGAATTCGTTAACCTTCCATTCGGCGGTCCATTTGAATTTGGTGTATTAAGTATCCCAATCACATTGATGTGGATTATTGGGGTTACCAATGCGATTAATCTGGTAGACGGTCTGGATGGACTTGCAGCCGGTATTTCTTCTATTGCTTTGTTGACTATCACCAGTATGGCCGTCATGATGGGGAATGGGTTCGTAGTATTTACCGGCATTATTGTGTTAGGGGCAACCTTAGGGTTCTTAGTATTTAATTTTTATCCGGCAAAGATCTTTATGGGAGATACTGGAGCGATGTTCTTAGGGTTTATGATAAGTGTCCTCGCTTTACTGGGATTTAAAAACGTAACCCTGTTCTCTTTCGTAATACCAATTTTGATTTTGGGTGTTCCCATATCAGATACGCTGATTACAATTATAAGGCGTGTGTTGCAAAATCAACCCATTATGAAGCCGGACTTTTCTCATTTACACCACAACTTGTTAAAGCTCGGGTGTACCCATCCACAAACTGTAATCATAATCTACACATTAAGCGCACTGTTTAGTCTGGCGGCAGTTCTGTTTTCGCAGGCAACACTTATTAATTCTCTAGTCGTTGCCACTATTCTTATCTTCAGTACAGAAATCATGATAGAAGTCTCTCAGGTGGCTGGTGAGAAATACCGTCCTATATTGAATAGAGTGGGGTTATCCCGCAGTAAGGAGTGAGAATCCAATGTCGTACATTCTCGCTCTTTGTATTTTTTTAGGGAAATTTTTGGTTTGTTCCTACAAAATAAAACAGATTATGATATAATGTGGATATCTTTTTGAATATTTTACATAGTTGGAGGTACATTCATGGAGGAAACAATTTCTCTAAAAGAGATTTTTGAAGTTTTAAAAAAGAGATTATGGATGATTCTCGCAGTGACAGCTGGCGCTGCGATTATTAGTGCAATTGTAACATTCTTTATCCTAACGCCTACATACGAAGCATCATCTGAATTTATCGTTAATCAATCAGAGAGTATGGAGCAGGACACACCTTATGACGTGAACGATATTCGCACGAACGTAGAATTAATTAGTACATATAACGTCATTATTAAAAGTCCGGCAATACTAGATGAAGTTATTGAAACTATGAATCTTCAAATGTCTGCTGAAGAGTTAAGCAATAAGATTGAAGTTTCAAGTGCTGAAGAGTCTCAAGTGGTTACAGTAACAGTGACCGACGAAAGCCATCCGATGGCAGTAGAAATTGCTAATGGTACGGTAGAAACTTTCCAGGCAGAGATTCCGGAGCTTATGAATGTAGATAATGTTAATATCTTATCTCCGGCAGTAGAACGGGTGGATGCGTCACCTGTCAGTCCTAAACCGTTACTAAATATTGCTATTGCCATAGTAGTGGGCTTAATGGTAGGCGTAGGTTTAGCCTTCTTACTTGAATACCTGGATAATACCATTAAAACCGAACAGGATGTTGAGAAAACACTGGGCGTTCCATTAATGGGGGTAATTTCAACTGTTTCTGAAGAAGATTTAGGACCAGAAACAATGAACAGCCAGCCAAGCCGTGCATCGAAAGTAAGAGGTGAGTCAGTTGGTACGTAAATCAAGGAAGAAACAAATAGCTTTAAAAGCAAGGAAAATTATTGCAAACGATAACCCAAAGTCACCGATTGCTGAGCAATACCGTACAATTAGAGCTAATTTACAATTTGCTTCTGTTGACCATGACTTACAATCTCTTTTAATTACTTCTTCAGGTCCCTCTGAAGGTAAGTCTATGACTTCGGCCAATATGGCGGCTGTCTTTGCTCAACAGGGGAAACGAGTGTTACTAGTAGATGCTGATTTAAGAAAGCCGACTGTACACCATACTTTCCGACTAAGTAATACTAGAGGTTTAAGTAACTTCCTTGTCGGCCGCGAAGGTTTAAAAGAGATTGTGCAGGCCACTGCTGTTGACAATTTAGAGGTTTTGACAAGTGGTCCGATCCCCCCTAATCCATCAGAATTATTAGGCTCTAAAGCAATGCACAAATTAATGATGGAAGCCAGACAAAACTTTGACCTTGTTATTTTTGATACACCGCCTGTTTTAGCGGTATCTGATTCCCAGGTGCTGGCAAGCGATGTAGATGGTGTAATGTTGGTCATAAGAAGCGGCCAGACGGAATTCTCTGCTGCCGAACGTGCTAAAGAGTTGCTTGAACAATCTAGAGCTAACTTGCTGGGCGTAGTTTTAAATGATAGGGAAAAGAAAAACAGCAATTACTATTATTATTATGGGAATGGATAAGACAGAGCAGAATTTGCTCTGTTTTTTTTGTTTTAAAATGCTTGATAAGTGAATAAATATAAATTAGAAAATAAAGAGTTCATAAATAGATTTTTAAGTGAATAATCAAAATTTTCACCCGTATTAATATGAAATTACTTGCCATATGTATTAATTTCCATTATCCTATATTTTAAATTGCAAATGTTGAAAGGGGTCATTATTGTGTTTACACCAGATACAAAGGTAGCGAGCCCAGGAAATATTATAGAATTTAAGAGAAATGAAACAATGTTTAAAGGAAAAGTTATCCCGAGCCAGTGTCAAAGATCTGTTATTGTAGACTTGACGATTATGGATAACTTAGATGAAATTGACTTTGAATATGACCGCACGGTTGTAGCACATGAGAATTATCGCATATTGTCGTAATTTTTCCCCTCATAAAACACATAAAATTATAGGAAAAAGCATGAGCTTCTCAAAATGGGAAGCTCTTCTTTTTAAGAATTATGATAGAATAGAAGTAGTTTTGTGGAAAAAGGGGGAAAATTCTGATGGGAGATTGCCAAAAGTGTGGTAAGTCTACTAATGACCCACAACCATATTGTGATAATTGTCAGCCGAAACAGGATATCAAACAGCCGGCTGATTTTGCAAAAAGCAGTGAATGGCTTGAGGCGAGCAATTTCTATGAAGAATATCAGGAAGTACAGAAATCGTATAAGAAAAGAAACTGGAAAAAAATCTTTGCGTCTTTGGTTACCTTGCTATTATTTTTAGGTTTTGGTGTAACAGGCTGGTTTTATTTAACGAAAATTACTTCGGCAAATCATACAGTGCAGGAATTTGAAAGAGCTGTGAAAAATGAGGAAGCTGACCGTCTCGCCCAGCTTGTGACCTTTAACCATGCAGACAGTGATTTCAATAAATCCCAGGCTGCCGATATGATTCAATATTTTAATGAGCATACGGATCGGTTTGCTTCAACCATTGCTTATCTAAGGGCATCTGCAGAAGGAGCGGATGAAGAAAAAGATCAGCTTCTGCACGTAACTAACGTGGGAGACAGATTGGTTCTATTTAATCACTATAAGCTCACCCTTGAACCTGAACACCTTAACATTGAAACCTCACAGGAAAATGTCAGTCTATACATTGACGGAGATAAGGTGGGTGAAATGACGGAAGGGGTTTATGAAGTACAGGGGGTAACACCTGGAGAGCATGTTGTTAAAGGTGAAGTAGAAGTAAATGGGGAACAATATGACCAAATGATGTCAGTAAATACATATGAATCTAGAGAAGAGCCTGTGGCACTAGAGTTTGACGAACTATCGCCAGAGGCTGCGGAAGCAGATTTAAGAGAAACTCTTGATGATGATATCAAGCAGGCAGTGGAGCAGCACATTCAAGAATACATTAAGGCATACGAAACAAAAGATGTCACCGCCTTTACCGTGATGAAAAATGATTCCTACATTGAGGATACTGAACAAAGTATCGAAGAGATGGAGGACTCAGGGAAGAGCTTTTTCGGAGAAATAAAAAACATCACTTACGACGATGGAAGTATTGAGTTTAGGCATCATGAAGAAAATGAGCTATTTACTTCATCGATCATCGTTTCTTTCCTATTGGACACAGGTTATTATTTAAATGGGGATGACGCTGAAGACGTGTTGAGTAGTGAGTCTACCTACTCCTGGGAATATGAATTGTCTTATGACCAGGAGGACAGGCGCTGGGTCATTTCCTCAGGAACTCCAATGGCTATGTTTGAAACAGATGAATTAGATGTAAAGGAATACGATTAAAAAAAGAAAGCCGGGACATAAGTAAAACAAGGATGTCTAAAAAACGAGCAATAAATTTTAGCCACAGAGCATTAGTATACTTAAAAACACCGGTGGGACCACACGACCCGCAGTTTTGAGTGCCAGTTGGTAAAAACCTTTCTTGGCACATTAATAATCCGAACTGATTTCAATAAAATCGTTCGGATTATTTTATGTGTTATTTAGTTTTGTCCATAATTCTTAAATTTTTTCTTTTCCTAAAATCAAGTAGTTTAATTCCTCTTCTGAAAGCTTGTTGTATCGCCTTGAATTAAACAGGTAAAATAAAACACCTAATAGAACCCATACTCCCAGAGCAATTAGGGACTCTCTTCCTAAAGCAGCAGGCGATCCAGGAACTAATAATAAGGCGAGAAATACAAGGGAGCTTATCATTCCAAGTAATGCTAAAAACTTTTTACCAGGTGCTGCAATACTTGCCTGGTTTGTTGATTTGCTTTTCTCCGACCATTTAAAAACCTTATAAGCCGTGGCTGTACAGAAAAAATAGGCAATAGCTACGCCGGTAGATGACATATCTACTACCCATAGCAGCGCTTCACGTCCAAACCAGGGGGCGATTAAGCAGACACCCATAGTAAAAAGAATACCTACGTAAGGCGTTTGATATTTTCTGTGTAAGGATCTAAACGCATTGGGCAGAATACGCGCCCGCCCCATGGCAAAAGTTAACCGGCTTGCTGACAGGTAAAAACCGTTTAAACCAGTAAAAATACCCATACATATGGCTGCCGCAATAATGAAAACTCCGATCCGGCCCATATAACTTTCAATGGCATCCCCCGTACCCCAGACCGAATTCTGCTCATTAATTTGGGTGATTAATTCCTGCCAGGGCAGGGTGCTCGCGGTAATTGTAATCATAAACGAATACGCAAGGCCAGCTGCAATAAGTGACCAAATAATCAATCCAAAAGCCTTCTTTGATTCAAACTTAAACTCTTCGGCTGCTTGAGGAATATTATCAAACCCTACATAAGCAAATGGTGCTACAGCTAAGATGGTCAGGATCGATGCGATAGCAGGTTTTGAAGGTTCGAAAGCAGGTGTGAGGTTTGTCAAACTTGGTCCCTCTGCTGTAATGGCACCTGCAGCAAGCATCAGAATACCTAAAATCAAAATAATGCTGAATACAAATTGAGTTTTACCAGAAAAGCTGGCCCCTCTGATATTTAACAGTGCAAAAACAACTAGAGCCAAACTGGCAATCAGAATCTGGACAATAGAAACGTCGTAACCCGCTATATTATACAAGGTTCCTGCTGCGGCAAATTGCGGGAATAAAAACTTAGCCAGCAATGCAAGAGCTGAAGCATTTAAAGCAACGATACATATGTACCCGAGCGTTAAAAACCATCCTGCTACAAAGGCCCATTTTCTTCCGAATCCTATATAGGCATAGGAAAATTCGCCTCCTGTTACAGGGAATTTTTTTATTAAATATCCGTAGCTTACGCCGATTACCATCATAAGTACAGCGCCAAGTAGAATACCAATTATTACACCTAAAGGACCAGCATCTCCTATCCAGTCAGTGGGTAATACGAAAGCCCCCCAGCCAATTGCAGAGCCAAACGCAATTGCCCAGACCCAATGAGGTTTCAGGGATTTCTTAAGTTGTTTTCTTTCAAGTTCTGCCATAATTTCAATATAGCCTCCTACAAAAATGACATGCAAAACTCATTCTACTTATTATTCCGCACATGCACAAACATCATCCTTCGTATAGATGAAAAAACTATTCAAATGAAAAAAACCGCTCATAAAAGAGCGGTTTTTAGATATTTCCCCGGAAATATTATTAATATCGATTTTCTTCGGCACGTTCCGATTCAGATTTCTCCTGTTTTTGTCCTGCAAAAGAACTTGGATCTGCTTGCTGCTCGAGATCTAAGTGGGCTCGAAGTGAACTTTGGATCTCCGTTAGACTGGTTTCATCAATTTGGAAATACCAAACCCCATCGTTCATATAGCCTCCTTCACCATCCAGCTGCATCTCATCAAAATTCAGCCCGTTTTCGTTTATAACGTAATCTTTGTAAGAGGTCATTTGATCAAAAGTTAAATTCGTTTTCATGTTATTGCCAATCGAATCAATAATGTTGCCATAGTTGTTAATTGAGCCGACTGATGCAGTCTTGTCTACAATAGCCTCAATCATTTCCATTTGGCGCTCACCGCGGGCAAGGTCACTGTCATACTGTCTGGACCTTACGAGAGCCAGGGCTTCTTCACCATCTACCACTTGTCGGCCTTCTTCCAATTTAACAGCATTCTGGGTATCTTTACTGTTTTGTTCTTCTAAATCAAAAGGAACATTGAATTCGACTCCGTTAATCGCATCAACTACGTCCACGAAAGAATTAAAATTCAGCCGTACATAATAATCAACGGGTACGTTCAATAAGTTTTCCACGGTCGCAATTGTAGCATCTGTTCCTCCAAAAGCATGGGCATGGGTGATTTTGTCTTTATAGCCCACTTCCGGAATGTACGTATAAGAGTCTCGTGGAATACTTACAAGCTTAACGGACTTATCATCGTTATTAAAAGTAGCCAGTACAAGGGCATCAGATAAACTTCTTTGGTTCCCGTTTTCTTGATTTTCCCTCGTTTTACTATCATCGACCCCAATAAAAAGTACAGAAGTAGAATTCAAATCAGGAGTAACTGCTTGCTCTCTTTTATCAGATTTTTCTCCACGTTCCAATGATTCATGGGAAGAGTTGGCTGTGTCCTTTGCCTTATCTGTTAAAAAAGCAGCATAACCAGCAGTTGCCCCAATCGTTAATAGTACTAAAAAGGCAGTCATCCATAAGGCAATTTTTAACTTCTTCCTTTTCATCCGTGTATTCTCCTTAATATAGGTCTCTTTATATCTTTTATTTATCAGCGGGTGATTCCATATACTCGTAGTCCCCGTATGTGATTGAGGATTGTCCATTCGTTAGATTTGTTACCAAGTTATCAAACTCTTCAACTTCGTTTTTCTTCACATATACTTCTATTTCCACTTTTTCTAAGTAATGAACCTTTTTAATGGAATATTTAGAATTTCTGAGCTCATTTTCGAGCTTTCCAAGAAGTGAATAATCAGCACTTACTGTAACTTCCTGCACCAATTCTCTTATTATAATCCCTGTTGCTTTTATAGCTTCAGAAGCAGCGCTTGAGTAAGCGCGGATTAACCCGCCTCCTCCCAGCTTAATGCCTCCAAAATACCTGGTGACTACGACAGCCGTATCTTTTATATCCATTCTTTTCAGCACTTCAAGCATAGGTATTCCTGCTGTCCCGCTCGGCTCCCCATCATCGTTCGCTTTTTGGATTAGGTTATGTTCTCCGATCATATAAGCTGAGCAGTTATGGGTGGCATCAGGATGCTTCCGCTTGATGGACTGGATAAATTCCTGAGCTTCTTCTTCAGTCTCACATCTTTGGACATACCCGATAAATCGGGATTTTTGTATATTTATTTCATGGGTTCCTTGATATTTTACAGTTGTATAACATTCTAGCATCGACATTTAACCTCCTAAATTTTTATTATATAATGGGTAGTGCAAATGGGGCAAATTAATGTTCGATTTTTATAACATAAGTGTTCGACAAATCACCCCCATAAATAGACATGGGTCCGACGAATGATTATCGTGAACATGGAGGAGACTGCTATGAAATCTGGGAATAAAGAACTCGACGACATTATTAAAGATATGGTGTCAACAGTAACGAACAGTAAGGATGAAATTTTCCAGATTGGCGAGGACTCCCGGGGAGAGTATGATAAGTTACATCAAGAGCTCGAATCTATTAAACATCAAGTGGTGGGGCTGATCGATAAAGGAGATGAAATAGAAAGAAAGGTTCGCTCCTCGAGACTTCGTCTATCACAAGTCAGCAAGCAATTCAGACAATATTCCGAAGAAGATATCCGTAAAGTATATGAACAGACTCATGGATTACAGATGGACCTGTCTATGACGAGAGAGAAAGAGAAACAACTTCGGGAACGGCGCGATGAAATTGAGATGAGACTACGCAATTTGGATGCAACGATTGAACGGGCCGAGGCCCTGAGTGGTAAAATCTCTGTCGTGCTCAATTACTTAACGGAAGACTTTAAGAATGTGACACAAACGCTTCAATCAGCAAAAGAAAAACAAGAGTTTGGATTGCAGATTATTGAGGCTCAGGAAGAAGAACGCAGGCGGTTGTCCCGAGAGATTCATGATGGACCTGCTCAGTCGCTTGCCAACGTCATGCTTCGCTCTGATTTGGTTGAACGGATCTTTGATGAACGGGGGGCGGAAGAAGCCCTGGTTGAAATGCGCAATGTAAGAAAACTTGTACGTTCTGCACTATATGATGTAAGACGTATTATTTACGACCTTCGACCTATGGCTTTGGATGATTTAGGTTTAATCCCTACGTTAAAAAAGTATTTAGCAACGATTGAAGAGTACAACAAACTCCAAATTAACTTCACTTCCCTGGGAAGGGAGCGGAGGCTGGAAAGCAAGTATGAAGTGGCGATCTTCAGATTAATTCAAGAAGCCGTTCAAAACGCTGTGAAGCACGCGGAGGCAGATTCGATTGATGTTAAGGTTGAACTTAGAAATGAGAAGACGAGGATTGTCATTAAAGATGATGGAAAAGGTTTCGATCCGGAAGTAAAGAAAGATAAATCATTCGGATTGATGGGAATGCGGGAGCGAGTCGATATGGTAAATGGAGAATTACATATCCAATCCTCTCCAGGTCAAGGGACCATCGTCACAATTGAATTGCCATTAAATGAATAAAAATAGAGAAAAACTATGTAAAAAGGCATGAATCGTTTATAATAGGAATTAGGATTAGGGTCGATCGACTAAAGTTAGAGATAAAGAGACATAACAGATGATTCATTCGAGACATACAAACAATCGAATGATGAAAAATTTAGGAGGTAGGCTCAAAAAATGACCAGTATCGTTTTGATTGATGATCACAAACTATTTCGCGAAGGTGTAAAACGTATCTTAGACTTCGAATCCAGCTTTGAAGTTGTGGCAGAGGGAGACGATGGCTCTGTTGCTTTAGATTTAATTGAAAAACATAACCCGGATATCGTTTTAATGGATATCAATATGCCTAGTAAAAATGGAGTGGAAGCTACGGCTGAAATTACTCAGCGTTACTCTCACATCAAGGTGATAATTCTCTCCATCCATGATGATGAAAACTATGTCACTCATGCTTTAAAAACCGGGGCTCAAGGTTATCTTCTAAAAGAAATGGATTCTGACGCGCTTATAGAAGCCATTAAAGTAGTCGGTAACGGAGGGTCTTATCTTCATCCAAAAGTGACTCACAACCTAGTAGCGGAATACCGCCGTTTATCAGACACGAATTCCAACGAGGCATTCCGCACGATTGAATATCGCAAGCCGCTTCACCTGCTTACTCGTCGTGAGTGTGAAGTTCTGCAGCTGCTTGCGGATGGACAAAGCAATCGTGGAGTGGCTGAGGCATTGTTTATTAGTGAGAAGACCGTAAAAAACCACGTAAGTAATATTTTACAGAAAATGAACGTCAATGACCGTACTCAAGCTGTAGTCACTGCTATCAAAAACGGCTGGGTGGAAGTAATATAAGATGATAATCAATTCTCTCTGACTACTTATCTAGTCAGAGGGATTTTTTTGTATTTAAGAAAAACTATTAAAGAGTAACAATTACAGTGGCGAATGTGAGAATTGCCATCATTGTGAAACAGCAGGTGCAATTCGAAAGACGTTGATGTAAAATAAATACTAAATCAGGGACATACATATAGTGGGTAAATGATATAATAAGGAGCTTGATCTATGAAAACAGCAGTACTTACTGATAGTACAGCCTATATTCCTAAAAAGACACGCCAATCGAAGCAGATTCACATGGTTCCTCTTAATGTAGTGTTTGGAGAAGAATCATATCAGGAGGAAATCGACATTACTACTGACGACTTCTACGATATGGTAAAGGAAAACGAAGAGCTTCCTAAAACTTCCCAGCCATCGATCGGACTAATGACTGAAAAGCTGGAGGAACTGGCTAAGGATTATGACGCTGTAGTTGCGATTCACCTTTCAAGCGGCATCAGCGGGACGTATCAAGGTATGGTAACAGCCGGAGAAATGGTTGAGGAGATTGACGTCCATGTGTTTGATTCAGAAATGAGTTGTCTTATGCAGGGCTTTTATGTGCTGGAAGCTTCCGAGCTTGCAGCAAATGGTGCACTGCCTGAACAAATTATAGCAAGGCTGGATGAGATGAAGCAGTCGATGAACGCTTACTTTATGGCAGATGATTTATCCCATCTTCAGCGGGGAGGCCGGCTGAACGGAGCTCAGGCTTTTGTGGGCAGTCTTCTACAGGTTAAACCTGTGCTTCATTTCGTAGATACAAAGATTGTTCCATTCGAAAAGATACGTACGCGCAAAAAGGCACTAAAACGGATTCTTACTTTGTTTGAGGATTCGGTAACTCAAGAAGGACAGTATAAAGCAAGTGTTATTCATGCCAATAGAAGAGAGGATGCTGATCAGATCAAACAAGAGATTGAATCTCAGTTTCCGAATGTGGAAGTGACGGTCAGCTATTTTGGTCCTGTAATTGGAACCCATCTGGGTGAAGGTGCTATGGGGCTGGGCTGGTACCGCAAATCCTAATATTGCAGCACCTGTTTGTGAGACTCAGGCAGGTGCATAATTTCATTAAAAAGCAGGTGATGATTGGATGAAACTTTTCCGAAAACCTTCTTCTTCGTTTTCCCCTTATTTTTCCCCCTTCTCAGAAGATTCTCCCCACCAGCATTTAGCAGGCAAACTGTTAACTCGCAGTGAAATTACGTTAAAAGAGAGTGAACTTACTCAATTAAGAAAAAATTTGCTCGTCCAAATCGTTTCTTCCATCACAGGTCGGCAATGTCAACGCTGCGGCGTTCGTCAGTCTTATTTTCTCTGTTGTTTTCCCCACTCTGTCTGTCAGAAAGAATGTTGTTTCTGCCGCAACTGTATTATGATGGGACGAGTTACGGAATGTGAACCTCTCTATTTATTCAGTCCTCTTGCATCCTTTAAGAAGCATGCCTCACCTTGCCGTTGGAAGGGGGATCTAACACCAGGCCAGCAAGCAGCTGCAGACCGTATTATCAGTTCTATTCATAAGCGGGAGGAACTGCTTGTCTGGGCAGTTTGCGGCGCCGGGAAGACAGAAATGCTGTTTCCAGGTTTAACTCATGCCCTTAAGCAAGGAATGAGGATCTGCCTGGCTACCCCACGTACAGACGTGGTTCGGGAACTGGTGCCGCGACTTCGGTCTGCGTTTCCTGATGTTGAAATCGAAGCCCTGTATGGAGACAGTGAAGATAAAATGGGATCTGCTCAGCTGCTCCTCTCTACCACCCATCAATTGTACCGATACGCTGGAGCTTTCGATGTCATGATTATTGATGAAATTGACGCCTTTCCCTTTCATAATGATAATTCCCTAAAATGGGCAGCAGCTCGGGCTGCAAAGGTGGAGGCGGCAAAAATTTACTTAACAGCCACTCCGCGGAAAAAAGAAAAGCGTCGCATCAAAAATAAGCAGCTTCCCGCCGTCTTTATACCTTCCCGCTTTCATGGTCATCCTTTACCTGTGCCCAAACTCAAACTTACCCCAACGCTGCGTTCCCAATTATCTAAAGCTTCTCTTCCTAAGTCTGTCCTCAACTCGATTTCCATTCAGCAAAAAGGCAGGCGGCAGCTATTATTATTTGCCTCTACCATTTCCTACGCAGAAAAAATCGCCCGATTGTTATCATCCGATTATTCAATAGACTCCGTTCATGCTGAAGATCCAGAACGGGCGGATAAAATAGAAAGCTTTCGAAAGAGAGAGCTTGAGGTTCTTGTTACAACGACAATCCTTGAACGTGGTGTGACGTTTCCTTCCGTTGATGTATTTGTCATTGATGCAGGTCACCATGTGTTTGATGAGGCAGCCCTCGTACAAATTGCCGGAAGAGCTGGCAGAAGTCCTGAGGACCCTACAGGAGAAGTCATCTTTTTTCATATTGGAAAAACCGATGCGATGCTGGAAGCGCAGACAGCTATTGAAAAAATGAATCGGAAGGCAAAAAAGCTATGAGATGCGTGATTTGTTTTGCGTCTATTTTACCAAGCGTGAACTGGACTAACTTTTTATCACCGCAAAAAGAAGAAAAGGTTTGTCAGGTCTGCTGTGAAAAACTAGAATTCATCGATGACCCTGGCTGCCCCCGGTGTGGGCGGAGTGAGGGCACTCAACTATGTTTCGACTGTGAACGTTGGGAACAGTCCGACTATCAGAGTGTACTTACAAAAAATATATCGGTATGCACTTATAATGACTTTGCTAAGGAGCTGGTCGCACGCTGGAAATACAGAGGGGACTTTACGCTCATTGAGGCTTTTACTGAAGCTGTCCAGACGAAGTATAAAAACCACTTTAATGGGATGGAAGCTGACCTTGTCGCGATTCCCTTAAGTAAGGAGCGTTTAAGGGAGCGGGGGTTTAATCAATCTGAAGCGCTGATTACGCAGCTCGGTGCGTCTCCTGAACGCTTTTTAAAAAGAAAAGGAAGTGAGAAACAGTCCAAGAAGGGGCGCAGGGATCGGATAAGTGGAGAGAATCCTTTTGAGCTGATTGGCAGAACGGAGCGGCCGGTGGTGCTGGTGGATGATATTTATACGACTGGGATGACGGTGAGGCATCTGGCTCATCTGCTTCGGGAGGCGGGGTGTCCGGCTGTCTATTCCTTTACACTTTTTCGTTAGGAGCTCTTTTGATTTTGTGAGGTTTGCCGATATAATAGAAAAAGAGATTTATTGGAGGATTATATAGTGGCTGAGTTAGCGAATTGTCCAAGGTGTAATGCTTTATTTATGAAGGGTCCTGTAAAGGTTTGCAGGGATTGTGTGAAGCAGGAGGAAGAGGATTTTCAAACGGTTTATTCATTTGTAAGGCAGAAGAAGAATCGTACGGCTACAGTTTCTGATATTGTAAGGGAGACAGGTGTTGAGGAATATAAAATTCGTGAGTTTGTGAAAGCGAAGCGGCTGCATCCGGCTAAGTTCCCTGGATTGGCATACTCCTGTAAGAAGTGCGGAGCAGATATTAAGGAAGGCCAGCTGTGTGAAGGATGTACCGGCCAGCTTCAGGCCGACATGCAGAAGCAGGAGGAAATAAAAGCAATTGCTGAGAAAAATAAGAAAGAAGACGCAGGTCAAGTTACTTATTATTCAGTAAAGGGGAACAATCGCTAAATGAACCATAGGTGATGACCGATATAAGAGAAAGACAGTCCGATAGAAAGAGGTGGATGGTGTGAAGATCCAAGGCACGAATCATACGAATTTAAATCCATATCAGAAACAGTTTAATCAACAAAAGGATGTAAAAAATAATAGTAAGCAGCAACAGGATAAAGTGGAAATCTCTGAACACGGCAAAGCACTGCAGGATTCTGGGAAGAAGAGTGAAGATCGTCAGCAGTACATCAATGAGATTAAAGCCCAGGTTGATAACGGGAACTATAAGGTTGATTCGCAGCAGACCGCGAAGAATCTCGTTGATTTTTTTACGGATCATAAAGGAGAATAAGTGTGTTCATTAAACAGATAATAGATTACCTGGAAAGATTGAAGCAGCTGCATGAAAGTCTTCTTGCTTTATCGAAAAGAAAGACAGAAGCTTTGAAGACGAACGATATCGATGGCCTGAGATCATGCTTGAATCAGGAGCGGAAGCATATCTCTGCTATTGAGACGCTGGAGAAGAAACGGATTGCAGCTGTGAAGGAGTGGGCTGCCAATGAGGCTGACTACGAGGGAGAGAACCCGACGATCTCAGAAATTATTGAGTGGGTGGACTGGGCAGGACGGCAGCAGCTTAAAGAAGTGTATGACGCGTTCATTCTTGTACTGGCGGAGTTAAAGCAGCAGGAAGTATTGAACGGAGATTTAACGAGACAATCGCTTCAATTTGTAAATATGTCACTTGATTTATTACAGCCTACGATAGAGAGCGTCAATTATGGTGGGACCTCACGAGCAAATGGTCCCAAGCGTTCTGTATTTGATTCGCAGGCTTAAAGATAGAGGGGGAGTACGATGGGATCGACGTTCGGAGGTTTGGAAGTAGCGAAAAGCGGTTTGTTTGCCCAGCAGTCAGCGTTAAGCACGACGGGACATAACATATCGAATGCCAATACAGAGGGATATACAAGGCAGCGGGTCAATTTTGAACAGGCCGGTCCTTATCCGCCGTCTTCACGTAACCGCCCTGAAATTCCAGGACAGATTGGCGGCGGTGTTACGGCTGGGGCGATTGAACGGATTCGGGACGGTTATTTAGATGATCAATATCGAGCGGAGAATAATAAGTCCGGTTATTATGAGTCCCGGTCAGATGCGTTAGGCCGCCTTGAAGAGGTTATGAACGAACCGTCTGAGGACGGATTGTCTAAAACGATGGACCGCTTCTGGGACTCATTGCAGGACCTTTCAGTAGACCCGGAGGATTCGGGGGCACGTTCGGTTGTAAGGCAGCGAGGTCAGGCAGTGGCTGAAACTTTTAATTATTTATCCGATAAACTCAATGGATTAAAGGGTGATATCGGGAAAGAGGCAGATGTCACAACGAAAGATATTAATTCGATGGCTTCACAGATTAACAGCTTAAATCAACAAATTGCAGAGGTAGAGCCTCATGGCCAGGTGCCGAATGATTTATACGATGAACGTGACAACTTAATTGATAAGCTGTCAGAGCAGGTAAACATAGAAGTTACATATGAAAACCCACCTTCTTCTGCTGACGCGATGGCGACGGGGAAAGCGAATATTACTTTAATTGGTGAAAGTGGAGAGGCTATGGAGCCCAAGCTGGTAGATGGGTCGGATAATTCTACGAATGAGATTCAGGTAAATTACGACGAGGATCAGCTTGCTGAAAATGTAACGTTAGGTGACGAAGAATTTTCAATTAGTGAATTTACTTCAGCCGGTAAATTAAAAGGGCTGCTGGATTCAGGTGGTTTTGTAAACGAAGACGGAGAAGCGGACGGCACGATGGAAAACATGCTAATGGACTTAGATAAAATGGCAACAGGGTTTGCACAGGAATTCAATGAAGTACATACAGGTGGAGAATCTTTAAATAGTATCGAAGACGGAGCAGATGTTCCTGATTTCTTTCAAATGGATGGAGAAAAGGAAGATGGAGTTATTAAAGGTCTAGCAGGTACGCTGGATATTACCGATGAGATAAAAGAAGATACCGACCATATTGCTGCTGCCAAGGACCCTTATGCAGGAGATGGAGATAATGCAAGTGCGCTTGCCGAAGTGCAGAACCAGTCGAACGAATTGTTCGGGGAAGAAACCTCCCTGGATGATTATTACGAGTCTTTAATTGGCTCGATGGCTGTGGAAGCTCAGGAAGCGAATAGGATGAAGGGCAATGCAGATACGTTAAAAGAATCGGCGCAGGAGCAGCGCGATTCTGTAAGTTCGGTCTCTTTAGATGAAGAAATGACGAATATGATTAAGTTCCAGCATGCGTATAATGCATCAGCACGGAACATTACCACAATTGACGAACTGCTTGATCGTGTAATAAATCAGATGGGTGTAGTCGGAAGGTAGGTGAGTGAGTCATGCGCGTAACACAAGGAATGTTGTCTAATAATATGCTGGGTAATTTGAGTAAAAGCTATAGTGAGATGGGGAAATATCAGGAACAGCTTTCAACAGGTAAAAAAATCAGCAAGCCTTCACAGGACCCTGTGGTGGCCATGAAAGGGATGAATTATCGCTCTCAGGCCGGTCAGGTGGAGCAGTTCCAGCGTAATATTGGGGAAGTTCATAACTGGATGGACAACAGCGATTCGGCATTAGACGAAGGCACTCAGGCGATTCAGAGGATTCGCGAGTTGAATGTTCAGGCCAGTAACGGAACGTATGAAGATGATGAACGGGAAAATATAGCGAAAGAAGTCCGCCAGCTAAAAGAGCACTTAGGGGAGATTGCCAACACTGAGGTGAACGGAAAGCATATTTTTAATGGAGAAAATACGACCGAAAAGCCTGTGAATATGGATGATTTTACGATTGATTCGAATGATTCTCCTGTCGAGCTGGAAGTTTCCCCTGGAGTGAAACTGCAGGCTAATGTAACACCTAGTTCTGTTTTTAACGAGGATTTATTTGCGGATATTGAAAAATTTGCTTCAGATTTAGAAAACGGGGCAAGCGAAGATGAGTTAGGAAGCAGCCTCAGTCAATTTGATGATCACGTGGATAGCTTTGTCGGTGAGCGGGCCGACTTAGGTGCACGAATGAACCGTGTGGAGCTCATTGAAGATCGTTTAGGAACTCAGGAAGAAAGCGCAAAACGTATGATGTCTGATAACGAAGATGCTGAAATCGAGAAAGTGATTACGGAACTAAAAACGCAGGAAAGTGTTCATCGTGCAGCTATGGGGGTTGGAGCCCGCGTGATGCAGCCATCTCTGATGGACTTTCTTAAGTGATAAAGAGAACAGGAAAATCCAGTGAAAGCTGGATTTTTTCCTTTGAGGAGGTTTTGCTTATGAATGTACCTCAAATACAAATTCAATCAACACGGGCCAGGCTTGGACTAACTATTAATAAAGGACAGCAGACGATCCGTCAGCCCAAAGCCGAGCAGTCGATAGAGCAGCTGCAGGCGGAAATGTCGATTAAACAGCGGACCGGGCATCTGACGATTGATCAAACGAAAGCCTGGCATAATATTGATTTAAAAAGCATAGCTGAGCGTACAAAAGAAACAGCGCAGGTCGGTGACCAGAAATGGATGGAAGGTCTAGCACGGGTTGCGTCAGAAGGCGATGAATTAATGCGTATTGAAGACGGAGGAAATCCGATTGCCGCCCAGGCCGAAAGAAATGCAGGGTTTGAGTTTGAGATTCAGCCGGGCGGCCGTCCTGCCTATGAACTAGTAGATATCAGCTACGAACCCGGCGATGCAGAAATCTCTGTCGAACCGCAAAAACCGATTATACACACGACGAAGCGGGATCCACAAACTTCGGTGCAGCCAGGTAGCGTCAGCGGTTTTATGGAACAATATCCGGACTTAAAGATTGATTGGAAAGTGTAAGGAAAGGAGCTGCCTATGAAAATAGAAACAAAATATTTTGGTCAAATAAATGTGGAAAGAGATGGGATTATTCATTTTGAACAAGGGCTGCCGGGATTTGAAAGTTATCAAGACTTTGTATTGCTGCCTGTTGATGAAGACGGCGTGTATTCAGCACTGCAGTCTGTAGAAGAACCGGGTATAGCATTAATTGTGACCAACCCCTACTTGTTTTACAAAGATTACGAATTCGATTTAGATGAGAAATCACTGGAAGATGTTCAGTTAGAAAGGGCTGAGGATATAGCCGTGTACAGCGTAATTACTGTCCAGGAGCCTTTTACTCAATCAACTTTAAATTTGCAGGCACCCGTTATTGTGAATATAGAGAAGAAATTAGGAAAGCAAGTCATTCTGCACGACACAAGCTATCGAACGAAACATCCACTACTGCAGGAACAAGGCGGTGAAGCCCATGCTCGTCCTTAACCGCAAAGCAGGAGAGTCCGTTCAGATCGGTGAAGACATCTCGATTAAAGTCGTTTCTGTAGAAGGCGGGCAGGTCAAGCTTGGGATCGATGCACCGAAACACGTCGATATCCACCGTCAGGAAGTATACGCTGCAATTAAAGAAGAAAATGCCGAAGCAGCAGTATTTAAAGAAAATCTGCTGAATATGTTAAAAAGTACAAAAAAGAATTAAACTCCTGGCACAGCCGGTCGATATAAGTAATGTAACGCATTACAAAAGTCGGCCGGCTGTTTGTTTTGTATAAAAGAATTTCACAAGGACGTGGAATTACTTACACATTCAAGGAGGAATTATTAACATGAGAATTAATCACAATATTGCAGCTTTAAACACACACCGTCAAATGGGACAAGCCAACCAGGGACAGCAGGCGTCTATGGAGAAACTCTCTTCCGGGCTTCGTATTAACAAAGCAGGAGACGACGCAGCGGGTCTTGCCATCTCTGAAAAAATGCGGGGACAGATTCGCGGTCTTGACCAGGCTTCCCGTAACTCTCAGGATGGGATTTCAATGGTACAGACAGCTGAAGGTGCGTTGAACGAAAGTCATGATATCCTCCAGCGTATGCGTGAACTTTCGGTCCAATCTGCCAACGATACTAACACTGATACAGACCGTGAGGAGCTTCAGAAAGAAGTAGATCAGTTGTCAGAAGAACTAACTCGGATTTCTGACGATACAGAGTTTAACACGCAAAAACTTCTTGATGGCTCATTTGAAGGAACGCTTCAAATTGGATCTAATGAGGGACAAAATCTAGGCATAGAAATTGGTGAGATGGGGGCAGAAGCATTAGGAGTTGCTAGTAACGAAGGTGTTAATTTTGAAGTTGGGGACTCAACAGCTGCTAATACTACAGGGGCTCTAGAGAATGACACAACTTATTCAGTAGTAGAGCTTGGAGAAGAAGTGAATATTGCGGACGATGGAGATAATGGTAGCATAGATGCTAAATTTGGCCTTGAAGATTCTAATGGAGAGGTCGTAGCTGTTAGTGAGGATGGAAGTGAATACCATGCTTTGAAAAATGCTACAAAAGAATCTGAGCTAGGTGAGGACGCTTTGGCGGAATCTGATATTACATCTAACGATGGAGCAAAATTTGATGACCCTGTAACTTCAGGAACAGTTACTACAAATGGCGCAGGTGACAGTTTAACTGGTGCTACTGCCACTATAAAATTTGATGGGGGAGAGAGTCTTACATCTGGTGAATATACAGTTGTAGACGATAGCCATAATGATATATCTTCTGGAGAAAATGGGCTTGTGGATAATAAAGGTAACTTAGTAGCAGTGAGCTCGGATGGAGAAGATTGGGATACTGTAAGTGGAGAAGATTTATTTACCTCTACCACTACTCTAGATACATCAGACCAAAAAATATCAGTTGAAGGTGACGGAGGGATTGATATTTCGTCTCAAACAGCAGCTGACAAAGCTATTACCACCATCGACGGTGCAATTGAATCAGTATCAGCTGAACGTTCTAAACTAGGTGCTGTACAAAACCGTTTAGACCACACAATCAATAACCTTGGTACATCTTCTGAAAACTTAACAGCTGCGGAATCCCGTATCCGTGACGTTGATATGGCAGAAGAGCAGATGAACCAAACAAAGAATTCTATTCTTGGGCAGGCATCTCAAGCGATGATGGCTCAAGCAAATCAGTTACCGCAGGGAGTTCTTCAACTTCTTCAATAATGAAAGAGTCAAAGGAGGCGCCAATGAGGTGTCTTCTTTTTTCGTGTTTATTCGCTGAATTACTAGGGAGTAACCTACTAACTCTTTAACTAACTTTATGAGACTTCATTATTTATATAAAAACGTTACTAGGAAGTTTAATAGTTTAATTTCCTCAACATTTGACTAATAAGTCCGATATAAAAAAAAACTACATAATATGAGGAGTTGTAGAAGGTGGATGTCAAACAAAACATGACCCAATCACAGCTCCTGCAGAGAAGTGCACAGCAGCTTGGTGACGTTACAACGGTTCAGGAGAATTTAAGAGAATTAAAGAAAAAGCCTTTAAAAGAAGATACAAACTATGATCTTTACCCTTCTCCAAAGGAAGAGAGTAAAGAGATGGTAGATGGGTTAAATGAAATATTGGAAAATAAGGAAACGTCTCTTCGTTTTCAATTTCATGACAAGCTTGAGGAATACTATGTAACAATTATAGATAGTGACACGGAGGAAGTGGTGAAGGAGATCCCTCCTAAGAAGATGTTGGATTACCACGCTGCGATGGCTGAATTTCTCGGCTTACTCGTAGATGATAAAGGATAAGAGGTGAAAATATGAGTGGCATGAGAGTAGCGGGTAACGCTACAGGTATGGATATCAATCAGATCGTTGATGATTTAATGACAGCGGAACGCGAGCCTTTAAATAAAATGGAGCAGGATAAGACGAGCATTGAATGGGAGCGCGATGCTTATCGTGATGTGAATAAAGACTTTCTAGAACTCGATAATCTCGCTCTTGATATGAAGCTGGATCGTACATTCCAATCGAAAGAGGCTTCTTCTTCAGGGGCTGCTGTAAGTGCCGAGGCTGGATCTGAAGCCGGAGAAGGCCGTTATGATGTAGAAGTGACGCAGTTAGCTTCAGCTGCCTATAACATCAGTGAGAATAAATTATCTCCTTCTGAGGAGGAAAAGATTGATCCTGATGGAGCGGTCAGCGAACAGTTTCCTGACTGGACGAATGATGGATCCTTTACTATTACGACTAGTGAAGGAGATGAAACATTTGAAATCGAAGATGCTGATTCTTTAAATGATGTTTTAAGAGATATAAGTGATGCGGGTATTGGGGTGCGCGCATTCTATGATGAAAGTGCAGATAAAGTAATGATGGAGCGGTCAGAAACCGGAAATCGAATGGAAGGAAATGAAATACAGTTCTCGGGTGACGGTGCCGGTTTTCTAGAAGATACTCTTGGCCTGAACAATGAAAGAGGCGGAGAAGACGCTGAATTTAATTATGGGGATGAGGATTTTAAAGTAACTTCTCACGACAACAATTACTCTATTAACGGTTTAGACCTTACGTTTAATGAAGTCGGCTCCTCTACTGTCAATGTGACGAATAATGTGGATGGTGCAGTAGAAAAGATTACTGATTTCGTTGATAAATACAACGACATCATAGAAGGACTCGGCGAGAAATTAAATGAACGGAAGAATCGAGATTATCCTCCCCTAACCGAAGAGCAGAAGGACGAAATGGAAGACGATGAAATTGAAAAATGGGAAGAACAGGCGAAGAAAGGTCTTCTTCAGAATGATTCTGTTATCTCAGGTGCTCTCTCTCAAATGAGAAACAGTTGGTATAGTAATGTCGAAAATAATGGGGACTTCGAGCATCTTTCTGAAATTGGAATAGATACTTCTTCTGATTATCGTGAACGTGGAAAGCTTGAAGTGGACGAAAATAAGCTTCGTGATGCGTTATCGCAGGATGCCGATTCGGTGAAGAAGTTATTTGCTAATGATGGAGAAGGGAACTCCAAAGGAATTGTCCGTCAGATTGAAGATACGATTGCAAATACGCGTCAATCTATTGAACGTAAGGCAGGTAAGGAGACCAGCTTGAATCAATCGTTTACTTTAGGCAGGGATATCGTTGACCTTGAAGAACGTATGCTGAATTTTGAAGATAAGTTAACGACTGTAGAAAATCGCTACTGGGATCAATTCGGTGCAATGGAAGAAGCGATCCAGGAAATGAACTCACAGTCTGCCTATATTCAGCAGAACTTCGGTGGAGGCATGATGTAATGATTATAAGGAGTGGTTTTTAGATGTCTATTCAAGCCTATCAAAACAATTCAGTAGAAACGGCTTCTCCCGGTGAGCTGACGTTAATGCTTTATAATGGCTGCATTAAGTTTATCCGTGCCGGGAAGAAAGCAATGGAAAAGAAAGATTTTGCTAAAAAAAATGAAGGGCTGCAGAAAGCGCAGGCGATTATCCGCGAGCTGATGGTGACGATGAATCAGGATTATGCGGTAGCGGATGAGGTACTTCCTTTATACGATTACATGCTTCGTCGCTTGATCGAAGCGAATACGCAGAATGACGTGGAGATTCTTGATGAAGTCGAGAAGCTCGTTACGGAATTTCGTGATACGTGGAAGCAGGTTCTCATTCAATCACGCAAGGCTCAATATGGAAAAGGCGGTACGGCTTAATGAGCAGCTGGGCCGTCTTTTTGCAGTATACGGAAGAGTTATCACAGCAGGTAAATCAAAAGGTGAAGGACGAGAACCGAAGCCAGGTGATACAAGAGGTGCAGCGGCTGCTGGAGGAGCGTGCTAAGTTATTAAAGGATTTGCCGCAGCCAGCAGATAATGAGGAGAAAGAAATGGTTAAACAAGTGATGCGTTTAGGCCTGGATATTAATCAGAAGCTTGAGTTTTTATTTAAGGACTTAAAGGTAGAGATGAGGCATATGAAACAGCAGAAGTCGAGTAATCAGAAATATACCAACCCCTACCACAGTGTGGCTTCTTATGACGGCATGTTCATGGATCGTAAGAAATAATGAGGCAGAATCGATTAACAGTTTCCCAGTTTTATGAACTGAAGGACTATATGAGGACATTATCTGATATTAGCCATCACTTTTATGGTCTGGAAAAGGGATACTCCGATATGGAGCTTGCTCATATGATCGCTGATTTTGAGAAAGCTGATCATCATCACTCTACTGTCGCTGCTGTGCTTGGTGAGAAAGCTTCAAACGAAAGGTTCAATGAGTTCCGTGACATTGTTTTATTACTGGAGGAGTGGGTCGAAGCCCATATGGGAGATAAGAAAAATCAACTGCTGAGTGAAAAGCTTATGCCTCGTTTTGAACAATGGAAAACTGACATTCAGGCTGGTTTACTGCCTTATCTTACTCATTAAAAAGAGCCTCTCCGCTTAAGGGAAAGGCTCTTTTTTTTCGATTAATTATTGATAAATGTGGTATCTACTAACCCATTTAAGTTCGGTTTCTCTTCAAGGAACTGCAGTTCATAGGAAGAGTCGGCAAACATTTGGATTTCTTTTTCATCCACTTCGTAGGTGAAGTTCATGCGTTCCCAGGAGCTGTCAACTACTTCCTGAGATAATTCCTGATCTGTGATTTCTTTGATTTTATCAATCGCAATTTGTTTGGATTCTTCAGGGTTCTCGTTTACAAAGTCTGTTGCTTTTTTGTGGGCATCCACCAGGTTTTGAATAAGGGCTGGATCTTTTTCTTTTAATCTTTCAGAAGTAACAAATACAGAAGCCGGCATATCAGCATTGTGAGCCACTTCATCATTCTGGAACATCACTTCGCCTGTACCCTCCGCTTCAATGTAAGCTGCCCATGGTTCCGGAACAGCCGCTACGTCTACTTTGCCTGCTTCAAACATGCTGCTGTAAGTTGCTGGTTTGCCTGTTACGTGTTTCATTTCTCCATCAAGACGGTCCGATGTAATATCGAATTCATTCATCATCAATGTTTCAAACTGGACATCGTGTGTACATCCAACGCGGGGTGAAATAAAGGTTTTGCCTTTAATATCTTCTGCGGACTCGATATCTGCACCATTTCTTTTCATAATCACGGTTCCGCCGGTAGCTCCTGCAGCTACGACGTTAATCTCTGCTCCGCTTGTAAAGTGGTTCATGGCAGGGCCTGGTCCGACAATCCCACCTTCGATTTCTCCCGTTTCAACTGCCGTCATAAACGCCGATCCATCTGGAAAGTATTGATAATTTACTTCTGTGCCATCCGGCAGTGTTTCTTCATAAAATTCTTTCTCTTCAGCTACCATTCCTGCAGCGTGGTCAATGTTAGGGAAGTATCCGATCGTTACTTCATCCCCTGAACCAGAACTGCTGGTAGAGCCTTCTTCGCTTCCGCATGCTGCTAGAATGCCTGCTAGTGCGATTAAACTTATGATGGTAAAAATTCTCTTCATCTATCCTCTTCCTTTCTTTATTTACGCTAATCCCCAGCGGCTTCTTACGTTTTTCTCAAGTTTAGAAAAAATGAACTGATCCGCAATGGCCCCAATTACACCAATAATTATAATAATTCCAACTACCTGATCCATTCGAGCATAGTCCTGTGCATAGGCTAGTGAGTAGCCGAGGCCGGGACCGTTACTTAGAAGCTCTCCTGCCATTAATGCTCTCCAGCTGAAAGCCCAGGCCAGTCTCAGACCGCTCATGAAGTAAGGTACGCTCGATGGTACTTCTACTCTAAAGAACATACTTAAACCGCTTGTTCCCATTGTTTTTGCAGCTCTGACGAATTGCGGGGGAACGCTTTGGATCGCTGTCCGTACATTCAGGGCCATAACAAACGTCCCGCCGAGAACAACAACAAAGATAACGGCAAATTCGGAAAAACCAAACAGCATAATGGCTAACGGTACCCAAACAATACTTGGAATACTCTGCATCGCGATTAAGTACATACCGGCTGTTTCATCTGCCTGTTTTGATTTTCCTAAGATCACACCTAATGCGGTGCCAAAAGCAATCGCCATAGAAAGCCCGATTAATAAATGTTTAAAGCTTGCTCCTAATGCACTAAAAAAATCTCCCTGTGTAAAACCGTTGTACAAAGCTTCTCCTACACTGACTGGTGATGGAAAAACGATTTCTTCAAGCAGTCCAGAAGTAAAAACCAATTGCCATGATCCGATAACAACGAGTAAAAAAACAATACGTTTAATAAGAATATTCAACTTCATCCGTCAATTCTTCCTTTAAAACTTTATTAATTTCCCCTTTGAGCAGGTTCATGACCTGATCCTCAAGTTCAATCACCCGCTCGTCAGCACGACTTCTTGGCCGGGGGATGTCAACTTGAAAGTCAGCGATAATACGTCCTGGCCGTGTTCCCATTACAATAACCCGGTCACTCAGTTTGATGGCTTCCTGAATACTGTGGGTGACGAAGAGGATCGTTTTCTGTGTTTCTTCCCATACTTTGATTAATTCGTCATGGAGAATATGCCTTGTTTGTTCATCCAGGGCACCAAACGGTTCATCCATGAGGAGAATTTTCGGGTCCATAGCAAGTGCTCTCGCTATAGCGACACGCTGCTGCATCCCTCCTGAGAGTTCGTAGGTGTAATGCTTTTTAAACCGGCTTAAGTGCACCATTTTTAAAAAGTGATCCGCACGCTCTCCTGCTTCCTTTTTACTCATCGTCGATTTGAGTGGAAACATTACGTTATCCCGAACGTTCAGCCATGGAAACAAGGAGGCCTGCTGGAAGACCATTCCGCGGTCGGGTCCTGCTTTTTTTATCTCTTGACCTTCGAGTACTATGGATCCTGCTGAGGCATTCTCAAGTCCGGCTACCATGGAGAGAAGGGTTGATTTTCCACAGCCCGAGGGACCTAATAAGGAAACGAATTCTTGTTTCTCAATCGTTAAGTCGATATCGGAAAAAACTTGAAAACTTCCTTGATCTTTATCTTTAAATGTTTTACCGACTTGATTTAATTCAAGAAACATCCTAACCCCTCCTTTATCTATAATTCCTATTGATTTAGTTGGTTATGTCATAATGTATGATTATACCGTTGTTTCAGGACGGTTGCAATATTTTTATACTATTTAAAAAAATAAACACCTTCATGAAAAGAAGATGTTTATAAAGTGTATGATTTAATCATCGTTTGGGTTTCATCCATATTGTATTTTATATTTTTTCGATTGGAAGGGACCAGGGTCACAATGTACTGACTATAAGGTAATAGTGAAATCACCTTTAGGACGATGACACAAATCAGCACGACCATAATGTGGAACGGAATGATATAAAAAGGTTCTGCAAATACATCGTAAGGAGCATAGCGCTGGTACATATCGATTATAAAAGGATGGATAAGGTAGATCCCCATTGACATGTTCCCAAGCTTAATAAATGATTCCATAATAAAATTCTTCCAGAAAATCAGTTGATAATACAGACTGATCAGTACAATAAACGCAATTGGAATTGTAATAAAATGAAGGATATTCTCATTTGAATTAATAATCTGCTGGTGAGAGTGATAATCAAGCACGGTAAACAAAAGAACGAAAAGTCCTGTTACCAAAGCGTATATTTGGTTAATTCTTTTTAATAAAATTTGATGAATATAGGGCCATAGCTTCACGAGTAAAGCACCAAGCATAAAATAATAAATCCATTGCAGCAAAAAGGTGCGGCTGTTAATAAATGATGTCACATAGGAGTTCATGAATTCGAACTCATTTGTGATAAAGAGGTAGTTAACGTAAAAAGAAATGATCGTTAGTAAGGTAACGGTCTTTAGATTCATCCACTTTCTAATCAACAGAAACAGGAAGTAAAATTGAATAACTAAACTAATAAAGTATAAATGAAAGTAAGAATCACCGGTCACGAACATATAAATGAAGTCAAAAACTTCGGTTGAGTTAGAAAAATCCGGGAAAACCTCGGTGCCATAAGAAGCGGAGTAAATTAAATAAAATAGACTCCATACGACAAACGGGGAAATAATTTTAGTCATCCGGCTTTTTAAAAAACGATGCACATTAAACTCTTTTTTTGCCATCTGGTTATAAAGCAGAAAACCACTCATTACAGCAAACAAAGGAGTACCAATTCGTGATATTTGGTTGAAAAAATTAGTTAATGTAGTATGGCTTCCATCATACGCTCCGTAAAAACGTGCGCCTACGTGAACCATTACAACCAGTAAACAGGCGATGGCCCGAACGAAATTGATTTCGTATAAGTATTTTTTCTCCAATGACATTCATCCTCATGCAGATTCTAGGTGTACCCCTTATAGAATTAGACAATTCGCAAATCTTTTGGCCGTATTTTAAAAAATCGAAATAAAATATATTAAGAAAATATTAAATTCGTATGTAAAAGGGTTGGTGATCTATTTAAATTATTTAAGGAAAGTATGTGTGTTCAACGTGTATTTAAAAAAGAAGCCAATCCCTTTGCTTAGTCTGCACGTCATTTCCGGATATAACGCCTTTAAAATTGATATTCCATCATTTACCGACATAAAATAGTCAAAAGATTGCGTAAGTTTATGCAGGAATAGGCCAGGGTATGGTAGAATATAAACTACATAAGGATGAAAGGAGGACACTTCTAGATGTTAACTTACAACATTCGTGGTGAAAACTTAGAGGTGACGGATCCTATTAAGGATTATGTGGAGAAAAAGGTGGGCAAGCTGGAACGCTACTTTGAAACTCCCCCGTCTTCTGAAGTACACGTTAATTTAAGTGTCTATAATGATGAGCAGACTATCGAGGTTACAATCCCGATGAAGAACTTGCTTCTTCGTGCCGAGGAACACAATACAGATTTATACGCTGCCATCGACCTTGTGGTAGATAAATTGGAAAGACAAATTCGTAAGTACAAAACAAAAGTAAATCGGAGATCACGCCAGGAAGGCGCACCGAAGTATGTGTTTGCTGAATTGGAGAGAGAAGCTCAAGAGCAACGCGAAGAGAATTATAATGAAGATTCAGATGTTGAAATCGTAAGAACGAAGCGTTTCGATTTAAAACCGATGGATAGTGAAGAAGCTGCATTGCAAATGGATTTACTGGGCCATGCTTTTTATGTATTTACCAACGCAGAGACTGATGAAACGAACATTGTGTACAAACGACGTGATGGGCGTTATGGATTAATTGAAACGTAATAACTATTAGGAAGAGCAGTCCTTTTGCAGGGCTGCTCTTTTTTGAGAATAACTATGAAAGTACTTTTACGATTATATTATTACATATGAAAAATGCTTTTTAATGTATAAAAACGTTATTTTTATCGCTTAAACTGCTTGAAAAAAACTCCAAACCCCGCTTTTTATTCCCTCCGTATCTCATGATATAAAGATTATGTAAGAATCCTACCTCGGAGGCGATAGTATGTCAGATACTTATACTTGTTCTGATTGTCTTTATCTATATGAAAAGATAAAGCAGCAGGAAGAAACGATTGCTCAGCTTGTCGAGATCATAGGTGCGGCCAACCGTCGGATATTTGACGTAGATCAGCGTCAATTGAAGTTGGAGCATCAGCTTGTTCGTGAGCACAGCCTCGCCTGGCCCCATCCCTTAACCCCATAATCGCCTCCAGCGAATGAACAGTTCACCCCCGTTCTGTTCATTCGTCTCCTTTTTAACCCAGTCCCCTCAAATTAGGTTTTGTTGTCACTATGCTTCCTTTAGTGTTATGATAATGGGTGGATTAAACTAAAAAATTCAACCGGGGATAGGTAATTAAAGAGGAGCGGTTGCAATGATTGGAACGCTTAAGAAAATCTTTGGCGATGGAAACTCACGCCAATTAAAAGGTTTAGAGAAAACGACTGAGAAAGTGAATGAATTAGAGACAGATATATCAAAACTCTCTGATGATGGACTACGTAAGAAGACAGAAGAGTTTAAAAAACGCTATGAACAAGGTGAAAAGCTGGATGACATGATGGTGGAAGCTTTTGCAGTCGTGCGTGAAGCTTCTAAACGTGTACTTGGCATGCGTCCATTTGATGTTCAGGTTATGGGAGCTGTTGCTCTCCATGAAGGTAATATTGCAGAAATGAAAACAGGGGAAGGTAAAACGTTAGCCTCCACCATGCCTGCCTATTTAAATGCGATCACCGGCAAAGGCGTTCATATTATTACTGTAAACGACTACTTAGCAAGCCGTGACTCAACAGAGATGGGTGAGCTTTTTCAATTTCTTGGACTAACCGTGGGTCTGAACCTTAATGGGATGTCCAAGGATGAGAAACGTGAAGCTTATCTGGCTGATATAACGTATGGTACAAATAACGAGTTTGGGTTTGATTACCTGCGTGACAACATGGTTTTATATAAAGAACAAATGGTGCAGCGTCCTCTCCACTACGCTATTATTGACGAAGTCGACTCCATCTTAATCGATGAGGCGCGTACACCGCTTATTATTTCAGGAACGGCTTCCAAATCGGCGGACTTGTATCAAGGAGCCAATTCCTTTGTGCGTCTGCTTAAACGTGATGATGAATATACGTACGATGAGAAGACGAAAAACGTTCAGCTTACTGAAGAAGGAATTAATAAAGCCGAGAAGTATTTTAAAGTGGAAAATTTATTCGACCTTGCCAACGTCTCGCTGATCCACCATATCAATCAGGCATTGAAGGCTCATACTACCATGCAGCGTGATACAGACTATGTCGTTGAAGAAGATGAAGTGGTGATCGTTGACCAATTTACCGGTCGTTTAATGAAAGGGCGCCGCTACAGTGACGGGCTGCATCAGGCGATCGAAGCTAAAGAAGGTTTACGTATTCAAAATGAGAGCATGACGTTAGCCTCGATTACATTCCAGAACTTATTTAGAATGTATGAGAAGTTGGCAGGCATGACAGGGACAGCGAAAACAGAAGAGGAAGAATTTCTAAATATTTACAACATGCGTGTTATTTCTATACCGACCAATAAACCGATCGTAAGGGAAGATAAACCCGACCTCGTCTATAAAACTATGGACGGTAAATTTAAGGCGGTCGTGGAAGATATTAAAGAGCGCTATCAAAAAGGACAGCCCGTACTTGTGGGTACAGTAGCAGTTGAAACTTCTGAAATCATTTCGCGTTATTTAACGAAAGCGAAGGTCCCGCACAATGTGCTTAACGCGAAAAACCACTTCCGGGAAGCTGAAATCATTGAAAATGCAGGGCAGCGCGGTGCGGTTACGATTGCCACAAACATGGCCGGACGTGGTACTGATATTAAACTAGGTGATGGCGTGCGCGACCTTGGCGGACTGGCTGTACTAGGTACAGAACGTCATGAGTCCCGCCGTATTGATAATCAGCTTCGTGGGCGTTCAGGGCGTCAGGGTGACCCGGGAATGTCTCAATTTTATCTGGCTACGGACGATGAATTAATGCGTCGTTTTGCTTCAGACAATATGCGTAATATGATGGAACGTCTGGGAATGGACGATTCACAGCCAATCGAGAGTAAAATGATCTCTCGAGCGGTCGAATCTGCACAAAAACGAGTAGAAGGGAACAACTTCGATGCTCGTAAGACCATTCTTTCTTATGATGACGTACTTCGACAGCAGCGTGAAGTTATTTATAAGCAGCGCTACGACGTGCTTACTTCTGACAATCTTCGTGAAATCATTGAGCAGATGATCGAACGAGTCGTACAGCTGACGGTCCAGGCACATACAAGTGAAGAGCTGGACGAAGACTGGGAGCTCGAGGCTATCGTAGAATATTGCCGGGCGAACCTGCTTCAGGAAGGCGATGTAACCGTTGATGACTTAAAAGGTAAAGATCCTCAGGAAATGGAAGAGTTGATCTTGAAGAAGGTTAAAGAACGTTACGATGAAAAAGAAGCCGAGCTGTCTGAAGAACAAATGCGCGAGTTTGAAAAAGTAATTCTTCTGCGTACAGTGGATCAGAAATGGATGGACCATATTGACCAAATGGATCAATTACGTCAGGGTATCCACCTTCGTGCCTATGGTCAGAATGATCCTCTTCGCGAGTATCAATTCGAAGGCTTCAGTATGTTTGAAACCATGGTGCAAACCATAGATGAAGAAGTGGCCAAGTACGTTATGAAAGCCCAGATCCGAAATAATCTTCAGCGGCAGGAAGTTGCTCAAGGAGCAAAGGCTGTGTCTGGAGACAGCGAGCAAAGTAAAGAGAGCAAGAAAAAGACACCTTTTGTCAAAAAAGATACGGTAGGTCGTAACGACCCTTGTCCTTGTGGCAGCGGAAAGAAATATAAAAACTGTCACGGCGCATAACAAACGAGACACTTCCTGGCTGGAAGTGTCTTACCTTGTGTTCAGTACCATTTTAATAGGAGTGATGGAATCATGGATATGGCCGATATTCGCCACCAATTAGACAATACAGCTAAACGTTTAGCGGACTTCAGGGGGTCTCTTTGACGTCGATCAAAAGAAGACCCGTATTGCAGAGCTTGAAGAAGAGATGACTGAGCCTGGCTTTTGGGATGATCAGGATAAAGCCCAAAAAGTCATTAATGAAGTGAACGGGCTTAAAGGTCTCGTTCATACTCTCGAAGAGCATGAGGAAACACATGAAAATTTAGAAGTATCGTATGAGCTTGTGAAGGAAGAAGACGATGAAGACTTACGTGTTGAGCTTGAGGAAGAAGTAACTCAGCTGTTGAATAACTTAAATGAATTTGAACTGAATATGCTCTTAAGCGAGCCTTATGATAAGAACAATGCCATCCTGGAACTGCACCCAGGGGCAGGAGGCACAGAGTCACAGGACTGGGCCAGCATGCTGCTTCGCATGTATACCCGATGGGCTGAAAAGAAAGGATTTTCCGTAGAAACGCTGGATTATCTGCCTGGTGAAGAAGCTGGTGTAAAAAGCGTCACCCTTCTTATTAAGGGGCATAACGCTTATGGTTATTTAAAGGCAGAAAAAGGGGTTCACCGTCTTGTGCGGATCTCACCATTTGATTCATCCGGCCGCCGTCACACTTCTTTTGTATCCTGTGAAACGATGCCTGAATTTAATGATGAAGTCGAGATCGACGTAAAAACAGAAGATTTAAAGATTGATACGTACCGTTCAAGCGGAGCCGGCGGTCAGCACGTAAACACTACTGACTCAGCCGTACGGATCACTCACTTGCCGACCAAAACCATCGTTACATGTCAGTCGGAGCGTTCTCAGCTGAAGAACCGTGAGCAAGCGATGAAAATGTTGAAGTCTAAACTGTATCAGCTTGAGATCGAACGTCAGCAGGCTGAAATGGACGAAATTCGTGGGGAACAAAAAGAGATTGGATGGGGAAGCCAAATACGCTCTTACGTTTTCCACCCCTACTCCATGGTGAAGGATCACCGTACTAATCTAGAGAATGGTAATACTCAGGCAGTCATGGACGGGGAGCTTGATAAATTTATCAATGCTTATTTACGCTCCCGGATGGATTAATAATAAAAAGCTCCTTTCTTTAGGTAGAGAGGAGTATTTTTTATACTTGAAGAATGTTTAATTTTGTTAAAGAACTAAACTATAAGAAAAGCTGGAACGTAAGCCAAGTTTTTCTCATACATTCGAAGAAGGTGAACAAATGGATATTAGACACCTCAAATATTTTATAGAAGTATCAAAGTTTAAAAGCTTTACCAGGGCAGCCGACCATTTATTTGTAACCCAGCCGACGATTAGTAAAATGATCAAAAATTTAGAAGCAGAACTTGGAGTCGAACTTTTTGAACGTTCCAGGAAACAGCTGGTACTAACCGATGCCGGGCGTGTAATTTTGGATCAAGCTCAAACCATTGATAAAGCTTTTAACAATCTTCAAACTGAACTCGATGATTTACTTGGTTTACAGAAAGGGCACATACGAATCGGACTTCCTCCCATTATGGATGCTGATCATTTTATAAAGATACTTGGCGAATTTCATCAGCATTATCCTAATATTACTTTTCAGCTGCTCGAGAATGGGGCGAAAAAAATCGAGGAAGATATCCTACAGGAGAATCTGGATGTTGGAATTACTGTGCTGCCAACAGAAGAAGAGGAGTTCCATTACTTTTCCTTTATGAAGGAAGAACTGCGAGTGGTCGTGCCTCCCTCTCATCCTTTAGCGGGTCGAAAGCAGGTTAGGCTTGAAGAGCTCGAGGAAGAACAGCTGATTCTGTTTAACAAGGATTTTGCATTAAATGACCGGATTACAGGAGCCTGTAAGGAAGCGGGATTCCAGCCGAAAGTCGTATCCGAAAGTTCGCAATGGGATTTTATTGGTAAAATGATTGCCTCAAAGCTCGGAATTTCGATATTACCTTACAGTGTGGCACAGCTTTTAAAAGAAGAAATCCGTACGATTAAAGTGGTTAAACCGATGATTGAATGGGACCTTGCTATTATTTGGCGTAAAGACCACTATTTGTCTTATGCTACAAAAGAATGGCTTACTTTTACGCAAGACTTTTTGTCTGTAGGGAGCATCTCCAAGTAGGAGGTGCTTTTTTTGTTATCGATTTCGCTAATTATATGCTTATACGGCATAATTGAAAGCAGTTGCATAGATGTTGTCTATCTTAATCATGATTAATAACCATTTCACTTATGTGTAAGGGAGTTTTACACTTGTACTAGAATTTAAATAAGGGAAGGGAACTTGATATGACTGAAATCAAAAGTCCGAAAGAAAGTTTAATTGTAAATACAGATCAAGTAATGATTAATGATTTAAATAATTACAACACATTGTTTGGCGGGGTTTTGATGAAAAAACTTGATAACAACGCTACACTGTCTGCCCGTCGTCATGCAAGAGTGAAAGAGTGTGTAACTGCCTCAACGGATTCAATTGATTTCTTATACCCGATCACGCAATCCGATTCAGTGTGTGTTGAGTCTTTTGTTTCCTATACAGGGGAGAAATCCATGGAAGTCTTTTGTAAGGTAATTGCTGAAGATATGATGACGGGAGAACGCCGAATGGCAGCCACTGCATTTCTTACTTTTGTTGCTTTAGATGAAAATAAAAAACCGATGACTGTTCCGGAACTGCGGCCAGAAACGGAGGAAGAGATATTCCTTTATGAATCTGGTAAGGCACGTGCAGAGACACGACGAATTCGAAGAAAACACAGTAAAGAATTAACGGAGAAGGTCGGATTAGACAAACCTTGGGAAGAAGGAGAGATGAAAGGTGAGTACAATGTTAGCGGGATTAAATGATATTTATAAAGCACAGGAAGACTTGGAGAACCTCAAGCTGAATTATCCGGATCTTTATGAACAGCTGCATCACGTCGTCAGTTTAACACGACAGCTTCAGATCAAATATGGTTACATGGGTTCTTTATTGAGAGATGAAGACCTTCCTAAGTATCGGCCGCAATTTGTTCGGGATTCGATCCTTTCCCTGTATCAGAACGAAGTCGAAAAACTGAAACAGAACCCCGACTTTGGGAAAGTTAAAGAACTAATAAAGGATCACGCCAAAGTTGGCGATCCCAAATTGTTTCTCTTAATACTTGGAGCTAAGCCTGAGCTGCTTCAAGGGTCTACCATTATGAAATAACAGAGAGAAAGCAGCGCTCTTAATGTAGGGTGCTGCTTTTCTTATTTTAATTGGGTAACCTGTAAATAAAGACATTGTTCTGCTATGCTGAAATTAAAGTCTAAGAAGTGAGGCGATCAATATGACCGTAAAAAAAGCAATTATTCCTGCAGCTGGATTAGGTACTCGTTTTCTCCCGGCTACAAAAGCTATGCCTAAAGAAATGCTCCCTATTGTGGACAAGCCTACGATTCAATACATAGTAGAGGAAGCGATTGCTTCTGGTATTGAGGACATTATTATTGTAACAGGCAAAGGGAAGCGAGCGATTGAGGATCATTTTGATCATTCCTTTGAACTGGAAGACAATCTTTATAAGAAAGAGAAGTTTGAGCTGTTAGAGAAAGTGAAACAGCCGGGGTCAGTTGATATTCATTACATTCGACAAAAAGAACCTAAGGGGTTAGGGCACGCTATTTGGTGCGCGCGTAAATTTATTGGAGAGGAACCGTTTGCCGTCCTTCTGGGCGATGATATTGTAGAGTCAGATACACCATGTCTTAAACAGCTTATTCAACAGTATGAAGCAACCCATGCCTCAGTCATTGGTGTAAAACAAGTGCCTGAAAATGAAACCTCGCGCTACGGGATTATTTCTCCTATTGAACAAACAGGCAGACGGTATCAAGTTGATCATTTCGTAGAGAAGCCGAAACAGGGAGAAGCACCTTCCAATCTGGCGATTATGGGGAGGTATATATTAACTCCTGAAATCATGGAGTTGTTAACTAATCAATCCGAGGGCGCCGGAGGGGAAATCCAGCTTACCGATGCCATTGAACGGCTTAATCAATCACAAACAGTATATGGATACGAGTTTGAAGGTGAACGGTACGATGTAGGAGATCAGCTGGGTTTTATCGAGACTACGATTTCTATGGCTTTAAAAAGAGAGGATGTGCGGGAAGATGTTTTACGGCTTATTCGTTCTATTGTTAAGGAAGAAACTACGAAGAAGAATGAGTAGTTCTTTAGCATGTTAATGCGTTATCTGAGTTGCGTTTACACGTTCGCTGCTCAGTGTTATACTCCTATCGGTAGTTACCGATTCGGGAGGAATTCAGCTTATGATGATGGCAAAAAAATATAGAAGAGAACCTATGCCCCCATTAGTAAAACATGTGATTGAATATAGTCTCGTGGTACTGGGGTCTTTTTTTGTAGCTTTAGCATTTAATATCTTTTTACTTCCTAACAATATTGCTTCTGGCGGAGTTGCTGGCATTAGTACCATTACAAAAGGAGTTTTTGGCTGGGAACCGGGAATTGTTCAAGCTGTACTTAATGTTCCCTTATTTATTACAGGGATCGTCCTGTTAGGTAAAAACTTCGGGATAAAGTCTTTTGTAGGTACTATGGTTCTTCCTCTTTTTGTACTGCTGACCAATAATTTAGAGCCGGCTACACCGAATCCGCTGCTTGGAGCAATTTTTGGCGGCATGGGCGTTGGACTTGGGCTTGGGATTGTTTTCCGGGGACGAGCTTCAACTGGCGGTATTGATCTGGCTGCCCAGGTTCTTCATAAATTCACACACCTCCCGCTTGGAATAAGTGTGGCTTTGCTTGATGGAATGATCGTCTTAACTTCAGCTTTTGTATTTTCCGTAGAAGAAGGCCTGTATGCGTTAATCGGGCTGTTTGCAACAAGCCGAACGATTGACTTTGTCCAAGTAGGGCTGAATACTTCTAAAAATGTCATGATTATCACAGAACATGTGGAAGAAGTACGAGCTGCTATTTTAAATGAGATTGATCGGGGAGTTACGGTTCTGCAAGGATCTGGAGGCTACACAGAGCGGGAACGACAGGTCATCATGTGCGTGGTTCAGCAGAACGAATTCATCAAATTGACACAAACAGTTAAAACAATTGACCCGGGGGCGTTTGTGGTAGCTATGAACGCTACAGAGGTCTTAGGCGAGGGTTTTAAAACAACGTAGCTGGGTTATACTATTTTATATCATTTACTATAAAATTGAAATTGGGGGATCGGTATGAAAAAATTTTTATGGGCCATGCTGATAAGCTTCTTGTTTATCTTAGGCGCCTGCGGTGGCGGTGGAGATGAAGAAGGCGGGAACGGCGGAGATACAGAGGAATCTTCAGAAGAGCAGACAGATGGTGACGTGGATGTAGAAGCGGCCGAACAAGTTTACGAACAAAGCTGTGCAAGCTGCCATGGTGGGGACATGGAAGGAAATGTAGGACCTGCTTTAAATGAAATCGGATCAAAATATTCCTCAGAAGAGATTCAGGAAATCATCCATAATGGAAAAGGATCCATGCAAGCACAGAATGTAGAAGACCAGGACGCTGAACTCGTAGCAAACTGGCTTGCATCAATGGAATAAAAGTAAATAAACATATGGAAACCTGACAATGACTGTCAGGTTTTTTTGTTGGGGTAATTTAGGAAGGGGAGGTTAATTGAAGTAATTAGGTTGAGATCTCCTTCAAAATTAATTAAAAGTTATAAGCCTTTTTATCTATTTTTTTGAAAGGTATTTTAATAAAATGTTGTTTTTTTATAGTATTTCTTATACTAAAACGCACGTAATTAAATTTTAAAATAGAATAATCAACAGTTGATGCTATCATGTTTATTAACTTTTAGAACCCTTACATATCAAGCAGGATAAATGAATTTTTTGTCGAATATTATCTATAAGTCGAAAAGTTTGAAACAAAAATGTAATAATTTTTTGTCTTAAAAACTCGAATCTAAATGTTATAATGTACGAGGACTTGAGACGAAAGATTAATAGAATGCTTATTTATAGCAACATAGAACAACGACAACAAAGGAGTTAAGGTGATCACTTTATGATAGAAATGAAGGGTGTCTATAAGACTTACCCGAACGGTGTAACTGCGTTAAATGGAATTGATGTACATATTGATCAAGGCGAATTTGTGTATGTAGTAGGTCCAAGTGGCGCAGGTAAATCAACGTTCACAAGACTTATGTTCAGGGAAGAGAAAGCAACTAAAGGCTCAGTTAGTGTAAACGATTTTAATTTGACGACTATTAAAGAACGGCAGGTGCCTTATCTGCGTCGTAATGTCGGTGTCGTTTATCAGGATTTTCGTTTACTTCCAAGACTGACCGTTTATGAAAATGTAGCGTTTGCTTTAGAGGTTATTGAGGAGGCTCCTAACCAAATACGGCGGCGTGTAATGGATGTTCTCGATCAGGTGCGTTTAAAGAATAAAGCCCGGTTTATACCTGATGAACTTTCCGGTGGGGAGCAGCAAAGAGTTTCAATTGCCCGTGCAATTGTTAACCACCCGCAGTTGTTAATCGCAGATGAACCTACAGGAAACCTCGATCCGGATACCTCGTGGGAAATTATGCACATTCTTGAAGAGATTAATGAAAAAGGTACTACAGTATTAATGGCTACCCACAGTCAGGAGATTGTAAACACGATTCGTAAACGAGTGATTGCAATTGAGGATGGCCAAATTGTACGTGATGAAGCTCGGGGGGAATATGGTTATGAAATTTAGGACCCTTGGGCGGCATACGCGTGAAGGTGGAAAAAGCGTTTGGCGTAACGGCTGGATGACTGTTTCAGCTGTAGGAGCAGTAACTACAACATTATTACTTGTAGGTGTTTTCCTCGCTCTTATGCTGAATTTAAACGAAATTGCCGGAAATATTGAAGACGATGTTGAAGTGAAGGTTTTAGTCGAATTAACAGCCAGTGAAGAAGAAGTGTCAACTTTAGAAAATGAGCTGGAATCTATACCTGAAGTCGATGAAATTAACTATTCATCTAAGGAAGAAGAATTGGATGAACTGATTGACAGTTTAGGTGATCAAGGGAAAGCTTTTGAATTGTTTGAACAGAGCAACCCGCTAAATGATGCATTTGTTATTGAGCCGGATGATCCTGTAGAAGCTTTAGCGATTGCTGATCAGGCTGAATCTATGGATCAAGTGGAGGAAGTAGATTTTGGTGAGGAAATTGTTCAACGTTTGTTCCAATTTAACGAATATGCGAGGTATATAGGATTAGGGCTGATTGTCGGCTTAGTCTTTACGGCTATTTTCTTAATCTCCAACACTATAAAGATCACGATTATAGCACGTAAGAAAGAGATTGGGATTATGAAGCTGGTAGGTGCAACCAATTCCTTTATCCGCTGGCCGTTTTTTATTGAAGGACTGCTTCTTGGAGTGCTTGGGTCAATCATTCCAATCGCAGCTGTATTAAGCGGTTATTACTACTTGTACTATAACCTTCAGGACAGGATTCAATTTGATTTTATTCAATTGCTTCCATATAATCCGTTTGCCTTTCAGCTGGCTGGACTAATTTTAGCCATCGGGGCGTTCATCGGCGTTTGGGGAAGCGTGATGAGTGTACGCAAATTCTTAAAAGTATAACAGAATACAGGGGAGGATCTTTACCAGATGAGAAAGTTTTACACAGCAGCATTTACAACTCTACTCGTAGCTGGCACTCTGCTTTCGCCATTAAAAGCAGATGCCAATTCAGAATTAGACGAAGTACGTGAAGAACTCGATGAATTGCAGGAAGAACAAGGCAGTGTAGACGAAAAGAAAAATGAAGTTTCCGACGATAAAAGCAGTACAGAAAAAGAAATTGCTGAAAATGAGAAGGAACAAGATGAAACTGAACAGCAGATGGAAGAGATAGACAACCAGTTAAGTGAAACGCAGGAGAAGCTGCGTGTAAAAGAGGAAGAAATTGCTGAAACAGAAGATGAGATTGAACAGCTTAAAGCAGATATTGCTGATTTAAAGCAAAGAATTGAAGAACGTGAAGAGCTTTTGACTGAACGTCTCCGTGCCCTTCAAAAAAGTGGCGGAGATGTTCAATACTTAGAAGTACTAATGGGTTCACAAAGCTTTGGTGATTTCTTAGATCGAGCTTCTGCTGTTACGACCATCATGGATCAGGATAAAGACATTATGGATACCCACATGGAAGAGAAACAGCTTCTTGAGGAAAAACAAGTAGAAGTTGAGCAGAAGATGGAAGAATTAGAGAAGCAGAAAGCTGACTTAGAGGGAATTAAGGCAGACCTTGATCAGCAAATGGCGGAAAAAGAAGAACTAATGGAAGAATTAGAAACACACGAAGAAGAACTACATGATCATAAGATGGCGCTGGAAGAGGAAGAAGAACTTCTTCAGAGCCAGGAAGCATCGATTCAAGAAGCAATGAAAAATGCGGAAAATGAAGAAGCTAATATTCAAGCGGAAATTGAACGTCAAAAAGAATTAGAAAAGCAGCGTGAAGAAGAACTACAGAAACAAAAGGAAGAAGAAGCAAAACAGGAAGAACAGACTTCCGGCAGCAGTGCAAGTGCTTCTAGCAGCTCAGAAAGCGCGTCAACGAGCAGTTCTGCAGCTTCTGTTCCAAAACCGACATCAAGCGGTAAGTTCATGCGTCCTGCAAGTGGTCCGGTAACTTCAGAGATGGGAGCCCGCTGGGGAACTACTCATGCTGGAATTGACATTGGTGGTAATGGTACTCCGATTGTTGCTGCCGCTTCAGGAGAAGTGTTAAGATCCTATTATTCTAGTTCTTATGGTAATGTAGTATACATTACTCACTACATTGATGGACAAGTCTTTACTACCGTATACGCTCATATGCAGAACCGTGAAGTAAGTTCAGGAGATTCTGTGACCAAAGGACAGCAGCTGGGCCGTATGGGGAACACAGGCCAATCAACTGGTCCTCATCTTCACTTTGAGGTTCACGAAGGAGCCTGGAATGCGGATAAGAGTAATGCTGTTAATCCTAGAAACCATGTAAACTTTTAACCGAATAATTTAATAGTATGCCAGGCCGTCGAGAAAGTCTCGACGGCTTTATTTGTTTTCGACAAGGCCGGTGAGCCTCTAGTTATTATGGTGTATTTAAAACTCGTTGACTGGCTTTGTAGGCTGGGCGTTTAAAGTCAGCGTTTATATCTTCACTGAATTGTTCTTTTTCTTAGTAGCCACTTGCTTTTTTATTTGGTATAAATAAAGTAGATTCTTTACCCAAGAGAGACATTGGCACAGGGTTAAGTTCCCTATAACAGCGGGAGCTCATACTCATTTAGAAAGCTCCTCACCTGAAGCCGGGGACACCGTGACCGAGGAAAATCCTCAAATTACGTTGACTTGGTATGCTTTTATTGAATGGTTTACTTTCTTTGCTATAGGCTGTATTGTCCTGCTTTCATTTACAGGTATGTTTATGAGCTTTTCACTAACTGAAAGTGTGGTTTCATCGTGGACCTTACCGTATGGACAGGCTTTGTTAATCAAGTACCTGCTTTTTTTGATTCTGCTTGTTTTTGCTTTTATTAATGGATTTTTAATCAGACAAAAAGTAAAAAACAACCCTCACTTTTCTCCACGTCCCTGGTGGAAAGCTGAGAGTGCAATTGTCCTGGCAATCTTCAGTATAACTGGTTTTATGACTGAGCAGGAGCCTCCTCATAACTTGGAGCCGACATAAAATAGGGAGGGGGCTTCGGTCCTCTTCCGGACATTTAGTTCAGTTGGCGTTAATCAGGATTTGTTGTTACGTCCTAACCTGATTGGTTTGTTTTTTATTGGGTTATCCATGTTATTTTTACTTTTAACGCTTTTTCTATTTGTAAAGCAAGAAACCGTCGGGGGAGTCCTGTTCATGAGTGGAATCACTATTGTCAGTTTATATATGGGGCTTATGAACAGTTTGGAAAGTATGCAGGAGGCTGCAATAACACCAGCATTTCTCGTCTTCGGACATGCTATAATAAATTGTGGCATAAGTTTATAAAAAGAGTATCGCACATTTACGTGGCGGTGTTTTTTTTGCTAGTATAGAATCATCTAGTAGAAATTTTTTACACAGAAGGGTGAATGCGATGAATGTAAGGACACGTTTCGTCGCGATCATAGTGGTGCTTGCTGTTCTCATAGGGGCCGCCGGGTCGTATGTCGGAATGCAATACTTCGGGACGACATCAGATGATAATTCCGATCAAACTGCCAATGCTGATCAGGAAGCAGAGAATTTTGCAAGTTTATCCGAGGATGAGCAAAAAGAATTCATTGAAGGATTGTCGAATGGCGCAGACATAGAAAAAGTTGAACAGGCCTATAACGTTATTCAGGAAAACTCCTTAATCGAAGCTGATAAAAGTCAGTTGGTTGAAGGAGCTATTGAAGGTATGCTTGAAACTTTGGACGATCCTTATAGTACTTATATGGATAAAGAAACAATGGAAGAGTTTGATCAGTCGATAGAATCGTCCTTTCAAGGAATTGGTGCCGAGGTCAGCATGGTCAATGAGAAAGTTACTGTAGTCGCACCTATTAAAGGCTCTCCTGCCGAAGAAGCTGGATTAAAGCCGAATGATCAAATTCTGGAAGTAGATGGAGAAAGTGTAGAAGGTTTAGACTTATATGATGCGGTATCGAAAATCCGCGGGGAAAAAGGAACTGAGGTTACATTAACTGTAGAACGTCCAGGTTCCAGCGAACCATTAACAGTTGATTTAGTAAGAGATGACATACCTCTTGAAACAGTATATACCGATACAAAAACGATAGATGGGAATAAAGCTGGCGTGATTGAAATTACTTCATTCTCAAAAGAAACGTCTAAGGAGTTTGAGGAGGCGTTAACTGAGCTTGAAGGTGAAGATATTGATGGACTCGTAATTGACGTGCGTGGAAACCCTGGAGGGCTTTTTACTGACGTTCAAGACATTCTTGAAGAGTTTATTACAGATGACCAGCCATATGTCCAAATTGAAGATAGTGAAGGGGAAGTTACGGAATATGCTTCTGAGTTAAAAGAAAAGAAGGATTACCCAATAACTATTCTGCAGGATGAAGGAAGTGCTTCTGCTTCTGAGATTTTATCAGCAGCGATGAATGAGGCAGGGGGATATGATATAGTTGGTACGAAAAGCTTTGGAAAAGGTACCGTTCAACAGACGATTCCAATGGGAGATGGCAGTACGATTAAGCTCACTCTTTATAAATGGTTAACACCTGAAGGGAACTGGATACACGAGGAAGGTATTGAACCTACTGTTGAAGTAGAGCAGCCGGAATACTTTTATACCAACCCTGTTGAGATCGAAGAAACATTATCTTATGATGAAAATAATGAGCAGATTGAAAACGTACAGATTATGCTTAAAGGATTAGGATACGATCCAGGTCGAACTGATGGTTATTTCAGTAAAGAAACACAAAACGCTGTTTCTGAGTTTCAAGCTTCTGAAGGAATGAAGGAGACAGGAGAAGTAAATGAAGAAACAGGTGGAAAAATTCAAGAGTTAATTGTTGAAGAAGTTCGCAGCGAAGAAAATGACCGTCAGATGGAGAAAGCATTCGAGGTCTTGTTCAATTAAGCAGGAATTGATGGTTTTATCTCGAATATAATCCGTAGTCGAAGGACTGCGGATTTTTTCGAGAGAATGGAGAAGGGGAGATCGCTTGTGGAAATTTGGCTGGAAGAAATAAGCCGGGGACTGTTAAGGCTGGGAATGCAGCCGCTGATTTACTGGTCCGTTTTGTTATTGTTTATCATTTCAGTTCGCAGGATGAAAGAAGAAAGAAGATGTTTTGGCACACGAGTGTACGATGTATTCACAGAAGGGCGGAGCACATGGAAGATTGCTTTACTTTCAGGAGTAGGATTGTCTATATTTGCCGTCGGAGCGGGAGTCGTATTGACTTATGAATTTCTTTTGCTGCTGGCAGCAGTAACGATACTTTTTAGTCTGCCGCTTAAGTTAAAGCTGCTCTCCCCTGTGTTTACTGTTGGTCTGACTGTTATACTGCTTTACTTTCTCCCTTTATATCCTATGGGGAACATATCTGATGACCTCGTTCAACCGTTATCTTCAGTTTCACTACCTGCAGTAGTTGTATTGCTGAGTTTGCTTCTAATGGTGGAAGGCCTTTTCCTGACGAAAACTTCTTCCCGGAGGACGTTCCCTGAACGAATAACAAGCCCTCGAGGTAAAAAGATTGGGCAGCACCGTGTGAAAAAACTGGCTGTCATCCCGATGGCTTCCCTATTCCCTGCAGGCCTGATTGAACCCCTGGCTCCTTGGTGGCCGCTGTTCGACATTGGTGAGCATACATATGGTGTAGTCGTCTTTCCGATTTTACTTGGATATGAATGGATTGCGCGTGCACAGTCTCCGAAACTAGCCTCAATTAATTTAGGCAGACAGACTATAGGATTGTCTGTACTGGTCTTTTTTACAGCTGTCGGAAGTATATTTGTGCCTTTACTCGCCCTTGCCGCGGTAGTTATAGCGCTTTTAGGCAGGATTCTTATTTATTCCTTTCATAACAGCAGAGAAAAGAATAAACCGTATTTTACGGAGGATCACCATGGCGTAAGGATACTTGGCACGATCCCTGGGAGTCCTGCTGATCAAATGGACCTGCTTCCGGGTGAGTTGATCATTAAGGTGAATGGTATTCCTGTGAAATCTGTACATGAATTCTATGAAGCGTTACAGTCGAATCGGGCTCTTACAAAAATAGAAATAAGAGATTTCAGAGGAGAAAATAGATTTGAACAAAGAGCACTGTACGAAGGAGACCATCATCAACTGGGGCTTTTATTTGTACAGGAAAATTCCTATGAATCTATGGCACAATAAGGGAGGGCGGCCCGTGGGCTGTCTCTTATTTTTTGAAAATTTAATGAAATGTCAGTAATTTTAATGAAAATGATTCTCAAATTCATTGACATTAAGCAATTTAGATTCTAAACTAAAGAGAGTTGAAACACACATTCTTGCACATAATTTTTTCGAATATACATGGAATTGTACTTACACCATAAGGCAAACTGGGCATTTGTAAAGGAGAGAGAGCAGATGGAGTCACTTTTGGCAAACAATCTGACGTTAGGTTACGGAGACCAGGTAATTATTGATTCATTAGATATTAAAATTCCTAAAGGGAAAGTGACCGTATTAATCGGAGGTAATGGATGCGGAAAGTCTACACTGCTTCGATCACTGGCACGCTTACTGAAGCCGAAATCAGGCGAAGTTATTCTGGACAGTTCAGACATCTCAAAAATGAGAACTAAAGATGTAGCTAAGAAAATGGCGATTCTCCCTCAAAGTCCGACTACACCAGAAGGGCTTACAGTATATCAGCTTGTTAAACAAGGACGTTACCCTTACCAGAGCTGGGCGAAACGTTGGTCTTCCGAGGATGAAGAAGCTGTTACAAAAGCCTTAGATGATACGAACTTAACAGAATTAAAAGACCGCTCAGTTGATTCCTTATCAGGCGGTCAGCGCCAGAGGGCCTGGATTGCAATGACACTTGCACAGAACACGGACCTGCTGCTACTAGATGAACCAACGACCTACTTAGATATGACTCATCAAATTGATATACTAGACTTGCTGTTTGATTTAAATCAGGACAATGGACGTACAGTTGTAATGGTGCTTCATGACATTAATCTTGCCTGTCGTTATGCTGACCACATTGTTGCTGTGAAAGATAAAGAAGTGTATGCGCAAGGTAAGCCGGAAGATGTAATAACTTGTGAGCTTATGCAGCATGTGTTTGAAATGAATTGTGACGTTCGTCAGGATCCTTTGTTTGGAACACCGATGTGTATTCCACATGGGAAAGGTCGGTGCCTCATTAAACAAGCACAAGCGGAAGCTCAAGCCCAAGCCCAACAACAAGAGAAAACAGTCATTTAACTATTAAAGCCCCTCACGGACTTAACCGTGAAGGGCTTTTTTTAATGCTGTCCAGGAATTTCTTTTAAATTTTGCAGGATATAATCCGGTTCCAGTCCTATACTGGGCCAGGCTTGTTTTTCCCTGTTTACCCAGGCCGTGTGAAACCCATACTGGCCTGCGCCTGCAATATCCCAGGGATTACTCGAGAAGAACAGGACTTCATCTTTATTTACGTTGAGCTGGCTGGCAGCATATTCATAAGCAGCAGGTTGAGGTTTGTAAACCCGTACGTCATCAGCACTAAGCAAGGTGAAAGAACGGCTGAGATTATTATTGATAAGCAAAGGCTTCAGCATAGAACGAGTCCCGTTTGAAAAAATAGTTAATTCAAGATGAGGATAGTTCTCCTTTAAAGAGTGGACCTCTTCATATGGTGATAATTTTTCATATTCTTCCATTAACGAAGCAATTGTACCTTGGTCTGGACTAATGCCATTTTTTATTAATGCATCATGTAGGGCCCAGCTTGTCACTTTATTAAACGGGACATAGCCTCCTATTAATTGACGCACCATAAAGTAGTGGACTTGATTGCTTCTCCACGCCTGGCTGATATGATCACCTTTCTCCGGAAACTGGTTATGAAGGCCTTCAGCAACGGAGTGTACATCAAATAATGTGCCGTAAGCATCAAATACGAACGCTTTATAACTCATTGTGACCTCCTCCTTCTATGAATTCTTTTCCTCTGAAATCACTTCAATAAACTGTTTATAAATGACAAAGAATCGAAAGAAGAGTAAACTAGAATGTGATTTCAATCCATTTATGTGGAGATGTTCACAAAAATTTCAGAGGGTAAAGCCTTATGACTCGGCTATTTCATGATATGATTTGTTAGTAAGATTTTTAATACATGACTTCAGATATAGGAAGGGTAAGACGATGAAGAAATTTTCAATCCTGACAACGGTCGTCACGTTTGTTGCTCTTATCCTTGGAAACCTTGTAGTGGCTACAGATTCCGGGGATGCATGTGGTACGACTTGGCCCGTTTGTAACGGCCGGATCATTCCGGACCTGACAAATTATCATATCCTCATTGAATATTCACACCGCTTAATGGTTCCATTACTAGCACTGTTAACCTTTATTAATGCAATGGGGGCCATTAAAAAGCATAGAAAGCGTAAATCCGTATTAGTTCTTGCTCTTTTAAGTTTAGGAATGCTTGTCTTTCAATCGGCTGTCGGCGGACTTAACGTGTTATTGGGCACACCGCCTGGATTTACCACACTGGACGTTACCTTCAGTCAAGTCCTGCTGTTAGTACTTGTGCTTCTCAGCTACAGTCTGCATGAGAAAAAGATGGAACTCAATCAAGTAAGCTGGTCAACCGTCAGTATGAGCTACCGGGCATTCGTGCTAGGTTTTGTTGTGTATGTAGCACAAGTTATTCTAGGGGCTTTCTTTAAACACAGCAGAGCAAGTAATGTGCTGCTAGATATACCTGCTGCAGAGTATTTGATTGAAAGTGAGTCCATCGCAAATATGGTCTATTCCCTCCATTGGGTAGCTACGGTTGTCATCTTTGTTGCTGCATTGTGGTATGTCATCTATGCGACACGATTTAAGTATCATAAATTTTTAGCGTGGGCGTACTTCGTTACAATCCTATTAAATGCTGTAGTTGGGTTTGTTATTGTGATTACGGGGAATGTAGTACTTGCTTCTTCTATACACATGATTATCTCCACCTTAACGATGGTGATTGGCGGAATGATCTTAGGAGGGTATTGGTTTAAGCTTCAGAAGAAATCGATCATAACTTCTTAATAGTATAAGGTGTTCATCAACAACCATTAATAGACAAATAAAAAGGCTGCTCCCAGGACATTACCTTACCTGGAGGCAGCCTTTCCTTATTATTGAAACAATTCACGGATTTCTTCTTCGCTTAACGAGGTGAGCATGGATTCTCCGGGTTGAATAATTTGATCAACGAGGTCACGTTTTTTCTGCTGTAATTGAAATATCCGTTCTTCAATGGTTCCTTCAGAAATCATGCGAATCACCTGGACTGCTTTCTCCTGTCCGATTCGATGGGCGCGCCCAGCGGCTTGTTCTTCAATAGCAGGGTTCCACCATAAGTCGTAAAGAATTACCGTATCGGCACCAGTCAAGTTCAGTCCGGTTCCTCCGGCCTTAAGAGATATAAAGAAGGCATCTTTCTCGCCGCTGTTAAAGCGTTCAACCATCTCGACCCTTTCTTCGCTTTTTGTACCTCCATCTAAATAAAACGAGCTTACACCTTCTGTGGAAATTTCTTCATGAAGAATTTTCAGCATACTTGCAAACTGGGAAAAAATTAAAACACGGTGTCCACCGGCTTTTAATTCATTCATGAGCTCCTTGAGCTGCTCAAGTTTCCCGGACTCCCCTTCATAGTTTTCTAAGAAAAGTTTTGGATGACAGCAAATTTGCCGGAGTCGCGTCAAGCCAGCTAAAATCTCCAGTTTCCCACGCTGTATACCTTTGGTTGCAATTGTTTCATTCACTTCGGATTGAATTTTTTCCAAATAACCAAGGTAGACTTCTTTTTGGTCACGGGTAAGTTCAGAATATTGGACAGTTTCGATTTTGTCGGGAAGCTCTTCTAGAACTTCTGTCTTCATTCGTCTTAAAATAAACGGCCTTGTCATACGGGCGATTTTCTCAGGTTTCATCTGCAGAAATTTCTTTTTGCTCGTATAAAAGCCGGGCATAATCGTACGAAACAGAGACCATAGCTCATTCAGAGAATTCTCAATAGGCGTCCCGCTTAAAGCAAATCGGTGGGTCGCTTTTAAGGCCCGTACCGCTTGAGATGTTTTAGTGGATTCATTTTTGATAGCTTGTGCTTCGTCTAAGAACATAGCATGAAACGTCTTGCCTTCATATAATTGGATATCCTGCCGCAGTAAAGGGTACGAGGTAATAAATACATCGACATTCTCCTGTAGCTTTTCCTGCCGCCCTGCTGGATCCCCGGAAATAACCTGAATGGATAGCGATGGCGCAAACTTTTCTAATTCCTTTTTCCAGTTATAGACCAATGAAGCTGGAGTTACTATTATCGTCGGTGCAGTTAGTTCTTCATATTCTTTTTCGAATAAAAGGAAGGCAATGCTTTGAATCGTTTTACCTAGACCCATATCATCTGCTAATACTCCTCCGAGCCCGTAAGTAGACAATGTCTTCAACCACCTGAATCCAGTAAGCTGATAGTCTCGTAAATCAGCATCTAAAGCAGCGGGCGGCTCGATATTAAAAGACTGGGGAGACTTTAACCGTTGCACTAGTTTCGTAAAGCGCTCATTTTTTTCCTGCTCTTGTAATGAAAGAGCATCGTTTACTTGCAGACTGCGGGCTTTCGAAACTTGAAGGCTCGAGTGATTTACATCTGAAGAGCTTAAATCGAGCTCTTCAGCAAACGATTGGAACCGTTCAAAAGACTCTGTCGTCAAGGAAAGAAGGGCTCCATCTGAAAGCCGGTAGTACCGTTTCCGTTCAATCGCAGCGCGCAAAGCGTTTGTCACATCTTCCTCTGAAATCCCATCAATGCCAAAGCGGATATCAAGCCAGCTTCCCTCACTGGTAATATCAACAGAAGGAACAAGCTCACGATCCTGATCCATAATCAAGGACTTCACAGAATTTGAGGTGTATACTTCTGCTAACTGATTGAGCTCGGGTAAAAATTCCGTTAAAAAGACATGTAAGGCCTCATCATCTTCGAGATAAACCGTTTCTCCGTCAAATTTAAACTCTGCCTGTTCAATCACGTGGATAATCGCCTGCTCTGTTTTTCGGTCACGTTTTATAATATATTGGGAATTGTCATGAGTTTTGAATGGGTGTACCTCATGACCGCCGTACACAAATTTCACATCCATCGTTAATGCCCATTTTTCAAAATCAAGATAGACCTCGGCCTTTAAGTCCTCCTGAATAATTTTGGACTTCGCTTTTGAATCTAAATTAATCTGTGCAATGGTTTCCAGCTCTGGCAGAACGTAAGATACAATGCCTTCCATATCGGCCTGGCCTACTGTATGATTCCCATTTGAATTATAAGGCAATAGTGAATGAAGCGTCTGGAGAACTTCTTCTTTATCTGGATCCACTGGGAAAAAGGTTCCATTATCATGGAGTAGGTGATAATCCTTCAAGTATTCATACTGCTTTAAGTGATTCATATGAAGGTGGTACCGGCCGCGTTCCTCGGCAACGTAGAATGTAAGTTCAGGAAAATCTTCTTTCACCGTTAACTGCCCTTTAGACTGTCCTCGCTCCACCACTTCACAATACTGCAATTGCAAGTCCTTTAAAAGGTTGGAAGCTATAGAGGGAGGAATAGTTAACATCCGCTGCTCCCCTGCACCCCAGTGCCGGTCGTAAAATAATTCCTGTTCGTAGCTGTGGTAAAGCTGTTCGATAATTTGGCGGTCCTTTTCGTCAAATCTGTGTTCAGCAGGGTCGTATGTGAATTTCTTTGAGATATTATAAGGTTTTTCTTGTTGAATATGCTGGAGAAGAGCTCTTATGTCCTTGATTACATAGGCGTAACTTTCTCCGAGCTTAACTTCTATGCCTAGACTTTTACTTCCAAGCCAAGTCTGAACATGAAGGTAATATTGAACATTCAGTTTTGATTTGTGAGCATCATGATAGCGGTTTTCCTGTCGATCCCGGAATGTCTCAAACAATCTCGCAGCAAATACACGATCAATTTGAGGGTCAGGACTGTCAGTTTGCTCTGCTGTTACTCTTTCTGCTAGATTAAGAGAGCTTTCACTGATCGCCCTTTCCCTGATGGCACAAAGGACAGCTGCAATATGCTTGCAGCTATAGTAGGTTTCATAGGCGGGACATTCGCAACGGGCTTCTAGGTCTTCATCTTCAAAAAAGAAAACGCGTACTTCATAATCATGAGTACCCGTCACGACAGCGCGCCAGGAGCGAATAGCGCTATTATGGGTGAGTCCGTACACTTTCCCTTGTTTGTAATACTGTTCTCCTCTGGAATAAAAGGTAGAACCGGTTATTTTTTTTATATCACTTGGTTGTAAGAGGTATGACTGCATAGCTTGCATCCTAACTAATCTTTTTTTTCATTATAACAGGTGAAGGGGGAAGATATCTGCCTTAACCTCTTGTATTTTTCCCTGAAAGGTTTTAAAGCATACGCTTTAGCCTGGGTGGAGACTTTCCATGATTGATTTTACTGCCGTCTTATGCTAACTTTCAAGTTAGAGAGTTTTTTAATTCGACCAGCCGCTCATTTTGAGGGAGCGGCTTTTGTTATGGAGTGAACATGCCGATGTAAAACGTATATCCTGCCCACTATTCAAATCAACTTAATTAATCAAATGGAGGATATGACGATGACGATACAAGAAGAAATGAAAAAGCGACGAACGTTTGCCATTATTTCCCACCCTGATGCGGGAAAAACGACGATGACGGAGAAAATGCTTCTGTTTGGGAATCTAATTCGGTCCGCAGGGACGGTTAAAGGTAAAAAGTCGGGAAAATTCGCTACCTCGGACTGGATGGAAATTGAAAAGCAGCGAGGAATTTCGGTTACATCCAGTGTCATGAATTTCCCTTATCAAGGCTACCAGGTGAATATTTTAGATACTCCAGGGCACGAAGATTTCAGTGAAGATACGTATAGAACATTAACCGCAGTGGACAGTGTAGTAATGGTCATTGATGGAACCAAGGGGATCGAGGCTCAGACTTTGAAATTATTCAAAGTGTGTAAAATGCGCGGGATTCCTATTTTTACTTTTATCAATAAAATGGATCGTGAAGGTCGTGAACCTCTAGAGTTAATGGAAGAAATTGAATCTACCTTAAATATTGAAACATACCCAATGACATGGCCGGTAGGAATGGGTAAACGATTCATGGGCGTATTTGATCGGGAGAATGATCAGTTTGTCCGTTATACAGGAAATGAGGAAGAAGAGTATATTCCTTTCTCCCAGCTTGAGCAGCACCCTGAATTAACAGAAAATCCGACTTATAAGGAAGCAGAAGATGAGCTGATGCTTGTTGATGAAGCAGGCGATGGATTTGATCTTGAAAAAGTAATGAAAGGCGATCAAACGCCCGTCTTCTTCGGCAGTGCCCTTGCGCCTTTTGGAGTGGAGACATTTTTCAATACGTTTATCCGTTATGCACCCGAGCCTGCTCCCCGCCGCTCGACTGAAGGTGTTGTGTCTCCAGATCATGAGGAGTTTTCCGGGTTTATTTTCAAAATTCAGGCGAACATGAATCCGCAGCACAGAGATCGAATTGCTTTTGTGCGGATTTGTTCAGGAAAGTTTGAACGGGGCATGAATGTCAGCTTATCAAGAACCGGGAAAACATTTAAACTTGCCCAATCTCAACAGTTTGTTGCTTCTTCTCGTGGCACTGTGGAGGAAGGATATGCAGGAGATATCATCGGGATTTACGATCCGAATGTATATCGAATTGGGGATACGATCGTAACAGGAAAGCAGAAGTTTGAGTATGATGAACTGCCGCAGTTCCCGCCGGAGCTTTTCAAAAAAGTAACAGCGAAAAACGTCATGAAGTCCAAACAGTTTAAAAAAGGACTGGAACAGCTCGTGCAGGAAGGTGCTATTCAACTGTTTAAGCATTACCCCTTTGAAGACTATATCATTGGTGCTGTTGGAGAACTTCAATATGAAGTGTTCGAATACCGTATGAAAAATGAGTACAATGTTGAGATCGAGCTGACATCAATAGGTGAACGTATTCCCCGCTGGCTGCGTGAAGACCAGGTGGATGAGTCGATGTTTGACGAACGTAATATGCTCGTACTGGATCGTGAACAAAAGCCGCTGGTTTTGTTTAAGAATGATTTTTCACTTCGCTGGTTCCAGGATAAGCACGAAGATGTTGAATTAATTGATTTGTTTGAAGTAAACAAGTATGATCAATCGTATGACTAATAAGATGAAAGCCTAAGGATGACCTCATCCTTAGGCTTTTTCGTATGTAATTCCTTCTCACCCAGGGACCCATTCAAATTCGCCAGAGACTGATTTATCACATAATAGCCAGGTGAAAAAAGTGATCAAGAAAAACTTACCACAGAAATACGGATGCGAATGTTTGTTCGTTTTATGTTAGAATGGTAAAATATTGTGGTAAACTATTGAAGAACTAATGTAGATCGGAGGATTGTGAAAATGAACAATCAATTTGAATTAGTTTCTGAATACGAACCTCAAGGTGATCAGCCTCAAGCGATAGAAGAACTCGTAAAAGGTATTCAAAACGGCCAGAAGCATCAGACCCTTTTAGGTGCAACAGGTACGGGGAAAACTTTTACGATGTCGAATGTGATTGAACGTGTTAACAAGCCGACGTTAATTATCGCTCATAATAAAACGCTGGCCGGCCAGTTGTATAGTGAGTTTAAAGAATTCTTTCCAAATAATGCAGTTGAGTACTTTGTGAGTTTCTATGATTATTATCAGCCGGAAGCATATGTACCCCAAACCGATACGTTTATCGAAAAGGATTCAAATATAAATGATGAAATTGATAAACTGCGTCACTCTGCCACGACGTCTCTTTTTGAGAGAAACGATGTCATTATTGTTGCCAGTGTCTCCTGCATTTATGGCTTAGGTTCACCGGAAGAGTACAGCAGCCAGGTGTTATCATTGAGACCGGGAATGGAAAAGGATCGCGACGAATTGCTGCGGAGCTTGGTTGATATTCAATATGCCCGGAATGACATTGATTTTCAACGTGGAACCTTTCGTGTACGTGGAGACTCTGTAGAAATTATTACGGCGTCACGAGAAGAGCATGCGATCCGTGTAGAATTGTTCGGAGATGAGATCGACCGGATTCGCGAGATTGACGTATTGACCGGAGAAATTATCGGCGATCGTGATCATGTTGCTATTTTCCCTGCATCTCACTTCGTTACCAGGGAAGAAAAGCTGAAAAGAGCCATTGAGAACATTGAGAAAGAAATGCATGAACGGGTCAAAGAGTTAAAAGATCAGAACAAGCTTCTCGAGGCTCAAAGGCTGGAACAGCGCACAAATTATGATTTAGAAATGATGAACGAAATGGGATTTTGTTCAGGAATTGAAAACTATTCCCGGCATTTAACCTTTCGGGAAAAAGGGGCCACTCCCTATACATTGATGGACTATTTTCCGGAAGACTCTCTCATCATGATCGATGAGTCTCACGTCACCTTACCGCAGATACGTGGTATGTATAACGGAGACCAGGCGAGAAAACAGGTCCTTGTGGATCACGGGTTCAGGCTGCCTTCTGCACTGGACAACCGCCCGTTACGATTTGAAGAGTTCGAAAAACATATCGATTTTATTACGTATGTATCGGCAACACCTGGGCCTTATGAGCTTGAACATACGCCACAAATGACAGAACAAATTATACGTCCGACAGGTCTGCTTGACCCTGAAATTGAAATTCGTCCGATTCACGGACAGATTGATGATTTAATTGGTGAAATTAACAAGCGACAGAAGCGCAATGAGCGTGTCCTGGTGACCACATTGACGAAGAAAATGTCAGAGGACCTTACGGATTATTTAAAAGAGATTGGCATTAAGGTCGCTTATCTTCATTCCGAAATCAATACGATGGAACGAATAGAAATTATTCGGGATCTACGTTTAGGTAGGTACGATGTTCTGGTCGGTATAAACCTGCTGAGGGAAGGTCTCGATATACCTGAAGTTTCTTTAGTAACTATATTAGATGCAGATAAAGAAGGATTTCTGCGTTCGGACCGGTCGCTTATACAGACAATCGGAAGGGCGGCCCGTAATGAGAACGGACGTGTCATTATGTATGCCGACAAAACGACAGCTTCTATGCAGTATGCAATTGATGAAACTTACCGACGTCGTGAAAAACAAATAGCCTATAACGAAGAGCATGGCATTACGCCAAAAACGATTAAAAAAGAAGTTCGCGACTTAATTCAGGCAACAACCGCCGCAGAGGAAACAGAAAGTTATGGAACAGAGAAGAAGCCGTCTGAAATGACGAAAAAAGAACGTCTTGAACTTGTGGATAATCTGGAGACAGAGATGAAGCAGGCAGCGAAGGATCTGGACTTTGAACGAGCAGCAGAACTGCGCGATGTGATCCTTGAATTAAAAGCGGAAGGGTGAGGACCTTTATGGCCAGTAAGAACATTAGCATTAAAGGCGCCAGAGCGCATAATTTGAAAAATATAGATATTGATATCCCCAAGAATAAATTAGTAGTGATGACAGGCCTGTCCGGTTCAGGTAAATCATCTTTAGCCTTCGACACAATTTATGCTGAAGGGCAGCGCCGTTACGTCGAATCATTAAGTGCATACGCCCGGCAGTTCCTTGGGCAGATGGATAAACCGGATGTGGATTCCATAGAGGGACTTTCGCCTGCTATTTCAATTGACCAGAAGACCACAAGTAAAAACCCGCGTTCAACAGTTGGAACAGTGACTGAAATCTTTGATTACCTCCGTCTTCTTTACGCCAGAGTAGGTCGCCCGACATGTCCAAATCACGGAATAGAAATCAGCTCGCAGACTGTCCAGCAAATGGTTGACCAAATTATGGATCACCCTGAACGTACAAAAATGCAAATTCTTGCTCCGGTTGTTTCCGGCAGGAAAGGGGAGCATGTCAAGGTCTTTGAGGATCTGCAGAAAGAAGGGTACATCCGTCTAAGAGTAGATGGAGAAATGCGTGAGATTTCCGAGGAAATAAAGCTGGAGAAAAATAAAAAGCACTCTATAGAAGTGGTCGTCGACCGTATTGTAATAAAAGAGGGCGTCCAGGGACGTCTGTCTGACTCACTTGAAACAGCTTTGAAACTTGGAGGAGGGCATGTGCTCGTTGATATCATTGATGGCGAAGAGTTAATGTTCAGTGAACATCACGCCTGTCCAATTTGTGGGTTTTCTATTGGAGAACTCGAGCCGCGCATGTTTTCATTTAACAGTCCATTTGGGGCATGTAATCGATGTGATGGACTTGGCACTCAGTTGGAAGTTGATTTAGATCTCGTCATTCCTGATTGGAGTAAATCGCTTAAGGAGCATGCTATAGCGGCATGGGAGCCTACAAGCTCTCAGTACTATCCTCAGCTTCTCCAGAGCGTAGCAAACCATTACAATATTGATATGAACAAGCCGGTCAAAGACCTGTCCAAAGATCAATTGGATCGAATTCTATATGGAAGCGGAGATGAGAAAGTTCAATTCCGCTACGAGAATGATTTTGGAAAAGTACGGGAAAATGAAATCTTTTTTGAAGGCGTTATCCCTAATATATCAAGGCGGTACCGAGAGACAGGATCAGATTATATTCGGGAGCAAATGGAAAAGTATATGGCTCAAAAACCATGCCCTAAATGTAATGGAAACAGGCTGAATGAAGAAGCATTAGCTGTTTTGGTCGGTGGTAAACACATCGGTCAAGCAACCGAGGCGTCTGTAACAGAAGCGAAAGAATTTTTTGAGTCTCTTGATTTAACAGAAAAAGAGAAAACGATTGCTAAAATGATTTTAAAAGAAATATGTGAACGTTTGAGCTTCTTAGCAAATGTCGGTCTTGATTACTTGACCCTGTCACGCTCTGCCGGAACTTTATCCGGAGGAGAAGCCCAGCGTATTCGTTTAGCTACCCAAATTGGCTCTGCGCTGACGGGTGTTCTTTATGTTCTTGATGAACCTTCTATTGGACTTCATCAACGAGATAATGATCGTCTGATTAACACACTGAAAAGAATGCGGGATTTAGACAATACATTGATCGTAGTGGAACATGATGAGGATACGATGCTTGCCGCCGATTATCTTATCGATATCGGACCCGGGGCCGGGGCTCATGGTGGTCAGATAGTAACCCAGGGGACACCTAAGCAAGTCATGAAAAGTGCAAAGTCGTTAACCGGGCAATATTTGTCCGGAAAAAAATTCATACCGCTTCCTGCAGAGCGTCGTAAGCCCGACGGACGCTGCCTTAAAATTAAACAAGCCGAAGAAAATAATCTAAAGAAAGTGGATGCTGAAATTCCGCTGGGACTGCTGACGGCCGTTACAGGAGTATCGGGTTCAGGAAAAAGTACGCTGATAAATGATATTTTATACAAAACCCTTTCTATGAAGCTGCATAACGGCAAGCAGAAGCCCGGAAAGCACAAAGAAATTCATGGCATTCATCAGCTTGAAAAAGTAATTGATATCGACCAGTCTCCTATCGGCCGAACACCAAGATCGAATCCGGCCACATATACCGGAGTGTTTGATGACATCCGCGAAGTATTTGCTCAAACAAACGAAGCTAAGATTAGAGGCTATAAAAAAGGCAGATTCAGTTTTAACGTTAAAGGCGGCCGCTGTGAAGCCTGTCGCGGAGACGGTATAATAAAGATTGAAATGCATTTCCTTCCGGATGTTTATGTTCCTTGCGAAGTATGTGACGGAAAGCGATATAACAGGGAAACACTGGAAGTGAAATATAAGGGAAAAAGTATTTCCGATGTGTTGGGAATGACCATAGAAGAAGCCCTGGACTTTTTTGCTAACATTCCTAAAATAAAGCGGAAAATGCAGACAGTGGCTGATGTAGGACTTGAATACATTAAGCTGGGTCAGCCGGCCACGACTTTATCAGGCGGGGAAGCCCAAAGGGTGAAACTGGCAAGTGAACTCCATCGCCGCTCGAATGGAAAATCGTTTTATATTTTAGACGAACCGACAACCGGCTTGCATGTAGACGATATTTCCAGATTGCTTCAGGTTCTTCAGCGTCTTGTAGACAACGGTGATTCTGTTCTTATTATTGAGCACAGTCTTGACGTAATTAAAGAAGCCGATCACATAATTGATTTAGGGCCCGAAGGTGGAGAAAAAGGCGGCCAGATCATTGCAACCGGTACACCAGAACAGGTAGCTGAAGAAAGAGAATCTTATACAGGTAAATATTTAAAACCTGTTCTTGAGCGGGATCGCGAGCGTATGAACGCCAGAGTTAAGTCAAAAGAAAAAGTCTCCAGCAAGTAGATGCTTTGACGGCAGATAGTGAATTAAGTATCGTTAAACAAGAGACGGTTTAACGGGAGGAATTTTTTAAATGAGAGCAATTGAGCAGTCTGTTGTACAGGAATATATCAACCAGTTTGCGAATAAAGATGTCTATATTCATTTAGAAACGACAAATGGTGCTTATGCCAGTCATTTCGATGAAAAAGCTTATAATGTCGGTGCCTTCATTCGCAATGCCCGCGTGAATTACCAACATGGGAAAATAGTGAGCACCAACGGCTCTTACCGGGTGGGCTTAAAGCTTGATCTTGGCTGGGTTTATGCTGAAGGTGTCAGTGATTTTGAAGTAGATGAACTTGGCCGTTTACTCTTAGCCGGGCATGACCGCGAGGGCCGGTTAATGGTTGCGCTGGAAATTAGCGAGAAACCATTTACTCATGAGGCTGAAGAAGATGAGGAATAAGGAAAAGCATGTATTAGTTATTTTCCCCCATCCTGATGATGAATCGTTCGGGGCCTCAGGGACGATTTCAAAGTTTCGCAGCGAAGGTATTCCTGTCACTTATTTATGCGGCACGTTAGGTGAAATGGGCAGGAACATGGGGAGTCCAGTTTTTGCTAATCGCGAGACATTGTATACTTTTCGTAAAAAAGAACTTCAGGAAGCGTCACGCAAGCTGGATATTAATGTAGAACTTCTTGGATACCGTGATAAAACACTGGAATTTGAACCGCTTGAAGAATTGGCCAGCCACCTAAAAGCGCGAATCCTTGCCTGGGGGGGAACGACAATTATTACCCATTATCCAGGTTACGGCGTTCACCCGGATCATGATGCTTTGGGAAGAGCAGTCGTAAAAGCAGTAGAAATGATCGAGCCAGAGGCACGCCCTGAAATCTGGATGCATGCGATTAGTAATGACACAGAAGATCAGTTAGGGAAGCCTGATTTCATTTTTGACGTGACTCCATATTGGGATAAGAAAGAAGCGGCCATTCGGTCACATCTTTCACAGGCGGATGGAATGATGAAATTAATTGAAACACAGGACAAAGATTCTGAACACGTGCAGCGCCTGAAGATGGAACGATTTTATCGCTGGACGTTCACAACTTAACGCACACGTGAAGACACCTTGATTCTCTTACTTTCGCCTTCAAGGTGTCTTTTTTATAAATTTCTTTTAAGTGTCACAGTTTTTTCTATAAGAAGTCAGGGAATAAAAAAGTAAAAGGAGAGATCTATGATGAGCGAAGAAAGAATGAAAATACTTAAAATGATTGAAAGTGGAACTATCTCTGCTGAAGAAGGTGAGAAACTTCTTAAGGCAGTTGAATATTCTAAAGATGAAGAAGGGAAAGCCGCTGGTAAGAAATATGGTTTTAAGGATTTTGTAGGTGAAGCACTGGAAAAAATAAAAAATGCTGACTTTGACCTTTCCTTTGGGGAAGCCGTTGAATTCCAGTACCATTTGGAGACTTCGGATGAGGCTTTTCATGACTTAGATATTTCGATTGCTAACGGATCTCTCCATTTGGAACCCTGGAAGGAAGGCTATGCCCAGGCAGAGTGTCACGTGAAAGTGTACCAGGCTGCTGATGAAAAAGAGGCGAAGGAGCAGTTCCTGACAGGTGGCCAATTTGATGTCACAAATGGTATTCTGCGGATAGCTAATCCATCCAAAAAAATTAAGACGTTTGTAAAACTATATCTCCCATCCAAGCGCTATGATTTTATTAAGGCAAGGCTATCAAATGGAACGATTACTTCGCACGACGTCTTATCGAATCACTTTCATTTAAAGACGACGAATGGTTCGTTAAGGGTGAAACGTTCAAAAGGAGAATCGTGTAAGCTCGAGACAGGAAACGGTTCAGTGACCATCAGTGAAAGTCAGTTTGAGGTATGCGAAGCAGACACTATCAATGGTTCCGTCAAGCTTGATGGGCAGTATGGTAAATCTGATGCTTCTGCCGTGACAGGAAGTATCACAGTTAACAATGAGGGCGAGACCGCTCATACTGGTTTCTTTAAGACCACAACAGGTCAAATTACTGTAAGCCTGCCGGAAAACAAAAGAATTGATGGTAAAATCAGTACGTCGATGGGAAGCCTTCATTGTGATATAGAAAATTATAAGATTCTCAGCAATAAAAAAGAAATGATTAATAAAGAACTCATCTTTGAAGCGCATGAGAATATAGAACAGGTGTATCATTTTGAAGCTGAGACAAAAACGGGATCTGTCACTGTGAAAGAGAATAATGGTTGATTTGAGGTAAAAGGAAGGGATAAGAATTGAAAAATTGGCTGCTTCATATTTTAGTCAATGCGGTTGCGATTATTTTTGTTAGTTTCGTTTTTGACACGGTTGAGATCGATGGATTTGCGGGGGCATTGATAGCTGCGTTGATCCTTTCGATTTTAAATGCTGTGGTTCGTCCGATATTAGTTATTTTAACATTGCCGATAACTTTGATTACGCTGGGGTTATTTTTATTGGTTGTGAATGCGGTGACCTTAGCAATGACCGACGGGCTGTTAGGGTCAATGTTTGAAATCGACGGCTTTGGGATGACGATTCTCGCTGCTCTTGTCATCTCTTTAATTAACCTTGTGCTGAATAAAATGATTAAAGATTAATAGGAAAGCCCTGAAGGTGGTCATTCACCTTCAGGGCTTTTTTTATCCAAGACTTTGACAAAACGTGCTACAATAAGGGACAGTGAAGTTACGATTTCAAGGAGGATTAAGTATGAGCAAGGTGAGAACAGAGCATTTGTTAGAGCGGTTTGAGCTGGAGTTAGTCGCAGGGGGAGACGGCGTTCATCGTGAAATACATATGAGTGATATTTCTCGTCCAGGAGTAGAAATGACCGGGTATTTCAAGTTTTATCCTAAAGATCGGCTGCAGCTGCTTGGTAAAACGGAGTTGTCATATTTTAATGAATTGACACATGAGCAAAGAAAGCATCGTGCCGAGCAGCTATGTACTGATATTACCCCCGGAATTGTTATTACCAGAGGAATGGATATCCCTGAGGAACTGGCGGTTGCTGCCAGAGAAGCCGGTGTTCCTTTGATGCGGTCGCCTTATAAGACTACCCGGGTAATCAGCAGGTTAACAAATTTTCTGGAATCGAAGTTTGCTCCTTTTACTGCTATTCATGGTGTCCTTGTTGATATCTATGGGATTGGAGTTCTTATAACCGGCCAGAGCGGTGTAGGTAAGAGTGAAACGGCTCTGGAGCTTGTAAAACGTGGCCATCGGTTAGTTGCTGACGATAGCGTTGAAATTAGACAGGAAGACTATGATACATTGATCGGCAATAGTCCGCCATTAATTGAGCACCTTCTGGAAATACGAGGTCTGGGAATTATTAACGTAATGACATTGTTTGGCGCCGGTGCTGTAAGAAGCTATAAACGTATTACGTTAGTTATCAATCTTGAAATATGGGATAAAAACAAACAATATGATCGTTTAGGTCTGGAAGAGGAAACCATGAAAATTATGGATGCAGAAATACCAAAGGCCACCATTCCAGTACGGCCGGGTCGTAACTTAGCGGTCATAATTGAAGTAGCGGCTATGAATTTCCGCCTGAAACGCATGGGAGTAAATGCAGCCGAAGAGTTTTCTGAACGTTTAACAAAAGTTATTGACGAAGATCATACAACAGACGAGTAAGGAGAGAACTATTTTGTCTTGTACACCTGAATCATTGGATCGAGTCCTGCTGCAGCTGGGACCGTTATCCATTTATTGGTATGGAGTCATTATCGCTACGGGGGCATTCCTCGGGTTGCTTATAGCTACTCGTGAGACAGAACGGCTTGGTTTAAAAAAAGATTATATGGTCGACATTGTGGTTTATGCCATACCTATTGCCATCTTGAGTGCCCGCCTTTATTATGTGATTTTTGAGTGGGATCGCTATGTAGGAGAACCATGGTGGAAAGTATTTGCCATTTGGGAAGGCGGCATTGCCATCCATGGTGCCTTAATCGGTTCTTTCTTAACGGCGTATTTCTATACAAAAATAAAAGGTTTATCGTTCTGGATGATAGCGGACATAGCTGCTCCAAGTATAATTCTTGGGCAGGCCATAGGACGATGGGGAAATTTTATGAATCAGGAGGCACATGGCGGCCCGGTTTCGGAAGCCTTTTATAATAATTACATGCAATACCTGCCTGATTTTATTAACCAGCAGATGTGTATAGAAGGAACGGTTTATCACCCCACCTTTCTATATGAATCCTTGTGGAATATCTTAGGGTTTGCTCTTTTATTAGTCCTGCGTCATAGGTTCAACCCGCGCCGTGGAGAAGTATTCCTTAGTTATGTAATTTGGTATTCAATCGGCCGTTTCTATGTAGAAGGTCTACGTACCGATAGTTTATACTTGTTTAGTGAAATAAGAACTGCACAGTTTATTTCTATTTTACTTATTGGGGCTGCCATTGTTCTTATTGTATATCGCAGGAAAGCCGGACTGGCAAATAAGTATTACAATGGAAAAAAAGTGAAGTAAGGGAGGGGTCAAGTATGCAGTCTATTTTACTGGAAGGGCTGAAAAAAGGAGTGCAGTTAACGTGGACACTCGGAAAGGTAATTTTTCCAGTGACATTGATTGTGACAATACTACAGTTCACTCCTGTCTTACCATGGGTAATGAAACAACTTGAACCGCTTATGAGTCTTCTTGGTCTTTCCGGGGAAGCAGCTGTACCATTAGTGCTTGGTAATTTTTTGAACTTGTATGCGGGCATTGCAGCGATTATTACTTTTGATTTTACCGTAAAAGAAGTATTTATACTGGCTGTTATGCTTTCGTTTTCACATAATCTTATTATTGAATCAACGGTAGCTAAAAAAGTTGGAGTCAGCTGGTGGCTGGTGATCGGTGTACGTATAGGACTGGCTTTGGTCTCAGCCATCCTCATAAATTTAGCATGGAGCGGCGGTCAGGAGCAGGCTAAATACGGATTTGCTCCAGAGAGTCAGGCAGCCCCTGATGGCTGGGCTGAGATTATAGTACAAGGATTATATACAGCGGGTATGGGAATTGTTCAGCTGGCCTTCATTGTTATTCCATTAATGATTGTCATGCAGTATTTACGTGAAAAAGGATGGCTTGACCGTTTCTCTGACTGGCTCGCACCGGCAACTCGTTTTCTTGGTATGGAACGTAATACTTCTATGACGCTGGCTGCTGGGTTGACCATAGGGTTAGCTTATGGAGCTGGACTAATGATCCAGGCTGTTGAAGAAGACGGCGTTTCTAAAAAAGATATGTTCTTAGCGATGATCTTTCTCGTTTCCTGTCATGCTGTCGTAGAAGATACTTTAATTTTCATTCCGTTAGGTATACCGATCTGGCCGTTGCTTGCTATTAGATTAATAACAGCCGTTTTATTAACTGCTGGGGTTGGTTACGTATGGAACAAAGCACAACGAGAGAAAAGGGGAAGTTTAACTCATGAGTATTAAAACGATTTTATTTGATTTAGATGGGACACTTATTGATACAAACGAACTGATTATTGCCTCATTCACCCATACCGTCGGCCAGTATGCCCACCGTCCATATACGCGTGAAGAAATCCTGCATTTCATTGGTCCGCCTTTACGTGAAAGCCTTGCTGCTGTTAATGCAGAACAGGTGGAAGAAATGGTGACAACTTACCGGGAGCATAACGTAGCAAACCACGACAGCTATGTTAGGGCTTATGATGGTGTTGTTGAAACCATTAAAGAGTTAAAAGCAAGAAACTACCGGTTAGGTATTGTAACCACCAAAATGCGTAATACTGTACAGATGGGGTTGGATTTAACAGGGCTCAACGATTTATTCGAAGTTGTGATAACCCTGGATGATGTGGTGCATGCCAAGCCCCACCCTGAACCTATTGTGAGAGCCCTGAATCTATTGGATGGGCAAGCAGATGAAACTCTTATGGTCGGAGATAACACCCACGACATTGAAGCGGGAAAAAATGCCGGGACCTTAACAGCAGGAGTAGCGTGGACCATTAAAGGTCGTCAGGTTCTGGATGAGTTGAATCCTGATTATATGCTGAGTCATATGAGTGATCTGCTTGATATTTTAGGAGGATAAGAAATGCGGCGTACCGATCGTTACCAGGTTTATGGAGCGAATTCCCTTTGGCATATCTATAAGACCGTACCTTTCTTAAAAGTGGTTAAAAATTTTATTATTATTCAGCTGGCGAGGTACACTCCATTTTTAAATATTAAAAATGGAATGTACCGCCGTTTTTTAGGAATGAAAGTAGGGGACCATACGGCGTTTGCCTTAATGGTAATGGTAGATATTATGTTCCCAGAGAAGATTTCGGTAGGGCGCAACTCGGTGATTGGTTACAATACGACCATTCTTGCTCATGAGTATTTAATTGAAGAGTACCGTCTGGGTTGTGTTGAAATTGGTGACGAAGTATTGATTGGTGCAAATTCCACGATTCTGCCCGGAGTAAAGATTGGAAACAGGGCGGTGATTTCTGCCGGGACACTGGTACATAAAGACGTTCCTGAGGGAGCTTTTGTGGGCGGAAATCCAATGAAGCTTATTTACACTAAAGAAGAAATGGACGAACGAAAGCGGGAGGAGCAGGAAAGAAATGAGTCTTGACCAAGTAGTTTTACCAGCTGTTAAGAATATGAAGGATTTTGAAAAGCTCCTTTCAACTTCTACTGAATATATCATCATACTAGAAAGTAGATTGGGTCTCCTTCATAAAATCGTACGAGCAGGTCAGAAGGCTGGAAAGAAAGTATGGGTTCACGTTGACTTAATACAGGGATTGAAAGCGGATGACTATGGAATGGAATTTCTTGGTAGAGTCGTGATGCCTGATGGCGTAATTACTACTCGCTCTCATGTTATCCAACAAGCAAAAAAATATAACCTTACTTCCATTCAGCGGTTGTTTCTTATAGATAGTCAGGCCGTCGAACATAACGCGGCCATTATTAAAAAAGTGAAGCCTGATTACGTGGAAGTTTTGCCAGGAATTGTTCCGGGAATGATAAGAGAGATAAAGGATCAATTAGGAGTTCCAGTTATTGCAGGCGGTTTAATTCGTACAAAAGAAGAAACAAAAGCAGCCATACATTCAGGAGCTTCAGCCGTTTCCACTTCACGTTCAGAGCTTTGGGAATTCAACTGACACTTTGATCATGAAGGGTATTGAAAGATCCACACAAATAACAATAGCATGCAGCTATTTTATCTGTGTGTTTTTTTAGTTCTAGAAAATTATAAAATTCCAAGCTGTGGGTAATTTCCTTGTGGAACGACATTCGGAAAGACTACATTCTTCCGGCTGTTTTACTCTTGGGTGTTGTATTTATCAGGGCGTCTTCTTCGCATTGAAAGGGGATTATGATGACCGAATTTACGGGTGAGTTGATTGGAACGATGATTCTAATCATCCTCGGCGGCGGTGTTATAGCAGGGGCTAACCTAAAGCATACAAAAGCAGAAGGAAGCTGGGTGCTGATTACCATAGCCTGGGGATTGGGTGTAGCCATGGGTGTTTATGCCGTAGGTGAATTAACAGGGGCTCATATTAATCCGGCAGTTACCCTGGGGCTGGCTGCAGTCGGAGATTTTGAATGGGGAAAGGTCCCAATGTATATTGCTGCTCAATTGACAGGGGCGTTCATTGGAGCTGTTCTCGTATTCTTTCATTATCTTCCTCACTGGGCAGGGACAGAGGACCCTATGGCGAAGCTGTCTGTTTTCTCTACAGATCCAGCCATTGAGAGCCCGATTTCAAATTTACTTAGTGAAATAATAGGTACATTCATACTGGTTATGGGGATTTTATTTATAGGAGCTAATGAGTTTACGGATGGACTCAATCCTCTAATTGTAGGTCTGCTTATCGTTGCGATCGGTATGTCTCTTGGATCCACCACCGGTTATGCTATAAATCCAGCCCGTGACCTCGGTCCGCGGATTGCACATGCTGTACTGCCCATTCCAGGAAAAGGTGGTTCAAACTGGGGGTATTCGTGGATCCCGGTATTAGGGCCATCGATTGGCGGCATATATGGAGGATTGTTTTACCAGGCCATTTTTGAGGCTTCTCCTAATCTGCCTTTTTGGCTAATGAGTGCTTTGATCATCGCTATAATGACCGCATCAATGAAAGTAGAACTTAACAAAGTAAAGAAAGCATAGAAAGAGGAGGACTTTATCATGGAAAATTATATTTTATCAATAGATCAGGGTACTACTAGTTCACGAGCGATTTTATTTAATCATGACGGGGCTATTGTAGAAACGGCTCAGAAAGAATTCGAACAATATTTTCCTAAGCCCGGTTGGGTGGAACATGATGCAAATGAAATTTGGACCTCCGTTCTCGGGTGTATAGCTGATGTGCTTACTCGGGCCGATGTGGAAGCAGAACAAATTGCCGGTATCGGTATCACAAATCAGCGGGAGACCACAGTAGTTTGGGATCGCAACTCCGGGAAACCGATCTATAAAGCCATTGTTTGGCAATCCAGACAAACGCAGGGAATCTGTAATGAATTACGCGAACAGGGATATAACGACACGTTCCGTGATAAAACAGGGCTGCTGCTCGACCCGTATTTTGCAGGTACAAAAGTAAAGTGGATTCTTGATAATGTAGACGGGGCAAAGGAAAAAGCGGAAAAAGGCGATCTTATGTTTGGCACAATTGATTCATGGCTCGTTTATAAATTGACTGGGAGAAAAGAACACGTTACTGATTATTCCAATGCATCGCGAACACTTATGTATAACATTCATGACTTGGAGTGGGATGAAGAGCTGCTTGATATTTTAGGTGTACCTAAATCGATGCTGCCGGAGGTGAAGCCTTCTTCGGAGGTATACGGTCACACGGTGGATTATCATTTCTTTGGCAGTCAAATCCCTATCGCAGGGATTGCGGGCGATCAGCAGGCTGCATTATTTGGACAGGCTTGTTTTGAAAAAGGGATGGCGAAAAATACTTATGGCACAGGTGGATTCTTGCTTATGAATACAGGCGAGGAAGCTGTTCATTCTGAAAATGGTCTGCTTACTACACTGGCCTGGGGCATTGATGGAAAAGTAGAATATGCTCTGGAAGGAAGTATTTTTGTTTCCGGCTCTGCCATTCAGTGGCTGCGAGACGGGTTAAAGATGATTGAATCTTCCAAGCAAAGCGAAGAATTTGCAAGCCAGGTAGATACAACAGAGGGAGTGTATGTGGTACCTGCTTTTGTCGGGTTGGGAACTCCCTACTGGGACAGTGAAGCACGTGGCGCAGTATTTGGTTTAACAAGAGGAACGAAAAAAGCTCACTTTGTTCGGGCAACATTAGAATCGCTGGCTTACCAGGCTAAGGATGTAGTGGACGCCATGGTCGAAGACTCCGGCATTGAACTTAAACAGCTGAGGGTAGACGGTGGGGCTGTTAAAAATAATATGCTGATGCAATTCCAAAGTGACTTATTGCATTCATCGGTGGAACGCCCTAAAGTTAATGAGACTACGGCTCTGGGAGCGGCTTATCTAGCAGGATTGGCTGTAGAATTTTGGGAAGATCGTAAAGAGATTTCCAACCAATGGAAAATGGACCAGGAATTTAACCCTCAAATGGAGGAAGAAGAGAGTAAGAAGCTTTATAAAGGATGGCAGAAAGCAGTCGAAGCTACCCGTGTATTTAAAATGGATGATTAAGGATAGATTTTTCCTTTCAGGTTTGGTATACTCTATGTAAGTTAATAGATTTAGGTCGGAGATTCGGAGAGACCGCGGACCTTTGTAATTTTAAATTGCAAAGCTGTTCGTGGTCTCTTTTTTTATTAGCTAATGCTCATTCTTACACATAAACCATTAAAGAATAGGGAATAAAGGAATCAGACGCCCTAAATTTAACCGATGGATAAAAGGAGAGGTAACATGAAGACATTTTCTAACTACAACCGAAAAGAACAATTCAATCAGCTCGTCCAGGAGGATTGGGACGTACTTGTAGTCGGTGGTGGAATAACGGGCTCTGGAATTGCCCTGGATGCGGCAAGCAGGGGAATGAAAACAGCTGCAGTTGAGATGCAGGATTACGCTTCAGGTACGTCAAGCCGTTCCACAAAGCTTGTCCACGGAGGCTTGCGCTACTTGAAACAGTTTGAAGTAAAAATGGTGGCTGAAGTAGGAAAAGAGCGTGAGATTGTTTATGAAAATGGTCCTCACGTGACGACTCCTGAATACATGATGCTTCCTTTCCATGAAGGAGGAAATTTCGGACCGTTCAGTACGAGCCTGGGTCTTAGAGTGTATGATTATTTAGCAGGTGTGAAGAAGAAAGAAAGAAGAACAATGCTTAACGCCAAAGAAACGATCGACCGTGAGCCGCTCGTTAAAAAAGAAGGGTTAAAGGGAGCAGGCATTTATGTAGAATATAAAACAGATGATGCTCGGTTAACACTTGAAGTAATGAAAAAAGCGGTTGAACACGGTGCAGCTTCCTTAAATTATGCAAAAGTTAAAGACTTTTTATATAACAATACAGGAAAAATAATAGGAGCTGTTGTTGAAGATACAGTGAGCGGGGAAACCTATAAGGTAAATGCCAAGCGGGTAGTAAACGCAGGGGGACCTTGGGTAGATGAACTTCGGGAAATAGATGGATCTAAAAAAGGAAAAACCCTTCAATTAACAAAAGGGGTACACCTTGTATTCGATCAATCTGTTTTTCCCCTGCAGCAGGCGGTTTACTTTGATACTCCAGATGGGCGCATGATTTTCGCCATTCCTCGTAATGGAAAGACTTATGTCGGCACGACGGATACTCCTTATGATGAGGAAATTGCTCACCCAACGATGACAACCGCAGACAGAGATTATATTATCGACGCCATACACTTGATGTTTCCATCAGTAAAAGTGACAATAGATGACGTGGAATCAAGCTGGGCAGGAGTACGCCCGTTAATTCATGAAGATGGAAAGGACCCCTCAGAGATCTCTCGAAAAGATGAAATCTTTGTATCAGATTCAGGCTTGATCTCTATGGCAGGAGGAAAACTGACGGGCTATCGCAAAATGGCTGAGACGGCTGTCAATCTTGTTCGTGATCAGCTAGCGGAAGAGTATGGCGTTCTCTATTCAGACTCTGAAACGAAGCATATGCCTATTTCCGGCGGTGAGGTAAAAGGGTCAGAAGGGTTTAAAGAATTTAAAGAAGAACGTGTAAGAATTGGAGAATCAATAGGGATGACTTCAGAAACAGCGACAGCGCTTGTTGAACTGTACGGAAAAAATGTGGACACAGTATTTCAGTTTTTTAAAGATGATAAGGCTGAAGCTTCTGCCGCATTAATTGACCGGGTGGTGTTTGCTCAATTGAAGATGGGGCTTGAATATGAAGCGGTGTACAAGCCAGTTGACTTCTTTGTTCGGCGTACAGCTGCTCTTTTCTTCAATATTGCCTATGTTCATGAGCATAAGCAGGCCGTCATTGACTATATGGCAGAAGAGTTAAATTGGACAGAAGCTCAGAAGATCGAATATACAGAAGAACTTAATAAGCTTTTAACGGAAGCAGTGGAACCTGTAAAAGTATAATATAATTAGGCGAACTCCTTATTGAGGGGTTCGCTTTTTTTGATATACTAAAGGTATCCAATTTTTGTTAAGGGGGTGTTCTTATAATCAGTGTCCAGCAGTTAATTCGAAAAGATGGGGTCAGACAGCTGATAACAGGCATTATTTTAATCGCCGTGATGACTTTATTTCTTGTTTCTTTTTTTATTCTAGGTTTTGAGTCTATACTGCTTAATTCAATTTATATCATTGCTTTTGGATTAGCTGGTATCGCTGTATTTAGAAGTGGTTGGCAGGACGTCATACAGGCCGATAACTCTGTTGGATTTCACCAGGACTTACACCATGTCAGCTATGATCAATTTCCTGAACGGATGTATATTGGACATCAGCCATCCTCCATATTTCATGCGTGTTTATATGATATGGGAGGTAGAGAGTATAGTGAAATCAGTCAATCCACTCATTTTGATATTAAATTTTTCCGTCCTTTTATTTATTTCTTTTCAGGAGGAAATATTTTTCCTGCTGCTTATGACATGACAGATGAGGAAGGTTTATTATCCTATCGTTTAATCAAAAAAGGCGGCTTTACGTGGAGGGGTTATGTCCAGCATCCTGACGGCCCGTACCTGGCTTATACTATCCAGACGAAGCAGAGCGGCAGGAGCAAATTCCGATATATTGAAGGTGATCAATGCCGATGGGAGGCCGAAGGTGATGCATTTATTGGCCACTTTACGGTTACAGATGAAAAAGGACACATATGGGCCGTTATCAAAAGGGATGCCGTTCCGTCCGAGGCTGCTGATCGGTTTGACCGAATAACTGGTTACTTGATTGAGTGGAAGGAAAGAAGAGATATTCCTCAATCGCTTATCGCTTTTCTCTTTTTAATTCAGACGAATACGAGTATATAGAACTATGACTGTTTCGGTCATAGTTTTTTATATAAAATTACTTGATATTTACGTTAACGTTAATGGTACGATTTAATTATCGGAAAATTTGAAAAACAAGGGTGAATGAACCATGCATGAATCGATTTCAGATATTGCACATGCTTATCAAGTATCGGCGAGAACCCTTCGTTATTATGAGGAACTGGGTATGCTCTCCCCTCAACGATTAGAGGGAAAGCGTGTCTATACCTCACGGGAAAAAACAAGACTAACTCTCATCTTGAGAGGAAAGAAATACGGGTTCACTTTGCAGCAGATTAGGGAAATGATTCAGCTTTTTGATCAGGATCCTACCGGGGTTCAACAATTAGAAGCAACGATTAAGTACGGTCAGGAAAAAATTGAAGAGATGGACCAGCGGATTGAGGAATTACAAGAATTACGGACTGAAATGAATGGCTGGCTTGCAAAGTTCAGGGACGAATTAAAAAGCAGAAAGAGAGAATCCATATAAATCTATATGAAATCTAACCAGTCGATTTATCCATATACCCAGGACCCGTTTCTCGTTGATAAATCGAATGCACTAAACTCAGTTAGAACCAGGACATGGGGGGCAGGGAGGGAAATCGATGAATTTTTACAGTCTGGATGAGGATTTGAAGACGATTTTGAAGAAGCAGCTTGATGACTCAATGTTCTCCTGGGCGGAAGAACAACTTACTGAATTTGGAAGGAAGTGTGGTGAAGAAATAGATGAGAGGGCTGTGCACACAGACAGAGAAGGCCAGCCCCGGCTGATTAAATATGATCAGATGGGAGAAGACATTTCTGAAGTATGGGTAAATGAAGGGTATAAAAAAACGGTTGAAGAAACATACAAAGAAGGAATTGTCGGCTATATTCATAAACCGATCCCTGATTTAAATAGAAAAGGGAACTACACATATTCTTTTGCTCAGGGCTACTTGTTATCACAGGCCGAGCCTGGATTTTACTGTCCTGTCACCCTTACGATGGCAACTGCGTATTTAATTGAACATTATGCCAGTGAGGAAATAAAAAACAAATACTTTCCTCACGTCATCTCAACGGGAGAAGTAGAGTTATATGAGGGAGCTACTTTTTTAACAGAACGCCAGGGCGGATCAGATGTGGGAGCCAACAAAGTAAAAGCAGTAAAAGAAAAAAATATCTACCGAATCTATGGAGAAAAATACTTTGCAAGCAATGCCGGAATGTGTGGGGTTGCTATGGTACTGGCTCGTATAGAAGGGGCTGGAGAGGGGACAAAAGGGCTGAGTTTATTCTTAGTCCCCTGGCGAAAAGACGACGGAAAACTTAATGGAGTATCGATTCGTAGACTGAAGGATAAATTAGGTGTGCGGGCTGTCCCTTCAGCGGAAGTTGAATTTCAAGGAGCAGAAGCCTATTTAATTGGAGAAGCTGACCAGGGATTTTATTACATGATAGAAGCTTTAAACTTATCGAGAGTATGTAATGCGGTTGCTTCTATAGGAATTATGCGCCGTGCATATTTGGAAGCTGAATTATATGCTAACAAACGAACTGCTTTTGGACAGAAACTTATTCAATACCCTATGATCCAGGACACTTTAGTTCGTATGAGAGTGAAACAAGAAACAGAAACGAGTTCCGTTTTTAAAATGGTTGAGATGTTTGACCAGGCGGCCCGTTTTCCGAGAGAAAGAAGCCATAAGGAACAAGTGATTAACAGACTACTTATTGCAATTATGAAGAAAGAAACAGCTGAGCAATCGATTCATTTTTCCCATGAAGCCATTGAAATGCATGGGGGAAACGGATTTATTGAAGATTTTGTAACTCCAAGATTACTAAGAGATGCTCAGGTGTTAACGGTTTGGGAAGGGACAGCTAATATTTTAGGGTTAGAAGTACTTCGTCTGCTGAATAAGTTTAAAGCACATAAACTGTTTTTTTTAGACCTGAAAGGTGTATTAAATCGAATTTCTATTCTGCCCTCAGAGAAACAAATGGTTGAGGAATCGATTCATGAAACCGATCAATTTATTGACTCAGTGCTTGCAATGACTCAAGAAACTCAAACATACTACAGTAAGAAAATCGCTAAGAAACTCGCCGATTTATATGAAGGAGCTCATGCCCTGTCAAGAGCGGATGAAAATGATAGAAAACGAAAAGTAGCTGAAGTATTCATCTCCATGACTTTTGGTCAGGAACTCCCTCTGCAGGATCCGTTATCATTAAAGTATGCAGAAGATGTGCTGGAAACTGCTGATGACTTTGTGAACAAAAACTGATGTGAATGCTCACATCAGTTTTTTTGTTCACTTTCCGGTAGTAAGCAAAGGTTTTAAATGATTAGATTCTTAATAATGATACGAATCGATTTTGTTATTATAAATAGGGAAGAATAATCCTGTAACGATTGACGGTCAAACTTCAACATGTTAGCATATTAGCAGACTAAAGGATTTGCGGAGAGAAGGGAAGGAATCTATTATGGCGAAACGGCTAATGTTTGAAAAGCCACTAGGAATGCGCGACACGCTTCCTTTTTTTTATAATCAAAAGTCAAAAGCGAGAGAGCAGTTAAAGACATCGATTCTATCTTATGGGTATGTATTTATGGATACACCATTTCTTGAGTATCACGAAACCATAGGGAAGGTCAGTGCTACCAAAGAACAACGACTATTTAAGCTGTTGGATCAGCAGGGTCATACACTCGTTCTTCGTCCAGACATGACAGCACCAATTGCCAGAGTAGCAGCTTCTCAACTAAAAGATGCAGAGTACCCTCTGCGCCTGGCCTATGATGGTCCTGTATTCCGTGCCCAGCAGGCTGAAGGGGGCAAACCTGCACAATTTGAACAAGTTGGAACGGAATTGATCGGGGATCATTCCTCTTATGGGGATGCAGAAGTGATTGCCCTGCTTGTTGAATCGTTAAAGCAGACGGGTTTAGATGATTTTGTTATTACTATCGGACATATAGGATATGTAAAAGCCTTTTTTAAAGACGTAATGGGAGAAGATATAGAAACTACTGAGCAGCTGTTGGAATACCTTTATCGGAAAAACTATGTAGGATATCGTGAGAAAGTAAAGCAGCTGGGCTTAAATGACGAGAAGAAAAAAGCACTGCTTGCTCTGCTGGAACTTCGTGGGGGAGAAGAAGTATTTACAAGAAGTAAATCCCTCGCTCGCAACCAAGTGTGCATGCAGGCTGTAAATGAACTAAAGCAGCTGTTTAAATTGTTGAGCAATTACGGGGTAGATAAACATATACGTTTTGATTTAAATCTCATTAGTCATATGAATTACTATACAGGCATTCTCTTTGAAGGATATGCACCTAATCTTGGAGCACTGTTATGTAACGGAGGCCGATACGACACATTGCTTCCTTCTTTTCAATTAAATGCATCGGCTACAGGTTTCGCTATTCACTTAGAGCGTCTGGTAGAAGCTTTGAGTGATTATTCAAATGGGGAAACACGTGTGGGAATTATTGTAGACGATGAGACGCATGCCCAGGGAATAAAGCGAGCTGCTGAGTTGAGAAGAGAAGAAGGATATCAAGTTCTTCTGCAGCATATCGATCAAATTCCTGATCTAAATGAATTTAAAAGCCAATTAAGAGAATATGAAGATTTTACTTTGAAAGGGGCGGAAGGGAATGAGTAAACCTTTAACAATAGCCATGCCTAAAGGGCGTATTTACGAGGAAGCCGCTGAACTGATGCAGCAGGCTGGCTACGATTTGTCTGCTGACGCCGAAAAATCGAGAAAGCTCATTCTCGAATTCCCAGAACAGAACATCCAGGTAATGATGGCTAAACCTATGGATGTGGTAACCTATGTAGAATACGGAGCTGCCGATATAGGAATAGCAGGAAAAGACGTGCTTTTAGAACAGGATCGAGATGTTTATGAAGTACTCGACTTGAAGATCAGTCCATGTTATGTGGCTGTTGCTGGATTGCCAAATCAACCATTAAGTCGTATCGCCCCTAAGATTGCAACGAAATATCCGAAAATTGCTTCTGATTATTTCCGTGAACAAGGCGAACAAATTGAAATTATTCCACTTAATGGTTCGATTGAACTGGCTCCCATTATTGGACTGACTGACAGAATCGTGGATATTGTTTCTACAGGAAGAACACTAAAAGAAAATGGGCTTATCGAGTACGAAAAAATCTCCGATATTACATCAAGACTTATTGTGAACCCTGTCAGCTATCGTCTTAAGAGTACAGAGATTGATGAAATGGTAGCAGGTCTCAGTCAAGCAGTGGGGGTAGAAGCCTAATGAAAATTATAAAGAAAGAAGAAATCAGTTCTTTAAAGAGAAGTGTCGATCAGGGCACAGAAGCACAGCGCGAAACCGTGAAGAAGATTATTGAAGAAGTTCGCACTCATGGAAATATGGCCGTTAAGCGTTTTACTGAACAATTTGATGGAACGACACTGGATCAATGGCGAGTTACAGAAGACGAAATTGATGAAGCTTATGAGACATTAGACGGGGAATTTGTTCAAGTGCTGAGTGAAGCTGCAGAAAACATTCGCAAGTTTCACGAAAAGCAACAAGCTAACTCCTGGTTTCAAACGGCTGAAGATGGATCGATAACAGGACAAAAAATCACCCCGATAGATGCAGCAGGCGTATATGTTCCAGGCGGCACAGCAGCCTACCCTTCTTCTGTGTTTATGAATATAATCCCGGCCCAGGTGGCCGGTGTTAAAAGGGTTGTTATGGTAACTCCCCCTGGACAAGACGGCAAGGTTCCTTCAGGAGTTTTAGTTTCAGCGAAATTACTCGGCGTTACTGAGATATATAAAGTCGGCGGTGCTCAAGCTGTTGCAGCTCTAGCCTACGGAACTGAAACCTTGTTACCTGTAGATAAAATTACCGGCCCGGGGAATGTTTATGTCGCGTTGGCTAAACGAGAAGTGTTTGGTGATGTGGATATTGATATGATCGCTGGACCAAGCGAAATTGCGGTCTTAGCTGATGAAACGGCCCGTGCAGCAGAAGTAGCAGCAGATTTATTATCTCAGGCAGAGCATGATGCACGTTCCTCAAGTGTCCTTGTTACAACAAGCAAAAAGCTGGCCGAAGAGGTCCATCAGTCCCTTAATGAGCAGCTCAGTACTCTACCTCGTTATGAGACTGCTAAGGCCAGTATTGAGGATTATGGGGCCGTAGTTTTATGCAGTAGTAAAGAGGAAGCAATCGATGCTGTTAACGAAATTGCTGCTGAACACCTTGAAATTGTTACTGAGAACCCTTTTGAAGACATGGCAAAAGTAAAACATGCCGGGGCAATATTCCTGGGCCCTTACAGCAGCGAGCCTGTTGGTGATTATTTTGCAGGCCCGAACCATGTATTACCTACAAGCGGAACGGCCCGTTTTTCCAGTCCGTTATCCGTAGATGATTTTCAAAAAAGAACAAGTATTATTTCTTACAGCTCGGAGGCGCTTAAAAGAGATGGTGATAAAATTGCCCGGTTTGCCCGGTTAGAAGGGCTGGAAGCTCACGCGAGGGCAGTAGAAGCCCGGAAAGGAAGATGGAAATGACCAATATCCGTAAAGCAAGTTTAAATAGGAAGACGAGAGAAACAGATATCGAGCTTGCCTTTTCAATCGATGGAGAAGGTAAGTCAGAACTCGATGTCCAGGTCCCTTTTATGTCTCATATGCTGGAATTGTTTACAAAACACGGATTGTTTAATTTAAAGGTAAATGGAAAAGGCGACGTTGAAGTGGACGATCACCACCTGACAGAAGATATTGGTATTGTCCTCGGTCAAGCTTTACGGGAGGCATTAGGGGATAAGTACGGAATAAAAAGGTACGGATCGATGACCTTGCCGATGGATGAAACTTTAGTTACTGTAGCCGTTGATTTAAGCGATCGTCCACATTTGGAATGGCGGGCTGAGCTTCCAAAAGACCGGGTAGGCACTTTCGACACGGAAAATGTTCATGAGTTTTTCTGGAAGCTGGCTGTCGAAGGACGGATGAACCTACATATTGTGGTGCATCATGGTCACAATACCCATCACATTATAGAAGCCATGTTTAAGGCTTTTGCAAGAGCACTGGATGAGGCCACTCAGGTGGACCCGAGGATAAAAGGGGTTCCCAGTACGAAAGGAAGTTTATGATGATCGGGATTATTGACTACGGCATGGGTAATTTGTTCAGTGTTTCCAAGGCATTAGAGCGTCTGGAAGTTCCCTATAAAATTGGTGCCCGTCCAGACGAAATCTCTGACTGCGCAGGATATATTTTACCTGGTGTGGGAGCCTTTCCTGATGCTATGAAAGCATTAAATGAACATGGTTTTATTGATTTTATTAAACATAAAGTCGTGAGCGGTGTACCGATTTACGGAATCTGTTTAGGGATGCAGCTTCTATTTGAAGAAAGTGAAGAGGGCGGACTGACCAGGGGCCTTGAATTATTTCCCGGGAAAATAACCAGGTTTCCGGGTGAGGATGAAGCAGGCCGGCATTATAAGGTTCCTCATATGGGATGGAACCAGCTGCAGCTGCATGAAACAAGCCATCCACTAATGCAGAATGTCGGAGAGGAATATGTATATTTCGTCCATTCATACGTCGTTAATACTTCATCTGAAGATATATTGTTCGCTGCAGCGGATTATCATAGGAAAGTTCCTGCTATTGTAGGAAAAAGCAACCTAGTAGCAAGCCAGTTCCACCCGGAAAAAAGTGGACGGGCAGGTATTCAATTATTAGAAAACTTTTGCAAAAGAATGGTTAAACAGTGAGGAGCATTTACAATGAGCTTTACAATTTTTCCGGCGATTGATATGAGGAATGGCCAATGTGTCAGATTAGAACAAGGGGATTTTAATAAACAAACCGTATATGGAGATCATCCATTTGAAGTAGCGAAAGGTTTCGCTGAGGCCGGGGCTTCCTGGATTCACATGGTTGATTTAGATGGAGCCAAGCAGGGCTCTAAACAGAACGCGGCCCATGTGGTGAAAGCTGCCAAAGAGCTTGATGTGAAAATTCAAATCGGGGGCGGCATTCGTTCGGAAGCTGATGTTGAATATTATTTAAGCCGAGGTGTGGACCGTGTAATTATCGGCTCGCTTGCCGTGCGTGATTTGTCCTTAACGAAAGAACTCTTAAATAAATTTGGCGAGCAGATTGTCATCGGGCTTGATGCAAGAGATGGCTACGTAGCGACAGAAGGCTGGCTTGAACGTTCAGAAGTGACAGCTGTGGAGCTTGGAAAAGAATTAGCGGATGCCGGAGCAGCTACCTTTATATACACAGATATTGCAAAAGACGGTATGCTGCAGGGACCCAATGTAGATGAAATTGTAAGACTTGGCCAGGAAACCGGTGTAAGTGTTATTGCTTCAGGTGGAATTAAAGGTATTGAGGATTTGCAGGAACTTAAAAAGCATCAATCAGATAATGTGATCGGTTCTATTGTAGGTAAAGCTTTGTACACCGACCGTATTCAATTAATTGACGCGCTGCGAGAGGAGGAACGCTAATGCTCTCAAAAAGGATCATTCCCTGCCTTGATGTTAAAGAAGGCAGAGTTGTAAAAGGAATCCAGTTTGTTGATATTCGGGATGCAGGCGATCCGGTTGAGCTGGCTAAAGTCTATGATGAACAGGGAGCGGACGAACTTGTTTTCCTTGATATTTCTGCTACCCACGAGGGAAAGGAAACGATGATTGATGTCGTTCGTTCAGTAGCATCAGAACTGGCGATTCCTTTTACAGTCGGCGGAGGTATACGTACATTGGAGGACATGAAAGCCACCCTCCGAAATGGAGCAGATAAAGTCTCCTTGAATTCAGCAGCTGTAAAAAGGCCAGAGCTGATTAAAGAAGGAGCCGACTATTTTGGTGCTCAATGTATCGTAGTAGCTATAGATGCACGTTATGATGAGGAAGTGGGCACATGGCGTGTCTACACGCATGGAGGCCGGACACCTACTGAACGTCTTGTGACTGATTGGGCTCAGGAAGCCGTCAGGTTAGGGGCTGGAGAAATACTGCTAACTTCAATGAACCAGGATGGTGAAAAATCAGGTTTTGACCTTCCTCTGCTTAAAGCTGTGCAGGAAGTGGTGACTGTTCCGGTTATCGCTTCGGGAGGGGCTGGATCAGCCGAACACTTCAGTGAAGTATTTAAAGAAGTTGATGCTGATGCCGCATTAGCTGCTTCTATTTTTCACTATAAAGAAACATCGATCGAGAACGTTAAACAGCATTTGCGTTCGAAAGGAGTAATTGTACGATGAATATAGACGAAATCAATTTTGATGAAAAAGGTCTGGTTCCTGCAATCGTACAGGATGCCAGATCAAAAGCAGTACTTACTCTCGCTTACATGAATAAAGAATCATTAAAAATGACAATCGAAAAAGGGGAAACCGTATTTTACAGCCGTTCCCGCGAGGAGCTCTGGCATAAGGGTGCAACCTCCGGTAACATTCAGAAGGTAGAGAGTCTCCATTATGATTGTGATCAGGATTCGGTTTTAGTGCAGGTTACTCCTGCAGGTCCTGCCTGTCATAAAGGAGATTACAGCTGTTTCTCAAACTCGCTTATTAATAAAAAGCCTTCTCCCAAAGAGGAGCCTTATGCGATTATAGATAAGCTTCGTGACATTCTAGCTGAACGTAAAGCAACCCTTCCAGAAGGGTCCTATACTTCTCAGCTTTTCCAAGAAGGTGTCGACCGTATCGCCAAAAAAATAGGTGAAGAAGCAGGCGAAGTAATTATTGCTGCCAAAAATAATGACAAAGACGAGTTATCTATGGAATCTGCTGATCTGTTATTTCATTTACTGTTATTACTAACGGATCGCGATGTAAGTTTGGAACAAGTTCTAAGCGTATTAGAACAACGCCATCAATAATGAATTAAAGAAAATAACAATTTCTCCTATTTCAAGCCAGCTTTCTATGTTATACTCCATAATTAGTGAGTACGGATATGGAAGTAGGAGGACAGTCATGACGACATCACCGAATCCAACCATTACAGAAAAACAGTCCAACATTATTCCGTTTTTACACACGGGTAATTTCTATTTTTCTTATGGCATACAAGCCTTTAAAAAAAGACGATTTGATTCGGCTGTTAAATGGTTAAAAAAAGCAATTGAATTATCACCAGATGAACCGCTCTATCCATGCCAGCTTTCGGTTGTATATACGGAAGTTGGCTCTTATCATGCCGCCAACCAGGTGCTTAGTGATGTTGTGACCAACTTTGGGGAAGAGTATGTGGACTGCTATTACTTAATGGCAAACAATTACGCCCACCTTGGTTTATTAAGCGATGCCAAAAAATATGCGGAAAAGTACATGGAACGTGCGGAAGAAGGAGATTTTCAGGAAGCGGCCCATCAACTGCTAGAAATGCTGAATTCTTTGGACGAAGAGGAAGCTGAAGATGACTTTACTTTCGAACACGAAGATGAACTGATCATCTACCAGGAAACGGCATTCTATCATCTAGAGCATGAGGAGTGGGAAGAAGCTCTTCCTGTATTACAGGAGATGATACAGCTATTCCCTGAATTCACCCTCGCAAAGCATCAATATGCATTTGCTCTCTTTAACAGCGGGAATGAAGAAGAAGCAATTGAAATGGAAAGAAAGTGGCTGGAGACAGATAATAATGACATCCACAGTCATGTAAATCTAGCTACCTTTTATTTGCTAAATCAACAAAAAGACTCCGCAACTCAGCATATTGAGCCCCTTCGGAATGTTTATCCGATGCATGAACAGCAGAAATTAGCAATTGCTGAAATTTTGACGAGAGCCGGGCACTATGAAGAAGCGGTTGAACGTTTCCGTGGATTGAAAAATAAAATAGTGGTAGGCAGGAGAGGCTACTATAAATGGTTTAGTATTGCCTCTTACCAAACAGGAAAACCTTCCCGTGCGCTCCAGCTTTGGGAAAAGGGGTGCAAGCAGTTTCCTCTTCTGAGTGAAGAAGGCGGGCCCTGGATTCACCAGTAAGCACATTAATGGACGCTTTTTCGACAATTTATTATGATAGGTAAGAAATATGGCAGAATGAACTGAGGAGTTGATCATCATGACAGAAGAGCGTATTTATGATGTTATAATTGCAGGTGCTGGTCCAGCTGGTATGACAGCTGCTGTGTACACCTCACGTGCGAACCTTGATACCCTGATGATTGAACGCGGGGTACCTGGAGGGCAGATGGCGAATACGGAAGACGTTGAGAACTATCCGGGATTTGAAAGTATTCTTGGACCAGATCTTTCTAATAAAATGTTTGAGCATGCTAAAAAGTTTGGAGCCGGGTATGCTTATGGAGATATTAAAGAGATTGTAGACGGCAAAGAATATAAAACAGTAAAAGCCGGATCTAAGGAGTATAAAGCTCGCAGTGTTATAATTACAACTGGTGCTCAATATAAAGAATTAGGCGTCCAGGGTGAGAAAGAACTTGGTGGCCGTGGGGTTTCTTACTGCGCGGTATGTGACGGAGCGTTTTTCCGGAATAAAGAACTAGTAGTTGTCGGCGGGGGAGACTCAGCTGTAGAGGAAGGCGTGTATTTAACTCGTTTTGCCAGCAAAGTCACTATTGTTCACCGTCGTGACGAACTGCGTGCACAAAAGATTTTACAGGACCGCGCGTTCGATAATGATAAAATTAACTTTATCTGGAATACTGAAGTCAAAACAATTAACGAAGAAAACGGAAAAGTAGGCAGCGTAACTCTGCATAATAATAAAACCAATCAAGAATATGAATTCAAGACTGACGGAACTTTTATTTATATTGGCATGAATCCTTTAAGCGTTCCTTTTGAATCTTTAGGGATTACGAATGAACAAGGATATATCGAAACTGATGAACGCATGGAAACGAAGGTGCCGGGCGTTTTTGCAGCGGGAGACATTCGAGAGAAAGAACTGCGGCAAATCGTTACTGCTACGGGTGACGGAAGCATTGCAGCCCATTCAGCTCAACACTATATCGAAAACCTGTTAGAAGAGTTAAAAGTCGTTAACTAAAAAGTAACCACTTCTTAACGATTCTGTAACATGAACGAAATATTTATGGGTTACACTTAAAGTGATTAATTGACCCCCTTTTAATAGATAGATCTCTATTAGGCACAGGTGTACATCACCTGTGCATTTTTTTGTGCGTGGAGTTCGTGAGCGCATAACATTGTGGCGAATCACGTATTCATTGTATAATGAATAAAGGTGTCCTCGTGATGGATAAATTGAGGTGAAAAGATCGTGCAGCGTGTTGCTAACTGTATTTTACGAGTAGATAATCAAATTCTAATGCTTAAAAAGCCAAGGCGCGGCTGGTATGTTGTGCCTGGAGGAAAGATGGAGGCCGGGGAGAATATTAAGGACTCGGTGATCCGGGAGTTTAAAGAAGAAACCGGGCTGGACATTTTAGAGCCCGAGCTTAAGGGATCCTTTACATTCATAATGAAGGAAGAGGGGCGAACTGTTCAGGAATGGATGATGTTTACGTTCCAATCAACTTCATTTCAAGGGGAACTTCTTGAGGTCAGTGAAGAAGGAGAATTAGAATGGGTCGAAGTGAACAGAGTCTTGGATAAACCGATGGCTGAAGGAGATCGTTATATTTTTAAACATATCTTAAATAGTGAGGACCAATTATATGGAACTTTTGTATACACAACTGATTTCACATTAATTGACCAGGATATGGACCCTTCTCGACCTAAGTAACCAGGGGGCGGATGCAATGTCAGAAAAAGAACAAAACACTCAATTAGTGATTATTACAGGGATGTCAGGAGCAGGTAAAACGGTAGCCATTCAAAGTTTTGAAGACTTAGGTTACTTTTGTGTTGATAACCTTCCTCCGGCTCTTTTGCCGAAATTTCTGGAATTAATGAAAGATTCAACCAACGATATTCGTAATGTCGCACTTGTAATGGACTTGCGGGGGCGTGAATTTTTTGATGCTTTATTTGATGCACTGGATCAAGTAGGGACTGAAGACTGGCTTGAAGCTCATATTTTATTCCTTGACGCAGAGGATCAAGCGCTTGTATCAAGATATAAAGAAACGAGAAGGTCGCACCCTCTTGCGCAGGATGGTCTTCCTCTTGAAGGAATTCAACAGGAGCGTAAATTACTGGACGAATTACGAGGCAGGGCTCAAACCATTATCCATACAACAAGTCTGAAGCCGAGAGAATTAAGGGATCGCATCTTAGAACAATACAAAGCCAAAGAACAACAGGTGTTTTCTGTTCAGCTGGTATCCTTTGGTTTTAAATACGGAATCCCGATTGATGCTGATCTGATGTTTGATGTTCGTTTTCTTCCAAACCCGCATTATGTAGAACAAATGCGCCCATTAACAGGATTAAATTCCGAAGTATCCTCTTATGTATTAAAATGGACGGAAACTCAGAAATTTTTAGAAAAACTAACCGATTTACTTCAGTTTATGCTTCCCCAATATCGGAGAGAAGGCAAAAGCCAGCTTGTGGTTGCCATTGGTTGTACAGGGGGGCAGCATCGTTCGGTTACCTTAGCAGAACACCTTTCTAATTATTTCTCAAAAGATTTTACAACTCATGTAACCCATCGAGATATAGATAAAAGAAAGGGACTGTAAGTATGAATCATTCAACGAAACCAAAAGTGGTTGCCATTGGCGGCGGTACTGGAATGCCTGTTTTGCTCCGGGGTCTTAAGTATTTTCCAATAGACCTTTCGGCGATCGTTACGGTTGCTGACGACGGTGGAAGCTCCGGCCGGCTTCGGAATGAATTGTCAATACCCGCGCCTGGAGATATTCGAAATGTTCTTGCCGCCCTTTCTGATGCAGAGCCAATGCTTCTTGATTTGTTTCAGCATCGATTTGCAAATGGGAACGGGCTCTCGGGGCATTCTATGGGGAATCTTCTATTAGCAGCCATGACCTCGATGACAGGGGATTTTTATAATGGAATTAAGGAAATATCTAAAGTACTAAACGTACGAGGAAAGATCTACCCGACAGCAAACCATTCAATGAATCTTCATGCTGAAATGGAAGACGGTACGATCGTTTCGGGTGAATCCAACATTCCAAAGCAAAACAAAAAAATCAAGAGAGTTTTTGTGAGCCCTTTACCTATACAGCCTCTCCCTGAGGCCACTTCTGCTATTAAAAATGCTGATTTGGTAGTCATAGCACCAGGAAGTTTATATACCAGCATCATGCCTAACATTATTGTCCCTGAAATAAGAGATGCCATCCAAACAACGAAGGCCAAAGTAACATACGTTTGTAATGTTATGACTCAGCAGGGAGAAACATCCGGATATTCAGCCGGGGATCATGTGCAGGCTTTGCATGATCACGTAGGAAAAGGAACTATACATTCTATTATTGTACACAATCAACCGATTTCTCCCGCAGTAAAAAAAGTTTATGCGGAAGAGAATGCTGAACCCGTTATTTATGATATAGAACGAGTGAAAAAGATGGGACTGGAAATTATAGAAGAAGACATTTTAGACCGTAATAAGTCGACGATTCGTCACGATACGAATAAGTTGGCACACTTATTGTTTTCTATGATTTAAAAAGGTTAGGGGTGATCAGTCATGTCATTTGCTTCGGAAATAAAAAAAGAGCTGACAAACGTGGAGGCGGATGAATGCTGTAACGAGTCTGAGCTTGCTGCCCTTGTTCGTATGAACGGTACTTTCTCGCTTTCGAACCAAAGTTATCTGCTGGATATACAAACCGAAAATGCAGCAATAGCAAGGCGTATTTATACTTTAATTAAGAAATTATATCCATACCCTGTAGAATTGCTGGTAAGAAAGAAAATGAGGCTTAAAAAGAATAATGTCTATATCGTCAGGTTGAAAGAAAGTGCCGAGAAGGTTTTAAACGATCTTGAGATTTTAAAAGGCCCTCTTTCGATTAATCCGAATATCCCTGGGAAATATTTAAGAACAACTTGCTGTAAGAGAGCTTATTTGCGGGGAGCATTCCTGGCAGGCGGATCAGTAAATAATCCGGAAACTTCCTCCTATCACTTAGAAATTTATTCTTCTGATAAGGAGCATAATGATGCACTTTGTAAGCTGATGAACAGTTTTGGATTGCACGCACGTACACTTGAGCGGAAAAAAGGTTTTATAACTTATCTAAAGGAAGCAGAGAAAATAACAGAGCTGATTAGTAATATTGGGGCTCATCAAGCTCTTTTTAAGTTCGAAGATGTACGGATTGTAAGAGATATGAGGAACTCGGTAAATCGTTTGGTGAACTGTGAGACTGCTAATTTGAATAAAACCATTGGAGCAGCGTTTAGACAGGTGGAAAACATTAAATTCATTAAAAGTACTGTCGGACTGGAAGCTTTGCCTGATAAATTACAAGAAATTGCACGACTGCGATACGACCATCAGGAAGTATCCTTAAAGGAGCTTGGTGAATTGGTTTCAGGAGCTCCAATCAGTAAATCAGGTATAAATCACCGATTGAGAAAAATTGATGAATTTGCTGAAAAGGTTCGTCGCGGAGAGATTCAGGAAAGTAGTCAAAAATAATGTAAAAAACGTTATTTCGTGCTATAATGAGTTCAATAAAGAGCGCACTCTTTAGAGTAGCGTTCTTTCTTTAAACTTTTGTGAATGCGCTTTCTAAATTTACATAAAGTTAGGAAGGAGAAATGATAGATGAAGGAACAAAATATTACGATTGATTTAAATACGGGGCTTCAGGCGAGGCCTGCTGCTCAATTTGTACAATTGGCTAACCGTTATACTTCTGATGTATTTATTGAGAAAGATCGTAAAAGGATCAATGCCAAGAGTATTATGGGGTTAATGAGTTTAGCAGTTGGACAGGGAGAAGAAGTCAAGTTAATTGCTGAGGGCTCAGATGAAGAAGAGGTCATTAAGCAGTTAAGTGAATTTGTAAAGCAAACGTGAGGACATACATGTGAAAACATGAACAGAATAAATAATTAAGCACCCGCTGAAGATTTTCAGCGGGCGCTTAATAAGCTAAATGTACAAATTACTCGTTTGTCTTCTCCATGACTTTATCGATGAGACCATAATCTACAGCTTCGTGAGCTGACATGAAGTTGTCACGGTCTGTATCACGTTCGATTACTTCAATAGGCTGACCCGTTCTTTCGGATAGAATCTGGTTAAGTTTCTCACGCATTTTAATAATTCGTTTTGCATGGATTTCAATATCAGCTGCCTGACCTTGCGTTCCTCCTAAAGGTTGGTGAATCATGACTTCACTATTAGGAAGCGCATAACGCTTGCCTTTAGTACCAGCATTTAGAAGGAATGCACCCATGGAAGCAGCCATCCCTGTACAGATTGTTGATACGTCCGGCTTAATAAATTGCATTGTATCAAATATCGCCATTCCGGCTGTAATAGAGCCACCCGGTGAATTAATATAAAGAGAGATGTCTTTATCTGGATCATCTGCAGCTAAGAAGAGCAGCTGAGCAACAACTGAGTTGGAGATGTTGTCGTCAATAGGCGCACCTAACATAATAATACGATCTTTAAGCAAGCGTGAATAAATGTCATAGGCACGCTCTCCTCTGTTTGTTTGTTCAATAACTGTAGGGACTAAATTCATTTCAATTCCTCCTTATTATCATACCTTTATGATGGAATGTAATTTTATAATACAGTTAAGGTCAGAAAAGGTCAAACAAAACCCTTTGACATATTTCCTTTAACCATCTTTCCCTAATTTTTACTGGATAAACGTACGATTCTTAATAGAGACTAAAGAAGATTGGACGAACACGGTTGCGTTTCTCCTCGTTTATGAGTATAATAGATTTTGCCCGTTTTCATTTGCGCCCGTAGCTCAGTTGGATAGAGCGGTAGATTCCGGTTCTACGTCAGTCGGGGGTTCGAATCCTCTCGGGCGCGCTCTTTAAATAACCCGGCATAAGCTGCCGGGTTATTTTTTTGAATTTATTTGCTATATCTAAATAGTGAAAGATGGTTGATAAAAAGACCGGCGGTGACGTAAACGTTCAAATTTTTATTGTTCAATATAATAGTACGGGTTTGTAAAAATAGGAAAGTGTGTTATTCTAAAAGATGAGTTAGGAACTGTTGCTTGTTTTTGTTAGAAAAGGAGTTTTTATGACAAACGTTCTTCGATTTAAAATCGTGTCGACGGAAAAAGTTTCAGATGATCGTAGAATACATGTCTTTGATATGATGAACCAGCGTAACTTATCGTTTAACTTTGATTCGATTAAACGATCCCCAGAGCGCTTGGAAAGCGAAGAAGAGCTTTCGCAGTTTTTGAATACGAAAAAACACAAAATTGAACATGGTTATTATGATGAAAATGAAGGGCACGTATCTTAACGTGCTCTTTTTGTTTTCTTAATGTCCCTTATTGTTAATATTGAGCTTTTACTCACAGGTTTCCCTGGTTGTGAACCTCAATTGCAGCCTGTAGAAAGAGAAGCTTCCAGATGTATGTAGAGGACCTGTTAACTTTAAACTGGAGGTATATATGATGAATGAGATAACAATTTACCGTAAACCCGCATGTGGTTTATGTGATGAAGTGGAAACATTAATTGAAATTATCCAGCAAGATTATGAAATAAAGGTTAATAAAATCGATATAACGGGTAATATAAACTTAGAGCAAAAATATTTACTGGAGATTCCGGTTCTCTTAATTAATGGAGAAGAACTGGAATACCGTCAAATAGATCTCTTGACAATAAGAGAGCGTTTACATTGACGTTCAGTTGTTTTATAACTTGCGCAGGCATTTTCACACTGTTAATATAATAGGTGAATAAAATATTTTTTTGCTCCTAGTGGGACAGAATATGGCTGCCTGGGACGCATTTAGCCCGGTTGATGTATTTCGCAATTTTAAAGGAGCTATTACGATGAGAGCTTTAATTGATCTGCAAAAAAAATTATTCCCTGATGTGCTCGAAATCATGCAGCGTCGTTATCAGCTGCTTCACTACATACAACTCATGCAGCCGGTAGGGAGAAGGACATTGTCCGACAATATTGAGCTTGCTGAGCGTACCGTGCGTAGTGAAGTGGATTACTTGAATAAGCTTGGGACGATTGAGATTACTTCTAGAGGAATGCATTTAACCTATGAAGGACAAAGTATATTGGACCAGCTTTCCGAGTTTATTAAAGACGTAACAGGCATAAAGGTTTTAGAAAATCGTTTAAGGGAAAAATTAAAGTTAGATTACGTCGTGGTAGTACCCGGGGATAGCGATGAGCTCGATTGGGTAAAACATGAAATGGGAAAAGCTTGTGTCACTTTCCTGCAGAGTAAACTTAAGTCGAATAATACCGTAGCCATCACGGGTGGCACCACAATGGCAGCAGTAGCGGAGAAGATGACGCCGTTTGCTGACGCCGAGCATTGTATGTTCGTCCCTGCAAGAGGTGGACTTGGGGAACGAGTAGAGAATCAGGCGAACACTATCTGTGCAGAAATGGCTAAAAAGGCTAAAGGGGATTACCGTCTCCTGTATGTTCCGGATCCCTTGAGTGAAAGTTCTTATCAGACCATCATTGAGGAACCTTCGATTAAAGAAATTCTCAATATGATTCGGAATGCGGATATTGTCATTCATGGCATAGGCGATGCCGTAACAATGGCGGAACGCAGAAAGACATCTAAAGGTGAAATGCAAAAGATTCAAGAGAATAACGCCGCGGGTGAAGCTTTTGGTTATTATTTCAATCAGCATGGAGAGATTGTTCACAAAGTAAGGACAGTCGGACTGCAGCTTGAAGATTTGAAATACGCCGGAAATATAATTGCCGTTGCGGGCGGGCACTCTAAAGCACAAGCCATAGAATCCTATTTCAAACCTGGGCAGAGTAATGTGCTCATCACAGATGAGGGAGCAGCACAAGAGCTTTTAAGGGATTCGTCCCTTTAAGATAAATTTTTCAATCAATTTCAAGGAGGAATTTTGAATGACTGTAAAAGTAGGAATTAACGGTTTCGGCCGTATTGGACGTAACGTATTTCGCGCATCTTTAAATAATGAAGAGGTAGAGGTAGTAGCTGTTAACGATTTAACAGATGCAAACATGCTGGCTCACTTGCTGCAGTATGATACAGTTCACGGTAAACTTGATCAAGAAGTTACAGTTAACGGTGACAACCTGGTTGTTGGCGGTAAAGAAATCAAAGTAATTTCCGAAAAAGATCCAGCACAGCTTGGCTGGGGCGACCTGGGTGTAGAAGTAGTTATCGAATCTACCGGCCGCTTCACACAAGGTGAAGATGCTAGAAAACACCTTGAGGCAGGAGCTAAAAAAGTTGTCATCTCTGCACCAGCTAAAGGTGAAGATTTCACAGTGGTTATGGGTGTGAACGAAACTGATTACAACAAAGATGAGCATGATGTTATTTCAAACGCGTCTTGTACGACAAACTGCCTGGCACCATATGCTAAAGTTCTTAACGACAAATTTGGTCTTAAGCGCGGTATGATGACTACAGTTCACTCTTACACGAACGATCAGCAGATTCTTGATCTTCCACACAAAGACTACCGTCGTGCTCGTGCGGCTGCTGAAAACATCATTCCAACTACTACTGGTGCTGCGCAGGCAGTAGCTAAAGTTCTTCCTGAATTAGAAGGCCGTCTTACTGGAATGGCAATGCGTGTTCCAACTAAGAACGTTTCTATCGTTGACTTAGTAGCAGAACTGGATCAAGATGTTACAGCTGAACAAGTTAACGAAGCTCTTAAAGCCGAAGCTGAAGGCGAGCTGAAAGGCATCCTTGGTTACAGTGACGAAGCGCTGGTTTCTTCTGACTATAACGGCAGCACTTACTCTTCAGTAATTGATGGGCAGTCTACTCTAACTCTTGAAAACAACATGGTTAAAGTTGTTTCCTGGTACGACAATGAGTTTGGTTACTCAAACCGTTGTGTCGATCTTGCTGCGTTCCTTAAAAAGCAAGGACTTTAATATAAACAACTTTATCGGTCATACTAAGTAATCCATTGTAAAGGAGGGGGTCTCATGTCCTCCTCCTTTATCCATGTTCAAAAGCCTTATTCATGTGTTTCCATAAGTATAGTTTGTGGAAAAGTACATAATGGATAAGGGCAGTATTTGATTAATAGAGGAGGGTGTCGTTCATGAATAAAAAAACAATTCGTGATGTAGAAGTACAAGGGAAAACGGTGTTTTGCCGCGTTGATTTTAACGTTCCTATGAGTGGTGGAGAAGTCACTGATGATACCAGGATTAAAGCAGCACTTCCAACTATTCAGCATTTAACGGGGAATGGCGCCAAAGTTATTCTTGCAAGCCACCTTGGCCGACCTAAAGGAGAAGCAGTCGAAGAACTTCGGCTTGACCCTGTGGCTAAACGACTTAGCGACCTGGTAGGGAAAACGGTAACGAAGACGGATGAAGTATATGGAGACGAGGTAAACACAGCTATCTCTGAAATGGAAAATGGAGACATCCTGCTGGTAGAAAATGTTCGCTTCCATCCAGGTGAAGAGAAAAATGATCCTGAACTTGCGAAAGCTTTTGCTCAAATGGCAGATCTTTATGTCAATGACGCCTTCGGGGCAGCCCATCGTGCCCATGCATCTACAGCGGGCGTAGCTGAACATATCCCTGCAGTTGCAGGCTTTCTATTGGAAAAAGAAATTAATGTACTTGGAAAAGCTTTATCAAATCCTGAACGTCCTTTTACCGCGATTATCGGCGGTGCTAAAGTAAAAGATAAGATCGGTGTAATTGACAATCTGATCGATAAAGTAGATCACTTAATTATCGGTGGAGGTTTGGCTTATACCTTTGTCAAAGCTCAAGGACATGAAATCGGCAAGTCATTACTAGAAGAAGATAAAATTGAACTAGCAAAAGAATATATGAAAAAGGCAGAAGAAAAAGGTGTAGATTTCGTTATGCCTGAAGATGTTATTGTTGCAGACGATTTCTCTGATTCTGCTAATACGCAGGAAGTGGATATTGCCAGCATTCCTGCCGATTGGGAAGCACTGGATATTGGTCCGAAAACGCGTGAAAAGTACGCGAAGATCATTAATGATTCTAAGCTGGTGATCTGGAACGGCCCAATGGGAGTGTTCGAGTTAGAAACATTTGCTAACGGAACAAAAGATGTAGCACAAGCACTTTCTGAAACAAAAGGTTACACTGTTATTGGAGGCGGCGATTCCGCAGCTGCTGTAGAGAAATTCGGCTATGCAGATGATATGGATCATGTTTCTACAGGTGGAGGAGCTTCCTTAGAGTTCATGGAAGGAAAAGAACTTCCAGGTGTCGCACTGCTCAACGATAAATAAACTGGAGAGGTGATGAAACAATGCGTAAACAAGTCATTGCAGGGAATTGGAAAATGAACAAAACTCATACAGAAGCAGAAGATTTTATTCAAACTGTAAAAAATGAGGTTCCATCTTCAGAGCAGGTTGAATCTGTAGTCTGTGCACCTTTTCCTTTTCTTCAAAAGCTGGTTGAAGAAACAAAAGGAACGTCCGTTGAAATCGGAGCCCAGAACATGTACTTTGAAGAAAGCGGTGCTTTTACGGGTGAAGTCAGTCCTGTCATGCTTAAAGAGCTTGGCGTAAAGTATGTCGTTCTCGGCCACTCTGAGCGTCGTGAGATTTTCAAAGAATCAGATGAAGACGTGAACAAAAAAGTTCATGCTGCATTTAAACATGAACTTACACCGATTGTTTGTGTAGGAGAATCTCTAGAACAGCGTGAAGCGAATCAAACCATGGACCATGTGGAAAGTCAAGTCAAACAAGCATTTGAAGGATTAACAGATGAGCAGGCATCTAAAGTCATTGTAGCGTATGAACCGATTTGGGCGATCGGCACTGGACGTACAGCTACGTCTGAACAAGCGAACGAAGTGTGCACCCACATCCGTCGTGTTCTCATCGATTTCTACGGTTCAGAAGTAGCTGATGAAGTCCGCATTCAGTACGGAGGCAGTGTAAAACCAGCTAATGCAGATGAGTTACTTTCCCAATCAGACATCGATGGAGCCTTAGTTGGAGGGGCAAGCCTTGAAGCGGAATCTTTCCTAAAATTAGTGGAGGCAGGTAAGCATGAGTAAACAGAACTTAGCCGCATTAATTATTCTTGACGGCTACGCTCTTCGTGAAGAAGAAAAAGGAAATGCCGTTAAGCAGGCTAATACCCCAAACTTTGATCGATACTGGAATCAGTATCCTCATTCTCAACTACAGGCGTGCGGAGAAGCTGTAGGGCTCCCGGAGGGGCAGATGGGTAATTCAGAGGTTGGTCACTTGAACATCGGTGCCGGCCGAGTGGTCTATCAAAGTTTAACTCGTATTAATTTGTCTATCCGCGAAAAAGAGTTTGAAAAGAATCAAGAGCTTGTAAATGCTGTTAAACATGCTAAAGACAATGATAAATCCTTTCACATTTTTGGTTTATTATCTAATGGTGGCATTCATAGTCACATTGATCATATGTATGCGCTATTAAAGCTGGCCAAGGAATATGATCTCGAGAAGGTTTATGTCCATGGTTTCTTAGATGGACGGGATGTAGATCAGAAGTCAGCGAAAAAGTTCATCACAGAGGCCCAGGATAAAATGAAAGAAATCGGCGCAGGCCAATTTGCGACAATTGGCGGCCGATACTATGCCATGGACCGCGACAACCGCTGGGAAAGAGTAAAAAAATCCTACGATGCTATTGCCTATGGGGAAGGACCGAAATATTCTGACCCAATTAAAGCAATTGATGAATCTTATGATCAGCAAGTTTATGATGAGTTTGTCGAGCCATTTGTAGTAACAGATGAAAACGGGGAACCAATTGGGAAAATGGAAGATGAGGATGCCATTGCATTTTATAACTTCCGCCCGGACCGTGCGATCCAATTGTCACGGTCATTTGCAAATGACGAATTTAACGATTTTGAGCGCGGTGAAAACGCACCTAAAAACCTTTACTTTGTAGGAATGACGCAGTACAGTGACGCGGTGAACAGCAAAGTTGCTTTTCCGCCGAACGACCTTAAAAACACAATTGGGGAAGTCCTTTCAAACAATGGGTTGAAACAGCTTCGCATTGCTGAAACGGAGAAATACCCCCACGTTACATTTTTTATGAGTGGCGGCCGTGAGGATAAATTCGATGGGGAAGAGCGCATCCTTATCGATTCTCCTAAAGTAGCTACGTATGACTTGAAACCTGAAATGAGTGCATATGAGGTCACGGATGCATTGTTAGCAGAGCTTGATGCAGATAAGCACAATGCCATTATTTTAAACTTTGCAAACCCGGATATGGTTGGCCATTCAGGAATGCTGGAACCAACGATAAAAGCGGTTGAAACTGTAGATGAATGTCTTGGCAGGATTGTTGATAAGATTCATGAAAAAGGTGGTAAAACGATCATTACAGCCGATCATGGAAACTCTGATGAGGTGACGACCTTAGAAGGAAATGCCATGACTGCCCACACGACGAACCCTGTTCCAGTGATTGTTACGGAAGAGGGCGTACAACTCCGTAAGGACGGAGTTCTTGGAGACCTTTCTCCAACATTGCTGCAGCTCTTAGAGGTAGAACAACCAGAAGAAATGACAGGAAAAACATTAATAAAAGGAGAGAAATAATTATGCCATATATTACTGACGTATACGCACGTGAAGTTCTGGATTCCCGCGGGAACCCAACAGTAGAAGTTGAAGTATATACCGAATCAGGTGCTTTCGGCAGCGCATTAGTGCCAAGTGGAGCATCTACAGGAGAGTATGAAGCTGTAGAACTGCGTGACGGAGATAAAGACCGTTATCTTGGAAAAGGTGTCCAAAAAGCAGTAGACAATGTAAATGAAAAAATTGCACCAAACCTTTTAGGGATGGACGTTACTCAGCAAGTAATTATTGATCAAATGATGATTGAGCTTGATGGAACAGAAAACAAAGGCAACCTGGGTGCTAATGCGATTCTTGGAGTGTCTATGGCCGTAGCTCATGCCGCAGCAGACGTACTTGATCTTCCACTTTATAAATACCTGGGAGGCTTCACAGCTTCTACGCTTCCAACACCAATGATGAACATTCTTAATGGAGGAGAGCACGCGGATAATAATGTAGACATTCAAGAATTCATGATTATGCCGGTAGGAGCACCGACCTTCAAAGAAGCAATTCGTATGGGTGCAGAGATTTTCCACGCCTTAAAGAAAGTTCTTAAGTCCAAAGGTTATAACACAGGCGTTGGTGACGAAGGCGGTTTTGCTCCAAACTTAGGCTCTAATGAAGAAGCTCTTTCTACTATTATTGAAGCAATTGAAGAAGCCGGCTACAAGCCCGATGAAGAAGTTAGACTGGCCATGGATGTGGCATCTTCTGAAATTTATGAAGATGGCAAGTACAATCTTAAAGGCGAAGGTGTTGTCCGCACTTCTGAAGAGATGGTTGACTGGTACGAAGAACTCGTTAATAAGTATCCAATTGTTTCAATTGAAGATGGCTTAGATGAAAATGACTGGGAAGGAACTAAGCTTCTTACTGACCGCATCGGTGACCGCGTACAGTTAGTCGGTGACGACTTGTTTGTAACGAATACGAAAAAATTAGGTCGCGCCATTAAAGAAGGAGTCGGAAACTCTATTCTGATTAAGGTTAATCAAATCGGAAGTCTTACTGAAACGTTCGAAGCGATTGAAATGGCCAAGCGTGCAGGATATACTGCCGTTATTTCGCACCGTTCTGGTGAAACCGAGGATGCCACAATTGCTGATATTGCAGTAGCTACAAATGCTGGTCAAATTAAGACAGGAGCACCGTCCCGTACGGACCGTGTTGCGAAGTACAACCAACTTCTACGTATCGAGGATCAGCTTCTTGGTACAGCTAATTACGCTGGCAACGAGGCGTTTTATAACCCTAATAAGTAATTTTAGCTGTAAAGTCTCTCTCGTAATTTCGAGAGAGGCTTTTTTTAATGTTTTCCTGTATGATGAAAAGTACTTAATATCTTACAAATGAGCGGTAAAACCATTGAGTATGTTTCGCACGAGTATGGACCGGCTATCGTTAGTCGAGGAGTATTAACTGAAAGACTACAGTTTCAATGAATAATAGAGGTGGATATTTATGGATTTATATAAAGCAATAACGGAAAGAAGATCGATTCACGAGTTTAAATCCACACTAATAGAAGAAAAGGAATTAAGGGGAATATTTCAAACAGCCAGCTGGGCTCCAAATCATAGGATGAAACAGCCCTGGAACGTGAAAATGTTTCAAAAGGATGGGGCAGTTGATCTTGCACAGCTTATAATTGATAGTTATAAAAGAAGTGGATTTACTGATGGCTATTCTGAGGAAAAAGCGGAGAAGATGATGGAGGGTATAAAAAAATTTCTTTTAAAGATACCTCATCATGCGCTTATTTATATGGAAAAAGATCAGGATTTTCATAGATATGAAGAAGACTATGCGGCAGTATGTGCTTTTATACAAAACGTTCAATTGGCAGCCTGGGGAAAGAATATAGGGGTATTATGGACTTCAAGCCCGTATATTTCAGACGAGAAGTTTATTGAAGAAGTCGGATTAAATGAAAAAAAGCATAAAGTGGTTGCAGTATTGCAAATGGGCATTCCTGAGAGAATTCCTGGGGCAAAACCAAGAGATGAAGTGCCGATTACTTTCTGCAGGGAATCGTTTATTAAAAGAAGCTGAGCCTTTTATTTGTGCTCAGCTTTGGATAGAGATTGCTGGTGGTTGTTATCATGCAGGTCATCTGGGTGGGGATCAATTGTATGCTTATAATCGTAGCCTTTTGAAATAGCTGCCCAGAATGCTCCCGCAACACCGAGCACAATGATAATACATACAATCATTACAATAGTAAAAGTCATGCCATTCCTACTTTCTAAAAATCATTATTAAAAGAAGGAGGGGGATCCCCCTCCTTCTTTTAATAATAGTGTAACATGCCGTACTTTCAAAGATTTATGATTGGTTTGTTTTTTCTTTGACAAATTGGACGACTTCTTCAGATGTCCCCATGGAAAGGATCTCACTCTTAAAGGAAGCTAGTTCTTGTTTAGATAGCTCCTTGATTTGAGTACGAGCCGGAAGAATTGAAGTCGCGCTCATACTAAATTCATCTAATCCAAGCCCGAGAAGGATAGGGATTGCGATTTCGTCGCCTGCCATTTCGCCACACATACCTGCCCATTTACCTTCCGCGTGAGCGGCTTCAATTACATTATTAATCAGGTTTAAAATGGCTGGGTTATATGGTTGGTATAAGTACGAAACCCGCTCATTCATACGGTCGGCAGCCATCGTATATTGGATAAGATCATTTGTTCCAATACTGAAGAAATCAACTTCTTTAGCAAATTGACGTGCAATGACTGCAGTTGCTGGAATTTCAACCATCATTCCAACTTCAAAAGTCTCAGCTACTTCTTTTCCTTCGTCTATGAGGTTTTGTTTTTCTTCATTAAGAATTGCTTTCGCTTCACGAAACTCTTGAAGAGTCGCAATCATAGGGAACATGATTTTTAAATTTCCATGTATACTTGCACGCAGTAAGGCACGCAGCTGAACACGGAAAATATCATCACGCTCTAAGCATAGGCGGATCGCACGATAGCCTAAGAATGGGTTCATCTCATCCGGGAGGTCTAAGTAATCTAATTCCTTATCTCCGCCAATGTCCAGAGTACGTACTACAACTGGCTTGTCTCCCATTTGCTTTAAAACAGAAGAATAAGCTTCATACTGTTCTTCCTCGGTAGGGAGCTGGTTTTTACCCATATAAAGGAACTCTGTGCGGTATAGACCCACACCTTCGCCTCCATTGTTTAGAACACCTTCAACATCTTCGGGAGTACCAATATTAGCAGCAAGTTCTACATGCTCTCCTTCAGAAGTCACTGTTGCTTCATCTTTAAGTTTTGCCCATTCCTGCTTTTTCTTCTCAAATTCCTGCTGTTTTTGCTCGTATTTATTAATCTCGTCAGACGAAGGATCAATAATAACGTCTCCATCAATACCGTCAACGATGATCATGACATCTTTCTCTGCTTTTTTCGTAATTTCCTTAGTTCCAACAACGGCTGGAATTTCTAAAGAACGTGCCATAATCGCAGAGTGGGAGGTACGTCCTCCAATGTCCGTAGTAAAGCCTTTAACAAACTGTTTATTTAACTGGGCTGTGTCTGAAGGAGTTAAGTCGTCGGCAACAATTACTACTTCTTCATTGATAAGAGCAGGATCCGGGAAAGTAACATTAAGAAGATGTGCCATTACACGTTTGGTCACATCCTGAATATCAGCCGCGCGTTCACGCATATATTCATTGTCCATTCCCTTAAACATATCGATAAACATGTTAGCTGTTTCGTCTAATGCCGCTTCAGCATTTACATTATCAGCTTTAATCTTATCTTCAATTGGTTTAATCAATTCAGGGTCACTTAATACAAGCAAGTGTGCTGAAAAGATTTCCGCATGCTCATCCCCTAAGGATTTTTTGGTGTGATCTTTAATTTTTTCAAGTTCCTGTTTGGATATATCTAAAGCATCATGCAGTCTTTTAACTTCTTGTTCCGGATTGTTTACTTCTGTTTTGTTATAAGAAAGGTCTGGAGCTTCCAGACGGTATACTTTAGCAATTGCTATACCGCTGGAAGCTGCAATCCCTTGAAGCTGTGTCATGCTGTTATTCCCCCAACCCTTCGTTCTTCATCGTAGTAGAAAGGTGATCGATTGCTTCCTGCTCATCGCTGCCTTCTGCTGTAATCTTTACATCAGCACCTGCAGGAATACCAAGGCTCATGATCCCCATAATTGACTTTAAATTGACAGCCTTCTCTTTGTAGTGAAGGTTAATATCAGACTCATACTTCCCTGCGTTTTGTACAAGTACTGTTGCTGGACGAGCGTGTACGCCATCTGATGATGTAATATTGAATGTTTTCTCTACCATATTAATTCCTCCTCAAAATAAGTCTCATTGAAAGATTACCCTAACTCTATTATTTTAAGCTTTTCTCAGGTCTTTTTTCAAGGTTCCTACAATAATTGCTGCAACTATCGAACCAATTAAGATGGCTGCGATGTAAAGAGCCGCTTGTACAAACCCGCCTTCAACTAATCCAATTACCACTACGCCACCATGGGGTGCAGTCAGTCCGATGCTGAATAACATGGTAAGAGCACCGGTTATAGCTGAGCCTACGACCATCGAAGGGATAACTCGTGCAGGGTCGGCTGCCGCAAATGGAATAGCTCCTTCAGTAATAAAGAAGGCACCGAGTGCATAGGCCGTTTTACCTGACTCACGCTCTTGCTTCGTAAATTTGTTTTTAAAAATAGTGGATGCAAAGGCCATTGCTAATGGAGGTACCATACCGCCAGCCATAGCAGCCGCGATAATTGTGTAGTTTCCTGCATCCAGTGTAGCAATTCCGAACGTGTAAGCAGCTTTGTTAATCGGTCCGCCCATATCTACTGCCATCATACCGCCAATAATTATACCGAGAAGAGCAACGTTAGCCCCGGTCAGTCCTTCTAACCAGTCCAGTAGACCTGTGTAAATACTGGTTAACGGCGGATTAATTAGAAGCATAATCATTCCTGTACCAAAAATAGCTAATACCGGATAAAAAAGCACCGTTTTTAAGCCATCAAGAAATGCTGGTAGGCCTTCTAACATCTTTTTAACTCCGAGTGTTAAATAACCAGCTAAGAAACCTGCAATTAAACCTCCCAGAAAGCCTGAGCCACCGTCAGCACCTTCTACGCCGGAAGTGGTAGCTATTAACCCACCTACCATACCAGGGGCAAAGCCCGGGCGGTCAGCAATACTCGAAGCGATAAATCCAGCCAGGACTGGTACTAATAAGAAAAAGGCATTTCCTCCGCCAATGGTATTCAGCATTTCAGCAAAACGGTTGTATTGTTCGCTCTCTGGATCTGCTGAATTAATTCCAAAGAAGAAGGAAATAGCAATAAGGATCCCACCTCCCACAACAAACGGGAGCATGTTGGATACACCATTCATTAAGTGCTTATAAATACCGGTCCGCTGCTTACTGTCTCCTGCGGGTTCTGATCCTCCGCCTTCATGACGGTAGACAGGAGCGTCTTGATTTACAGCTTTAGTGATTAACTCTTTAGGCTCGTGAATCGCTTTTGCTACTGGCACTTCTATTACAGGTTTTCCGTCAAAATCGCTCATATCTACATGAGTATCTGCGGCAACAATAATAGCACTGGCTTCTTCAATATCTTCAGCTTTTAACTTGTTTTTTACTCCACTTGAACCGTTAGTTTGAACTTTAATATCGACGCCCATTTCTTTAGCTGTTTCTTTTAGTTTGTCGGCTGCCATATAAGTGTGCGCGATTCCTGTTGGACAGGCTGTAACAGCAAGAACTTTTCCTGCTGAATCCGTTGATTCTTCTACGTCTTCGTCATTTTCTTCAGCTTCTTTAGCATTAATCGCTTCAATGACGTCATCCTCTGTTTTAGCTGTCTCCAGTTTCTCGCGGAATTTCTTATCCATTAAGAATGAAGAAAGGCTGGAAAGGGTTTCTAAGTGAGCCTGGTTAGCACCTTCTGATGCCGCTATCATGAAAAACAAGTTTGTAGGCTGGCCATCCAGGGATTCGTAATCCAAACCTTCCTGAGATCGACCAAATGCAATAGCTGGCTCTTTAACGGCAGAGGTTTTTGCGTGTGGAATCGCAATCCCTTCGCCAATTCCGGTTGTACTTTGTTGTTCGCGTTCCTCGATTGCCTGCTTATAACCATCGCGGTCATTCAACTTGCCTGCCTGATCAAGTTTGCCAATTAATTCGTCAATCGCTTCAGGTTTTGACGAAGCCGTCATATTTAATAAAATCGTATCTTTTGTTAATAGATCGGTAATTCTCATTATTGACCCTCCTTTATATGAATAGGGGTGATTTCAATCTCGTCCTTTAATCGTTCTGCATCTTCTTTGTGACATAGATCGTCCTGGAAAGCTGTGGCACTTCCTGCCGCCACGCCGCTAATAAAGGCTTCTTTTATATCTTTACCGTTATTGATCGAAGCAATAAATCCAGATACTACGGAATCACCGGCGCCTACTGAATTTTTAACCTCACCTTTAGGGACAGTAGCAAACAAATGCTCTTCTTTGCTGACGTATACTGCCCCTTTTCCTCCCATCGAAACGACCACATGCTCTGTACCCTGTTCAATCAGTTTACTTGCAAAGTAGGCTGCCTGTTCTTTTGTTTCAATTGTCGTATCGAACAGTTCTCCTAATTCATGATCATTCGGCTTTAAGAAATACACCGGCTTTCCAACTAATTGGCGAAGAGCATCCCCGGATGTATCAGCCACAAAAAGGATATTCTTCGAAGAACAGAGATCAGCGACCTGCGAGTAAAAATCCTCAGGCAGGGAAGAAGGTACACTTCCTGCAAGAATGAATATATCGCCTGAATTCAATGATTTAATTTGGTCAAAAAGTGCTTCCAATTGCTCGTCCGTAACCTTTGGGCCGGGTCCGTTAATCTCGGATTCTTGTTCTCCTTTAAGCTTTACATTAATTCTCGTGTAATCGTTGGTATTTACAAAATGATGATGGATATTTTCTTTCTCCAGGAAGTCTGTTATAAATTGACCAGTAAACTGACCAATAAATCCTAAAGCGGTCGTTGATACGCCGAGCCGTTTCATCACCCGTGAAACGTTGATTCCTTTCCCTCCTGGATAGTACATGGCTTTATTCGCTCTGGTAAGACCTCCTGGATGGAACTCATCTACATGCATGATGTAATCAATAGAAGGATTTAATGTACATGTATAAATCATGATGTCACAACCTTTATATTCGTTATTTCTTCGATTTTGTTTACTAACGGTCCATTATAGTTTGTAATAATCTCTGCTTCAGCAATCGTACCAATATGTGAAAAAGTGACTTCATTAAACTTTGAAGAGTCGATCAGCATGTGTCTTTTTTGAGATAGCGAGAGAGTTGTTTTTTTAACTGCCGCTTCTTCTGGATCAGGTGTAGTATACCCATCAACCATGCTTATACCATTGGCTCCCATAAAGCATTGATCAAAACGGTACTGCTTGAGGTTCTGAAGCGCACTGGCACCTACAACAGCTTGTGTCTTTTCTTTTACAAACCCTCCTAAAACATAAGTCGGGATACTATGAGCTGTTAATGCATTTAAATGCTGTAATCCATTGGTTACGACAGTGATTTTTTTTCCTGTGAGGTGAGGGATCATCTCATACGTTGTGGTTCCGGCATCTATATAAATAGATTGTCCGTCTCTGACTAACTGAGCAGCTTCTTTAGCAATTAACATTTTCTCGTGATGATGTTTGGACAGTTTTTCCCCTACGCTTGGCTCTTCGATGGCTGGTTTTCTTATGGAAGCTCCACCATGAATTCTGCGTAATTCCCCATACTGCTCTAACTGATCTAAGTCCCGGCGGATTGTTGACTCGGAGGCCCCTGTGAAATCGACAAGTTCTTTTAACTTAACGGTGTGCTGTCTGTTTAGAAGATCTAAAATAAATCGATGACGTTCAGGAGTAAGCAACCAGCTGCCCCCTTTCGTAGAATCTTTAATCTTATTTTAAAGTAAGCCCTTACAGAAATCAATCAAAAACATTCATGTTCGCCCAAAAACTTTCGTTATTTCTTTCAAAATCAATCAAAGAAGGCTTGGATTATTATGTAGTTGCCGTGCTCTTTGTTTTGTGCTACATTTAAAATAGTTTATTGTGCGTCTTTAGGAGGTGTCGGTACATCATGGAAACACTTGCGATTACTTTGCTGGCTATTGATACGATCATCTTAATCGTGCTCGTCCTCCTGCAATCCGGAAAGAGTGCAGGGTTATCAGGGGCGATTTCTGGTGGTGCTGAGCAGTTGTTCGGAAAACAAAAAGCCAGAGGAATAGATGCGGTCTTACACAGGGCAACAGTCGTAACGGGAGTATTGTTTTTCGTTCTTGCATTTTTATCAGCTTATATTTTAGGGTAAATTACAACTGTTTAAGCCGTGCAGCCTGCACGGCTTTTATTATTGTTGAAAATCGCCTGGAATATGAAGAGGATTTGGGAACGATAGGAGCACTCTATATAGAAATAGGATTGGCACCAGGCGCCGGAGGGCATAATTAAAGAGCGCTAATTTTTATCATAGTAAAGGAGAATTGACACAAATGAAAATCAAACAACCAGAACCGTTTACTTTTGAAGGCGGAGATAAAGCAGTCCTTTTATTACATGGATTTACAGGCCACTCGGCAGATGTACGTATGCTGGGGCGTTTTTTACAAAAGAAGGGTTATTCCTCTCATGCTCCAATCTATCGCGGGCATGGCAAAGAACCAGAAGCGCTTGCTGAGGCAACCCCTGAGCAGTGGTGGAGTGATGTCGTAGATGCCCTAAATCACCTTCGTGAGGAAGGATATGAAAAAATTGCCGTTGCTGGTTTATCTTTAGGGGGAGTTCTAGGATTAAAACTTGCATATTCTGAGCAGATTAAGGGTATTGTGACAATGTGCAGTCCTATGTTTTTCGATAACGAAGAGCAGTTGACCCAGGGATTTCGCTTTAAAGCTAAACAGTACAAGCAATTAGAAGGAAAAGATCAAGAGACGATTCGTCAGGAAGTGGAAGAATTGATGGATGAATCAAAAGATATGTTTAAGCAATTGGGTAACTTCATCACAAGCGTTCATGATGAAATTGATCAAATCTACACGCCCACATTTGTTGTTCAAGCTGAACAAGACGAAATGATTAACACAGATAGCGCTACATACATTTATGAGAATGTAGAAGCGGATCACAAAAACATTAAATGGTACAAAAACTCTGGCCACGTGATAACGATGGATAAAGAAAAGGAGCAGCTGCATGAAGATATACTCGAATTTCTCGAGTCGCTGGACTGGTCCTAAAGCAGGTTAGAGTCTTGTTCCTTTAAATAAGGAGGAAAGGTAATGAACCCAGAATTAAAACAACAAATATTACATTATTTTACTGAAGCAGCCTCAAAGCCTCTTTCTGTTCAAGAGCTGGAAGAGGTCCTGGAACTAAACGACTCTCAAGAAGTAAAAGTGTTGATGAAAGCATTAAATGAATTGGAAGAAGAAGGCGAACTAGTGCGCACGCGTAAAAACAGATTTGGACTGCCGGAAAAAATGAATCTGATTCGCGGTAAAATTCAAATGCATGCGAAAGGATTTGCTTTTCTGATCCCGGATGATGATGCAAAGGACGATGTTTATCTGCATCATTCTGATCTAAACTCAGCAATGAACAATGATAAAGTATTGGTGCGTGTGGAGAAGAGAGATGAAGAAGGCAATCGTCCTGAAGGTACAGTTATCCGCATTTTAGAAAGGGCCACTACTCGCGTTGTCGGCACATATGAATCCAGCCGTAATTTTGGTTTTGTTGTTGCTGATGATAAACGGATACCACACGACATTTTTATACCTAAATCTCAGGCAAACGGAGCAGTGGATGGTCATAAAGTAATCGTTGAAATTACTAAATTTCCTGAAGAGAGAATGAGTGCAGAAGGAGAAATTGTAGAGATACTAGGCCATAAGAATGATCCTGGTATCGATATTATATCCATTATCCATAAGCATGGGATAAAAACAGAATTCCCCGAAGAGGTTCTGGCCCAGGCTGGAGAGACCCCGGAGAAGATTTCCGAGGATGAGATCAAAAACCGGCGCGATTTACGGGAGGAAACGATTGTAACCATTGATGGAGCAGATGCTAAAGATTTAGACGATGCGGTAACCGTAAAAAAACTGGACAATGGCAATTACAAATTGGGTGTTCATATTGCTGATGTAACGTACTACGTGGAAGAGGGCTCACCTATTGATAAAGAAGCAAGAGAACGTGCAACGAGTGTCTATTTAGTTGACCGCGTGATTCCGATGATCCCTCACCGCCTTTCGAACGGCATATGTTCATTAAACCCTCAAGTAGACCGTTTAACGCTTTCTTGTGAGATGGAGATCAATGCAGAAGGTGAAATTGTAGGTCATGAAATTTTTCAAAGCGTTATTAAGACCAATGAAAGAATGACGTATAAAGATGTCAACTTAATACTGGAAGAAAACGATGAGGAATTAAAGGAGAAGTATAAAGATCTTGTCCCGATGTTCCAGGAGATGGAAGACCTGGCTGCCACTCTCCGCAAGAAAAGATTTGAAAGAGGGGCAATCGATTTTGATTTTAAGGAAGCTGGAGTTGTTGTAAACGAGGAAGGAAAGGCAGTAGACGTTAAATTAAGGGAACGGTCTGTGGCTGAACGTCTGATTGAAGAATTTATGCTGGCGGCTAATGAAACAGTAGCTGAGCATTTTCACTGGATGGACGTCCCGTTTATTCACCGTATTCACGAAGACCCAGATGAATCTAAACTTCAGAATTTCTTTGAGTTTGTTGCTAATCTCGGTTATTCTGTAAAAGGTTCAGCTGAAAACGTTCACCCACAGGCATTGCAGAATGTGTTGGAATCCGTTAAAGATACACATGAGGAAATGATTATATCAAAACTCATGCTCAGGTCGATGCAGCAGGCTAAATATGATCCACAAAGTCTGGGACACTTTGGTTTATCAACTGAATTCTATACTCACTTCACTTCTCCTATACGCCGCTATCCGGATTTAATCGTTCATCGATTAATCCGTACGTATTTAGTAAATAAAGAAATGGATTATCAAACACGGAAGCATTGGAAGGACCAGCTTCCTGAGATAGCTAAGCATTCGTCTGAAATGGAAAGAGCAGCAGTGGATGCCGAACGGGAAACAGATGATTTGAAAAAAGCAGAGTATATGGAAGATAAAATTGGAGAAGAGTATGATGGTGTCATCAGCTCTGTTACCAGCTTTGGCTTATTTGTAGAACTGCCAAATACAGTAGAAGGCTTAGTGCATGTCAGTACGCTGACCGATGATTATTATAATTTCCAGGAAAAGCAGTTTGCTATGATTGGTGAACGTACGGGCAACATCTATCGAATCGGGGATGAAATTACGATTCGTGTTTCAAATGTGAATCTCGATGAGCGAGTCGTTGATTTCGAAATTGTAGGAATGAAGCCTCGCAAACAAAAAGAGCGCCCTGCACGGCCGAAACAAATTGATGCGAAAGGTCCGGAGAATAAAAAGAATAAGAAGAAAAAGAAACAAAAAGGGAATAAACCATTTTATCGAAACAAAGGGATGCCGAAAAAAGGAAAGAAAAAGAAAAAATAATAGAAAGAGGCTGCCCCAAAACTTGCCGATAATAGTAAATAAGGGTTCCGGTCATCGAATTTTCGTGACTGGAACCCTTTTGCTGAATTAACCTCCTATTTGGTTTACGGTTTCCGTTTCCAGCCGTGTACTTCTTAAATTCACAGCGAGGAAGGTAAAACCCCCATTCATTTTCCCCACACTCTTTGCCCCTCACGGTCATTTCGAGTCAAACATAAATTAGCCTTCAGAAATACAAAAACCGGTTCCACGTCCACCTTGAATTGTGTAGTAATTTTTATCACATGGTGCTCTTATTTTTACGGCGAATGAAATTGTCAACATCAATGGAGGAGCCCTATAAACCAATGTGGTTTGTAGGGCCCCTCTCTGTTTTAAAGACGGAGTTTTTTTATCAAGCTTCTTTTTACTATTAAATTCCTGGTCGATAAGATGTTTCTGGAATCTCTTCATAGCGTTGTGGATCAAGCTCATTTACTGAGCCGTCTGCTACACCCTCAATAATTGCTTGTAACCCTGTTTCTACAGCATTAACAAGCATTCCTTTTTTCTTTTGTCCCATGCTTTGTGTTTGTCCAGTAACTTCAAAAAGAACCGTTCCACTTCCGTTTAAAGCAAAAGAACCTAGCGCCGTACCCGGCAAGTCCAGGCCTTGACTGTACAACGTAATATTGTCAAATGGTGAATTTCCCATAGATTGAAGAGCATCATAAGCGGCTAAATTTAGCTGACGGGAGAAATCGTAGTCATAGTTGTCTTCGTACTCTGTATATTTAGCACCTGCTTCGCTTGAAGGATCAGGCACGAACTGTCCAGATAACGACAATGTGACAGGATCTGACGTCCCTTCCACGTAATAAAGTCCCTGGTGATGTAAGTCTACAAATACATCGACTTTACCGAATTCGTCTTCTAATCCTTTATACACATCTCGAACGGTTTGAGCTTCAGGAGTGATATACCAACCGGGTTCTGAAGAAGAACCAGGCACATCATCTGGTTCAGGAGTGTAGTCTAAGTCTGGATTGAAATCTCGGTTTACATCAAACCCAGGTTGAGAAGAATAGTCATCTCCTTGCAAGGAGGAAGAATAGAAGTTCCACGTCGGACCATCTGCTCCCTCTAATTGAGGGAAGTCTTGTAGAACTTCATCCCACGACATGGCATTTCCGCGACGATCGAGTTCTGAAGCATCTGGGTTCATTTTAGGCAGCGTAACAAGCGTAACCTCTTCGAGCAAGGCTCTTACATCAGGAGAGCTGCTGGACCCTAAATGCTGAAGTAAATTTAAAATTGCCTCTGTCCCTGTTTTCTCATTGCCGTGTATTTCACTTTCGATTAAAATGACACGATCTCCCTCACCGACACGTGCCTGATGAATGTCTCGGCCGTTGTTGGATTGTCCTACAACTTCAACATCTACACGCCCCTGGCTTGATTGTTCAATCTTCTCAAGTTTCTTACCAAGCTGTTCATAGTCCGTAAAACCAGAGCTGTTGTAGTTTTGCTGATCAGGTGTACCTGGGTGGTTACCTGCTGCATATGTTGGCATTGCTAAACTTGTACAAAGGGCTAGAGTACTGACAAAAGTGAATACTTTATTCCTCATGTTTTCCACTCCTCAAATTTTGTTGTCTAGACCACTTCAACAATGAATATTAGACTTCCTTTTATTTTGAGGAAAATAATAACAAGTGACTAGATAAGGGTAGGTGATTAGAAGGGGAGAGTGTTAAATTTTTAGGACGATAGTACTGGATCGACGAGATTGAAATTTTGGGTTAAATGACACAAAAAAGGTTGAACAATCATCATAATGACTCTTATTAAAGTCAATTCAGATGATTTATGTGTCAGGAAAGGATTTTTACCTTCGCTTCTCCAAAATACTTCCCTTTTCTTAGGAACGGACTCAGATTTCTCGAAAAGCTAAGAGCACATCCTGCGGGAGCTTCGACTCGCGCTGTTATCAAATGAGTCTTAAGCATTTTGATTACGCTAATGCTCTCCTTTTAAACGAGTTGAATTTTTCATTTGTTTTTGACTCCTCCTTATGTCCATGAACCATATAACATCCAGGGCTTCTGCACGTCGTAAGGAGTAAGATCAGGGATGTTTCTAAATCCCTGGTCTGAAAAATCAATCCAGCACCCGGTGTTTTGCGGGTTTTGGTGCCAATGTTGGAGAACGGTTTCAAAGAATCCGGGCTGTTCATAATGGTCATTCCAGAAATACTTGACATGGGAGTAATCATGCTTTTTTTGATCATTTTTAATAAGTACTACTCGAGAATGTGATGAGTTCATGTATAAATGAGCATCGGCTAAATATTGATTGGTGAAGAAGGCCTCATCGTATGGGAAAGGGTAATAACACTCATATGGGAATAATCCTAACTCGTTATTGTTTAGACTAGAAAGAATTTCACGTTTTTTCTGTGTGTCGGTTACTTCTTCCCATAAAAAACCTGGGGTGTGTTGAGTTAACGCTTGCTGATTAATTAATGTTAAGTAGTGAGTGACTTTCCATGGAGCGAGACCTGCTTTTTCAAGCAAGCGCCTTGCTGAGAGATTGTGGACTTGGGTGTTCGCTCCCATCCACTTCACTGTATTCAGCTTTTTAATATGGTCTGTGACGTGTGCAAGGAGTTCAGTTGCGTACCCCTGTGCTTGATACCGCAGGTCACTGCGCAGCCGGCCGATCATCGCAAACTGGCATTGTCCAAACAGGCTGTAGCCAGCAATAGAAATTAACTGTTTCTGTTTAAAGAGTCCAAACAATTTTTGTGTCGGTGATTCCATTAAACGATCGAAGATATGAATGACATAATCGTCTTTAATCCCTGTTTTCATTCTTTCTAAAGCAGGTAAGTCTTCTGGTGTTAATTGACGGACTTGAAGAAGTTGCTTCTCCATGTAATTAAGCTCCTCCATTTTATGTATTTTCAAAAAGTATATTCTCATATTCATTCTCCCAATTCTATCAAAATAACCTCGTCAAAATTGGATTAGTCTTTCATTTTTGTTACAATAAATAAAGCTGAAATAGGAGGAAACCGCTATGCCACGAGGTCAAGGAAAAACTATCGCACAAAATAAAAAAGCCGGACATGATTATTTTATAGAAGAAACCTTTGAAGCAGGAATTGTCTTACAGGGGACAGAAATAAAAGCGATTCGAGCCGGAAGGGTAAACTTAAAAGAGAGCTTTGCCCGTATCAGTAAAGGGGAAGTCTTTATTCACAACATGCACATTGCTCACTATGAGCAGGGCAATATTTATAACCATGAACCGACCCGAAGCCGTAAATTGCTGCTGCACCGAAAAGAAATTAATCAACTTATCGGAGCAACTCAGCAAAAAGGATACGCCTTAGTGCCGTTAAAGCTGTACATTAAAAACGGTGTAGCTAAGCTTCTGATTGGGCTTGGCCGCGGTAAAAAGAAATATGACAAGCGTGAAGATCTAAAACAAAAGCAAGTGAAGCGTGAGATCGACCGCGCGATAAAAGACAGCCTTAGGTAACGCGGGGTTGAAATTTACTGTGTTTGTGATATAATTATTTATGTCGTTAAACTGATATCAATTGAGCTTGATGCTCTCTTTTTAATCCTAACGGGGACGTTACGGATTCGACGGGGATAGGTCGAGCTCGGGTTGCAGGTCGAGGCGACGACTCGTACAACGTCATTTGCCTAAAATAACTGGCGAATCTAACGATAACCTAGCTGTAGCTGCGTAAGTAGACTATAGCTGATCCTTCCTGGCATTGCCCGTGTGCCAGATTGAAGGGTCTCAAACTGAAGCGGGCTACGCGTTCTTCCACCACCTGAGGAAGGACGAAGAGACTAATCAGGTTAGCTGCTCGGAAGCCTGTTGATAGGCTGAAGAGTAAGCGAAAGATAATATATCAACTAAGCTTGTAGAAGCCCGAGTGCCGATATCTCCGGACGTGGGTTCGACTCCCACCGTCTCCACCAATACATAATTGGTGGTTTTTTTATATTTTAAGAATGTTTAATTTTGTTAAAGGACTATAGTATATTTGAGTTCATGTCAGTAAGTTTATTGCCTGGTTTCGTATATCACGTCTTCATAATCGAACATTGAAAAATCCGTTCACTTCTCATAAGTGAACGGATTTTTTTTTAGGCAAAGGACACAATAAAAACTACTTATCCAGGAAAGGAGCTACGGTTAATGGAAACAAACAAAAACAGGTGGTTGATTGCTTTATCAGCAGTTGCCATGCACTTGTCCATCGGTTCGGTTTATGCTTACAGCGTTTATAAGACTCCAATGTCTGAAGAGGTAGGTTGGAGTGGGACCGACGTTGCATTTGCTTTTACAATTGCTATATTCTTCCTCGGTCTGACGGCTGCATTTATGGGGAAATTTGTAGAAAACCAGGGACCCCGGAGGTCGGGTTTCCTTGCAGCAGGATTATTCAGTGGAGGGATGCTGCTTACAGGCTTAATGGTACAGTTCGAATGGCTGTATGGATTTTATATTACGTACGGAGTTATTGGAGGAATAGGATTAGGGATTGGGTATATTGCACCGGTGTCCACGCTTGTAAAATGGTTTCCTGACCGCCGTGGGCTGGCTACAGGAATGGCGGTGTTTGGGTTTGGAGCTGGAGCACTGATTGCTGGACCTACAGCTGAGTACTTAAATAATACACTAGGGATCCATTGGTCTTTTTATATATTAGGAGCTTGTTATTTGATTCTTATGCTGCTCGGCTCTGCTTACATTACAGTGCCTCCGGAGAACTGGAAACCGGAAGGGTATGAACCTGGGAAGGAGAATGATAAAAACAAAGGGGATCTTGATCAGATGACGCGTGGCGAAGCTGTCAAAACAGCGCGTTTCTGGATGTTATGGTGGATGATGTTTATTAATATTTCGGCCGGAATAATGCTTATCTCTGTAGCTTCTCCGATGGGACAGGAAAAAGCGGGCATGTCTGAAGCAGCAGCTGCAACGATGGTTGGAATAATGGGGCTGTTTAATGGGGGCGGCCGGTTGGTTTGGGCTGCTTTATCAGATTATATTTCGAGAGCCTATACGTATATTATCTTTTTCTCCATTCAAGTTGTTCTTTTTTTCTCTCTGCAATTTGTTACAAGTGATATTGTATTTCAGGTATTTATGTATATCATTGTATCGATTTATGGCGGTGGATTCTCTAATTTGCCAGCCTTCATAGGAGATTTGTTTGGAACAAAACAACTGAGTGCCATTCACGGATATTTACTTACTTCCTGGGCGGCTGCAGGGGTGGTAGGCCCTATGGTGGTGTCTTTTATCAGAGAAACAACCAATAGTTATGAAGCTACGTTTATCATTTTTGGAGTCTTAATTGCCACGGCCCTTCTTACCGCCATAGCCATGAAAATACTCATCGTTCGTTATCGTAAAAAACAAGCAGAGCCTGAGCTCAGCCCTGCGTAAAAAAGTATAGATCTACCATATAAGGTAACACTTATGAATAATGCAACTTTTATATAGGCAGGTGAAGAGAATGGCAGATGATAAAATCACGATTAATGGTGATTCTTATTCGTTCAATGAGGGAGAAACCATATTAGAGACAGTTCGAAATTTAGAAGTCTACGTTCCGGGTATCTGTTCCACACAGCCTGATCTTGGAATAGGTGTCATTCAGACGTGTGATACGTGTTACGTAGAAGTGAATGGAGAAATGAAGCGGGCATGCGCAACTAAATCCGCCCCGGGGATGCAGGTAAATACTCAATCTGGAAAAGTAAAGGAAGCGCAGCATGAAGCCATGTCTCGAATTCTTGAGAATCATGAGCTCTACTGCACTGTTTGTGATAATAATAATGGGAATTGCGAGGTTCACAACGCGGCGGAGTATTTGGAAATAGAACATCAGGAATATGATTTTCGGCCAAAGCCTTATCCTCAAGATAACTCCCATCCTTTTTACCGCTATGAACCGGATCAGTGTATTCTTTGCGGTATGTGCGTGGAAGCGTGTCAGGACTTACAGGTAAGCGAGGTCTTATCCATAGACTGGGAGCGGGAGATTCCAAGAGTGATCTGGGATAATGATGTCCCTATTGATGAATCTTCATGTGTCTCTTGTGGACACTGTGTATCCGTTTGTCCATGCAATGCCCTTATGGAAAAATCGATGCTCGGTGAAGCGGGTTATATGACAGCCATCCCAAATGATGTTCTCGAACCAATGATCAATCTCACAAAAGAAGTAGAACCAGGTTATAGAGAAATTTTAACTATTTCAAACATCGAAGCAACAATGAGGGAAGACCGTATTAAAAGAACGAAAACCGTGTGTACGTATTGTGGTGTCGGGTGCAGCTTCGAAGTATGGACGAAGGGGCGCCATATTCTTAAAATACAACCAGATGAAAAAGCACCTGTTAACGGGATTTCAACTTGTGTAAAAGGGAAGTTTGGCTGGGATTACGTGAACAGCGAGGAGCGTTTGACGACCCCTCTTATCCGAAAAGGTGAGAAATTTGTAGAAGCTACGTGGGAAGAAGCTCTTACGTTAATGGCTGAAAAAATGAAAGATCTTCAGAAGACATACGGAAACGACTCCATTGGTTTTATTGCTTCTTCAAAATGTTCAAATGAAGAAAACTATTTGTTTCAGAAATTAGCACGCACTGTATTCGGAACGAACAATATTGATAATTGTTCCCGCTACTGTCAAACACCTGCTTCTACCGGTTTGATGCGCACAGTGGGAATAGGAGGAGATGCGGGCACAATTAAAGACATTGAGAGCTCAGAGCTGGTTCTTGTCGTCGGTGCAAACCCGGCTGAATCCCACCCTGTATTAGCTACACGAATAAAACGAGCCCATAAACTATTTGATCAGAAGCTTCTTGTATTTGACTTAAGAGAGAATGAATTGGCTCACAGAGCTGATATGTTCATTAGTCCAAAGCCAGGCACTGACCTCGTATGGCTGAATGCCATTACGAAATACATTATTGATAAAGATTGGCATGATAAGGACTTTATCGAGAAACGGGTGAATCATTTTCCTGAATTTGTTGAATCTTTATCACAGTATACTCTGGAATACGCAGAAGAGAAAACAGGGCTAAGTAAAGAATTATTGATAAAAGTGGCAAACATTATCCACGAAGCTAAAAGTATGTGTGCTTTGTGGGCAATGGGAGTGACTCAGCACATTGGAGGTACGGATACGAGTACGGCGATTTCCAACCTCCTTCTCGTCACTGGAAATTACGGCAAGCCGGGGACAGGCGGATATCCGTTGCGAGGCCATAATAACGTGCAAGGGGCGAGTGATTTTGGCACGATGCCAAACTATCTGCCTGGATATGAATCGATCGAAGATGATGCTATACGAGCCAAATATGAAAAAGCGTGGGGCACAAAACTCCCGAAAGAGCCGGGTTACAACAACCATGAAGTTGTTGAGGCCATTCAAGATGGAAAAGTAAAAGCAATGTATTTGTTTGGCGAAGAAATGGGGCTTGTTGATTCTAACATTAATTATGTGCATACGGCTTTTGAAAAATTAGACTTCTTTGTCGTCCAGGACGTATTTTTTTCAAAGACTGCTCAGTTCGCAGATTTAGTGCTTCCTGCGGCACCAAGTCTAGAAAAAGACGGAACCTTTACAAACACAGAAAGAAGAATTCAGCGTTTTCACAAAGTGTTCGAGCCATTAGGCCAGGCAAAAGCAGACTGGGAGATCTTTCAGGATCTGGCTAATAAAATGGGGGCCGATTGGAATTATCAACACCCAGGTGAAATTATGGAGGAGGCAGCTTCTTTAGCTCCTGTCTTTGCCGGCGTAAGCTACGAGCGACTGGAAGGCTGGAAAAGTCAGGTTTGGCCGGTTCAACATGACGGCACTGATACACCGCTTCTTTATGAAGAAGAATTTGCTTTTGAGGATGGTAAGGCGAATTTATTTCCGGTTAAATGGTCCCCTCCATACCATCCAGGAGAAGAGTACGATCTCCATTTAAATAACGGTCGAATTCTGGAACATTTTCATGAGGGGAACATGACTTATCAATCCGAAGGTATTACTCATAAAGTTCCTGAGCCGTGGTTGGAGGTTTCTCCTCAGCTTGCAGAAAAACGGGGAATAAAAACAGGATCACTTGTCCGATTGAAATCCCCTTATGGAGAAGCAGAAGTACGCGTCTGGGTTACTGATCAGGTAAAAGGAAATGAATTGTATTTTCCGATGCATACAATGGTTGAACAGAGTGCTGTAAACCGACTAACGAGCAGTTATCATGATACGGTCACTCATACTCCTAACTATAAAGAAATGCATGTAAAAATGGAGGTAATAGAATTTAGAGGACCAAGTCCCATCCCGGATCATAACCACCGATTTGGAAATCCTCAGCCGCAGGCAGGCGTGGAAGTGGAAAGGAAATGGAGTCGTCCTGAATTCACTACGATTGCAGAATTTATAAAGAGAAAGGGGTTTGACCATGGCGAAAGCGATCAAGCAAATTGATAGAAAAATACGAACCCCTGAAGATCGGCGGACGGAAGAGTTAAATGACATTTTGTCGTCTCTCGCCGAACAAAAAGAATCTTTGCTTCAGTTATTAGAAATAATTGAAGAACTTCGAAAAAGCGGCGTGCTGGATATGATTCAAGGTGTGCTTGCTACGCGTCATAAGCTCGGATTACTTGCCATGGAGGAGCTTGATAAGCCAACTGTCCACGATCTTGTGAAAAGTGGGATAGGGGCATTTAATTTTTTAACTAAAATAGATCCCGCACAGCTTGATCGAATATTAAATGGAATGAGTGAAGGACTTAAACATTCATCGGAACAGCTGGATAAAGACGAGAAAATTGGTGTATGGGGAATGATGAAATCTGTTAAAGATCCAGCAGTAAATCGTTCTTTATCAACCTTCATTCACTTTCTCGAAGGCATGGGCAGCGGATTAAAGGCGAAGTAATGAGGTGGAAAAGTGAAGGAATTGGTAATTAAAATAGATGGAGTTAAGAGCTCAAGTGAAGAGTTGCTTTCAAAACACGTAGCTGCTGTGTGGGGAGTAAGAGAAACGAAAGTGAATTCAAAATTGGGGGAAGTCGCAGTCCTTTATAACGAAGAAGCAGCTTCTCCTATCGACATTGAGCAAGCCGTGATAGACAGCGGATATACGATTAAAAAATAAATGAACAAGAAGAAGAACGTCCAAATTTGGTCGTTCTTCTTTTTTTTAGGAGAAAGGTAGAAGTCTACTAGTATGGACAAAACCCTTTTTTTAGCTTAATAGGGCGCTTTAGCCATTCATTTTAGCTGGTGGCGCATATGGTAGTTAAGAGACGTCTCCTAAAAGATGATAGAGGGAGGGGAAATAAATGATTCTAACTACACTAGCTGCACTTTTGATTGTAGTTCTGCTGCTGCTAGCTTTACTAATTGCGCTTCTTCTTGGTTCCGAGGAACAAAGAGACATTATTACTCAAGCAATTAGTGACATTCTTGGAACTATTGGTTGTTAATTTAATTAACCCCATGTGAGAGTCCCTCTCGTGTCCTCAAGGTAGCTGTACCGGGCCGCTTTGAGGACTTTTAACTATAAGATATTCATTAAAAGCAGAAGGAGTGAATAAAGAAATGGGTAAATCTAAAAAAGAAAATAAAGAGATGGATGGAATTATGGAATTAGCGTCAAATTTGTTAGGGCAGCTTAACGATCCAAAAAATGTTGAAGCTTTAGAGGAAAAAGTGGAGCTTGAATCTGAAACTTTAAAAAAAGCTGAAAAGTCTATTAATTCCCTGTTGAATAACTACGAGGTTACAGGAGATTCAGCTAAATCCGGCGGCAATTTCATGATGGAAGTTCAAAAGTTTAATCAACAAGTTCAGGACCTGAAACAGCAGATGAATGAAGTTCGAGCTCAGTATACAAAAGTTTCAAAATTGATTAAGAAAAAATAGACAATACTTCCTGGTTAAGAAAAGCATAAATGCTGCTCATTTATGCTTTTCTTATTCATTGTGAAAACTATTAAATTAAATATTTATAGTGGAAAATAGTTGACAGCGCTTACAATATAGTTTAGATTAATAACAACAAGTTAACTATGTGACGGAGATTAGGAGACTCACACGAAATTAAGTACTGCATACAAGCAGTTTACTTTATTTTTGTGTGGGTCTCTTTTTTTTACCTTCATAGTTGACGGGATAAAAGGAGGAGAAAGCAATGTCGGAATTCGCAGCAGAGGTCATTGGCACAATGATTCTTATCATTTTTGGAGGAGGAGTCGTTGGAGGGGTTGTTCTCAAAGATTCTAAAGCAGAAGGTGCTGGATGGGTAGTCATTACGATCGGCTGGGGACTTGCAGTGGCAATGGGTGTATATGCTGTAGGGAATTTCTCCGGAGCGCATATTAACCCTGCTGTAACGTTAGGATTTGCAGCAATAGGAGAGTTCGACTGGGCTAAAGTACCGTTATATATTACAGCACAAATGATTGGTGCCTTTATAGGTGGTGTCATAGTATTTTTTAATTATTTGCCTCATTGGAAGAAAACGAGAGACCAGGGAGCAAAGCTTGCAGTTTTTTCAACAGATCCAGCGGTTCGAAGCCCATTTTCCAATTTAGTCAGTGAAATGGTTGGTACCTTCGTTTTACTTATGGGCCTATTGTTTATCGGTGCGAATGAATTCACGGACGGTTTAAACCCTTTGATCGTAGGAGCTTTAATTGTGGCGATCGGTATGTCGCTTGGGGGAGCAACGGGCTATGCGATTAATCCTGCGCGAGACTTAGGACCACGGATTGCCCATGCTTTACTTCCTATCCCGGGAAAAGGAGGGTCAGACTGGGGGTATGCCTGGATTCCTGTAGTAGGCCCGATTCTTGGAGGAATTTACGGTGCAGTTTTTTATCGAGCCTTGTTTATAGGAGATTATACTCCTCTATTCTGGGGATTAAGCGTGATTGTGGCTGTTATCTTAGTTGGAGCCGCTTCATCGGAATTGAAGAAAGGAGAAACTAAAGCGGATCAAATCGAAGAAAAAGTGGTTTAATTAAATTTACGGAGGGGACAAAATATGAGTGAAAAATTTATTCTATCGTTAGACCAGGGGACGACCAGTTCAAGAGCGATTCTATTTAATGAAGCGGGAGAGATCGTTGAAACCGGCCAGAAAGAGTTTGAGCAGTTTTTTCCTAAACCGGGCTGGGTTGAACATGATGCGAATGAAATATGGACTTCCGTATTAGCATGTATAGCTGATGTATTAAGAAAGGCGGACATCGAACCTGATCAGATTGCTGGAATCGGTATTACGAATCAGCGGGAGACTACTGTGGTTTGGGATAAGCATACTGGAAAGCCGGTATATAAGGCAATTGTATGGCAGTCCCGGCAGACGGAGGAGATTTGTAAAGATTTACGAGCAAAAGGACACAATGATCTTTTTAATAAAAAAACGGGCCTGCTGCTTGATCCTTATTTTTCAGGAACTAAAGTGAAATGGATACTGGATAACGTCGAAGGTGTCAGGGAGAAAGCGGATAACGGGGATCTGTTGTTTGGAACGATGGACACGTGGCTGGTATACAAATTGTCAGGTGGGAAATCTCACATTACTGATTATTCTAATGCCTCACGTACACTTATGTTTAATATTTATGACCTTACATGGGATGAAGAACTGCTCGACATCTTGACAGTACCTAAAAGCATGCTTCCAGAAGTCAAGCAATCTTCTGAAGTGTATGCAAAAACCGTGGATTATCATTTCTTTGGTCACGAAGTTCCTATTGCCGGAATCGCAGGGGATCAGCAGGCCGCCTTATTTGGACAAGCCTGCTTTGAAAAAGGAATGGCTAAAAACACGTACGGTACCGGGTGCTTTATGCTTATGAACACCGGAGATGAAGGGGTTAAGTCTGAAAGAGGATTGCTGACTACGCTTGCATGGGGTGTAGACGGCAAGGTTGAATATGCGCTGGAGGGCAGTATTTTTGTTGCAGGATCAGCGATTCAATGGCTGCGCGATGGGCTGCAGCTGATTGAAAGTGCCCCAGCCAGTGAGCAGCATGCACTGAAAGTAAACTCAACAGATGGAGTTTATTTAGTCCCTGCATTTGTAGGGCTTGGAACACCATATTGGGACAGTGATGCTCGTGGAGCCATGTTTGGATTAACGCGTGGCACATCAAAGGATCACGTGATTCGTGCTACGCTGGAATCTCTAGCTTATCAAACGAAAGACGTGCTTGATGCGATGATCGCAGATTCGAACATTGACTTAAAAACACTACGTGTGGATGGAGGAGCTGTAAAGAACAATTTCCTCATGCAGTTTCAGAGTGATATTCTAGGGGTGCCTGTTGAACGGCCTGTCGTACAGGAGACGACCGCGTTAGGGGCTGCTTATTTGGCTGGGCTCGCAGTAGGGTATTGGAAAGATAAAAATGAAATTGCTAACCAATGGAAGACTGAAAAAACATTCTCGAATGAGATGGATGAGACGGAACAGGAGGAGTTGTACAGAGGATGGAAGAAGGCTGTAGCTGCAACTCGTGAATTCAAATAAAAAGGTGCCCGCGGGCACCTTTTTTATTATGTGTAAACGATCTGCATCAGACCTTTAAATTTTTCAGTACATCGAGCAGCTGCATGCCTTCAGTAATAACGTTTGAGTTATTCATAATACCTGTTAGATCAGTAAGATCAACATTCATGAGTACAAGCACAGCGATCAAGAATAATAAAAAGTTATCTTCTTCATTTTCTGTACCGTTTTCCAGTTCTTCCTTAAGCTCCTCAATTTGCGCTTCTAATTCATAGATTCGCTGGTACATATCATAAGCGGACATAGGAGAACCCCCTTTTCCTTTTTCTCTATCCTATGAAAGGGTCCTATTTAAAGAGAGGGTATATGTCCAGCCTTTTTAATAAAAGCAAAAGCCGGCTGAAAATTCAGCCGGCTAATCTTCTCCAATAATCCGCACTTCTCGTTCCAGGTCAACACCGAACTTCTCTTTTACCGTTTTTTGAACGTGTTCAATCAGGGAGATGTAGTCTGTTGTCGTAGCGTTATTTTTATTAACAATAAATCCCGCATGCTTTGTAGAAACTTCTGCCCCGCCAATGTTTGTCCCCTGGAGCTGGCTGTCCTGTATAAGTTTTCCCGCAAAGTAACCAGGAGGACGCTTAAACACACTGCCGCAGGAGGGATACTCTAACGGTTGTTTAGATTCTCGTTTATAAGTTAAATCGTCCATCACTTCTTTAATATCTTGATACTTACCTGGTTTCAAGCTGAAAGTTGCTTCAATCACAATATCTTTCTGTTCTTCAATGTTACTTGTTCGATAATCAAGTTCGAGATCCGATGCCAATCGTTTTACTAAGTCACCGTTGCGGTCAACCACATACGCGTAATCAAGCACATCTTTAATTTCACCGCCATATGCTCCAGCGTTCATGTAGAGTGCCCCTCCCACTGTCCCAGGAATGCCGCAGGCAAACTCTAATCCAGATAAGCTTTCCTTAAGGGCATGACGGGAGGCATCGATAATCCGAGCACCGCTTTGGGCCACGATAGTATTACCGTCCGTAGAAATATCATCGAGGTTTTTAAGGCTGATTACGATTCCCCTGATGCCGCCGTCTTTAATGATAAGGTTTGAACCATTCCCCAGCAGGGTGAAGGGAATGTTCTCTTCATTTGAGAATTTCACTACGTTTTGAATTTCTTTATAATTTGTAGGTGTTATAAAAAAGTCTGCTTTGCCGCCAAGCTTTGTGTATAAATGATTTTTAAGTACTTCATCTGTCTTAACATTCTCTTTCTTAACGAGCTCCAGCAGTTTATTATAAATTCGCTTTTTCTCCATTCATATCATTCCTATTAAATAGTTTATTCCTTATGAAGTTTATAACAAAACAACTGCAATTCAAAGCATTTTAACAAAATTGTATTATTTGTAAACTGCCTTAAAGGCATGTATTAATTGCTTTCTTGTACGTTTTCTTTCATTAGTATATGGATGTATGAGAAAAAGTTACACAAACAACAAACATGAAAGCGTTTTACTTAAGAGAAAGTTTCCTATTTTCAGAATATTGATTGCGATATTTAGTCGAAATCTGTATCATCATTGTAAGTAGCTAAATTTTACTCTTAATTGTATGGATATAAGGAAGGATGAGCTTAATGGATGAGCAAAAAGATCTACGAATCAGAAGTAAAGTTATCAGTGAAGGAGTGAACCGTGTTCCGAACCGTTCCATGCTGCGTGCGGTAGGCTTTAAAGATGAAGATTTTAAGAAGCCGATGATTGGGATCGCCAGTACTTGGAGTGAAGTAACGCCTTGTAACGTCCATATCGATGAATTAGCTAAAGAGGCTAAATCCGGCGCATCGAATAATGGTGGGGCACCCATGATTTTTAATACGATTACTGTTTCGGACGGAATCGCTATGGGACATGAAGGAATGCATTATTCTCTGCCAAGCCGTGAAATTATTGCAGATTCCATTGAGACGGTATCTAACGCTGAGCGTTTGGATGGAGTAGTAGCGATAGGTGGCTGTGATAAAACGACTCCAGGGTGTTTGATGGCACTGGGCCGCATGAATATTCCATCCGTATATGTATATGGAGGAACTATTCAACCAGGTAAATTAAAAGGCAAAGATATTGATATCGTTTCATCCTTTGAAGCTGTTGGTCAGTATCATGAAGGAAATATGAATGATGAAGAACTACATCAGGTTGAATGCCACGCGTGTCCAGGAGCAGGAGCATGCGGAGGTATGTATACGGCCAATACGATGGCCTCAGCAGTAGAAGCCCTTGGAATGAGTATCCCAGGCTCCTCTTCAACTCCAGCTGTTAATGATTATAAGGAACAGGAATGTAAGCAGGCAGGTGAGATGGTAGTAGAACTTCTGGAAAAAGGGATTTATCCTCGTGATATTATGACCAAGAAAGCATTTGAAAATGCGATAACGGTTGTTATGGCTTTAGGCGGGTCGACAAACGCATTTTTACATCTGACAGCTATGGCACATTCTGCTGGTGTTGATTTGTCCCTGGATGATTTTGAACGTATTCGTCAAAACGTTCCCCACCTGGCAGATATGAAACCAAGTGGAAAATATGTCATGCAGGATCTTTATGAAGTGGGCGGCGTACCTGCAGTGATGAAGGTGTTGCTTGAAGAAGGTCTGCTTCATGGTGACTGCCTGACGGTGACAGGAAAAACTCTGGCTGAGAATTTAGCAGAAGCCGATCCTTTGAAAGAGGGACAAAAAGTCATTGTACCATTTGACGAACCGATTAAGCCGAACGGTCCACTTGTGCTTTTAAAAGGTAACTTAGCTCCTGAAGGCGCAGTAGCTAAAATGTCCGGCCAGAAAGCAAGCCGTTTTGAGGGGCCGGCCCGTGTATTTGACAGTGAAGCTGAAGCTACTACTGCAATTGTTGACAATAAGGTTAAAGAAGGAGACGTCGTAGTCATCCGCAATGTTGGACCAAAAGGCGGACCAGGAATGCCTGAAATGCTTTCGATAACAGCGATGATTGTAGGTAAAGGACTCGGCGGCAAAGTTGCTCTTCTTACGGATGGCCGATTCTCTGGAGGATCTCACGGATTTGTTATTGGGCACGTAGCTCCTGAAGCAGCAGTCGGAGGACCGGTAGGACTGTTGAAAGAAGGAGATACCATAACAATAGATAGTGAAACCCAACAAATTAATTTTGATGTGACTGATGAGGAACTTGAAAAAAGAAGCAGAGAATGGGTTAAACCAGAACCGAGGCATAAAACGGGTATGCTTGCTAAATATGCGAGACTTGTTTCTTCTTCTGCCAAAGGTGCGGTCACGGATCTAGATTTAGAATAAAATAATTGTTTTTACTGTGTAAAGTTAGTGAGAAATACCCCGTTTATATTACAGTTTAAAACGAATTAAAATAACTTTGAGAAGAGACGCTGTTTCTGGCGTCTCTTTTTTTATGGCCGGAAATTGCAGGCTCCTCTTTGTCATTTATCGTAGTTGTATTTTCCTAAAAGAGATATTTTTATTTCTTTTCATTAAATGGGAAGTGAGACCCAAGTATCATTGACAATGAAAATCATTATCAATTAAGCTGAAGTAGCACATTCATTGATAATGATTTTCATTTAGAAAGGAAGATGTCAGATGACAATAGATACAGCAACAAACCAGTCCTTACTTCAATCTCAATCAAAAAGGGAGTCAAATGCGAGGTCATATCCTCGGAGAATTCCAATTGCAATTGATAAAGCTCGGGGAATTCATGTTACAGATATGGATGGCAGGTCTTATATAGACTGCCTGGCCGGGGCCGGGACGCTTGCTCTAGGACATAATCACCCTGTTGTAATTGAAGCGATGAAAAAAGTATTAGACGATGAAAGTCCATTGCATACGCTTGACATTACAACAGAAGTAAAAGAGAAATTTGTCAGTGAACTGTTTTCCAATGTACCTGAACCTCTAGCTTCTAGAGCAAAAATACAATTTTGTGGACCCACGGGCGGTGATGCTATAGAAGCGGCTCTTAAATTAGTGAAAACCGCAACGGGGAGAAGAGGGATAATTACATTCCATGGCGGCTATCACGGTTCGACCCACGGAACGATGTCGATCAGCGGAACAATTGGGCCAAAAGAAAAAGTGAACAGTCTCATGCCGGATACTTATTTTATGCCATATCCATATGAATACCGCTGTCCTTTTGGATTAGGGGGCAAACAATCTCATCAAGTAAGCAGTCAATATCTTGAGAATATGCTCGATGATCCTGAGAGCGGTATTCTTCCTCCTGCTGCAGTGATTCTAGAAGTAGTTCAAGGAGAAGGGGGTTCAGTGCCTGCCGATCTGGAGTGGCTGAAAGAAATTAGAAGGATAACGAAAGAGCGGGGCATTCCCTTAATAATCGACGAAATACAAACAGGTATTGGAAGAACAGGTGAGTTTTTTGCCTTCGAACATGCCTCCATTGTTCCTGACGTGATAGTCTCATCTAAAGCAATAGGAGGGAGTCTGCCTCTATCGGTAGTGATTTATGACAAAGAATTTGATCAATGGGGACCGGGAGCTCACATCGGAACCTTTAGAGGGAACCAGATGGCAATGGCAGCAGGAACAGCAACTATGAAATATATTAAAGAACATCGACTAACTGAGCATGCTGCTGAAATGGGAACCCGGTTAATGGATGCTCTCTCCCACGTTAAAAGTTCGATCCCGGAAATTGGTGATGTAAGAGGAAGAGGACTAATGATTGGAGTGGAAATGGTAAAACCTGAATTGAAACAGGCTAACAATGGAAGTCACCCGGCAAATCCGGAATTGGCAAGTACAATTCAAGCGGAGTGTCTTAAACGCGGACTAATTGTAGAAGTAGGCGGAAGGTATGGAGCTGTGATTCGGATTCTTCCTCCATTGATTATTACGAAAGAAGAGGTAGATATAGTTGCCGGCATTTTAGAAGATTCTATTCAACAAGCTGTGAAAATGGAGGAAGGTTCATGAAGTGGGAAAATCATCAAGCGCTTTATACAGACGAGGAAGATACGTTTGATCAATTATTTTTCCACGACGGACAGGAAGGGATTAAAGCTTTCGAAGAAGTGATCGAATTGGTTATGAATCAATTGATAGACAGACAAATGGTTCACCATAAACCTTACTGTGGCAAACTCCCTGCTGAAGTTAAAGAAGCAGTGAAAGCAGTAAAGACTTCGAGTCACAAAGGAGAATCTCTTTCCCATTTCCTTAAGGAAATGGATCAGACCATTCTACGGAATAACATACAAATCACCAATCCAAAGACGATCGGGCATTTGCATTGCCCCCCTTTACTCACTGGGATAGCAGCAGAATTAATTGCTGCAGTCTACAATCAGTCTATGGATTCCTGGGATCAAAGTCCTTCAGCTAGTTTTATGGAAGAAGAAATGATTCACTGGCTTACGGAGCAATTTCAGCTAGGGCGAGATTCGGGGGGCACCTTTTCAAGCGGTGGAACGCAATCAAACTACATGGGCCTTCTTCTGGCAAGGGATCATGTTTGCGAGAACAAATTTGGACATAATGTTCAGCAGGACGGCCTGCCCCCCCAATCGAATAAGTTGAAGATTCTGTGTTCTAAGGAAGCGCATTTTACAGTGAAAAAGTCAGCCTCCCAGCTTGGTCTGGGAGAGGGGGCGGTGGTAACCGTTGAAACGGATGACGATCATAGGATGTGCATCCACGATTTAACCAGTAAGGTTGATGAATTAAGGAAGAACGGGGATATACCTTTTGCCCTTGTTGCTACATGTGGCACAACAGATTTCGGAAGTGTAGATCCATTAAGCGAACTGGCGGACTACACAGCCGATAATCAACTCTGGTATCACGTAGACGCCGCCTATGGTGGAGCTCTTATACTAAGTGATTCCCATAGAAATAAACTTACAGGCATTGAAAAGGCTGATTCGATTACTGTTGATTTTCACAAATTGTTTTATCAGCCGATCAGCTGTGGTGCTTTTCTCGTAAACAATGAAAGTCATTTTAAATATCTAAATCATCATGCCGATTATTTAAACCCAAAGGAAGATGAGGATGAAGGCATCCCTCATTTAGTTAATAAAACTGTAGCTACTTCAAGACGCTTTGACGCGTTAAAGCTATGGATCTCCCTGCGTGTAGTAGGAACGGACAGGTTCCAGAAAATGATTGACCATACATTTTTGGTAGCTCAACAGGCAGCTGAGGTGATTGACGGATGGAAGGATCTTGAGGGAGCCAACCGGGTTCCAGAACTTAACACTGTACTGTTTCGTTTCAATTCAAAAGAGGTTCCAGAAGGAGAAGCAGATCAGTTGAATCGAGAAATTCAAAAAAATCTTTTCCACGAAGGTTCAGCTTTTGCAGCAAAAACGAAGGTAAACAATAATGTTTATTTAAAATTTACGATTCTTAACCCACGGACAACGCTGGCAGACGTAAAAGAAATTCTATCCGATGTGACACGAATAGGCATACAGGAATTAGAAAAAAGGAGGGTCTTATTATGAAGAATGCAAAATCGTTAGCTGAAAAAGCGTCAATGCAAAGTTTTTTGAACTGTTATTTAAGAGAAACCGATAATTACCAATTCACAGAGGAAGAAGAAGGATTGGAACAAAAAGTGCAGGTTCATTTAAAAAATTTAGATCAGACCATTATTGCTCCTGTTAGATACTGGTCGCCTACAGGAAGGCATTCATTCAGCTTTCCTATTTATTTAAACAACAATCGATCAGTGATCGAGCTGGACTACGTTAGTTTTGTCTCGGCTGTTATTAAAGAGTTGTCCCTACAAAACAACCGTAAAGAGGCTGAGGATGAATTAATGCTGCGTGTCTTGTTAAGCTGTCAAAAAATACAGCAGTATATTGCTGAAAGACAACATGAATCTGAAGATCTTTTATCTTTAGATTTCACCTACATTGATGCTGAGCAGTCCCTGCTTCTCGGCCACCTCCTGCACCCAACACCAAAAAGTAAGCAGGGCTTGTCTGAACAGGAGGACCAGCTTTACTCTCCTGAACGACAGGGAGAGTTTCAACTCCACTATTTTAAAGTGAAAAATCATCTTCTTCTGCAGGATTCTTCCCTTGAGGAGTCAGCTGCACAAGGAGTAAAGAACCATTTATTAAAAGATCAAGCGGTAGATCAACGATGGTTAGAGAGCATCTCTGAAGAGCAGTATTCTTTCCTGCCTATTCATCCTCTGCAGGCGAAAGACATGCTCGAAAATGAGGAAGTAAATGAGATGATGGAGCACCGGGACTTATTTTACTTAGGACCTGTGGGTTCAAAATTTAAAGCTACTTCATCTTTCAGGACGGTATACAACGAAAAATCAGATTATATGTTTAAATTCTCGCTGCCAATAAAAATCACGAATTCCTTGCGAGGGAATCTGCAAAAAGAACTGGACCGCGGAGTGGAAATATCGCGATTGCTTCGTACGGAATTTGGAGATCAGGTCAAGCATTCGTTTCCTGGTTTTCATGTAATCGAAGATCCTGCTTATATCAAGCTTAACGTCGGAAACTCAAAGATAGCGTATGATGCGGTCATGCGGGAAAATCCGTTTAAAGAGAATAACACTAGCGGGGTTACATTGATTGCCGGGCTTTGCCAGGAGCAAGTGTACTCAGGACATTCTCGTCTATATACCATTATTAATCAAATTGCTGCCAGCGAAGGAAGATCGACAGCAGAAGTAAGTAAAGACTGGTTTAGCAAATATCTATCCATTTCGCTCGACCCCATCCTTTGGTTATTCAAACGTTATGGACTCGCACTTGAAGCACACCAGCAGAATTCCTTAATTAAATTGTCATCAGGTTATCCAGCAGAATTTTATTATCGTGATAACCAGGGCTATTATTTTAGTGAATCTAAGGCAGATGAGCTGAAAGGTTACCTGCCCTCCTTGAATCATTCGAGCGACACAGTCTGTACAGATGAAATCGCCGTCGAACGACTTCGTTATTATTTCTTCTTCAATCATTTATTTGGTTTGATTAACAGCTTTGGAAGTAACGGTCTAGTGAGCGAATATGACCTGCTCGGTATTCTTCGGGAGAAATTGGAGTTGGATGATGTCCACTTAACGTTAATTAATAGTCTGTTAAATGAAGACAAGCTGCCGTGTAAGGCAAATTTGTTAACACGATTTCATGATATGGATGAACTACAGGGGTCATTAGCTACCCAGTCCGTTTATAAAAAAGTGAACAATCCTTTAGCGAGTAAGGTTGGTTGCTATGAAGCATAAGGTGATCGATACAGAAGTAAAAAGAGAGATTTCTTTTAAGCCGTTTACTATGGAAGATGATTTCCAGAAGATCTATCGCTGGATGCATGAGCCCCATGTCATTCCATACTGGCAATTAAATTTGCCAAAGGAAAAGTTAAAGAAACACATGAAAAAAGCCAGCACGGACTCCCATCAAACCTTATATATAGGCTTTATTAACGAAGACCCAATGAGCTATTGGGAAGCTTATTGGGTTCAAGGGGACATAGTAGAGAAATATTACGATCCCGCTCCATATGACCAGGGTATCCACTTATTAATTGGAGACCCTTCCTACCTTGGGAAGGGACTGGCCCTGCCCCTTCTCAAGGAGATGGCGGCATTCCAGTTCAAATGGAGTAAAACAACAAAACTTATAGCTGAACCAGATCATCGAAATGAAAAAATGATTCATGTATTTGAACAATGCGGGTTTAAAAAAGAAAAAAAGATTAATTTGCCGGACAAAACAGCATGGCTTATGTTTTGTGAACGCGAAGATTTTGAAAAGAGGTGCAGAGATGAGTAAGCAAATCTATGATGTCATAGGAGTAGGCCTAGGCCCATTTAATTTAGGGCTGGCGGCTCTTTCGGAAGAGAGCGGGGAGATAAGGAGCTTGTTTTTCGAAAAAGAAAATGAATTTAATTGGCATCCGGGAATGATGATCGAAGGCACTACCCTTCAAGTTCCTTTCTTTGCTGATCTCGTCAGCATGGCGAATGTGAGAAGCGAATTCAGCTTTCTTAATTATTTACAGAAAAATGGACGCATGTATCAATTTTACTTCCTGGAAAAATTCCATGTCTCAAGAAAAGAATACAACGCTTACTGCCAATGGGTTTCTACTCGTTTAGAAAATTGTCAGTTCGGCAGGGAAGTGACGGGGGTATATGTCGTGGATGACCGTGAAGAGCAGTTGTATGAAGTATGCGTGCATAACCTTGCCACTCAGCAAGCAGAAAGCTATTATGCTAAAAATCTTGCAGTTGGAATAGGAACCATTCCTTCTGTGCCTGAGCACTTGCGCGGAACTCTTGGTGAATCAGTGTTTCATTCATCGGATTATTTATATAAGAAGGGGTCAGTTGCTCATGCTGAATCTATAACCGTCATCGGTTCGGGCCAGAGCTCGGCAGAAATTTTTCTTGATTTATTAAAGGAAAAAGGAACGAGCGCTGATCTTCATTGGTATACACGCTCGAATGGCTTCTTTCCTATGGAATACTCAAAACTTGGGCTGGAGCATTTCTCGCCTGAATATACGCAGTTCTTTTATCAGCTGCCTCAAGTGAAAAAAGATGAACTTCTAAAACAACAAGATTTACTTTACAAAGGTATAAGTGCCGAAACAATCGCTGAAATCTATGATGCCCTTTATGAAGGAACCGTGGACAATGAGCCTTTAAATGTGCACCTTCAAGCTATGTCTGAAATTGAAAACCTCGAAGCTGAAGGAGAGCAATGGAGATTGCTCGGAAAGCAGCTTGTAAATGGAGAGAAGTTCGAGCGGAACAGTGAGGTCGTGATACTAGGCACAGGCTATGAACAGGCAAAACCGGACTTCCTGTCTCCGATCAGTCATTGCCTTACTGGAGATCGTTATGGCAGATACAGAGTTGAAGAGAACTATGCAGTTGAAAGCGAATTGGATGCAGATATTTATGTTCAGAACGGGGAAATGCATACTCATGGCGTAGGTGCTCCCGACCTGGGGCTAGGAGCTTATAGAAATAGTATTATCATTAACAGCATAGCCGGCAGAGAAGTATACCCTCTACAGGAAGACTACGTTTTCCAAACTTTTGGGGTGCAAAAAACAAATAGAAAGAAGGCGACTTATGCTATACGCTGAACAAATCGAAACAGTACTTCAACGAAATGAATGGACAAAAGTAAATCAAAAACTGCTTGCAAAAATGATTTCTGAATACATGTATGAAGACATGATCAAACCAGAGTTAATTGAAAGTAAAGAGTGGTCAAGTTACAAACTCAGGATCACAGAGCAAAAATGCTATAAATACAAAGCTAAAGCTCGATACTTTGACAGTTATCAGGTAGATGAGACCTCTATTACTGTTAGAGAAGGGAATGAAGAGAGAAGAGCCACCAGTGCGATTGAATTTTTGCTGGATATTCAGCCGCAGATAGGAATGTCCTCGGAAACTGCCGGGCATCTAGTCAAAGAATTAAATCATACACTGCTGGCCGATGCCCATATGCTTAAGGAAGCTTCAACCCCTTCAGATCAGTTAATCTCTCAAGACTATGCTCAACTGGAGGGAGAAATGGCCGGCCACCCATGGATTACGTATAACAAAGGGCGTATAGGATTCGGATATGATGATTATTTACAGTATGCTCCTGAACAGCAGAAGCCGGTAAGATTATTATGGATTGCAGTTCATCGAAAATTGGCAAGCTTTCAATCTGTCCAGGACTTAACGTTTGAGGACCTTGTCTATGAAGAGCTGAGTCCTGATGAAAGAGAAAGACTGTATCATAAACTAGAAATATATGATGCGGCACTGGAAGACTATTTTATCATGCCGGTCCATGAATGGCAGTGGAAGAAGGTGATCATCCAACAATATTCCGAGGATCTGGCTAATCGGTTGATCATCCCTTTAGAAACCGGAGATGATGAATATTTGCCTCAGCAATCAATCCGAACGTTTGTCAATCAGGATTATCCTTTGAAAAAGCATGTTAAAGTCCCTATGAGCATATTGAATACGCTTGTATATAGAGGGCTTCCAGCAGAACGAACCTTAATTGCACCGCAAATTACTGAGTTTATTAAGGGAATTTATGAAGCAGATTCGTTTTTAAGTAAGGAGTGCCGTGTCATCCTGCCAGGAGAAGTAGCGAGCATCAATGTGCCGCAAAAACATTATGAGCAGTTAAAGAATGCGCCCTATCAATACCTGGAAATGCTTGGGGTCATTTGGAGAGAGAGCATTTATGGATATCTGGAAGATGGGGAGCAGGCGATTACACTCGCTGCACTGCTTCACGAAGATGTTGAAGGGAAACCGTATGTTCAAAGCTTAATTGATAAGTCAGGTTTACCTGTAGAAGAATGGGTAGACCAGCTGTTTAAAGTTATTATGGAACCTTTGCTGCATTTTCTTTATCAATATGGAACAGTGTTCTCCCCTCATGGTCAGAATACAATTGTTGTGTTAAAGGACTACAAGCCGCACCGGCTCGCAGTAAAAGACTTTGTGGACGATGTTAATATAAGTGATCAGCCTTTTGAGGAGTTAGATCAGTTGACAAGTGAGATAAAAAGCGTGTTACGAAGCGAGCCGCCGGAAGGCTTAACCCAATTTATTTTCACTGGCCTGTTTATTTGCCATCTAAGGTATTTAGCCCGTCTATTAGATGATCATACACGTATGGATGAAAAAGATTTCTGGCACGCCCTGGCCAAGTCAATTCATAACTATCAGGAAAAATTTCCTCATCTTAAAGAGAGATTTAAAGTTTTTGATTTCTTCAAGGAAGAATTTACAAAGCTTTGCTTAAATCGAAATCGAATGGTTGACTATGGATATGAAGATGGAGATGACCGCCCTCATGCATCTGAATATGGAAAGGTAAAAAATGTCCTTTCCTTATGGAAAAAGTAAAGTCCTCGCCCTGGTGAGGGCTTTTTCCTATGGTAAAATATGGGGAGTGAGGGAGGGGTTTATATGAGAATCGGTTTTATTAGACATGGCACTACTTCCTGGAATAAATCGGGAAGAGCACAAGGACATTCTGATGTACCTTTAGATGAACAAGGATACAAAGATGCCAGGGCGCTGGCAAAAAAACTAAGCAGGGAAAAATGGTCTTATATTTACAGCAGTGACCTGAGCCGTGCCAGTCAGACAGCTCAGGCGCTTATTGATGAAGGATTGATAAACAACGTAATTCATGATCATCGTTTGCGCGAGCTTGGCGGCGGTCAAATTGAAGGCACTACGGAAGACGAACGACTGAACAAGTGGGGGCGGGGATGGAGAGAGCTGGAACTCGGTCTAGAAACGAAAGAGGAGGCTCTAAAACGAGCACTGGCTTTTCTTTCTGATATAACCGATTGTCATCTTAAGGATGATATTCTAATTGTCAGTCATGGTTCTTTCTTAAAACACTTAATTGGTGAGCTAACAGGGAAGAAAATCGAACAATCGTTAGAGAATACTTCCTTAACCATTTTAGAACTGAAAGACGGAGAATGGAAAGTTGAAGTTTTAAATGATGTGAGCCATTTACATGCATAAAGTTTGGTTTATCCAAAACGTGGTAATAGGATTATGTGACTAAAACCAAAGAGAGGGATGAAGGGATGCATAAGCAAATCAAACTTGGAAAGTCGGATATAACAGTCAATCCTATTGGTCTTGGAACGAATGCCGTGGGCGGTCATAATATTTATCCAAACCTTGATGAGGAAATCGGTAAGGACGTAGTCAGAGAAGCTATTTATAACGGAATAAACTTTCTCGATACAGCATATATATACGGCCCGGAACGCTCGGAAGAACTGGTAGGCGAAGTCGTTAAAGAGACTGGTCGACGGGAAGATATAGTCATTGCTACGAAAGGCGCTCATCAATTTAAAGGAGAAGAAGTCATCTTTAACAACACTCCAGGTTTTTTGAAAGAATCTGTGGAGCAGAGTTTAAACAGATTGGGGACAGACTATATTGATCTGTACTACATTCACTTCCCTGACGAAGATACACCTAAGGATGAAGCTGTGGGTGCATTAAAAGATTTAAAAGATGAAGGAAAAATTCGTTCGATCGGTGTTTCAAACTTTTCTTTAGACCAGTTAAAAGAAGCAAATAAAGATGGGTACGTTGATGTGGTTCAGTCTGAGTATAATTTGTTTAAGAGAGAGGCGGAGAGAGACCTTCTGCCATATACAGCAGCTAATCAAATCACTTTTGTCCCTTATTTTCCATTAGCATCTGGTCTGCTGGCAGGCAAGTATAATGAGAATTCTACCTTTGACGATATTCGAGCAAAAAATCCGCTTTTTCAAGGGGAAACGTATAGACGTAATTTGGAAAAAGTCGATCAAATCCGCAGTTTGGCTGACTCTAAAGGGATAGAGGTTGCCCATCTGGTGCTCGCCTGGTATTTAACTCAGGATTCTGTGGATGCAATTATACCCGGGGCGAAAAGAAAAGAGCAGGTCATCGATAATCTTCGTACTCTAGAAGTAGAATTATCGCAAGGGGAAGTCCATGAGATTGACCGTATTTTTAAATAAATCAAAATGAAGAACCCCGCCGGATCAGGCGGGGTTTTTACTTTAAAAATGTTTAACTTTGTAAAAAGATAAGAAACTTCCTCCATTGGACGTGGCGTAAGCTAAGTTTTCTAATGTTGGAAAGTTAATTAAATGTGAAGAACTATATTTTGATATCCTTATTTTTCTAATTAAAAGTTTTTTGCTGAAGGCTTGAGACGGCGGGCATTCTAATTAAAAATTCAAAAAAATCAAAATTAGGGGTTGCATTTTCAAAAGAAGCATCGTAGACTGTTTTATAACAGAAATTAAACATTTAAATCTGTTATATAAAAAGGAGGAGAAACAAATGAAAAACAATCAAACACGTAGAAATGTAGGCGTTCCTTGCCCTCAATGCGGATCAGATATTGAAGGTGGTAATTATACCTATATGATGGAATGTAACCGCTGTCTTGCCAAAAAAGAAGAGTAATTTTTATGAGATTTCTGTTATATAACATTAAATTATAAAAGTTTTTAATATATAACAATAGAGGGGGTGATTAATGAGTGAGGATAAATTTACATGAGGGCCGCTAAAGAAAGTTGGTTTAAATAAGAAGGTCTAGATAGCTCGAGCATCTGCACCTTACCATTGCACTGATGAAAGATGATATTTTAGGGCTTAAGATTCCACAGTTTATGAAAGCCTGACCCTTGTTACTGAACCTATCGAAATGACATCAATCAGCGACCAGCGTTATAACAATGATCCATTATCCGATGAATTCCTAATAAGTAACACTAGAATTATGATGAACAAGACGGGACATGATCAGCCCGCCCGGGCATAATGGGTACCGCGCCAGACGCGAAGATTATCTATATTAAGGAGGAACAAAAATGAGAAATGAAAGAATTGAAGCGTTGCGTAACGATTGGGAAAACAATGAGCGTTGGGAAGGGATTACGCGTCCTTACGAACCAGAGGATGTTATTAGACTTCGTGGCTCGATTGATGTTCAGCACACATTGGCTGAACTCGGGTCAAGTAAGCTTTGGGAACTTCTACATAAGGAGGATTATGTTCACGCATTGGGAGCCTTAACTGGTAACCAGGCTATGCAGCAAGTAAAAGCAGGACTAAAAGCAATTTACTTAAGCGGTTGGCAGGTGGCTGCAGATGCAAACCTTTCGGGGCATATGTATCCTGACCAAAGCTTATATCCGGCTAACAGTGTTCCACAAGTAGTAAAGCGAATCAATCAAGCATTACAAAGAGCTGATCAAATTCATTATATGGAAGGAAAAGATGAAATTGATTGGTTTGCTCCAATAGTTGCTGATGCGGAAGCTGGTTTTGGGGGACAGCTCAATGTATTTGAGCTCATGAAAGGAATGATTGAAGCGGGAGCAGCTGCAGTACACTTTGAAGATCAGCTGTCTTCAGAAAAGAAATGCGGTCACCTGGGCGGAAAAGTACTGCTCCCTACTCAAACTGCCGTTCGAAATTTAATCTCAGCGAGGTTTGCAGCTGACACGATGGGAGTACCTACTATTATTATTGCACGGACAGATGCCAATGCTGCTAATTTGATAACGAGTGATATTGATCCTATAGATAAGGAATTTATTACGGGTGAAAGAACTGCAGAAGGGTTTTACAAAACAAGAGCAGGAATTGACCAGGCGATAGCGAGAGGACTTGCGTATGCTCCATATGCTGACTTGATTTGGTGTGAAACATCTGAGCCGAATATTGAGGAAGCCAAGAAATTCGCTGATGCAATTCATAAAGAATTTCCTGATAAATTGCTGGCCTATAATTGCTCTCCATCATTCAATTGGAAAAGTAAACTGAATGACCAAACAATTGCTTCGTTCCAGAAACAGCTTGCGGAAATGGGATACAAGTTCCAATTCGTTACACTGGCTGGTTTTCATGCTTTAAATCACGGCATGTTCGAGCTAGCGAGACAATATAAAGATCGAGGAATGGAAGCTTATTCCGAACTTCAGCAAGCTGAATTTGCCAGTGAGCAGTATGGATATTCAGCGACCAGGCACCAAAGAGAAGTTGGAACTGGATATTTTGATGAAGTGGCACAAGTAATTTCAGGAGGTACATCTTCCACTACTGCTCTTGAGAATTCAACAGAATCCGATCAGTTTAAAAGCCAAACTATTAAATCCTGATTCAAACGAGGCTGAGACATAAGCTCAACAATAAAAATTGAATAATATAAACGCAGATCATTGAGCGTAGTCAAAATGCTTAAGACTCCTGTGGGAAACACGAGTCGAAAATCCCGCAGGAAAGCGCTCTTTGCTTTATCGAGGAAGCTTAAGGCCGTGCCAACGAAAAAGCGAAGAGTTTTGACGGAGCGATGGTCAAAATCCTTTCTTGGCAAATAGCTAATCCGAACTGATTTCAACAGAATCGTTCGGATTATTTTATGCTTTATTCAGTTTTGCCCCAATCGTTATTTTAGTGTAGACACTTTTTCTATACCTGGCCATAAACTGTAGTAGTGACTTTTAAAGGAGCAGGGATAATTAATGGCTATTATTACAGGGGCTGAATACTTAGAAAGAATCAATCATTTAGGAACGGAAACTTGGGTATCTGGTGAAAAGATAAAAGGACCAGTTTCAGAGCACCCTGCATTTAAGGGAGTGATGAAAAGCCAGGCGGAGCTGTATGATATGCAGCACAATAATGAGGCGGCGGAATGGATGACTCACCTTTATAATGGAGAACGGATAGGCTCTTCCTATTTAATTCCAAAATCGAGAGAAGATTTAGAAAAAAGAAGAAGAATGATTCAAACCTGGGCCAGCCATACAGGAGGATTAATGGGGCGGAGCCCTGATTATATGAATACCGCCGTGGCTGCATTTGCGAGTTCCGTTTATTTGTTGGAAAACCAACCTAATTGTTTTCCTGAACATTTGAATGCTTTTTATGAATATGCAGTGTCAAAGGATTTATCGTTTACACATACATTTATAAACCCTCAGAATAATAGATCAGCTTTAAATTATTTAAATGAAGATACAACAAACGCACGAGTCGTTAAAAGAATAGAAGAGGGTATTGTAATTAAGGGTGCTAAACTGCTTGCTACACAAGGGGGTATTACGGATGAACTTATAGTGTTTTCAGCTCCGGGCATCCAGGATTCTTCTCATGCATTTGCTTTTTCTATACCGAGCAACACTAAAGGAGTAAAGTTTGTCTGCCGGAAATCTTTCGTTATAGATGAGTCTCCTTATACTTCTCCCCTTAGCTCCCGGTTTGAAGAAATGGATAGCACGGTAATTTTTGATAATGTTTTAGTACCGTGGGATCGTGTGTTTTTTTACGATAACCTTAAAGTGGCAAATGATTTTTACAAAAAAGGAAACTTCATACCATTTAATCTTCATCAAATTGTCTGCAGGCAGGTGGTAAAGACAGAATTCACGCTGGGTGTCGCAAAATTAATCGTTGATACGATTAACATTAATGAATTCCAACATGTACAAACTAAGATGGCTGAAATAATAAAAACACTTGAAAGCACAAAAGCTTTACTGGTGGCTTCAGAGATTCAAGCCGAAAAAGATCAATATGGCGTAATGGTACCTGACCGCACCCCTTTGTATGTAGCTGTGAATCAGTTTCAAGAACTCTATCCCCGCATTACAGAAATCATTCAACTGCTGGGCGCCAGTGGTATGGTTAATCTGCCGGAAGAAGAACAGTTTACTTCAAAAATTGGCCAAGAGGTTAATCATTATTTACAAGGATTTGAAGTTAGTGGAAAAGACCGGGTCCAGCTATTTCAGCTTGCTTTTGACCTCTGTATGAGCAGTTTTGGTTCCAGACAGACATTGTATGAACGCTTTTTCTTTGGTGATCCCGTTCGACTATCACAAATGATTTATCAGACATATAATTTAGAGCCATCCGTTGCTTTAGCAAAAGGGAAACTCTTAACGAAGAAAGCTGACTGAAGCCAGTCAGCTTTTACATTTTTTTATTATGTTTTTTCGCCTCTTGTTCGAGTTGAGAATCAGGTTGCTGATCAGCGATATCCTCAGATAATCCCTGCCGATTCACCGTTTTAGGATTTTTACTCTTATTTGCATTGCTTTTCTTGCTCAAATTTACCACCTCCTGATGGTAGTATGGAACGTGTATTACCTACTTTATTCAGGGATTATATTTGTTTCTTTAATTTTAACCATCCTCAGACAATAACACTTGCCGGCATAAACAAAAGATGAAGCTGAGTATTTGCATGTAATACTTCTTCCTGAACAGGCAGCCGTTCATAATAATCTCCCTGTTTCATGCAGCATCTTTCGATTTCCTTCTTAAGTCCTTTTAAGTAGCGGAATTGGACAGGCCCATAGTTACACAAAAAGAATGGTTCCAATTATTATTAGAAATGTCCAAATATTAACCCCCTCCATATAAGGTAGATTATACTGGTTGACGATAAAATTAATATTAATGAATTGGTTGCAATAAACTCAGGTTTAATGACTCCTTTACTCCAATATCGTAGCCTCTGTTATACCACACCCTAATGGATAATCCTCAGGCATTTCACTTATAGGAGATCTCTATGTTTATTCAATCGGAAATTGCAAATAAATATAATAAGAGGAGGTTATAATATGAAGAGAGAAGAAAGAAAAACGATAGGTGATCGAAAATATGAAGCCGCTGATTATGAACGTAATGATGAAACTTCAAAAGGACTGGCAGACACACACGAACAAGTGTCTGATACTCTGACTGAGGGAACATATGATGCTAAAATCGATGAAGTAGATGAAGACGGCCACTTAATCACTCATAAAGGAAAGGATATTCAAAGCGATAAAAGAAAGTAAACAAAAACCCTGCTGTCTAGTTTTAGGCAACGGGGTTTTTGTTCTCTCCATAAGAAGAAAGCAGCATTTCAATTTCGTTTAATTGAGAAGCATACAATGAAAAATGATCTTTATCATGAACATCCAAAGATTGATTTACTTTGTATTGTAAATAGTTTCTCTTTAATATAAGGTCATCGTAAGTTGTCACATATCCTTCTCTATAGTATTCCTCCAATTTATCAGAAGACATATGAAATGTGGTGGTACTATTAACTAAAGGTATATACCAGCCAACTGGATCTATATAATGTGGAGATCCATTAAGAGAAATTGTTTCAAATTTATGAAAGGGTATCGATTGTCGAAGCTCAGGAAAAGCTGCATTTTGCACGTGATTGAAAGCTTGGGTCACAATTAATGACTGTTGCTGCATCCTTATTCACCTCATTATCAGGTTTTCTCTTATTTTAATTGATAATGATTATCAATGTCAATAAAGAAGTTGTATATTTCAAAAAATAATTCTCAAAGAAGCTGTATTAAAATTAACTACCACTGATGGCATTGAGAATAGTTTGTTATTCTTCTTCACAAGCTAAATAACGAAAAGGAGGAAAACTCTATGACGAAAAGAAGAAAAGGGCCAAAGCAGAAGGATCATCCAGATTTACCTCAAAGCCCAAAGCAGGGTTATGGTGAAAAAATGGAGGGCTCGCATAAAGTAAAGCAAGCCAACCACAGCCGACAAAATCAACATTCTGATCATGATCTATAACACAGTTCTTAAACCGCTTAACACTTGTTGGCGGTTTTTTTATGTAGGAATAATCAAATAAACTATATAACGGATTTCATTTTCAATAAAATCATTATTTTTAGATAAATTTTGCTATAATGGGGAAAAGAAGTTCTGTAGAGGGGATGACCATGAAAACGAAAAACATTGCTGAATTAGTTCAGGATGTTCGGTTTGTTGATCAAAAAGTGAAGAATATTCCTGAGGAGTTTTCGTTAATTGGGCAGGGAAGAAGCGCGGCAGTATTTAAGGTGACGGGGTTCAGGTCCCTGGCAATTAAGGTATTCTATCCTGAATACAAGGATTTGGCTTTCAAAGAAGCGGCTATTTACTTAAAGCTGGAGGATCACACCTATTACCCTGAACTTATTGAATATGGGGAAGGTTATTTAGTAATGGAATACTTAAAGGGTATTACTTTTTATGACTGTCTAGTGAATGGAACTCCTATTACACCCAGTATGGTAGCAATGGTAGATGAAGCTCTAAATTATGCAAGAGCGCGCGGGCTGAACCCTTCAGATACTCACTTAAAAAATATTATCCTTACAGAAGATCATAATATTAAAGTAATTGACGTTGTGCGTTTTACCCAGTCTGAAGAATGTCCGCATTGGTCTGATCTCAAGAAAGCTTATTACAGTTATTATCAGAAGCGCTATTTTCCTAAACGGTTTGCTCCGTTATTTATCGAACTGATTATTCGTCTATACCGCAAGCGATTATTACCTATTTAGTACGCTCGTAACGTTTTACCCACTGAATTCCTGGGAATTGTTATTCAAAAGGAAAAGAAAGGTGGGGAAAAGATGTCACAATACCGTCTTGATAACGTAGAGGTCGGGAAGAATTACTCTGCCAAAGAGTTAGACAGCTTTGTGAGTACAACAGATGTAGTGCTTCTCGCCAATAATGAATCACAGCTTTTTACAGATCCAGATAGAGAATATAAAGTCACAGATGTATTTGAAGGTTTTTTTGAGCATTCCTCAGAGAATGGAGAAAAATACTTTCGAGAGAAAAAAGCCTACGTAGTGGAAAAGGCATAAGGCTTTAAAGACTCCCGCACAGCAGGGGGTCTTTTTTAATACCTTAATCTCATTAACAGCTTCTTAATCTCTTCATCTTCAAGGAGAGTTTTTTCATATTTTTTTGTAATAGTAGTTAAAGCTACATCGTGCTGAAAGAACTCAATAAAGAATTTAACGAGAGGTTTTGCCTTCGTAGTTATACCCTGCCATAAGTCTTGTTCGACACCAGCAAAAATTATTTCTTCTTCATCAATAATGACAAGTTGATACTGTTCTAACGCTTCGTGCTTTTCATTTGGATGTAAGACGTGCAAGTTTGGAAGTTCGGTTTCTAAAGCACCGACTGAAAGGATCTCAACTTCCACTCCTTTATCCTTTTTAGTTTCTAGGGTTTTTAGAACAGATTTTAAGTCATGATTCCAACCAGATAATTGGATAGAACTTTCAGCCTCCAGAAGCTTATCATTCATTAACGAGTCAATGCTTTGTTTGTTTTGTAAGGTCCATACACGTTCATCACCGGGCGGCAAAGAATATTTTTTTTCTTTCAATTCCTGAATATGGGATTCAAATTCTAATGTTAACTTTTCAATTGTTATCTCAAGGGGAAGGGCACGATAAAGCTTCTTATTTTTTTGAAAAGAAGTCAGGAGGAGTCCTTTTTCAACCAATCGATTTAACACTTCATAAACCTTCGACTTGGGAACACCAGAATACTTAACAATCGAAGTGGCGTCTAATGGTTCAGGACTGCTCGTTAAGGCTTCAAATACTTGACTTTCGTACTGCGTAAATCCAAATTTTTGTAACATAAATCCTTCCTTCCTTTCCGTCTTCTCTTGTATTCAGCATACCGTAAATTTTCTTTTCGTAAAATGGTTGTCTTTTTCTGTTTATAAGGTTACCCTTGTAGTGGTAACCCTATAAAAAGGAGGAAGAGAATGAATAAAAAAGTTTATATGTTAGCGGTTGTGTCTTTTGTTGTGGGGACGGTTGAACTCATAATTGGCGGTACACTGGATTTAGTTGCGAATGATTTGGGTGTCAGCATCGGACAGGCTGGTTTATTAATTACTATATTTTCACTGGTATTTGCCATCGCATCGCCTATTCTATTAACCATGACCGCGAATATCGAAAGAAAAAAATTAACTTTGATATCACTGTTCGTCTTCTTCTTAGGTAATCTGCTTGCTTTCTGGAGTCCCACATACTCTGTAATATTATTAGCCAGAATCATATCAGCAGCAAGTGGATCTCTTCTCGTAGTCCTTGGAATTACAATTGCTTCATCCATCGTCCAAAAAGAATTTCAGGCCCGCGCCATCGGCATTATTTATATGGGAATCAGTGGTTCCTTAGTACTTGGTGTACCCATTGGTCTTACTTTAAGTAATGCTTTTGGCTGGCGCTCGCCTTTTTTATTAGTTGCTGTTCTTACAGTGGCTTCAATGATAGGTGTTACGTTCTTATTAGAGAAAATAGAACCTAAACCTGCTCTGCCTGTAAAACAGCAAATTCGCACATTAAAAAACAGTAAAGTATTCTCGGCCCAGCTTACTTCATTTCTATTTCTTACCGGGCATTTAACTTTGTATGCTTATTTAACACCTTTTTTAAAAACAATGCTAGGGCTCAATGGAACGTGGGTTAGTATTGTATATTTCATATTCGGCGTGGCGGCCGTATCGGGTGGAGGGATTGGTGGTTTAATATCAGACAAATGGGGAAGAGAGCGCAGTATTTTAGCGATAATTGGATCTTTTGCTGCTGCTATTTTTCTTATTCCGTTTGTAACCTTCTCTTTTCCTTTGTTTTTAATCGTTATGGTGGTATGGAGTATGTTAAGCTGGGCTATTACCCCTGCTCAACAGAGCTATCTTATTGCATCTGCACCAGAAACTTCTGACATACAGCAAAGTTTGAATAATTCAGCGCTTCATTTTGGAATTGCCATGGGGTCAACAGTGGGAGCGGTAGTCATTGAACAATCCTCAGTCATTCACAATGCTTCCATTGGAGGTTTGTTTGTATTGCTCGCGTTAGGTACGGCTTATTTCTCAATCACTCGAACCCAGGAATCTCTGGCTGCTGAGAATGCAGGTTGAAAACAAACAGGGTTACTCTTTGTATAAAAGGGCGATCCTGTTTTTTATTTAACAAATTCTTCATGAAAGGTCTATCGTTTACAGCGGATAAGTAATCTTCTCCTTTATGATAAAATAAATGACAAGGACATTTTTGAGGAGGGATTAAATGTTTAAGAAAATGGCAACCGATGCTTTAGGTTTAAGTGATATAGGTAGTGTGATTTCTCCTGAAGACTATGACAAAGTGGATGCAGACGATTATGTAATGCATGAGGATGGAGAGAAAATTTATTTTTTAATTAAATCTAAAGCTGATGAGTACTGCTTTACAAATAAGGCGCTCATTCACGTTGATGGCACAAGTGCCACCAGTAAAAAACGTACATTGAGAAGATACCCTTACTATACTCATACGTTTTCAAGTATCGAATTAGAGACGGCAGGCACGATCGATTTAGATGTTGAAATAAAATTTAATCTAGGCAGTGAAGAATTTGATATTGATGTGCATAAGAAGTTTATTGAGGAAGTTAAAGATCTGTATAAATCACTTCTGAAAATCGCCGAAATTTCTGAAGAGAACCAGGTGTTTACGGAATATGCAAATCAAAGTCTGAATACAGCTTCAGTAACCCTTCAAAACAGCCGTACCCATGAAACACGCCTTTCTCACGAATTCAGGGATATTAATGAGACGACGTTTAATTGGTTGTTGGAAGCGAAAAACCAATACCATATAAAAGATTTCGGTCATGTATTTGAATTATTTATAAAGAATTAAGCAGGAAAAAAGGGGCTTAAAAAGCCTTATAAAAGTAAAGGGAAACCCACAGAGAAGTAAAACTTTCTGTGGGTTTTTTTAAGTTTAAAAATCCCTCCGTTTGAATAACTGGAGTAAAATTTGCTTCGAAAGAATAAGAACTATTTAATGACAAATCATAGTAAAGAAAAATACAGAAGGAGGGTAACCATGGGCAGAGATGAGCATAAGAAATCAAACGCCAGAAAACAGCAAAAATTATCTCAAACACCTAAGCGTGAAAAACATGATGGATTAGATGTAGAATTCTCTCAGGATATGGCTGACCATGATGACATGGAAGCAATGAAACGCAGCGAAGCAGCTGACCGTCGTGCCAATCACGAACAAAAAAGAAGACGTTAAGAAATAAACCAGGCTGAAACAAAAATGAATAAATCATAAAATAATCCGAATGATTCTGTAGAAATCAGTTCGGATTATTTATGTTAAAGAGAATTCACACCATTGCTCCGTTAAAATACTCCGCTTTTAAGTGGGCACGGCCTTAAGCAAAGAACGCTTTCCTGAGGCATCTTCCGCTCGATCTATTCCCACAGGAGTCTACGTATTTTGACTACGCGGATGATCTGCGTTTATAAGAAAGTTCGTTTTTTGACATCACTGCTTTACTTATGTCGCAGTCCTGTTTTCTATAAGAAGAATATTCAGTTTCATTTTTTTGTACAGTTTAAATTGTTTTAACTTTCGACAATTTATGATATACTTCGTAACTGTGTTGAAAAATCATTGTAATATTCAAAAAAGTAGAGGGGGAAATACTTATGCAACGTGTACGTAAATGGCTTCCAGCTGTTTTATTAGGTTCTTCTTTAGTGCTAGCAGCATGTGGAAACGATTCTGACTCAGATTCATCAGGTGACGGTGGCGGAGAATCTTCAGGGAGCAAGGAAGTAAGTATTGGGATGAACAACTGGGCTGAAAACATTGCAGTCTCCAACATGTGGAAAATTGTTCTTGAAGAAGAAGGATATGATGTAGAACTTGAGCAAGTTGAAAAAGGCGTATTATACGAAGCCCTGTCTGAAGGAGACCTTGATATCGGTATGGAAATATGGCTTCCAAATACGGATGCATCTTTCTACGAAGAATATGAAGAAGAAATTGACTGGCGTGAAACTTGGTATGAAGGAACAGAGTTGGGTCTCGTTGTACCTTCTTATATGGAAGATATTAATTCAATTGAAGACTTAAACGATCACGTGGATGAATTTGACGGACAAATTGTTGGGATTGATTCTGGAGCAAGTATTATGTCTCTTACAGATGATGCAATTGAAGAGTATGATCTTGACTACACATTAGCTGCCTCGTCTGAAGGTTCAATGATGACGGAATTGACAGGGGCAGTTGAAAACGAAGATCCAATTGTGGTTACCCACTGGACTCCGCACTGGGCATTCTCAGAAATGGACCTTAAGTTCTTAGAAGATCCGGAGAATGTTTATGGCGACTCGGAGGATATATCTTATGCAGCCAGACTAGATCTTGAGGAAGATAACCCTGAACTCGTTGAAATGTTTGATAAGTTCATGTTGGATGATCAACAGTTAGGAGAACTTATGTCTTCCATAAATGAAGCAGATTCAGAAGAAGAAGGTGCTCAAGCGTGGGTTGACGAGAATCAGGATGTCATTGATGAATGGATAGAATAAAATTTGTAGAAAACAGTCTGCCCTTATAAGCAGGCTGTTTTTTAATGTCTGGAAATAGGAGAGGCAAGACAAGTGAAAAAGCAAAGAGAGAATGAAGTTTAACATCACTCCGTAGAGGAAACATAGTAACTAGAACAGATAAAGCAGAAAAAGGAGTCGATGTAGTTTATGGATTTAAATAAGGAAATTAAGAAACTAGAGAATATACATTTAGAAAAGCCTCAGCAAGTGTTCACTATGTACTTGAACACAGATCCTTCTGACCCTGAGCAGCAAGGAGGAGAATGGAAGATCCATTTAAAGAACGGCTTAAATAATTTTGAAGCCTATCTAAAGGAAGACGGTGATTCAGAAGAAAAAAGAAACTTTTGGGCCGTCAAAGAGAAAGTCCAGACTTTCATTGAAGAAAATGAACAGAACTTTGCTAAAAGTGCAGTAGTGATTGCGTCTGCTGATGATACCGTTTGGTTTGCGGAACGGTTTCAGATGCCAGTAGAAAGTGAGTTTTATTGGGAATCTGAGCCGGTACTTGATCAATTAAAACAAATGCGTGAAAAATTTCCAAAAACAGGAATTATTTTAACTCAAAAAAACCAAATTAAATGTATTGATGCTAATCTAGGAATGGTTAACGATACTCAACTATTTGAATTAGATTTAGATACTGAAGATTGGAGACAGCATCAAGGGCCCCACCGTGCGGATGCTTCCATGGGATCTGGCGGAGCTAAAAATACGAAACAGGATCAATTTCAAGAGCGCTTTGAAGCCAACCGCTACCGCTGGTACAAGAGTGTAGCACCGAAATTAGATAAGCTCGCAAAGGATAACGAATGGGAGCGGATTTATATGGTGGGAGATAAAGAAGAGCTTAAAGACTTAGAAGACAACATGAACAAACAGGTGGACGACTTTGTGAATAAGAATTTATTGGACCATGAAGAGACTAAAGTGGTAAACGAGATTGTCCAACATTTATAAAAATATATTAAAATAATAAAAGGGCTGAACAAGAGTTCAGCCCTTTTATAGTGGTTTTATCAAATCCTTCTATGTTAAGTGGATGGCTGCAGGTTATCACCTGATCCAACAATATGATAGAATAATATTCAGTAGAAATTAACGAAGAGGAGCTTTAAGCTATGTATGTTGTAGATTCAACTGTTGTGGTACCTGATCATAAAGCAGATGAGTTAATTTCCATTTATCAAAATCGGTCCCGGCTGGTTGATGGAGCAGATGGATTTTTATCCTTTCAATTACTGCAGAACGAACGAAAACCAGGAGAGTTAACTGTCCATATGGAATGGAAAGATAAATCATATTATTTAAATTGGGCCCGCAGTGAACAGTTCAAGAAAATTCACGAATTAGAAAAGAACTACCCGGATCAGGAATTGCAAGGGATCGTACCTCATGTAAAAAAATATGAGGTAGTGGCCCAGTGAACCCTAATGAAAGAGACACATTAGTTGATCAGGTCGTAACGGAAATATATGATGCTTACCCCTGGCTGTGGGCTGAGTTTGGCCAGCACGGCCGTGAACGGACTAAAGAAGACAACTATCATCATATTGATCATTTATATACTGCTTACGAAATGAAAAGCGCTGTCTTTTTTATAGATTATACCTTGTGGCTGCAAAATGTCTTAACATCTCGTGGTATAGGCAATAAATTAATAATTGATAATTATGAACGGCTGATTCAAAATCTGGAGATGATGGAATGGGAATCTAAAGCAGAAAAGCATTCATTCGTTCATCATTTGAAACTGGCGCTTGGAAGTCTTCGTGACTGATAGCAATTAGGGGTGAAATCTTTGACGCAGCATCATGAAAAATTAGCTCACTATTTCTTAGATGGTGATGAGGAGAAAGCTTTGACTTATATAGAGGACCGGTTGTTAAACCATCCAAGGCTTTATCTTTATGAGGATATTATCACCCCCGCGATGTATTATATAGGAGAACTTTGGGAGAACAATGAGATCTCTGTGGCTGATGAGCATCTTGCTACTGCAATTTGTGATTTTGTTTTATCAAAGATAGATGCCGAAGCAACTTATATTCGTGGGGATCATCAGAAGAGTTTTAAAGCTATTTTATTTGGAGTAGAAAAAGAACAACATTATATAGGATTGAAAATGGTGGCTGATTCATTTAAGGAACAAGGGTGGAGAGTGCGTTACTTAGGGCCGGATCTGGGTATGGAACACTCTCTTACTCAAATTCACCGCTATAAGCCGCACGTCATTGGAGTATCTGCAGCTCTTTCTTATCGTCTCCCCACTTTAAAAAAACTTGTGCAGAAATTCTGTTCACTGGAATGGAAACCTTTAATTATGATTGGAGGAAGAATGGCGAGGAAATTTGATCTAAAAGAATTTGAGTCTGATCAGGTTATAATTATTAAGGATCTAAATCATTTAAATAAATGGTTTATGGATGGAAGGGCAGGAGTAGTTAATGAAACAAGCTGACCGAACTCTCCCGCTCCCTTTCTACAAGATTAACAAAAACTTTACCGTCCAGGCTTATTCAGAAGAGGCTATGAAACTCGGGAAGATCCCAGAAAACCTCTTGGAGATTATAGATGATGGAAGCGTGGAAAAAGTTAAGAAATGGGTATCATCTGATATCTATAAATCAGTCCTGGAAATTCATCTGAAACCTTTAGAAGAACAAGCTGATCCGATAACAGCGGATATGTATGTCGTATGGAATAACGACTTGTATGCAGAAGTTATTCTTATGATAAAAGATGAAAAGCTGATACAGGTAACTAATAGGTTATCTCAACTTCGCTCGCGGCTGAATGAAACCAACTTTGAATTACTCGAAGAAAAAGAAAAGCTTGAAGAAGCCATTGAACAAAATAATAGGCTTTCCGCCCCTTTTATTGAACTAACTAAAGATACAGCTTTAGTACCTTTGTTCGGAGATTTAACTTCAGATAAAATGCAAGCAGTAGAAGACTACTTGTTAAAGGCTTCCCAAAAAGAGGAGATCGACCAATTGTTATTTGATTTTACTGCAGTTGGTGAGATAAACAGAGAGGGTATTTATATGCTGGTCAACCTGATAACCTCACTATTTTATATGGGCATAGAGATTATCATCACTGGAGTAAGGCCTAAACAGGCTAAAATGCTGCACGAGCTTAATCTTCCTCTTCAAGTAAGCTTTATTCATTCCCTGCAACAAGCAATTGCCAAATATTGTACGTAAACCGGCTCACAATCTGAGCCGGTTTTTTTAGTGCGAAGCAGAATAGTTTCATTTTATACGATACCCGGGTATAGTATATATAAGAAATACATCGAAAAGGATGGGAGTTACCAATGAGTCAATTACCTGACCACAGTGGAAAGCAGCCAGTAAAGAAAAGAACGGAGGATGAGAAAACCCAGGTTATTAATCGCCTAAGGAGGATAGAAGGCCAGGTAAGAGGTATACAAAGCATGATTGAAGAGGATAGATATTGTGTAGACGTTTTAGTTCAGCTTTCTGCCATCGATTCAGCTTTAAAAAAGGTTGGTTATTCTCTCATGGAAAGACATGCGAAGCATTGTGTAAGCGATGCTGTCCGCTCTGGTAATGGGGAAGAGGCAATGGATGAATTAATTAAAGTAATGAAGCAATTCAGTAAATAAGGAGTGAATCGAATATGAGGCAGCAATTATCACTTCCTATTGAAGGAATGACATGCTCTGCGTGTTCCTCACGGATTGAGAACGCATTAAACAAACAAGAAGGACTCACAGCTGCTGTTAATTTAACTTTAGAAAGGGCCAGTGTAACTTATGACGATCAACAAACGAACTTAAGTGATATTGTAAATCAGATAGAACAAATGGGTTATAATGTTCCTTCACAGAAAAAGGAATTTAGGATTTCAGGAATGACTTGCGCAGCGTGCTCTACCCGAATTGAAAAAGTTCTTCAGAAAACGGATGGTATTGATACAGCTTCAGTTAACCTCACAAATGAAACTGCAGCGGTTACCTATAAAGAAGGGATTATTGATGTAAATACGATTATTGATACAGTTCACCAACTTGGCTATGAAGCGAAGGAGCGTGAAAGTGAGGAGATATCGGGTAAAAGAAAAGAAAAGGAATTATCTCATAAAAAGAACTATGTGATTATCTCTTCAATTCTTTCGTTTCCTTTACTCCTTACAATGCTTGATCACCTGCTGCAAATAGATGTGCCGATGATTCTTATGAATCCCTGGGTGCAATTTGCATTAGCGACCCCTGTGCAATTTGTGATGGGGTGGCAGTTTTATCGCGGGGCCTATCATACGTTAAAAAACAAAAGTGCTAATATGGATGTTTTAGTAGCCCTGGGTACAAGTGCTGCCTATTTTTATAGTTTAACTGAAGCGATTCGAAGCAGTACTGGCGGAAACGGAGAAATTCATCTGTATTTTGAGACAAGTGCAATTCTTATCACACTAGTTCTACTTGGTAAGTATTTCGAAACTAGAGCCAAAGGCCGTACAACTCAAGCTTTGTCCGCTCTTCTAAATTTACAGGCAAAAGAAGCAAGAGTACTGCGAGACGGAAAAGAAACAACTATTCCACTTCAGGAGGTTGAAGTAGAGGACATTGTTATAGTTAAACCTGGTGAAAAAATTCCGGTAGATGGAATGGTACTCAGTGGGGAAACTTATGTTGACGAGTCTATGGTGACGGGAGAATCAATTCCAGTTTCTAAGAAACAGGGGGAAGAAGTCATTGGTGCAACATTAAATAAAAATGGCTCGATTCAAATGAAAGCAACTAAAGTAGGTAAAGATACGGCTTTAGCTTCAATTGTAAGAATTGTAGAAGAAGCTCAGGCTTCCAAAGCCCCTATTCAGCGCATGGCTGATGTAATATCAGGTTATTTTGTCCCGGTTGTTGTAGCCGTTTCCGTGTTGACATTTCTCGTTTGGATCAGCTTCATTGATCCTGGAGCGACCACACCTGCCCTGGTAGCAGCTATTGCTGTCCTGGTTATTGCCTGCCCGTGTGCACTGGGCTTGGCGACCCCAACTTCAATAATGGTTGGAACTGGTAAAGGGGCAGAGCAGGGAATTTTATTTAAGGGTGGAGAACACCTTGAAAAAGCTCAAGGAGTAGATACAGTAATATTCGATAAAACCGGAACGATAACTAAAGGCAAACCCGAAGTTACAGATTTCACAGGGGATAAAGAAACATTAGAGTTAGCAGCTAGTGCCGAAAAATTATCAGAACACCCCCTGGCAGAAGCCATTACCGCATATGGTGAATCTTATGGAGTAGAGTTTCATGATGTTAGTCAATTTGAGGCGGTTACCGGCCACGGTATAAAAGCAGTAATAGAACAACAATCCGTATTAATTGGGACCAGGAAGTTATTTAATGAGGTAAATGTGGAATACAACAAATATGAAAGCCGCATGACTGAATTAGAAAATGAAGGCAAAACCGTAATGCTTATTGGTGTTAATGGTGAAGCTAGAGGTCTAATTGCTGTTATGGATACAATTAAAGAATCAGCAAGACCAGCATTACAGCAGCTGAAACAACAAGGAGTTCAGTTAGTACTACTGACGGGAGATAATTGGCGTACAGCACGTTACATTGCTGAGCAGGCTGGAATTGATCAAGTAATTGCCGAGGTACTGCCGGAGCAAAAAGCAGAAGAGGTAGAGGATATGCGCAGGAAAGGCCATGTAGTAGCCATGGTTGGAGATGGAATAAATGATGCCCCTGCATTAGCTGTAAGTGACCTGGGCATCGCTATAGGAACAGGTACAGATGTCGCAATAGAAGCTGCCGACGTAACCATTCTTGGTGGAGACTTAAATCTTATCCCAAAGGCTTTTCAACTGAGTCAAAAAACAATGAGGAATATCCGTCAGAATTTGTTTTGGGCTTTAGCTTATAATACAGCGGGGATTCCTATCGCGGCAATAGGATTACTTGCTCCCTGGATTGCGGGAGCTGCCATGGCCTTTAGTTCAGTTAGTGTGGTATCTAATTCATTAAGGTTGAAAAAAATAAAATTGTAATAGAAAGGTGAGATTGTTCATGCAATTAACTTTAGAAGTAAACGGAATGAGTTGTGAACATTGTGAAAAATCAGTAAAAAATTCCTTGAATGCGTTGGAAGGCGTTCATGGTGTGAATGTAGACTTAACAAGTGGAAAAGTTGACGTTACGTTTGATGAGGCATATGTAACAAAATCAATGATGAAAGAAGCAATCGAAGCCCAGGGATATGAGCCTGTGGGATAAAAAATAGGTCCAATTCGTTTTTCGAATTGGACCTATTTTTATTGCACTGCATACGGAAACTGGTTTTTATAGCCTGAGAACTGCTGGTAAGAATTTTGGACTTTTGTTTGTTCTGCTTGCTCTACGGAATACCAGCCGTTTTTAAACATTAAATTATATAAGTTGCGCTGGCAGTCCTGCGTTTCCTTGAAAATGGTGGCAATATCTTGATAAAGTGTCTGGTTACTAGCTTCATTAAGGGCTACATTATACGCACTAGTCATGTATTTTTCCGTCGTCAATAAATCATTAACGAAATCACGTTCATTCATTTGAGGGGTCTTTGGAACTTGAGTTTCTGGGTTTTGAATTTTATTTGTCTGATTTTGCGGCATGATCTGCACTCCTTAGTTCATGTTTTGGGGGCTTGTATTTAAGTGCTCTAAAATCTTATTGTAGTGGCGTTGATGCATTTGTCCGGCATTCTCCAGAGCCTGCTGCAATTCAGGGGTCTGGCATTGTTCTGCAAAGAAATGGGCTTTCTTACAAGCGTTCAAATTCCAAGACAGCATATCCGTAATATACAGCTGATCTTTCGTGCTCACGATCTCAGGCACCTGAGCCATAGGCTGGGATGACTGAATATTAGGGTTCGGGTTCTGTTGTTGCATGAGTGCATCCTCCTTTAATAAATTCATTTTTAATATGTCCTAATAATTGTCGAATATGCCGGATACAACATGTAGAATAATTAATAATTTATACGAATTTATACCCAATTTTGTAAACTGGTGATAAAATATAAGGAGGCGTTACCGCTTACAAACAAAGTATTCCTGTTATTAATAGAGGAGAGCCGCTGAAGTATAAAGATTAGCTTATTTTTGGGGGTAGGGTTTGCATGGAACAACTACTAAGAAACTTTTTCCTGTTTTTATCTAAAAATAAATTTTTTACAAAATTGGCAAGAAAGTATGGACTTCGGTTTGGAGCTGGACGGTTTGTAGCTGGGGAAACCATACCAAATGCTGTGGAGACTATACAAAAATTAAACAACCAGGGTATGAGTGTCACGATTGATCACTTAGGAGAGTTCATTGACACAGAAGAAGAGGCTAAGGAGGCAGCTGAGGAATGTATAGAAGCTGTTAAAGCTATTGCTGAGCATCGCCTTGATTCGCAGCTGTCTCTTAAATTAACTTCAATGGGACTGGACATTTCTTATGAGCTGGCTCTGGAAAACATGAAGAAAATTTTAAAGGCAGCTGAGGAAAATGATGTTTTTATTACAATTGATATGGAAGATTTCGAACGCTGTCAAACAACGATAAAACTTTTCAAAGAATTAAAAGCCGAATATAAGAACATTGGAACCGTTATTCAGTCTTACTTATACAGAGCAGTAGAAGATATTGAAGATTTAAATCAGTATAATCCCAACTTGAGGCTGGTAAAAGGAGCCTATAAAGAATCACCAAAAGTAGCTTTTCCAGACAAGAAAGATGTGGATGAGAACTTTAAACGTATTATAAAAATGCATTTACTGAATGGCAATTATACGGCTGTCGCTACTCATGATGATGCAATGATCGAATATACCTTAAATATAGTGGAAGAACATAATATTCCTCTTCAACAATTCGAGTTCCAAATGCTTTACGGCATCAGGGTTGAACGTCAGGAGGAATTAGTCAAAGAAGGTTACAAAATGAGAGTATACGTCCCTTATGGCACTGACTGGTATGGTTACTTTATGAGACGTTTGGCTGAACGGCCGGCGAACGTAGCATTTGTGTTAAAAGGTGTAGTGGGGAAATAAAAAAGTACGTTTTACAAATTGCTCAGCTTGTAGAGAAATTTCTGTTTTTCTGCAAGCATTTTTATATTTTCGAGTTAAAGGGGTATTAAGTGCTCTTCGATCAAAATAAAAAGGGGGATGGTACCGGGCGGGGGAAATAAAGGATTTAAGAAGCGATTTGATTTCCGTTGCTTGCATTGACTTCCTCAGGCTTCACCATGTTTGCATCCAACCTTGCTTGTTTTTACGTTTTCTTAAACTTTGATATGAAAGAACTAAAGAATAACAAGTGTCGGTCCTTCAATTTTTAAAATCATAAACAAGCATCCTGGTTATTTAATGAAGGAGCAAAATCGGTCCTCTGAATTGGTTTCCTTTAAACAGCGTTTGTCAAAGCTTTAATCTATAATTTTAGAAAATGTCTTTCTGGTTTTTTTATTATTGAAAACGATTGCGAAATATCTGAATATAATTTATAGTATAGACAGAAACCAATATTTGCTCCACAATATTTTTTTATCCACAAAATGAATGAGTATTCATTCAAAAATGATAGGGGGATAACTCATGAATCAGAAAATCAAGCGTGCTGCAGTGTTGGGCTCTGGGGTAATGGGGGCCGGTATTGCTGCTCACTTGGCAAATGTAGGGATACCAACATTAATGTTAGACATGGCACCTCGTGAACTTAATGATGCAGAAAAGAATAAAGGATTAAGCCTGGAAGATCCTGCTGTGAGAAATCGAATTGTTTCTGCAAATAAAGAAGCATTAAAAAAACATAAACCTTCACCATTAACAAGCCGTAAAAATCTTGACTTAATTGAAGTTGGGAATTTCTCGGACGATATGGATAAGCTTGGAGAAGTGGATTGGGTAATCGAGGTCGTTGTAGAGAACTTAGAAATTAAAAAGGAAGTTCTCGCTAAAGTGGACCACTACCGCAAGGATGGAAGTATTATAAGCTCGAATACATCAGGAATTTCGATAGAGGCCATGGCAGAAGATTGCAGTGAAGATTTCCGAAAGCACTTCTTAGGCACACATTTTTTTAATCCTCCACGCTACCTGAAGCTCCTGGAGGTTATACCTACGAAAGATACAGATGACAACGTATTGCAGTTCATGAAGCGTTTTGGTGAAGACACGCTTGGTAAGGGAGTCGTTGAAGCAAAAGATACCCCTAATTTTATTGCTAATCGGATAGGAACGTACGGTTTATTGATTACTGTAAAGGAAATGCTGAAAAACGGATATAGTGTTGGCGAGGTAGATTCTGTTACAGGTCCTTTAATTGGTCGCCCGAAAAGTGCAACTTTCCGAACATTGGACGTGGTCGGATTAGATACATTTATCCACGTAGCCAGGAATGTTTATGATCAAGTAGAAGGCAAAGAAAAGGAAGCATTTGAAGTCCCTGAATTCATGAAAGCCATGCAGGAAAATGGCTGGTTGGGGGCTAAGACAGGGCAGGGATTTTTCTTGAAGAAAAAAGGGCAGGAAGGAAGTCAAATTCTTCAATTAAATCCTGACACCATGGATTATGAACCAAACGAAAAACTAAAGTCTAAAGCAGTGGAGCTCGCAAAACAGGAAAAGGATTCAAGACGTAAATTAAAGGTGCTGGCAGCAGCTGAAGGTGACCGGGCAGGAGATTTGATATGGTCAATTGTAAAACCAGTACTTATTTACTCTGCTGAGCTGCTCGGTGAAATAGCAGATGATATTCCTTCGATCGATGAAGCGATGCGATGGGGATTCGGCTGGGAATTAGGACCTTTTGAGATGTGGGATGCAATAGGTGTAAAAGAGTCAGTTACTCGTATGAAGAAAGATGGCGAAACGATCCCGCAATGGATTGATAACATGATCGATCAAGGCTTTGAAAGTTTTTATAAACAAGAGAACGGCAGCGTTTTCTATTATGATAATGGAAGCTATGAGCCTCAAGCATTCAACCCTAAAGCTATTAATGTAAAAAGGTTGAAGCAGACAAGTGAAGTAATAAAGAAAAATGCTGGAGCGAGTCTGATTGATTTAGGGGATGGAGTTGCCGGGCTAGAATTTCATTCGCAGAGTAACGCTATAGGGCTGGACATTATCCAGATGATTAACTATGCCTTAGAAGAAGTAGATGCTCACTATGAGGGGCTCGTTATCGGCAATCAAGGTAAAAATTTCTGCGTTGGTGCTAACCTTGGAATGATTTTAATGGAAGCCCAGGACTTTAACTTTTTTGAAATTGAAATGGTGGTTAAACATTTTCAAGATGCAGCTATGCGTATTAAGTATTCCGATAAACCAGTTGTAGCGGCTCCATTTGCTATGACACTAGGTGGAGGAGCAGAAGTTTGTCTTCCTGCTTCGTCCATTCAAGCATCTTCTGAGACTTACATGGGACTTGTAGAGGCGGGAGTCGGCTTAATCCCTGGAGGAGGCGGAAATAAAGAATTATATATAAAGCATTTACGCAACATTCCAAAAGGCGTGGACTTTGATCTGCAGAAAGTTGCTAACAGCGTATTTGAGAAGATTGCCATGGCTAAAGTTTCTACATCCGCTGAAGAAGCAAGAGAAAATGGTTTTCTCGATAGCCAGGATGCAATAAGCACAAACCAGGATCATTTGTTACATGATGCAAAACAAAAGGTTCTCGGGCTAGCTCATTCAGGCTACCAGGCACCTAAACGTACGAGAGTACCAGTTGTAGGTGAGCAAGGTTATGCAACTATGCTCCTTGGTGCAAAATCACTGGCTCTGAGTGGTTATGCCAGTGAGCATGATTTAAAGATTGCTGAAAAACTTGCGTTTGTATTGGCAGGAGGACGTGTGCAGGAAGGTTCGGTAGTAGATGAACAATATTTATTAGATTTGGAGAGAGAGGCTTTCTTAAGTCTAGTAGGTGAAGCTAAATCTCAGCAGCGAATGCAGCACATGTTAATGAAAGGAAAACCATTAAGAAACTAATTTTTAAAGGGGGAAAAATCGTGAAAGAAGCAGTCATTGTTGCAGGAGCTAGAACCCCTGTCGGCCGTGCGAAAAAAGGGTCACTAGCCAATACTAGACCAGATGATCTAGCTGCCATAACGATAAAAGAAACTCTAAAAAGAGCCGGTAATTATGAAGGAAACATAGATGATGTAATCATTGGTTGTGCAATGCCAGAGGCAGAGCAGGGAATGAACATGGCTCGAAATATTGCAGGGCTGGCCGGCCTTCACTATAAAGTTCCAGCTATTACAATTAATCGGTATTGTTCTTCTGGCTTGCAAAGTATTGCTTATGCTGCTGAAAAAATTATGCTGGGCCATAGCGACACTGCGATAGCAGGCGGGGCTGAATCAATGAGTTTAATCCCGATGGGTGGGCATGTCATTAAACCTAATGTACAGCTTGTAGAAAATGCACCGGAATATTATATGTCCATGGGCCATACGGCTGAAGAAGTAGCAAATCGTTTTAAAATTTCAAGGGCGGACCAGGACGAATTTGCAGCTCAAAGCCATAGAAGAGCAGAAGCTGCAATAAAAGAAGGAAAGTTTCAAGACGAAGTAGTACCTGTGGAAGTGACTTCACGTACTGTAGCAAGTGATAACAAGGTTTATGAGTCTGTGAGTACCTTTTCTATGGACGAAGGAGTCCGACCGGGGACAACGGTAGATGTACTAGGTAAATTAAAACCTGCTTTCTCAGTTACTGGTTCCGTAACAGCTGGAAATTCTTCGCAAATGAGTGATGGGGCTGCAACTGTCCTGGTTATGGAACAGGAAAAAGCGAAGGCTGAAGGACTAACTCCTTTAGTGAAATTTCGCTCCTTTGCTGTAGCCGGAGTGGAACCGGAAGTGATGGGAGTTGGTCCTATAGAAGCTGTACCTAAAGCATTAAAAATTGCAGGTTTACAGCTGGAAGATATCGGGTTGTTTGAATTAAATGAAGCATTTGCTTCCCAATCCCTCCAAGTAATTAGAGAACTAGGGCTTGATATAAACAAAGTGAATGTGAATGGAGGAGCGATTGCGTTAGGTCACCCTCTTGGGTGTACAGGTACAAAACTGACATTAAGCTTAATCCATGAAATGAAACGAAGAAATGAACAATTTGGTGTAGTTACGATGTGTATTGGCGGCGGAATGGGAGCTGCGGGAGTTTTTGAATTAATATAATCCAGGGAGGAACTAGAAGATGAGTGAAATAAAAGAGATGGTTAAAGGTGGAGGGTTTTTAGTAGAAGACTTAGCAGCAGCTGACGTGATTACACCAGAAGACTTTACAGACGAACATAAAATGATTGCAAAAACTACAGAAGATTTTGTATTGGGGGAAGTTGTTCCTAAAATTGATAACCTCGAAAATCACGAGTTCGAGCATTCAGTAGATTTATTAAAAAAAGCTGGCGAATTGGGCCTCTTAGGTGCAGATGTGCCAGAAGAATATGGAGGACTTCAACTCGATAAAATCAGTTCTTCATTAATTACAGAAAAATTTTCCCGGGCGGGCGGGTTTTCAGTTACCCATGGGGCTCACGTTGGAATAGGCTCCCTTCCTATTGTATTTTTCGGAAATGAGGAACAGAAGCAAAAGTATCTACCGGTTCTGGCCACCGGGGAAAAGATTGCGGCTTATGCTTTAACAGAGCCGGGGTCGGGCTCCGATGCACTCGGGGCTAAGACTACAGCAAAATTAAATGAAGCAGGCACCCATTATATTCTAAACGGGGAAAAGCAGTGGATTACCAATTCGGCATTTGCTGATGTGTTTGTCGTCTATGCAAAAATTGATGGAGAGAAATTTACCGCCTTTATTGTTGAGAGAGACTTCAAGGGTGTATCTACAGGACCTGAGGAGAAGAAGATGGGAATTAAGAGCTCTTCGACCCGCACTTTGGTTCTTGAAGATGCGGAAGTACCTGTTGAAAATGTACTTGGTGAGGCAGGGAGAGGCCATGTGATTGCGTTCAATATATTAAACGTTGGACGATACAAGCTTGCAATCGGCGGAGTCGGCGGATCTAAGCGTGCATTAGAGCTGGCTGTTAAATATGCGAATGAAAGAAAACAGTTTAAAACCCCGATCTCTAGTTTTCCACTCATTCAGGAAAAGCTTGCTTCTATAGCAGCTAACACGTATGCGAATGAAAGCTCGGTTTATCGCACAGTTGGTTTGTTTGAACAAAGTATGGGTAAGCTGTCACAAGAGCAATTAAATGACGGAAAAGAAGTCGCCAAAGTGATTGCGGAATATGCAATAGAATGTTCATTAAATAAAGTATTCGGCACAGAACTACTGGACTTTGCTGCCGATGAAGCTGTACAAATCCATGGTGGTTACGGTTTTATGCAAGAGTATGAAGTAGAAAGAATATACCGTGACTCAAGGATTAATCGCATATTTGAAGGTACGAATGAAATCAATAGAATGATTGTTCCCGGAACACTGCTTAAAAAAGCGATGAAAGGAGAGCTGCCTTTACTCCAAAAAGCACAGAAGCTTCAGGAAGAATTAATGACTCTTATGCCTGAAGAGCCGGGGGATGAGGCTTTGGAGCAGGAGAAGTACCTGCTTAAAAATGCCAAGAAGATTGCACTGCTTGCAGCTGGATTAGCTGCACAAAAGTACGGTGAAAAACTAGAAAATGAACAGGAGCTATTAGTAAATATAGCTGATATTACTGGAGAACTCTATAATATGGAATCTGCGGTTCTGAGAACTGAGAAAGCTATATTAAAAGACGGGGAAGAAAAGAACGCCCAAAAGCTCCTTTATACTCAAATCTATGTTCAGGAAGCTTTCAACCGAATTGAAGCTCATGCTAAGGAAACGTTAATTGCTGCTGAATCTGGTGATTCGTTACGTATGATGCTGGGAGCCTTACGAAAGCTGACTCGTCACACTCCAACAAACGTCATAAGGAAAAAACGAGAAGCGGCACAAACATTAATCACAGCACAGAAGTATATAGTTTAACCCAAAAACCGGCTGCCATAAAGGCGGCTGGTTTTTTAAATAGAGAAGTTACCGAATTCAAATGAATTGAGGGAGTTGAGTATGGTAAAATAAGAATCAACCTAGTAAAAGAAGGGTATGATAATCATGTCGTTAACCTTTTATTGGTATCCAAACTGCGGAACCTGTAAAAAAGCAAAAAAATACCTGGACGACAATAACATCTCTTACACTCCGGTACATATAGTGGATTCTCCCCCGAGTGAAGAGGAGTTGTCAGTACTTATTCAAAACAGCGGCTTATCCGCCCGGAAATTCTTTAATACAAGCGGTAAAAAGTATAGAGAATTAAACATGAAAGATAAACTGCGTGATGCCACAGAGCAGGACATGATTAAATGGCTCGCTTCTGAGGGAATGCTGATCAAGAGACCTATCGTCACGGATGGGGAGAAGGTAACAATTGGATTTAAAGAGGAACAGTTTAAAGATTACTGGGATTAGTGAGCAGAACATTGGAAATAAAAGCGGAAAGCTTTTATGTTTATAATTGTTGTTTATATTAATTTTAATCTGGAGGGATATTAATGAGTTTACCAAATGAATTGCTTTATTCTGAAGAACATGAATGGGTTAAAAAAGAAGGCGAAAAAGTTCGCGTAGGAATTACTGACTTTGCGCAATCGGAATTGGGAGACATTGTTTTTGTGGAATTGCCTGAAGAAGGCGATGAAGTAGAAGCGGATGAGCCATTTGGAAGTGTAGAATCGGTGAAGACTGTTTCTGAGCTTTATGCACCGGTAAGTGGGAAAGTTGTTGAAATCAATGAAGAGCTTGAAGACAGCCCTGAGTTTGTTAATGAGTCTCCTTACGAAAAAGCCTGGATGATTGTTGTAGAACCAAGTGACTCTTCCGAACTGGATGAATTGATGTCTGCTGATGAATATAAAGAAATGATTGATGAAGACTAAACAGATTTAATGATGTCATGTACGTATCAGATTACATAGGTGCATGACAGTTATGGTCTAATTACAAGATACAGGCCGTGCTTAACAGCATGGTCTGTTTCTGTATAGTAGGTGACTATGATGATGGATGATAAAATTTTGATCGTTGAAGGAATTACCGATAAGAAGCAAATTAATAAAGTGCTGCAGGCACCCGTTGAGATTTTGTGTACCCACGGAACTCTGGGAATTGAGCGTATGGAAGAACTAATTATGGACTTTAACCTGGACCACAGGCCTGTCTTCATTTTAGTTGATGAAGATGACTCAGGAAATAAATTAAGAAAACAACTAACAGCCGAACTTCCACATGCAGAACATATATACATCGATAAAATGTTTAGAGAGGTGGCTGCTACACCTGAATCTGAGTTAGCTCGAGCATTACTAAGCCACCACTTTAAAGTGAAATCCATTTATCTTACCTAATGCAGGGGGACTATTTTGCAAGTAATCGAAAGATCTGAAATAGTTGAAGTTGCTCAGAAAGAATTGGCATTAACATATATATATACTCCATTTTGCGGGACCTGTAATCTCGCCAGGACGATACTCGAAACTATTGAGCATGCATTTGGACGCACAGTATATTATGAAATGAATGCATCATTACACCCGGGTTTTATGCAGAGTTATCAAATTGAAAGCGTACCGTGTTTATTAGTAACGAAGAACGGTGAAATAATTGAAAAAGTTTATGCCTTTCATTCCGTTTCACATATGTATGAAAAAACAAAAGAATATGTTTTATAATAGCGTCATTTCCCGGGAAATGGCGAAAGATTTTTAACAGGAATATAAAGGAAAACCCTCCTTTGTTGCAGAAGTAATAGATAATGCATAAGAGGAGGGTTTTGTATGGAAACTGTTCTTGAGTGGATGAATAATGTAAACGAGCGGCCTGATTTACTTCCTTTGTGGAAAGAGAGACCTATTGTGATTTTCATTGAGGAAGAAGAGGGAGTGGTACCGCTAACCGTAAATTCCAACGAAATTAAAATAGATTATGATTACGAGTTTCATCGTCAAGTTTACATTCAAGGCAATTCTCGTGTTATTAAAAAAATTCTAGAAGGGGAGGTGAAATTGACCTCCCTTGGAAAAGATAATGGCAGTGTCAAAGGAAAGCTTAGAGACCTTTTATATGTGGAATCATTATTCTTGCTTGCTAAATAACTTTCCCTATTGCTTCTACAATTTCCAAAAATTCAGATTTATCACCGAAGCGATTTGTGATAAATCCTTCCTTATTGATTATAACAGTAGTGGGTACGCCTTGAGCTTTAAAGTTGGAATAGGTTTCAATTCCGTTATCCACTAAAGTTAATTCCCGTAAATGACTTTGGTAAAAGTCAACGGCATCCTCGGAATAGCGTTCTCTGCCTGCAACATTTATTGTGATCATTTCTACCTTTTCGGTATTTAATGTCTGGTAGAGATGTTCTTTTTTAGGTAAATCCTTTTGGCAATCCGGACACCACGAAGTCCAAAACGTTAATATTACTGCTTTACCTAGAAAGTCTTCCAATTGATAAAATGTATTTGATTGAATTTGTGGCAGTCTAAAGTTTGGGGCTTTTTCCATTGTATTCACTCCTGCTATTTATTGACGTCTCTAATGAACAATGCTAACATATAAGATAATTTCATAGCGACATCTTCACTTATCCAGAGAGGCGGAGGGGACTGGCCCTTTGAAGCCCAGCAACCGGTTTAAATCGCACGGTGCTACTTCCAGCAAAGCAGAAGCTGCTTTGAAAGATGAGAAGAGATAGCAGGTACTGCTCTTCTTTAATGTGAAGAGTTTTTTTGTGGGTAAAATTCTTTGATTGTATCACGGAGTTGACAGCTTTACGAGCGGGTGCTAAAATCCATTCTGGTATATTAATTGTTTAGTGCATTAATAAATTAAAATACAAATTTACCTCTTATCCAGAGAGGCGGAGGGACTGGCCCGTTGATGCCCGGCAACCGTCAAGTAAATTACGCTTGAAAAGGTGCCAAATCCTGCAAAGAGTCAATCTTTGATAGATGAGAGAACAGATATGAAGTCCACGCTTTTCTGTTCTTATGCAGAGAAGCGTTTTTATTTAGGAGGAAAGATTCATGATTTCAATAAATAACTTATCAAAGGTCTTTCACACGAAAGATCAGGACGTTCGAGCTGTCGATGAGTTAAACCTATCTATAGATAAAGGTGAAATCTTTGGAGTGATCGGATATAGTGGTGCGGGTAAAAGTACTTTTATTCGATTGCTCAATCGACTGGAAGAACCGACAAGCGGTAATATCGAGCTAAACGATCAGGAGATAACAAGCCTCAAAAAAGGTGAACTAAGAGTAGCCCGTCAGGAAATCGGGATGATCTTCCAACACTTTAATTTGTTATGGTCAAGGACTGTATTCGATAACATTGCGTTTCCTCTGGAGATAGCGGGTGTTTCTAAAGCAAAAAGAGAGGAGCGAGTCAATGAACTTATCGAATTGGTCGGCTTATCCGGACGCGGCGGCTCTTATCCTTCTCAATTAAGTGGAGGACAGAAACAGCGAGTTGGAATTGCTAGAGCGTTAGCTAATAATCCAAAGGTACTTCTTTGTGATGAAGCTACTTCTGCTCTGGACCCGGAGACCACGGATTCAATTCTTGATTTGCTTGTAGATATTAATGAACAGTTAGGGCTTACTATTGTGCTCATCACTCATGAGATGCACGTCATCAGAAAAATTTGTCATCGTGTTGCAGTTATGGAGAAGGGGAAAGTCGTTGAGGATGGAGATGTTCTGGACGTCTTCCTTCACCCAAAAGAAAAAGTAACCAAACGTTTTGTTGATCAGGTAATGGGTGATCCTGACCGTGAAGAATCATTACACCTCATACAGGAGAATTATCGTTCTGGAGAAGTCGTGCAGCTCCATTTCATAGGAGAAAACACGAACCAGGCTCTCATCAGTGAAGTTTCAAGGAAGTTTAATCTTGATGTTAATATCCTTCACGGTAAAATTACACAAACTCAAAAAGGGGCATATGGTACAATGCTTGTCCAGCTGGTTGGGGATGCGGAAGTTGTGAATCAAGCCATTGCTTTCATCCGAACAACTTCAGTAGAAGTGGAGGTGAGTCCGGATGCTTGAGGCATTGATTCCGAATGTAAAAACTGAAGACATGATTGAAGCGACAAATGAAACACTATATATGACCTCAGTGTCTGTTATAGGAACGTTTATTTTAGGGTTATTACTTGGTTTACTCCTGTATCTTTCAGGTCCAGGCGGTTTATGGGAGAACAAACTGCTGAATTGGATTACCGCATCAGTAGTTAATGTGTTTAGGGCAATTCCTTTTATTATTTTAATCTTATTACTCTTTCCATTTACCGACTTTTTAATGGGCACTATACGCGGCCCGGGTGCTGCATTACCCGCTCTCATTATAGGGGGGGCACCGTTTTACGCGAGGTTAGTTGAAATTGCGCTCAAGGAAGTGGATAAAGGTGTCATAGAAGCAGCAAAAGCTATGGGAGCTAAATACCGAACCATAATATTTAAGGTTCTTCTTCCTGAATCTATGCCGGCCCTCGTATCAGGGATCACAGTAACAGCTATTGCTTTAATCAGCTATACGGCAGTTGCGGGAGTTATTGGAGCCGGCGGTCTTGGTGACTTCGCATATTTCTATGGTTTTCAGCGCAGAGATTTCGACGTTGTAGCTGTATGTACTATTTTAATCGTCATTATTGTGTTTATTTTTCAATTTATTGGAGACTTTGTTTCCCGTAAATTGGATAAAAGATAATAATACTAATATAAAAAAGGGGTAAGTATCATGAAAAAAATTTGGTCAAGTTTAATATTTACAGTTTTAATACTTGTTTTAGCAGCGTGTGGAACTTCAGAAGAGGAAGGCTCTTCAGATGATGGAGAGGACCAGTCAGAAATTACAGTAGGGGCTTCAAGTACCCCGCACTCTGAAATTTTAGAGGAAGCTCAGCCGCTTCTAGAAGAAGAGGGAATCACATTAAATGTCGAAGAATACCAGGACTATGTATTACCTAACCGAGATTTAGAGGAAGGTGAAATTGATGCCAACTATTTCCAGCACATTCCTTATTTAGAAGAACAGGAAGAGCAGAATGGCTACGACTTTGCTAATCTTGGAGGAATTCATATTGAACCTATGGGAATTTACTCTAAAGACTTTGAAAGTCTGGATGAAGTAAAAGACGGTACTACGGTTTTAATGAGCAACTCTACAGCTGACCATGGACGAATCCTTTCTCTATTAGAAAAAGAAGGATTAATTACACTAGATGAAGATGTGAATAAAGTGGATGCTACAGTAGATGATATTGCGGAGAATCCAAAGAATTTAGAGTTTGATACCGGTATTGATGCAGCGCTTCTTCCTGAGAATTACGAGCGTGAGGACAATGTATTAGTAGCAATTAATACAAACTATGCAATTGAAGCAGACTTAAACCCAAGTGAAGATGCACTTATTTTAGAGGGCTCGGATTCCCCATATGTAAACGTTATTGCCGCTCAAAGTGATGACGAGGATAATGAAGCGTTAAATAAGCTTGTTGAAGTTCTTCGTTCTGAAGAAATTCAAACGTTTATCGAAGAAGAATATGAAGGAGCAGTCGTTCCTGTAGACGAGTAATATGAATGAAATCCATCGTGTGGTTGATACTAACCTCATGATGGATTTTTTTATTGGAAGGAGTTTAAGTAGTGGAAATGGAAAATACCGAAATTAATCTCGCAGAAGCTTATTTACAGGAATACAAACATGGAATGGGTGTATTCTCTGAAAAAATGCCTCATGTTTCCCATGCTTTTAGTGAGTTTTCTGAAGCTTGCTTTAGAGAGGGAGAACTTTCTAAAAAGGCAAAGCAGTTAATGGCCTTAAGTATTAGTGTTGTAGCTCAAGATGAATATTGTATTGTTTATCATACAAAGGGTTGTATAGATCAAGGGGCAACTGAACAAGAGTTAATGGAAGCATGCGGTGTTGCAGCTGCGTTTGGAGGAGGTGCTGCTCTTAGTCAGGCGGTAACTCTGGTTCAAGAAGCGGTCTCAGATTTAAAGCATCATTAACTGAAAAGTTAGAAAATAAAAGCATGTATTAGTAATAAGGATAAAATCAAAGGTACAATCGCTTACATCCGATATATAAACTATAAAATCGAGCAGAAAAGTCTTTAAAGGAGTTTGGAGTAAATACCAGTGTATGGTAACCTGAATTGTGTAAAAAATCTGAAAGGATTGATTTATTATTACTGACAATTTAGGTTTGAATTACACCCCTGATATGGAAAAAGCAATGCACCAGAAGCATAATATGAGCTATGCTGAGTATGCTAACAGTCTAGATCAAATGATGAAGGTTGAGAAAGAGCGGGAAAAGGAATTCAAACAAAGTCAGAAGCTTGTTACTGAAGTTGATCGTCAAATCTTTAAATAATAAGTTTTATAAAGAAATCGGATGACTGGTGAAGTTATCCGATTTTTTTATTTATATATTTTTGTTATTATATTAAGGAAGTAAACGGGTTGAAAATTCTTTGTGAAATAACCATTACCAACTGGTGTCGAAACATGGAAATCAGTTGATATCAGTTTCGAAATGATATAAGATTGTAATGAGAATAAATTGAGAATGGTTTTTGATCCAATTCAACCAGAGCATGAAATAAAATAGATACTGGAGGTATTATTTATGGCAGGATCAACTCTTGAAATTAAAGATCTTCATGTAGAAATCGAAGGTCAGGAAATCTTAAAAGGTGTAAACCTTACAGTAAAAGGTGGAGAATTCCACGCAGTTATGGGACCTAACGGAACTGGTAAATCAACTTTGGCTTCAGCAATTATGGGTCACCCTAAATTTGAAGTTACACAAGGACAAGTTCTCCTTGATGGTGAAGATGTGCTTGAAATGGAAGTTGATGAGCGTGCACAAGCTGGTCTTTTCCTTGCGATGCAATACCCAAGTGAAATTAGCGGCGTAACGAATTCTGATTTCTTGCGTTCAGCTATTAATGCTCATAGAGAAGAAGGCGACGAAATTTCTTTAATGAAATTTATTAAAGAAATGGATACTGCAATGGATACGCTTGACATGGATAAAAACATGGCGCAGCGTTATTTAAATGAAGGGTTCTCCGGCGGTGAGAAGAAGCGTAATGAAATTCTTCAGCTAATGATGATTCAGCCGGCAATTGCCATCCTGGATGAAATTGACTCCGGACTTGATATCGACGCACTTAAAGTAGTAGCAAAAGGAATAAACGAAATGCGCGGCGAAAATTTCGGCTGCTTAACCATTACTCACTATCAGCGTCTGTTAAATTATATTACTCCTGATAAAGTACACGTAATGATGCAGGGGCGTGTTGTAAAATCCGGTGGACCAGAATTGGCTGAACGATTAGAGGCCGAAGGTTATGATTGGATTAAGCAGGAGCTTGGCATCGAAGACGAAACGATTGGTCAAAAAGCGTAATAGAGATAGGAGGGATACAATGACTGTAAAAGTCTCACTACCATACGATAAAGATTATGTTTCAAATTTCTCTCAAGGCTTAAATGAACCAGACTGGATGAAGACCCTTCGTCTAAATGCGCTGGATAAAGCAGAATCTTTAGAAATGCCTAAGCCTGATAAGACAAATGTTAAAGATTGGAATTTTACTGAATTTAAACATCAGGTAGAAGGTGAAACGATTCAAACGATCCAGGACCTTCCAGAGGAAATGCTCAGCCTGATTGATCAAGATAAAGAAACACAAAATTTAATATTGCAGAGAAATCATTCTGTGGCTTTTGCTAATCTTGAACCAAGTTTAGCAGAGCAAGGTGTTATATTTACAGATATTCAAACAGCTATACGCGACCACAGTGAGTTGGTAGAGAAGTATTACATGACTGAAGCAGTTCATGTGGACGAGCACAGGCTTACAGCCCTGCACGCAGCCCTTATGAACGGCGGGATCTTTCTCTATGTTCCTAAAAATGTAACGATCAAAGAACCTCTACAAGCTATCTTCTGGCAGGAAGACCCTGAAGCAGCGTTAGTAAATCATGTGCTGGTTGTGGCTGAGGAAAATAGTTCTGTAACGTATGTAGAAAATTATACGTCTAATAATAAAGAAGAGAAGACTTCTGCCAACACGATAACTGAAGTTTTTGCAAAAGCGGGCGCCAAGGTTTCCTTTGGTGCAGTAGATAACTTTGAAGCAGGGACCACCGTTTATGCAAATCGTCGCGGAGTAACTGATCGTGACGCTGTTATTGAATGGGCACTTGGACAGATGAATGAAGGAGATACTGTCTCTGAAAACATTACACATCTTATTGGTGACAACTCCCAGTCTCATGCCAAAACTGTTGCTATCGGCCGCGGTTCCCAAAAACAAAATTTCACGGCTAATATCACTCACTTTGGTAAAGGCTCAGACGGTTATATTCTTCAACACGGTGTTATGAAAGATAAATCTTCCGGAATCTTTAATGGCATTGGAAAAATTGAGCATGGAGCTTCAAAATCAAATGCAGAGCAGGAATCTCGTGTATTGATGTTAAGTAAAGATGCTCGCGGGGATGCCAACCCAATCTTATTAATTGATGAAGATGATGTAACAGCAGGACACGCAGCTTCTGTTGGCCGTGTTGATCCTATGCAGCTCTTTTATCTAATGAGTCGCGGAATCTCCAAATTTGAAGCGGAGCGTTTAATTATCCATGGCTTTTTAGCACCTGTCGTCAACCAACTTCCAATTGAAGCTGTTAAGCAGCAGCTAAGACAGCTTATCGAAAGGAAAGTATATTAATGGATGTAAAAGCCGTCCGTGATGCGTTTCCTATTCTTCATCAGGAAGTAAATGGACATCCACTTGTGTATTTAGATTCTTCAGCAACTTCTCAAAAGCCGGCTCAGGTGATTGAGAAGTTGGAGGAATACTATAAAGGATATAATTCTAATGTCCACCGTGGAGTTCATACTCTTGGAACAAAGGCAACCGATGAATATGAAGGTGCTCGTGAGAAAGTAAGAAGGTTTATTAATGCGGGCAGCACGCAGGAAGTTATTTTTACAAGAGGGACGACGACTTCTATAAATACAGTTGCTGCAAGTTATGGACGTGAGAATTTAACAGAGGGTGACGAGATTGTCATCACTCCTATGGAACACCATAGTAATATCATTCCCTGGCAGCAGCTTGCTAAAGAGACAGGGGCCGCTTTGAAATATATGCCATTACAGGAAGATGGCACGATTTCAATTGAAGATGCTGAAAACACGATTACCGATCAAACAAAAATTGTCGCAGTTATGCATGTTTCTAATGTTTTAGGAACGATAAACCCTGTGAAAAAAATTGGTGAAATTGCTCATAGCCATAATGCTGTTATGCTTGTTGACGGAGCCCAGAGCGCACCTCACTTAAAAGTAGATGTGCAGGATATGGACTGTGATTTCTTTGCATTTTCCGGCCATAAAATGTGTGGACCTACCGGAATCGGAGTTCTTTACGGTAAACGTTCTTTGTTAAAAGACATGGAGCCTGTAGAGTTTGGAGGAGAAATGATTGATTTCGTTAATCTTTACGACTCTACATGGAAGGAGCTGCCTTGGAAATTCGAAGGGGGTACGCCAATTATTGCCGGAGCTGTAGGGCTTGGAGCTGCAATTGAATTCTTAAATCAAGTGGGATTAGAAGAAATAGAAGCTCATGAACACAAACTTGCTCAATACGCTCAGGAAAAAATGACTCAAGTGGATGGTCTTAATATTTATGGACCTAAACAAAGAGCAGGCTTGGTTACTTTCAATATTTCTGATGTACATCCTCATGATGTAGCTACTGTTTTGGATGCGGAAGGAATTGCTGTACGTGCTGGTCACCATTGTGCACAGCCGCTTATGAGGTGGCTGGAGGTAACAGCTACGGCTAGAGCCAGCTTCTATTTGTACAACACAGAAGAAGATATTGATCGCCTCGTTCAGGGATTACAAACTACAAAGGAGTATTTTGGCGATGTCTTTTAATAATTTAGATACGCTATACCGCCAGGTTATCATGGATCATTATAAGAACCCTCGTAACCGCGGATCCGTTGAAGGCGATCATCTGACGGTTGATATGAATAACCCTACTTGCGGCGACCGTATTCAATTACAGCTGCAAGTAGAGGATAATGTCGTTCAGGATGCCAAGTTCGACGGGGAAGGCTGTTCGATCAGTATGTCTTCAGCATCTATGATGACCCAGGCGATTAAAGGAAAGTCAGTTGATGAGGCACTTAAGATGTCAAACTTTTTTTCGGAAATGATGTTGGGTAACGAAGTAGATGATGATAACCTAGACTTAGGGGACATCGAAGCCCTTCAGGGTGTTGCTAAATTCCCCGCCCGAATAAAATGTGCCACTTTAGCTTGGAAAGCAATGGAAAAAGGTGTAGATGAAGACGAAGCGTAATTGCTTGATATACCAAAAGGAGGTATTTAACAATGGCTAAAAAAGCGCCAGAAGTTGGAGAGTACCAATACGGGTTTCACGAAAAAGATGTCTCTATTTTCCGTACTCAAAAAGGTTTAACAAAAGAAGTTGTTAAACAAATCTCTGACTATAAAGAAGAACCGAAGTGGATGCTTGATTTCCGCTTAAAAGCATTGGAACAGTTTTATAAAATGCCTATGCCTCAGTGGGGCGGAGATCTTTCAGAATTAGATTTCGACGATATCACGTACTACGTTAAGCCATCAGAACGTTCTGAACGTTCCTGGGATGAAGTACCAGAAGAAATTAAAAACACGTTTGACCGACTGGGTATCCCGGAAGCTGAGCAGAAATATCTTGCAGGGGTTTCTGCACAGTACGAATCTGAAGTGGTTTACCACAACATGGAGAAAGATCTGGAAGACCTTGGTGTAGTATTTAAAGATACAGACACAGCGTTAAAAGAAAATGAAGATATCTTTAAAGAATACTTTGCTAAAGTAATTCCAGCTTCTGATAATAAGTTCTCAGCATTAAATTCTGCTGTATGGTCCGGCGGTTCATTCATTTATGTACCAAAAGATACAAAAGTAGAAACACCGCTCCAGGCTTATTTCCGAATTAACTCTGAGAACATGGGACAATTTGAGCGTACCCTCATTATCGTAGATGAAGGTTCTTCCGTCCACTATGTAGAAGGCTGTACAGCACCAACGTATTCTTCCAGCTCTCTTCACAGTGCGGTAGTTGAAATCTTTGTTAAGAAAAATGCGTACTGCCGTTATACCACGATCCAGAACTGGGCGAATAACGTGTATAACCTTGTTACGAAACGTGCAGTTGCTGATGAAAATGCCACAATGGAGTGGGTTGACGGTAACTTAGGTTCCAAACTTACAATGAAATATCCTTCTGTTATCCTTAAAGGAGAAGGAGCACGCGGGATGACTCTATCTATCGCGCTTGCAGGTAAAGGACAGCATCAGGACGCTGGTGCGAAAATGCACCACCTTGCGCCTAACACATCTTCCACAATCGTTTCTAAGTCAATCTCCAAGCATGGAGGAAAAGTGACGTATCGTGGAATCGTGCAATTTGGCCGTAAAGCGGAAGGTGCACGTTCCAATATCGAGTGTGACACATTGATTATGGATAACGAGTCCACTTCTGATACCATCCCTTACAATGAGATCATGAATGAAAATATCTCACTTGAGCACGAAGCTAAGGTATCTAAAGTATCTGAAGAGCAGTTATTCTACTTGATGAGCCGCGGCCTTTCAGAAGAAGAAGCAACAGAGATGATCGTAATGGGCTTCATTGAGCCATTTACGAAAGAACTGCCTATGGAGTATGCAGTTGAAATGAACCGTCTCATTAAGTTTGAAATGGAAGGTTCTATCGGTTAATATAGTTAGAAACGTGCAGGTGGTCTTCCATCTGCATGTTTTTTTTTGCAGCCGCAGAGGCTGTTGACAGAGGCGGTTTTTATGATCGTTAGATGAATTTCGCATAGGAATCGTGATACTATAATAATATCTTATATATAGATAGAAGGCTGAATATGTTAATTGCACTTTCTTTGTTTATTGGATTTATTACTGCTTTTATTGGTAGTATAGCAGGATTAGGAGGGGGAGTAATCCTTGTACCTGTACTACTGTTTTTAGGTGACCAGCTGGAGTCTTTCCATTGGGTGACACCTCAGTCCATTGTAGGAATTTCACTTGTGGTAATGGTTTTTACCGGACTTTCCTCAGCTCTTTCCTATGTAAAACACAACAGGGTGGACCTAAAGATGGGTTTCCTCTTAATGGGAGGAAGTATCCCGGGCGGCCTTTTTGGTTCCTGGCTTAATCAGTTTTTTAAAACGGATAGCTTTGAATTATTCTTTGGAATTGTGATGATTGGGGTTTCCTTAGTTTTTTTTCTGCCCAGAGATACGAATTGGCGTCTATTTAAAGGGGGCATTCCCCGGGAGAAAAGAGTAAATGGACAAACTTATTTTTACCGTGTACCTGTAATAGTTAGTATAATTTTCGCCTTTGGAGTCGGGGTGCTTTCCGGTCTGCTTGGAATTGGCGGTGGATCTCTTATTGTGCCGGCGTTAATTTTATTGTTTAAGGTCCCGCCACATATTGCTACAGCTACCTCAATGTTTATTATCTTTTTTGCCAGTATTACAAGCTCAGGGGCACATGTGTATTTAGGAAACGTGGATTGGATGCAGACTCTGCTCTTTATTCCTGGGGCATATATTGGAGGAACTGTGGGGGCAGCTGTAAACCGTAAGTTGAACAGTAAATCTGTCGAATGGTTCTTAAGAATATTACTTATATTAATCGGTATTCGTCTAATTTGGCAAGGGATCGGATAAGGAGAATGGACATGAAGGAAAAAATCTTTCTTTATTATACGAGCGACTTACATAGCCACTTTGAGAACTGGGCACAGATTGTAGGTTATTTTAATCAAAAAAAAGAGAAGCATATTTACCGAAATGAAACGTATTGGCTTCTTGACAATGGGGATCATGCTGATCGATTTCATCCGATTACTGAAGGACTGATGGGACAAGGAAATGTAGAGTTATTAAATGAAGCAGGTTATAACTTTGCAACTCTGGGTAACAACGAAGGAATTACTCTCTCTTATGACGATCTTTATCGTTTGTATGACGAAGCTGAATTTAAAGTGTTGTGTGCAAATCTTCGTTCACTAAAAGACCCCCAGCCCAGTTGGCTGCTGCCATATACGATAAAGACCACACCCTTAGGCACAAAGGTCGCTGTTATTGGCTTGACAGCTCCATTTGAAACGTTTTACCGAATGTTGGGATGGGAGATAGCCTCCCCCTATACTGTATTGGATAAATATTATGAAGAAATCTGTAACCAGGCCGATATTTTTATCCTTCTTTCTCATTTAGGTATTCATGATGATGAAGAAATCGCAAGACACTATCCGGCTATTGATGTAATTATTGGAGGACATACTCATCACTTATTTCAAAACGGAGAGCATTATGGAAACACTCTATTAACAGCAGCCGGTAAACATGGAACCCACCTGGGCGAAGTTCTATTGGAGTGGGACCATACAAGCTGTGGTTTATCTAAAAAAGAAGCCTATGCTGTGTCTACGGAAAACCTTTTGAAAGATAAAAAGGTTACTGACGATATCGACAAAATGAGAGAGAAAGCTTTAAAGCATTTACAAACCAGTGTAGCTGTATTGAAAAAACCTTTGCAAGTAGCCTGGTTTAAGGATACCTTGTTAATGAGAAGGTTAACAGAAGAGTTACGGGAATGGACCAAAGCTGATGCAGCCATGCTGAACGCAGGGGTGCTACTTGACCATTTAAACCCGGGGAGAATTACGTATGAAGATATACACCGCATTTGTCCACACCCAATGAACCCTTGTAAGGTAGAAGTTACTGGTGATGAACTTCTGGAAATAATCAGGGTGGGCCATACAAAAAAACTTACCCAGATTCGTTTAAAAGGCTTAGGATTCCGTGGTGAAATTATAGGTAAAATGATATTTTCCGGAATAGTGATTCAAACGGTTGTAGGCAGTGATGGAGAAGAGAGAGTTCGTCATGTTACAATCAATGGCTCACCAATTGACCGATATAAAACTTACACGCTGGGGACTGCTGATACATTTACTTTTGGGCGGTTATTTCCCGAAATTGCTTATTCTAAAAATAAGCAATATTATATGCCTGAGCTTTTACGCGATGTGTTGGCAAAAGCCTTAAAGAATATCGATTGAACTAGTCTAAAATTACTGCCTGCTGTCACGGTCGGTATTTAATTGAGAACCAATAACTTACATTTCACGTTATCCCTAAGGAGTTGGAGGAAGGTGAAGTGGTTGCCTGTCAGGGACTTTTGTAACAAGAGACACTCTTAATATCATGGGCTGTCTCATAATTTTATTTAGTTAGTTTTAAACCCTTTCTGCTTATCATATAGATAAGGGCAGGAGGGGTTGTTTTATGGGAAAAATCAGGGCGAGTCCACCCTCATTTGGTAAACGTATCGTACTAACCTTGTTATTCTTTATTATTTTTACAGGAATTTGTTTAGTTATTATCGATCGTGGAATCACCCCCACCCTGGAAGAAATTGCTGAAACAAAAGCACAGCAATTAGCAAGGGATGCAATCAATGAAGCAGTAAGCAAGCAAATCTCAGAAGAAATTCAATTCGAGGATCTAATACGAATGGAGAAAGACAATGAAGGTAATGTTGTTTACATGGGTTGGAATTCTGTGGTCGTTAACAGGACTTTGCGGAACACAACTTTACGAGTACAGAACTTCTTAAAGCGAATGGAGTTAAACGAACTTCCGTTAGAAGATACTTCTTTAGATGCTGAGGTTTTTCCTGATGAAGAGGCACCTGAAGAACCAGGAGAGGAACCTGCTACTCTAATAGAAATACCCGTCGGTTTAGCGACAAACAATTCTATCCTTTCCAACCTGGGTCCAAAAGTGCCGGTACAGCTGCGGGTCATAGGAGATGTGCAGTCTGAATTTAAGAATGAAATTACAGAGTACGGAATCAATTCTGCTCATTTTCAATTATCGATTAATTTTACTGTCAGCTTGCGAGTGGTAATTCCGTTTTCTACAGAAACAACGGTGGTGGAAAACGATATTCCAATTGATTCAAGCACGATTATGGGAGAGGTTCCGCAGTTTTTTAATGAAACTGGAGAAACGGGAAAATCGCCAACATTTTCCTATCCTATGGATCCCTTGCAATAACAACGTCCACCTGTTAAAATGTGAAAGAATTAAATATGCGTGACCTTATCAGATCGGTGAGGTAGAGGTGCAGGCTTCATTAGTATTCAGTGGGAGTGGACAGCAAAGATCACATGAAGAAAGGGGAGACTTGCCGAAGTTTATTGGAGTTGTCAGCTCCTATAAGCTGGTATATGTCTAAAGAAGAGATATACTGTCATGCAATCACTTTGGGTGCATGGTGCGCTACTGATCGAAATGGAGGATAATCAAATTGCTATTTTAGGCAGTGGTAGGTTATTTTCTATCATTGCCTTTTTGTATGCATTTTTATTTGCAGCTAGAGATAGCACAACTTGAAGTGCTCCGCTTCATCATCCCTCATTTTCAAAAGTAGTTTTCCACACACCCCGTTTTCATCAATAGAAACACGGAGGGAACCACACATGGAAGGAACAATTTATTCAGTTATTCCAGCATTACTAATGCTGATTCTTGTTATAGCTACAAGAAAAGTAATTTTATCTTTAGGGATTGGTATTCTTGTCGGTGCATTTATGCTGACCCAATTTAATCTTGTAGAAGGATTTAATTTAGTTTGGGAAACGTTTTACACGATATTTTTTAGTGAAGGTGAAGTAAATACCGGCAACTTGTACTTGTTAACGTTTCTGATTCTTCTAGGGATTACAACAGCTTTTATGACCGCTTCAGGTGGAAGCCGAGCATTCGGGCTTTGGGCGATCGAAAAGATAAAAAGCCGTAGGGGTGCTAAACTCATCCCGTCTTTGTTAGGGATTATGATTTTTATTGATGATTATTTTAATGCATTGGCTGTTGGTCAGGTTGCCCGCCCGGTAACAGATCGTCATAAAATTTCCCGGGCTAATCTGGCGTACTATATCGACTCCACGTCGGCACCAATTACCGTTATTTCTCCTATTTCAAGCTGGGGAGCCTACATTATAGGTACAATCGGTTATATTCTGGCTGACAACGGAATTGAAAATTACCAGGCTTTAGAAGCGTTTATCTTGATGATTCCGGCAAACTTCTACGTATTTGCTGCTTTACTTCTCGTCTTTTTAACAATCTTTTTAAAGTTAGATATAGGGGCAATGCGTCATCATGAAAAACGTGCATTAGATACAGGAGAAGTGACGAATCTCGATAAAGGGAATGTACCTGGTGATTTAAACGATGAATTTAAAGAGCATAACAACGGTCGTATTTATCATCTGGTATTACCTATTGCAGCTCTAATTCTTGGTACCGTTACGTCTATGGTTGTTACTGGGATTCAAAATGGAGAGAATGCCACCAGTATCTTATCTATTTTTGAGAATACTGATGTAAACATTTCATTATTCTTGGGTGGTCTGGCAGCAGTCGTACTGGCAGCGGCACTCTATTTTACACAGCCGACACCAAAATCAGGGATCAGCCACGTAACCTATGAAGGAATTAAAGCTATGCTTCCTGCTATTTATATTCTTGTTTTTGCATGGATGATTGGAGATGTAATCGGCCAGCTGGAAACAGGGGAATATCTGGCTGAGCGTGTTACACAGTCTTCTATTAATACAGCCTATTTACCGTTTTTATTATTTATTGTTTCGGGTTTTATGGCTTTATCCACAGGTACATCCTGGGGAACCTTTGGAATTATGCTGCCCATTGCCGGAGAAATTGCTGCTGTTACAGATGTGAATCTAATACTGCCGGCATTAGCTGCTGTATTAGCCGGGTCAGTATTTGGAGACCATTGTTCACCAATCTCTGATACCACTATTTTATCCTCAACCGGGGCAGGAGCTAACCATATCGATCACGTGATTACTCAGCTGCCTTATGCTCTAATAGCTGCTGCAGGTGCTTCAATTGGATACCTCGTCTTAGGTATTACTGGACAGGTGGTCTTTCCTCTGTTGATAACCTTAGTGGTTGTATTTATTGTAGGTATTTTGATTCATTTAATGAATCGTCAAAAATATTAAAATTGGAAAAATATAAGGGACAACGAAGTGCGTCAAATGTACTTTGTTGTCCTTTTTTTGTATCAAAGAGAAAAATAGTAATTTTCTTATATTACTTTGACATCGAACTAAGGTACCGGTATAATAAGCATGAATAATCTGAAAAAAATAAAAATTAGAAACATTCTCTTCTGTACATGCTCATATTATAAACAGAAGAGAAATGTATCTAAGGGAGGTCTTACACATGGAAAATCGTGCACAATGGGGGACGAGAGCCGGGTTTATCTTGGCAGCTGTCGGGTCTGCAATCGGCCTGGGTAACATATGGCGTTTTCCTTCAGTCGCCTACGAAAATGGTGGAGGGGCATTTTTTATTCCGTATTTATTTGCTCTTATAACAGCTGGTATACCGTTACTTGTCATGGAATTCACGATAGGTCATAAGTACCGTGGATCAGCACCGCTATCATTTTTCCGTATGAATAAGAAAACAGAATGGCTTGGATGGTGGGCCGTAATCGTATCCTTTGTTATTTCAACGTATTACGCTGTCATTATTGCCTGGGCAATTTCGTATAGTATTTTTGCGTTTAATTTATCTTGGGGTGAAGACACGGAAGGCTTCTTGTTTAGCGAATATTTGAATTTATCCGTAGATCCTGGCCAAGCAGGAAGCTTAGTACCTGGAGTCTTAATCCCGCTTATCGTCGTCTGGGTAATTACCCTGGGAGTATTGTTTAAAGGGGTCAAAAAAGGGATTGAGGCAGCCAACAAGATATTTATTCCGACGTTGGTCGTATTGTTCTTGATCATAGTGATCAGGGCGATTACACTGCCAGGTGCTGCAGAAGGTCTGCAAACCTTTTTTGCACCGAATTTTGAAACGATTACTTCAGGTTCAGTATGGGTGGCAGCTTATGGACAGATTTTCTTTAGTTTATCCATTGCATTCGCGATCATGATCACATATTCCAGTTATCTGCCGAAGAAATCAGATATTACTAATAACGCTTTTATTACTGGTTTTAGTAACTCTAGTTTTGAACTTTTAGCTGGTATAGGTGTGTTCGGAGCTTTAGGGTTTATGGCATCACAAATTGACGTACCTGTTGAGGAAGTCGTTAGTGGAGGCGTAGGACTTGCGTTTGTAGTTTTCCCGCAAATTATTAATGAATTCCCTGCGTTGAATGGACTATTCGGTTTCTTGTTTTTTGCATCTTTAGTTTTGGCAGGTCTGTCTTCCTTGATCTCTATCTCGGAGACCTATGTTGCAGGGATCAGCGAGAAGTTTGGTTTATCAAGAAAAGCTGCAGTTGGCTTTGGCGGCGGAATTGCTGCCCTTATTTCCCTTACTTTCGCCACGCAGGGCGGTCTGTATTTCTTGGATGCGGCTGATTACTTTATTAACCAGTTCGGCGTAGCATTCGTCGGGTTAGTTGAAGTTATCGTCATTGCATGGTTTGTTCGTAATCTTAATGACTTTCAGACTCATGCAAATGGGATTTCTGATTTGCATCTGGGTGGGTGGTGGAAGATTTGCCTTGGTGTAATTACCCCACTTGTACTTGGTTATATGATGTTTGATCTTTTCAAAACAAACCTGCTTGGTCAGTTTGAAACTGAAACCGGCAACTACGAAGGATATGGTGATACGTTCATATTGTTTGGCGGATGGGCTGTAGCAGCTTTTGCTTTAGTAGTTGGTTTCCTGATGACTTTGAAGCGTTGGGATGCCAAAGCTCTTGAAGAAACACACAGGGAGGTAGAATGATATGACAGCAAGTGCAATATTAATGATGATCATAGGAATGGTTGTAATTTGGGGAGGCCTTGTTGCGAGTATCATGAACGCAGTCAAAAAATCTAAACAATCATAAATATAAGAAGTAAAGCAGTGATGTAAAAAACGAACATTCGTATAAACGCAGATCACTAGCGTAGTCAAAATACGCAGACTCCTGTGGGAATAGCGCGAGCCGAAGATCCCACAGGAAAGCGTTCTTTGCTTTCCTAGGAAGCTGAGTCCGCGCCCACGGAAAGCGAAGTGTTTTGACGGAGCGATGGTGTGAATTCTTTTTAACATAAATAATCCGAACTGATTTCTACAGAATCAGTTCGGATTATTTTATGATTTATTCAGGTTTGTCCCAGCCTGTTAATTTTTTGCTGCTATGCGCTCCCATCTTTTTAAGTATGGATAGGGATCGAAGGACCATTCGTTCTTTCCGTTATCCTGATACATTCCGTAATGCAGATGCGGGGGAAACTTTCCTGAAGTCCCGGGTGGTCCATATCCGGTTGACCCTACGGACCCTATAACATCTCCAGGCTGGACTACATCTCCCACTTTTTTATCTTCTTCAAAACCGCTTAAATGAGCGTAATAATGATAAATGTTATAGATATCTCTAATTCCAATTCTCCAGCCCCCGAATTTATTCCACCCTTTCATTTCAATTACTCCATAAGTAGTGGAATGGACAGGAACTCCATAGTCAGCAAAGATGTCAGTACCCTCATGGATGCGACGCCCCCCAAAACCACGTGCGTCCCCCCATGTATTATGATACGTATAATTAGCAGTGATCGGTAAAGGAAAGTCTCGATCTGTTAATGTCACGGTTTGGAACTTTTCAAACACCTCAGCTGTATTCATAATAGTCTGGACTGTCAGGTCTCTTTTGTAGTAATTCCACAAGGCAATACGGATATCTTCTTCTGAAGTACCATAGGATTTTAAATATTTCCCAAGGCTCCACATAATATCCTCATCATTCGTCATATCTATTTTCTTGTTTCCGTCGCCCGTATCACCCCAGCCTTGCGGGAAAAAAGAAGGTTCGGTGTCTATTCCATTCCAAAATAGTGGGTCAGGACGAAAAGCAGTCACTCTTCCTTCAGGGGGGTCATCATGCACCTGCCGTTCATATTGGTCGATAGCGGCGAAGTAAGTCCATGGAATGCTGCTGACAGCTGCCGTCTTTTTATATATCGACATTCGTTCCACATCTTCTTCCTCAGTTGCTGCTGAGGCGAAGGAAGGTATAGAACTTATTAGAAAGAAAAGAGTGAATAAATAAAGTACTTTCATGTTGTACACCTTCCTAAAAAAATTTAATTTTCTTTAATATTTTCACTATTAACAGTCCCTTGAGGAGACTCTTTCATCTTTTCTACGATCCGCTCTACCACTTCACTATATTGTTCATCGTATACGGTTGAGTTACTAAGACTTTGAATATCTCCAAAAGAAGCAGGGTCATCAGATACGTAAATCTTATAAAAACTTGGAACTAATGAATAGGCTGTTTTCTTAACCATATCCGCAGCTTCGTCTCTGCTTTTATTCTCGGGAGCCTGGTAAGCAATAAGAATTTCATCGTCGGCTACAAGTGTGGCCACATCCTCGAATTCTTTATAGCGGAGAATCATCCTGGTGATCATGTCTGCCATCTGTTCCCTGTTTACCTTAATTTTGTGGTTAGCTTCTTCTTCCTGATCTAATTGATCTTTCTGAAAGCGAACATAACCAACCTGCCCATTATTCGAAGGCTCGTTATAATTATCCATCGCGTTCCCTTCTATAGAATGATCATTATCAGCTTCATGTTCAAGTTCCATTCCTTGTTCTTCCGTGTTGTTACAGCCTGTCATCAGTGCAATTGGAATAAATAGGGCTAGTATCAACTGATATATCTTCATACGACTCATCCTTTTTTCGTTCTTTTTTTTAGCTTGGACGGAATTTGAATTATGATACAAATTTTTCTGATCTATTTCCTTCAACAAATGGAAATATGGTACACTAAGAACTAGTTAGAGGTGATGGTATTGATCGAATTGTATGGAAAAAATTATGAATTAATTGAAGATCATAGAGAGGGGTTCAATGAAGAGGAAATTGAAGCCCGTTTTAGTGATATTTTGAGCAAGTATGATTATATTGTCGGGGACTGGGGTTACGGACAGCTAAGATTAAAAGGGTTCTACGATGATCAAAATACAAAGGCTTCATTTGATACAAAGATTACAACCCTGGACGATTATCTATATGAGTATTGTAATTTTGGCTGTGCATATTTTGTGTTAAAGCGAGTTGATTAATAAACCGACGTGTCCATAATCAGCACGTCGGTTTTATACTTACATATTCATTTGAATTAGACCGGGATTGTACTCCGCTAGTCATCGCTCTCGAAGCAATTTTTACAAATACTGGTCAAGGCATTCTCTTAGCTCATCCGCCTGCACTTGGCTAATGTGAAACACTTGTTCAAGGTGGCCTTTTTCATGAAGGGTCTGATGGTTCAATGAAAAATTATGATTCCCGAGCAAGTCGACAACTAACGTATCATCTTTCAAATAGTCTGCCTTTAAAAAGGCAAATTCAAAGCGTCTGCCACTTGCAGAGAAATTAATAAAACGAGTTAAAGCATGTTCTTCCTGGTCTTTAATTACTTTAATTATCGTCATATGAGGAACTCCTTTTTAAATTTTTTACTAAAAATACGCAATAGTAGGAGGAACGTCCATGTATTTTGTTAACCGCCAGCATATTGAAAATATCTTACAATATATGGAGGAGCTTCTGGAAGAGCAGCAGAAGCACCACTATCAAACTTTTGCTGAATCTCTATTGTTGGAACGTATCACTCATCTCCTAATAGAAACCATTATTGATACAGGTAATCAAATCATTGATGGGTTTATTATGCGGGATCCAGGCAGTTATGAAGACATAATAGATATTCTGACTGATGAAAAGGTACTTCCTGCTAATCAGGAAGAAAGTTACAAAAGTATAATAAGGCTTCGCAAATCTGTTGTGCAAAACTATATTAAAGTGGATCATCAAGAGATCAAATCCGTTTGGGAAAAGGAGTATGATACTTTACTGCAATTTCCCGAGCGTGTAAGAAATTACTTAGAAAACGAGCTTGGTCCTGTATCAGCTTTTTCAAAAGATGGAGTGAAACAAAAAGAAGATGACCAATTATAAAGGCTACCTTATTGATTTAGATGGCACCATGTACAGAGGAAATGAACGCATTCCGGGTGCAGCTGAATTTATTCATCGTTTAAATCAGGCTTCTATTCCGCATTTATTCATTACGAATAATTCCTCCTCAACTCCAGAGGAAGTGGCATTAAAATTAAAAAGCATGGGGATAGAGGCAGATTCTAATCAAATCTTTACTTCAAGTATGGCTGCTGCAAAGTATATTCATACAAAAAATCCTAAATCTAAAGCATACGTAATTGGGGAAAATGGACTTTATCATGCGTTAGCCATAGAAAATATTGATATTGACGATCATACTCCAGACTATGTAGTGATGGGGATCGACCGATTGATTACGTATGAAAAACTGGCAGAAGCATGCCTGCTGATTAGAAATGGAGCAAAATTTATAAGTACTAATTCAGACCGCGCTATTCCAACCGAACGAGGGCTCTTGCCGGGAAATGGAGCACTAACCTCCACAGTGGCCGTCAGTACCGGGGTAGAACCTATTTACGTAGGGAAGCCAGAACCCATTATTATGGAACAGGCGATCAGCTATTTAGGAATTCATAAAAAAGATATTATTATGGTAGGGGATAATTACCAAACTGATATATTGGCAGGAATTCGCGCTGGGATTGATACATTGATGGTAGAAACAGGAGTAAGTTCACAGGAAAGCATAAAAGGGATGAGTTCACAGCCGACTTTCGCAATAGGTAGCTTGTCAGAATGGGAAATCGACAGAACGCATATTTAAGCGTCCTGTCGATTTTTTTATAATAAATATGGACCAAAAAATATAGTAATAAATAATAGGTGAATCCCTACGAAATAACTCAATTTAAGGGAGACCGACCAATCAAGACTTTTTCTGTGCCCCATCAGTATCCCGAATACCAGCAAAGCGAAAATAAAAATATAAATAAACGGACTTGCTGGAAAACTCAAATAATCGGGAGCCCGTACCATTAATTCAGGTGTAAACACTCTATCCTTATAGAAAAAAGCAGCAAGTAAATATACACCAATACCGGTAAATAGAATCCAAGGTCGGTCACGATCGAGTGCTGAACCTTTTCCAAACATAATAAACAGCATAAACACCATAGGCCAGATAAACCAAAGCAGCCCCAGGATAATGGTTAAAAAGCTGTATGACAGCATCCCAAGTGTTTTCCCAAGGGCATCCATTAAATAATGCCCGGCTATTTGTTCGGATATTACAACCGCTTCGTCTGCAGTTGAAGATAGAAGCAGTTGATTTTCCTCTCCCATAATATCCAGCCAGACGATCGTATCTTTGTCAACCCACTGAGGGGACGCTGAGGATTCAGGTGTATTGCTTACTCTTGTGACACTGCTCGCAGAGTCACCCTTCAAAGCAGCCTTATATATGTTGAATTGATTATCGGATCTATATTTAGTTTCTGTGTAACCCAGACCTTTAAATAAAATCTCATTTTGGTCCTCTGTCACCCTCATCGTAATATCCGAGATTTCAGCTAGTTTTTGATCGGCCTTTGGATCCTGGAACTGTATTTTTTTGAATTCAGGGTCTTCATCTAAAGCGTGACTCGCGAAATAGTTAAAGCTTTCAGGTGATCCTGACATGTTTTTCTTTAGATAAGTAGTCAATACAACGGAATAGGTTTCGTTCTGAATGGTAAATTGAAGGTCTTCTATAACTTCAGATTGATTTACTGTAAATTCACTTTCTCCAATCAATTCTGTTCCCTTTTCGCTCACTTCATAAAAATTTAACTGAGTATTCCCATTTCCATTATATTCAGTAAGCAGATAAGTGTTTTGCTCATTTTCGTATGTATGCAGTTTAGTTTTTTCGTTTTCCAGAGTTAAAATTGAAGTGGACTCTGAGGTCTCCGGGTTATAGAGGTAAACCTCCATATCATATTGATAAAGAACGAATTGATCTAGAGCAATAAACTGTTGGATATCCGATATCTTTTCATTACTTTCCCCGTCATACATGGAATAATAGTCAGAATAGAGGAGGTGATCTTCGTCTAAATAATATTTAGTCCACTTATCATAAGGAATAGGGTGCATTTCCTCCTCGATTATAGTAAAAGAGTTGTCAAAAGATCGTATGTTGACCCCGTCATTAGTTAAATAAGATGTTTTTAAATTATCGGTTGTTTTCTGAATGATGGGAAGGTTCGTTGAAGGAGTTAACCCCAGTTCAATCTCTCTGCTCCAATTTTTACTTGGGGGTTCTGTAACTTTGAGATAATTTTCATAAAAAAGAAGACCAATTCCAATTAAGATAACCAATGTAGGCCATATCCATATATACCGTTTTCTCATTTTTCCTATCCTTTCCATAAGTGTAATTATATTACGATTATATACGAAAAAATATGAGAAAAGTTTCGATATGTTAAAAAAACCACGCAAGATTTTTTGCGTGGTTTTTTTAGCAGATGGTATATTTAATATTCTTCACCGACTGCACTATGGGCCAGCCGGCTTGAAGCTGCTGCTGCAATAGCACCGACAATATCATCAAGGAAAGTGTGGCACTGGCCTGATGATTTATCGTTTAATTTTTTTAATATTCCTGGTTTCTGTTTGTCTATATATCCGTAATTGGTAAATCCAATAGAACCGTAGACATTTACAATCGAGAAGGCAATGATTTCATCCACTCCGTACAGTCCTTCATCTGCTTCAATGGTAGATTGAAGGGGTTCCTCAAGCGTGTTTTGTTCAGCTAATACATCTAATTGAATGCCTGTAATGATTGCGTTTTGAACTTCTCTTTTTTTAAGGACCTGATGCACATTGAACCGGCAGTCTTCCATGGTTAGATTAGGATGATATTTGGATTGCAAGTAATAGACCAACTCTGCCATATCGTCGATGGTAACGCCTCTTTCTATCAGCCAATCTCTGGCTTTCTTTTCAAGTGTACTCACTTTTCGATTTTCGTCTGACACTGTGATGACCTCCCTGTGTACAATGATGTCCTGATTAAACATTGGATGCGATAACAGTATTATACCAGAAGTAATTGCGTTATTTCTAAAATATGTGCTATACGCTTTCATTTCCTTTATAATGACAGTTGAGGTGATAACGATGGCCAAACCGTATATTTTTATTACAAGGAAGCTTCCTGAAGAACTGACAGCACCTTTAAGAAAAGACTTTGATATTCACATGTGGGAAAGTGAAAATACTGCCGTACCTAGAGAATTATTGGAAGAAGAAGCAATGAAAGCTGATGGGTTATTAACGATGTTAACAGAAAAAGTGGATGACAATTTGCTAAAGCAGGCGCCGAACCTGAAAATTGTAGCTAATCTGGCTGTTGGTTACGACAATATTGACTTAGAATCAGCCAGGAGTCATAACGTGATGGTGACAAATACGCCGGATGTATTAACGGACACGACCGCTGATCTCACTTTTACTTTATTGCTGACGACAGCAAGGAGGATTGTAGAAGCAGCAGAGTATGTTAAACAAGGAAACTGGCAGCATTGGTCTCCTTTTTTGCTCGCAGGATCTGATGTACATCACAAAAAAATAGGAATAGTTGGAATGGGGAGAATAGGGGAAGCGGTAGCCAGGCGTGCTTTAGGTTTTGACATGAACGTTTCATACTATAATCGTTCGCGAAAAATAGAGGTAGAACAGAAATACGGAATTCAATACGAAAAATGGGATGACCTCATTGCAAGTTCAGACTATATTGTATGCCTTGTTCCTTTGACTGATTCAACTAAGCACTTATTCAATGAGAGTGCATTTAGAAAAATGAAAAGCAGTGCTGTTTTTGTAAATGCTTCAAGAGGAGCTACAATGAATGAAGAACATCTTTATGAAGCATTAAAAGCAGGAGAGATAAGAGGAGCCGGACTGGATGTTTTTGAAGATGAGCCGATTCCTTCAGACCATCCGCTTCTTACATTAAACCAGGTGGTATGTCTTCCACACATAGGTTCGGCTTCACTTGAAACCAGAGAAGCCATGATTAAGCTCAGCTTGAGTAACTTAGAGAGCTTTTTATTAGGAAAGGGAGCAGTTACTCCTGTGTCTTAATGAAAGATCCGTACACGTTATTCGCGTACGGATCTGTGTTAAGGCTAATTTAAAATACTTGTTCGACTTCATAAATCCCTGGAACTTCTTGAGCAAGAGCACGTTCGATTCCTGCTTTAAGAGTTATTGTTGAACTCGGGCAGTTTCCGCAAGCTCCCATAAGGCGCAGGCGTACGATACCATCTTCAACATCAACAAGTTCTACGTCTCCTCCATCACGAAGTAAAAATGGGCGAAGTTTATTAAGCACTTCTTGAACTTGAGCTTCCATGTTCAATCTTCCCCTTTCATTAATCTTATTATAAATCGGAATCATTAAAAAATCTATTCATGACTCATAGAAAATAAAATTGAGAACCATTTTCATTTTATCTTTTTTATGAAGTTTTGTAAACTTGAAGAACGAGTAAAACAAGTGACAAGGGAGAATGGCCATGAATGAAAAAGTGCAATTGACCGTATACGGTTCTAGTGAACGCTGTGCAAGCTGCGTTAACGCTCCGGGGTCTAAAGAAACGTATGAATGGCTGCAAGCTGCGATTGGAAGAAAGTATGATCCTGAAAGGTTGACCTACCGGTATGTAGACGTCTTTGAAGACGAATACACTGAGGATGACGAAAAATATGTGGAACAAATCAAGGCTGACGAGTTATTTTACCCGTTAGTCATTATCAATGGAGAAATTGCCGGCGAAGGAAATCCAAGATTAAAAGATGTCTATATTTGCTTAGAACAAAATGGCCTACAGCCTTTAAAATAAGTTCTTACCTACTTTGAATGAATTATGATATCATAGGAATGGACTGGGGTTTCATCCAGATTAAAGAGGTGAATTGGATGAATCCATTAATCGAGTTTTGTGTTAATAATTTAATTAGCGGGTCTGATGAAGCAATGGAAGAGCTTGAGAAAGACCCGGACTTGGATGTTGTTGAATATGGATGTTTAAGTCATTGCGGCATATGTTCGCAAGGCTTGTTTGCATTAGTAAATGGAGAACGAGTTATGGCTGATACTGCTGAAGAACTTGTTTCAAATATATATCAACATCTGGAGGAAAACCCCTTGTTTTAAAAGCAGGTCGGTATACAGCCCTTTGCAGAGTTATTCTGCAGGGGCTTCTTTAATCGTTAATAACCTGCCATTTATTAAGGGCAATAGAATTATTTTAAACCTCATTTGTTTGATAAAAGTAATGGCAGTTAGTATAATTTCATTAAGGAATGGAAAGGAGAGTCTTAACATGATTCTTAACATTACAGATGCGGCTAATCATCAGATTCAGCAAATGTTGAAAGAAGAAGAGTCGACTGAGGTCAGCCTTCGTTTTGGCGTAAAAGGCGGCGGGTGCAGTGGATTGTCGTATGCCATGGGCTTTGAAGACGATATTAATGAAGAATTAGATACGATAGAAGAACACAATGGAATTCCAGTAGTTATTCGAACGCAGGATATTCCGATTATTGAAGGGACCACGATTGATTTTAAACAAAACATGATGGGCGGCGGGTTTACGATCGATAATCCGAATGCCATTGTATCGTGCGGCTGCGGATCTTCTTTTAAAACCGCAACAAATGAAGGTACGCCGGATCCTAACTGTTAAGCTGAAGAATAATAAAAGGAAGAGATTCAGGTTGTCGACAAAGTCTCGACAACCTGATTTTTTTGCGTTTTTCCGTAATTTTCACTAGTTAGCTCAGAGATCGACTGCTATAAAGGGAAGGCGGGGTTTCGGTGCTGCCGACAAGAAAAAAGCTTGCGGAAAAAATCTCCACAAGCTGAACCACTTTCTAATTATGAAAACATGCTGGTCGAATGCTTAGGCTGGACCCGCGCATCTGGATCCATATAAGCTTTTGCATTATTTACCGCAGTAGGCCCTTCTCCGAATCCTGAAGCAATTAATTTAACCTTTCCAGGATATGTGCAAATGTCTCCAGCTGCATAAATCCCCTTTATATTAGTTTCCATCTTCGAGTTAACAACAATGCTGTTCTTTTCAATTTCGAGCTCCCAGTCTTTAATAGGGCCGAGAGAGGAGATAAACCCATAATTGACAATCACTTCATCCACATCGATGAGTTTCACGTCATCGCCTTTTACCTCATGAAGCTCGATTTGTTCGATTCTATGGTCACCAACCATTTTTTCTGGCGTATAAGGAGTCAGTCTGTTAACTTTTGAGTTGGTTAACTGTTCCACACTATGTTCATGAGCTCTAAACTTATCACGCCGGTGGACAAGGTGTACCTGGTTGGCTATTGGCTCAAGCATAAGTGCCCAGTCTACCGCTGAGTCCCCGCCGCCGCAAATCACAACATTTTTGCCGGCAAACTTGTTCATATCATCCACATAGTAGTGAAGATTTGTCTCTTCAAATTTTTCGGTATCAGCAATCTTCAAACGTCTAGGCTGAAATGCTCCATTACCAGCAGTTACGATAATGGTTTTTGTATAATGAACTTCATTGTTGGTCGTAAGCTTAAAAGAACCATCCTCCAGCCGTTCAATGGTTTGCACTTCCTGCTCTAATGAGATTGCTGGATCGAAAGCCAAAGCTTGTTCTTTTAGATTGTCGACTAACTCCTGTGCCCCTACTCTAGGAAATCCGGCTACATCAAATATATATTTTTCAGGATAGAGAGCTGACAGCTGACCACCCAGGTGAGGTAAGCTTTCAATAATTTTAACACTGGCTTGGCGCATGCCACCATAGAATGCAGTAAATAATCCGGTGGGGCCGCCGCCAATAACAGTTATATCGTAAACTTTATCGCTCATACTAGTTGTCCCCCTATAAGAAATCAAATTACACTTTTTCTATTCTATCATAAAACATGACATATGATCATGTAAGTTGGAAGGAAAGCGCTTACTAATTATTTAAATATTTAAACTTTTCGGATAAAAAGGCAAAGGGTTGAAAATGCAAATAAAAAGGTCTAATATTGAGACTAGAAACCATAACGATTTTGTGACAGAAATATATACGAAACGACAGGCTTTTTTTTATGCATGATTGTGTGAAACGAGTCACAAGGGAAACAAGTCACAAGGGAAACAAATTAAATGAGATGGAAGTGATAAGGATGAAAAACCCTAACATTGTCATTCTTGGCGCTGGTTATGGCGGGATTATGACAGCAGTTAAGTTACAGAAGAGTCTTGGACCAAATGATGCTAATATTACATTAGTGAATAAGCACAGCTATCATTATCAAACTACCTGGCTTCATGAAAATGCGGCTGGAACTCTTCATCATGATCGTACTCGTATTAACATTAAAGATGTCATAAACACTAGTCAGGTTAATTTTGTACAGGATACAGTTGCAAGTATCCTTCCTGAAGAGAAGAAAGTAGTACTAGAGAATGGCGAACTTTCTTATGATTACTTAGTTATCGGTCTGGGATTTGAAGCAGCAACGTTCGGCATTCCCGGTCTTAAAGAGCATGCGTTTACTATTAACAGTATTAATAGCGCACGTCTGCTTCGTCAGCATATTGAATACAATTTTGCAAAATACAACAATGAAGTTAGTCCTAAAGAAGAACGCTTAAATATTGTGGTCGGTGGCGCCGGCTTTACTGGCATCGAGTTTGTTGGTGAGTTAGCTAATAGAATTCCTGAATTGTGCAAAGAATACGATATTCCACGTGAAAAAGTTCGTATTATTAACGTAGAGGCTGCCCCAACGGCTCTGCCTGGATTTGACCCTGAACTTGTGGAATATGCCATGAACTCCCTGGAAGCAAGAGGAGTAGAATTCAAGATTGGTGCTATGATTAAAGAGGTTACTGAGAACAAACTCGTGTTTGAAAAAGACGAGCAGCGTGAAGAGATAGCTACCAATACCGTTGTGTGGGCTGCAGGTGTAAGAGGAAATTCACTTGTGGAAGAATCAGGGTTTGAAGCAAACCGCGGGCGTATACCGGTTGAAGCTGATTTAAGAAGCAAGCAATATTCTGATGTGTTCATCGTTGGGGATTGTGCCTTAATCTTTAACGAAGAAACAGAACGTCCTTATCCTCCAACTGCACAAATTGCCATTCAAATGGCTGAAAACACAGCTGCGAACCTTACGAAACTGGTAAAAGGTGAGGATCATATCGAACCATTTAAACCAGATCTTAAGGGTACAGTTGCTTCTCTAGGTCATAATGATGCAATTGGTGTCGTTTTTGAAGATAAAAAGCTATTTGGCTGGTCTGCAACAGCGATGAAGAAAGTTATTGATAACAGATACCTTCTTAAATTAGGTGGACCAAGTCTATTGTTGAAAAAAGGAAAGTTGAATTTCTTAAAATAAAGGAAGATTGAAAAGCAAAGACAGTCAGTCTGTCTTTGCTTTTTTACAAGTAGGGGGATCTTCTGTTGAATGTTGTACAATTTGCTGTATCCATGCTTCTGTTTTTTGTTCTTTTCTTCGGAATCGGGTTCTTGTTAAACATGATTCTGCGCTCTTCGTGGATAATGGCTGTATTCTATCCTGTTGTAGTCTTGCTTATTGTAGATAACTTTAAGACTGGTTTATATTTTACCAATCCGGCTGAAGCCTTTTCTACTGTGTTCAGTATGCTTACTAATTTAAAAGTGGTAGATATCATTATTTTATCAGCCGGTTTCATCGGTACGATAGCAGCTGGAATTGTGATTAGATGGCTTAGGAAAAATGGTTATCAAATGTTCTAATTCACACTTTAAAATTGAATAAAAATTCACTACTTTGGACATGATGAACATCGAGAGGTGATTCATCATGTTTTTGGTGCTTAAGCGGCTGGGATTGCTTTTATTGTTTCTAGGGGCTGTATACAGCACCTGGTATAATATTTCTAATGTATCGGTGAAAGATCTAAATGAATGGTTTAGAAATAAGGATAGAGATAAAAGTATGCAGGCGAGCTTTTATACCTCCAGTCAGCAGGCGGCATCTGCCCAATCTCTCGAACACTCAGAGTTGACCAACTTTCTCGATCTTGCTCAATACCCTTCACGTAATGTTGTAGCAACTGGGTATACAGCGGGTTATGAGTCTACCGGCAAGAATAAAGATCACCCTGCATATGGTATTACTTATTCAGGTGTAGAAGTTACCCGGGATTTATATTCTACAATTGCGGCTGACACGGATATTTTTCCTATTGGAACTATTCTTTTTATACCTGGTTATGGATATGGTGTGGTAGCTGACACAGGCTCAGCTATAAAGGGGGATAAAGTAGATTTATATTATCCTACAGTGGACGCAGTTTATCAAAATTGGGGTAAGCAGAATGTGGAAGTATATGTAATTGAAGAGGGAGACGGCACATTAAAAGAAGAAGAGCTGATCCATTATAATAACAACGAAACTATGCAAGTATTTCGTGAAGCCATATTAAATGAGTAAAAATCCGGCTGTGTAGTACAGGCCGGATTTTTGTTTATTTTATAAGTGCATGTAATAGGGTGGTTAACAGAACACCTGTAAGACCACCAAAGAATACTTCGATCGGTTTGTGGCCTAACAATTCTTTTAACTCTTCCCTCTTTTGGAACTGCTCCTTATTTGCCCATTCTCTTGCTTCATTCACAAATCGATGGAAATCATTCAGTAAGATATTCAACATAATTGCTTGTTCTCCCGTTTGCCGTCTAACTCCGGTAGAATCAAACATAACAATAATAGTAAATACAGCGGCCACAGCAAACATCGAAGAATCAAATCCCTGATCTAATCCCACTGCAGTTGAAAGAGCTGTCACTGCTGCGGAGTGACTGCTGGGCATGCCTCCAGTACTAAAAGCGAGGCCGGGATTGAGGGTTCTGGATGCGATAAATTGAATGGGTATTTTTACTATTTGAGCAAATAGGATAGCTGCAATAGAAGCCCAAAGCGGAAAGTTGTGGAGTAAATCCATTTCTGTAACGAACATCCTCTCTCAACTGATAATACGTGTCGTATAATGATTGTAGCATATTACTAAAATATTTGTCTGTTCTGTAATAGGAAGAAATAAAATATTTTAGTATACTTTAGTTGGGAGGAGATCAGAATGTTTCAAATTACTAAATCTTATAAGAATGAAGAGGAGACGCTTGTAATAGGTTTATTTACGAATAAGGCCCCTTCGCCGACGTTTAATAATTTAAATGAGCAATTAAAAGGGGCTCTTCAGCGCTACATACAAGACGGAGATATATCGACTAATTATAAAGAAATAGAAAAAGTATTGGTCCCTGAATATTCAGGGGTTAAAAGAATTTATTTTATCGGACTAGGGAATGAATCGAGCATAAATAAAAGCAGGTACCGTAAAGCTTTCGGGAATTTATTTAAGAGAATGCAGAAGGATGGGATCCAGCGTGCTGCTGTTGATGTAAACAGCATTCTTTCAGTTTTTGCAACTGAAAATGATTGTGCTTCCCTTATTTCAGAATGTATGGGAATGGCTACTTTTCAGCTCTCTCACTTTAAAACAAAAAAACAGAAAGAAACAGCTTATATTGACCAGTTAACCCTGATTACAGAGGCAGAGGAAAGCGAGTTAATGTTTTCTTTAGCTGCAGGGTACGCTTTTAGCAAAGGCGTAAATACTGCAAGACATCTTGTTCATTCTCCTGCAAATTTATTAACTGCATCATCTATGGCAGAATTTGCGAGAGAACTGGCATTGATGCATGATTTTTCTGTGGAAATATTAGAGGAAGAGGATCTTGAGAGATTAGGTATGGGAGCTTTATTGGCTGTAAATCAGGGGTCGACAGAACCGCCGGCCTTAATTGTATTGAAGTATCAGGGACTTGAACAATGGGAGAACGTGACTGCATTTGTAGGAAAAGGAATTACTTACGATACTGGAGGATATTCTCTAAAATCGAAAACAGGGATGCCTGGAATGAAGGGGGACATGGGAGGAGCTGCGGCTGTTCTTGGAGCCATGGAGACCATAGGCAGAGTAAGACCTAAGTGTAATATTTTAGCGGTGATTCCTTCTACTGATAATATGATCTCAGGAGGAGCGTTTAAGCCGGATGATGTCATTACTTCAATGAGCGGGCGGACCATAGAAGTATTGAACACTGATGCAGAAGGGCGTTTGGCCTTAGCAGACGGTGTGACCTATGCCAAACAGAATAAGGTGGACCGTATTATTGATGTCGCCACACTTACCGGAGGCGTTGTCACTGCTTTGGGTTCCTGGATGACCGGTGCAATGACGAACAACCAGGATTTCTATAAAGAGATTGAGCAGACTGCCGAAGAAATGGGAGAACCTATTTGGCAGCTTCCTTACAACGAGGATTATAAAGAACAGGTTAGAAAAAGTGACGTAGCGGATTTAAATAACTCTCCAACTAGAAAAGCACATCCTATTATGGGAGGAGCATTTGTTGGAGAGTTTGCGGAAGATACCCCATGGGTACACCTTGATATAGCTGGGACTTCAATGGCAGATGCCCCACATGAGCTTGGCCCTAAAGGACCTACAGGAGTAATGGCGAAAACATTGGCTGCCTATGCAATTAATTCATAAAAAGTACCCTCTATGAGAGCACGCAGGCTGTCGAGAACTTTCTCGACAGCCTTATCTGTGTGCCCGCCTGCCGCTGTCAGACTAGAAAAGGCTCTGTGGCTAAGTGGAAGTACCAGTAGGACGTGTATGGGAAAAAAGAGCGGTTTCGTTTGAATCGACTTTTCAATGAGGGAAATGGATTATCGTCGTGTGAGAATAGAGAAAGCGGAGCGTTGCTTACCAGGTTATAAAGAACAGGTTTCTTGGAAAGGAAAATGTCTGCGAAAAGCGAGTGGGTTTTGGCCGCACGTGCGCATAAAAAAGCTTGTAGAAAAACACGAGGTTTCTCTACAAGCTGAGTGCCCTCTATTGATGACACTTTTTTATTCCTGGATCGCTGCTTCTAATGCTACTTCAATCATTTCGTTAAAAGTAGTTTGACGTTCTTCAGAAGAAGTTTCCTCTCCTGTTAGGATATGATCGCTTACTGTTAGAACGGATAACGCTTTCCGGCCAAACTTGGCAGCTAACGTATAGAGTGCCGTTGTTTCCATTTCTACGGCAAGAACGTTATACTTAGCCAGCAGGTTGAACAAATCCATCGCATTATCGCGATAAAAGCTGTCACTTGTGAATACGTTACCTACACGGAGTTTCAATCCTTTATTAAACCCAGCATCATAAGCGTTCTTCAATAAATTAAAATCAGCGGTTGGAGCATAATCGATACCGCCGAATACCATGCGGTTCATTTGGGAATCTGTAGTTGATGTTGAAGCAAGAATAACATCACGAACCTTGACGTCTTTTTGAAGAGCTCCACATGTACCTACTCGAATCAATTTCTGAACATCATAACTTTCCATCAATTCATTGATATAAATAGAAATAGAAGGAACACCCATTCCGGTTCCTTGAACGGAAATACGTTCACCTTTATAGGTTCCTGTGTACCCATACATTCCTCTAACTTCATTATAGCAAATTGCATCCTCTAAAAAGTTCTCAGCTATATATTTTGCTCTTAGCGGATCTCCGGGTAATAGAATTTTATCAGCAATATCGCCAGGTTTAGCACCAATATGTACACTCATTGGTTGACCTCCTTTTCATTCTTTCGCACTATTAAAATTACCACACTCGTTGGGATAAAACAAATAAACAAGTGGAATGGCAAATAAGCAGCTGATAGAATAAAAATAACCGTATGGATATTATGTAAGCGTTTTAAAGTCAAGGAGCTGTGAAATCCTGAATTAAAGAGGAAAATCTGGCGACCTTATGGTTAGATATTACGATAATGAGTTCGACGAAAACAAAGGGCTTCCGCAATAACCAATTATTCGCTGTTTTAAGGACGATCATTCTTTTAATACGTATAGTATAGAAATTATTGATTTATCTAAAGATACAACGACGCGTTTCCATGAATAACAGCGTCGTGGCAGAAAGGAAGGACGACATGAATATTTCTATTTCTCAGCTGCCGGGAATCGGGCAGAAGATTTCTCTGAAAACAGCCGAAGAAAGTATGCTTGTACTTATTGTTCATCATACCGGCAAACGGGAATTATACTTTTTCGATGATAAGGATAGTGAGGAAGCTGACTTCGCTATGGATTTAACTTCTGATGAAACAAGAGAGCTTGGTGCTCAGCTGTTAGGGGCAACCTATCAGCCTGTGAATGCAGACCAGCTGAAGATATTTAAAAACCAAATTGTGATTGACTGGATTGAACTAAAGCCTGGTTCTCCACTTGTACACAAAACAATAGAAGAATCTGAAGTTCGTAATTTAACTGGCGTAACTATTATCGGTATTGTCAAAGGAGACGAAACAATTGCTATTCCGGATGCAGACACTAAATTGCAGCCTGGAGATGTTATTATGTCAATAGGGAAACAAGATCAAATAGATAGTATGACATCTTTGTGTAATGGAGGGGAATGATCCAACTTGCATACCGACTTTCCTGATTTGTTAGGGGCGGGGCTCATTTTATTATTCATTTTTTATTTGGGGTACCTGAGCCTTAAAATCAAAATGCCAAACGTTATTCTTTATATTCTATTAGGAATTATTTTGGCAGACGCGCTTGCTGAAAGTGAGATCCTTCACTTTGCGAGCGAAGTAGGGATAGTTCTGCTGTTTTTCCTGCTTGGGTTAGAGTTTAATGTGAAACGTCTTGGAGGGATTGCGAAGAAAGTTTGGCCTGCAGGCTTGCTGGATGTGTTTTTAAGCCTGGGAATTACAACGGGAATTGCCTTGTTATTTAATCTTGATTTATTTTCCAGTTTTCTTGTTGGTGGTATTGCATACGCTACAAGTTCATCGATTACAGCAAAGCTGTTGGATGATCGAGGAAGAATGGCGAATACAGAGACAGAATTCATACTTGCGATTTTAATTTTTGAAGACTTAGTAGCACCTATTGTTGTGGCTGTATTATTTGGAGTAAGTTCAGGAGAAAATTTCACAAGCCTGTCTACACTATACTTATTAGGAAAAATAATAGGGTTAACCTTATTAGCAGTCATTATTGGTAAAACTTTATTCAAGAACTTTGAACGCTTTCTTGATCGAATATCAGATGAGGATTTTAAGATTTCACTGCTTATAGGGATTGCTTTAACTTATGGAGGGCTTGCTCTGTTTTTGGGGCTCTCAGAAGTACTGGGAGCTTTTTTGGCAGGTATGATGCTTGCTGAACTAGGAAAGATCGAGAAGGTGGAACAGACGGTGTTTCCTGTTAGGGATTTAATGCTTCCCGCATTTTTTGTTTATTTTGGGACAACCATTGAGCTCGGTAATGGTGTCCCTATGGCTTTGTTATTAGTTATCGTGATCATGTGGTCGATCCTTTCAAAGCTCCTTGTTGGAATCGTGGGAGGGCCTATTTATGGTCTGTCTAAGCGATCGTCTCTGCGAGCAGGTTTATCCTTGTGTGCCAGAGGCGAATTCTCAGTTGTAATAGCAAGTGTCGCAACCGGCACTTTAAAGGCTTTTAGCGGGCTTTATATATTAATCGCTGCATTTATCGGCATGTTTCTATTTGAAAAAGCTCCAAAAATCACGACAAAAATCTATGGTCAACCCTTGAAGAAAAAGAAGAATCTTAAAGTGCCGGGAGATTGAAATTACTTGAAATATTGTTTTTCTAAATCATCAAGCTGTCTTAGAGCTGATTGATTAAAATTGGTTTCACGTCTAATGAGTTTTTCTTTCAGTTTTTCTACTGATTTTCTTAACGAGTCTGTATAGTCGGGAACTTCTTGGTCTTCGAGTATTTCTATTGCTTGTTTGTTTATGTTTGCTTTTTCCAAATAGCTTAACGCCTTTCTTTGGTGAAAAAATACTTCATCTGTCTGCCCGGGATTATGCAAATCACCTTGCATCGGGTGTTTATCAACAGCTAACACCTTAACTAAATAAGCGTGGGGGCGTTCTTCTATAAATTCTCCTATATAAATTCCGGTCTTATAATGAGCCTTTACAATATCACCTTGTTTTAATTCAGTCATATTATTCCTCCTCTTTGTAAGCTCAAAGTATTTTAAATGTGATGGAATGGTTAACATTATTCCACTGCATCTTTTACATGTTATAATATCATCGAAAGGTAGTGGTTGTCTTATGATGGAATTTCTATATTTTCCCGAAGATAAAACAGAATACATTCCAGCTGTTTTAATGCTTGCGGTTTTTGTTATTCTAGCTGGGGTTACAATGTACTTCATTATTAAAAAATCCCGTAAGGAAGAAAGAAAGACGGAAAACTTCTCCCGGTCACATACGGTAAGTGAACAATCAAGTAAAGATTACTCAAACAAGGCTTAGATTATTATATAGTCTTGTTTTTTTTGTTATAAAGTGGACTGCTTATGGAAAAACTAGCCACTATACTGTCTTCTGAAAGGGCGTTGATTATGAAGAAGTGGCTAGGTTTAGCAGGTTTGGTATTATTAATAGGTTGTAACGATGCCAGCCGCTCTCCTCTTGAAACACCAATTTATAACCAAGAAGGGGATCGAATAGGAAATGCAATTTTTACTGAACAGCCTGATGGAGTGGAAGTAAGTGTTACTGCTGAAGGACTTTCTTCAGGCGTACATGGGATTCATGTTCATGAACGACCGGAATGTAAAGGTCCTGATTTTAAGAGTGCAGGCAACCACTTTAATCCAAAGAATGCGGACCACGGGTTAATGAATGAAAAAGGAGCTCATACAGGTGATCTTCCTAATATTGAAGCCGGCGGTGATGGCAAGGTTGACGTAGAATTAATGCTTCCAGAAGCTACACTTAAAGATGGACAAACTTCTCTATTGAGAGATAAAGGGACTTCGTTGGTGATTCACAGTGAGGCAGATGATGGGATGTCTCAGCCGGCGGGTGATTCTGGGGAAAGAGTGGCTTGTGCAGAGATTACCCAAGAGGCTGATAAAGATGAAACCAGTGATCCAACAGAGCTGGATGAGAATAATGAATAAAAACAACTTCCTAGTGTGACTAGGAAGTTGTCAGCTTGTAGAGAACTCCCGTGTTTTTCTGCAAGCTTTTTTTGTGTGCACGGGCGGGCGAATACCGCTCGCTTTCCGCGGACGAACGCCCGGGCCTCCTCGTGAAACCCACACTGCGGGGTCTCGGATCGCCCGGTTTTCCGCAGGAGTCTCGCAGTATTCGCCAGCCCGTAACAGAAAACGACTCTCCTTCACCTGGCTAACCCTGTCCAGGTGAAGGGCAATCTTTTTTCATGTTCAAACAGGCAGCTGTCAGTAATGCCTTTGAACCGGCTTTTGAATGAAGTCAAGTGGATTTATCGAATGAGAAAAGAAAAAGTGGAACGTAGCTTCGCAGATACCAAAGAACTGCACGGGCTGCGTTATTATCGTTTTGTCTTTCCAATTCCAGTTCCGAACGAATCCCATAGAAATAGCCGATAAACATCATTTTGAATACCACAAGAAGATCAAGAGAAGGACGGCCATTGTCTTGCACGTACTCTTTCAGGGATAAAGGAAAAATCTATGTATTGATCAATCTTACGAAGCAAGTGATCTTCGGGCACCAATTCTTCAATGGTCAATATTTCGATTTCATTTTGGCGTTCTTTTCTAGAGTGAAACATGACTAACACCGCCTTAGAGAATTCTTACCTATAGTGTACCAAACTAACGCGGTGAAAAGTGAAAGTTACAGAAAAAAATAAAGACTGTCGAGACTTTCTCGACAGTCTGACAACTTCCTAGCATGACTAGGAAGTTGTTTTTTGCCGTACGGCATCGACGATACGTTGAACCCCATTTTCTATTATTTCCTGGGGAGCAGCAAGGTTCATCCTCATAAACCCTTTCCCTTCTTCTCCGAAAGAAACTCCATCGTTTAGCCCTACTTTAGCTTGCTTTTGCATAAATGATTTAAGTTCAGCCTGGGACAAATTTAGCGAGCGGCAATCCAGCCAGAGTAAATAAGTGCCTTCAAGTGGAACTGCCTTTATTAAATCCGTATGTTTTCTAAACTGTTCTGCAGCGAAGTCTCTATTACTCTGGATTGTTTCAAGGAGCTCCTCCAGCCATTCCTCTCCGTGTATATAAGCATTCTCCATGGCAGTTAACCCCAACGTGTTTAGCATATGCATTCCTTGTTTATCAAAGTTCTTCTTAATGGATTCACGTTTTTCTTTATCAGAAGTCACTATATAAGATGCTTGCAGCCCTGCTAAATTAAATGTTTTTGTGGGAGAGTAGCATGTTACTGTTTGATTGTTCAATTGATTACTTACAGATGCAACAGGGATATGCTTGTGCTCATCCAAAATCAAATCCGCATGAATTTCATCTGAGGCAATGATTACATTATGCTTTACGCAAATCTCGCCCATTTTCTTTAATTCTTCTTCTTTCCACACTCTGCCGACAGGATTGTGAGGGTTACAGAGAATAAACATTTTTACGTTATTTTTTACTATCTGGTTTTCAAAGTCTTCAAAATCGATCGAATACATGCCTTCACTATAGATTAAAGAGTTCTTAACAACATTACGCTGATGTTCTTTGATAACACTGTAAAAAGGTGGGTAGACAGGTGTCTGAATAAGTATGTTATCTTGTTCTTCAGTCAGGGCCTGCACGATCATGTGTAAGCTTGGTATAACTCCAGGACTGTAAGTAATCCAATCGGATTCTATGTTCCACTGATGCCTTTTAGCAATCCAGTCTATTATAGAGCGCTTTATCTCTTCATCAGGCATGGTGTATCCAAAGATTCCATGCTCTACCCTTTGTTTTAAAGAATCGATGACCTCTTGTGGTGCCTGAAAGTCCATATCAGCTACCCACATTGGGAGTATTTCTTTGTCTTGATATAAATGTTCAGCATAATCCCACTTGACTGAGCGGGTACCTTTGCGTTGAATAACATTTGAAAAACGGCTCATATCCTACCACTCCAATCCATTCATTCACTTTCTTAATCATACCTAAAAAAGCTGTTAAGAAAAAATAATGTGATTTCATTTAAAAGCAAAAAAAAAGCAAAGCGATAAAATCGCTCTGCTACACAGGGGGAATACGAGAAAGTCTTACGCTAATAAATATAGCCATTATTTAGGCACTTTAAACCTATTTTTTTATTTTTTTTCGTTTTTTAAGTCATAAAGTAGATTCATAGCTTTTAATACTTCCTCCTCCGAGAAGTCTAACGCTTTTCGAAGCAGAAGTTTAGTTCGTTTCACGCCTACCTGGTTAACCAGTTCCTGTAATTCTTCGTCCATTACCTGGGTTTCGTCGTCTTCCATAAGCTCTGATGCAGGGATATCAAGGACGGTTGAAATTTTCAGTAAGGTGTCCAGTTCGGGAATTCTTTCATTAGATTCGTAGGATTTCAACGTTTGGGTACCGATTCTTGCTTTTAAGGCTAACTCTTCCTTTGATATTTCTTTGAGGTTGCGATACTTTTGGATATTCTCACCAACAGCCATTTATTATCCCTCCTCATTTATAGTTTTATTATAGCATGAACGAGGCGGTGTATCTTTCATGAACTCTTTGCTTAAAGTGTAAAGGTGTGGTAAAATCAATAATTGCGTGAAAAGAAACGAATAATTTATATCAGGAGTTGTATAGCATGTCAGATAAGTTTCAAGAAGGTCAAGTTCTAGAAGGAAAAGTTACAGGTATTCAACCATATGGAGCGTTTGTTGCTTTAGATGAGAAAGTACAAGGTCTTGTTCATATTTCTGAAGTAACACATGGTTATGTAAAGGATATTAACGAACATCTTACTGAAGGTGACGAAGTACAAGTTAAAATTCTAAACATTGATGAAGAGAAGAATAAATACTCTCTTTCTATTCGTGCGACTCAGGAAGCACCAAAGCAGGAACAGCGCCGTCCACGTAAACAAGCTGTTGCAAAACCTCAACAGGAAGAAGCATCTGCAGGTTTTAACACCCTTAAAGATAAACTTGAAGACTGGATTAAGCAGTCAGACGATCGAGAGAAATATCGTAAATAATCAAAAACCCGGCGGTTAGCCGGGCTTTTTTATTTTTCTGTAACATCCGCAGTGGCATCATGGTATTCAGCGGCACGTGAGAAATAGATCGAAATGGCTATAAGTCCGCTAATTCCTACAAGTGTATAAATAACACGTGCGAAAGCTCCACTTTGCTCGCCGCCTCCAAACAAACCTGCCACGAGGTCATATTGAAAGAGACCGATTAAACCCCAGTTAATCGCTCCGACGATAATTAAAAACAATGCTGTTTTTTGGATCCAGCTCATATTATCCCTCCTTTTAATGTTTACATGTATAGGTTAAACATTCTTTTAATTTTTATACACAACGCATTTCTTTTGAGTATCAACTTAATATAAGGGATAATGAGATACTGTAAGAACGATCTTCATACAAGGAAGGAGAATTGAAATGGATTCATTTACATTCCATAATCCGACGAAGTTAATTTTTGGTAAAGATCAAATCCAACAATTATCAGAACAGCTGCCTGAAGGCACCAGAAACGTCCTGGTGGTTTATGGCGGTGGCAGTATAAAGAAAAACGGTGTATATGATCAAGTTATGCAACAGTTAAATCAAGTTAATGTTAACGTGTTTGAATTAGCAGGAGTAGAACCTAACCCTCGCTTGACAACTGTGAGAAAAGGAGTAGAGCTCTGCAGACAAGAAAACATTGATTTCTTGTTAGCAGTCGGGGGCGGAAGTGTGATTGACTGTACTAAAACTATTGCAGCCGGAGCGAAATATGACGGAGATGCATGGGATTTAGTTACCCGCCAGGCAACTCCAGACGGGGCTTTGCCTTTTGGTACAGTGCTGACTTTGGCAGCTACTGGGTCAGAAATGAACGGGGGTGCGGTTATTACAAATTGGGAAACAAATGAAAAATATGGATGGGGATATGCACCATATACTTATCCTGCTTTCTCAATTCTGGACCCTCAAAACACAATCTCTGTTCCGCGTGACCAAACGATTTACGGAATTGTAGATATGATGAGTCATTTATTTGAACAATACTTCCACAATGATACTCAATCCCCGATTCAGGATGAGATGATCGAAGGTGTGCTTCGAACAGTTATAGATACAGCACCTAAGCTTCTTGATAATTTAGATTCCTATGAACACCGCGAAACTATTCTTTATGCAGGTACGATTGCTTTAAATGGGATGCTGCAGATGGGTTATCGCGGCGACTGGGCCACTCATAATATTGAGCATGCGGTTTCAGCCGTCTATGACATTCCACATGCAGGGGGACTGGCTATTTTATTCCCTAACTGGATGAGGCATACTCTTGAAACAAACGTTGAACGATTCGCTCGACTTGCTGTTAAGGTATTCCACGTAGAGGAAGAAGGCAGATCAACTCGCGAAGTAGCAGAACAGGGGATTGAAGAACTACAATCCTTCTGGTCCTCCCTCGGAGCTCCTAAGACTTTAGCTGATTATGAGATCGGAGACGATCAATTTGAAGTAATTATTAACCGTGCGATGAAACGCGGCGCATTTGGTAACTTTACCAAGTTAGAAGAGAATGACGTTGAGAAAATTTTAGAGCTATCGAAATAAAAAAGAGGGCACACATATGTGCCCTTTTTTAAATGAAAACGATTACAAAAACAACTCCACTTGATTTGGTTGTAAGGTTTCGATAAAGTGAAATTGACATAGTAAATAAAGAACCTGGAGGAATTTATACATGACACATGTGCGGTTTGATTATGAAAAAGCACTGCCATTCTTTGGCGAGCACGAACTGGAATATATGGAAGACGCGGTGAGCCTTGCTCATAAAGCTTTACACGAAAAAACCGGGGCGGGAAATGATTTTCTTGGATGGCTGGATCTTCCAGAGAATTATGATCGCGACGAGTTTGCCCGAATCCAGAAGTCAGCAGAAAAGATTAAACAGGATTCGGACGTTCTTCTTGTTATCGGAATCGGAGGGTCTTACCTCGGTGCACGTGCGGCTATCGAAATGCTGAATCACAGTTTCTACAACGAGCTTTCTTCAGCGCAGCGGACAACCCCGCAGGTATTCTTTGTCGGGAATAGCATAAGTGCTCCTTATTTAAATGATTTGTTCACTTTATTAGAAGGTAAAGATGTTTCTGTAAATGTTATTTCTAAGAGTGGTACAACCACGGAGCCGGCGATCGCATTTAGAGCTTTCCGTAAGTATCTTGAAGATAAATACGGCCAGGAAGAGGCTCAGAAACGAATTTATGCCACGACTGATAAAGAAAAAGGGGCTCTTAAAACACTAGCAGATGAGCAAGGCTACGAATCTTTTGTGGTTCCGGATGATGTTGGCGGCCGCTACTCTGTCCTGACAGCTGTTGGACTCTTACCTATTGCCGTAAGCGGCGTCAATATTGAAGAAATGATGCAAGGCGCACATCAAGCCCAACAAGATCTAAGCTCAGAAAAGCTCTCAGAGAACCCTGCTTATCAGTATGCAGCAGTTCGAAACACTTTATACAGTAAAGGAAAGACAATAGAGATGTTGATCAATTATGAGCCATCTCTCCAATATTTTTCAGAATGGTGGAAACAGCTTTTTGGAGAGAGCGAAGGGAAGGATCAGAAAGGGATATTCCCTTCTTCTGCGAATTTCTCGACAGACCTTCATTCATTAGGTCAGTACGTTCAGGATGGCCGCCGAGACCTATTTGAAACAGTGTTACACGTAGAAAAGCCGAAGTCAGATTATACGATTGAAGAGGACGCTCAGAATCTGGATGGATTGAATTACTTAGCCGGACAGACGGTAGACTACGTAAATGAAAAAGCCTATCAGGGCACCATGCTTGCTCACACTGACGGGGAGGTTCCTAACTTAATCGTTCACGTTCCAGAGCTGGATGCTTATACGTTTGGATACCTTGTCTATTTCTTTGAGAAAGCTTGTGCCGTAAGTGGTTATCTACTTGGTGTTAATCCATTTGATCAGCCGGGTGTTGAAGCTTATAAGAAAAACATGTTTGCGCTGCTAGGTAAACCTGGCTTCGAAAAAGAAAAAGAAGAACTTGAAAAACGATTATAATTAGTATGAAACCACCTCCAATTATTGGTTAATCGGAGGTGGTTTTTTTGGGTAAACTAAGCGCTAAAGGAGGGATGAAAGTGATTACGTTGGACTCAGAACTAACTAATAAATTTTATGTCTATCACGAAATGGAAGAAGCGCTGGCCCCGCTGGGTTTTACTCTTGCTGATAATTGGGATTATGACCATGGATATTTTGATTATAAAATAGATAATCACGATGGATATCTTTTTTTACGTCTGCCTGTAGAAGTAATGGGGGGTTTTATGGATTCACCTACAGATTCAACAATGGTAAAAATTAAAGAACCATTCTTGCTTTATCATCAATTTCAAGATGAAATTGATGATCACGTAAGAGAAGGAAATTTCAGAGCATCCATCGATCAGTTCCAGGAACCGAAGGATCGTGATGCCCAATTTCCTAAAGAGTATGTTGAAGCAGGGAAGCAGGCGCTTCAAGAAGCGGAGCAGGTTCTACGGGCGCAGCGGGATAAGTAAAATCAGTGTTTGAACGTTCTTTAATGGGGTAGAAGGATCCAATGAAAAATAAAGCTTCTTATTGTAGCGATACCCTATAACGATAGTTCCTTTTTTTAGATAAAACTGAATGGCATCCGATAAAAACCTGTCATTATAACCTGGAGGAATAGCTTCTTCATGAAACTGCCTGGACGTTAACAACTTAAGCAAAAGATCAAATGGCTCAATAGGGTCCGTGTGATACAGTTCATGATAGAATAAGGTACTCATAAAATCATTTGAACGTATCACACGGTCCGCCCCTGCTCGTTCAGCGTTAATTTTTTGTTTTTCTGTCAGTACTTCAGCAATAATAAATAATTTGGAATTGTGTCCTTTTAGAGATACAATTTGATGAATGACGGACTGATCGGCAGCATGCTCTGATTTAGAAGGATCTGCCGTTACAATCGCAAGTTTAGATTCACTTGTATTCGCTTTCTCCAAAGTATCTTCCAGTGTGGCGTCACCATGTATGAAATGGACGTTTGAATGGTTTTCATAAAGCTGTTTCATCGACCGGTCAATCAGCACAATGGATTCATGGCACTGGTTCTCAGTCATCATTTCAATCAACTGGCGGGTGCGCTCATTCCAACCAATAATCAGAATATGGTCTTTTCCTTTATAGTTAACTTTTCCTTTGGATAGGTCCCGTTCGTGTTTGACAGTAGCTGCAGACAAAGTAGCCATATAGAAGGTTACTAATCCACCTCCTGAAAGAATTAATAATATAGCTGTTACTTTACCTGCCGTACTTAAAGGCACATAATCTCCATAACCCACCGTGGCGCCGGTTACGAAGGCCCACCAGATACCATCAAATACCGTAGGGAAATTGTCCGGTTCAATCATATGAATAACGATTCCAAATGAAATCATTAATACAAATACTGTACTGAGAAGCCTTAGAAATAAAGGAAGCTGAAAATAATAGCGCATCAAGTGCTGCACAACACAAGCACCTCTTTTTTAAAATTAGTATGGCTTTTAAACGCATTCTTCAAACATGAAAAAGAAGCTCCCTGCGTGGAAATTAGTTTCCGTACAGACCGCTTATCCTCTAATTTCAAGAGGTTTGTGCCATCTATTCTTTCAGTAGTTTGACGATTCGTTGTACAGTTGCTTTAAAATCGCCATCGCACCCTGAATGCGCATACCTTCGAGACCCGAAGATGAGGCGTCCTCATATCCGTGTCTATGCTTCAATCCGCTGTTTTTTCTTCAATCTTATATCGTTCCTTCGCCCTTTCTTTAAAGGTATCACTGTTTTGAAAGGTGAGTTGATCGATCTGTTCTTCTGAATCACACCTTTTTCAAGAGCGACTTCCACGGTTTTTCCAATCAGAAGATCTAAAAGGTTTTTGTCTTTTAGACGTGGGCGACGGAAGTAAGCTAATGAACAGCGTTCCGCCCATTGTCATGACACTATTTGTCCTTGAATTCGTCATAAACGAAGGAAAAGTCTATTTAAGGAAAAAATGGCAAAAATTAAAGCTGTCGAGAACTTTCCCGACAGCCTGAGAAGCTTCCTGCGAGGAGCTTCTTTTTTAGTACTTGCAGATTAAAGAATTTTGTTCCCATTGATTTTCTAATTGGTTATGCTAGTGAGTTTATTCTTTAAATCCCTATAGACATAAAATCTGAAGTCTTCATTGTCTCTATAAGCTTTGGTGACGAATTGAAACATTTCTTTTTGCTTTTCTTCAAATTGAGGATTGTCTCTGGAAGGCAGTGATGATGAGGCATCATCTATAAATTGCTGAAGTTCCGGAGCACGAGGGCCCCAGTTGAGCACTTCTTTCCCTTTTTCGTTAATGATGATGATTTTTGGGATTGCTCTTGCTTTGTTATTGGAAAGATACTGATCCATTAATTCAATATTTTCATCTCTAGATAAAAATTGAGTATTTATCTTTCCAGCTTCCGCAATTCTTAAGAAAATAGGGAGATTCAGCATAGCATCTCCACACCAATCCTCTGTTAATATAATAGCTCTCCAGTTCTTTCCCCTTAAGCTCGCAAATAAAGGTTCATCCTCGGTCGGGATTTTGAAATGTTCATAAATATAAATAAAGCCCTCCTGGTGTTTGTTCATAGAGTCTACATATTCTTGGGCACTTAAACCTCTTGAATACCAATCATTTAATTCCATCGTGATACCTCCTCCTAAACCGCATCTTTATACTCATTCCCTAATTCAGGAAAGTTTAAGCTCCCTTTTATATTTTCCAAAAAGGAGTGGTATAATCTAGTTAGACACGAATGGAGGGTATACATATATGAGCTTACAAAACCAGAATTTTTTATTAGAGCTTTTACAAACTCCTTCACCGTCCAGCCAGGAAATGATGATTCAAAAGCGCTGGATCAAGGAAATGAGGGATCATGCCGATGAAATTCGAACGGACAATGCCGGAAATGCCATAGCAGTATTAAATCCCGACGCAGAATTTAAGGTGCTGCTCGCTGGTCACTGTGATGAAATTGCTTTGGTTATTAACCGAATCGATGATCAGGGGTTTTTATACTTCGATAAAATGGGAGGAATAAACCCGAAGGCAGCTGTCGGGATGAAGGTCACGGTTTTAAGTGAAGAGAAACCACTCAGTGGTGTAATAGGTGTAAATGCTCAGCATCATGGGGGGCTTAAAGGAGATTTTGGATTAGAAGATCTTTTTATCGATTGTGGAGCTCACTCGAAAGAAGAGGTTGCTGCTTTAGTTAAAATTGGAGATCTGGCTGTATATAAACGTGAACCTGAAGTTATGATGAATCGTTATGTTACTGGCCGAGGCCTCGACAATCGCACTGGTCAATTTGTAGTAGGAGAAGTGCTTCGTAAGCTTTCCGGAAAGAAACTGAATGTTGGTTTGTATGCGGCAAGTACCGTGAATGAAGAAACAAATATGGGAGGGGCATATTTTGCTGCTGCTGGTATTAAACCAACTATGGCCCTTGCCTGTGATGTAACATTCGCAACCGATTACCCGGGAGTTAATAAAAACAAGTACGGAGATATAAGACTTGAAGGAGGACCTGTGCTGGCTAAAGGGGCTCCCATTAACCGAAAAATTAATAATCTCCTGGAATCCAGTGCTCGTGAATTGAATATGGATGTCCAGTACGAATTAACTTCCCGTGCAACAGGAACGGATGCCGATCGAATGAGATTAACCGGTAAAGGAGTACCGGTTAGTCTTGTCTCACTTCCTCTGCGCTATATGCATTCTCCAGTAGAAACTGCCAGTCTGGCTGATATCAACCAGGAGATTGATTTATTAGTGCATATGATTGAAAACATGACAGGGCAGGAAAGCTTAAATCCATTAGACAATTAAAAACATGTTAAAGAAGAGCGGGATATCAGCCTCGCTCTTCTTCTGCTTCTTCTACTGTAAAACGGGCTGTCGGCATAGCTTTCAGTCGTTCCATAGGGATCGGTTTGCCTGACTTTTCGCTCTTTCCGTAAGTGCCCTCATCAATACGTTTTAGCGCATCGTTAATTTCCATCAGTTTTTCTTTGGATTGTTCATAAAAAGTTTGATCTTTTTCACGTTCATGCTGGACGGTTCCAAGATCCCCCGGATGGTCAGAAACGCTTGATAATTCACCTTCGTAATCGCTTGAAGACTGATCCTGATTCTGTACATAGCCAGCGAGTTCTTTCTCCGTTTTTTCTTTCATTTCTTCTAATTGTTTCTTAAATTGTGAAAGTTGTTTTTCTGACAGCATTCTAATATTCTCCTTTCTTTTCGTTAGGAGTTTTGTATAGGAACCACCCCCACTGTACAGCGGGAGATAGAAATAAGCTCATTGTGTTCGTCTGTCACTTTAATTTCCCAAACCATAGTCCTTTTACCGATATGAAAGGGTTTGGCTGTACCGAAGACAACCCCTGAACGAACACTCCTAATATGGTTAGCATTGATTTCGATTCCGAAAATTTGTTGAGTCTCTGGATCAATATTTAAGTAACCCGCTATACTGGCAGCTGATTCAGCCAGAGCTACTGTAGCTCCACCATGTAAATATCCCATAGGCTGGTGAGTGCGTTCGTCTACCGGCATTTTTAGAGTAACTTTTTCGGGGGCAGATTCTACAACCTCTATACCTAACGTGCTCATTAAAGTATTTTCCATAGATAGCTTCATACAAATCATTCCTTTTTATTATTCCCTTGCACGGGTTTGTCAAACCTATTGAAAAAGGATGGTTGTGAACCATCCAGATGTTTACAGCGTAAGAGGTATATATAATTGTAAGAGTAAAGAAAGGCCGAGCAGCAGGCCGTAAAAAGTGTTTGTCTGTGCAGTGGCCTTCATAGCGGGCATCATCTCAATCGGTTGATTCTTGGCAATAAACCCTTTAACGGAGGCGATTGCTTTTAATACACTTATAAAAGTAAGAATCGACCATAAAGGCAGGATCCCTAAAATGATAAAAATTAATGTTAACCCGTATGCCACAGTATAATTGGCTGTTAAAAAGCGTATTGAACCCTTATGACCAAACAGGATAGCCAGCGTTTTTCGTCCATTCAGTTCATCGCCAACCCTGTCTCTTATATTGTTTGCTAATAAAATCAGGCCAATAAATACAGCTACGGGGATGGAGATAATTATAACGTGGGCATGTAAGGTTAAAGTTTGAATATAATAACTGATGCCGATTATAACGGTTCCCATAAAAATTCCAGCAGTAAGTTCACCGAATGGGGTGTAAGCTATGGGATAAGGACCGCCGGTGTAGAGATAGCCAAACAACATACAAATAATACCAATTAATGCGATCCACCAGCTGGACGAGGCGCAAATATAAATCCCTAAGAGAGTAGATAAGCCGAGGAAAGTATAAGCTAAGCCCTTAACGGTACCAGGGCTGATCCCGTCTCGTACAATTGCCCCCCCAATCCCGACAGATTGGTCATTGTCAAGGCCGCGTACGTAATCGAAGTACTCGTTGAACATATTCGTCGCCGCTTGAATTAAAATTGAAGCCAGCAGCATGGCTGAAAACAAACCAAAATTAAGCGATCCTTCTAAAGCAGCAAGCATTGAACCAATAAAAACAGGAACGAATGCAGCGGTCAGGGTATGGGGACGTAATAATCGCCACCAGACTTGAAATCCTTCTCGCTCATTTAAGGAAGCTTTCAGATCTTGATTAGATACCGTGCTCATGGAGGTCATCTCCCTTAGATTAAGTAATATCAATTTAAGTTTAGGGAAACGGTACCCAAGTGTCAATCGTTGTAAGAATATGCTTGAAAAAGTGAGGATTTCTTGAGTCCGAGACAGAAAGAGAATAAAATAGAAGAGGGTCTGTTTAATCTTTGATAGGACCGATTAAATGCAGCGTCCCTGTTTGGGATGGGAGGAATTTTCATGCTTCATACAAAAATACCTCAGATCGAAGAGATCATCGAGGAAGCTATAAACCAGGCTTCTTTAAGTGAAGAGCCACAATTTATCAGTATTGTTAACCAAATAGAATATACAGACAGCATTGCTTTTTTGGATCGAGCGAGAAATGTGGACAAGCATCGGTTGTTCTGGCAGAGTGCTGACGAAAAATTCACCTTAGCCGGGGTTGGATCTACCAAGAAAATTCTGTCTTCAAGTTCTTACCGGTTTAATGAAATTGAAGCGGTCTGGAATGAATTACAGAAGAAGGCGAGTGTGTATGATATTCTTCACGAGAAAGGGACAGGTCTTGTTACCATTGGTGGCTTTAGTTTTGATACAGAACAATCAAACGACAGCCCATGGGAAAACTTTCCTGACAGTCAAATGACAATCCCTATGTATTTGTTAACAAATAAAGGAAGTCAATCTTTCCTGACAACCAATATTCTAATCTTCAAAGAAGATCACAAGCAGCAAATCGTTCATCAGATTCTTAACGACCATGAGCAATTATTATTTGGTGAAAGAGAAGAGTTAAACTTGCCGATCAGGGTAAATAGAGAAGACCTTCGATCCGTTGATTGGAAAAAAACAGTGGAAGACGCCACTGAAGACATCAAAGATAAAGCACTTGAAAAAGTTGTGTTAGCCAGAGAAGTCAGAGTCAAATTCAGGCAGGATGTCGAGCTGGCAGCAGTTATTCAAAAGCTTTGTGAAACTCAAATGAACAGTTACGTTTTTGCTATAGAAAGCGGTGGGGATTATTTTGTCGGAGCCACTCCTGAAAGATTAGCCAAAGTGGATAACCAGAAACTTGTGTCTACTTGTTTAGCCGGTACAGTACAGCGGGGTCATTACCCAGAGCAGGACCGGCAGCTTGGAGACGCCTTGCTGAATGATCCTAAGAATCGCCAGGAGCACGAGTTTGTTGTTCAAATGATTCGTGAAGCTGTGGAAGCGTGTTGTTTTAATGTTGAAATTCCTGATGAGCCGGTGGTTTATCCGCTTAGGAACTTACAACACTTATATACACCCGTTACAGCTACTCTGGAGAAGGGTTACACACTCTTAGACGTAGTGGCAAGGCTTCACCCTACACCTGCCATTGGCGGCTTACCTCAGCAAAAATCAGTGGACTATATACGAAAGAATGAACAGTTAAATCGTGGATGGTATGCAGGGCCTTTAGGATGGTTTGATGGAAAAAACAACGGAGAGTTTGCTGTAGCTATTCGTTCAGCATTAATTCAGAAAAATGAAGCCTCATTGTTTGCTGGCTGCGGTGTAGTTGAGGATTCCGATCCTGAAGCAGAATTCGAGGAAACAGGGGTTAAATTAAAACCGATGCTTTCAGTTTTAGGAGGATACTAATGGAACATACAGCTGCACTGACTAAATATATGACAAACTTTGTCGATCAATTAAGCTATTCAGGAGTTCAAGACGTTGTCATTTCTCCCGGCTCCCGTTCCACTCCTCTGGCCTTAACTTTTCGTGAACATGGTGAATTTAAGTACTGGATTAACCTTGATGAACGTTCGGCCGCATTTTTTGCATTAGGTATAGCAAAAGAACAGCAGAAACCTGTAGCGTTAGTTTGTACTTCAGGTACAGCAGCTGCTAATTATTACCCTGCCATAGTAGAAGCATACTATAGCAGGGTTCCTTTACTTGTATTGACAGCTGATCGACCTCATGAATTAAGAGATGTAGGTGCACCTCAGGCGATTGAACAAAATCATATGTTCGGCGGCTATGTTAAATGGTTTCATGATTTAGCGTTGCCTGAGGACCGGCTGGTTCCATATGTAAGAAAGCAAGCCTTACGTGCTATAAGTGAAAGTGCTTCAGGACATCCGGGTCCTGTACATTTGAATATCCCTTTAAGAGAACCTCTAGTTCCTGATTTCTCGATACCGGGCATATGGAGAAATCATACACGGCCGGTTCCTCATTATATTCAGGGGAATGCAAGCTTAACGAAGGAACAGTCTGCCATCTTTAAAGAATTATTATGGAGTGGCCAAAAGGGTTTGATCGTTTGTGGGCCCCAGGCGAACCAGCAGCTTCCGGATTTGATCGCGAAACTTGCCTCCAAGGCAGGTTTGCCTGTGCTGGCAGATCCCTTATCACAGCTTCGATCAGGCGGTCACGACAAAAGAAATGTAATTGAGAGTTATGATGCCCTTTTAAGGTCAGATACTTTTAAAGAATTAAACAAGCCTGATTTCATCATTAGGTTTGGCGCAATGCCTGTATCTAAAGCGTACCTTCAATGGATTCAAATGCACGGCAGTGATATAGAGCATTTTGTCATTGATGAATTTTCTAGTTATCGAGAGCCCTCAGGGGTTCCAACTGCTTTTATTTATGCAGATCCAGTTGACTTCTGCCGGCAGTTGACCGGGGAACTCGGGGAAGACGGTAAGAATTCACATTGGCTTGATAAATGGCGTGGATTGAATACTGAAGCAAAAAAAATTATGCTTTCAAGTCCTGATGACACATTAAATGAAGGTCATGCGGTTGTATTCTTAAGTGAAGCGATTCCTGAAAAGTCCGTTTTATTTGCTGGCAACAGTATGCCTATTCGTGAAGTAGACAGTTTCTTTACAGCTTCACCTAAGAATATTACAACGATGGCCAACCGCGGGGCAAATGGAATTGATGGAGTTGTCTCTACCGCCTTAGGCACTGCAGCGAGTGGAAGGAAAACGACATTGATTCTTGGTGATTTATCTTTTTTCCATGATTTAAATGGGTTATTAATCGCCAAGCAAAACAAGATAAACATTACGATCATCGTTATAAATAATGACGGCGGGGGGATCTTTTCTTATCTTCCACAGGCCTCGCAAAGCCATCATTTTGAAGAGTTATTTGGGACACCTACAGGGCTCGACTTTCAAAAAGCGGTATCCATGTATGGAGGGACTCATAGAGCAGTAAAGGACTGGAGTGCTTATAAGGAAGCTTTATCATTAAGCTATGAAGAAGAAGGGCTGTCAGTAGTTGAAGTTATAACCGATCGCAATAATCAAGTGGCTTTTCACCGTGAAAAATGGAATCAAGTTAATGACTTAGTTGAAAAGTGGGGGAGTTAAGACCATGTATGTCGCGACGGCAAATCGTAAATATTGGGTCGAAGAAGAGGGAACAGGACCTCCTCTCTTTTTATTACATGGTTTTACAGGGAGTTGTCACTCTTTTGATAAAATAAAGCCTTCCCTGTCTTCTAAATTTCGGGTGATTTCAATTGATATGCCCGGCCACGGTAATACGGGGGAAATCGGGCCGGTTAGTATGGAAGATTTTACAGGGGACTTAAAACAGATAATTGAGCATTTCACTTACAAATCCGTTCATTTACTCGGTTATTCAATGGGGGGACGTTCAGCTCTTTCATTTGCCATGCTTTACCCTCAATATGTGAATTTATTAATACTTGAAAGTGCCTCACCTGGATTAGAAACGTTAGAAGAGCAGTTAGCACGACAGTCTAAGGACCAATCCCTCATAGATAAATTGCTGGAGCAAGGATTGAATGCCTTTGTTCAATACTGGGAGGACATTCCTTTGTTTTCCACCCAACGCAAGCTGCCTGAGTGCGTTAGTCAGCAGCTGCGGGAAGAGCGGTTAAGCCATACAGCCCGGGGGCTGGCTCAATCTCTTGAAGGGATGGGAACAGGTACACAGCCTTCATGGTGGCCTCAGCTTCCTGACTTAAATAAACGAATATTGCTGGTTACCGGGGAAAAGGATGAAAAGTTTGTAAAACTAAATCAAAGAATGAATAACCTTCTGCCTGGGAGTGAATTATTTACGGTAAAAGGGGCTGGTCACGCGGTTCATGTCGAGGACCCGAAAGCTTTCGCTAAAATTGTGGAAGAATTCATGCTATAATGAGTGATGGAAAACGGGATAATGCCGTTAATTTTTTGATCAAGGAGGCTTATTTGTGAGTTATAATTGGATTTCAGAACGAGAGTATGAAGATATTTTATATGAAACTTATGAAGGTATTGCTAGAATTTCGATCAATCGTCCCCAGGTGAGGAATGCTTTTCGTCCAAAGACTGTGCAGGAATTGATTGATGCTTTTGCCTACGCACGTGATGATTCTAATATTGGAGTCATTGTGTTAGCAGGAGTGGGAGATGATGCCTTCTGTTCAGGAGGAGATCAGAGTGTTCGAGGACACGGAGGTTATGTAGGAGACGATCATATTCCTCGTTTGAATGTTCTTGATCTGCAGCGTTTGATTCGTGTTATTCCGAAACCGGTAGTAGCTGAGGTGTCCGGTTATGCAATTGGTGGAGGACATGTCCTACATATCGTTTGCGATTTAACGATTGCCGCAGACAATGCTGTGTTTGGCCAGACTGGTCCTAAGGTAGGCAGCTTTGATGCAGGCTATGGTGCAGGATTGCTGGCCCGTATAGTCGGTCACAAGAAAGCTCGTGAAATTTGGTATCTCTGCCGTCAATACAGTGCAAAAGAAGCTCTTGACATGGGGCTCGTTAACACAGTAGTGCCGCTTGATCAGTTGGAAGATGAAGTGGTTCAGTGGGGAAGAGAAATGCTTGAGAAATCACCTACAGCTCTTCGCTTCCTTAAAGCTTCCTTTAATGCAGATACGGATGGCTTAGCTGGGTTGCAGCAAATGGGCGGGGACGCGACATTGCTCTACTACACCACGGAAGAAGCGAAGGAAGGCCGCGACTCATTCAAGGAAAAACGAAAGCCTGACTTTAAACAGTTTCCTCGTTTCCCATAATATTTCTTAAATTAGGGCTTTCCCAGGACGGGAGAGCCCTTTCTTTGAAAAATATTATAAAGAAAGAAGGATGAGTGATGACAGAGATTCCTCACTGGCTGGAGAAACAATTTGAAATACAACCGGATGCAATTGCTATAGAGACAGAAAATGGTCTATCGTTAACCTTTGCAGAATTAAGAACACAAAGTCGACGGATAGCTGCCGGTCTAAAAAGTAAGGGTGTTTATAAAGGACAGCATATCGCTTTCTTAGCGGGGAATCACCTTCATTATGTTGTGCTTATTCACGCTGTAAGTTATTTGGGAGCGGTTGTGATTTGTTTGAACACAAGATTATCGCCTAATGAGCTTGCCTATCAAATAAATGATTCAGACGCCGCGCTTCTAGTTGCAGATAACCAATTTATAGAATTAGGTGAGCAATCAATCTCAAAAGGTGAAGCTGAAATCCCGTTAATATCGTTGGAAAGCATACCGAAAAAAGAGAAAACAGAGGATCTCGTTGAAAGTCTTGATTTAAGTAAGCCATTTACAATGATGTATACTTCTGGCACCACCGGCAAACCCAAAGCTGTGATTCACACTTACGGGAATCATTGGTTTAGTGCGGTTGCCTCCGCGTTAAATCTTGGTTTGAGAGAGAACGATAAATGGTTGGTGTGTTTACCGCTGTTCCATGTCGGCGGTTTTTCGATTTTAATGAAAAATGTCATTTACGGGATGCCGGTCGTATTAATGGAGAAATTTAGTGCTGAGGCTGTTAATCATCAAATTACTGAGCGTAAAGTGTCTCTAGTTTCACTGGTTACCGTAATGCTCCAGAGATTAATGGATCAACGACAGAAAGAAGTCCCTGGTACTTTTAGGGGGGCGTTGCTCGGCGGCGGCCCTGTGCCTGAATCCCTTCTTCGCAAAGCCTCTCAAGCCAATGTTCCTGTTTTTCAAACTTACGGAATGACAGAAACGAGTTCACAAATTTCTACATTACGGCCAATAGATGCTGTTCGTAAGCTAGGTTCGGCCGGAAAGGCCCTTTCCCCGGCCTCATTAAAAATTTTATCACAGGACAAGATCTGCTCTCCTTATGAAATAGGTGAAATTCAAGTAAAAGGTCCAATGGTATCGAGCGGATATTATAATCATGCTCCGCACCGTGAAGAATATTTCTCAACAGGAGACTTAGGCTATTTAGATGAAGAAGGATATTTATATGTTGTGGATCGCGTGACCGATATGATTATTTCAGGTGGTGAAAATATTTATCCGGCTGAAATTGAAAGTACTCTTCTTGAAATAGAAGGAGTGCAGGAAGCAGCTGTAACTGGTGTGGACCACCCTGAATGGGGAGAAGTGCCTGCTGCTTTTATTGTAAGAAATCATAATCATAAAGTGACAGAAGAAGATATTCATGCTTATTGTAAAGACAAACTGGCTGGCTACAAACTGCCTCGCTCAGTTTATTTTATTAAAGAAATTCCAAGGAACGCTGCGAATAAAATGGTAAGAAGAAACCTTCAGGCTGCCATTCAGAAGGAAGATATTGATGAATATAAATAAAATAACATTAAATGAGGTTACCATTCCTTTAAGGAATCCCTTTAGCACTCATTTAGGAGAGCTGAGGGAAAGGTCTGTCATTATCGTTGCTGTGGAGGATAAGGAGGGGATGACAGGGTATGGAGAAGTACCCGTTTTTTCTACTCCCTTCTATACCCCTGAAACGCTGGGGACGGCTTGGCATATTCTTAAAGACATTTGTCTTCCATCTATTCAATATGCTTCTATAACCCATCCATCTGATTTTGAAGAAGCATCCTCTTTCATAAAGGGGCATCAAATGGCTAAGTCAGGTATAGAGGGAGCTTTATGGGATTTGTATGCCAGGCAGCATAATCGTACTCTAGCAGCTATGATTGGGGGTACCCGCAGGATTGTTAAAGCGGGAGCTGTGTTAAGCTTATCGAGCAACTTAGTCTCAGAGGTCGATCATTTACTTGATAAAGGGTATGAACGATTTAAGTTGAAAGTTGAGAAGGGCAGAGAAGAAGAAATTATTTCGTCCGTAAGGGAAGCTTACCCTGATATTCCTCTTATGATTGACGCAAATGGAATGTATACCTTTGATGATCTTGATGTACTGAAGCGCCTTGATCAATATAATCTTCAAATGATTGAACAGCCTTTTAGGGCGGGGGATTATTATATGCATCAGCAGCTTCAGCAAATGGTAAATACACCTCTGTGTCTGGATGAAACCATTAACAGTTTTCAAGATGTTGTCCAGGCCGTTTCTATGGAAAGCTGCCGGGTAGTAAATATAAAAATAAGCAGAGTCGGGGGTTTGACAGAAGCTGTCCGCATTCATGACTATTGTCAGGCATATAATATCCCTGTATGGTGCGGTGGAATGGTGGAGACCGGAGTATCTAAAGCACATAACCTGGCCCTTGCGTCTTTAAGTAATTTCACAATACCTGGAGACCTATCACACTCTACGCGTTATTTGGAAGAAGATATTATACAGCCATATGTAGAAGTAAATGATGGACAAGTAGAAATCCCCTCAGATCCAGGAATAGGTTTTAGTGTAGATGAGGAGAGATTGGCTCGGCTTTCGAAAAGAAGCTGGGCTCATCATATATAGAAGAGGTGAAGTTGTTTGAATTCCTTAAGCAGGGAAGAAGAATATTTTCTTCATAAGCATTTTAGGTATTTTATTGAGGAAGAAGACGAGAAATATGGAATCACAGAAGGAACAACGCTATGTACTAAATCAGGAGTTCAGGAAACAATCGACTTTATACACGTTTATATGCAGTCTGAATTTCTATTAACGTCAGCATCTATTCTTTCAAAAAGATATAGCTATTACATCGCTTCGGTTCCATTAGCTTCCATGACCTTGTTTAACAAAATGCCCAATATGAATTTGGAAAACATAGAGTTAATACGTACGACTGAAGAAAAGAAATGGTTTCCTAAAATTAGGCTCCTTTCGCAGGAAGTCAGTCAACCAGCTGAAGGAGAGCGGATGGATTGGATGCTTAAGGAACTTACAAACCTCTTTTCATTTCATATCCGTCCATTATTTTTACACATCAATCAATTAACCAGACTATCTATGGACGTTATGTGGGAAAATATTGCACTATATATGTTTCGGTTTTATGAAAAAGAATTAAGTTTATGGTATGACGAAGCTGATGTTAGAAACCTTAAGGAGGATCTCTATTTTATAGTAGAGCGTCTGCCGGGAGAGGTGTTCGGCATGAAGAGGAATCCATTTAGTTATTTCTTATACCAGCCCCTACTGAGCAGCGGCGCAAGGAAAAGAAAATGCTGCTGTTTATCCTATAAGCTATATCAGGACAGTAATTTTTGTAAGACATGCCCTCATTTGGCAGATCAGTAGCCATTTCTGTAATAAAAGCCGTCTTTTTGTTCAACCTAAGTACATAAAGGAGGCTTTTTGTGTATGGATAAGAAACCGTATTTTGTAAATATAGGTACCAGAGAAATTTCGATTAATCATGATGGCAACAACGATGATTTCGTAATTTATGCCGATGGAGAGGATTTGTTATTGTTAAGGGAAATGTTTGATGAAATGTATAATTCAGACACGCGGGCATTCTTTAGGGCTCACGTTCCATTTGATCCTTACCATAGAGATCAGTCAAATGATGAGTTTGATGAAGGAATGAAATCTGCTTTTCGGAAAATTTACGAGCTTGGTGATGAGCAGACGAAGCAGCACATTTCATCAATGGGTGTCCTTGAAGATTTAGACAGTAATAAGCCGCTTCAAGACTGAAGCGGCTGAAAAATGGATTAATTTAATTGTCCCATATCAGGTAATTCCTCAGCGTTTTCTTTAACATCATCGGGAATTTGAATATCTTCGACTTTATTAAAGTTGCTATAGTTTCCGCTTATCACCTGGTTTATGGAGGTTTTCTCGCCATCCATTTCGATTGTGAAATCCAATTCAGCATCAAGCTTTCTAGGGTAGTAACTTTCTTTGTCTACTTCAAAGGAGTAATCGACTTTCTCTACTGTTAAGTCCTCCATCGCATCTTCAGGCATTGTGCCATCAGGAAATGTTTCTTCCAACGAATCTTCGATGAGAGACTGAACGTTTTCGCCTTCTGAACTAAAAGATAAAATATAAGAGTTATCATCTTCTCCTAGGTTGATTTCGTCGACATAACCTTCAAGGTTTTCAAGCTGATTTCCTGGAGACTGCTCTTCAGAGCTTATCTGATTAAGCTGATCCACAAGATCTTCAGGTGCTTTAAACCACCCATCTTCTCCGGGCATCGACATATACATGCCCTCTTCCGTATAGTACTGTTCCATGGACTGCCCCATAAATTCTATCGTTTGATAAAAGGCAACTGGATCCATCTGCATGTCTGAATCCATTTTCGTTTTTAAAGGTACGCCTTCCGGAACAGCTTCTTCTGAGTTACTGGAATTAACATCCATATTCTGGGTCATTTCCATATCCATAGAGAAGCTCTCGAGCTCTTCAGACGCTGCTGCTGATTTCTCGAATACGTCTTTCGCTTTTTCTCCCTCGGCACTTGAGCAGGCAGTAATAAAAAGCAGGCTCAGTATGGCAAAGGGAATTAGTTTTAATTTCATCATGGTCCCCCTTTTATTCTACTCTCTATACATACGATTGGATTAAGAGAAAGTTTCAGAAATTCAACATTTGTGTAACATAAGTGTAATAATCACTATTGTTTTTAATCTTGTAAGCTTATGATACGATTTAATGCAGAAGTACATATCTCGTTAATTAAAGGCAGTTGATTTAACATGAAAACTTTTTACGATTATTATAGAAATCAAGTGAAGCTCTCTTTTGAGGATCACCCTTTTTCAACTGCACCTAAGCATGTCTGGGTTATTTGCCGGTACGATGATCAATGGCTGTTAACTAAACATAAGGACAGAGGTCTTGAGTTTCCTGGAGGGAAAGTAGAAGAAGGAGAATCAGCTGACGAAGCGGCTGTAAGGGAAGTGCGGGAAGAAACGGGTGCGGAGGTTAAGCGTCTGTATTATATTGGCCAGTATTATGTGGCGGGCAAGGGTGGAACAATCATTAAAAACGTATATTTCGCCAACATTTCATACTTAATGGAACAGCCTCATTATTATGAGACAGAAGGCCCTTTTCTGCTTGAGGAATTACCTGCATCTATAAAAAATAATCCGCTTTACAGCTTTATGATGAAGGATGAAGTGTTAATAGAGTGTTTAAAAGTAATTAAAAGGAAGCATTTAGAATCTCATTAAAACACCGTGCCAGAAGAGGCACGGTGTTTTGTATATATTAAAGAAATGAGGAAACAGTATCATCAAGCTCTACCGTAATTTGGGCCCGCCTTTATAATATCATTGCTTGCTTGCTTAAATTGTTTAAAGTTCTCATGGAATTGCTTTGCCAGGTCATTAGCTTTCTTATCATAGGCATCCGGATCTTTCCACGTTTTTTTAGGGATTAATACATCATCAGGTACACCAGGGCAATGGACTGGGATGTTTAAGCCGAATACCGGGTCTGTATATGTGTCTGCAGAATTGAGCTCACCTTCCAAAGCAGCGTGGATCATGGCCCGCGTATAAGAGAGTTTCATACGCTTACCTTCCCCATAAGGTCCGCCGGTCCATCCCGTGTTTACCAGGTAGACGTCTGAATTAAATTGGTCAATTTTTTCTCCGAGCATTTCAGCGTACACAGAAGGGGCTAACGGAAGAAAAGGTGAACCGAAACAAGCTGAGAATGTGGCTTGAGGTGAAGTTACTCCCCGTTCAGTGCCTGCAAGCTTACTCGTATAACCACTTAAAAAATGATACATCGCTTGCTCTTTAGAGAGCTTACTGATAGGAGGAAGAACCCCTGTAGCATCAGCTGTTAGAAATACAATTGCATTTGGATGCCCTGCTACACTAGGAATCACTGTGTTTTTAATATGATCTAGAGGATAGGCGGCTCTAGTATTTTCAGTTAAGGATGTGTCGTCATAATCAGGCTGATTCGTTCCTTCATTTAAAATGACGTTTTCTAAAACTGTTCCAAAATGAATAGCATCGAAAATTTGAGGTTCTTTATCATAGGATAGATTGATGCATTTAGCATAACACCCACCCTCAATGTTTGAAATGCCGTAGTTTGACCACGCGTGTTCATCATCCCCGATCAGTTTTCGATCTGCATCCGCTGACAGTGTAGTCTTGCCTGTTCCTGACAATCCAAAAAAGAGAGCGACATCGCCTTCTTTCCCTACATTTGCTGAGCAGTGCATAGGAAGAACATTTTGTTTAGGTAATATATAATTCATTACAGAAAAAATAGATTTCTTAATCTCCCCCGCATATTCCGTGCCTCCGATAAGCACCACTCTATGCTTAAAGGAAATCATAATGAAAGCTTCTGAATTTGTACCATCAGTATCAGGGTCAGCCTTAAATGTAGGAGCGGAAATTACTGTAAATTCAGCATCATGGTCAGTTAATTCATCATGTTCTGGTCGGATGAACATTTGTCGTGCAAACAGGTTGTGCCAGGCAAATTCGTTGATGACTCTTAAAGGAAGGCGGTATCTTTCATCTGCACCGGCATAACCGTTGAATACAAAAAGTTCATCCTGCTTCTTTAAGTAATCCAACACCTTATGATAAAGCTTTACAAACGTAAGCTCATCAATCGACTGATTTACTTTACCCCAGTTTACAGTATCAGCAGCTTCATCGTCTTTTACGATGAATTTATCGTGCGGAGAACGGCCTGTATATTCTCCTGTTGTCGCTTGAATAGCGCCACTATTTGTCAGAGTGCCTTCATTGCGCGCAAGGATTCTCTCGACAAGATGTGGGACTGATAATTGGTGTTGAACATTAGGCTCATTTAATAGTTGAGTCAAATCAGACATCTGATTAATGGTGCTCATATGGGACTACCCGCCTTTACTTAAAGATTTGGTGCTACTTTGAAATAAAGTATAACACATTAGTTTGTTTAGTCCATACTATTAATTGAAATTGCTTTCATTTTATTTTATTACATAATGAGCTATAATGTTATTGAAGGGATGTGAAATAGTGAGCAAATCTATAATTCTCTACGATGCCGGGTGCTATTTGTGTCGGCAGAGTAAAAAGTGGATACAAATTTTAGACTTTTTTAAGTTTTTTCAATGGGAAACAATCCAGAATGCCGGAAGCACTGAATGGGAGAAAGACGTGAATTTAAATGAGGAGAATTTGTCTAAAGAGATTCACTTGATCACCCCTGATGGAAAGATACTAAGAGGCTTTTATTCACTGAGATACGTATTAATAAGAACGCCTCTGACATTTATTGCAGGATTATTTATGTATATCCCGGGTTCTGGATTGGTTGGTGTTCCCGTCTATAAATGGATTGCCCGAAATCGATACAGGATCTTTAAGAACCGCTGTAAAAACGGCTCTTGTTCAATTTCTTAAAGGGGAAAATTGATTGACATGCTTACAGTATTTCGATACTATTAGTCCGAACGGATACTCTCTTATCCAGAGCTGGTGGAGGGACAGGCCCAATGAAACCCGGCAACCGTCAATTATTTGACATGGTGCTAACCTGCAGCAAGGTCGTGTTTACGATCTTGGACGATAAGAGCGAAAGGAACGGATGCCTTTCCTCTTTAAGAAGGAAGGGTTTTTCTTTATGTACAACCTTAATTGGAAATATAGATAAACAAATATGAAGTTCCTAGCGTAATATAAACTTCTATAAAGTAATACTGGAAAGAGTGCCGTCGAATCTTTGTATTGACAGAAGGAGGAGTTTTTAAGAATGCCTGCTAATCGCCGGTTATTCACGTCAGAATCTGTCACAGAGGGTCATCCTGACAAAATTTGTGACCAGATTTCTGACGCGATTTTAGATGAAATATTAAAAAATGATCCAAATGCACGAGTGGCGTGTGAAACTACAGTTACCACTGGGTTAGTATTAGTATCTGGTGAAATAAGTACCAATACTTACGTAGATATCCCTGCAATTGTTCGAAAAACGATCAAAGAAATAGGATACACCAGGGCGAAGTACGGGTTTGATGCTGATACTTGTGCCGTGCTTACAGCTATTGATGAACAATCACCTGATATTGCCGGAGGGGTAGATGTAGCACTAGAATCCCGTGAAGGTCAAATGAGCGACGACGAAATTGAAGCAATAGGAGCGGGGGACCAGGGATTAATGTTTGGATTCGCTAATAATGAAACCCAAGAATTAATGCCTCTTCCTATTTCATTAGCACATAAAATCGCAAAACGCCTTTCTGATGTAAGAAATGACGGAACTTTAAGTTACTTGCGCCCAGATGGTAAAACGCAGGTTACGATTGAGTACGATGAGAATGACCAGCCAGTTAGAGTGGATACGATTGTTATTTCTACTCAGCATGCTGAAGAAACTACGTTAAAGCAAATTCAAAAGGATTTAAAAGAACAAGTGATTAATCCTGTGGTTCCAGGTCATCTGATAGACGAACAGACAAAATATTTTATTAACCCTACAGGTCGTTTTGTTATCGGAGGTCCTCAAGGAGATGCAGGGTTAACAGGAAGAAAGATTATTGTTGATACTTATGGTGGATATGCCCGTCATGGCGGGGGCGCTTTTAGCGGAAAGGACGCTACCAAGGTAGACCGTTCAGCTGCTTATGCTGCCCGTTATGTGGCTAAAAATATCGTCGCTGCCAAATTAGCTGAGTCTTGCGAGGTCCAGTTGGCGTACGCTATAGGAGTTGCCCAGCCTGTCTCTATTTCTATAAATACCTTTGGGACAGGAAAGGTTTCTGAAGAGAACCTTGTAAAGGCGGTACGGGAATTATTTGATTTAAGACCAGCCGGTATTATAAAGATGCTTGATCTGAGGCGCCCGATTTACCGCCAGACTGCTGCTTATGGTCACTTCGGCCGTACGGATGTCATCTTTCCATGGGAACAGACAGATAAAGCAGAACTACTGAAAGGAAAAGTAACACAATAAAGAGGAAGCGCCGTTCCAAACGGCGTTTCTCAGGCTGTCGAGAAAGATCTCGGCAGTTTTATTTTTTGCTTTTTTCCAGGAATTTCTTTTTCTTAAGAAAGAACTCCTGGAGCCGGTGGTGAGTGGTTTCAACCAAAAAGAGTTGGATCGTTTGAACGAACTTTTAAATGAAGGAAAGTGGGTTTTTAGTATGGGAAAAGACTTCCCGGATTCGAAAGCACTCCATGGGCTGAAGTATTGGCGCACACCGAAAGGTAAATGTCCGTCAACAAGCACTGATGACGGGTACCTGCCAGAACACAGAATATTGCCCTTCACCTATCCAAAGTAAGTTAGAATAGGATAGTCTTTTTCGGTGGAAGGCGGGCGAATACCACAAGACTCCGGCGGAAAAATAGCAGGCGTTATGAGACTCTGCAGCGGGGTATTCACGAGGAGGAGGTCGCATTTACCCGAACGATCTCACAAAAAAGCTTGTAGAAAAACTCTACAAGCTGTGAAGCACCGTTCTATACGCCACTTCTTTTAATTTTTTTCTATGTTTTTATAAACTTGCCCTTTCTCCACATAAGTGGCTCTGATTCGATCAAGTTCTTTGTAATCATCTTCAGTTAATTCCCGGATGACTTTAGCGGGACGCCCTAAAGCTAAGGTTCGTGGAGGAATTATTTTTCCGGGCGGAACTAAACTTCCGGCTCCGATAAAAGCTTGTTCCCCTATGACAGCTCCATCTAATATGAGGGACCCCATCCCGATAAGCGCATTCTTCTTTATATGTGACGAATGTAACGTCACCTGATGCCCGACTGTGACACCGTCCTCAATAACTAATGGCTGGTTCGGGCTTTGATGAAGCATACTTAAATCCTGGATGTTTACTTCACTGCCGATATATACAGGAGCTACGTCTCCCCGTATTACTGTTTTAAACCAGATGCTCGATGATGCGCCAATGGTAACATCTCCAGTGATAACAGCGTCTTCAGCAATATAGGCACTTTCATCAATCTTAGGCTGGATGCCTTTATATTCGCAAATCATGGTCAACCCCCTTATAATTAATAATAAATTCAGTATAACAAATAGACAGGGAGAACAAAGTGATGATTAAGGATAAGTTAGCAACGATTATAGTTGTCCACGGAGCATTCGAACACTCCGGGCGTTACACTTATTTAGTAGAGAAGCTGCAGAGGGATGGCTTCCATGTTGTGATTCATGATCTCCCTGGCCAAGGAAAATCGGAAGGATTAAAAGGCCATATCCGTTCTTTTGATGATTATTTACATAAGGTGAAAGAATGGGTGAAGGCAGCGGATCCTGATTTGCCCGTCTTCCTGCTAGGGCACAGCATGGGGGGTCTGATTGTTGTACGAACGCTTCAAAAGTTGGGAGTTACAGTGGATGGGGTTATTTTATCCTCTCCGGCGTTTGGTATTTTGAATGGGGCAAGTAAACCTATGGCTGCCTTATCCAGGTTGTTGAATTTCGTGTGGCCTTCTTTTCGTGTGAATTCAACGCTCCAGCCGGAATCCATAACAACAAATCCCCAGGTAATTAAGAGGGATCATAACGATCCCCTCATTATTGATAAAGTATCGGTAAGGTGGTATAACGAATTTCAACGCTCCATTAAAAAAGCGTTTAAAAACGTGGATAAGTTTCCTGATGTACCTTTACTTGTTATGCAGTCCGGAGATGATCTGGTTGTCGATCGTTTAAAGACTTACCAATGGTTTCATGAAGTGAAAACAAATGAAAAAAATTACAAAGAATGGCCGGGTTTTTACCATGAACTATTTAATGAAGCAGAATGGCAGCTCCCTTATATGTATTTGTATAACTTCGTACAACAGCAGATGACTAAGCATCAAACACAAAGGAGAGATTAATGTGGGCGAGAAAGTACCTGAACGTGCGCTTCCATTAATGGTGCGCGTCTATAAACAAATTTTCCCTTACGTGCACAAGCAGCTTAACCAATGGAGGAAAAAAGCTGAAACCATTCCAAATACAGAATTAAAAACTCAGGCACTGGCCAGTATTCAGCATAAAACCTTCCATTGTGAAGGTGGAGGAATATATTCTTTATTAGCCAGGGAAAACTGGAGAGAAGCCGTTCGGTTTATTGTAGCTTATCAAACCATTAGTGATTACTTAGATAATTTGTGCGACCGCAGTACTTCAATGGACCCTGAGGATTTTCGGATGCTGCATGCTTCAATGACGGATGCACTTAACCCAGGGAATGAATTAAAAGACTATTATTATTACAGGGAAGATAAAAATGATGGAGGATATTTACACTCACTTGTTCTAACCTGTCAGGAAGTATTGCGTGATGCTTCACCTTATTCATTTGCCCAGCCTTATACTAGTAAACTGGGTTATCTCTATAATGATCTTCAGGTCCATAAGCATGTGCAGGAGGAAGAAAGAATACCGAGGCTGAAGGGGTGGTTTGAGCATTATCAGCAAGAATGTCCGAATCTTGAATGGTATGAGTTCTCAGCTTGTACAGGTTCCACTCTCGGCATCTTTTGTTTAGTATCTTACTCGCTAAGCGGAGAGATGACAGAGGAGTTGGCTGAACAAGTAATGTGCAGTTACTTCCCTTATATGCAAGGCCTCCATATCCTGCTTGACTACTATATTGATCAGCAGGAAGATGAGGAGGAAGGAGACTTGAACTTTTGTTCCTATTATGAACACGAAGAATTAATGAGGGATCGGTTTGTTTATTTTGTGAAACAAACGAACCTCTCTGTGAAAAGTCTGCCTCATGCAGCTTTTCACGAGATGATCCGGGAAGGGCTGGTCGGATTATACTTAGCAGATCATAAAGTTAAAAGGATAAGTCATGCAAAGAGCTTTGTAAAAGCACTGCTCAGGGCAAGTGGAAAAAAAGCTACCTTTTTTTACTACAATTCGAAAATGTACAACAGATTAAGGAGTATACAGTCATAGTCTATTTCTTTTCTATGGCCAGGACGAATGGGGGAGAGTTCTTTTGATTAATAAACCCGTATTGAAGGACGCTGTAACTATTTTGTTCAAGAGAGGTTACAAATTGGAGAACCTCATCTTTTTCCTCTCTGCCTCCGGGATGACCGTGGTAAACCACCAATACAATTAATCCACCGGGTTGGAGGTGCTGTAGGATTGAATTAATTGAACGCAGTGTCCCTTCAGGTGTAGTGATAATAGATTTATCACTTCCTGGAAGGTAGCCTAAATTAAAGATCGCGGCTTTTAATCGGGACAAATCTTTATGTGGAATCGTAGAACCGATCTGATCATGGCTTTGTTGGAATATCGTTGCACGTTCAGAGAGTAGGTCAGCTTCCAGGCGGGCTATGGTATTATTAACAGCCTGTTTTTGAATGTCATATCCGTACACATGACCGCTTGAACCGACTAATTTACAAAGGTGTAGGGTGTCGTGCCCGTTACCACATGTTCCATCAATCGCTATATCCCCTTCTGTAAGGGTATCTTCCATTAAGTCATGAGCATATTGCAAAACTCTTTTTAATTTCATTTGCGTTAAACTCCTCTGTTTAAAATCGTAGAAACACTGCATTATTTTAGCATGAACCATAGTTCTAATAAACTTTTTTTGTATAGAAAGAAGGGATAGAATGGAGTTACATACCATTGATGCTCATTCATCGCATGTAAATAAAGTGAAATACCACCCTGAGGAAAGTTTGATTTTATCCGCTGGGTTTAATGGAGAACTTTACTTATGGGACGCTGTGAAAGGGAAGAAAATGGAGGAATATTCAGGACATAAGGTTAGTGTAAATAGTGTGCAGTGGATTGAAGGTGGAAATAAACTCGTCTCTGCTTCAGCAGACGGGACTGTTCTGCTCCATGAAATTTCAGCCTCTGAGCCTCTTAAGACCATACATGATTTAAAATCCGGCGTCAGTCATTTGCGTTTCACCTACGATCACCGTTATTTGCTGACGAGTAATAAGCAATCGATGTTACGAATCAGAGAATGGCCGGATGGAGAGCTGGTCCATAAATTGAAGAGTGACCAGCAAAACAGCGGTGTTCTAACAACAGCAAGCACGGATCTGCATGCGATTGTAGGTGGTGTAGGTTCGAAGCTCCGACGTTATTTAATTCCTTCAGGCGAAATTTTAGAGGAATTTGAAGGTCATGAAACCGCAGTAATGGGGTTTAGGTTCATTAGGGAAGATTCACATGCAGTGTCAGTAGGGTATGATGGTACATTAAATATTTGGGACATGGAGAACCACCAAAAAATCGAATCATATAGCTTAGGAGGGGAAGGGTATTATTCGATCGCAGTCTCTCCTGATGAAAAAGAAGTAGCTATAGCCATGCCTTACAAGTTGTTAAGGCTAAGATTAAAGGATTTGAAAACAGAGCAGCACGGACTCCCAGCTAAAGGAAATTACAGTGTGGATTATCTTTCTAACGGTAAACAGTTGGCTATAGCTTCAGCAGACAAAAAAGTAAGGCTGATTTTCTTATAAACGAGTAAAACTACTCTTTACTTCTTCCTTTTTTGTCTGTTTGTACTACTCGTTTAGGGGTATTAATTGTACGCTTTAAATTGTTTTTGGCAGGAGAACCGGGGTTTCGGATCGTTTTTTTATGAATAATATCGCCTCCTTCAATTTATTTTGTACCCAGTATAGTAGATATTATAAACATGACAACTTGACAAAGACGTATGCTTTCAATAGTATACAAAATAGATATGTAAAGACGTTGAAAAGGAATAGTAATAAATCTACTCAAGTTATAGAGAGGCAGCGGTAGGTGTAAGCTGCTCTTGAGCATTTATGAACTCACCTTGGATGTCGAAGAGGAGTAATCTTCCGGCCTAATCACCGATATCGATTGCAAGTGAACGTGCAGAGCGTTAATTTGGGTGGTACCGCGGGAGAAGTCTCTCGTCCCTTTTTCAGGGATGAGTGGCTTTTTTTATTTTATCTAAATGGAATGAAAAGATAGTTTACTTTGTTGATTAATTTAGGAGGAAGACAAATGGCATTCGACCACAAAACTATTGAAAAGAAATGGCAGAATTACTGGTTAGAGAATAAAACCTTTAAAACGGATACAAATACAGACAAGAAAAAGTACTACGCCTTAGATATGTTTCCATACCCATCAGGAGCCGGGCTGCATGTTGGACATCCTGAAGGATATACAGCTACAGATATTCTTTCCCGTATGAAGAGAATGCAGGGATATGAAGTTCTCCATCCTATCGGGTGGGATGCTTTTGGTCTTCCTGCTGAACAGTATGCCCTTGATACAGGGAATGACCCTGAGGAATTTACGAAACAAAATATTGCAACTTTCAAGAGACAAATTCAAGAGTTAGGCTTTTCCTATGACTGGGATCGTGAAATAAATACTACTGATCCTCACTACTATAAATGGACGCAGTGGATCTTCCTCAAACTTTATGAAAAAGGGCTGGCTTACATTGATGAAGTGGCAGTAAACTGGTGCCCCGCACTAGGGACTGTACTTGCAAATGAAGAAGTAATAGAGGGCAAGAGTGAAAGAGGCGGCCACCCGGTTGAACGCCGTCCTATGAAGCAATGGATGCTGAAAATTACTGAATATGCAGACCGTCTTCTCGAAGACTTGGAAGATCTGGACTGGCCAGAAAGCATAAAAGATATGCAAAGAAACTGGATTGGCAAATCAGAAGGAGCAGAGATTACTTTTGATATCGCCCACCACGACGCTTCTTTTGAGGTGTTTACTACCCGTCCGGACACTTTGTATGGTGCTACCTATGCTGTTCTTGCACCAGAGCATCCTCTTGTCAGTGAAATTGTAACGGAAGAACAAAAAGAAGAGGTTAACCGCTATATCCAGGAAACTCAAAACAAAAGTGAACTCGAAAGAACTGATTTAGCTAAAACTAAAACAGGGGTGTTCACAGGGGGGTATGCTATTAATCCCATTGATGGAAACAAGCTTCCGATATGGGTGGCGGATTATGTAATGATGAGCTATGGTAGCGGTGCGATTATGGCTGTGCCCGCCCATGACGAACGGGACTATGAATTTGCCACAAAGTACGACCTTCCGATCATTGCAGTCGTTGAAGGGGGAGACATTGAAGAAGAAGCATACACGGGTGACGGAAAGCATATTAATTCCGGTATGTTGAACGGACTGGGAAAAGAAGATGCAATCGAAAAAACGATTCAGTGGCTTGAATCTAACCGTAAAGGAGAGCGAAAAACAACCTACCGTTTAAGGGATTGGTTGTTCAGCCGCCAACGGTACTGGGGCGAGCCAATACCAGTAATCCATTGGGAAGACGGTTCAATTACAGCTGTCCCCGAAGATGAACTGCCAGTCCAGCTCCCAAAAACTACCGAGATTAAGCCCTCAGGAACAGGAGAATCTCCACTCGCTAATATCGAGGACTGGGTAAACGTTGTTGATCCTGAAACGGGCATGAAGGGACGCCGCGAAACGAATACGATGCCTCAATGGGCAGGAAGCTGCTGGTATTTCCTTCGATATATTGATGCTCAAAATGATGAGTCATTTGCTGATTACGAAAAATTAAAGAAATGGCTTCCTGTTGATGTATATATTGGCGGAGCAGAACATGCTGTCCTTCACCTTTTATATGCTCGTTTCTGGCATAAAGTTTTATACGATGCCGGCGTCGTACCTACAAAAGAACCATTCCAAAAATTGTTTAATCAGGGAATGATCTTAGGCGAGGGCAATGAAAAGATGAGTAAGTCTAAGGGGAATGTCGTAAATCCGGATGATATTGTATATACTCACGGGGCTGACACGTTACGTCTATATGAAATGTTTATGGGGCCTTTAGAAGCTTCAGTTGCATGGTCTACCAACGGTTTAGATGGAGCAAGACGCTTTCTTGACCGTGTATGGAGATTGTTTACAGAAAACGGTGAACTATCAGAAATAATTAAGGGAGACAGTACGGCTGCTTCCTTAGAGAAAACGTATCACGAAACCGTTCAAAAAGTGACCGATAACTTTGAAGCCCTTCGTTTTAATACAGGTATATCCCAGATGATGGTGTTTATAAATGATGCTTATAAGGTTGAAGAAATACCTAAGGAATATGTAGAAGGCTTTGTTAAGCTATTATCACCTGTAGCTCCACATCTGGCTGAAGAAATATGGAGTTTATTGGGCCACACCGGCAGTATCGCTTATGAACAGTGGCCTGCTTATGATGAAGCAAAGCTTGTTGAAGAGGAAGTGGAAATTGTTATTCAGGTAATGGGGAAAGTACGGGCGAAAATGATGGTAAGTCCCGATGCTTCCAGGGAAGATCTTGAAAAAGCAGCTTTGGAAAATAGCAGCGTGCAGGAGTGGCTTGAAGGGAAAACTGTACGCAAAGTGATTGCTGTACCTGGTAAATTGGTGAATATTGTAGCAAATTAACTTTAAAAGCTATCCCTTTTTAAAGGGGTAGTTTTTACTGTATAAATTAAATTCTTGACTAGTTCATTCAATTTAATAAAATAAGAATAAATTTCAGTTTAAATGAGGAGGCCTATTAATGAGTGAAGTAAATATTATGACACCAGAGCAACTACAGCAGGCACTGGATGAAGACAAAAAAATTGAAATAATTGATGTTCGGGAAAATGAAGAAGTTGCACAAGGAATGATTCCGACAGCCAAACATATTCCTTTGGGGAATGTTCCTGAAGAGGTTGATAATTTAAACCCGGATAAGGAATATGTTTTGGTGTGCCGATCTGGAAGAAGGAGTATGAATGCTTCAGAGTTTTTAAAAGAAAAAGGGTTCAAAAAGGTTCATAATTTAGAGGGTGGAATGCTGGACTGGAAAGGCGAACTTGTATTTTAAGAGAGGGTTAATAGGATGCTTGAATTTAGTATACTTGTGATTGTTGTGCTGGCTTTTTCTATATTCAGAGGACTGTTTCATGTATTTGTGTTAAAACCATTTCCAAATCACGCAGAATCTCGTGATAATTTTTGTGTGATTGATATTCGTGATTATACCTCAGCTTACCGCTCGCCGTATCCCGGTGCTGAGAATATACCTTTAAGCTATTTGCAGAGAGCTTTAAAGGATCGTTTTAAATGTACAAAAGATATACTTCTGGTGACCGATGATAAGAGAGGGGCAAGGCTGGCTGCCCGGATAATTCGCAAGAAGGAAAGAAAACTGATCTATTACGTAAAAGCAGTATAATATAATAGGAAATAGAAACCGAGATGAGGAGCCCTGAGTCTCGGTTTTATTTTTGTTGTTGACAATTACTTGTAGATTAGTTATGATATTAAACGTTGCTCATTTGAGAGCGGATTTCTATCAATCAATCGAAACGAAAGAAAATCTTTCAAAAGTATTGACTTATTTTGAAGAACTATGATAGAATTTATTTACTGTCGCAAGGCAGAACTTGATCTTTGAAAACTGAACGAACCAACCAGTACGTCAATTCTTTTTATAATATAGAAGGAAGTAAAACAAGCACATTCGGTGTGCAGAGCTAAAGGATCTTCAACGAAGTTCGCAACGTCCTGTTGCAACGTTGAAGTCAGTGCATCCGTGCACAAGTAAGTCATTCTCAACTTTTATGGAGAGTTTGATCCTGGCTCAGGACGAACGCTGGCGGCGTGCCTAATACATGCAAGTCGAGCGCAGGAAACCAGCTGATCCCCTTCGGGGGTGACGCTGGTGGAATG